>NZ_CP023559.1:2850826-4276240 GCF_003006155.1 Salinicola tamaricis | reverse complement strand
ATGGCATGGATACCCAGTTCATGAAAGGGTTCTTCGAGAAGGCGCGCAGTGAGACCATGGACCGGGCCACGCTGCGCATTTCCCTGGGGTTGGTGCGTGCACAGCTCGCTCGGCATGCTGCGCAGATCGGCGTCAATCGCCGCTGGTTCAGCAAGGGCTCGGCACGTGAACTTGACAAGGCCAAGCGCTTCCTC
The DNA here is from genome assembly GCF_003006155.1 of Salinicola tamaricis. Classification (GTDB taxonomy): domain Bacteria; phylum Pseudomonadota; class Gammaproteobacteria; order Pseudomonadales; family Halomonadaceae; genus Salinicola; species Salinicola tamaricis. Next base: position 4,276,046 of record NZ_CP023559.1, on the reverse strand, counting down.
GCACATGATATGCGAGCGGCGCTGGAAGGGAACGGTAGCCAGTTCATGCAATTCCGGCTGGGTGTGGCAGTGGCGATCATCGAAAGCTATGCGTTCTGCCAAACGCTCTCCAAGCAGGACAAGGATTCGCGGGATTACGCCAAGATCGCCGGCGCGTTCGTTCTTGTGCTCAGCTCGGTTGCCGACACCATGGCCTCGAGTATCAATATGGTCATGGTGATGGGGAAATACCGCTCGACAGATGTGGGCAAGGCGGCCCGTTTCCAGTTGGGCGGCTTTTCGTTCTGGGGAGGGATGCTGGCGTCGGTGGGGCGCTGTTTTCAGCAATTGATGACTATATCGAAGCAAGTCGGCAATTTGAGCAGCGTCACCTGATTTTATTTATGGCTTATGGTGCAAGATTTCTGGCCAATGTTGGTATCGCTATTTTAGGCACGGCCGTGACATTGGCATCCTCGACAGCCTTTTTATCCCGTGTTGCGCAGCAGGGCAAAACCGCGCTGGCGCGCCAGTTGGCCGGCTTACTGGCGCCACTGGCCCGTTCCTTGGCGACTGCAGCCATCCGTGGTGTGCTGTTGGCCGGTTTTGCCGTGGCCTCCTGGGCTGGCATCATTCTGACGATCGGGTTCTGGATTTTCGGCGACGATGCGCTGGAGGCGTGGTGCAAACGCTGTGTCTTTACCACGGAAGACGCCCCCGATTATTACGCCGATTACGCCGAAGAGGTCGGCGCCTTTCACCAGGCTTTACAGGACGTGACCTGATGTATTTTATCGAATGGCTGATGCGCCGCACCCTGACGGCGAGCAAGAAAGATATCACCGGGTTCGAGGGTGATATGAAGCAGTTCGAGAAGGCGACCGAGAAGTATGGCAAGCAGTACCGGGGCATGCAGGAGCGGCAGGTCAGCGATGCGCCATCCGATGCGCGCTCTATCTACCGAATGAACGATACCTATATGGATGTTAGAACCTTCTTCAATGAGTGGAGGGGGGGGGTTGTTCTTGGGTTGTCTCCTTTGTTGTTAGGTGTTTTCGGTTTTCCTTTTAGCTTCCTTATACCTTTGTTGGATGTTTTTTTTCATGGCGTGTGGCCTACAACTGGAGAAAGCGCTGAAGTCCTGGATTATGTGGCAGCAGTTTTTATGTGGGGCATTTGGCTGGTAATGCTGGCTGCATTTGTCTATCTCTTCTGGGTATTCCGTATGGAGTGTCTGGTCCAGCGCCATATCGTGATCCGTTTCAATCGCAAGACGCGTAAAATATATATCAACCGGCCAAATTTCGCCGGCGGTAACAAAGTCTATGACTGGGACGATGTTGTGGCCTCGGTCGACCCTGACGATCAGGTGGTGACCAAGCAGCGCAAGCGCGAGATCCTGATGCTGTTCTTCTTCAAGCAGCGTACCGGTGCCGAGTATCATGATGTGGTCTTTCTCGGTGCGCCGCTGCGCAGTGACCATGAACTCTATGCGCTGTGGGAGTATATTCGCCGCTATATGGAAGAGGGGCCGGCAAGCCTGCCCAAGCCCAAGTGCATCCCCAGCTTCCCCTGGCCGTGGCGTTCGCTGCTGGCCCCCTGGAGTTTTTTCGAGAACAAGTGGGCCGCCGCACCCTGGAGCCCGGGAATGATCGCGCTGGTAGTGATCGCCTCGCCGCTCATGCTGATTCACGCCGTGGCCCACTGGTGTTCGCTGCTGCTGTGTTGGCCGGTCTACTGGCCGCGCAAGCTGCGCCGGGAAAGCACGGCCTCCGGGCCGGTATGAAGGTGTCGCCGCGCAGCGCGCCCTGGCGGGCGCGCTGCGCGATCTCAGCCAAGTGGAGCCTGCATGTACTTCGTTGAATGGCTGATGCGCCGCACCCTGACCGCGAGCAAGAAAGATATCACCGGGTTCGAGGGTGATATGAAGCAGTTCGAGAAGGCAACCGAAAAGTACGGCAAGCAGTACCGGGGCATGCAGGAGCGGCAGGTCAGCGACGCGCCATCCGATGCACGCTCCATCTACCGGATGAACGATACCTATATGGATGTTAGAACCTTCTTCAATGAGTGGAGGGGGGGGGGTTGTTGGGTCTAAGTCCTCTATTGTTAGGCTTGTTTTTTTTCCATATTTCTTGTTGGGGCTGAGCAGTATTTTTTGGACTGGAGTGATGCCTAATACGGGTAGATCCGCTGAGACTATAGACTATTTGGCAACAGTAGGTACGTGGGGTCTATGGTTGATTATGGTGGCTGCATTTGTTTATCTCTTCTGGATATTTCGCATGGAGTGTCTGGTCCAGCGTCATATCGTAGTCCGTTTCAATCGCAAGACGCGCAAGATTTATATCAACCGGCCCAATTTCGCCGGCGGTAACAAAGTCTATGACTGGGACGACGTGGTGGCCTCGGTCGACCCTGACGATCAGGTAGTGACCAAGCAGCGCAAGCGTGAAATCCTGATGCTATTCTTTTTCAAACAGCGCACCGGTGCCGAGTATCACGATGTGGTCTTTCTCGGCGCGCCACTGCGCAGCGACCATGAGCTCTATGCGCTGTGGGAGTATATTCGCCGCTATATGGAAGAGGGGCCGGCAAGCCTGCCCAAGCCCAGGTGCATCCCCAGCTTCCCCTGGCCGTGGCGTTCGCTGCTGGCCCCCTGGAGCTTTCTCGAGAACAAGTGGGCCGCCGCGCCCTGGAGCCCGGGGATGATCGCGCTGGTAGTGATCGCCTCGCCGCTCATGCTGATTCACGCCGTGGCCCACTGGTGCTCATTGATGCTGTGCTGGCCGGTCTACTGGCCGCGCAAGCTGCGTCGGGAAAGCACCGCGACAAACAGATCGTGAAACAGAGCATTCCGCTCCTACCACACAAACGCCCATGGCCTTGGCTATGGGCGTTTGCATTGGGGCAGGGCTGGTTTGTCGGGCAGTGCCGACTCAGGCCTCGTCCAGCTTCTGCTTGAGCAGGCCGTTGACCTGCTGCGGGTTGGCGGTGCCGCGGGAGGCTTTCATCACTTGGCCGACGAAGTAGCCGATCATCTTGCCGCGCTTCTCCGGGTCGGCGTCGCGGTACTGGGCGACCTGCACGGGGCTGTCCGCGATGACCTGGTCGATCATCGCTTCGATGGCGCCGGTGTCGGTGACCTGCTTGAGCCCGCGTGCCTCGATGATCTCGTCGGCGCTCTGGCCTTCGTTGTTCCAGAGCGCCGCGAAGACCTGCTTGGCCGCCTTGCCGTTGATGGTGTCATCGAGCACGCGGCTGACCAGGCCTCCCAGCTGCTCTGGGGTGACCGGGCTGTTGCTGATGTCGATGTTCTCGCGGTTGAGATGCCCGGAGAGTTCGCCTTGCACCCAGTTGGCCGCCTGCTTGGCATCGCCGCACACCGCGAGCACCGCTTCGAAGTATTCGGCCATCGGGCGGGTCGAGGAGAGCACGCCGGCGTCGTAGGTCGAGAGCCCCAGGGCGTTCTCGAAACGGTGGCGCTTTTCGGTAGGCAGCTCCGGCAGGGTCGTGCGCTGGTGATCGATATAGGCGGCATCGAGCATCACCGGCAGCAGGTCGGGGCAGGGGAAGTAGCGGTAGTCGTTGGCTTCTTCCTTGGTGCGCATGCTGCGGGTCTCGTCCTGGTCCGGATCGTAGAGACGCGTTTCCTGAACCACCTTGCCACCATCTTCGATCAACTCGATCTGGCGCTCGACCTCGAACTCGATCGCCCGCTCGACGAAGCGGAAGGAGTTGACGTTCTTGATTTCGGCGCGGGTGCCGAAGGCTTCCTGGCCCTTGGGGCGCACCGAGACGTTGACGTCGCAGCGCATCGAGCCCTCGGCCATGTTGCCGTCGGAGATGCCCAGGTAGGTGACGATGGCGTGGATCGCGCGAATGTAGGCGACCGCTTCCTTGGCCGAGCGCATGTCGGGCTCGGAGACGATCTCCAGCAGCGGCGTGCCGGCCCGGTTGAGATCGATGCCGCTCATGCCGTGGAAGTCTTCGTGCAGCGACTTGCCGGCGTCCTCTTCCAGGTGGGCGTGGTGGATGCGGATCCGCTTGCGCACGTCGTCATCCAGCACGATCTCGACTTCCCCCTTGCCGACGATGGGCTGGGCCATCTGGCTGGTCTGATAGCCCTTGGGCAGGTCGGGGTAGAAGTAGTTCTTGCGCTCGAACAGCGAGGTGTCGGGAATGTGCGCGTCGATGGCGAGCCCGAACTGGACCGCCATCGCCACCGCGCCTTCGTTGAGCACCGGCAGCACCCCGGGCAGCCCCAGGTCGATGGCGCAGGCCTGGGTGTTGGGCTCGGCACCGAAGGCGGTGGAGGCGCCGGAAAAGATCTTGGATTGGGTCGCCAGCTGCACGTGCACTTCCAACCCGATGACGGTTTCCCACTGCATTAGATCGTCTCCTGGTCGAGGCTCGGGTGGCGGCGATGCCAATCGGTCGCCAGCTGGAATTGATGCGCCACGTTGAGCAGCTGCGCTTCGGCGAAGTGCTGGCCCAGAATCTGCAGGCCGATCGGCCGCTGCCCCTGGCCGGAGAAACCGGCGGGCACGCTGATGCCCGGGATGCCCGCCAGGTTGATGGCGATGGTGTAGATGTCCTGCAGATACATCGAGACCGGGTCTTTCTTGGCGCCGAGATCGAACGCCGGGGTCGGCGCGGCCGGGCCCATCAGCACGTCGACCTCGTCGAAGGCGTCGAGGAAGTCCTGGCGGATCAGCCGGCGGACCTGCTGCGCCTTGCGGTAGTAGGCGTCGAAGAAGCCTTCGGAAAGGGTGTGGGTGCCGATCAGAATACGGCGCTTGACCTCGTCGCCGAAGCCTTCGGCGGGAGCGCTTGTAGAGATCCTCGAGATCCGCCGGGGTATCGCAGCGATGGCCGAAGCGCACGCCATCGTAGCGCGAGAGGTTCGAAGAGGCTTCCGCCGGGGCGATGACGTAGTAGGCCGGGATCGCCAGGTGGGTGTGCGGCAGGCTTACCTCGCACACCTTGGCGCCGAGCGATTCGTAGACGCCGATCGCCTCGCGCACCGCGCGCTCGACTTCCGGGTCGAGGCCATCGCCGAAATACTCCTTGGGCAGGCCGATCTTGAGCCCGGCCAGCGGCGTGTCGAGCTCGGCCAGGTAGTCCGGGACCACCCGGGGCGACGCTGGTGGAGTCGCGCAGGTCGTGGCCGGCGATGGCGCCGAGCAGATGCGCGCAGTCTTCTGCGCTGCGCGCCATCGGCCCACCCTGATCGAGACTCGAGGCGTAGGCGATCATGCCGTAACGCGAGACGCGGCCATAGGTCGGCTTGAGCCCGGTCACGCCGCAGAAGGCGGCCGGCTGACGGATCGAACCGCCGGTGTCGGTACCCAGTGCCGCCGGGGTGAAGCCGGCGGCGACCGCGGCGGCGCTGCCGCCGGAGGAGCCGCCGGGCACCGCGTGCTTGTCCCACGGGTTCTTGACCGCGCCGTAGAAGCTGTTTTCGTTGGAGGAGCCCATGGCGAACTCATCCATGTTGGTCTTGCCCAGACTGACCATGCCGGCCGCCTCGAGCTTCTCGACCACGGTGGCGTCATAGGGCGAGACGAAGTTATCGAGCATCTTCGAGCCGCAGCTGGTGCGCACGCCGCGGGTACAGAAGATGTCCTTCAACGCCAGCGGCAGCCCGGCCAGCGGGCGCTCGTCGCCGCGGGCACGCGCCTGGTCGGCGGCATCGGCCGCAGCCAGCGCCTGGTCGCGGGTCACGGTGATGAAGGTGTTGAGTTCGCCATCCAGGCGCTCGATGCGGTCGAGCAGGCTGGTCGTGAGCTCGCGGCTGGAAAAGTCGCCGGCCTTGAGGCCCTTGGCGAGTTCCGTGAGCGTCATCTCGTGCATGGAGAGAGTTCCTGTCTAGAAGCGGGTCTGGCTATGGAACCGTGGGCGCCGCGCGGCGCCGGCCCGGAAAAAGATCTCGCGTGCGAGTGTGTTACTCGACCACCCGGGGCACCAGATAGAGGCCCTCGGCGGTAGCCGGCGCGCAGGCCTGGAAGCGTTCGCGCTGGTTCTCCTCGGTGACCTCGTCGGCGCGCAGGCGCTGGGTGGTGTCGAGCGGGTGCGACAGCGGCTCGATGCCCTGGGTATCGACGGCCTGGAGGCGGTCGACCATCTCCAGAATGCGTGACAGATCGTCGACGTAGCCGGATGCCTCGGCATCGCTGTTGATGCCCAGACGAGCCAGGTGCGCGGCTCTCAATACGTCCGCATGTTCGATTGCCATGAGTGTCGTTCCTCGTCTCGAAAAGGAGTGGAAAACGGGGCCCAAAAACGCGCCGTGAAGATAGGCCGAGAAATGGCGCAAACCTTAGCATATTCGGCCCCGAACTGGCAGGCGCGCGCTTGCTGCTTCCCCCCCACGATGATACCGTTTGCGTCCGCACAGGGTTCCGGTCTGGACTAGGTAAAAGTTTCCATGTTTAAACGTTTACGGGGGCTGTTCTCGAGCGATCTGTCGATCGACCTGGGAACTGCCAACACGCTGATTTATGTCCGCGGTCGCGGTATCGTCCTGGACGAACCCTCCGTCGTGGCGATTCGCCAATCCGGTAACATGCGTAGCGTCGCCGCCGTCGGTCTCGATGCCAAGCGAATGCTGGGGCGCACGCCCGGTAACATCACTGCCATCCGTCCGATGAAGGATGGTGTCATCGCTGATTTCACCGTTACCGAGCAGATGCTGCAGCACTTCATTCGCAAAGTGCATCAGAGCACCTTTCTCACGCCCAGTCCGCGCGTTCTGGTCTGCGTTCCCTGCATGTCGACGCAGGTCGAGCGCCGCGCGATCAAGGAATCGGCCGAGGGCGCCGGCGCCCGCGATGTCTATCTGATCGAAGAGCCGATGGCTGCGGCCATCGGTGCCGGCCTGCCGGTCGAGGAGGCGCAGGGCTCGATGGTCGTGGATATCGGTGGCGGGACCACCGAGATCGCGATCATCTCGCTCAACGGGGTGGTCTACTCCGAGTCGGTACGTATCGGCGGCGACCGCTTCGACGAGGCGATCACTTCCTACGTGCGCCGGCACTACGGCAGCCTGATCGGCGAAGCCACTGCGGAGCGGATCAAGGAGGAGGTGGGTTGTGCCTACCCGGGTGGCGAGCTGCGCGAGATCGACGTGCGCGGGCGCAACCTGGCCGAGGGTATTCCGCGCAGCTTCACGCTCAACTCCCACGAGATTCTGGACGCGCTGCAGGAGCCGCTGGCGGCGATCGTCGCCGCGGTCAAGAGCGCGCTGGAGCAGTCGCCGCCGGAGCTGGCTTCGGATATCGCCGAGCGCGGCCTGGTGCTCACCGGCGGTGGGGCGCTGCTGCGCGACATCGACAAGCTGATCGCCGAGGAGACCGGCCTGCCGGTGATCATCGCCGAAGATCCGCTCACCTGCGTGGCGCGCGGCGGCGGCAAGGCGCTGGAGATGATCGACCAGCACACCTTCGAACTGCTCTCCAGCGATTGAGGCCATCCGCGACCGGCGCCGCGCCTGCGGCCCGGTCACCGGTAGGCGGGGGTGAGGCCTATCAAACCGCTGTTCTCTTACGGCCCGGTGCCGACGTACCGCATGCTACTGTGTGCGGTACTCGCATTCGGGCTGATGTTTGCCGAACACCGCTTCAGCGCGGTGGAGTCGGCACGTTCCCATATGACCTCCATCGTGGCGCCGATCCAGTGGCTGGTGAGCCTGCCCAGTGAGGGCGTGCGCTGGGGCGCCATGGCGTTCTCCGACAAGCAGAGCCTGATCGACGAGAACGGCCGCCTGCGCGAGCAGCTGCTGACGCTCTCCAACCGGGTTCAGCGCATGGCCAGCCTGACCGCCGAGAACGTGCATCTGCGCGAACTCCTCAACGCGCCCAACCCCGACGACGTCCCCTACATCACCGCGGAGCTGCTGTCGCTGGACTCCGATCCGTTCACCCAGCAGATGGTGATCAACCGCGGGCGACGTGACGGTGTCTATATCGGCCAGCCGGTGATGGATGCCTCGGGACTGATCGGTCAGGTGGTGTCGGTCTCCGCCTACACCAGCCGTGTGCTGATGGTGGCCGACGCCAACCATGCGGTGCCGGTGGAGATCAACCGCAACGGTCTGCGCTTCATCGCCCAGGGCACCGGCCAGCTGGATACGCGGATATCCCCAGTGCCGGCCACCGCCGATATCCGTGAGGGCGGACCTGCTGTCACCTCCGGACTGGGCGGGCGCTTCCCTCAGGGCTATCCGGTAGCGCGAGTGACCCGGGTCAAGCGCGAGTCTAGCCAGGCGTTCATGGAAGTTACCGCCGAGCCGATCGCGCAGCCGGAGCGTTCGCGCTACTTCCTGCTGCTGTTTCCGCCTGCGCCGCCGGATGCGAGCGGGCTGGGCGACCCCGAGAGCATGGCGCGTCAGATCATATGGCCGGGGGATCCGGCGCATCCGGACGCCCATCGGATCAGCGAAGAGGCGCTGAGGGCGGCGCTGCGTCTGCAAGCGGAGGGGGCGCCTTGAGCATGGGGCTTTTCGGTTATCTGTTCGTCTGGTTCACCCTGCTGTTGGCGCTCTGCCTGCAGGTGATGCCGCTGCCCGATGTTTGGCTGGTGTGGCGCCCCGACTGGCTCGGCGTGCTGCTCGCTTATTGGTGCGTGGCCACGCCAGCGTGTGGGGGTGATCCATGGTTTCGTGCTCGGCCTGCTGTTGGATCTGATCGAGGGCGCGCCCCTGGGGCAGAACGCGCTGACGCTGTCGCTGCTGGCCTACCTCTTCTTGCTGCTCTACCAGCGCTTCCGGGTCTATTCGATCTGGCAACAGGCGGTACTGGTGTTCGTCCTTTTGGGCATTGGCAGCTGGTGGAGCAGTGGCTGCGCACCATCTTCGGCCCGGTCTCGGTCAGTCTGGAGTTCCTGATTCCGGCGCTGATCGGTGCGCTGCTGTGGCCGTGGCTGTTCACCATGATGCAGGCCGTGAGGCGGCGTCTGGGTATCGGCTGAGCCGGCGCTGTCAGGAGTCCATGTCAATGTCGTCCCACTCTTCTTCCCAAGCCATCACGCCGCTACTGCGGCTGGCGTCGGCCTCGCCGCGCCGGCGCGAACTCCTCGCCAGCATCGGTATCGCGGTCGAGGTCGCGCCGGCGGATATCGACGAGTCGCGCGATCGCGACGAGACCCCCGAGACCTTCGTCAGTCGGCTGGCGCGGGAGAAGGCGCTGGCGGGGCATGCCGGCAGCGCGCTGCCGACCCTGGGCGCGGATACCGTGGTGGTATGCGACGACGAAGTGTTCGGCAAGCCGCGCGATCTGGCGCACGCCTGCGCCATGTGGCGCGCACTCTCAGGGCGCGAGCACCGGGTGCTCTCGGCGGTGGCGCTGATCGGTCCGCGCGGACTGCTCGAGTGCCGGGTGGTGACCCGGGTGTGGCTGCGCACGCTCAGTGAGGCGGAGATGGCCGCCTACTGGGCCACCGGTGAGCCGGCGGACAAGGCCGGCGGCTACGCGGTGCAGGGGCGTGCGGCGATTTTCGTCGAGCGCCTCGAGGGTAGCTACTCCGCGGTGGTCGGGCTGCCGCTCCACGAGACTGCGGAACTCCTGGACGCGCAAGGCATTCGGGTGCTGTAGCGCAGCTTGCCAGCGTACGCCGCTGATCGCGTCGGGCGCCCGAGTGGCCCTGCCTTGTGGGAGAGTGCCGGGCCTGTGTCATAATCCTGGCAGCGAGACAGACATCGCCACCAGCAGCACTGGCAACTGACGAGGGATTCCACCCGCGCCCGACAACCCGTGACAAGGATGCCCGCATGAGCGGTGAGGTTTTGATCAATCTGACGCCGATGAGACCCGCGTGCGGTGGTCGAGAACGGCGTGCTGCAGGAAGCCTTCATCGAGCGCAGTCGGCGCCGGGGTATCGTCGGCAATATCTACAAGGGCAAGTGGTGCGGGTGCTGCCGGGCATGCAGGCGGCATTCGTCGACATCGGCCTGGAGCGCGCCGCGTTTATCCATGTCAACGAGGTGGTGGCGCCGGATTCACCGCAGGCCGAGCCCGCCTCGATCAGTCATCTCTTGCATGCCGGGCAGTCGCTGGTGGTCCAGGTCACCAAGGACCCGATCGGCTCCAAGGGCGCCCGCCTGACCACCCATCTTTCGATTCCTTCGCGCTATCTGGTCTACATGCCGGACTCGCCGCATATCGGCGTCTCTCAGCGCATCGAGGACGACGCCGAGCGCGAGCGCCTCAAGGCGCTGGTCGCAGGCGGCCAGTCCGAGCTGGAGGACGCGCAGCAGGGCGGCTTCATCATCCGTACCGCGGCGGAAGGGGTGGGCCGCGATGAGCTGCTCGCTGACATCGTGTTTTTGCAGCGGCTGTGGCTGAAAGTCGCCGAACGCCGGATCAGCGCACCCACGCCGAGCCCGATCTACGATGACCTGCCGCTGTTCGTGCGCACGCTGCGCGATGTGATGCGCGACCAGATCGAGAAGATCCGCATCGACTCGCGCGAGAACTACTTCAAGCTCAAGGAGTTCGCCCGCGAGTTCATGCCCACGGTAGAGTCGTGCATCGAGTACTACCCCGGCGAACGTCCGATCTTCGACCTCTACAGCGTCGAGGACGAGATCCAGAAGGCGCTGGGGCGCAAGGTGCAGCTCAAATCAGGCGGCTATCTGGTGATCGACCAGACCGAGGCGATGACCACCATCGACGTCAACACCGGTGGCTATGTCGGTCATCGCAATCTCGAAGAGACGATCTTCAAGACCAACCTCGAGGCCGCCACGGCGATCGCCCGGCAGCTGCGGCTGCGCAATCTCGGCGGCATCATCATCATCGACGTCATCGACATGGAAGAGCTCGAGCATCAGCGCCAGGTTCTGCGCGTGCTGGAAAAGGCGCTCGAGCGACCATGCCAAGAACAAGCTGACCGGTGTCACCGAGCTTGGTCTGGTGCAGCTGACCCGCAAGCGCACCCGCGAAGTCTGGAACAGACGCTGTGCGAACCCTGTCCTACCTGTCATGGGCGCGGCACGCTGAGACACCGGAAACCATATGCTACGAAATCTTTCGCGAGATCCTGCGCGAGGAACGGGCCTACTCGCCCGAGACCTACATGGTGCTGGCCTCGCAGTCCGTGGTCGACCGCCTGCTCGCGAGGAGTCGGCGGCGGTGGCGGATCTCGAATCCTTCATCGGCAAGACGATCCGGTTCCAGGTCGAGGCGCACTACTCCCAGGAACAGTACGACATCGTGTTGATGTAACCCGATGAGCCCGCTGCGCATCACCCTCCGCTGGCTGCTCACACTGGTCGCCCGTGCTCGCCCTGATGCTGGCGCTGGTGGTCAGTGGGGTGCGCCTGCTGGCCTGGCAGAGCGAGCGTCTGGCGCCGCCGCTGATGACTCTCGATTCGAGCCTGGAGACCCAGGGCAGCCTCGGGGGGCTGTCGCTCTCGCTGGCCCGCTTCGACCCGGAGCCGCCTCAGCCTCGACGATCTCGACCTGAAGAGCCAGGGCGGTCAGCCGCTGCTGCAGGTCGCGCATGCCCACGCGGCTCGACAGCGTAGCCAGCTGGCACCGGCGCGCGCCGGTCTTGGCGCCGGCGACGCTCGAGGGCCTGACGCTGCATCTCTATCGCAGTGCCGAGGGGGCTGGGGGTGGCCCGACGGTGCCGGCAGCGGCTGGTTCGGCGGGGGCGATAACGCCGCCGCGACGGCGCCCGATCTCGACCGCTGGCTCACCTGGCTGGCCCAGCAACAGGCGACGCTCGACGACCTGACCCTGGTGTTGCATGCCAATGGCGAGACCCGCGCGCTGACGCTGTCGCAGCTCGATCTGACCAGCCGCGACGGCAAGGCATCGCTGGTTGCTCGTCTGGCCGGGGCGGAGGGAGATCACCCGGGCGGGTCTTCGGGCGCGGGGTCGGACGAGGCGAATCCTGCCGATGTCCAGGCCGCGGGGCGCCTGCATCTCTCCATCGAGACCGATGTGGCGGGCGAGCGTGGCACGAGCCCGGGGCCCGTGGCGCGCTTCGAGGGTCGGCTCGACCTGCGGGCGCTGACGCCGCTGCTGAACCTGCTGACCCAGCCCTATCCGCGCACGCTGACGATGCTCGACGGCGAGCTCTCGGTCGGCGGCGAGTGGCGCGACGGTGGCCTTCGCCAGGCACGCCTGGCTCTCGACGTGCCCACGCTACAGGTCGTCGACAGCAGCGATGGCAAGACCCATGGCTTGCACGATATCGGCGTCAAGGGCGGGCTGACCCGGGATGCCGATGGCCAGTGGCAGGCCTGGGCCGACGACCTGCGTCTGGCTCAGGCAGATGGCGCGCAGGGCTCCGACACGCAGGCGGCGGCGAGCGCCGGCGGTGTGGACCTTGCCGCGGATGCCGCGCCGCTGCCGAGCTGGCCCCAGCGTCTGCAGGCGCGCTCGACGCCCCAGGGCTGGTGGTTGCGCACCACGCCCTTTGCCCTCGGCGGCATGGCGGCGTCGCTGCGTCAGTTGCCTCTGCCCGAAGCGCTGCTCAAGGCGCTGCGCAAGCTCGAACCGCAGGGTCGGGTGGACGGTCTGGAAGTGGGGCGCGATGCCGGCGAGTGGTATGCCCAGTCGGCGCTGGAGGGTGTCTCGGTGTCGGCCTGGGACGATGCCCCGGGCGGCGGGCCCTTCGACGCCTGGGCAACCTTCCGCGGGCGCGGTGGACGGGTGACGTTCGCCGGCAGTGCGGATACTCGCTTCGTGATCCCCTCGGTATATGCCGAACCGCTCGACCTGTCCGCCGCTAGCGGGGTGATCGACTGGCATCTGACCCATGATGGCGTAGTGCTCAGCGGCGAGCACTTGCGTGCCGGATGGCGTGGGGCGACTGCCCGCGGGCGCTTTGGGCTGACTCTCTACCATGCCGAGCACAAGCCCGGCGCCTTCATGCTCGATCTCAGCTTCGCCGATGCCGATGCGCGGCGCACGCGGCTGTTGCCGTGGCTGCCGACACGCGCGCTCGACGACCCTGAGCTGATGCAGTGGTTGGGTGGCGACCTCGGCGGGGTGGTCACGCAGGGCCGCTTGGGGCTGTCGCTCACCCTGAGCGACAAGGAGGCGCCCGAGGGGCAGATGTTCTCCAACCCCGACGATCGCTTCACGCTGGCGCTGGATATCGCCGATGGCCGGCTGCAGTACGCCCCCGACTGGCCGGCGCTGGAACAGGTCTACGGCCATCTGCAGATGCATAACATGAACCTGCAGGCGCAGATCGACCATGCCACCAGCCACGGCCTGACCACCCGCGATGCCGAGGTCACGCTGGCCGACCAGAAACTGGCGATCAACGGTGACGTCAGTGGCAGCAGTGCGGGCCTGCTCGGCTTTCTGTCCCAGGCGCCGCTCGAGGACCTCAGCCGCACCTTCGGCCTGTGGCGCAGCCAGGGCAAGGTCGAGGCGGCGCTGAGCATCGCTCTACCGATGACGCCGGACAGCGATGCCGAGAAAGATCTGAGTGTCGATGTCCAGGGGCACGCCGATATCGAGTCGCTGACGTTCCCGGAGCTACAGTTGACCCTCGGCGGGATCAACGGCCCGCTGCACTATCGTCATCAGCAGGGGGAGGATTATCTTCAGGGCCAGCTCGGTGCCCGCGCCTTCGACGGCCCGCTGCTGGCGACCTTCGATATCGGTGGCGCCAAGGGGCCGGGTATCACCTTCGAAGGCCGTGCCCTGGCCCGTGGGCTGCTCGGCTGGGCGGGGCTCGCGCGGGTCGGCGGCGGGCTGGCAGCGGCTTCTTCCCGTATCGGGCAGAGGTCGCCTTCGATGCCCAGAACAATGCCAGCCTCTCCGTGCGCAGCGATCTCGAAGGGCTTGCTATTCAACTGCCCGCGCCGTTCGGCAAGGCGGACGGGCACGCGAGCCGCTGGCCATCGATGCCGATATCGCCGCCGGCTCGGGTACGGTCACCCTGGCCGACTGGGGCGCGCGCGCTGGCGCACCTTGGGCGAGCAGGTGCAGGGGCAGGTGTGGCTCGAGGGCTGGCCCGGTGCCGAGGCGGCTTGGCCCAGCGAGCCCGGCTGGTACGTCCTGTGGCGGCCCAAGCGACTGGATACTCGGCGTTGGGCCAGCGCGTTGACGTCACTGCAGGCGGCCCCCGGCGATGCCGCGCAGCAGCGCGAGGTGCCCACCGCGATCACCGACGATCTGGACAAGCCCGCGGCGGTGCCGGTCAACGACGGCGGCGGTTTGAAACGGGTCGCGCTGGCGACGCCGTGCATCCTGGTCGAAGGGCGCTGCCTCGGCGGCATGCAGGCCGACGCCTCGCCCCTCTCCGGCGGCGGCTGGCAGCTGTCGCTGGATGGCGAGATTGCCGCTGGCCGCGCGCGCTGGCAGCCGCAGGCGGAGGTGCCGATCGACGTGGCGCTGACGCGTCTCAACCTCGATGCACTGACGCCCAAGCCGGCGAAGGGCGATAAAGCGGGTGAGATGGGGCAGACGCTGCTGAATCAGATCGAGACCGCGCCGCGGCCGATCGCCCTGCCTGACGGGCTGGCCCGGGCGCCGGCGGGGCAGGTGAAGATCGCGCGCTTCGAGCGCCAGGGCCAGCAGTTCGGGCCGCTGGAGACGCGCTGGCGTGCCGATGAGCGCGGCCTGACGCTCGACCCGCTGAAGCTGACGCTGGGGGATATGGGCATCTCCGGCAACCTGCGCTGGGAAGCCGCGGGAGTGCCAGCCTCACCCGCGCCAACCTGCAGGCCAAGGGGAAAAATCTGGGCAGCGCCTTCGTCGCGCTGGACCAGCAGGTGCCGATCACCAGCGAGCGCGCCCAGGGGCGGCTGCAACTGGCCTGGCCCGGCGCGCCGTGGCAGTTCGCGCTGCCGCTGACGAGTGGCCGGCTGGCGGTGGATCTGGGCAACGGCCGTCTGCGCCAGGTCCACTCTTCCTCGGCCAAGCTGGTGGGGCTTTTCAATCTCGACAATATCCTGCGTCGGCTCAAGCTCGACTTCTCCGACGTCACCAGCAGTGGCACCGCCTTCAACACCCTCAAGGGTAGCGCCACGCTCTACAACGGCGTGATCCAGAGCGACGGGCCGCTGGTGGTCGATGGCACCTCGACGCGCTTCACGCTATCGGGTAGCGTCGATCTCAACCGCCAGACGCTGGATCAGCGCCTGGGTATCACGGTACCGGTGAGCCAGAACCTGCCGCTGGTCGCGATCATGGCCGGGGCGCCGCAGGTGGGTCTGGGGCTGTTCGTGTTCCATCAGCTGTTCGGCCAGTGGATCGACAACGTGACCCAGGTCCACTATCGCATTCAGGGGCCCTGGTCCGCGCCGGAGATCAGCGTGGAAAGCGCCCAATAATCCGGCAGCCGCCGCGTGCTCGGTGCGCCTCGCGACAGTGCGTTTCTTGAGCGCGCGTTTTGCGAGAGGGCGCCACAGCGCGCGGCGCGGCTGCCACAATCGGGAAGACGCCCAATGACAGACATGAGCGAAAGCGCCTTGAAGCAGGCTTCGAGCCTGCTGCTGGCCCCGGGTGGCCTCGACCAGACGTCGCTGGACGCTGGGCTGGGACACGCCATGGGAGCCGGTATCGACTACGCGGACCTCTTCTTCCAGCGCACCTGGCACGAGATGTGGGTGCTCGAGGATGGCGAGGTCAAGGACGCCAGCTACAGCATCGACGGCGGGGTCGGCGTGCGCGCGCTCTCCGGCGAGAAGACCGGGTTCGCCTACTCGAGCCAGATCAGCGCCGATGCGCTCGCCGAGACCGGCCGTACCGCCTCGGGCATCGCGCGCAGCGGCAGCCGTCAGGCACCGCAAGCGGTGCAGATGGTGGCTGCCAGCGCGCGCTACGCCGGGATCGACCCGCTCAGTGGGCTCTCCGCCGACGAGAAGATCGCCATGCTCAAGCAGGCGGACCGCGTGGCCCGCGCTGCCGACCCGGCGGTCTCCCAGGTCAGCGCCTCGCTGACCGGTGTGCACGAGGTGGTCCTGGTGTGTGCCAGCGACGGCACCCTGGCGGCGGATATCCGCCCGCTGGTGCGGCTCAACGTCAATGTGATCGTGGCCCGTGATGGGCGCCGCGAGCGGGGCAGTGCCGGCGGCGGCGGGCGCTATGCGATGAGCCGGCTGCGCGACGCCGACGTCGCCACCAGCTATGCCCGCGAGGCGGTGCGCCAGGCGCTGGTGAATCTCGATGCGGTGGCGGCGCCGGCGGGCCAGATGCCGGTGGTGCTGGGCAGCGGCTGGCCCGGCATTCTGCTCCACGAGGCGGTGGGTCACGGTCTCGAGGGCGACTTCAATCGCAAGGGCAGTTCGGCCTTCGCCGGCCGCCTGGGCGAGCAGGTCGCGTCGCGCGGTGTCACCGTGGTCGACGACGCCACCCTGGCCGACTGCCGCGGCTCGTTGACGATCGACGACGAGGGCACGCCGGGGCAGTACACCCCGCTGATCGAGGATGGCATTCTCACCGGCTACATGCAGGACAAGCTCAACGCGCGGCTGATGGGCATGCAGCCGACCGGCAATGCGCGGCGCGAATCCTACGCCCATGTGACCATGCCGCGGATGACCAACACCTGCATGCTGGCGGGCAACGATGACCCCGAAGAGATCGTCAAGAGCGTCAAGCGCGGGCTCTATGCGGTCAGTTTCGGCGGCGGCCAGGTCGATATCACCTCGGGCCGCTTCGTGTTCTCGGCATCCGAGGCCTATCTGATCGAGGATGGGCGTATCACCGCGCCGGTCAAGGGCGCGACTCTGATCGGCAACGGCCCCGAGGCGATGTCGCGGGTCTCCATGATCGGCAACGACATGGCCCTGGACACGGGGATCGGGGTGTGTGGCAAGGAGGGGCAGGGCGTACCCGTGGGGGTGGGCCAGCCGACGCTGAAACTCGACGAGCTGACCGTCGGTGGCACGGCGTCGTGAGTCACGGGCCGCGGTCGCCGGGCGGCCGCGGCGAGCGGCTCACAGCCGACGGTGTCGCGGATCAGCTGGAACAGCTTGCGCGCGCTGGCCGGCGGCTTGCCGCGCTGGCGCTCGGCGCGGGCGTTGCGGATCAGCTGGCGCAGGGTCTGGCGCTCGACGCTGGGATGCGCTTCGATGAACGGCTCCAGGGCGCTGTCGTCATCGATCAGACGGTCGCGCCACTGCTCCAGGCGGTGGAAGGCGGCGTTGCGCTGGACCTGCTCCTGGTCGATCGCCTCGAAGGCGGCGCGGATCGCCTCGCGGTCCTCCTTGCGCATCACCTGCCGACGTACTGCATGTGGCGTCGGCGCCCTTCGTGGGAGCGGATGCGCCCGGTCTCCTCCACCGCGGCAATCATCTCGTCGGAGAGCGGTAGCCGCGCGCGCACGGCGGGGTCGAGGGCGATGATGCGTTCGCCCAGCGCCTGCAGTTCCTGCATCTCTTTCTTGAGCTGTGTCTTGCTCGGGGCGCAGCGTCCTCGAAAGTCATGTCATTACCATTGCAGCGGGTCGGTGGCGCAGTATACCAGCCACCGCCCGCTCGCCCAGGCCCGTTGAAGCGGTCAGGGCACCATCGATCAGGAGTTTGCCATGAGTCAGGCCTTCGATGCCGCCGAACAGCAGTCACGTCTCGAGGAGCGGGCGTCCCGCGCGCTGGCGCTCGCCGCCGAGCTGGGCGCCGACGCCTGTGAGGTGGGCGCCAGTGTCGATCAGGGGATCGGCGTGGGGGTGCGCCTGGGCGAGACCGAGAGCGTCGAGCTCTCGCGCGATCAGGGCATTGCGGTCACGGTCTATGTTGGTCAGCGCAAGGGTAACGCGTCCTCCTCGGATGCCAGCGATGCCTCGCTGCGGGCGGTGGTCGAGAAGGCGATCGCCATCGCCCGGCATACCGGCGAGGACCCCGCTGCGGGGCTCGCCGAGGCCGCGCTGATGGCCACCGAGCTGCCCGATCTCGACCTGCATCACCCCTGGGCGTTGGATACCGATGCCGCGATCGAGCTGGCGCTGCGCTGCGAGCAGGCCGGGCGCGAGCGCGCGGGGATCACCAACTCGGAGGGCGCCAGCCTGTCATCGACCGAGGCGGTGACGGTGTATGCCAACAGCCACGGCTTTCTGGGCAGCCGCCGCGGTACGCGCCACTCGCTGTCGTGCCTGCTGATCGCCGGCAGCGGCGAGCGCATGCAGCGTGACCACGACTTCACCACGGCGCGCCGGGCGAGCGACCTGGCCAGCCCGGAGCAGGTCGGTATCAGCGCCGCCGAGCGTACCCTGCGCCGGCTCGATGCCAGGCGCCCGCGCACCGGCCGCTTCCCGGTGCTGTTCGCGCCGGAGATGGCGCGTGGGCTGGTGGGCAACCTGCTCAACAGCATCGCTGGCGGGCGCTCTACCGCGAGTCCTCGTTCCTCTGCGATCAGCTCGGGGCGACGCTGTTTCCCGAGTGGTTCTCCCTTGGCGAGCATCCGCGCGAGCGCGGCGGCCTGGCGAGTGCTGCCTTCGATGGGGACGGCGTGGCCACCCGCGACAACGTCTTCATCGATCAGGGCCGCCTGGCCAGCTACATGCTGTCGGCTTACAGCGCTCGCCGCCTCGGCCTTGATACCACCGGCAATGCCGGCGGCGCGCGCAACGTGCGCATCCAGGCGACGACCACCGAACTGGCGGCGCTGATGCGGCAGATGGGCACCGGAGTGATGGTCACCGAGATGATGGGCCAGGGGCTCAACCCGGTCACCGGCGACTATTCGCGCGGGGGGCGGGGTTCTGGGTCGAGAACGGCGAGATCTCGCATCCGGTGGAGGAGTTCACGGTCGCCGGTAACCTGCGCGAGATGTTCGCCGCCTTGCAGGGGGTGGGTGACGACATCGACCGCCGCGGCAGCGTGCATACCGGCCTGGCTGGTGGATGGGATGACGCTCGCCGGCCAGTAAGCGGGCGTGCGGTCAGGGAAACTCGGCATCAAGGACGAAATGGGTGAGGCTATGAATCAGTCCCGGCAAGCGGGCGAGTCGCGTCAGTTCCTGGGCCATCCCTGGCCGCTGTCGACGCTCTTCGGCATGGAGGTGTGGGAGCGCTTCTCGTTCTACGGCATGCAGGCGATCCTGCTGATCTATCTCTACTACGAGAGCGCGCGGGGTGGGCTGGGTATCGCCGAGAGCGCGGCGTTCGGTATCGTCGGCGCCTACGGCAGCAGCGTCTATCTGGCGACCATTCTCGGCGGCTGGTTCGCCGACCGCATACTCGGCCCCGAGCGCACGCTGTTTTACTCGGGGGCGATCGTGATGGCGGGGCATATCGCCCTGGCGCTGGTGCCCGGGGTCCCCGGGGTGACGCTGGGGCTGTGCCTGGTGGCGCTGGGCAGCGGCGGGGTCAAGGCGACCTGCGCCGCGCTGGTCGGATCGCTCTACGCCCCGGGCAGTCCCAACGCGACGCAGGGTTCTCGATCTTTTATCTGGGGATCAATCTCGGCGTTTTGCCGGGCCGCTGCTGACCGGCTATCTGCAGAGCAGCGCTGGCTTCCACTACGGCTTCGGTATCGCCGCCATCGGCATGGCGCTGGGGCTGATCCAGTACGCCTTCGGCCGGCGTCATCTCGCCGAGGCGCAGCGCCATCCGCCGATGCCGCTGCGGCGGGGGAGGCCAAGCGTTATCTGTTCGGTGGCGATCGTGGCGGTGGCGCTGCTGGCGGCAGCGCTCGTGTTCGGTTGGCTCCGAGCGGATACGCTCACGGATGTGATCCTCGGCGTGATCGTGGTCACCACGCTGGCCTATTTCGTGGTCATTCTGCGCTCGGCCAGAGTATCGGCGCTGGAGCGCCGCCGGGTCCTTGCCTTTGTGCCGCTGTTCATCGCCAGCGCGGTCTACTGGGCGCTCTACGTGCAGTCCTACACGGTGATCGTGGCGTTCTTCGATCAACGGGTGGATCGCCAGTTGGGCGGCTGGACGATACCGGTGGGTTGGCTGACCTCGGTACAGGCGCTCACCATCATCCTGCTCTCCGGGGTCTTTGCCTGGCTGTGGTCACGCCTGGGCCAGCGCCAGCCCTCGTCGGCGGCCAAGTTCGTGATCGCCATGCTGGTGATCGGCGCGTCTTTCTTCGGCTATCTACCCTGGCTGGGCGCCGATGCCGCGGGCATGCCGCTGTGGGTACTGGTGGCGCTGCTGCTCGGCTTCACGGTGCCGAGCTGTGCCTGTCACCGATCGGGCTATCGGTCACCACGCGGCTGGCGCCGCGCGCGATGCAGACCCAGATGATCGCGCTCTTCTACCTGTCGCTGTCGCTCGGTTTCGCCGCCGGCGGACGTGCCGGCGAGTGGTATACCCAGCGCACGGAGGTGGTCTATTTCATCACGCTGGGCACGGTGAGCCTGATCGCCGGTGTGCTGCTCGCGTTCTGCCTGCCGGCGATCCGCCGCGCCAGCGCCGGCACCGAGTGAGCGTCGTCGCGCGAGCAAGAGGCGTGTGACGGCGTGGGGTAGGGTGTTGCGCGACGACAGGGGTAGGGTGTTGCGCGACGATAGGGGGCAGGTGTTGCGTGACAATACAGGTGGCGGGTAACTGGTAGCGGGTAACCAAAGGATGAGGCCTCGTGAGTGCCGGGTCACTCGTCCTCGTGGAAGCGGGCCTCGAACAGTGCGGTGATCGCTTCCATTGCCGGCTCCGCGTCGTCACCTTCGGTGACGACTACCAGTGGCGTGCCGCAGGGCGCGGCCAGCATCAGCAGCGACATGATATTGGCAGCATCGGCGATACGTTCGCCGTGGTGCACCGCGACCCGGGCGGTGAACGGCTGACAGCACTGCACCAGCTTGGTCGCGGCGCGGGCGTGCAGGCCACGGCGGTTGGTCAGCCGTAGTTCACGCGTCGGCATCGCCACCTCGCTCGGCCGGAAGCTCATCGGAGAGGGCGGTATGTACCCGAGCTCGCGGTGGCGCAGGCGGATGTCGACGTCGTCGTGACGGAAGTGGTGCGCCAGCCGCTCGATCAGATAGACGAGCGGTGATGGCCGCCGGTGCAGCCCACCGCGACGGTGAGATAGCTGCGGTGGCTGGCCAGATAGGCCGGCAGCCAGCGGATCAGCCAGGCGTGAATGTCGCCGGCCATGGCGTGCACGTCGGGGTACTGCTCGAGAAAGGTGACGATTTCGTCGTCGCGGCCGTCGAAGGCGCGCAGGTTCGGGTCCCAGAAGGGGTTGGGGAGACAGCGCACGTCGAACACCATGTCGGCATCCAGCGGTACGCCGCGCTTGAAGCCGAACGACTCGAAGGTCAGCGTGAGGCGCCCGCCGCTGTGGCGCGCCACCTGTTCGCTGATGCGCGCGCGCAGGTCGTGAACCGAGAGGCCGCGGGTATCGATCACCAGATCGGCGACCCGTCGGATCGGCGCCAGATAGACCTGCTCCTTGTCGATCGCCTCGGCCAGCGTCATGTCGTTGCCGCGGGTCAGCGGGTGGCGGCGGCGAGTGGCCGAGTAGCGCTCGAGCAGCACCTTGGCATCGGCGGTGAGATAGACCACCTGGGTATCGATGCCGCGTTCGCGTACGCCCTCGAGCAGGATCGGAAAACGCTCCAGCGCGTCCGGCAGGTTACGCGCATCGATACTCACCGCCACGTTGGGGCGAGAGGGCGGAGCGGACCTGAGCTCGTCGATCAGCGGTGCCAGCAGATTGGCCGGCAGGTTGTCGATGGCGTAGTAGCCGAGATCTTCGAGCGCCTGCAGCGCAATGGACTTCCCCGACCCCGAGCGGCCGCTGATGATGACGAGTCGCATACAGTCTCTATCCGTCTTCGCTGTCCTGGTGGTGGCGGATGGCGTCGACCAGCGTGTCGTGGAGCGCGTGCTGCGAGTCGGCCTGACGCAGCTTCTGGCGCACGCTGCCCTGATTCATGATGCCGGCGACTTCCGCCAGCAGCGATAGGTGAGCGTCGTCGGCCTCTTCCGGCACCAGCAGCACGAACACCAGATCCACCGGCTCGCCGTCGATGGCATCGAAGTCGATGGCATCCTCGAGGCGCATGAAGCCGGCCACCGGGGTCTTGCAGTGCGGGCTGCGCGCGTGCGGGATGGCGACCCCGTTGCCGATGCCGGTACTGCCCAGGCGCTCGCGCCCGATCAGGCGGCTGAACACCTCCTGACTGTCCAGGCTGGGCGTATTCTGGGCGATGAAGGTGCTGAAGAATTCCAGCAGACGCTTTTTGCTGCCCCCCGTCACACCGTAGAGGGTGCGTTCGGGGGGCAGGATGGTTTCCAGAGTGATCATCGGGGAATTAACGGGCGCCTGCGCCTTGCGCGCGGGCCTGTGCCTTCTCTTTGTGTTTGACCAGCTGGCGGTCCAGCTTGTCGGTGAGGGCGTCGATCGCGGCATACATGTCGATGTCGCTGGCTTCGGCATGAATGTCGCCGCCCGCTGCGTGTAGCGTGCAAGCCGCTTGCTGACGCTCTTTCTCGATGCTCAACGTCACCTGAACGTTGGTGATGTTGTCGTAGTGGCGCTCCAGACGTGCGAGTTTCTCGTTGACGTAGTCCCGCAGGGCGTCGGTCAGTTCGACATGATGGCCGGTGACGTTCACTTGCATGGCGCGCTCCTGTTGCGGCTTATGTGGCACCTCTGATTGTAACCCTTTTCTCCGCGCTGCAAAGGGATCGCGGGCGATTGATCGCCGCGCGCTGGCGCGAATTCTGAAAGTCCTTTCAAGACAATCGCTTGCGTTCGCTGGATGCGGGGATGCCCATGGCCTCGCGATACTTGGCCACGGTGCGCCGGGCAACACTGATATCGGCCTGTGCCAGTAACTCCACCAGCTTGCTGTCGGAGAGCGGCTTGCGCGGTGACTCCTCGCCGATCAGTTTCTTCAGGCGGGCCCGGATCGCGGTGCGTGCTGGAGACGCTGTCGCTCTCGCCGCGCTGACCCACCTGGCTGGAGAAGAAGTACTTGAGCTCGAACACCCCGCGCGGGGTGTGGATGAATTTCTGCGTGGTCACCCGCGAGATGGTGGATTCGTGCATGTCGACGCTGGTGGCGATGTCGGCCAGGATCAGCGGTTTCATCGCCTCTTCGCCGCGCTCGAGGAAGTCGACCTGGCGCGCCATGATCTCGCGCCCCACCCGCAACAGGGTGTCGTTGCGGCTGGAGAGGCTCTTCATCAGCCAGCGCGCCTCCTGCAGGTGCTGGCGCAGGAAGGTGTTGTCGTCGCTCTTGTCGGCGCGCCGGATCAGGGCAGCGTAGTCGGGCTGGATGCGTAGCCGCGGCAGTGCCTCGGCGTTGAGCTCGATGCGCCAGCCATCGCGGGTCAGGCGAGCCACCAGGTCGGGAATCACATAGTCCTGCTGGCTGTGATCGAAGGCCTGGCCGGGTCGCGGGTCGAGGGTGCGGATGGTGGCGATGACGCGCTCGAGTTCGTCGTCGTCGAGGCGCAGGCGGCGCTTGAGCTGGCGCCGGTCGTCGCCGGCCAGCGCCTCCAGGAACTGGCGCACCAGACGCTTGGCCTGGGGCAGCAGCGGGGTATCACCGGGCAGCGCGCCGAGCTGCAGCAGCAGACATTCGCGTAGATCGCGGGCGCCCACGCCAGTGGGGTCGAACTGCTGCAGCCGCAACAGCATGCGTTCGACCTCGGCGCTAGTGATCGCGCCCGGGTACTGTTCGTGCAGCCCCGCAGTGAGCTCGTCGAGCGTGCCGTCGAGATAGCCGTCGGCATTGATGGCATCGATCAGACACTCGCCGATGAGGCGCTCCTGGGCGTCGAACTCACCCATGGCGAGCTGCCAGGCGAGATGGTCGTGGAGCGTGGTGCCGGCGGCGTTGCGCTCTAGGTCCGGCCACTCGTCGGTGCCGGCCGGGGCGGCGCTGGGAGCGATGTCCTGATAGGTATCGCTCCACTCGCTGTCGAGGGCGAGCTCCTCGGGAATGTCGCTGGCCCACTCCTCCTCGGGCGTCTCGCTGACCGCCTGCTCGGTATACTCTTCGTCCAGCTCGAGCATGGGGTTGGTCTCGAGTGCCTGCTGGATCTCCTGGCGCAGATCCAGCGTCGACAGCTGCAGCAGCTGGATCGCCTGCTGCAGCTGTGGCGTCATCGTCAGCTGGGCGCCAACGCGCAGTTGCAGTGAAGGTTTCATGGACATGGCATGGGCACGGAAAGGGGGCGCGGTGGCCGTCGATAGGTTGACCCTACGTTACTGACTGCCCTAGCGGGATGCAACGCTTTGAACGCTAACTTTATGCAAGAAATATGCCACGCGCCGTAGCGTGGGGAGCGGAAAGGCGCGAGAGGGGGGCGGGGTGCCGCCGCCGATGGGGCAGCGGGCGTGGCGGCGTGGCCTAGAGCCGAAACTCGTGTCCCAGATAGACATCTCGCACGCGCTGGTTGTCGAGAATCGCCTCAGGGCGACCCTCGGCAATGATCTGGCCATCGCCGACGATGTAGGCGTTGTCGCAGATATCCAGCGTCTCGCGCACGTTATGGTCGGTGATCAGCACGCCGATCTCACGATCGCGCAGCTGGCGGATGATGTTCTTGATGTCGCCCACCGAGATCGGGTCGACCCCGGCGAAGGGTTCGTCGAGCAGCACGAAGGCGGGCTCGGTGGCCAGCGCCCGGGCAATCTCCACCCGGCGGCGCTCGCCGCCGGAGAGCGACATGCCCAGGTTGTCGCGGATATGGTCGACGTGGAAATCGCCCAGCAGCTGCTCCAGGCGCTCGCGGCGCCCGGCACGATCGAGATCCTGGCGCGTCTCCAGGATGGCCATGATGTTGTCGGCGACGCTGAGCTTGCGGAAGATCGAAGCCTCCTGCGGCAGATAGCCGATACCCGCGCGGGCGCTCGTGCATCGGCGCGCGGCTCAGGTCGCGATCATCGATATGCACGCTGCCGGCGTCGGATTTGACCAGCCCCACGATCATATAGAAGGAGGTGGTCTTGCCCGCGCCGTTAGGGCCGAGCAGGCCGACGATGCTGCCCTGGCGCAACGTCAGGCTGAAGTCATGGACGACTCGACGCCCCTTGTAGCTCTTGGCCAGGTTGGCGGCCGTTAGCGTTTTCATCGCTTTGTTCCTTGCCTCGCGAAAGGGGGCGTCACTGGGTCTGCTGGCGTGGCGTGAGCGTCATGCGCACGCGGCCGTCACCGCTGCCCTCGCCGCTGGTACTCGAGCGCGCGTTGACCCGGCGCGAGTTGAGATAGTATTCGACGTAGGCGCCGTCGAAGGTATCGCGTGCCTGATGCAGCTCGGCGTTGCCGATCAGCTCCACCCGGCGCTCGGCGGCATGATAGATGATCTTGTCGCCCCAGCCCCTGACCAGGGCTTCGTCGGGGGCGGGCTTCTGCTCCAGGTAGGCGCGCTCGCCACCGCCGCCAGTGGCGGTCACCAGGCTCACTTCGCCATTCTTGCCGCGCTTGATCTCGACCCGGGCGGCCTTGAGCTGCATGCTGCCCTGCTGCATGTCGACCTTGCCGGTGTAGACCGCGGTACCCTGGCGATCGTCGAGTTCGAGCTGGTCGGCGGCGATCTCGATCGGCGCCGAGGTGTCGCTCTCCAACGCCAGGGCGGGCAGGCTGGAGAGTCCCAGTGCGGTCAAGACCAGCAGTTGGCCGAGTTCTCGCCTCATGATCCTTGATCCTTAGGTTGCTGTGGCAGGCGGCCCTGCACGTTGTCGGTCAGGCGCATGCGATTTTCGTTGATCCAGGCGTCGAAACGATCGCCGCGCATGGTCTGGTTATGCTGACGCAAGACGGAGGAGGTGTCACTCCAGGCGTGCGCGCTGCGGTTGTCGTAGTGGAGCGTCTGGGTCTCCAGGCTCCAGGCGTTGGTCGGCTGCACCAGGCGCGCGTTGCCTTCGAGAGTGAGCAGGTTGCCGTTCTCGGCCAGTTGGCCGCGGTCGCCGGTGATCTGCCACTCGCGCTGATCGTCGTCGATCAGATAGCCGTGGGGCTTCTCGGCCCGGATCACGTCGTCGGCCGGTGTATGCACCATGCGCGGCGTATCGAGCCGCTGATAGGCGCGGCCCTGCTCGTCGAAGCGCGTCATCCGCGCATTCTCGAGGAAGTAGTCGGGTTCGCCGGCGGGGTCGCTGGGCGCTGGTGCCGGAGCGCGCTCGTTGCGCTGGTCGAGATAGGCGAGCCCGCCGCCGAGGGCCAGCAGCAGAGCCAGCAGGCCGAGGCGGCGCCACCAGGGGGAGCGAGTTCGGGGCGTGGCTGTCACGCGATCTCCTTCGGCATCGGGGTTAGCAGCGGCCATCTCAGATTACGCCGCTGCGCAGCAGGTCGTGCATGTGCAGAGCGCCGATCGGGCGGCCCGCCTCGACCACTGCGAGGGCGGTGATCATGTTGTCTTCCATGATGCGCACCGCCTCGGCGGCGAGCATGTCCGGTGTCGTCGTCTTGCCGCCTCGGGTCATCACGTCGTCGACCTTGAGCAGGTCGAAATCGCCGCGTTGGTCCAGCGTGCGGCGCAGGTCGCCGTCGGTGTAGACACCGACCAGGCGCTGATGTTCATCCACCACGCAGGTGAAGCCCATGCCTTTGCGTGTCATCTCCAGCAGCGCCACGCGCAGGGGGCTGCCGGCGGGCACGCAGGGCAGACGCTCGCCACCGTGCATCAAATCGCTGACGCGCAGCAGCAGCCGCTTGCCCAGGGTGCCGCCGGGGTGTGACAGGGCGAAATCCTCGGGGCTGAAGCCGCGTGCCTCGAGCAGCGCCAGAGCCAGGGCGTCGCCCATCGCCAGGGCCGCGGTGGTCGACGAAGTGGGCGCAAGATCGTGCGGGCAGGCCTCGCGCGAGACGCCCACATCGATATGCACGTCGCTGTAGCGCGCCAGGGTCGAGTGGGGGCGGCCGGTGAGGCTGATCAGCGGGGCGCCAGGCGCTTGAACAGGGCGATCAGGCCGGTGATCTCCTGGGTCTCGCCGGAGTTGGAAAGGGCGATCACCACGTCACCTTCGGTCACCATGCCCAGATCGCCGTGACTGGCCTCGCCGGGGTGCAGATAGAAGGCCGGCGAGCCGGTGCTGGCGAAGGTGGCCGCCATTTTGCGCGCGATATGCCCGGACTTGCCCATGCCGGTGACGATGATCCGGCCGCGGCACTCGAGCAGCGTGCGGCAGGCGTGATCGAAGCTGACATCGAGCTTGTCGATCAGCTCGTTCAGGGCCTGCTGTTCGAGAGTGAGCGTGCGCCGGGCGCTGGCGCGGAAGTCGAAGGTGGCGTCTGGGGTCATGGTCCTGCTCTGTCGTCCTGCTATGTGTCGTCCTGCTTTATCGTGCTGCGATGTCATGCTGCGTGGCCGTAACCGGTCAAGGGGCGTAATCGGTAAAGAGCCGTGACCGGTGAAGCATCGGCTGGCTCACCCCTGTCGGCTGTCTTGTCCCTTTGGACTGTCTTGCCCCTTATCGGGTGGCGCTCGGGCGCGGACACGCTAGGGTTGGAGCAGTATACCGTCGATCGTACGCACTTGTTATCGCGCACGGCGGATACGCATCGCTGGCGGCGAGTCAGTATCGTGGCCGACGACGCGCATGGCTGGCCGCTTTCCGCCAGGTTAGGATACAATGTTCGATAATCTTTCGAACCAGAGTGGTGGAGGGTGCATGAATGACCCGATGATGGTCGAGGTCAAGGACCTGCATTTCGCCCGCGGCAGCACCGAGGTGTTTCGCGGCGTCGATCTGCAGATTCCGCTCGGCAAGATAACCGCCATCATGGGGCCGAGCGGCACCGGCAAGACGACCTTGCTCAAGCTGATCGGCGGGCAGTTGACGCCGGATCGCGGACAGGTGCTGATTGGTGGTCAGGATGTGCACAAGCTGCCGCGGCGCGCGCTTTTCAAGCTGCGTCGACGCATGGGCATGCTGTTCCAGAGTGGCGCGCTGTTCTCCGATCTGGACGTGTTCGAGAACGTGGCTTTCCCGCTGCGCGTCCATACCGAGCTGCCCAACGCCATGATTCGCGACATCGTGCTGATGAAGCTGCAGGCAGTGGGACTGCGCGGCGCGCGACACCTGATGCCGTCGGAGCTCTCCGGCGGCATGGCGCGACGGGTGGCACTGGCGCGGGCAGTGGCGCTGGATCCAGACCTGGTGCTCTACGACGAGCCCTTCGTCGGCCAGGACCCGATCTCGATGGGGGTCCTGGTGCAGTTGATCAAGAAGGTCAATCAGGCACTCGGGCTGACCGCGATCGTGGTCTCCCACGACATCAAGGAGACGCTCTCCATCGCCGACTATGTCTATATCATCGCCGACGGCAAGGTGATGTCCCACGGCACGCCGCGGACGCTGGATGTCGACGAGGACGCCCATACACGTCAGTTCGTCCACGGCGAGCCCGACGGGCCAGTACCGTTCCACTATCCGGCGCCGGATTTCTACGACGATATCCTGGCGCCCGCGGGGCAGTTTTCATGATCGATCGTATCGCCGCACTGGGCCGGGGCACGCTCGACGTGCTCATGGCGATCGGGCGCGCCGGGCTCTTTCTGGTGCAGTCCGTTTTCTGCCTGCCTTCGCGCGAGGGGTTCTACCTGTGGGTGCGCCAGATGCACTTCGTTGGGGTGATGTCGGTGGCCATCGTGCTGGTCTCGGGCCTGTTCATCGGCATGGTGCTGGCGCTGCAGGGCTATACCATTCTGGTCGGTTTCGGTGCTGACGAGGCGCTGGGACAGATGGTGGCGCTGTCGCTGGTGCGTGAGCTGGCACCGGTGGTCGCGGCACTGCTGTTCGCCGGTCGCGCCGGCTCGGCGCTGACCGCCGAGATCGGTTTGATGAAGGCCACCGAGCAGCTCACCAGCATGGAGATGATCGGGGTCGACCCGCTGCGCCGCATCGTTGCGCCGCGCTTGTGGGCCGGTTTCGTGTCGCTGCCGATCCTCACCGTGATCTTCGCGGTGGTCGGTATCTGGGGCGGTCATCTGGTCGGGGTCGACTGGCTCGGCGTGTATGACGGCTCCTATTGGAGCAACATGCAGGACAGCGTCGACTTCGTCGGCGATGTGCTCAACGGCATGGTCAAGAGTCTGGTGTTCGGCCTGGTGGTGACCTGGATCGCGGTGTTCCAGGGCTACGATCTGGTGCCCACCTCGGAAGGCATTTCCCGCGCGACCACTCGTACGGTGGTCTACGCTTCGCTCGCGGTACTGGGCCTCGATTTTGTGCTCACCGCGTTGATGTTTGGAGATTTCGGATGAAGCGCAATAGCGTCCTCGAACTGGGTGTCGGTCTGTTCATGCTGGCCGGCATCCTGGGATTGGTGTTCCTCGGGCTGCGGGTGAGTGGCCTGGGCGTCGGCGTACCCCAGAACACCTTCACGCTGACGGCCAACTTCGCCAACATCGGCGGGTTGCGCCCGCAGGCGAAAGTGACCATGTCGGGCGTGCGCATTGGCAAGGTGACCGATATCGAGCTCGATCCCAAGTGGTTCGACGCTAAGGTCACCATGCAGATCGATTCGCAGTTCGACGGCAAGCTCTCCGACGACACCACGGCGGCGATTCTCACCGCCGGTCTGCTCGGTGAGCAGTATGTCGGCCTGACCGTGGGCGGGTCGCCCAAGATGTTGCACGATGGAGACGTCATTCACGACACCCAGCAGGCGCTGGTGCTGGAGCAGTTGATCCAGCAGTTCGTGTCGAACATGGCCAAGTGATCGCAGACAAGGAGTCGATGATGAACGCAATTCGCTGTTACCGCCGCTATGCCGGCTTCGTGGCCGCTCTGATGCTGGCGCTGTGCGCCGTGGTTCCGACCGCGCAGGCGCAGACCCAGACACCCACCGAGGTGATTCGCCAAAGCGTCGATTCGCTGATGTCGGAGCTCGAGGGCAAGAAGGATTACTACGCTCAGCACGAAGACGAGCTGGCTAAACTGGTCGATAGCAACATGGCGGATGTCGCCGACTTCCGTTACATCGGTGCCAGCGTGATGGGGCGCTATTTCCGGGCGGCGACGCCGGAGCAGCGCTCGCGCTTCGTCAAGGTGTTCCGCAAGACCTTGATCGATACCTACGCCAAGGGCCTGGTCACGTTCGACTATAAGACCCTGCGGGTGAAGGATGCCGAGGACGCCGGCCGTTACGACGATCAGGCCTCGGTGCCGGTCGAGGTGGTGTCGACCAACGGCAAGACCTATCCGGTCAACTTCACCCTGCGCCAGAGCGACGGCCAGTGGAAGGTGATCAACGTGATCGTCAACGGCATCAACCTGGGGCTGACCTTCCGCAATCAGTTCGATCAGTCGATGCGTGACAATGATCGCGACTTCGACAAGGTGATCGACAATTGGGCGCCGAAGGTCGACACCGATCAGCTCGAGAAGGGTGGCGATTCGTGAGTCTGCTGCTCGAGCGTGAGGACGCCACGCTGGAGGTGGTCGAGGGTAACGTGCTGACCATCCGCGGCGAGGCGGACTTCGACAGTGCCGGCCCGCTGGCCCAGGCGGGCCGGCACTGGCTGGCAGACCAGCCGGCCGAGACGCAGGTCTCGTTCGATCTGACCGCCGTGGAGATCGCCAGCAGCGCCGTGCTCAGCGTGCTGCTGGTATGGGTGCGCAGCGTGCAGAAGCATTCGCTGCACCTGGAGCGTGTGGCGCTCTCGCGCCCGCTGCGCCGGCTGATGGACATTACCGAGCTAGGGCCGCTGCTGCCGGCCCGCGAAACCACCTGCCGTGGTGACGAGTCGCCTGCCTCGTCCTGAGGCAGCCTCGTTTGATAGCTAGGGCGGTGGAGGGGGGCGCGGCGCCTGGTGGTCCGCGTCTCTCTCTTCTCCTTTCGATACCCACGCCGTTGTGGCTGATCTGGCTTGCATCGTTTTTGCCTGTCTATGACGTCGCCAGGGCAGGGCGTTTTCCGCTACCATATGCGGCTTTCCCTGCGCATCCGGCGCAGCAGTCACACGGGAGCCGAGTCTATGCAACCCAGCGACGTCAAACGTCTGCTCGAAGATCGAATCGACGGCTGTGAATTCCATATCCAGGGCGAGGGCTGCAACTTCCAGGTCGTCGCCGTGGGCGAGGTCTTTGCCGATCTCAACAAGGTCAAGAGCCAGCAGCTGATCTACGCCGCCCTCTCCGACGAGATCGCGTCGGGCGCGCTGCACGCCATCACCATCAAGACCTTCACCCCGGCGCAATGGGCCGAGGCGCCGGAAAACGCGGGGTTCTGAGCGTATCCGCCGCCGCGGCGGCGGATACGCGTTCGTCACGGTCGGTCATCTGGCCACTTCTTTTCGATCTATAGCGAACCTCCATGGACAAGCTGATCATTACCGGTAACGGCCCGCTCGACGGCGAGGTCTGGGCCAGCGGGGCCAAGAACTCGGCGCTGCCGATCCTGGCGGCGACGCTGCTCGCCGACGAGCCCGTCACCATCGGCAATCTGCCGCACCTGCAGGACATCACCACCACCCTCGAGCTGCTCGGCCGCATGGGCATCGAGCCGGTGATGGGCGAGAAGATGAGCATTCAGATCGATGGCTCCCAGGTGCGCGACAGTCACGCACCCTACGAGCTGGTCAAGAAGATGCGCGCCTCGATCCTGGTGCTGGGCCCGCTGCTGGCGCACTTCGGCACCGCCGACGTGTCACTGCCGGGCGGTTGCGCGATCGGCTCGCGTCCGGTCGACCTGCATATTCGCGGGCTCGAGGCGATGGGCGCCGACATCCGCGTCGAGGGCGGCTACATTCGCGCCCGCGTCGATGGCCGGCTCAAGGGCGCCACCATCTTCTTCGACACCGTGACCGTGACCGGGACCGAGAACCTGCTGATGGCAGCGACCCTGGCCGACGGTATCACCACGCTCGAGAACGCCGCGCGGGAACCGGAAGTGGTCGACCTGGCGGAGTGCCTGATCGCGATGGGCGCCAAGATCAGCGGTCACGGCAGCGACACCATCGTGATCGAGGGCGTCGAGCGGCTCCACGGTTGCCACTACGATGTCATGCCCGACCGTATCGAGACCGGCACCTTCCTGGTGGCGGCGGCGGCCACCGGCGGGCGCGTGCGCGTGCGCAACACCCGCGCCGACATCATGGAGGCCGTGCTCAGCAAGCTCGAAGAGGCTGGCGGCAAGATCACCTCCGGTGAGGGCTGGATCGAGCTCGACATGCAGGGGCGTCGGCCGCGGGCGGTGAACATTCGCACCGCGCCCTATCCGGCTTTCCCGACCGACATGCAGGCGCAGTTCGTGGCGCTCAATGCGGTCGCCGAGGGTACCGGCACCGTGGTCGAGACGATCTTCGAAAACCGCTTCATGCACGTGCAGGAGCTCAACCGCATGGGCGCGCACATTGCCCTGGAGGGCAATACTGCGGTGGTGACCGGGGTCGAGCGACTCTCCGGGGCGCCGGTGATGGCGACCGACCTGCGCGCGTCGGCCAGCCTGGTGGTGGCGGCGATGGTGGCCCAGGGCGAGACCCTGGTCGATCGGATCTACCACATCGACCGCGGCTATGAGTGCATCGAGGAAAAACTGCAGCTGCTGGGTGCGCGGATTCGCCGCGTGCCGGGCTAGCCGGGTGTAGAGATACCATGAGCGATCAACTGATTCTCGCGCTCTCCAAGGGGCGTATTCTCGAAGAGACGCTGCCGCTGCTGGCGGATGCCGGGGTGGTGCCGGCGGACGACTTCGGC
This sequence comes from Salinicola tamaricis, assembly GCF_003006155.1. Lineage (GTDB taxonomy): Bacteria > Pseudomonadota > Gammaproteobacteria > Pseudomonadales > Halomonadaceae > Salinicola > Salinicola tamaricis. Next base: position 4,243,552 of record NZ_CP023559.1, on the reverse strand, counting down.
AAGAGCCGCAAGCTTTTGTTCGATACCAACCTGCCCGACGTCAAGCTGGTGGTGATCCGTGCGGTGGATGTGCCCACCTATGTACAGCTGGGCGCGGCCGATCTCGGCGTGGCGGGTAAGGACGTGCTGCTCGAGCATGGCGCCGAGGGGCTATACGAGCCGCTCGATCTGGAGATTTCGCGCTGCCGGCTGATGACCGCTGGGATCGTCGGCGCCCAGCCGACGCACGCGCGGCGCCGGGTGGCGACGAAGTTCGTCGAGGTCGCACGCCGCTATTATGCCGAGCAGGGCATCCAGGCCGAGGTGATCAAGCTCTATGGCGCGATGGAACTCGCCCCGCTGATGAATCTGGCCGACGAGATCGTGGATATCGTCGATACCGGCAACACCCTGCGTGCCAACGGCATGGAGCCGCGCGAGCTGATCGAGGAGATCAGCACTCGACTGGTGGTCAACAAGGCCTCGATGACCATGAAGCATGCGCGCCTGAAACCGCTGATCGAACGCCTGCGTGGCGCCGTCAGCGCCCGCCGCGAGAGCACCTGATCCTGAGTGATGTGCCGTGCGTCCGTGCCGGACGCCGGTAATGACCGAGAGAGTGAATCGATGAGCCAAACTCCGACCATCGCCCGCCTGAACACGCGGGATGCCGACTTCGATGCGCGCCTCGACGCGCTGCTGGCCTGGGAGGGTGTGTCCGATCAGGCGGTGGCGGCGCGGGTCGACGAGATCCTCATGGCGGTACGTCAGCAGGGCGACGCGGCGCTGATCGAATACACCCAGCGCTTCGACCGGCTGACCCTTGCCAGCGTGGCCGATCTCGAAATCGCTGGCGAGCGCCTGGCCGCGGCTTACGCCGGGCTGCCGGATGCGCAGCGCGACGCCCTCAGCCATGCCGCGGAACGCATCCGCAGCTACCACGAGCAGCAGAAGCCCGGCTCCTGGCAATACGAGGAGGCCGACGGCACGCTGCTGGGGCAGAAGGTCACGCCGCTCGATCGGGTGGGCATCTATGTGCCTGGCGGTAAGGCGGCCTATCCCTCCTCGGTGCTGATGAACGCGATTCCGGCCCAGGTCGCCGGGGTGTCGGAGATCGTCATGGTGGTGCCGACACCCGATGGGGTGGTCAACGAGCTGGTGCTGGCGGCGGCGCACCTGGCCGGCGTGCACCGGGTCTTCTGCGTCGGTGGCGCCCAGGCGGTCGCGGCGCTCGCCTACGGCACCGAGAGCGTGCCGCGGGTGGACAAGATCGTCGGCCCCGGCAACATCTATGTGGCTACGGCCAAGCGCGCGGTGTTCGGTCAGGTGGGGATCGACATGATCGCCGGGCCGTCGGAGATTCTGATCGTCTCCGACGGTGGTACCGACCCCGAGTGGCTGGCGCTGGATCTGTTCTCCCAGGCCGAGCACGACGAGGATGCCCAGGCCATTCTGGTGACCTGGGACGCCGATCACCTGGAAGCGGTACACGCCGCCATCGAACGGCTGCTGCCGACCCTGGAGCGCGCCGAGATCATTCGCCAGTCGCTGTCGCGGCGCGGTGCCCTGGTGCTTTGCGACGGGCCCGAGCAAGCGGTGGCCCTGGTCGACCGTATCGCTCCCGAGCACCTGGAGCTGTCGGTAGCCGCACCGCGTGAGATGGCCGAGCAGGTGCGCCATGCCGGTGCCATCTTCATGGGCCGCTACACCGCCGAGGCACTGGGTGACTACTGCGCCGGTCCCAACCATGTGCTGCCGACCTCGGGCACGGCCCGTTTCTCCTCGCCGCTGGGGGTTTACGATTTCCAGAAACGCTCATCGCTGATCGAGTGCTCGGCCGCCGGTGCCGACCGCCTTGGGCGTACCGCCTCGGTGCTGGCCCGGGGTGAGTCCCTCACCGCCCACGCGCGCTCGGCAGAGAGTCGCTGGCAGCGCTGAGCCGCTTTGCTGCGCCGTAGGCAGTGTCGTACCAAAGCCAATGATCGCCGCCCTCGGGGCGGCGATCTGGTTTGTGGGAGTAGGATGTCAGTATGGGAGGGCGGTATCAGCCGGCCTCGGGCGTCGAGGCGCTGTCACTGGGCGTGTCCGAACGCTCCGAGTGCGAGCCCTTGGCGCCGCTCTCCGGCGTGGAGGTGCCGTCAGTATCGTGTTTGGCGTCTTCGGCACTGGGTTCGGGGCGCTCGCCAACGGTGAGCGTCACTTCGCGCTTCTCGCCATCGCGCAGGATGGTGATCGGCAGTTGGGTGCCGGGGGATATCTCGGCGATATCGACCATGGTCTCGCGCGGGTCGAGAATCGGCTTGCCGCGAATTGCCAGCAGGATGTCCCCCGGTTCGAGCCCGGCCTTGGCCCCCGGGCCGCCGGCCACCACGTTGGCGATGATCACACCGCTCAGGGTCTTGAGTCCGAAGGAGGCGGCCAGATCGGGGGTCATCTGCTGGGCGTCGATGCCCAGCCAGCCGCGGATGACACGACCCTGAGTGACGATGTCGTCGAGGATGCTGCGTGCGAGATTGGTGGGAATGGCGAAGCCGATACCCTGCGAGCCCCCGGAGCGTGAGAAGATCGCGGTATTGATGCCGACCAGCGAGCCGTTGGCATTGACCAGAGCGCCGCCGGAGTTGCCGGGATTGATCGCAGCGTCGGTCTGGATGAAGTCCTCGTAGGCGTTGAGTCCGATATGGTCGCGCCCGGTCGCGCTGATGATCCCCATGGTCACCGTCTGGCCGACGCCGAACGGGTTGCCGATCGCCAGCGCCACGTCGCCGATGGCGACGTTTTCGGAATTGCTGAGCTTGATCACCGGCAGGTTCTCGAGGTCGATCCTGAGCACCGCCAGATCACTTTCCGGGTCGGTGCCGATCACCTTGGCGATCGCCTCGCGCCCGTCACGCAGCGCGACCTGGATCTCGTCGGCGTCGTTGATCACATGATTGTTGGTGAGGATGTAGCCATCCTTGCTGACGATGACGCCGGAACCGAGGCTCGACAGCATGCGCTGACGCTGCGGTAGATTCTTGCCATAGAACTGACGGAAAAAGGGGTCGGACATCAGCGGGTGCTGGCGGGTGTCGACGATCTTCGACGAGTAGACGTTGACCACGGCCGGGGCAGCTTGATTGACCGCCTCGGCGTAGCTCACCGTCGGATTGCCGCGTACCAGCGGCGGTGCTTCCTCGACGCTGGGCGCCTCGCGTCCACTGCCGGCGGGGAGGTGAGCGGTGGTAGTGTGGTTAGCGTTGGAAGCCTGGCCGGAGGCGGGGCGGTCAGCGCCGCCGCCGAGCAGCGACGGGAAGGCGTAGAGCAGCACGATGGCGAGCAGGATGCCGCAGACGGTGGGCCAGAATAGCGCGGCAAAGTGACGGCGCATGCGCGAGGGTCCTTGGGCTGATAGCGGCCACGGGAGGTCGCCACCGGGGTGTCTGTCCGGGATATATGGCGGTCGCGAGCCGCGCGTTGCGGCCTGGCGCCGAATGCCCTGGCGGCGCCTGTGATGCCGCGGGCGGGCACAGGGGCTCGACGGCGTCGACCTCGAGTGCGAGTGTAACATTCATCGATGACTTTGCGCGGGAGAGAGCATGATTTCACGAGCAGCCCTTCAGGCGGCGATCGACGCCGAACTGCGTCCTGAAGCGTTCAAGGACTACACCGTCAACGGCCTGCAGGTCGAGGGGCGTGAGCGCATCGCTAGGGTGATGACCGGGGTGACGGCGTGTCAGGCGCTGCTCGACGCGGCGGTGGCCTGGGAGGCCGATGCGGTGCTGGTGCACCACGGCTATTTCTGGAAGAACGAGCCGGTAGCGGTGACCGGCATGAAGCGCCGCCGCTTCGCCACACTGCTGGGCCACGACATCAATCTGCTGGCCTACCATCTGCCGCTGGATGCCCATCCTGAACTCGGCAACAACGCCTGTCTCGGTCGGAGGCTGGGGCTGGTGGCCGAGCGCTGCCTGGATGGCGAGCTGGGGCAGGGGCTTCTGTGGTACGGCGCCCCCGATACTGGGCTCGACGGGGCCACGCTGGACAGCCACGCGCTCGCCGCTCGAGTCGAGTTGGCGCTGGGGCGACGGCCGCTACTGATCGAGGGGCATAAGGGGCCGCTGGAACGTATCGCCTGGTGTACCGGTGGCGCCCAAGACATGCTGCCGCTGGCCGCCGAGGCCGGGGCGCAGGCGTTCATTTCCGGCGAGATTTCCGAGCGTACCACCCATCTGGCGCGGGAGTTGGGGATCACCTATCTGGCGGCGGGGCATCACGCCACCGAACGCGATGGGGTCGAGGCGCTGGGCGAGTGGCTGGCGGCACGTTTCGATATCGAGCACCGTTTCGTGGATATCGATAACCCCGCTTGAGCGCGATCAGCGCAGAGGGCGAGGAGGCGAGAGCGCGCGCGGGGGCAGCAGGGGGCGGGCTGCCGCCTGGCGAGGCGCCGGCGGCAGTGAAGCGAGTGTGGACTCAGTAGCGCGGCGGCTGGCTGACGTTCTCTTCCTCTTCGCGCTTCTTGCGCACGCCGTAGTCCTCGGACAGTGTACCGCGGTTGCCGTCGGCGTAGTCCCGCGGAACCTGAGGTACATCGATGTTGGCGTCCTCTTCCTCGCTCTGGCCATGCAATCGGCGCTTGAGCTGCAGGTCGTCGACCAGGCGATCGGCGCCATGTACCAGATGGCTCTCGAGCTCCTGGCTCTGGCGCTGGATGCTGGAGGCGAGATCGGCGACCTTGGCGAATGGTCGTTGAGCGAGTCGCGGACCTGATTGAGCTCGAGTTCGGTTTCGGCAAGACGCTGACGCACCTTCTGATTGCGCGCCACGTTGGCGTTGAGCAGATGGTAGCAAAGGGCGCCGATACCGATGCCCGCGAGGAAGCAGGCGATGGCCAGAATCCAATCGATATTGCTTTCGTTCACTATGCGCTCCTTTGGCGTCGTGCCCGATCTCGGCGTGACCGGCACGACCATGCTTGAGATCGTTGCGGACCCATTATCGACCGGTTCGGTGATGGGGTCAAACCTCGCGTGCGGGGATGACGCTGTCAAGACTTTCGTCGAGCGCTATAATCCCCCGCCACTCGTTCCTGCATGAGGCCACCGATCCGCCATGACTGCACCCCGCTCCGCGACGTCCGCTGCCAATGCCCAGACGCCGATCGCGCGTTACGCCCGACCTCGAGCGCGACGACTTCAGCTACGACGCGGCGCAGGAGAATGCCGTCAAGCATCTGCAGCGCCTGTACGACGATCTGTTGCGGGCGCCGGCGCCCAAGCCGTCCGTCACCGCCAGCGGCGAGTCGGCGCTGTCCAAGGTCGCGGGACTGTTCGGCAAGCGCAAGGCGGCCGCTCCCGAGGCGCCGGCCAAGCCTGCGGTCATGGGGCTCTACTTCGGGGCGGCGTGGGGGCGGCAAGACCTATCTGGTCGATGTGTTCTTCGAGGCGCTGCCGTTCGAGCGCAAGATGCACCCACTTCAATCGCTTCATGCAGCGTGTCCACCGCGAGCTAGACGCCCACAAGGGGGAGAAGAACCCGCTGACCCAGATCGCCGCGCAGTTCGCGCGCGAGGCGCGGGTGATCTGCTTCGACGAGTTCTACGTCAAGGACATCACCGACGCCATGATCCTGGCAACCTGATGGAGGCGCTGTTCGCCCAGGGCGTGGTGCTGGTGGCGACCTCCAATATCGTGCCCGACGACCTCTACAAGGATGGCCTGCAGCGCTCGCGCTTCCTGCCGGCGATCGATCTGCTCAAGCGCAATTGCGAGGTGGTCAACGTCGACTCCGGGGTCGACTACCGCCTGCGCGCGCTCGAGCAGGTGGAGATCTTCCACTCGCCGCTGGACGCCGAGGCCGAGCGCTCGCTGGCCAGGAGCTTTCGATCGGTCGCCGGCAGCGAAGGGCGCGAGAATGCCAAGCTCACCGTCAATCATCGCGAGCTGAGCGCGCGTCGGCTTTGCGAAGGGGTGGTGTGGTTCGACTTCAAGATGATCTGCGACGGGCCGCGCAGCCAGAACGACTACATCGAGCTGTCGCGTGAGTATCACACGGTGCTGGTCTCCAACGTGCCGCGCATGGGCGCGGGCAGCGACGATCAGGCGCGTCGCTTCATCAGCATGGTCGACGAGTTCTACGATCGCGCGGTGAAGCTGCTGCTCTCGGCCGAGACCGAGGTCGAGTCGCTCTATACCGGCGGCAATCTCAGCTTCGAGTTCGAGCGCACGCTGTCGCGGCTGCAGGAGATGCAGTCGCGGGACTATCTGGCGCTGGCTCACAAACCTTGAAGGGTAGGGCATGGCGGGGTGGTGCGAGGCAGGCTCGTATCCCTCTTTCGCCGCCCGGAGGGCTCGTGTACAATACGCGCTCTTCGATCCGTTGCCGCTCCTGCCGGGAGGGGCAACCCAAGAAAAATAGGGATGGTCGAGAAGCCTGGCTTCGAGACCCAAATACGCTTATTTGGTGAAACACTCATGAAGACGTTCAGTGCCAAGCCGCAAACCGTGCAGCGCGACTGGTATGTCGTCGATGCATCGGGCAAGACGCTCGGTCGTCTGGCGACGGAGATCGCCCGCCGCCTGCGTGGCAAACACAAGCCGGAATACACCCCGCACGTCGACACCGGCGATTACATCGTCGTGGTCAACGCCGAGAAGGTGCACGTCACCGGCAACAAGGCGCAAGCCAAGAATTACTACCGTCATACCGGTTACCCGGGTGGCCTGCGCTCCATGTCGTTCGAGAAGCTGATCGACCACGCTCCCGAGCGTGTGATCGAGAGCGCCGTCAAGGGCATGCTGCCCAAGGGTCCGCTGGGTCGTGCCATGTACGCCAAGCTCAAGGTGTACGCCGGTACCGAACATCCGCACGCCGCGCAGCAGCCGCAAGAACTGAACATCTGAGGGTAGACCGCAATGGCACAACAGTACTACGGCACCGGGCGTCGCAAGACCTCTACCGCTCGTGTGTTCCTCAAGCCGGGCACCGGCAAGATCACCGTCAACAGCCGTGAGCTGGGCGAATACTTCGGTCGCGTCACCGCGCAGATGGTCGTGCGTCAGCCGCTCGAGCTGACCGAGACCACCGGCCAGTTCGACGTCTACATCACCGTTCAGGGTGGCGGCGGTTCGGCCCAGGCCGGCGCCATTCGCCACGGCATCACCCGTGCGCTGATGGACTACAACGAAGAGCTGCGCAAGCCGCTGCGTGCTGCCGGCTACGTGACCCGCGACGCGCGCGAAGTCGAGCGTAAGAAAGTCGGTCTGCGTAAAGCCCGTCGTCGTCCGCAGTTCTCCAAGCGCTGATCCGTTCCGGATCCCACGCGCGCTCGACGCCCGACTCACCATGGTCGGGCGTTTTGCTGTTGGTACCTTTGCTGGCGATGCCGGTGCGCTGGCCGTACGGTCAGCGAGCCCCCTGGCGGGTTGCCCGCCGTGTTATCATTGACAGCTGAATCAATGCGAGGAATGTTTCATGGGTGTAGTGGCCAAGCGATCGTCGATGACTTTCTACTCCGGCAGCGATGATCACTTCAGTCATCGCGTGAGAATCGTGCTGGCCGAAAAGGGGGTTGCCGTCGATATCCTGGATGTCTCGGCCGACGAGCACAACGCCGAGCTCGCCGATCTCAACCCCTACAACAGCGTGCCCACGCTGCTCGATCGTGACCTGGTGCTCTACGAGTCCAAGGTGATGATGGAGTATCTCGACGAGCGCTTCCCGCATCCGCCGCTGCTGCCGGTCTATCCGGTGGCGCGCGCGCAGAGCCGCCTGTGGATGCACCGCATCGAGCGCGAGTGGTGTCCGCTGGTCGAACAGATCCAGCAGGGCCCCAAGAAAGACGCCGAGAAGGCGCGCAAGGAGTTGCGTGAGAGCCTGGCGGGCATCTCACCGATCTTCGAGGACATGCCCTACTTCATGAGCGAAGAGTTCACCCTGGTCGACTGCTGCATCGCACCGATTCTATGGCGCCTGCCGGCGCTGGGCGTAGAGCTGCCGGAGAAGCAGGTCAAGCCGCTGATGAGCTACATGGAGCGCGTGTTCGCGCGCGATGCCTTCAAGGCATCGCTGTCCGAGTCCGAACGTGAGATGCGCAGCTGAGACCGCTTGCCGGTCAAGCCGCTCGAGAAGGAGGTGACATGCTGACCAGTCGTCCCTATCTGGCGCGAGCCCTGTACGAATGGCTGCTCGACAACGATCAGACGCCTTACATCGTGGTCGACGCCGGCAAGGCGGGCGTGCGCGTGCCACAGCAATTCGTGCAGAACGGCCAGATCGTGCTCAATATCGCACCGGCTGCGGTGCGCGATCTGCAGATCGACAATACCGCGCTGACTTTCGGTGCCCGCTTCAGCGGTCAGCCGATGCAGGTGGTGGTGCCGACCGACGCCCTGATCGCTATCTATGCGCGTGAAAACGGTGTCGGCATGGTGTTCGGGCAGGAGCCGGTGATGCCCGAGTTCTCCGCCGACGAGGAGGCGGAGCAGGAAGACGACGGCCGCCCGGTGCTCGAAAGCGTCGACGATGCCTCGGCCGATGCCGAGACGTCCGACGCCGACGATGGTCCTCGCCCCGAGAAGGGCAAGCCGTCGCTGCGTATCGTCAAGTAGTCGGCCGGTGTCGGCTCCGCCGACGGCCTAAGAGATAGCCGCCTTCCATGGTGGCCATAAAAAACCGCCGCCGAGTTCGACTCGGCGGCGGTTTTTTCATACCTTGGTTAATCTCGTCAAAGTCGCGCTGGCTCGAGCCAGCGCTGGCGGCCTTTCTACCAATCCTAGTTGAGGTATTCGAAGACCTTGACGATGCGCTGTACGCCGCCGACGCCCGAGGCGGCGTTGACCACTTCGCCTGCCTGCTTCTGGGTCACCAGGCCCATCAGATAGACCGTGCCGTTTTCGGTGATCACGCGGATCAGGTTGGCATCGATATCTTCGTTGGCGACTAGGTTGGCCTTGATGCGCCCGGTGATCCAGGTGTCGGTCATGCGCTGGCTGACCGGCGTGTTGGCCGAGACCATCAGCTCGTTGTGGACCTGGCGCACGCTGCGCACCTGCTGGGCGATCTCTCCGGCTTTCTGCTTGAGCTCCTGGCTGGGCACCTGGCCGGTCAACAGCACGTTGCTGTTGTAGCTGTCGACGTTGATATGGGCGTCGCCGAAGCGCGCGTCGGCCGCCTGCAGGTCACCGAAGATCTTGCTCTGGATGGTGCTGTCCTCGACCTTCGCCCCTGGCGTACGCTCGGCGTAGTTCTCCTGGGTATTCTGGCTGGCACAGCCGCCCAGGGTGAGCAGGGCGATCACGCATGCGGAGAGAATCAGTGTCTTCTTCATGGGGTTCACTCGTTGCTGCCGAAAAGTTGTTGATCGATCAAGTCGCACAGACAGTGGATGACCAGTAGATGGACTTCCTGGATGCGCGCGGTAGAGGTCGCCGGCACGCGGATCTCGCAATCCTCCTGGCCCAGCAGTGAGGCCATGTCGCCGCCGTCGCGCCCGGTCAGGGCGACCACGCTCATCTCGCGGTCATGGGCGGCCTGGATCGCCTGTACCACGTTGGCCGAGTTGCCGCTGGTGGAGATGGCGAGCAGGATGTCGCCCGGCTGACCCAGGGCCCGGATCTGCTTGGAGAAGACGTCGTTGTAGCTGTAATCGTTGGCGATCGAGGTCAGCGTCGAGGTGTCCGTGGTCAGAGCCAGCGCCGGCAGGCTGGGGCGCTCGCGCTCGAAGCGATTGAGCAGCTCCGAGGAGAAGTGCTGGCTGTCGCCGGCGCTGCCGCCGTTGCCGCAGGCCAGAATCTTGCCCTCGCTGACCAGGCACTGGACCATCATCTGGCTGGCGACCTCGATGAAGGGCGGAAGCACTTCGCTGGCGTAGGTCTTGGTATCGATGCTGGCGTTGAAGTGATCGAGTATGCGTGCTTGAAAGTCCATGGATCGCCTATTGGACGGTTAATATGCGTCGAATGCGGCACGAATCCAGTCGAATTCGAGATCGGGCTGGCTGCCGGTGACGCCGACGACGTCGAAGCGGCACGGACATGATAGCCGCTGTGCCTGGAGATAAAAACGCGCCGCGCGAACGAGGCGGCGCTGCTTGGCCGCGGTGATCGTCTCCAGCGGATGGCCGTAGTCGGACCGCCGACGGTGGCGCACCTCGACGAACACCAGGGTGTCACCGTCGCGCATCACCAAGTCGATCTCGCCGCCTTTGGCGTGCTGGTTGCTGGCCACCAGCGTCAGGCCTTGGGCGCTCAGCCAGCGGGCGGCGGCTTGTTCTACCGCCTGCCCGCGGGCGCGGGCATCAGTCTGCCGCGGCATCGCTTGCGTTGTCCGCGGCCGGGCCGAGCGGGTCGCCGGGTATAGCGCTGCCGGCGGAGGTGCTACCCGGAGTGGTGGCGCCTGAGGTGCCGCCGCTGTTGTTACTCGGCATGGGCTGGCTTTCGCTGGCGCCCAGGGTGGCACCGGGGGAGGCGAGCAGCGGCTGGGGTACGCCGGCCTGGAACACCGCCCAGGGTAGGGTGCGCTGGATGCGCCCGTCGTCACGCGCCTGCAGGTTGCCGGTGGCGCCGTACACCTGGGTGCTGGGCAGGGCCTGCAGCAGCGGCAGGCGGCGCGCCAGTTCCAGCGCGTCCACGCCCATGGCGTTGAGCTTGAGCAGGCCGGGGTCGTCCTGGGTCGCCAGCTGGCGGTAGGTGCTGGCGTAAGGCAGCGCGTCGACGCCGCCGGCGGCGGCATCGGGGATCATCCAAGGGAGATCGACGAACTGAACGTCGTTGAGATCGTGGTCGGCGCGCGGCTGCGGTTTGCCCTCGTAGACTTGCGAGGTGGCGTAGACCGGCAGTTTGCTGGCGTAGTAGAAGTCCAGCGTCGGCGGTACCTGACGGGCGTAGCTGGGCAGTGCCAGCAGGAACAGCATGTCCGGCTTCGACGAGCCGCCCTTGAGCATCTGGCTGACTGCCGTGGTGACCGAGCCCGAGGGGGGGTAGCTGACCACCGAGGCAATCTTGCCGCCGTCGTGCTGCCAGCGCTCGCGGAATGCCGCCAGCACCCGTGAGCCCCACTCGTTGTCGGGAACCAGGATGCCGGCGTTGCGGCGGCCGTCGAGATAGGCGCGCTGGGCCACCTGGCGCGCTTCGTCCTCGGCGGAGAGGCCGTACTGGAACAGTTCGGCGGCCTGATTGCGCGCGTGCTCGCCGTAGTTCAGGGCCAGCGTCGGCAGGGGCACGCTGGCGCGGGTCTCCAGCTGATTGACCTTGTCCTTGCTCAGCGGGCCGATGACCGCCTGGGCGCCGCCGAGCGTGGCCTGGGCATAGAGCGCATCGATGTCCTGCTGGCTCGAGTCGATGAAGGTGAGGTCGGGCATCTTCTCACCCTGGGCGCGGGCGTCGTCCAGGCGCGCCTGCATGCCCTGGCGGATTGCCTTGGCGACATTGGCCAGTGGCCCGCTCTCGGGCAGCAGCACGGCGACACGGTCGATCTCGCGACCCTCGACCTGATGCAGGGCGCTGAGCTCCTGTGGTAAGCGGCGGTTGGCCGGGTGGTCGGGATAGCGGCTGCGCCACTGGTCGAGGCGGTCGAACAGGCCGCGACATCGCCGCTGGCGCTACGATAGAGGCGCGCCAGAGCGACCCAGCCCTGTGTGATGGGGTCGTTGCTGCTGGCGGCGAGTTTGTCGAGACCGGCAGGGCTCAGGCGTGACAGCGGTTTCCAGATTTCGTCGTTGAGCTCATACGGGGCGTTGTCGCGCTGTAGACCGATGAGCAGGTCAGCGGCGGCCTCCGGCTCGCCGATCATATCCAGCGCGATGCCGCGGCGATAGCGCAGCGTCTGGGCGTCGGCGCTGGGGATGGCAATGCCGCTGTCGAGGATGTCGGTGGCGCGGACCACGCTCCAGCCATCCTTCTCGGCGAGGCCGGCATCCGACAACACCAGCGCCCAGTGCACGCGCAGGGCGGGGTCGAGCTGGCTGCCGTCGACCTGGCTCACGATCTCGAGCGCCTGCCGGGTATCCCCCTGGCGTGCTAGAATCTCCGCCGCCTGTACGCGCGTGGCCGCGGCTTGCTGGCCGCTCTGGCTGCGGGCCTGGTCGAGCAGCGTCTGAGCGTCGGGGCCGCTGCTGCCCGGCATCATGCCGGGTCCGGCGCAGCCGGCCAGGATCAAGGCTGCCATCGCCGGCAGGAGAAGTCGCCGCAGGGCGTAACGCATAGTGTCTGTCCCTTTTCCGTATTTGAGAGGCCGTGCGCTGTCGCGCCCCACTGGCGGTGACGGCGGCCGGTCTCGGTTCCCTCGTTCCGCTGGCGGCTGCCGGCCAGCGGCGGCGGCCGTCGGAACGACTCCCTGAACTCTCGCTGCCGAGCGCTCGCGATGAAGGCGTGGCGTCCGCGGCGTTTCTCCTCGCGATGAGCGGATCGTGCGCGAGACGCCCGGCACAGGGTTTTCCCATGCACCGCAACCCGGATGTTACCGAATGAGCGAGACAAATGAAGGCGTATTGTACGTGGTCGCCACGCCGATTGGGAATCTCGAGGACCTGAGCGCCCGCGCCGCGCGGGTGCTGGGCGAGGTCGATCGGATCGCCGCCGAGGATACCCGACATACCCAGCGCCTGCTGCGCCACCTGGGAATCGAGCGGCCGTTGGTCTCTCTGCACGACACACGAGGCCGCCCGCGCCGAGTGGCTGCGCGAGCGGCTGGCGGCGGGCGAGCGGCTGGCGCTGGTCAGCGATGCTGGTACGCCGCTGATATCCGATCCGGGATTCGTGCTGGTGCGCGAGTTGCGCCGCAGCGGTTTCCGGGTGGTGCCGGTGCCCGGCGCCTGCGCACTGGTAGCCGCGCTCAGCGTGGCCGGGCTGCCGACCGATCGCTTTCTCTTCGAAGGCTTTCTGCCAGCCAAGTCGACGGCGCGCCGACGCCAGCTGGAAGCGGACGCGGAGCGCACCGAGACGCGCGTCTTCTATGAGTCGCCGCACCGGATTCGCGATCTGCTCGCCGACCTGGAAGCGACGCTGGGGGCGCGCCGGGTGGTGCTGGCACGGGAGCTGACCAAGACCTTCGAGACGCTGCTCGAGGGCACGCCCGACGAACTGCTGGCGCGCATGGCGGCGGACCCGGATCAGACCCGTGGCGAGTTCGTGGTCATGGTCGCCGGAGCCGAGCCCGCCGAGCGCACTTTGGACACCGCCGAGGGCGAAGCGCTGATCGCCGCGATGCTGGCCGAAGGCGTTGGCGTCAAGAGTGCTGCGGCGGTGGCGACCAAAGTGCTCGGTGGGCGCCGCAAGCAGTGGTATCAGTTGGCCTTGGCGCAGCAGTCCGACGCACCCTGAGAGGGCGTTTACAAAATGCCTGCGCTCGGCAATACGGCGTTAAAATCGGCCTCGTACGCGAGCCCGGTCAAAATACTCATTTACCCCGTGTAAACTGGAACGCCAGCCCGGTCCTTTTTTCGACCGATTTTGCCTTGGCTACGCGCCCCGGTCTTGCCTTCGCTCGCCGAGTTTGTAAACACCCTCTGAGAGGCGCTTGGTGCGTCGCCGTTCGGCGACAGGTGGGGCGCCGCGCGTCGATGGCTGCAGCCCAGTGTTGAGAGGGGCAGGGGGTGCTGCTATTCTTGCGCGCTTGGGAGTTGGCCAGACAGTCGCCGCCGGTTGATCCGGGGGAGGAAAGTCCGGGCTCCATAGGGCAAGGTGCCAGGTAACGCCTGGGCGGCGCAAGCCGACGGCCAGTGCAGCAGAGAGTAGACCGCCTAAGCCGCTTCGGCGGCCGGTAAGGGTGAAAGGGTGCGGTAAGAGCGCACCGCGCGCCTGGTAACAGTGCGTGGCACGGTAAACCCCACCTGGAGCAAGACCAAATAGGGATCCTTCGGCGCGGCCCGCGCTGGATCCGGGTAGGTTGCTCGAGAGGCATGGCGACGTGCCTCCTAGATGAATGACTGTCCTCGACAGAACCCGGCTTATCGGCCGACTCCCACCTCTTTTCTTCGCCGTTCGAATACCGAGATCCGCATGCTGCACCGCGACAAGGCTCCACAGGCACCCGACGATGGCGCGGCCGGCTCGCCGGACTACCGCCACACCAGCGTGCTGCTCGATGGCGCCGTCGATGCCCTGGTGCGCTCGCCGCACGGCTTTTACCTGGATGGTACCTTCGGGCGCGGCGGCCACTCGCGGGCGATTCTCGAGCGCCTGGCCCCTGAAGGGCGGCTGCTGGCGATCGACCGCGACCCCCGCCGCGCTGGCCGCAGCCGCGGCGATCACCGACCCGCGCTTTGAGATCTGTCCCGGGGTCTTCGCCGAGCTCGATCGACATGCCGCAGCCGCAGGGTTGAGCGGCCGGCTCGATGGTGTACTGCTCGACGTCGGCGTTTCCTCGCCGCAGCTCGACGACCCCGAACGCGGTTTCAGCTTCCTGCGTGATGGCCCCCTGGACATGCGCATGGACCCCGACTCCGGGGTCGGTGCTGCCGCTTGGATCGCGCACAGCGACGAGCAGGAGATGGCGCGGGTGTTCAAGACTTACGGCGAGGAGCGCTTCGCCAAGCGCATCGCGCGGGCCATCGTCGCGGCGCGGCGTGAGGCGCCGATCGCGCGCACCCAGCAGCTGGCCGAGATCGTCAAGGCTGCGCACCCGGCCTGGGAGAAGGGCAAGCACCCGGCGACCCGGGTGTTCCAGGCGATCCGCATCCATCTCAACGACGAGCTGGGCCAGCTCGAGCGCGCGCTGAGCGCGGCGCTGGAGACCCTGGCCCCGGGCGGGCGCCTGGTGGTGATCAGCTTTCACTCGCTCGAGGATCGGCTGGTCAAGCGCTTCATTCGCGATCAATCCCGCGGCGACACCCACTTGCCCCGCGGCATGCCGATACGCGAGGATCAGCTCAACAAGCGGCTCAAGCCGGTGGGCAAGGCACTGCGCCCCGGTGAGCGCGAAGTCGATGGCAATCCCCGTGCGCGCAGCGCGGTGATGCGCATCGCCGAGAAGTTGGCGTAAAGGAGCTCCATGGCCGTTCAAGGAAGACGCAGGCCCCCGCTCTATGGGGACTGGCCATTCGCCCGCCGTACGGGTACCCGTTCGATCATCCTGATCCTGCTCATCGTCGCTCTCCTTGCCAGCGCGCTGGCGATCATCAGCACGTCCCACCTCACCCGGCTGCAGTACGCCCGGCTGCAGAAACTCGAGAATCAGCGTGATGCGCTGCAGACCGAGTGGGGCCGCCTGCTGCTGGAGGAGAGCACCTGGTCGTCGCCGGCGCGTATCGAGGCGCTCGCCAGCAAGCGTCTGGACATGCGCGTGCCGAGTGTGGGTGACGTCAAGGTCATTACCCCATGAGCGCCACGCGCCGACGCACCGCCACACCCAAGTCGCGAGCCCCCGGCGCGCCGCTGGGCGGCGGTCGCTACTGGTTCATGCTGGGCGTCATTCTGGTCGCCCTCGCCGCACTGGTCGGGCGTGGCGGTGGTCTACCTGCAGGTGATCGACCGCAGCTTTCTGCAGAACCAGGGTGACGCGCGCACCCTGCGGGTGGAGTCGATCGGTGCCCACCGCGGCATGATCAGTGATCGCAACGGCGACCCGCTGGCGATCTCGACGCCGGTGGTGACGCTGTGGGCCAACCCGCAGGAGCTGCCCACCGACCCGATCCAGCTCACCCTGCTGGCTCAGGCGCTCAAGCTCGATCCGCAGGAGCTGCGCGACCGCGTCGGCCGCTACGCCCAGAAGGAGTTCATGTATCTGCGGCGTCAGCTCACCCCGGCGCAGGCGCAGCCGGCGATCGATTTGCAGATGTCCGGGGTCTACGCCCGCGACGAGTACAAGCGCTACTATCCGGCGGGCGAGGTGGCGGCGCAGCTGGTCGGGGTGACCAATGTCGACGACCGCGGCCAGGAGGGGCTCGAGCTTGCCTACAACCGCTACCTGACCGGCGAGCCGGGCAAGCGGCGAGTGCTGCAGGACCGTAAGGGACGTCTGGTCCGCGACCTGCACCTGATCAAGGATGCCCGGCCTGGCGGCGACCTCAAGCTGTCGATCGACCTGCGCCTGCAGTACATGGCCTACCGCGAGCTGGCCGCCGGGGTGCGCGAGAACGACGCCGACGGTGGCTCGCTGGTGATGCTCGATGCCCACACCGGCGAGGTGCTGGCGATGGCCAACCTGCCTTCCTACAACCCCAACAACCGCTCCGACGTCGACGTGCGCGGGCTGCGCAACCAGGCGATCACCGACGCCATCGAGCCAGGGTCGGTGATGAAGCCGCTGGCGATGTCGGCGGCGCTGGCCTCCGGCGAGTACACCCCGCAGAGTGTCATCGATACCTCGCCCGGCTGGATGGTGGTGGACGGCTACACCATTCGCGACTTCCGCAATTACGGCAAGCTCACGCCGGCGGGCATTCTGCTGCACTCCTCCAACATCGGCATGGCGCACATCGCGCTGTCGCTGCCAAGGACACCATCTGGAATCGCTATCGCCAGCTCGGTCTGGGGCAGTCACCGGGTACCGGCTTCCCGGGCGAAAACAGCGGTAGCCTGCCGTCGCTGACCAATCTGCCGCGCAGCGCCCAGGCCGCGATGGCCTACGGCTACGGTATCGCGGTCACGCCGCTGCAACTGGCCAGCGCCTACACCGCGATCGCCAACGACGGCAAGCGTCTGCATCCCTCACTGCTCAAGCTCAACGGCGAGCCGGAGAGTGACCAGGTGATGGCACCCAAGGTGGCGCATGAGCTGCTCGAGATGATGGAGCAAATCGTCAAGCCCAATGCCGGCGGGCACCTGGCGATGGTTCCCGGCTATCAGATCGCGGGCAAGACGGGTACGGTGCGCAAGGTCACCAGTACCGGCTATCAGAAGACCGCCTATCGTGGGCTGTTCGCCGGTATCGCCCCGGCCACCAACCCGCGCATCGTTACCGTGGTGATGATCGACAATCCCAAGAAGGGCGATTACTACGGCGGGCTGGTCGCCGCGCCGGTATTCAGCCGCGTGGTCGGCAGCGCCCTGCGCCTGCTCGACGTACCGCCGGACCAGCCCGAAGAGGAGACGGCACCATGACGCTCGAAGTCGAAGTCTCGCGTCTGATCGACGCGCTCGAGGCGCTGTGGCCACAGGCCGATCTGGCGTCACTGCGACGACGTCTGGCGGATGCCGACAGCGTGACGCTGGCGCTCGACAGCCGCGGAGTGAGCGGCGGTGCTGAGCTGTTCATCGCGCTGCCCGGAGTGGCACGCGATGGGCGCGAGTTCATCGCTGAGGCGCTCGAGCAGGGCGCGGCGCTGGTGCTGGCCGAGGCCGAGGGGCTCGATGCTGCGTGGCAGGATGACGCCCGCGTGCTGGCGTTGCCAGGGCTCGCCGAGCGGCAGTCCGAATTCGGCCGTCAGCTGTTCGCGGTGCCCGATAGCCTGACGCTGATCGGCGTCACCGGCACCAACGGCAAGAGTTCGGTCACCCACTATATCGCCACGCTGCTGGAGGCCGTGGGGCGCCCGGCAGCGGTGATCGGCACGCTCGGCTATGGCCGCCCGCAGCGGCTCAAGGCGGCGCGCCAGACCACGCCGGGACCGCTCGAGCTGCAGCAGATGCTGGGCGAGCTCGCCAGCGAAGGGGTCGAGACCGTGGCCATGGAGGTCTCCTCCCACGCCTTGGAGCAGGAGCGTCTCGGCGATACCCCGATCACGACCGCGGTCTTCACCAATCTGAGTCGTGATCATCTCGATTATCACCGCAGCATGGCCGCCTACGCCGCGGCCAAGGCGAAGCTGTTCCGCCGCGAGGGTCTGCGGCTGGCGGTGGTCAACGCCGACGACCCGCTGGCGCGGCTGATGCTGGCGGGGCTGGCTCCCGGAGTACGCGTGCTGGCCACCGGTATGGCCGAGGCGACCACGCTACGCGTGGCCGGCTGCGAGACGCTGCCGCAGGGGCTCCACGCCGTGGTCGCCTCGCCGGAAGACGAGCACCTGCTCGAGCTGCCGCTGATGGGGCGCTTCAATCTCGACAATGCGCTGCTGGCGATGACTACGCTCTATGGCCTGGGCGTGCCGCTGGCGACGCTGTGGCCGGCGGCACAGTCGCTGTCGCCGGTGCCCGGACGCATGCAGCGGCTGCCGCGCGATCCTGACAGTGAAATACCCAGCGTGGTGATCGACTACGCCCACACGCCGGATGCGCTGGACAATGCCCTGATCGCGCTGCGTGAGCATCTGCCGGCCCAGGCGGATAGCCAGCTGTGGTGCGTGTTCGGCTGCGGCGGCGACCGTGACAGCGGCAAGCGCCCGCTGATGGCGGCGGTCGCCGAGCGCCACGCCGATCGGCTGGTGGTGACCGACGACAACCCGCGTAGCGAGAACCCTGCGACCATTCGCGGCGAGATCGTCGCCGGCCTGTCGCCCGCGGCGGCGGCCAATGCCTGGTCGATCGATGGCCGCGGCGAGGCGATCCGGCGGGTGATCGCCGAGGCCGGCCCCCACGATATCGTGCTGATCGCCGGCAAGGGGCACGAGGATTACCAGGAGATCGCCGGGGTGCGCCATCCGTTCGACGATCTCGAACAGGCCCGGGCGGCGTGCGCGCTGCGGGAGGCGCAGGCGTGAACCTGAGTCTGAACGCCATCGCCGCGACCCTGGGGGCGCCCGGGGTCGCTGAGGATAGCGAGGTCGCGCGCATCGTCACCGACACTCGCGAGCTGGCCCCGGGAGATCTGCTGGTGGCGCTCAAGGGTGAGCGCTTCGATGCGCACGACTTCCTCGCCACGGCGCGCGAGCGCGGTGCGGTGGGGGCCGTGGTGGCCCACCCGGTGACCGACCCGCTGGCGCAGATCGTGGTGCCGGATACTCGCCTGGCGCTGGGTCTGCTGGCGCGTGCGCACCGGCTGGCCTGGGCGGGCGAGCTGGTGGCGGTCACCGGCAACAGTGGCAAGACCACGGTCAAGGAGCTGCTCGCGGCGATTTTTTCCCGACGCGCTCCGACCCTGGCCACCCGCGGCAATCTCAACAATGACATCGGCGCGCCGCTGACCCTGCTGGGGCTGCGTGCGGATCATCGCTACGCCGCGGTGGAGCTGGGTGCCAACCACCTCGGCGAGATCGCCTGGACCACGGCGCTGGCTCGGCCGCAGGTGGCGATCATCACCAACGTCACCGGCGCCCATGTGGGCGAGTTCGGCGGCATGGGGCAGATCGCCCAGGCCAAGGGCGAGATTCTCGCCGGCCTGGGTAGTGAAGGTGTCGCCGTGCTCGACCGTCAGCAGCACTATTTCCCGGTATGGCGGGCGCTGGCGGGCAGCGCCCGCGTGCTCGACATTGCCATCGACGCCCCGGCGGCGGTCACCGCACACGATCTGGTCTGTGATGACGCCGGACGTTATGCTTTCACGCTCTCGCTGCCGGACGCCCCGGCGCGGACGGTGAAACTGGCGCTGATCGGGCGCCACAACGTGCGCAATGCGCTGGTAGCCGCGGCAGCGGCCCACGCGCTGGGGTTCGCGCCGGACGAGATCGTCGCCGGGCTCGCCGCGACTACTGCGATGAGCGGACGCATGCAGATGGTGGCGGGCGTTCGCGGCAGCTGCCTGATCGACGACAGCTACAACGCCAACCCAGGCGCCATGCGCGCCGCGCTGGAGACGCTGGCGACCCTGCCGGCACCGCGCTGGTGCTTTCTCGGCGCGATGGGCGAGATGGGGGCTGAGTCGGCGGCGCTGCACGCCGAGGTGGGGCGCACCGCGCGCGATCTCGGTATCGATTGTCTGGGCACGTTCGGGGAACCGGCGCGTGCCGCAGCCGAGGCCTTCGGTGACGAAGGCCACCATTTCGACGACTGGGCGGCGCTCGAGCGCTTCGCCCGTGATCAGTTGCCTTCCCACGCCAGCGTACTGGTCAAGGGATCACGTAGTGCCGGTATGGAACGACTCGTGACCGCGCTGCGTGACGACGCCTCAAGGTGAATCGGACTCATGCTGCTTTTTCTGGCTGAACTGCTGACGCATTTTCAAAGTGCCTTCAATGTCTTCGGATATCTCACCCTGCGCATCATCCTGGGGACGCTGACGGCGCTCTTCCTGAGCCTGTGGATGGGGCCGCAGATGATCAAGCGCCTGGTCGAGCGTCAGATCGGTCAGGCGGTACGCGACGACGGCCCGCAGTCGCACCTCTCCAAGGCCGGCACCCCGACCATGGGGGGCGCACTGATCCTGATCTCGATTGCCGTGAGCACGCTGCTGTGGGGCGATCTGACCAATCATTATGTGTGGCTGGTGTTGGCGGTCACGCTGGGCTTCGGCGCGATCGGCTGGGTCGATGACTTCCGCAAGGTGGTGGAGAAGAACCCTCGCGGCCTGCCGGCACGCTGGAAGTACTTCTGGCAGTCGGTGATCGGCCTCGGCGCGGCGCTGGTGCTCTATTTCACGGCTGCCAGCCCGGTCGAGATCAGTCTGATCGTGCCGCTGTTCAAGGATGTGGTGATTCCCCTCGGCGGCTTCTTCGTGGTGCTCAGCTATCTGGTCATCGTCGGTAGCTCCAATGCGGTCAACCTGACCGACGGGCTCGACGGGCTGGCGATCATGCCCACCGTGCTGGTGTCCATGGGGCTGGCGGTGTTCGCCTATGCCAGCGGCAATGCGGTATTCGCCAACTATCTGCACATTCCCGAAGTCCCCGGGGCCGGCGAGCTGGCGGTCTTCTGCGGCACCATCGCCGGGGCCGGACTCGGCTTTCTGTGGTTCAACACCTATCCGGCTCAGGTGTTCATGGGGGATGTGGGTGCGCTGGCACTGGGTGCCGCGCTGGGCGTGGTCGCGGTGATCGTGCGCCAGGAGATCGTGCTGTTCATCATGGGCGGGGTATTCGTGATGGAGACGGTCTCGGTGATCCTGCAGGTCGGCTCCTACAAGCTGACCGGGCGGCGCATCTTCCGCATGGCGCCGCTGCATCACCATTTCGAACTCAAGGGGTGGCCCGAACCGCGCGTCATCGTGCGTTTCTGGATCGTCACCGTGATGCTGGTCCTGCTGGGGCTGGCGACGCTCAAGCTGCGCTGATCCCATGAGCTCGATATCGCAGCGTGCCAACGACCTGCCGGCCGGCCCGCGTCTGGTGGTGGGCCTGGGTATCTCCGGGCGCGCCATCGCGCGTTTTCTGCGCGCGCGCGGCGAAGCCTTCGTCATGGCGGATACGCGCAGCGCGCCGCCGGGCCTGGAAGCCTTCCGCGCCGATTTCCCCGAGGTGTCGCTGCACCTGGGCGCCCTCGAGAAGCTGGATCTGGACGCCTTCAGCGAGATCGCAGTGAGCCCGGGAGTGGATACCGTGGGCGCCGGGCTTGCGCCCTATCGGCATAAGTTGGTGGGTGAGATCGGGCTGTTCCGGCGCTACTGTCAGGCGCCGCTGGTGGCGATCACCGGCTCCAACGCCAAGTCCACGGTGACCACGCTGGTGGGCGAGATGGCCCGGGAGGCGGGGCTCGACGTCGCTGTCGGCGGCAACCTCGGTGAAGCGGCACTGGATCTGCTGCTCGACCGGCCCGAGGCGGCCTGGTTCGTGCTCGAGCTGTCAAGTTTTCAGCTCGAGAGTCTCGACACGCTGGATGCGACCTGTGCCGCCTTTCTCAATCTCTCCGAGGATCACCTCGACCGCCACGGCGACATGGCCGGCTATCGCGCCGCCAAGGCACGTATCTTCCGCGGCGCCGAGCGGGCGGTGGTCAATGCCGAAGATAGTGCCACCTGGCCCGACGACCCCAGCTACCCTGCGTGCGCTTCACCCGGGCCGCCCCGCCGGCACCAACGAGTGGGGTGTGGCGATGCCTGCCGGTGCCGACACGCCCTGGCTGTGTCGCGGCGCCGAGGGGCTGATGCCGGTGTCGGAGCTGGCCATGGCGGGGCGCCACAACCAGGCCAACGCCCTGGCGGCGGCGGCCATCGGTGAGGCGATGGGCCTGCCGTGGGCGGGGATGCGCCAGGTGCTGAGGCGTTTTGCCGGGCTACCACCCGCGGCGAGGTGGTGCTCGAGCGCCACGGCGTACGCTGGATCAACGACTCCAAGGGCACCAACGTCGGCGCGACCTTGGCCGCCATCGCCGGCGTCGGCGAAGGGCTCGCCGGGCGCCTGGTGTGGCTCGGCGGGGGCGTGGGCAAGGGCGCCGATTTCACCCCGCTGGCACCGCCGCTGGCACGCCACGCGCGCGAGGCGGTGGTCTTCGGCCAGGATGCCGAGCGCCTGGCCGCGGCACTGGCCGGGCATCTTCCGGTGACCCGGGTCGAGACCCTGGCCGAGGCGATGCGTCGCGCTGCCGCCATCGCCGAGCCCGGCGACTGCGTGCTGCTGTCGCCGGCCTGTGCCAGTCTCGATCAGTTCCCCAACTATCTGGCGCGCGGCGCGGCGTTCCGCGAGATTCTGGCGCAAGGGCAGGAAGCCACATGCTGAAAGGGTTGGAACAACGCTTTACCACCCGCCATCAATCCTTCGATGGCTGGTTGCTGCTGTCGGCATTGGCGCTGATGCTGATCGGCTGGGTCATGGTCACGTCGGCGTCCACCGAGATCGCCGCCAGTCTCACCGGCAATCCTTACTACTTCAGCATTCGCCACGGCATCTTCGTGCTCGCGGCGATCGGGGTTGGCCTGCTGGCGGTGCGTCTGCCGCTGTGGTGGTGGCGCGAGAAGGGGCCGATGCTACTGATCCTGGGGCTGGCGCTGCTGGTGCTGGTGCTGCTGGTGGGCGCGAGATCAACGGCAGCCGGCGCTGGATTCCGCTGGGCATCGTCAACGTCCAGGCCTCCGAGGTCGCCAAGCTGTTCATGATCGTCTATGTCGCCGGATACCTCGAGCGCTTCCTGCCCGAGGTGCGGCGCACCTGGGGCGCCTTCATGCGCCCGCTGGCGGTGATGGCGCTGATCGGCTTTCTGCTGATTCTGGAGCCGGACTACGGCGCCGTGGTGGTCATGACCGGCTGCGTGATGGGCATGCTGCTGCTCTCCGGTGCGCCGCTGTGGCGCTTCCTGCTGATCCTGATCGTGGTCGGCTCGGGCGCGGTGATGCTGGCCGTGGCCGAGCCCTATCGCTTGCAGCGTATCACCAGCTTCGCCAACCCCTGGGCGGATCAGTACAACACCGGCTATCAGCTGACCCAGGCGCTGATCGCCTTCGGCCGCGGGCACTGGTTGGGGCTGGGGCTGGGCAATAGTGTGCAGAAGCTGTTCTATCTGCCCGAGGCGCACACCGACTTCGTGTTCGCGGTGCTGGCCGAAGAGCTGGGGCTGTTCGGGGCTGTGGGGGTGATCCTGCTGTTCGCCCTGCTGGTGTTCCGCGCCTTTCGTATCGGACGCAAGGCGGAGCTGGCGCGGATGCCGTTCGCCGCTTACCTGTGCTACGGCATTGCGCTGGTGATCGGTGCCCAGGCCTTTATCAACATCTCGGTGAGTTCCGGCATGCTGCCGACCAAGGGGCTGACGCTGCCGTTGTTGAGCTACGGCGGCTCGAGCCTGATCGTCAGCGGCATCATGGTGGCGATGCTGTTCCGGGTCGATGCCGAGGTTCGCCGCGGCCAGCGTCGCGCTGCCGCGGCGGCGCAGGGCCGCCGCAGGAGTCCGCGGCGCGGCAGTCGCAGGGGAGCGAGACATGAGCCAACTCGAGCGCGTCCTGATCATGGCCGGGGGGACCGGTGGCCACGTGGTGCCGGCGCTATCGCTGGCGCGGGCGCTGGTCCAGCGCGGCGTCACGGTCGAGTGGCTGGGCAGCCCACGGGGATCGAGAATCGGCTGGTGGGCCGGCGGCCGGACTGGTGCTGCATCGGATCGATGTGGCCGGACTGCGGGGTAACGGTCTGGCTGGCTGGCTGGCGATTCCGTGGCGCCTGAGTCGTGCGGTGCTGCAGGCGCGCCGGGTGATCCAGCGCTTCGACCCGCAGCTGGTGGTCGGGCTGGGCGGCTTCGCCAGCGGCCCCGGCGGGCTCGCCGCGCGGCTCTGCGGTAAACCGCTGCTGGTGCATGAGCAGAACGCGATCGCGGGGCTGACCAATCGCGCCCTGGCGCGCCTGGCGACGCGCACCTACGCCGCCTTTCCGGGTGCTTTTCCGGGCTCGCGTGCCGAGGTGGTGGGCAATCCGGTGCGTGAGGAGATCGCGCGTCTGGGTGAGTCGCCGCGGGATGCCGCGGCGATGGCCGGGCGGCCGCTGCGGCTGCTGGTGCTGGGCGGCTCGCTGGGGGCGCAGGCGCTCAACGAGCGTCTGCCCGAGGCGCTGGCAGCGCTACCCGCCGAGACCCGTCCGGCGGTACGCCATCAGGCCGGCCGCGACAAGGAATCAGCGACCCAGGTGGGCTACCGCGAGGCTGGGGTGGCCGCCGAGGTGAGCGACTTCATCGATGACATGGCCGAGGCCTATGACTGGGCCGATCTGATCGTCTGTCGTGCTGGTGCACTGACGATCGCCGAACTGAGTGCGGCGGCCAAGCCGTCGCTGCTGGTGCCGTTCCCCCACGCGGTGGACGATCACCAGACCCACAATGCGCGCCATCTGGTCGCGGCCGGTGGCGCCGAACTGATACAGCAGAGCGAGTTGACGCCGCAGCGCTGACGCAGGCGCTCGACGCGCTGCTGCGCCCCGACGTGCTCGCGCAGATGGCGATCCAGGCACGCCGGGTAGCGCATCTGGATGCCATCGAGCGCATGCTCGAGGGCTGCATGGAGGTGACAAGTGAGCGATAGCATCGAGAATCGTCCGGTCCGTTCGCATCTGGGGATGCGGCGGATCCGCGGGATTCACTTCGTCGGCATCGGCGGTGCCGGCATGTGCGGCATCGCCGAGGTGCTGGCCAACGAGGGCTACACCGTCAGCGGCAGCGATCTGCGCGAGTCGACGGTGACCCAGCATCTGCGTGAGTGCGCATTCGCGTGGCGATCGGGCATGCCGAGGTCAACGCCGAGGGCGCCGACGTGGTGGTGGTCTCCACCGCGGTGGACGCCAGCAATCCGGAGATCGCCTGGGCCCGGGAGCACCGCGTGCCGGTGGTGCGGCGCGCCGAGATGCTGGCCGAGTTGATGCGTTTTCGCCATGGCATCGCAGTCGCCGGCACTCACGGCAAGACCACCACTACCAGTCTGCTGTCGACGCTGCTGGGCGAGGCGGGGCTCGACCCGACCTTTGTCATCGGTGGCAAGCTGACCAGCGCTGGCACCAATGCGCGTCTGGGCGCCGGCGAGTTCCTGGTCGCCGAGGCCGACGAATCGGATGCTTCTTTCCTGCACCTGCAGCCGATGACCGCCATCGTCACCAACATCGATGCCGATCACATGGCGACCTACGACGGTGACTTTTCGCGCTTGAAGAATACCTTCATCGAGTTCCTGCACAACCTGCCGTTCTACGGTCGCGCGGTGCTATGCATCGATGACGACAACGTGCGCGAGCTGTTGCCGCGGGTGCAGCGCCACTTCGTTACCTACGGCTTCAGCGAGGACGCCGACTTTCGCGTCAGCGAGTTCTGGCAGGAGGCGGGGGAGATCGGCTTCGTCGCGGTGCGCCCCGAGGGGCACGCCGATCTGCGCATTCGACTGGCGATGCCGGGGGCGCACAATGCCCTCAACGCGCTGGCAGCGATCGCGGTGGCCACCGATGCCGGTGTCGCCGACGCCGATATCGTCGCCGGCATGGCCTCCTTCGGCGGCGTCGGCCGGCGCTTCCAGGTGCACGGTCACTATCCGCTCAAGCTGGTGGCGAGGTGATGCTGGTGGATGACTATGGCCACCACCCACGTGAGGTCGAGATGGTGATTCGCGCGGTGCGTGCCGGCTGGCCGGAGCGTCGTCTGGTGATGGTCTACCAGCCGCACCGCTATAGCCGTACCCGGGATCTCTACGAAGACTTCGTGCGCGTGCTCTCGGGAGTCGACACGCTGCTGCTGCTGGATGTCTACAGCGCCGGCGAGGCGCCCATCCCCGGTGCCGAAGGCAAGATGCTGGCCGGCTCGATCCGCCAGCGCGGTCTGGTCGATCCGATGTTCGTCGAAGACAAGGCCGCGCTGCCCGATATGCTCTCCCATGTGTTGCGACCCGACGACATCCTGATCACCCAGGGCGCCGGCGATGTCGGTGGTATTGCGCTCAAGCTGGCCGGTAGCGGCCTCGATCTCGACGAGGTGGTGCTTTGAGCCCGAGCTCGACTCGCTTGCCGAGCATCGTGCGGAGGCGTCAACGATGAACGCCAATGCGCGGGGTGCGCTGATCGGCGTGCTGATGATCTTCGTGCTGCTGGGCGCCGGCGGGCGTGCGCTGTGGCTGTGGCTGGACAAGCCGATAGCCCGGGTCTCGATAAGCGGTGACCTCGAGTATGTCAGCGCCAGTTACCTGCAGCAGCTGGCACCGCTGATCCGCGGCCACACCTGGCTCTCCATCGATCTGCCGGCGCTGCGCGACCAGGCACGCCAGATCCAGTGGCTGCGCGAGGTCAAGGTCACCCGCGAGTGGCCCAATGCGCTGCGCTTCGAGCTCTACGAGCAGGACCCGGTGGCACGCTGGAACGACGACGCGCTGCTCAACAGCCGCGGCCAGCCTTTCCTCCCCGGGCCGATCGACGACTTCGGCCGGCGCCTGCCCGACCTCGGCGGCCCCGAGGGTAGCGGGCGTGAAGTACTGGCCTACTATGACTCGCTGCGGCGCACGCTCTCCGATCTCGGACTCGATGTCACTCAATTGCGCCTCGAAGCGCGTGGGGCATGGCGTTTTCAGGTCAACGACAATGTCTGGGTGATCCTCGGGCGCAGCGATCTGGATGCCCGACTGGCGCGTTTCATCGCAGCCTGGCAGCGCCAGTTGGGCGCCCAGGCGTCGCAGATTCGCTACATCGATCTGCGTTATCCCAACGGCGTCGCGGTGGCCTGGCACGGAGAGACCGACACCAGCGCCGAGGTCAACTAGCTCGGCGATGTGATAGCGAACGCGGGCGTTTGCGAGTCGGATCGCACTCGCGGCTCTAGGTCGGGTGTCCCGCGTCATGACATGCGTAGACACTCGTCGGCGTTGCCATCTCGCTACACTTGCGACAAAAAAAGCGGCCCTTGGCGTGTCCATTTCCCTTTTTTAGAAAAAGGGCTTACTGTGGCTTTTGTTTCAGCGATGGGCTGGTGAAAAAGGTGCGCTTGTTTCTATAATAAGCCCGGATCTTTATTGGCCCATTTTTGACGGGTTTTATCGGTGTTTGAGGAGCGATCCCGACCTATGGCAGGACAATCCAACGCTTCCAATATGGTGGTCGGGCTGGATATCGGAACATCCAAGGTGGTCGCCATCGTGGGCCAACCCACGGACGATGGCGGTTTGGAAATCGCCGGGATTGGTTCGCACCCTTCGCGTGGCATGAAGAAGGGGGTGGTGATCAATATCGAGTCGACCGTGCAGTCGATTCAGCGTGCCGTCGAGGAAGCCGAGCTGATGGCCGGCTGCGACATCCATTCCGTCTATGTCGGCATCGCCGGCAGCCACATCAGCTCGATGAATTCCGATGGCGTGGTCGCCATCAAGGAGCGCGAGGTCGGACCCAGCGACATCGAGCGGGTGATCGATTCTGCCCGGGCGCGCGCCATCTCCGAGGGCCAGCGCGTGCTGCACGTCATCCCGCAGGAGTTCGCGATCGACACCCAGGAAGGGATTCGCGAGCCGCTGGGGATGTCCGGGGTGCGTCTGGAAGCGCGCGTGCACCTGGTGACCGCCGCGCTCAATGCGGTACAGAACATCGAGAAATGCGTGCGCCGCTGTGGTCTCGAGGTCGATGACATCATTCTGGAGCAGATCGCTTCCAGCCACGCCGTGCTCACCGAAGACGAGCGCGAACTGGGCGTCTGCATGGTCGATATCGGTGGCGGTACCACCGATATCGCGGTGTTCACCGAAGGGGCGATTCGTCACACGGCAGTGATCCCGATCGCCGGCGACCAGGTCACCAACGACATCGCCATGGCCCTGCGCACGCCGACCCAGTACGCCGAAGACATCAAGGTCAAGTACGCCTGCGCGCTGACCCAACTGGCCAGCAGCGATGAGATGATCAAAGTGCCGAGCGTCGGCGATCGCCCATCGCGCGATCTGTCGCGCCAGGCCCTGGCCGAGGTGGTCGAGCCGCGCTACGAGGAACTCTTCACGCTGGTGCGCGAGGAGCTTCGGCGCAGCGGCTACGAGGATCTGGTCGCCGCTGGCGTGGTACTCACCGGGGTGGCACCTCGCGCATGGAGGGGGTGGTCGAGCTGGCCGAGGAGATCTTCCACATGCCGGTGCGTATCGCCTCTCCGCACAATGTGCGCGGTCTGGCCGACGTGGTGCGCAACCCGATTTATTCGACCGGGGTAGGTTTGCTACTCTACGGCATGCAAGACGCCAAGCACGCTCGCGCAGTATCAGCCCAGCCTCAACGGGAAGAGCTTCTTCCCCGACGCGGAACCAGGGACGAGGTTTCGGCGTTGGCGCGACTCAAAGGCTGGTTTAAAGGAAATTTCTGACAGGCCGCGATGCGGTCTTGGAGACGGGGCAATGTTCGAACTAGTAGATAACGCACCTTCCAGTAGTGCAGTCATCAAAGTCATCGGTGTCGGCGGCGGTGGCGGCAATGCCGTCAACCACATGGTCGAGAGCAACATCGAGGGCGTCGAGTTCATCTGCGCCAACACCGATGCCCAGGCGCTCAAGCGCGTGGCGGCCAAGACCGTACTTCAGCTGGGTGGCGAGATCACCAAGGGCCTCGGCGCCGGTGCCAATCCGGAAGTCGGGCGTCAGGCGGCGATGGAAGATCGCGAGCGCATCGCCGAAATGCTGCAGGGTGCCGACATGGTCTTCATCACCGCTGGCATGGGCGGTGGCACGGGTACCGGCGGCGCCCCGGTCGTTGCCCAGGTGGCCAAGGAGCTGGGTATCCTGACCGTGGCGGTGGTCACGCGCCCGTTCCCGTTCGAGGGGCCCAAGCGCATGCGTGCGGCGGAAGAGGGCATGAAGGCGCTCTCCGAATACGTCGACTCGCTGATCACCATCCCCAACGAGAAGCTGCTTTCGGTGCTGGGCAAGAATGCCAGCCTGCTGACTGCGTTCAGCGCCGCCAATGACGTGCTGCTGGGCGCAGTGCAGGGGATTGCCGAGCTGATCACCAGCCCGGGTATCATCAACGTCGACTTCGCCGATGTGCGCACCGTGATGTCCGAGATGGGCATGGCGATGATGGGCACCGGCGCCGCGACCGGTGAGAACCGCGCCCGCGAGGCCGCCGAGAAGGCGATCCGCAGCCCGCTGCTCGAAGACATCGATCTGCACGGCGCCCGCGGCATCCTGGTCAACATCACCGCCGGGCCGGGCCGGATCTCTCCATCGGTGAGTTCAACGATGTCGGTGCGACGGTGCAGGAGTTCGCCTCCCAGGACGCGACCATCGTCGTGGGTACCTCGATCGACATGGAGATGTCCGACGAGCTGCGCGTGACCGTGGTGGCCGCTGGCCTGGATGCGCAGAAAGAGAAAGCGCTGCCGCGTGAGAGTGTCGCCTCGCGCCCCGAACCGACCGATTACCGCAAGCTGCAGCAGCCCGCCGTGATGCGCCAGCAGGCCGCCCGCGCCGAGCAGGAAGCAGCCGCAGCCAAGAAGCAGCAGAGCCAGGAGAAGCGCAAGTCTGCCGAGATGGATGACTATCTCGACATTCCGGCCTTCCGCGGCGCCAGGCGGACTGAACACAGAGCGTCACACGACGCTCATCATTCTGTCACGTCGATATGTTTGGTGAAACGGTCGTTCGGTGATAGTGAACACCGTTTTCAAACTATTTGACTGTCAGGTCGATGCCGATGATCAAACAACGAACGTTGCAGAACACGATCCGCGCCACGGGCGTGGGCCTCCACTCCGGAGAGAAAGTGTATCTGACGCTGCGTCCCGCGGCGCCCAATACGGGCATCGTGTTCGTGCGCACCGATCTCGACCCTGTCGTGCAGATTCCCGCCGACGCCCAGAGTGTCACCGACACCAAACTGTGTACGCGCTGTCGCGGGATGGCGTCAAGGTGGCCACGGTCGAGCATCTGATGTCGGCGTTTGCCGGTCTCGGTATCGATAACGCCTATGTCGAGCTGAGCGCCGCCGAAGTGCCGATCATGGATGGCAGCGCCGGCCCGTTCGTATTCCTGATCCAGTCTGCCGGTATCGCCGAGCAAGCTGCGCCCAAGAAGTTCATCCGCATCAAGCGTGAGGTGACGGTCAGCGACGACGGTAAGCAGGCCACCTTCCTGCCGCACAACGGCTTCAAGGTGAGCTTCGCGATCGATTTCGACCACCCGGTGTTCGACCAGCAGAAGCAGACCGCCAGCGTCGATTTCTCCACGACCTCCTTCGTCAAGGAAGTGTCGCGGGCGCGTACCTTCGGCTTCATGCGTGATCTCGAATTCCTGCGCTCGCAGAATCTGGCCCTTGGCGGCAGTCTCGACAACGCTATCGTGGTCGACGACTATCGCATCGTGAACCAGGACGGCCTGCGCTACGAGGACGAGTTCGTCAAGCACAAGATGCTCGACGCCATCGGCGATCTCTACCAGCTGGGCTACAGCCTGATCGGTGAGTTCCGCGGCTACAAGTCTGGCCACGGCCTCAACAATCAGCTGTGTCGCGAGCTGCTGGCGCATCCGGAAGCCTTCGAGATCGTGACCTTCGAGGAGGCCGCCCAGCCGGCGCCGATCTCCTACGCGGCCCCGGCGATGGCCTGACGACAACACTGTTTCGATCGTCGCCGCAGACAACAGCGCGGCCACGATCCACGAAGACGCCGACCCAATGGGTCGGCGTCTTCGTTTTCGGGAATGGTGCTGGGTGGTCGAGCTCACTCGTTGCTCGAGAGGGCGATCTCTGCTGGTCTAACGCGAGCTGTCGTTGCCGTCTTCGGAATCCGCGGGCGCGGCGTGGGAGGCGAGGCGGGTGAGCGCGCGCCGCAGCGGCGACTCTTCCATACCCGCCGCGCATTGCGTCAGTGCGTTGGCGCCGGCCGGGGTCAGATGGCGGACCTGGCGCGGGGCGACCTTGACCGGGCGCACCGGGCGTACCTTGAGCGACAGCTTCATCACCGCCTCGAAGCCCGGTAGCTGATGCAGCAGCTTGAGCAGGCGCGGCTGCTCGTAGCGCAGCCAGGTGAGCCAGGCGGCGCGATCGGTGATCAAGGTGAGGACGCCGTCGCGGTAGCCGCCGACGAACACGTGCTCAGCCACGTCCGCTGGCAACTGGCGGCGCAGATGGCGCTGGGCGCGGTCGATCAGCGTGGCCATGCGCACCACGTCGCCGAGGCCGCTGGGCTGGCCGAGCAGATGGGAAACGGACTGGGCTCGAAAACGCTTAGCCTTTATACTCATCGGCTTGCACGCAGTGGGGAAAGTTCCCCCAAACCTATCACGACGCGGAGTTCGTCGACAGCATGACATCGGCCCATTCGCATTCCGGCCACACGGGCGCTCGCTGGCGACCGCGCCAGCGGGCGCACTGGTGGCTGGCCAGCGTGCTGGTGGGTTGCCTGCTACCAGCCGGACTGGTGCAGGCCGAGGCGCTGCGCCTGGCTGAGCGTCTGGCCCAGGTCTACCTGATGGCGCCGGAGGAGATCCGCGCCGAGTCCCGCCGTGTCGCCCGTGCACCGACCACGCATCCGCAGCCGCCGCGGCTGGCATTGCCGACCCTGGTCGGTGTGCTGCCGGCTCTGGTTGCGGTGCGGCGCCTGGCGCACGACGCCTTCTC
The DNA here is from genome assembly GCF_003006155.1 of Salinicola tamaricis. Lineage (GTDB taxonomy): Bacteria > Pseudomonadota > Gammaproteobacteria > Pseudomonadales > Halomonadaceae > Salinicola > Salinicola tamaricis. The sequence continues at coordinate 4,211,883 of NZ_CP023559.1, read as the reverse complement.
CCGCCGCGGTCCGCCACTTCCTGCCTGACTTTCATCGCTTGTCGCAGCGCCGCTACCGCCGGCCCGAAGGCCGCGGAGGCGCCCATGAATGACGCAGGAACTCCATCATGTTGAACGTATTGGTCAAGAAACTCGTCGGCTCGAAGAACGAGCGCGACGCGTCAAGCGGATGCGCAAGCAGGTCACGGCGATCAATGCGCTGGAAGAGAGCATCGCCGCGCTCGACGATGCCGCGCTCGCCGCCAAGACCGCCGAATTCCGCAGCCGCCTGGAAGCCGGTGAAAAGCACGATGCCCTGCTGCCCGAGGCCTCGCCGTGGTGCGCGAGGCGAGCAAGCGGGTACTCGGCATGCGCCATTTCGACGTCCAGGGTCGGCGCATGGCGCTGCACGATGGGCGTATCGCCGAGATGAAGACCGGTGAGGGTAAGACCCTGGTGGGCACCCTGGCGGTCTACTTCAACGCGCTGCCGGGCAAGGGCGTGCATGTGGTTACGGTCAACGACTACTTGGCCAGCCGTGACGCCAACTGGATGCGCCCGCTGTATGAATTCCTCGGCCTCAGCGTCGGCGTGATCGCTTCCGGGCAGCCCAACGAGGAGAAGCGCAAGGCTACGCCTGCGACATCACCTACGGTACCAACAACGAGTACGGCTTCGACTATCTGCGCGACAACATGGCCTTTTCGCTCGAAGACAAGGTCCAGCGCCGCTCAACTACGCCATCATCGACGAGGTCGACTCGATCCTGATCGACGAGGCGCGTACGCCGCTGATCATCTCCGGCCCGGTGGAGGAGGATGTCGAGCTCTACCGCACCATCGGCACCCTGTCGCAGCGGCTCGAGCAGTGCAGTGACGAGGAGGACCCGAGCAGCGGCGACTTCCTGATCGACGAGAAGCAGAAACAGGTGGAGCTGACCGAAGAGGGCCACCAGAAGGTCGAGGGCTTGATGCGCGAGGCGGGCCTGCTCAAGGAGGAGGATTCGCTCTACGCGGTGCAGAACCTGGGCTTCTGCAGCATATCCACTCGGCGCTGCGCGCGCGCTGCCTCTACCATCGCGACGTCGACTACATCATCGCCGAGAATCAGATCGTCATCGTCGACGAGCATACCGGGCGTACCATGCAGGGCCGGCGCTGGTCCGAGGGCCTGCACCAGGCGGTCGAGGCCAAGGAGGGCGTGCCCATCCAGCGTGAGAGTCAGACGCTCGCCTCGACCACCTTCCAGAACTACTTCCGTCTCTACGACAAGCTGGCCGGTATGACCGGTACCGCCGACACCGAGGCGTTCGAGTTCAACCACATCTACGGCCTCGACGTGCTGGTGATTCCCACCAACCGCCCGCTGGCACGCCAGGATCTCAACGACCTGGTATTCATGAGCGCCGAGGAGAAGTTCGAGGCGATCATCGAGGACGTCAAGACCCAGCGTGAGGCCGAGCGCCCGGTGCTGGTGGGTACCGCCTCGATCGAGACCTCGGAGTATCTGTCGCGACTGATGCAGGCGCAGAAGATTCCGCACAACGTGCTCAACGCCAAGCAGCACGACAGCGAGGCCGAGATCATCGCTCAGGCCGGCCGCCCCGGCGCGGTCACCATCGCCACCAACATGGCCGGGCGCGGTACCGACATCATGCTCGGCGGCAGCTGGGAGGCCGATGTGGCCAAGCTGGAGTCGCCCAGCGACGCGCAGATCGAGGCGATCAAGGCCGAGTGGCAGCAGCGCCACGACGCCGTGCTCGCCGCCGGCGGCCTGCACGTGGTCGGCTCGGAGCGCCACGAATCGCGGCGTATCGACAACCAGCTGCGCGGCCGTGCCGGGCGTCAGGGCGACCCGGGGTCGACCCGCTTCTTCCTCTCGCTGGAGGACAACCTGATGCGCCTGTTCGGCTCCGAGCGGGTGCAGCGTCTGATGGGCGCTCTGGGACTGGAGCGCGGCGAGGCGATCGAGCACAAGATGGTCTCGAACGCGGTCGAGCGCGCGCAGAAGAAGGTCGAAGGGCGCAACTTCGATATCCGCAAGCAGTTGCTCGAGTACGACGACGTCTCCAACGATCAGCGCCGGGTCATCTACGATCAGCGTGACGAAATCCTGGCCGCCGACGAGATCTCCGACAACATCGCCAACATTCGCGATGAAGTGCTCGATCAGACCATCTCCACCTATGTGCCGCCGCAGAGCCTGCCGGAACAGTGGGAACTGGCCAATCTGCAGGACCAGCTCAAGCAGGAGTTCAATCTCGATCTGCCGATCGTCGAATGGGCCGAGCAGGACCAGAATTTCAACGAAGAGATGCTGCGCCAGCGCCTGCTGGATCAGCACCGCGGCCAGTACACTGCCAAGGTGGAGGCGATCGGGCGCGAGATGATGCAGCGCTTCGAGAAGCAGGTGATGCTGCAGGTGCTGGATACCCGCTGGAAGGAGCATCTGCAGTCGATGGACCACCTGCGTCGGGGTATCCATCTGCGCGGCTATGCCCAGAAGAACCCCAAGCAGGAGTACAAGCGCGAAGCCTTCGAGCTGTTCCAGTCGCTGCTCTACAACATCAAGCACGACGTGACGCGTATCCTGAGCCACGTTCAGGTACGCCGTCAGGAGGAGGTCGAGGATCTCGAGCGCCAGCGCCGCGAAGCGCTGGAGCGTGAACAGGCCGGCAGCCAGTCGCTTCACGAGGATGCGGTGGCTGCCGCGCGTGAGACCGCCGAAGGTGCCGAGGAGCCCGCCGCCCAGACTGCCGACGACAACGCGCCGGTGCGCCGCGAAGGGCCCAAGGTGGGGCGCAACGACCCCTGCCCGTGCGGCTCGGGCAAGAAGTTCAAACAGTGCCACGGCAAACTGAACTGAGCATGACTCGGCGCCGCGTCGCGTGGCGCCCACGAGGAGAGACGAGATGGCAGTAGGTGAGGCGAGCTTCCCGCACATGCCGGCGATCGACGGCGTTCGGCTGAGTGCCGCAATGGCGGGAATCAAGAAGCCCAACCGCCGCGATCTGGTGGTGATCGAGATTCCCGAAGGGGCCAGCGTCGCGGCCACCTTCACCCGCAATGCGTTCTGCGCCGCGCCGGTGCACGTCGCCAAGGCGCATCTGGCGCAGACGCCGCCGCGCTATCTGCTGATCAATACCGGCAATGCCAACGCCGGTACCGGCAGCCGCGGGATCGCCGACGCCGAGCACTGCTGCCGTGCATTGGCCGAACTCGCCGGGGTCGACGCGCAGCAGGTGCTGCCGTTCTCCACCGGCGTTATCGGCGAGCCGCTGCCGGTGGAGAAGATCGCCGCCGGCCTGCCGCAGGCACTGACCCAGTTGGACGGGGCGCAGTGGGCCGAAGCCGCCGAGGGCATCCTGACCACGGATACCCGGGTCAAGGGCGCCACGGCGCAGGTCGAACTCAGTGGCGGTACGGTGACGCTCAACGGTATCAGCAAGGGGTCGGGCATGATCAAGCCCAACATGGCCACCATGCTGGGCTTCGTCGCCTGCGACGCCGAGATTCCCGCCGCCACGCTGAGCCAGTGGCTGCGCGAGGCGGTGGCGGTCTCGTTCAATGCCATCACTGTCGATTCCGACACTTCGACCAACGACGCCTGTACCCTGATCGCCACCGGGCGCGGGCCGCAGGTGGTCTCGGCGGAGGACGAACGGCGTTTCCGCGCGGCCCTGACCCAGGTGCTCACCGAGCTGGCCCAGGCGATCATCCGTGACGCCGAGGGCGCGACCAAGTTCGTGACTCTGGAGGTCGAGGAGGCCGCCAGCGTCGAGGAGGCACGTGAAGTCGCCTTCACCGTGGCCCACTCGCCGCTGGTCAAGACCGCACTTTACGCCTCCGACGCCAACTGGGGGCGTATCCTGGCGGCGGTCGGGCGCGCCCCAGTGGAAGCCCTCGATGTCGAGCGTATCGTCATCGATCTGGGCGACGTACGTCTGGTCGAGCACGGTGGACGCGCCGAGAGCTATACCGAAGCGGCGGGTAGCCGGGTGATGGCACAAGCGGAGATCACCATCCGCATCCGGCTCGGCCGGGGCGAAGCCCGGGCCACCGTCTGGACCTCGGATCTGTCCCACGACTACGTCTCGATCAACGCGGACTACCGCAGTTGAAGGCAGGCCTCAGCGCGGCATGCCGTCACGAGACGTGACACTCAGCGAAGCAACACCCCAAGGTGCGAGAGATTTAGCAAGATGATGAAGAGACGGGTTCACGTAGCGGCGGCAGCCGTCATCCGCGAAGACGGGCGTGTGCTGATCGCGCGGCGCCCAGCGACCGCGGATCAGGGCGGCCTGTGGGAGTTTCCCGGCGGCAAGCTGGCGCCCTACGAAACCGGCTTCGAGGCGCTCAAGCGCGAGCTGAGCGAAGAGCTGGGTATCCAGATCCGGCGTGCTCAGCCGCTGATCCGGGTACATCACGAGTATCCCGACAAGCACATCCTGCTCGACGTCTGGCAGGTTCGCGAGTATGAGGGTGAGCCGTACGGCCGCGAGGGCCAGCCGGTGCGCTGGGTAGGCGTCGATGACCTGCCCAACTATCCGTTCCCCGCAGCCAATCTGCCGATCCTGCGTGCGGTGGCGCTGCCCCAGGAGTACCTGATCACCGCCGAGGAGCCCGACGAAGCGGTGTTCCAGGAGCGTCTGGAGCGGGCGCTGCGCGAAGACAGTATTCGTATGGTCCAGCTGCGGGCCAAGTCTCTCGACGACGCTGCCTATCAGGCGCGGGCCGAGAGCACCCTGGCGCTGTGCCGACGCTACGGTGCCAAGCTTCTGCTCAACGCCGACCCGGCCTGGCTGGAGCGGGTGGATGCCGATGGTATCCATCTGACCAGCGCGCGCCTGATGACGCTCAAGCAGCGCCCGATTCCCGCCAACAAGTGGCTGGGTGCATCGACCCATGGCGATGAGCAGTTGACCCAGGCCGGTTTCATCGACTGCGACTTCGTCACCCTCTCGCCGCTGGCGCCGACGCCCTCGCATCCTGATGCGATCACCATCGGCTGGCACGACTTTCAGCAGATGGTCGAGACGGCGGCGATGCCGGTCTTCGCCCTCGGTGGGATGACCCGGCACCACGCCAACCAGGCGCGTGGCGTCGGTGCCCAGGGTATCGCCTCGATCCGGGATTTCTGGCGCGACGACCGCTGACGTCTCGGGCCGCAGGATCCCGCCGGCCAATGCAAACGCCGCTCCTCAGGGAGCGGCGTTTGCGTTCATGACGGCTTGGGCGTGTTTCGGCTACTCGCCGCGCTCCAGGCGATCGATCAGCTCGTCGAGCTGGGTCTCGTCCATGTGCGGCTCGCCTGGAATGCGGTGGCTGCCGTCGGCCCAGGCGCCCAGGTCGAGCAGCTTGCAGCGCTGTGAGCAGAAAGGGCGATAGGGATTGTCGGTGGTCCAGGCGATCGGTGTCTGGCACTGCGGGCAGCGCACCTTGAGTGCGCCGCCGTCGCCTGCGTGGCGGGAGTCGTTACCGGAGGTCATGAGTGGCCATGTCGTTGCGGTGATGCCGCCCACTGGCGATAGCGTTCGTCCAGACGGGCGACCTGATCGAGAAGCATCTCTCTGTCGCCGCTATTGTCGATGACGTCATCGGCGGCTGCAAGGCGCGCCTGACGCGAGCTCTGGGCGGCGAGGATCGCTTCCACCTGTTCCCGAGGCACGCTATCGCGGGCCAGGGTGCGTTCGATCTGCAGCGACTCGGGGACATCGATCACCAGCACCCGCGAGACCATCTCGCGCTGGCCGCTCTCGATCAGCAGTGGCGAGATCAGCAGGCAGTAGGGGGCGTCACCGTCGCGCAGGCGGGTCAGATGGGCTTGCAGCCGCTGGCGAATTCGCGGATGGGTCTGGTGTTCGAGCCAGCGCCGCTCGGCAGGGTCGGCGAAGACCCGTGTACGCAGGGCGCGGCGGTCGAGGCTGCCGTCCGCCGCGAGCACGCCGGGGCCGAAGCGCTCGACGATCGCGGCCAGCGCCGGCTCGCCCGGCATCACCACCTCGCGGGCCACGGCATCGGCATCGATGCCCGGGATTCCTCGGGCAGCAAAGGCCTCGGCGACTGCGCTCTTGCCCGAGCCGATACCCCCGGTGACACCGATCACCGGCGGTGACTGGGGAGTGGGCGGTTGCTGGATAGTGTCGCTCATCCTGCACCTCCCAGCAGCAGCGCCTGATAGCCGGCCTGCAGCGGCGCCCCTACCAGCAGGGCGACCCAGCCGGCCAGGGCAATGAACGGGCCGAACGGTAGCGGCTGGCCGCGCACGTGGCGGCGGCCGATGATCAGCGCAATACCGATCAGGGTACCGGCGCCAGCGGAGAGCAGCAGCAGCAAGGGCAGATTCTGCCAGCCCAGCCAGGCGCCCAGCGCCGCCATCAGCTTGAAGTCGCCATGACCCATGCCCTCCTTGCCGGTGGTCAGCTTGAACAGCCAGTACACCGCCCACAGCACCAGGTAGCCGGCGGCCGCGCCGAGCACGGCGCTGCCGAGCCACAGCGGGTGGTAGGCCCACTGGTAGAGCAGACCGGCCCACAGCAGCGGTAGGGTGAGCGCATCCGGCAGCAGTTGGGTGCGCCAGTCGATCACCGCCAGCGCCAGCAGCACCAGGCAGGCGCCGACCAGCCACAGGGTTTCGACGCTAGGTCCGTGGATCGCCAGTGCGGCCAGGGTCACGCCGCCGGCGAGCAGCTCGATCAGCGGGTACTGCGGGCTGATCGGTGCGCTGCAGGCGGCGCAGCGGCCGCGGCGCTTGAGCCAGCCGATCAGCGGCAGGTTGTCGTGCCAGACGATGAACTGGCCGCAGGCGGGGCAGTGCGAGCGCGGCAGCAGCAGGTCGTAGCGAGGCATGGGCTCGGCTTCCAGCTCGAGCGCGGTTCGCGCCTCGGCGCGCCAGCGCCGCATCAGCATCACCGGCAGGCGCACGATCACCACGTTGATGAAGCTGCCCAGGCAGGCGCCAAACACGAACGCCAGGGGCCACAGCAGCCAGGGGGAAAGTTGTGACAAGGCAGGCTCCCGCTTGATCCAATCGACAAAGGCGGACAGGGTAACGCATCGCCGCCTTCAGGGCCGCCCCGGCGCGCGGCTTCGCTCAAATCGCAGAGCCCATTTGAAAAATCGGCAGATACATCGACGCCACCAGACCACCCACCAGCACCCCCAGTACCACGATGATCAGCGGCTCCAGCAGCGAGGTGAGTGCGTCGACCTGGTTGTCGACCTCCTCTTCGTAGAAGTCGGCGACCTTGTCGAGCATGGTGTCGAGGTCGCCCGCCTCCTCACCGATGCTCACCATCTGTACCGCCATGATCGGAAAGATGCGTGCCCGGCGCATGGCGAAGGCGAGCTGCTGGCCGTCGCCGACATCGTCGCGCAGGCCGATGATCGCCCGCTGGTGCACGCGGTTGCCGGTCGCACCGGCGGCGGTCTCGAGCGCCTCCACCAGAGGAACGCCGGCATTGAAGGTCGTCGCCAGGGTGCGCGAGAAGCGCGCGATCGAGCCCTTGTCGAGAATGCTGCCGAGCACCGGCAGGCGCAGCAGGAGCTGGTCGACCCGATAGGCGAAACGCGGCGAGCGCTTGACCGCCCGGCGCAGCGCGAAGCCCGCGAGCACCAGCGCCAGCAGTGCCTGCCACCAGTGCGCCTGGGCCAGCTCGGAGAGCTCGATGGTGAAGCGCGTAAAGGCGGGTAGCTCGGCGCCGAAGCCGGCAAACAGGCTCTCGAACTGCGGCACTACCTTGATCAGCAGCAGGGCGGTGACGCCGATTCCCACCGCGACCACGGCGATGGGGTAGTAGAGCGCCTTCTTGATGCGCCCCTTCAGGGTGTCGATCTTTTCGCGATAGCTGGCCAGGCGTTCGAGCATGCGATCCAGCGCGCCCGACTGCTCGCCGGCGGCGACCATGTTGACGAACATGCGATCGAAGCGCTGCGGGTGACGTGATAGCGCCTGTGAGAAGCTGGCTCCGGCGCTGATGTCGTTGCCCAGATTTTCGACCAGGTTGCGCATCGCCGGATTGCGCAGGTGTCTCGCGCGACCTTGCACGCCTGCAGCAGCGGCCGCCGGCGCGGAGCATGGTCGCCAGCTGGCGCGCGAACAGGGTGATATCGCGCTGGCGCACCCGGCGATGCCGAACGGGCTGGTCTTGCGCGTGATCCGCTTGACGATGATCTTCTCGCGCCAGCTCCTGACGGACCTCGCTGACCTCACTGGCGATCAGCTCGCCGCTCACCGTCTCGCCGCGCAGATTCTTGCCGCGCCATTGCCAGCGGTGGATCACCAGTCGCTTGGGAGGCTTCGCCGTTGTTGCCATGTCAGGACTCCTGAAAGCGGTAGGTCGAGAGCATCTCGGTTCGTTGACGCTGTCGCTGGTCTGCGGTGACGTTCGTGGGTCGCCGTGGCTCAGTCGAGGGTCACGCGGTTGACTTCCTCCAGGCTGGTCACGCCGCTGAGCGCCAGCTCGATGGCGCTTTGGCGCAGGCCGGGATAGCCGCGCTCGCGCGCCAACTGCGCCAGGTCCAGGGCGTGGCCATCACGCATGATCAACTGGCTCATGGCGTCATCGATAGGCACCACTTCATAGATTCCCTGGCGACCCTTGTAGCCCAGCGTACAGCGGTCGCAGCCGCCTGGGCGATAGAGCGTGGCGGTGGCCAGACGCGCTTGGCTGACGCCCTCGCCGAGCAGCACCTCGTCGGGCACCTGAGTCGGCACCCGGCAGTGGGGGCAGAGCCGGCGCGCCAGACGCTGCGCGATGATCAGCGACACCGAACTGGCGATATTGAAGCTTGCCAGCCCCATGTTGCGCAGCCGCGTCAGCGTCTCGGCGGCAGAGTTGGTGTGCAGGGGGTGGAGAGCACCAGGTGGCCGGTCTGGGCCGCCTTGACCGCGATCTCGGCGGTCTCCAGATCGCGAATCTCGCCGACCATCACCACGTCCGGGTCCTGGCGCAGAAAGGCGCGCAGGGCACTGGCGAAATCGAGCCCGATGCGTGTCTGCACGTTGACCTGGTTGATCCCCGGTATCTTGAGTTCCACCGGATCTTCGGCGGTGGAGATGTTGCGCTCTTCGGTGTTGAGCCGATTGAGCCCGGTGTAGAGAGTCACCGTCTTGCCGCTGCCGGTGGGGCCGGTCACCAGAATCATCCCCTGGGGGCGCGCCAGGGCGCTTTCGAACAGCTCGCGCTGGGGCGCTGAAAAGCCCAGCGCATCGATGCCCCATCCGGTGGCGCGGGCATCGAGCAGGCGCAGCACGATCTTCTCGCCGAATACCGTGGGCAGGCTGTTGACGCGGAAGTCGATGGCGCGCTGATCCTCCAGACGCAGTTTCATCGCGCCGTCCTGGGGCAGGCGGCGCTCGGAGATGTCCAGGCGTGCCATCACCTTGAGGCGGGCGGCGATGCGGGTGCGCAGGTTGAGCGGCGGGCGGGTCACCTCCAGCAGCATGCCGTCGATCCGAAAACGCACCCGAAAGCTCGACTCGTAGGGTTCGAAGTGCACGTCCGAGGCACCGCGCTGGATCGCATCACGCAGCACCCGGTTGACGAAACGAACGATCGGCGCGTCATTGTCGCCACCGGCATCCAGGGCCGCGGCCTCCTCTTCCAGGTCGATCTCGCTGGTATCCAGCGTCACCGCATCGCTGGCTTCATCCAGCGCTTCGAGCATGCCGGAAGTGTCCTGGTGCTGCAGGCGGCGGGCCAGGGCGCGCTCGAGCTGGTCGAACGGCACCAGCACGCCGTCGATCGCAAGGCCAGTGGTGAATTGCAACTCATCGAGCCTGGCCAGGGTGGCGGGGAAGGCGATCGCCACTGTCAGTCGGCGGTCGTCACGCGCCAGCGGCAGCACCTGGAAACGGCTGATCAATTTCTCGGCGATCGGTTCGATGATCGGCAGGCGGTCCCACACCACGTGCTGCAGATCGAGAAACGGCAGCCCGTACTCGTGCGCTGCCGCCTCACCGGCCTGACGCGGGTCGACCCGACCTTGGCGTACCAGGAACTCGAGCAGCGTCTGCTCGGCGTCTCTCGCCGCGTGCAGTGCGCGCTCGCAGGCAGCTGGCTCGATCAGACCGCGGTCGATCAGACGGCGGGCGATACCGCTGTGGCTGCCAGGGGAGGAGGTGGTCGGCACGTAGAGGCGCCTCTTGCGAATAAAGATGTGGCCGCCGTGCGGGCAGGGGACATGCCTGCGATATCGGCATCGGCAACTTTTTCTTTAAGAATTCTGAGAGGCGGCCGATAAGCGTTGCGAGTGTCACCAAGTGTAACGTAGCGTATCGTTATGCCACGGCGCATGTGAATGTGACGTTGCGGCGTGATTCGGTTCGCACGGCACGGCGGCGATGCCGACCGGCATATCATCGACAAACGAGGGAATTCCCATGCAAGGGCAATACAAGCGTCGAGCGCCATACCGCCAGGGCGGTTTCACCCTGATCGAGCTGATGATCGTGGTCGCGATCATCGGTATTCTCGCCGCCATCGCCATTCCGCAGTATCAGAACTATGTGGCGAGATCGCAGATGAGCCGAGCGATGGCAGAAGCGTCCACTGGAAGAACTGCCGTCGAGACCTGTATGATGAATGGCCAAAATTTGGCTGCTTGCAACCTGGGCTTCAGCCCTTCTTCGATTTTGGTCGGGGCATTTCAGGGGACTCAGGCAAATAATAATAATGTGCCACCCGGCACAGGTGTGCCTCAGGTGGTGATCACACCTGCCGCTAACACGGCCACTATCACTGCCGTATTGGGTAATGACACAGCAGCCGCTATTACTGGTGCCAACGTCGTATGGACCAGAAACGCGAACGGTTCTTGGGCATGCACCGCTAACGCTGGTAATGCGCCAAGTTGGGATGCCAGCTTCAACCCTTGCCGATGATGAGCGAAGCCGACGCTCGTCGGTATCCGCTCTGCTGAAATCTCGTATCTATGGCGCGAATATCAGCGGATACTGAATAGAAGAAAGATATACGATGACCCGTGCCATCAGGCGCGGGTCATTCGCGTAATTTAACGCTCTGCGCTCAATAGAGCGCCTTCTCCTCGCCCACGACCTCACGCAGCACTTCCAGAAACAGCCGGTCGGCATCGGAGTGCTCCTTGGGGTCTTCCGGAATATGCACGCTGGTGGTGTCGGAGATCTCGTTGGCAATACGCGCCCACGCCTGCGGGTCGTTGCTGCCATCCGAGTGGCGCTTGGCGATCGCCAGCGAATTTTCCAGGATGCCCGGCTCCTGCAGCAGTTTTTTGATGAAGGCGCGCAGTTCGTGAATGACGCGAATCTTCTGCATTTCCGAAGCGGAACTCATGACACTCTCCTTGCTCGAGTCGGGAAGATGGCGCCACGATAGCACAGCCGCTGGCGCCGCCGTACTCGCCCTAGCCGGTTAGCGTGCCTGCCTGCCTGTCTGGCGCGCCCGCGGCGCCGGTGCGCACGCTAGGCGGCAGGTGGCGGTGTCGCAGCGTGGCCGATTGGCCTATCATCGCCAGTCGTCTGGCGCGTCGGCAGCCGCTCATGGGGCGCGGCGGTGAGTGAAGGGCGCATCGAAGGGGAGAGAGACGTTGCAAGACGCCAAGCCGATTCTCAAAGTTCTGGCGCTGTTGTTGATCGTGCTGGCCGTGTTCATGCTCCCGCCGATCGTGCTTCTGAAGCTGGAGAGCGATCCCGATCTGTGGGCCTTCCTCAAGTCGATGGCGCTGGTCGCGGCCACCTCGGCGGGCTTATTGGCGTGGACCTGGCACACGCCGGTCGAGCTCAAGACCCAGCACATGTTCATTCTGACCACCTCGAGCTGGGTGGTGATCAGCGCCTTCGCCAGCCTGCCGCTGGTGCTGGGCGCGCCGCAGTTGTCGTTCACCGATGCGGTGTTCGAGTCGATCTCGGCAATTACCACCACCGGGTCGACCGTGCTCTCGGGTATTGAGCATCTCTCCGATGGCCTCAAGCTGTGGCGCGGTCTGATGCAGTGGTTGGGGGGGATCGGTATCATCGTGATGGCGATCGCGATTCTACCGTTTCTCAAGGTCGGCGGTATGCGGCTGTTCCAGACCGAGTCCTCGGATTGGTCGGACAAGGTGCTGCCACGGGCCGGGGGGATCGCCAAGGCTTCCGCCGTGATCTACCTGGGGCTGACGCTGGTGGCGATACTCAGCTATCGGCTGGCCGGCATGCAGACCCTGGATGCGATCGTGCACGCGATGAGTTCGGTCTCCACCGGCGGCTTTGCCAACTACGACGCCTCCTTCGGCATCTACGAGAGCCGCCCGTTGATCCTGTGGCTGGGCTGCGCCTTCATGCTCGCCGGGGCGCTGCCGTTCGTGCTCTATATCCGCCTGATCCGCGACTCGCGCGGTGCGCTGTGGCAGGACCAGCAGGTGCGCGGTCTGCTCACGCTGCTGGAGTGGTGATCGTCACCCTGACCCTCTACCGGGTGCTGGCCTTCCATGATGCGCCGTTCAGCGCGCTGACCGCGGTCGCCTTCAACGTGATCTCGGTGGTGACCACCACCGGCTATGCCAGTCAGGATTACAGCCTGTGGGGGCCGCTGGCGGTGACCACTTTCTTCTTCATCACCTTCGTCGGCGGTTGCAGTGGCTCGACCAGCGGCGGGATGAAGATCTTCCGCTTTCAGGTCGGCGGGCTGATGCTGCTCAACCAGCTGCGCTATCTGGTCCATCCCAGCGGGGTATTCGCCCAGCGCTACAACGGCCGCCCGCTCAACGATGAAGTGGTGCGGGCGGTCATCGCCTTCTCGTTCTTCTTCTTTCTGATCTTCGCGGTGCTCTCGCTGGCGCTGGCCGCCCTGGGCCTGGACATGGTCACCGCGACCACCGGCGCGGCCACCGCGCTGGCCAACGTCGGCCCCGGCCTGGGGCCGATCATCGGCCCGGCGGGCAACTTCGCCAGCCTGCCGGATGCAGCCAAGTGGATTCTCTGCATCGGCATGCTGATGGGGCGCCTGGAGATTCTCACCGTGCTGGTGCTGTTGATGCCGTTCTTCTGGCGCAAGTAGGTTCGCGTATGGCGTCGCCCGTGGCGACGTCTGGCCGCTCGATGGCGCGGTGTACGGGAGATGTGGGGGGGAGAGCGGGGGCACGCCTTGTGCGGCGAAGCCCCGCGCGGCCGCTGATCGAAGCCGTGTCTCTCGAAGGGGTTATCTCGACGGTCTATCGCTTGTCGAGATAGCCTCAGGGCGTATCGCTATTCAGGCGCCCGGCGCGATTGAGGATCGGGTTGGCGTACTGCTTCAGCCACCACGGGCGCAGCTCGGCCGGTACCTCTGCCAGACGCGTCTGAAAGCGTTCGCGATCTTCCGCGGTGACCGCGGAAAGGTCGACCAGATCGGGGGCGAGGCCAGTCTCGGCCAGGGCCAGCTGATGGCTCGGGAACAGCGGATAGTTCGACAGTACCTGACGGTCGATCTCGGCGGCCACCGCATCGGCAGAGTCGAAGTTCGCCGACAGTGGCGTGCCGAAGGCCAGCTTGACCCGGCCCTTGTCGCCGATGATGCCGGAGACGATCGAGCGTATGTCCTCGAACTCGACCTTCTGGTAACGGCCGTCGGTCTCCTTGGCGTGCAGCTCGCGCGCCTTGAGCAGATCGCAGGGGTCGTACTCGTAGCTGATCGACACCGGCACGATCTGCAGCTCGCGAACTGCGTGGCCGATGTCGGGGTCGTTCTCTTCCAGGCGTCGCGCCATGCACAGCATCTTGACGATGGCGCTGTCGGTGCGATCGATGCCGTCCTTGGCGCGGCCCTCGCGCTGGGCCAGCCAGACCGAATGGTTATCGTCGCTGATCGAGTGGCGGATATAGCCAGAGAGTGACTGATAGGCCGCCAGCATGGCGCGCTTGCCCTTGACCGAGCGCGGTACGATGAAGCTCTTGTTGAGCCGCATCAGATCGGTGACGAAAGGCTTCTGCAAAAGGTTGTCGCCGATCGCGATGCGTACGGTGTCGTGGCCGCCGACATAGAGCGCATAGTTGACGAAGGCGGGATCGAGGGCGATATCGCGATGGTTGCCGATGAACAGGTACGCCTTGTCCGGCGACAGCTGGTCGAGCCCTTCGACGCTGAAACCCCGCGTGGTACGCGCGATCATGTGGGCCATGTAGTCGGCGATGCGTAGCTGGAAGTCGCGGATGGTGGCGACTCCGCGCACTTCGCGGCGCAGGCGGAAGCTGGCGAGTAAGCGGGCCAACGGCGGCGCGAAGCGCGCCAGCCGCGGCAGGCGATAGCGAGTGATGGCGTCGAGCAGCTCGCTGTCCTGGGCCAGGCGCGCCAGCACGCCGGCCACCTCGTCGTCGTGATAGGGGCGGATATCGGCGAAACGATCGAGATCGATCGCAGCCTCGGCGCTGTTGGGCGGCGTGGCGGAGCTGTGCGTCATGGCGTCGGGGCCGACATCTCGGCTTCACCGCCGAGCCAGTCGATCAGTTGTTCGATGAAGGTCGCAAGTGCCTGCGACATGAGCGCGAAGTCGGTCTCCAGTGCCACCGCGGGATCGTCGCCGTCTTCGGTCTGGCTGGCTTCGTCGAGCAGGGCGTCGTCGAACTGCAGCGACTTCAGTGCCAGGTCGTCGTGCAGCACGGTGCGCAGCTGGCCCTCGCTGCCGATGCTCAGTTTGCTGGCCTGGCGGCCGCCCTCGAGCAGCGACTGGATCTCCTCGCTGTCGAGATCGACCTGACGTGCGCGCAGCACGCCGTCGTCCTCGGCGGCGCGCAGCTCGACCTGATCGCCGAGCAGCAGGCTGGCCGGGCGGCTGGCGGCGTCGCTCAGCCACTGGGTCATTCCGCGCGACGGCGGGGTGCGGGTCGCCAGCGGCGTGACCTTGAGCGAGCCCAGGGTCTGGCGCAGCAGATCCAGCACCTCTTCCGCGCGCTTGCGGCTGGACGAGTTGATGCCGATCAGCCGGCGGCGGGTATCCCACCACAGTTCGACGCGCTGGGTGCGGGTGAAGGCCTGCGGCAGCAGCTCCTCCATCACCTGCTCCTTGAGCAGCTGGCGCTCGCGCCGCGGCAGCGGCTGGCCCTCGGCCTGCTCGCGGGCCTCGGCGCGCTCGGCGACCTCTTCGTTGACCACCGACGCGGGCAGCAGGCGCTCTTGGCGCAGCATCGACAGCAGCCGGTGGCCCTGGATCTCGTGCACGCGCTGCTCGCTGCCGCGGCCGGCCGGGGCACTCCAGCCGACCCGGCGTGCCTCGCGCGGCGAGACGGGGCGAAACGCAAATTCTGCCAAGGCGCTCTCCAGATCCTCCAGGGCGAGAATCTCGACGTCATGGCAGCGGTAAAGATGACAGTGCTTGAACCACATACGCCCGTGTTTCCGTTTGAAAGGAGGCACATTATGTCGAAAGGACCCAGCTGTTGCCACCGAGGTAGACCATTGGCATTTGCAGCCTTGTTTCAAACGAGCGTATGTTTCGAAGTCAGGAGCGGCGCGCGATCGGCGTCGCCAACGACCCGGAGATTCGCATGGATTCACGCATCACTCGTACCCAGGTTCGCGTCCGCGGCTTTCATCTGGATGGCTATGGTCACGTCAATCATGCCCGCTATCTCGAATTCCTGGAGGAGGGGCGCTGGGCCTTCGCCGACGAGCACACCGCGTTCGCCGCCGGCATGTCCGAGGGCGTGGCGCTGGTCGCGGTCAACCTCAATATCGATTACCGCCGCGCCGCGGTGATCAACGATGACCTCGATATCGAAACCTGTCTCTCGCACATCGGCGGGCGCAGCGCCCGGGTGGCTCACCGTATCGTGCATCGCGACAGTGGTGAACTGGTGGTGAGTGCGCTGCTGACCTTCGTGCTGCTCGACCAGCGCAGCGGTGAGGTGGTGCCGCTCGAAGGGGTATGGCGCGAGCGCCTCGAACCGCTGCTGGTCGCGGAGGCACAAGTGCGCTGAGCCGGCTACACCACTCGGGGAAAAGACGTCAATGCCTGCCTTTGGAAGCCCTGAAATGGTATGATCGACAGATTGTGCGGCCGAGGGTCTCGGTCGCCTTGTCGGGGCTTCATTAACGCTGCCACGGTCGTCTTCGGCCGTGGCAGCGGCGCAAAGGATTTGACGACCCATGGGTGATATCGCCAGAGAAATTCTGCCAGTCAACATCGAGGATGAACTCAAGCAGTCCTACCTGGACTATGCGATGAGCGTCATCATCGGGCGGGCTCTGCCCGACGTCCGCGATGGCTTGAAGCCGGTGCACCGGCGCGTGCTCTACGCCATGCACGAGCTCGGCAACGACTGGAACAAGCCGTACAAGAAATCGGCGCGCGTGGTCGGCGATGTGATCGGTAAATATCACCCCCACGGCGACAGCGCGGTCTATGACACCATCGTGCGCATGGCGCAGCACTTCTCCATGCGCCACGTGCTGATCGATGGCCAGGGCAACTTCGGCTCCATCGATGGCGACAACGCGGCCGCCATGCGTTACACCGAGGTGCGCATGGCACGGCTCTCCCATGAGCTGCTGGCGGATCTCGAGAAGGACACGGTCGACTGGGTCGACAACTACGACGGCACCGAGCGGATTCCCGAGGTGCTGCCGACCAAGGTGCCCAACCTGTTGATCAACGGCGCCTCGGGCATCGCGGTGGGGATGGCGACCAATATTCCGCCCCACAACATGGTCGAAGTGATCAATGGCTGTCTGGCGCTGATCCAGGACTACACCCTGACGGTCGACGACCTGATGGAGTACATCCCCGGGCCCGACTTCCCCACCGCCGGTATCATCAACGGCCGCGCCGGTATTCTCGAGGCGTATCGCACCGGGCGCGGGCGCATCTACGTGCGCGCCCGCCACACGGTCGAGTTCGACAAGAAGAGCGGACGTGACCAGATCGTCATTACCGAGCTGCCTTACCAGGTCAACAAGGCGCGGCTGATCGAGAAGATCGCCGAGCTGGTCAAGGAGAAACGGGTCGAGGGGATCGCCGAACTGCGCGACGAGTCCGACAAGGATGGCCTGCGCGTGGTGATCGAGATCAAACGCGGCGAGTCAGGCGACGTGGTGGTCAACAACCTGTTCGCCCACACCCAGCTCGAGACCGTGTTCGGGATCAATATCGTCGCCCTTCACGACGGCCAGCCCAAGACGCTCAACCTCAAGGAGCTGCTGGAGGCGTTCATTCGCCACCGCCGCGAGGTGGTCACTCGACGCACCCTGTTCGAACTCAAGAAGGCGCGCGAGCGCGGTCATATCCTCGAGGGGCTGGCGGTCGCCATCTCCAACATCGACGAGGTGATCGAGCTGATCAAGGCCTCGCCCAACGCGGCCGAGGCGAAGGAAAAGCTGATCGCCCGCGACTGGCAGCCGGGGCAGGTGACCGGCATGCTCGAGCGGGCCGGCGCCACTTCGTGCAAGCCCGAGGATCTCGACGAGGGCTACGGGCTCACCGACGACCGCGCGCTCTATCGGCTCTCGCCGGCCCAGGCCCAGGCGATTCTGGAACTGCGCCTGCACCGTCTGACCGGGCTCGAGACCGAGAAGCTGCTCGACGAGTACCTCGGCATTCTCGAGCGCATCGCCGAACTCAATCATATCCTGGCCTCGCCGGATCGGCTGCTGGAGGTGATTCGCGAAGAGCTCGAGGGCATTCGCGATCAGTACGGCAACGCCCGCCTGACCGAGATCCAGACCAGTCGTCTCGATCTCACCATGGAGGATCTGATCGCCGAGGAGGACATGGTGGTCACGCTGTCGCGTGGTGGCTATGCCAAGACCCAGCCGATCTCCGACTATCAGGCGCAGAAGCGTGGCGGGCGTGGCAAGTCGGCCACCAGCATGAAAGATGAAGACGTCATCGAGCATCTGGTGGTGGCCTCGACCCACGACACCATGCTGCTGTTCTCCAACCGCGGCAAGGTCTATTGGCTCAAGACCTACGAGATGCCCAACGCCAGCCGCGGGTCGCGCGGCAAGCCGCTGGTCAACCTGCTGCCACTGGACGACGGCGAGGCGATCAACGCCATTCTGCCGGTGCGTGACTACAACCCGGAGAGCTACATCTTCTTCGCCACTGCCAGCGGCACGGTCAAGCGCACCTCGCTCGACCAGTTCTCGCGGCCGCGCAGTGTCGGCCTGATCGCGCTGGACCTGGAGGAGGGCGACCGCCTGATCGGCGCCGCCATCACCACCGGCAGTGACCACGTCATGCTGCTGTCGTCCAACGGCAAGGCGATCCGCTTCGAAGAGGGCCACGTACGCCCGATGGGGCGGACTGCCCGCGGCGTGCGCGGCATGCGGCTGGCCGAAGGCGCCGAGGTGATCAGCCTGATCATCCCGCAGAGCCAGACCATCGATGCCGACGCCGACAACGAGCTCGACGGTGACACCGCCACCAGCGCGGATGGCAGCGAGGAGCAGATCTACATTCTGACCGCCTCCGAGCACGGCTATGGCAAGCGCACCCGGCTCGAGGAGTTCCCGATCCGCGGTCGCGGCGGCCAGGGCGTGATCGCGATGCAGACCACCGAGCGCAACGGTGCCCTGGTGGCGGCGATGCAGGTTCGTGACAGCGACGAGATGATGCTGATCACCGACCGCGGTACCCTGGTGCGCACCCGCGTCGGCGAGGTGTCGATCACCTCGCGCAACACCCAGGGGGTGACCCTGATTCGCACCAGCGAAGGTGAGCACCTGGTCAAGACGGTGCGGGTCGACGAGCCCCAGGATGAAGCGCTCGACGGGCTCGAGACGCCGGACGAGGCCGAGGTGGCCGATGCTGAAGTGCCGCCGCAGACCGGCGATGCGCCGCCGGTGGACGACGACGCCTGAGGCCGCTGCGCCCCCGCCCGCTCTGGGTCGGGGGCGCATTGCCGACCGGCGCCAGGTTTTGGCCCCTGAGCCGGTGCGTGGTACGCGCACGGGCAATGGTATGGGGCGGGATGAAGGGTTGGATGCAGGGTGGCGGCAGCTTTTGCCGCTCTGAAGATACGTTTTGATGAACAAGCCCGGTCGAACGCAAGCGCCCGGGTCGTGTGAAAGAGCCCACGGGGAATTCCGAGAATGACACGTCTGCACAATTTCTGTGCCGGTCCGGCGGCCATGCCGACGGCAGTGCTGGAGCGCGCCCGCGCCGAGATGCTCGACTATCAGGGCCAGGGTTTGTCGGTGATGGAGATGAGTCACCGCAGCCCGACCTTCGAGGCGATCGCGGCCAAGGCCGAGCGCGATCTGCGTGATCTGCTCGCGATTCCCGACAACTACCGAGTACTGTTCATGCAGGGTGGTGCCACCCTGCAGTTCGCCTGCGTGCCGCTCAATCTGCTGGGGCAGGGCGGGACACCCAACTATCTCGATACCGGCATCTGGTCGAGCAAGGCGATCAAGGAGGCGGACCACCTGGCCGCCTCGCATATCGCCGCCTCGAGTCGCGAATCCGGCTACGTGCAGGTGCCGCGCCAGGGCGACATCGCGCTCTCCGCGGATGCGGCCTACCTGCACTATTGCCACAATGAGACCATCGGCGGGCTGACCTTCGACTATATCCCCGAACTCGATGCCGAGGTGCCGCTGGTGTGCGACATGTCGTCGTCGATCCTCTCCACACCGCTGGACGTGAGCCGGTATGGGGTGATCTATGCCGGGGCGCAGAAGAACATCGGCCCTGCCGGCATCACCGTGGTGATCGTGCGCGAGGATCTGCTCGAACGGGCGCAGCCCTCGGCGCCCTCGCTGCTCGGCTGGAAGGTCTACGCCGACAACGACTCGATGATCAATACGCCGCCGACCTACGCCTGGTATCTCGCCGGGCTGGTATTCGAGTGGCTCAAGAACGACATCGGCGGCGTCGCCGAGATGGAGGCGATCAACCGGCGCAAGAGCGAGGCGCTCTACGCGGCGATTGACGCCAGCGACTTCTACGCCAACCCGATCGCGCCGGCCAACCGTTCGCTGATGAACGTGCCGTTTACGCTGGCGGATGCTTCACTCAACGGCGATTTCCTCGCGAATGCCGAGGCCGAAGGTTTACTCAACCTCAAGGGGCATCGCAGCGTCGGCGGCATGCGCGCGAGCCTCTACAATGCCGTCAGCGAGGCCGACGTGCAGGCGCTGATCACCTTCATGGCCGATTTCGAACGTCGCCGCGGTTGAGTGGCGGCCGCATGCAGCCAGGACATGCCCATGACTGACAACACCGACAAGCCGCTGGATCTCGCCTCCCTGCGCCAGCGTATCGACAGCATCGACAGTGAGCTTTTGCGCCTGATCAGCGAGCGTGCCGAGTGCGCCGCCCAGGTCGCCCAGGTCAAGACCGCCGACGATCCCGATGCCGTGTTCTATCGCCCCGAGCGCGAGGCCCAGGTGCTGCGCCGGGTGATGGAGCGCAACCCCGGGCCGCTCAACGGCGAGGAGATGGCGCGGCTGTTCCGCGAGATCATGTCCGCCTGCCTGGCGCTGGAGAAGCCGATCAAGGTCGCCTATCTGGGCCCGGAGGGCACCTTCACCCAGCAGGCGGCGCTCAAGCACTTCGGCCACAGTGCGATCAGCCTGCCGATGGCGGCGATCGACGAAGTGTTCCGTGAGGTCGAGGCGGGCGCGGTCAACTACGGGGTGGTGCCGGTGGAGAACTCCACCGAGGGGGTGGTCAACAACACCCTCGACTCGTTCATGGACTCTGGGCTTCACATCAGCGGCGAGGTGGTGCTGCGAATTCACCACCATCTGCTGGTCTCCAATATCACCCGTCAGGACAAGATTTCGCGGATCTATTCGCATCCGCAGTCGTTCGCCCAGTGCCGCAAGTGGCTCGATGCACACTATCCCCACGCCGAGCGGGTGGCGGTGTCGTCCAATGCCGAGGCCGCCAGGCTGGTCAAGACCGAGTGGCACAGCGCGGCGATCGCCGGCGACATGGCCGCCCAGCTCTACGGTCTCGACCATGTCGCCGAGAAGATCGAAGATCGCCCGGACAACTCCACGCGCTTTCTGATCATCGGCAACGAGTCGGTGCCGCCCTCCGGCCATGACAAGACCTCCATCGTGGTCGCCATGCGCAACCAGCCGGGGGTGCTGCACGGTCTGCTCGAACCCTTTCACCGCCACGCCATCGATCTCACCCGGTTGGAGACGCGGCCGTCGCGTAATGGCGTCTGGACCTACGTCTTCTTCATCGACTTCAAGGGGCATGTCGACGACCCGGCTGTCGCTGGCGTACTGGAGGCGGTGAAGCAGCATGCTTCCGACATGAAGGTGCTCGGTTCCTACCCGGTCGGTGTGCTCTAGGATGTCGGGAGAGACCGCGCCCACGCTACTCATCGTCGGGCTGGGCATGATCGGTGGCTCGCTGGCCGCCGCGCTCAAGGCAGCGGGCTATCGTGGCACGCTGCTGGGCTGCGACCGCAATGACGACGAGATCGCTACCGGGCTGGCCATGGGGGTGATCGACGACGGCGGCAGCGCGCTGACACCGCTGGTTGAGCGTGCCGACATCGTGGTGCTGGCGGTGCCGGTACTGGTGATGCCGGCGGTGTTCGAGGCGCTGGCCCCGGCGCTGGGATCGCGTATCGTCACCGATGTCGGTAGCACCAAGCGCGCGGTGTGCGACGCCGCGCGGCGGGTCTTCGGCACGCTGCCCGCGCGCTTCGTCCCCGGTCACCCCATCGCCGGCTCGGAGAAGAGCGGCGTCGCCGCCGCCAATCCGACGCTCTATCGTCATCACAAGGTGATCCTGACCCCGGAGGCGGAGACCGACCCGGCGGCGGTACAGGCGGTGCGCGGGCTGTGGGAGCTGTGCGGCGCCCAGGTGCTGGAGATGCCGGTGGCGCGCCACGATCAGGTGCTGGCGCGTACCAGTCATCTGCCGCACCTGCTCGCCTTTTCGCTGGTCGATACCCTGGCGCGCCAGGACGAGCGGCTGGAGATCTTTCGCTACGCCGCCGGCGGTTTTCGCGACTTCACCCGCATCGCCGGCAGCGATCCGGTGATGTGGCGCGACATCTTCACCGGCAACCGTGACGCGCTGCTCGGCGCGCTGGACGACTTCGAGAGCGGGCTGGCGCGACTGCGCCGCGCGGTCGAGCAGGGTGACAGCGATGCCATGCTGGGCACCTTCGACCGTGCCAGCCACGCCCGACACTATTTCGAAACGCTGTTGAATCAGACGAGTTATCAAGCCATGGAATCACGACAGGTGCAGTATCGGGTCTCGCCCGGCGGGTCGGTCAGCGGCCGTATCCGCGTGCCCGGCGACAAGTCCATCTCCCACCGCTCGATCATGCTCGGCGCTTTGGCCGACGGGGTGACCGAGGTCAAGGGCTTTCTCGAAGGCGAGGACAGCCTGGCCACGCTGCAGGCGTTCCGCGACATGGGTGTAGCGATCGAAGGGCCGCACCAGGGCCGTGTGACCATCCATGGGGTCGGTCTGCACGGGCTGAAAAAGCCCGCCGGCCCGCTCTATGTGGGCAACTCCGGCACCGCCATGCGGCTGTTCGCCGGGCTGCTCGCCGGGCAGGCCTTCGATACCGAGCTCACCGGTGACGCCTCCCTGACCAAGCGTCCCATGGCGCGGGTCGCCGACCCGCTGCGTCTGATGGGGGCGCGTATCGACACCGCCGAGGGCGGTCGTCCGCCGCTGAAGATCCATGGCGGTCAGCCGCTCAAGGGCATCGATTACGACATGCCGATGGCCAGTGCCCAGGTCAAATCCTGCCTGCTGCTGGCGGGGCTGTACGCCGAGGGCGAGACCCGCGTGCGTGAGCCGGCGCCGACCCGCGACCATACCGAGCGCATGCTCAACGGCTTCGGCTATGCGGTGACCCGCGAAGGCGACGTGGCGCGCCTGAGTGGCGGCGGCAAGCTCACCAGCGCACCGATCGACGTGCCGTCGGACATCTCCTCGGCAACCTTCTTCCTGGTCGCGGCGGCGATCACGCCGGGGGCCGATCTGGTGCTCGAGCACGTCGGCGTCAACCCGACGCGCATCGGCGTGATCAACATTCTCAAGCTGATGGGCGCCGACCTGCGTCTGGAGAATCCGCGCGAAGTCGGCGGCGAGCCTGTGGCCGATCTGCACATCCGCTATGCGCCGCTCAAGGGAATCGATATCCCGGTCGACCAGGTGCCGCTGGCGATCGACGAATTCCCGGCACTGTTCGTCGCCGCGGCCAATGCCGAGGGCACCACCCGGCTTCGCGGTGCCGAAGAGCTGCGGGTCAAGGAGTCCGACCGCATTCAGGCAATGGCCGATGGCCTGGCGATCCTGGGCGTGGAAGCCACGGTATTCGACGATGGCATCGACATCGTCGGCAAGGGCGGCGAGAGTGCCAACTATGGTGGCGGCCGGGTCGACAGCCTTGGCGATCACCGCATCGCCATGGCCTTCACCGTGGCCGCGCTGCGCGCCAGCGCGCCGATCGAGATCGACGATTGCGCCAACGTCGCGACCTCTTTCCCCGGCTTCGTCGCGCTGGCCGAGCGCGTGGGGCTTACCCTCGAGGAGGTCGAGGCATGAGTCAGACCGCCCCCGTCCTCACCATCGACGGCCCCGGTGGCGCCGGCAAGGGCACCATCAGTCGCATGATCGCCGAACGCCTGGGCTGGCACCTGCTCGATTCCGGTGCGCTCTACCGGCTCACCGCGCTGGCGGCGCTGCGCAAGGAGGTCGCGCTGGACGACGTCGAGCGGCTGACCCGCCAGGCCCAGCGGCTGGACGTGGTCTTCGCGGTGGAGGACGGTGCCATGCGTATCCTGCTCGAGGGCGACGACGTGACCCGGGCGATCCGCCGCGAAGAGGTGGGCAATGCCGCCTCGCAGGTGGCGGCGCTGCCGCCGGTGCGCGAAGCGCTGCTGCAGCGGCAGCGCGACTTCCGCCAGGCGCCCGGGCTGGTCGCCGACGGCCGTGACATGGGCACCGTGGTGTTCACCGATGCGCCGCTGAAGATCTATCTCACCGCTTCGGCCGAGGAGCGTGCCCAGCGTCGCCTGCGCCAATTGCGCGAGGCCGGTGAAGATGCTAGACTCGCGACCCTTTTGGAAGAAATCCAAGCGCGCGATGCGCGTGATATGCAGCGTGCGGTAGCCCCGCTCAAGCCGGCCGAAGATGCCGTCGAGCTGGACACCACGCAGCTGGATATACCGGAAGTCGTGGAGCGTATCGAAACGCTGCTGGCCGAGCGCGGCCTGACCTGAGAGTGTCTCGGGTCGTGCTGGCCTGTGGAATGACGACACACTTCCGCTCCCGGGGCCCCTGGCAAGATGTGAAGACGTGCAGCGACACCGACAGTCAAGTCGCGGCAGGTCGAACCAGCGCCAACATCCCCAGGGATATGTCGATAAGGCCCGTACTCGCTGGTGGTACGGAGGAAGGCGGCCCGCCCGCCATCAACGTTGATCACGTAGGAATCACATGAGCGAAAGCTTTGCTGAACTGTTCGAACAATCTCTCCAGGACATCAACATGGAGCCCGGTGCCATCGTCATGGCAACCGTGGTCGACATCGAAGGCGACTGGATCACCGTCAACGCCGGTCTGAAGTCCGAGGGTCAGATCCCCGCGGCTCAGTTCCGCGACGACAACGGTGAGATGACCATCGCGGTCGGTGACGAAGTCAAGGTCGCACTGGAAGCCGTTGAAGACGGTTTCGGTGAAACCCGTCTGTCGCGTGAGAAGGCCAAGCGCGCCGAAGCGTGGAAAGAACTGGAAGCGGCCTTCGAGAAAGACGAAATCGTCAAGGGCGTGATCAACGGCAAGGTCAAGGGCGGCTTTACCGTCGACGTCTCCTCGATTCGTGCGTTCCTGCCGGGTTCGCTGGTCGATGTGCGTCCGGTTCGCGACACCGCGCACCTGGAGCACAAAGAGCTGGACTTCAAGGTCATCAAGCTCGATCCGAAGCGCAACAACGTCGTCGTCTCTCGCCGTGCCGTGCTCGAAGCCGAGAACAGCGCCGAGCGTGAAGCGCTGCTCGCCCACCTGCAGGAAGGCCAGCAGATCAACGGTATCGTCAAGAACCTCACCGACTACGGCGCTTTCGTCGACCTCGGTGGCGTCGACGGCCTGCTTCACATCACCGACATGGCGTGGAAGCGCATCAAGCACCCGAGCGAGATCGTGGCCGTCGGCGACGAGATCAACGTCAAGGTGCTCAAGTTCGACCGCGAGCGCAACCGCGTTTCGCTGGGCCTGAAGCAGCTGGGCGAAGACCCCTGGGTCAACATCGTCGACCGCTACCCGGAAGGCACCAAGGTCAACGCCCGCGTTACCAACCTGACCGACTACGGCTGCTTCGCCGAGCTGGAAGAGGGTGTCGAAGGTCTGGTTCACGTCTCTGAAATGGACTGGACCAACAAGAACATCCATCCGTCCAAGGTGGTTCAGGTCGGTGACGACGTCGAAGTCATGGTGCTCGACATCGACGAAGAGCGTCGTCGTATCTCCCTGGGTATCAAGCAGTGCACCACCAACCCGTGGGAAGACTTCAACGCGCGCTACAACAAGGGCGACCGCGTTGCCGGTACCATCAAGTCGATCACCGACTTCGGTATCTTCATCGGTCTGGAAGGCGGCATCGACGGTCTGGTGCACCTCTCCGACATCTCCTGGAGCGAAGCTGGCGAAGAAGCGGTCCGTCAGTTCAAGAAGGGCGACGAAGCGGAAGCCGTCATCCTTTCGATCGATCCGGAGCGTGAGCGCATCTCGCTGGGCATCAAGCAGCTCGAGACCGATCCGGTTTCCGAGTTCCTGGCTGTCAACGACAAGGGCTCCGTGGTCACCGGCCGCATCATCGAAGTCGATGCCAAGGAAGCGCACGTCGAACTGGCCACCGATGTCATCGGTATCCTTAAGGCCTCCGAGATCAGCGCCGACCGCGTCGAAGATGCGCGCAACGTGCTGAACGAAGGTGATAGCGTCGAAGCCAAGATCGTCAACGTCGATCGCAAGAGCCGCGCCATCAACCTGTCGATCAAGGCCAAGGATCAGGTCGACACGCGTCGCAACATGACCAAGCTGCGCGACCAGGATGTCGAGACCAACGGTCCGACCACCATCGGTGATCTGATCAAGCAGCAGATGGGCCAGGACTGATTCTTCGGATTCGGTCTCCCCATGAAAACAGCGCCTTCGGGCGCTGTTTTTTTATGTCTGGCGCTGGTCTGGCTGGGTGGAGCGGTGATGGCGCCTCTCCGCGTGCGGTGAGGAACGCCTTTCACTCGCGCCTATCGTCACAGGATTGGGTATGAGCGCTTAACGTTTGAGCCAGCCGCGCCAGCCTCGTCCGCTCTGTGTCGCGCCCGCGGTCGCAGCGTGGTGGCCGGAGAGCTCAGCGATGGCTTGCTTGAGCGGCTGGATGATGGCATCCAGATGGTAGCTGCAGAGCGAGGGATCCAGTGCCGCTGGGCACTGCGCCATCAGCAGGCCGCAGTGGTAGGTAGCGACGTCCAGCGAGGTGTGTACCGGCGGGAAGGGAGAGGCCTCTTCGCGACAGCGCTTGAGTTCACGCAGCAGCATCTTCAGCATCTCAGCGTCGAGCCAGCAGGGCGCTGCCGAGGGGGTGGCGGCGGGTAGCGATTGTCGCACGGCCTGAAAGGAGACCAGCAGAAAGACGCAGGTATAGTGGAGTCGGGAGCGCTCTGAATGCATGGGTCACCATCACTCTATTGATGAGAGTGATTACCATTCTCTATGGCTGGGGCGTTCGTGTCAAAGTCTGTCGTCAATCGTGCCGTTCGAGCGCATTGAGCACGCCGCGCAGAATCGAGAGCTCCTTGCGGCTGGGCTCGGCGCGAGCGAACAGGGCCCGCAGGTGCGCTTCGGTCTTGGCGTGGGGCTGGTTGAGGAAGCCGGCGCTGTCGAGCGCGCGGTGCAGGTGCGCGTGGAAGTGTTCGAGCTGGTCGAGCGTCGGGTAGACCGTGTCCCGCGATGCTGGCGCCTCGGCGACGGCGGTGTGACTGGCCTGACGGAACGCCTCGTAGGCGACGATCTGGACCGCCTGGGAGAGGTTGAGCACACCGTAGTCGGGGTTGGCGGGGATGTTGAGCTGATGCGTGCAGTGGCCGATCTCGTCGTTGGTGAGCCCCGAGCGTTCGCGCCCGAAGACCACAGCCACCGGGCCGTCGGGAAGGCGTTGCCAGGCCGCCTCGAGCATGGCATCCGGGGCGTGGTAGCAGGGCAGCGGCAGGCTACGCAGGCGCGCGCTGGCGCCGATCACCTGCACGCAGTCGGCCACTGCCTCGTCCAGCGAGTCCACTACCCGGCAGCCCTCGATCAGATCGACGGCGCCAGCCGCCAGACGGGTCGCTTCTGGGTCGGGGAACTGCCGTGGTGCGACCAGCACCAGGTCGCTCAGGCCCATGGTCTTCATTGCCCGCGCGCTGGCGCCGATATTGCCGGGATGATAGGTCTGGACGAGGACGATACGAATACGCTCGAGCATGCGAGAAGGCTCCTGAAACGAGACGGCGGGAGCGGCAGCATCGCGGAACGCGCGCTGAACCCAAGACCCTGAACCAAAAAAAGCCCCGCCAGTGGCGGGGCTTTCCATGATACCTGAAAGTCTCAGGCGATGGCGGGGGAGGCTTACATCATGCCGCCCATGCCACCCATGCCGCCCATGTCCGGCGCGCCGCCACCGGCGGCTTTCTCTTCCGGATCCTCGGCGATCATCGCTTCGGTGGTGATCATCAGACCACCCACGGAAGCGGCGGACTGCAGCGCGGTGCGGGTCACCTTGGCCGGGTCGAGGACGCCCATTTCGAACAGGTCGCCGTACTCGCCGGTCTGCGCGTTGTAGCCGAAGTTGCCTTCGCCGTCCTTGATGCGGTTGATGATGACCGACGCCTCTTCACCCGCGTTGGTGACGATCTGGCGCAGCGGAGACTCCATGGCACGCAGCGCGATGGCGATGCCGTGGGTCTGGTCTTCGTTGTCGCCGGTCAGGCCGCGGACCATGGTCAGCACACGCACCAGGGCGGTACCGCCGCCAGGCACGACGCCTTCCTCGACCGCTGCACGGGTGGAGTGCAGGGCGTCTTCGACGCGGGCCTTCTTCTCTTTCATCTCGAACTCGGTCGCGGCACCGACGCGGATGACGGCAACACCGCCAGCCAGCTTGGCGACGCGCTCCTGCAGCTTCTCGCGGTCGTAGTCAGAGGAGGTTTCCTCGATCTGCGCGCGGATCTGGCTGACACGAGCTTCGATGTCGGACTCGACGCCGGCACCATCGATGATGGTGGTGTTCTCCTTGGACATGGTGACGCGCTTGGCGCTGCCCAGGTGGTCCAGGTTGGCCTGCTCGAGGTTCAGACCGACCTCTTCGGAGATCACGGTGCCGCCGGTCAGGATGGCGATGTCCTGCAGCATGGCCTTGCGGCGGTCGCCGAAGCCAGGTGCCTTGGCTGCCGCAACCTTGACGATACCGCGCATGTTGTTGACCACCAGCGTGGCCAGGGCTTCGCCTTCGATGTCTTCGGCGATGATCACCAGCGGCTTGCCGGCCTTGGCGACGGATTCCAGCACCGGCAGCAGTTCACGGATGTTGGAGACCTTCTTGTCGACCAGCAGCAGGTAGGGGTCTTCGAGCTCGACCGCCATGGTTTCCTGGTTGGTGACGAAGTAGGGCGAGAGGTAGCCGCGATCGAACTGCATGCCTTCGACCACTTCCAGCTCGTCTTCGAAGCCGCGACCTTCGTCGACGGTGATGACGCCTTCCTTGCCGACTTTTTCCATCGCTTCGGCGATGATCTCACCGATGCGCGCATCGCCGTTGGCGGAGATGGTGCCGACCTGGGCGATCGCCTTGGCGTCGGTGCAGGGTACGGAAAGCGACTGGATGTGCTTGACGGCTTCGGCGACGGCCTTGTCGATGCCGCGCTTCAGATCCATCGGGTTCATGCCCGCAGCGACGCCCTTGAGGCCTTCGTTGACGATCGACTGGGCCAGGACGGTGGCGGTGGTGGTGCCGTCACCGGCGGCGTCGGAGGTCTTGGAAGCGACTTCCTTGACCATCTGCGCGCCCATGTTCTCGAAGCGATCCTTCAGCTCGATCTCTTTGGCGACGGAGACGCCGTCCTTGGTGACGGTCGGTGCGCCGAAGGATTTCTCGAGCACGACGTTGCGGCCTTTCGGGCCCAGCGTGGCCTTGACGGCATCGGCGAGAACGTTGACGCCGCGAACCATGCGCTTGCGGGCATCATCAGAGAACTTGACTTGTTTAGCTGCCATTGTCCGATCTTCCTAAATGCGATACGTGGAAACGTGATGAATCAGCGAGTCGAGCGATCGATCAGCCTTCGACGACGGCCAGAATGTCGCTCTCGCTCATGATCAGAACTTCTTCGCCGTCGACCTTCTGCTTCTCGACGCCGAAGCCTTCCTTGAAGATGACGGTGTCGCCGACCTTGACGTCCAGGGCGCGAACTTCGCCGTTGTCGAGGATGCGGCCGTTGCCGACGGCGAGAATCTCACCGCGGGTCGGCTTCTCCTGGGCGTTGCCCGGAAGC
The DNA here is from genome assembly GCF_003006155.1 of Salinicola tamaricis. Taxonomy (GTDB): domain Bacteria; phylum Pseudomonadota; class Gammaproteobacteria; order Pseudomonadales; family Halomonadaceae; genus Salinicola; species Salinicola tamaricis. The sequence continues at coordinate 4,182,449 of NZ_CP023559.1, read as the reverse complement.
ACGATGCCGCCGGCAGTTTTCTGCTCTTCTTCTGTGCGACGTACGATGACGCGATCGTGCAAGGGACGGATTTTCATTGCTCACGTTCTCCTGATGGTTGCATGTTGCAAATGCACGTTCCCGGTGAGCGTTGCCCAGCGGGAGAAGGCTTGCGCCTTCCGGTTAATGGGCCTGATGGCCTAAAGCTATCGCTGCTGCCTTGATTGGGTCGGGCAAGACGCTTTCAAGGGTACAGCACAAATTTTTTGTCCAAATCAGCGCGTGGAAAGGTCCTGCTGGCTCGCGCTCAGCGCGAATCGCCGTCACGGCCGCTGCTGTCGCGTCCGATAAAGTCACCCTCGAGTGGACGCGCCTCGGACTCATCGCCTGGCGCCGAGTCGCGGTGGGCGGTGCTTGCCGCTGCCCCCCACTCGCTGCCCCCTTGGCCCTGCGTACGACCATTGCCGCTCGGGCCGGTGGTCGCGGCGCGGGGAAACCAGCGTCGTGCGAGCTGGCCGCTCCCCGGTAGCAGACACACCAGGCCCAGTAGGTCGGAGAGAAAACCCGGCGCCATCAGCAGTACGCCGGCCAGCACGAAGGTGGCACCGGCCAGCAGCTCGTCCGAAGGCAGTTCACCCAGGGCCAGACGTTCGCGGGCACGCTGCAGGGTGAGCAGGCTTTCACGCCGGATCAGGTGCAGGCCGAAAGCCGCACTGAGCGCGATCCAGAGTAAGGTCAGCAGCAACCCGAGCTTGGCTCCCAGGGTGAACAGGACGATGACGTCCGCCAGCAGGAACAGCGCGAGCAGAAAGAGCAGAGGCATGGTGTCTCCCGGGAAAACCGATTTTCCTCAGATGGAGACGACAGGAGAGAAATGCAAGCACCGCCACTCCCTGGCGGTGATCGATTGGGCCAGCCGGTAAGGCTGGGAGCGGATGTCCAGAGCTCTCTGACGATGGGCACCGGGGGCAGGGCAAAGCGAGGGGCCTTTGCCAGGGATGGCAAAGGTAGCACCCAGGGAGGGGTTCACAGCGCCCTCGCGACGCCCTGCCGCCGGATAAGCCCACTGCGTCTGACGTTGATGAATGGCCCGTTCAGAGGGTGGCGTCGTCCTTGAGCTTGGCGATGGTGGCCTCGCCGATGCCGCTGACGCGGGTGAGCTCGTCGAGCGACTCGTACTGGCCGTTGGCCTTGCGGTCTTCGACGATCGCCTGCGCCTTGACCTCGCCGATCCCCGGTAGCGTTGCCAGAGTCTGGGCATCGGCCTGGTTGATGTTCACCGGGTCGGCGACGGCGGGTAGGCTGGCGGCCATGAACAGCGACAGCAGGGCGATACCGAACAGCTTTTTCATGTCGATCTCCTCTTGGTGTCGATCTCGTCGGTAAGACGAGGCTTGCCGGGCAGCGCCGCTGGCGTGCCGGCGTGACGGGTTGGCGGTGCGGCCACCCCTCCTAGAGGCTATCGACACCAGGGCGCGTGCCTTGACGTCGAATTCGCCCTCGATCGGCGTACGTGATCGCCTACGACTTGCGTCACCCTCGAATGGCCGCCGCGCCGCGGCAGCGCGGTGGCAACTCCGGTATACTCCGGCGCGAATTCATCATGCCGGAGATGCCGCCCATGGCCGCTACGCAGTCGCCGCTCATCATCGCCCTGGACTACTCGGATCTGGCTTCGGCCACGGCGCTGGCCGACGCCCTCGATCCGGCGCGTTGTCGGGTCAAGATTGGCAAGGAGCTGTTCACCCGGGCCGGGCCGCAGGCCATCGAGGCCATGCACCGGCGCGGCTTCGAGGTGTTTCTGGATCTCAAGTTTCATGACATCCCCAACACCGTTGCCGGTGCGGTCGAGGCGGCGGCGGATCAGGGGGTCTGGATGGTCAACGTCCACGCCGTCGGCGGGCGCCGAATGATGGAGGCGAGCGTCGAACGACTGCGCCAGCGCGGGCTGTCGACGCGGCTGATCGCGGTGACCGTGCTGACCAGTATGGCGGACGACGAACTCCACGAGATCGGCGTGGCGGGGGACGCCATGAGCCAGGTCGAGCGCCTGGCGCGGCTGACCCAGCAGAGCGGTCTCGATGGGGTGGTGTGCTCGGCCCGCGAGAGCGAGCGGCTGCGTGCGATCTGTGGCGAAGGGTTTCTCAAGGTCACCCCAGGTATTCGCCCGGCCACCGCGGCGACGGGGGATCAGCGCCGGGTCATGACGCCTGAAGCGGCCATGGCGGCGGGCAGCACGCATCTGGTGATCGGCCGCGCGGTGACCCAGGCGGCCGAGCCGATGGCGGCGCTGGCCGAGATCGAGCGCGCGCTGGACGTGGGCTGATCATTCGCCCTCGAGACCGGTGATCGGTTTGCTGGTGCCCCAGCTATGGCAGCGGGGGCACTGCCAGTTGAGCTGCTCGGCGGCAAAGCCACAGCGCTGGCAGCGGTAACGCGGGCGAACGCTGAGCAACTGATGGGTGTGCTGCTTGAGCAGCTCCAGACGGTCGCGCTCGCCGGGGTCGCTGTCGGCCAGATAGAGATCCATCAGATAGTCGACGCCGCGCAAGCTGGGATGATCGCGCAGTTGGTCGCTGACGAAGGCGCAGGCGATCTCCGCCCCCTGGCGGTGGTGCAGCGCGTCGGCAGCCATGATCACTACGCTGGTCGGTGGCGCGCGCTGCAGCTGCTGCTCGAGGAACTGCCACCAGCCGTCAGCGTCGTCGAGCAGGCGATAGGCATCGCGCAGCGGCTCCAGCACCAGGGTGGTGAAGCTCGGGTCCTGCTCTGGCACGCGCTGCCAGTAGCGGATTGCGCTGCGGTACTGGCCGATATCCCACTCCAGCTGGCCCAGAATCCAGTTGGCGCGCACACAGGATTCGTCGATGTGCAGCGCTTGGCGCAACGCCTTGCGCGCCAGCGACGGGCTGGCGTTGCGGCGGTGCTCGAGCGCCAGCTCGCACAGCCAGTGGGCGGCGGCGCGGCGCATGTCGGGATCCTGGCGCACAAGCTGTGGCTGGGCAACCTCGAGCGCCTGGCTCCACTCCTTCTCGCGCTGGAACAGATCCACCAGCAGGCGCTTGGCCGCGAGTTTCTGCTCGTCGTCGACGTTGGCTTTGTTGAGCGAGAGCAGCAGCCGCTCGGCGCGGTCGAGCAGCCCCAGATTGAGAAAATCGCGGGAGAGTTCCAGCTGGACCTGGCCGCTCTGCGCGGCGGTCAGTGCCGGGCGGGCGAGCAGATTCTGGTGGATACGTACGGCACGGTCGGCTTCGCCACGGGAGCGATAGAGGTTGCCCAGGGCGATATGGGTCTCGACCGTGTCGCTGTTGACTTCGAGAGCCTGGGTAAAGGTCTCGATGGCGCGGTCGGGCTGCTCGTTGAGCAGATAGTTGAGCCCCACGAAGTAGTCGCGGGGCAGGGGATGAGCGGGAGGGGCACGCTGCGTGCGTTGACGGCTGCTCTCCCAGCGCCCCAGCCACCAGCCAATGGCGATGGCTGCCACCAGCAATGCCAGTAGCAGAACGTTCGCCATGTCAGGTGCTTTCCTTGAACTCCTGCGTGCGCAGGCGATCGAGTTCCTTGCGCTGTTGCTGGTTATGCCGCTGGGCCCGGGTCAGCAGCGTGCGCAGGCGCAGGTACATGCCGGTCATCGCCAGCATGCCGAGAATCACGCCGCTGGCCAGGGCCACCAACAGCCATAACGAGAGCGACGCCGGGGGCAGCTCGACCCAGATCAGGTCCAGCGGTAACGGCTGCTGGTTGTTGACGGCGAAGAGAATGCCGAGCAGCAGCACGATGATCAGAACGATGGCGAGAAAGACGCCTTTGAACCAGCGCATAGTGATTTCCAATGACGAGCCGCGATGACACTGCCGCCGACCGGGCGGACAGTGGCGTCACGACGCGGTGACTGATCGATCAATAGCCCAGCGCCCGGCTGGCATTGACCTGCTCACGCAACTCCTTGCCCGGCTTGAAATGCGGAACATACTTGCCGTCGAGATCGACGGGGTCGCCGGTCTTGGGGTTGCGGCCGGTACGTGGTTCGCGGAAGTGAAGTGAGAAACTGCCGAAGCCACGGATCTCCACACGCCCACCTTCGGCCAGCGCATGGGTGATATCGTCGAGTATGACGCGCACCGCCGCCTCGACTTCCTTGGCCGATAGTTCAGGTCGGCGAGAAGCAATCTGCTCGATCAATTCAGACTTGGTCATCGACACTCTCCGTGAGCCGTCTGCCCGGCGGTGACGGACGCTGCCCCCGAGGGGCATCCGACCTCTATTATTGTCGCTTCAGCATACTGCGCAAGTTTCGAGAAAACAACGCATTACGCGACGCAAAAAGCGTGCGCCGAGTGCGTTGGCGCAAATGTCCCCGAGCACGCTGCGAGCAGGGCTCGGCCGCTACCCGCGCGAGACCCGGTGCGGTGGCTCGGCGGCGCTCATAGTGGGCGCGCGGTGCCTCGGCTATAATGGCGACCGAACCCGCTACCCTGGGGCAGTATGGCGCATCGCGGTCTGGCGTCCCCGAGTGGTGGACCATTTCAGCAGTGAGGAGCGTTCGTGGCCGATAACGATGAAGACATTACGCGCAAGCGTCTGTACTGGCACTCGCGTCGCGGCATGTGGGAACTCGATCTTCTGCTGGTGCCGTTTCTCGAAGCGCGCTACGACGCGCTGAGTGCCGAGGATCAGACCCGCTATCGCGAGCTGATCGCCGAGGAGGACCAGGACCTTTTCGTATGGCTGATGCGTCGCGAGTGGCCCAGCGACCCGGAACTGCGGCGCATCGTGCAGATGATCGTCGAGCATGCCGAGAACACCGACCGCGATCGGCGTCAGGCGCTCTAGACTGGCACTGGCGCTCGGCGCCGTGTGGGTCTTGGGGCTTGCGCTGTTCGCCGTGCGCTTCCTCGCTCCAGAGGTCGCGCTGGGCCTCGGGCTCGCCGGTTTGGCGGGGTTGGCCTGGGAGTGGGCGCGTCAACCGCGCTTGCGCTATCTACGCTGTCGCGACGAACACGGACGGCAACAGTGGGAAATATCGGATGACGGGCGAAGATGGCGTGGGGTGCACTGCCGCCCGCTGCGTCTCGCGCCTTGGGTGTGTGGGCTGGCGCTCGACGGTCGGCACTGGTGGCTATGGCCGGACGCTTGCAATGGCGCCGAGCTGCGTGCCCTGCGTCTGTGTCTGATCGCGGAGCTCGACGCGCGTGACGATACTTCGTCTACGACACCGTGACCGCTTTAGCTGCGCCATGCTCTGACGCGCTGTCGGCCGCTGCTCGCGGCCGATGTTGGTTCTTGCATACCTGCTGGCATACAGGGCTACAGCGGCCCGGCGACTCTCGTCGTCGAGCCGCAGGGCTCAGCGACGGCCGACGAAGAAGCCGATCGCGAAACCGGCCAGCGCAGCGACCCCGATACCGCTCCAGGCGTTGCGGTGAACGTAGTCGTCGGTGTCCCGCCACGCCTCTCCGGCGTGTTCCATCAGGTCCTGGCTCATGTCGTCGGCGCGCTGGCGCGCGCGCTGCACGCCGGCACGTCCGCGCTGCTTGGCGTCACGGTAGTAGTGACGGGCGTCGTCTCGATAGTGTCTGCTCATGGATCTTCCTTAATCGAAGTGGGTGACTCGCGGGCGAGAGCGTCGCATTTTCAGTGTAGTTGCAGTTTCATGACGCGCTAGGGGCGAAGCGAATCAGAGCGCGGCGAAAACGGTGTGGCGAAAAGGGGCGCGGTGTGGCCTTGCCTGTCGCTTCGCCCCCATCGCCGGGCGAAGCGGCGTTTCCCTGTTAGAATGCGCGCCCACTCACTGCCGCGGGAGCCGCCAGACCATGCCCTCATCCTATGACGTCATCGTGATCGGTGCCGGCGCCGCCGGGCTGATGTGCGCACTCACTGCGGGCTATCGCGGGCAGCGGGTCAGGGTCATCGACCACGCCAACAAGGCTGGCAAGAAGATCCTGATGTCCGGCGGCGGGCGCTGCAATTTCACCAATCTGGCCACTGCGCCGCGCCACTTCTTCTCGCGCAACCCGCACTTCGCGATCTCGGCGCTCAAGCGCTATACCCCGCAGCACTTCGTCGAGCTGGTCGAGCGTCACGGTATCGAGTATGTCGAGAAGGCGCCGGGGCAGCTGTTCTGCGCCGACTCGGCCAAGGCGATCGTCGAGATGCTGCTCACCGAGTGCGCCTGGGCCGGGGTCGAGGTCTCACTCTCGACCACGATCGAGCGGGTCGAGCGTCTGGGCGAGGGCATGCGTTTGAAGAGCTCTGACGGCACGCTCGATGCTGGCGCCGTGGTGGTTGCCAGCGGCGGACTGTCGATTCCTACCCTGGGCGCCAGCGGTTTCGGGTATGAGCTGGCGCGCCAGTTCGGGCTGGAGGTGACCGCGACCCGGGCGGCGCTGGTGCCGTTCACCGTGACCTCGCAGTGGAAGACGGCACTCGCGGCGCTATCCGGGCTCTCCTGCCCGGTGGCGGTGAGCTGCGGCGATGGTCACTACCGCGAACCACTGTTGTTCACCCATCGTGGGCTCTCCGGACCGGCCATGCTGCAGGCCTCCAGTCACTGGGAGCCGGGCATGGCGTTGACGATCGACTGGCTGCCGCATCTCGATGTGACGGAGACCTTGCGCCAGGGCCGTCGCGAAGCGCCGCGCAAGCGTCTCGCTGGCTGGCTGGGCGAGCACTTGCCGCGCCGTCTGGCCCAGGCGCTGGGCGAGTGGCAGGCGTGGCCGGATGCGCCGCTGGCGGATCTCTCCAATACCCAGATCGAGGCCCTCGCCGAGGCGCTGACGCGGTGGCAGTTCAAGCCCGCCGGTACCGAGGGCTGGCGCACGGCAGAGGTCACGCTGGGCGGTGTCGACACCCGCGCCATCTCATCCAAGACCTTTGCCGTCGAGGAGCTGCCGCAGCTGCGCTTCATCGGTGAGGTGCTGGATGTCACCGGCCAGCTGGGCGGCTTCAACTTCCAGTGGGCGTGGGCTTCGGGGGTGGCCTGCGGCCAGGCGGTGTAAATTCTGGGGAAATATAAGAGGGGGGATAAGAGAGACGACGGCCGCCGGTGAGGGCGGCCGTGCGCATGTCGCGTAACCTGGAAACGGGTCGCGGCTCAGCGCCGACGCCCGCGGGTGGCGCGGTAGAGGGCCTTGCCGCGGTTGTACATCATCAACCCGGTCAGTGCGCGCCGGAGCAGGCGGCCAGTCGCGCGGGGCTTGCGCGCGCCGCGCAGGGCGAACAGGCTGCCGGCTGCCATCAGCGGCACCCGCCAGCTCATCAGCTTCTCCCAGGCGTTATCGATCGGGGCGGTGGCATCGCGCCACTCGCGCATGGCGGCAGTCATCTCCAGGCGCTGCTGCAGAATCTCGTGTTCGAGCGCCTCGATCCGCTGACGGTGGCTGCGTTCACTCATGATCCGGCCTCAGTGCCTGGCGGTCGTGGTCGAGGTGGCGCAGTGTCGCCGCCATCAGCTTGCGCCGACGAGCCACGCGGCGCGCAGCGAGGATCAGGCCGGCGGCAATCACGAACAGGGCCCCGGCACAGATCGCGATCACCTGCAGGCGATTCTCCTCCCAGTACACCACCACGATCAGCAGCAGCAGCATGCCGACGGCGAAGGAGAGCATGATCAATCCCGCGCCGGCCAGCAGCAGTAGCGTAAGCAGTCGCTCACGCTCGGCTTCCCACTCGACCACGGCAAGACGCAGGCGCGTCTCACCTGTGTCGATCAGGTTGGCGATCAGCCGCCGCGCCGCGCCGATCACATTCTCGGCGGGCCCTGCCATCAGCGCCGCCCCAGCAGCAGCCCCAGTACCACGCCGGCAGCCGCACCGATCCCGATGCTGGTCCACGGGTTGTCGTGCACGTAGCGATCGGTGGCGTCGATCTGCTCTCGAGCGCTGTCGTAGAGGGCTTCACCGCGCGCCTCGAGACGCTCGCGCGTGTCTTGCAGGCGCTGCTGGGCGCGCTCGCGCAGTTCGGCGATGTTGCTGCGCGAGTCATCCGCGTGGCGTGGATCAGTTCCTCCACCGTCTGCGATAGATGGCGCAGGTCTTCCTTGAGTTGTGCGGTAGAGGCTTCGCGCTCGCGTTCCGGGTGTTGGCCACCGGTGGGTTGCATGGTCATGGGTGTCTTCCTTTGACAGTCGATTGGCAGAGTGCTGACGAACAGCAGTCAGCATAGTCAGCCCAGCGTCAGGCATCAACGCGTGCCGGGTATCCCGGCCAGGAAGGTGTTGATGCTGAAGCCCAGCCCGAAACGTTGAACGTCATTGTCGTAGTCGATCAGACTCTCGCCATAGCCGCGGTAGTACTGTACATAGCCGCGGACCTTGCCGAACAGCGGGAAGGAGTAGTCGAGCTGGCCGCCGTAATGGGCCTGGCCCGGGTTGCCGCGCAGCATCAGCGATACTTCCTGATCGCCGATTGCGCCACCAGGGTGAGATCGCCATAGCCGATGTAGTCCTCGAGATCCGGATTGTCATCGTCGCGATCGTTCTCGGGAATGCGCCAGTGGGGCGCCACGCTGAAGGCCCAGTCGCCACGCTGGAAGATCGTCTCCGCGTAGAGGCGGTTCCAGCTGCGTGACAGCGGATCGGAGCGTCCGTTGGACTGGTGGGCGAAACCGATCCGGTTGATGGTGTTGGTCCAGCCGAGCACGGTCCAGCTGTTGTCGAAGCTCATGAAGGCTTCCGGCTCGTAGTTGGTCTCGCGGAACGGCGAGGAGGCCTCGGAGTTGTAGGCCTGCCACCAGCTGCGCTGGGTATAGGCGAAGTAGAGATCGCCATTGCGGCCGAGGATGTCGTCGAGCAGCTTGACCTTGAAACTGAGCTGGAACTTCACCTCGGAGTGATCGACGCCGCCGTCGGTGGAGATCTCGCGGAAATCAGCCTCGTCAGGGTTGGTGTTATAGGTCCACGGCATGACGTAGTTACGCCGATAGGCGGTAATCGCCAGCGGGTTGTCGGCCGTCTCCGCTTCCAGATCCCGGCGAACCTCAGCCTTCTCGCTCGCCTGCTGGACCGGGTCGGGCGTGGCCTCCACGGTCTGGGCCAGCGCCAGCGGTGCCATCAGCAAGCCCATGGCCACGAGGCTTGAGGAGGAGAGTGAGCGGATTGGCGTCATGAGACTGTCCTGTCGATAGAGTCCTGGTCGCGAAGGCAGGTCGCGGCGGATCCGGCTTGCCGTTGGTGGCCGTGGAACGCTGCGCGCACGCACGTGGCGCGCCCCGCCCGCGCTGATGATAGAGCCAAGCGGGTGGGCCTGGCGAGTGGTGCTGGCGATCGGCGCTGAAACCCTGGAAAATCGCCCCGACGATTCCAGGGACGTTTCCCCGGGGGACGGTGTTTACAAGGAGTTGGCATGTCGGATCATCCGCTCGGGTCACTCGCCGGGCGTGCGGCCCCCGGTGCCGCGCAGCTTATCATGCGCACGCTGTTGGCAGTGTGCTTATTGCTCGCCAGCGTGGTCGCGCTGGCGCAGCAGCCGGCGGATCTACCGTCGCGGCAGCGACTCGAGACGGAACTCGACAAGCTCAAGCAGATCGAGACGCCGAGCGAGCAGCAGAAGGCCGATCTGGAGCAACTGCGTGCGGCGCTGCAGGCACTCGATGGGTTGGAAGCGACGCGTAAGGATCTCGATACGCTGGAGCGCAACGTGCGTCAGGCACCGCAGCAACGGCGCGAGCTCCAGCGCCAGCTCTCGGCGTTGAGCGATGATCGGCCGCCGGATGCCGACGCGCTCGACAAGCTCTCGGTGGATGCGCTGGCCGAGCGTACCACCGACGCGCTCGACCAGCTCGAGACGCTGCAGAACCAGTTGGCCACGGTCAATGCCCGCCTGATCAGCGCCGAGACGCTGCCGGAGCGGGCGCAGTCGGCGATGGCCGAGGCGATGGATCGGGCCGAGCAGGCGCGGGGCAAGGTGCAGACCCGCGGCGACGATCAGGACACCGCCTTCGATCCCACCCAGGCGCGCTACCGTCTGGCGCTGGCGCTGGCCGAACTGCAGACCGAGTACCACCGCCGCGAGTTGGCCAACAACACCTTGCTGCGTGAGCTCGACGTACTGCGCCGCGACCTGCTGGCGCGCCAGGTAGCGGTGCAGGAGGCTCGTCTCGACGCGCTGCAGGCGGCGCTCGATCGCGCTCGCCGGGCGCAGTCGGAACAGGCGGTGGCGGATATCAGCGAGGAGGATGCCAGCACTATCGCCGAACACCCGGTGCTGAGCGAGATCCAGGCGGCCAACCGCGATCTCAGTGATCGCCTGCTGACGGTGACCGATCGCACCAACCAGTTGATTCGACGAGCGATCGACGTGCGTTCGCAGCTCGACCGCGTGCGCCAGGTACGGCGCACCCTGAACGAGCAGATCGAGGCGATTCGTGGCAGTCCCTTGCTTTCGCGCATTCTCAACGAGCAGCGCCACGCGCTGCCCGAGCTGGATACCCTGGGCGGGCTGCAGGAGGAGATCGCGCAGACACGGCTCAGCCAGTTCGATCTCGTCGACCAGCGTGACACGCTGCGTCAGCCCGAAGTGCTAGCGAAGCAGAGCCTGGAGGATGCCGGTATCACGGTGACGCCATCGCTGGTCGAGGCGCTGGTCAAGCTGTTCCGTTCGCGCAGCGAGATTCTCCAGCAACTCGATACCGAGTACGGCAACCTGCTCACCGTGGCGATCGACCTGCAGCTCAACCAGGAGCAGCTGGCGAGCATCACCACCTCGCTGCGCGCGATCATCGAGGAGCAGCTGTTCTGGGTCGCCAGCGCGCGTCCGCTGACGCTCTCCTGGTGGCGCGAAATGCCCGTCGACATGGCGCGCCAGGTGAGCCGGGGCGAGTGGCAGCAAGCCCTGATGAGCCTGTGGCAGGTGCCCGACCTGCGCGCCCTGGGGGTGATCCCGGTGGTGCTGATCACCGGCGTGCTGCTGCTGCTGCGCCGGCGCATCAAGGTGCGCCTGCTCAACCTCCACGAGCAGATCGGGCGGCTCAAGCGCGATACCCAGATGCACACCCCGCGGGCGATCTTCTACAACGCCCTGCTGGCGGCCCACGGCCCGCTGCTGCTGGTGGCGGTGGGCGGTCTGCTGCGCCTGGGAGGCGACGATTTCGCCGAGCGCCTGGGCAGCACGCTGCTGCAGCTGGCGCTGGCCTGGGGCGTACTCGGATGGGCGCGCCGGCTGCTGGTCGCCGATGGTGTCGCCACGCGGCACTTCCACTGGTCTTCGGGCTATGTGGCGCGTCTGCGCGGGTTACTGTTGTGGCTGGGATTCTCGCTGATCCCGGTGATCCTGATCAGCGGCATCTCGCCGGGAAGTCAGGCTGAGCTGTCGAGCCGACCCCTGTCGTTGCTGCTGCTGCTCGCCGGGCTGCTGGCGATGAGCGCCATTCTGGTGCGCCTGATCTTGGCCCACGTGCCCTATTTCGGACTCAAGCTATTCCGCCTGCTGCTGGGGCTGGGCCTGGCGCTGGTGCCGCTGATCCTGGCCGGGATGATCGCGCTCGGCTACGAGTACGCCGCGCTGCGACTGGTCGGGCGCTTCATCAACTCGCTCTACCTCTTCGGGCTGTGGATTCTGGTCGAGGCGACGGTGGTGCGCGGGCTGGCGGTGGCGCAGCGGCGGCTGGCCTATCGGCGTGCGGTGGCGCGGCGGCGGGCGCAGATCCAGGAGGGCGCCGAGGGCGGGCTCGAGGTGGTCGAGGAGCCGCCGCTGGACATGGAGCAGGTCAATCAGCAGTCGCTGCGACTCTCCAAGCTGATCCTGTTCATCGGCTTCACCTTCGCCTTCTATCTGATCTGGTCGGATCTGCTCGAGGTGTTCTCCTATCTCGATCATGTGCGGGTGTGGGAGATCCAGCACGGCCAGGGCGAGGCGATGACGGTCGATCCGATCACCTTCGCCGATGTGATCATCGCCCTGATCACCCTGGCGCTGACCATGATGATGGCGCGCAACCTGCCGGGGTTGCTCGAGGTGATGGTGCTGTCGCGACTGAGCCTCAAGCAGGGCAGTGCCTATGCCATCTCGTCGCTGCTCTCCTACACCATCGTCGGCACCGGGGTGGTTGCGGCGCTGGGGACCCTCGGGGTGTCGTGGGACAAACTTCAGTGGCTGGTGGCGGCACTCGGCGTGGGTCTCGGTTTCGGTCTGCAGGAGATCTTCGCCAACTTCATCTCCGGCCTGATCATTCTGTTCGAACGCCCGATGCGGATCGGCGACACCATCACCCTGGGCCAGCTGCACGGCTCGGTCAGCCGGATTCGCATCCGTGCCACCACGGTGACCGATTTCGACCGCAAGGAGATCATCATCCCCAACAAGACCTTCGTCACCGACCAGCTGATCAACTGGTCGCTGTCGGACAACGTCACCCGGGTGGTGCTGACCTATGGGGTCGCCCATGGCTCGGATCTGGACACGGTGCACCAATTGCTGCGCCAGGCGGCCGAGGCCAACCGCCGGGTGCTCAAGGACCCCGAGCCGCAGGTGTTCTGTATCAGCTATGGGCCGACAGCGTTCAACTTCGAGCTGCGTATCTTCGTCAATGATCTGCTCGATCGGCTCTACGCCAGTGATGAGATCAACCGCGAGCTCGACCGGCTGTTCCGCGAGCACGGCATTCGTGTCGCCTTCAACCAGATGGACGTATGGCTGCACGGCGACAACGGCCAGACGGCCAAGGTTCAGAGCCGCCGTCCCGAAGAGGCGGTGGCGCTGGGCGAGCCCGGTCGGCACCAGGCGCGTAGTGGCGACGATGGCCACCTGGGTGACAGCGACGTGGGCGGTGCCGGCCCGGATGGCGGTGACGGCGGCGCGGATGGCGGGCGCTGAGGAGGGCGCCCAAGGCGCTCAGACGCGGCGTGCGTGGAGCAGGAACTCGCGATTGCCGTCGCCACCCTGGATCGGGCTCTCGCACCAGTGGGTGAGCGCCAGCCCGACGCTGCGGCAGTGGGTCTGCAGGGTCTCGGCGACCTGCGCGAAGAGTGCCGAGTCGCGCACGATGCCGCGGTCGTCGACGCGCCCCGGGCCGACCTCGAACTGCGGCTTGACCAGCGAGAAGAGTTCGCCGCCCGGCGCCAATACCTGAGCGATCTGCGGCAGGATCAGCGTCTGCGAGATGAACGAGACGTCCATGACCACGGCATCGATGCCGCCCGGCGCCAGCTCGGCGAGCGTGGCGTGGGGCAGCGCGCGGGCGTTGACCCCCTCCAGGCAGGTGACCCGCGGATCCTCGCGCAGAGTGGCGTCGAGCTGGCCGTGACCCACCTCGATACCGATTACCCGGGCGGCGCCGAAGCGTAGTGCACAGTCGCTGAAGCCGCCGGTGGACTGGCCGATGTCGAGCACGCAGAGGCCGTCGAGGCGGCGTTCGAGCGCGCTCAGCAGCGCTTCCAGCTTGAGCCCGGCGCGCGAGACGTAGCGCTCCTCCGGGGCGGTCTCGATCCTCAGCGCTGTCTCCTCGGGGAGCTTTTCGCCGGGCTTGTCGGCGACCCGCCAGCCGCGGCCATCGTCGATGCTGACATAGCCCTGGCGGATCAGCCGCTGGGCCCGGGTACGCGACCGCAGTTGGGCGGCCACCAGTTGGTCGAGACGTTTCATGGTGAGGGTGATTCCTTGGTGGTCGCGGGCAGCGGTGCCGGGTCCGCCAGTGGCCCGTCGGCAAAGGTGGTGCGGTTGGCGAACGCCTGCTGCCACTGTTCGAGCAGGGTCTGGCGCTTGAGCGTATCCAGGGTAGCGAGCAGGCCGGGGCCGATCTGGACCGGACGAATGGCGTCACCCAGGCGTTCGCGCAGGGCACCGGCGGTGCCGGGACCGCTGACCCCGGGGTCCACCGCACCGAGGGTGGTGCGGGTCGCCAGCAGCGTCTGCGCCAGGCGCCCGAGCAAAAAGTCGATGAAGCGTTCGGCGGCTTCCGGATGCGGCGCGCCACGCTGGCGCATGACCAGGCGCGCTGCAGCACCAGGGCGTAGTCGCGCGGGATCACCATCTCGAGTTCCGGGTGGTTTGCCACGTAAGCCTGGGCGTAGGAGCCGATCAGGTTGTAGCCGATCCAGTAGCGTCCCGCACTGAGCCCTGCGAGCATGGCCGAGGTAGTCGCTTCGAGCGCTGCATGGCTGCGGCCGAGAGCCGCCACCAGGTCCCAGTAGCGTGCCGAGATGCGCGCATCCTCGATGGCGTAGGTGTAGCCGGCGCCGCTCAGCCGCGGGTCGTAGGTGACCACTCGGCCCGTGAGCAACTGGGTATGGGTATCCAGGCGTGCCAGCAGTTCGGCGTGGCTCTCGGGCGCCGACATGTGTGCGGCGAGATCGCGCCGATAGACCATCACGATCGGCTCGAAGGTGAAGCCGAACAGCTCGTGACGCCATCGCGCCCAGCGCGGCCAGTCGGCCGTGACAGGGGAGTCGATGGGGCTGGAGAGCCCGGCGTTGGCCAGCTGGTACTGCCACGGCATGGCCGGCGACATGATCACGTCGGCCTGGGGCGCATCCTGCTCGTCAAGCACCCGCCGGTGCAGCGCCAGCGTATCCATATGCCGATAGACCAGCGCGATCTCCGGGTGCGCTGCTTGAACGCCTGTAGCAGCGGACGTGCCTGGGGCGGGTCGAGCAGCGCCATAGATCGTCAGCGGCGTGGCCGGCGTGGTGCTGGCGGCAAACTCCAGGGTAGCGGCCCAGGCCGGCGGGCCCAGTGCCGCTGCGCCGGCCAGGCTCAGCAGGGCGCCGCTCAAACGGCGTCGGGAAAGGTCAGGGTGATGCATAGGCCAGGCCGTTCAGGGTGAGCAGGGTCGCTGTCCGCGAGGGTGAGGCGGCAGCCATGGGCGCGGGCGATACTGTCGACGATGGCGAGTCCCAGGCCGGTGCCGGTGCCCCCCTCGCGGCCGCGATGGAAGGGGCGCAGCACCAGCAGGCGCTGCGACTCGGGGATTCCGGGGCCATCGTCTTCGACGCACAGTCGCGGTGGGTCGGCGAGCACGCTGACGGTGATGCGCCGGGCGCCGTAGAGGGCGGCGTTCTCGAGCAGATTGGCGAGCGCCTCCTCGAGCTGCCAGGCGGTGGCGGCGACTATCACCGCCTGCGCCGGACTCTCCACGCCGAGATCGACCCCGGCCGGTCGAAGCTGGCGAAGCCGCTGCGTACTGCGCGCTGGGCCAGCGCACACAGGTCGACCGGGGTATGTGCCGGGGCGGCCTCGGGATTGTTGAGGCGGGTCAGCGAGAGTAGCTGGCCGGCCAGTCGGGCGGTCTGGGCGGCGGTGGCGTGCATGCTGTCGAGGGCGCTGCGCCACTGTGCCGGGTCGGTCTGGCGCAGGGCCAGTTCGGCGCGGGCCGACAGACCTGCCAGCGGCGTGCGCAGCTGGTGCGAGGCGTCGCCGATGAAGCGCTCTTGGTTGGCCCGCACCCGGCGCATGCGGGCCAGCAGCTCGTTCAGCGTCTGACGCAGTTCGTCGAGCTCACGCGGTAATTCCAGCGCCAGCGGTGCCAGCGTACGCGGGTCGCGCTGACGGATCGCCCGGCGCAGCCGCGTCAGCGGTTCCAGGGCAAAACGCGCCGAGAGCAGGACCACCACCATCGCCAGCAGGGCGATCAGCGCCACGTTGAGCAGGCTCGCCAGGAACAGGCGGTTGGCCAGCGCCGTCCGCCCTTCCTGGGAGTGCGCCACGCGTACTTCGAAGCGGTCGCTGCGATCCCAGCCCTCCAGGCGCGAGCGGCGCACGCCCAGGCGCAGTGACAGGCCGCCGACGTCGACATCGGCGTAGCTCATCTGGCCGCTGGGCGAGGGGGGAGCTCGGGCAGGGTGCGGTTGCCGGTGACGAAGCGCCCCTGGGCATCATAGAGGGCGTAGAAGACCCGCTCTTCGGCATCCGTTGCCAGCATCTCGAGCGCCGACGGAGGCAGGTCCATCCACAGCCGGCTCTGCTGCCAGCGTACCTGCTCGGCGATCGACAGCGAGGCAGCATCGAGCAGGCGATCGAAGGCACGATCAGCGGCGGCGCGCGAGGCGAACCAGCTCTGCCCCAGGATGAGCGCCGCCACCAGCGCCAACGGACAGAGCAGCAGCACCGTCAGGCGGCGGTAAAGACTCAGATGCGCCAGGCGAAAGCGGGGGAGGGCCGTCACTGGGTTTCCAGCAGATAGCCGATGCCGCGCACCGTGCGCAGGCCGATGCCCGAGTCGGCCAGACGTCGACGCAGACGGTGCACATAGACCTCGATGGCGTTGTCGCCCACGGCCTCGCCGGCGAACGCCTCGTCGATCAGGCGCGCCTTGTCCACCGGCTCGCCGGCGTAGCGCAGCAGGCAGGCGAGCAGGCGGTGCTCGCGTGGCGGCAGAGGCAACGCCTTCTCGCCCAGGCTGAAGCGCTGACGCTGCGGATCGAGACGCAGCGCGCCCAGGCTCGGCGCTTCGTCCACGGCGCTGCTGCGGCGCCGCAGCAGCGCGCGGACACGCGCCTCCAGCTCATCGAGCGCGAAGGGCTTGGCCAGATAGTCGTCGGCACCCAGGTCTAGCCCCTTGACCCGGTCCTCGATTGCCGCCCGCGCGGTGAGAATCAGCACCGGGGTATGCCGATCCACGGCGCGCAGCGTGGCCAGCACTTCCAGGCCGCTGCGCGTGGGCAGGTTGAGATCGAGCAGCACCAGCGCATAGGGGTGGGGCTCGCAGAGGCACGCCGCAGCGATGCCGCCATCGGCGATGTGCTCGACCTGCTGTTCGGGCGTGGCGAGGGTCGCGGCGAGGGTGTCGGCGAGCAGCGGGTCGTCCTCGACCAGTAGCAGTGTCGGCGGCATGGCAGCGGCTCCTGCAGGGCCTTGGTGGTGGGTCTGCTGGCGGTGGCGCGATTGTAAACGATCGCGGGAAGAGCGCATTCAACTTTAGTTGGCATTTGCCGCGGCAGCGTTGACCGCGCGAAAGCGGGGCGCCTAAATTCCGCCTACGGGAACAGAGTTCTGCCTTACAGAATTGTAAGGTTGGCTCGATCCGCGTCGGGCGTCGCGCTGGAGGTTCTGCTTCGGCCGCCATGCAGCCTTTGGCATGACGACCTGCGCTCGACGACGTTTGAGGCATTCCAACCCTTGCTTCATCACAGCGCCTGCTTCATCACAACGCTTGCTTCATCACAAGAAAGGAGAAGCCATGATTTCCGCCAAATCCTTGAAATGGGTCGCTGCCGCGGCCCTCACGCTGGTCGCTTCCAGCGCCATGGCGTTTCAGCCCTCGGGTAAGGTCGAGTGTATCGCGCCGTCCGATCCGGGTGGCGGCTGGGACTTTACCTGCCGCAGCGTGGGTAACGTGCTCGAGGAGCTCAAGCTGGTGCCGGCCAGCGTTCAGACCATCAACATGGCGGGTGCCGGTGGCGGCGTGGCGTTTGCCCACACCGTGAGCAAGCGCAAGGGTGACGACCAGCTGCTGGTGGCCGCATCCACGGCCACCACCACGCGTCTCGCCCAGGGGCAGTTCCCGGGCATGAACGCTGACATGGTCAACTGGATCGGGGCCGTGGGCGCCGACTACGGCGTGATCGCGGTCTCCAAGGATTCGCCTTATCACAACCTCAACGAGCTGATGGACGCGATGAAGAAGGACCCGCGGGCGGTCAAGTTCGCCGGCGGTAGCGCCAACGGCGGCTGGGACCATCTCAAGGTACTGATCGCGGCCAAGGCGGCCGGGGTCGAGAACCTGCCGCGGATCCCCTATCTCTCCTACAACAACGGTGGCGAAGCGATGACTCAGGTCATCGGCGGCCACGTCGACGCCTTCACCGGTGACGTCACCGAGACCCAGGGTTTCCTGAAGTCCGGCGACCTGCGCGTACTGGCGGTGCTTTCCGACGAGCGCCTGCCGGGTGATCTGTCCAACATCCCCACTGCCAAGGAGCAGGGCATCGACGCGGTCGGCCCCAACTGGCGCGGTTTCTACATGCCGGCGGGTATCGACGACGATGCCAAGCAGTACTGGGTCGACGCCATGGACAAGCTCTACGCCAGCGACCAGTGGAAGAAGGTCATGGCCAGCAACGGTCTGATGCCGTTCCATCCCAAGGCGGATGAGTTCCAGGCCTTCGTCAAGCAGCAGATTCAGGACATCCAGGCGCTGTCCAAGGAAATCGGGCTGATTCAATGAGCAAGCTCAATGACCGCGTCTTCGGCCTGGTCATGCTGGTCATCGCCGTGGCCTATTTCTACGGCGCTACCCAGTTTCCGGTCCCCTTCGGGGATCGGAAGCCGTCGGGCCCGAGACGTTTCCCAAGATCCTGGGAGTGGTGCTGGCGATCTGCAGTCTCTACATGATCGTCAAACCCGATCCCGATAACCACTGGCCGGCGCTGCGTACCTTCGCCGAGCTGGGCATCGCGGTGGTGGTACTCGTCTTCTACGCGCTGCTGCTGGAGCCGCTCGGCTTCATCCTCGCCACCATGCTGGCGGTCGGTACCCTGTGCTGGCGCATGGGCGCCAAACCGCTCAAGGCCTATCTCACCGGGTTGATCAGTGGCGCCGTGGTCTTCGTGCTGTTCACTTATGGCCTCGAACTGCCGCTGCCGCTGGGCCTGCGGAGCTGAACTGATGGATACGCTGCACTACCTGTCGCTCGGCTTCGGCGTTGCGCTGCAGCCAGAGAATCTGATGTTCGCGCTGATGGGGTGCTTCATCGGCACCTTGATCGGCGCGCTACCCGGGCTCGGTCCGGCCAACGGCGTGGCGATTCTGATTCCGCTCGCCTTCACGCTGGGGCTCAAGCCCGAGACCGCGCTGATCATGCTCACCGCGGTCTATGCCGGGGCGATGTATGGCGGGCGTATTTCGTCGATTCTGCTCAATATCCCCGGCGACGAGCCGGCGATGATGACCTGTCTCGACGGCTATCCGATGGCGCGCAAGGGCAAGGCCGCCGAGGCCCTGGCCATCTCCGCCATTGCCTCTTCATGGGCAGTCTGATCGCCACTGTCGGCCTGATTCTGCTGGCGCCGATGCTGGCACGTTTCGCACTCACTTTCGGCCCGGCGGAGTACTTCGCGCTGTTCGTGCTGGCGTTCGCCACCCTGGGCGGTATCACCGGCAAGAATCCGATGAAGACGCTGATGGCGGCGGCCATCGGCTTGATCATCGCCACCGTGGGGATCGATCTTTCCACTGGCACCCAGCGTTATACCTTCAACGTGCTCGAGCTCTACGAAGGGGTCGACTTCATCATCGCCATCGTGGGTCTGTTCGCGGTCTCCGAGCTGCTTTTCTTCATCGAGGAGAAGGCCGGCAAGGGGCGCGAGATGATCAAGATCAATCCGCTCAGACTCAACTGGCGCGATATCACCTCGATCTTCCCGACCACTGTGCGCGGCGGGGTGCTGGGCTTCATCGCCGGGGTGCTGCCGGGGGCCGGGGCGTCGCTGGGCAGCTTCATCACCTACACCCTGGAAAAGAAGATCCTGGGCAAGAAGGGCTACTTCGGCGAGGGCGATCCGCGCGGTGTCGCCGCGCCCGAGGCGGGCAACAACGGCGCCTCCAGCGGTGCGCTGGTGCCCATGCTGACCCTGGGTGTGCCGGGCAGCGGGACCACTGCCGTGCTGCTGGCGATGCTGGTGTCGCTCAATATCACCCCCGGTCCGCTGATGTTCACCCAGAACGCTGACCTGGTTTGGGGCGTCATCGCCGCGCTGCTGGTGGGCAACTTCATGCTGCTGCTGCTCAACATTCCGCTGGTCGGGGTGTTCGTGAAGATCCTGTCGGTGCCGCCGATGTATCTGCTGCCGATCGTGACCATGGTCGCGTTCGTGGGCATCTACTCGATCAGCCACTCGACCTTCGATCTCTACTTCATGATCGCCTTTGGCGTTGCCGGCTATATCCTGCGCAAGCTGGAGATACCGCTGGTGCCGGTGATCCTGGGGCTGCTGCTGGGGCCGGAGATGGAGAAGAACCTGCGTCATGCGATGCAGATATCCGACGGTGACTGGTCGATCCTGTGGAGTAGCGGCTGTCGATCGGGCTGTGGCTGGTGGCGATCATCGGGCTGCTGTTGCCGGTGATCGTCGGGCCGATCCTGCGCAAGCGCATGCAGGCGGCCAAGACGCAGATCGGCGACTAACGCCGCTGGTGGTACGCCTTTCACGCCCCGGTGCCGGTCACCGGGGCGTTGGCGTTCCAGCGCGTGCGGAAGGGATTCGCGCACATCGGTTGCTGCCGGCCCAAGACACTGGTATAGTTTTGGCCGCTCGACAACATCTTGATGTACTTGAGGTTGTTGGCCGAAGGCAAGACGAGAGCCAAGCAGTGCAAGCAATAAGCGCCGCCTGGCAAACGTCTGCAACGATGATTGGTGATGAGATAATTCGATCGCTACCTGATCGATGTCGAAACAGCGCCGAGCATCGCGTTTATGGTGGCCCTTACCGGTCCTCCCGCAACGCTAAACCGCAAACCCCGCCAGGCCCGGAAGGAGCAACGGTAGTGGTGGCCGCGTGTGCCGGATGTGGCTGGTCGGGGCCGCCTCCATTTCCAGCCTTGGTGTTATCTGGACTGCTTGTCCGGCCTGCGTCTTTCCGCTCCCGCTGATTCAGCCTGCCTGATCTCTCCTGCCTCGATTCTGCCAAGCCGTTCTCTGACCGCTGGCGTCTTCTGCGCGCCTGTCGCTCGCGCCAGGGTCTCCATCGGGTCTGTCATGCCGGTGCGGCGTCTGGTCGGTGCTCGGTGGGAAGGCCGGCTACCTCGTCACCCTTCGTTCGATCCTGCTAGAATGGCGCGATCATCGCCGCTCCCTGAGTCAGGCCGTGCCACCGTCCGTGTGGCTGGGTCGTCCGGGAGAGGGTGTCGTCCAGCCCCAAGGAATCCCGCGTCGCATGAGTTATCAGGTTCTGGCCCGCAAATGGCGTCCTCGCACCTTCCATGAGCTGGTGGGGCAGGAGCATGTCAGTCGGGCGCTGGTCAACGCACTCGACCAGGGGCGGCTGCACCACGCCTATCTGTTCACTGGGACGCGTGGGGTCGGCAAGACGACCCTGGCGCGTATTCTCGCCAAGTGCCTCAACTGCGAGCAGGGCGTAGGATCGACGCCCTGCGGCGTGTGCCAGACCTGTCGCGATATCGACGATGGCCGCTTCGTCGATCTGATCGAGGTCGACGCCGCCTCGCGGACCAAGGTCGAAGACACCCGCGAACTGCTCGACAACGTGCAGTACGCGCCGACTCAGGGCCGCTTCAAGGTCTATCTGATCGACGAAGTGCACATGCTCTCCACCCACAGCTTCAACGCCCTGTTGAAGACGCTGGAAGAGCCGCCGCCGCATGTGAAGTTCCTGCTCGCTACCACCGATCCGCAAAAACTGCCGGTCACGGTGCTGTCGCGCTGTCTACAGTTCACGCTCAAGAACATGCCACCGGAACGGGTGGTCGAACATCTGACCCGGGTACTCGAGGCGGAGCAGGTGGCATTCGAGCCGCCGGCGCTGTGGCTGCTGGGCAAGGCCGCCGACGGGTCGATGCGTGACGCCATGAGTCTCACCGATCAGGCGATCGCCTTCGGCCAGGGCGAGATTCGTCGCGATGACGTCGCGGCGATGCTGGGCACCCTCGATCATGCGCACCTGCTGGCGCTGGCCGAGGCGCTGGCCGCGGTGGACGCCGAGCGTCTGCTGGCGGAGGTCGCTGCGCTGGCGGAGCAGGGGCCCGACTTCGCTGGGATTCTCGACGAGATCGCCGGATTGATGCATCGCCTCGCCATCGCCCAGATGGTACCCAGCGCCCTCGACAACGGTCACGGCGATCGTGATCAACTGTTGGCCATGGCCTCGCGCTTCACCGCCGAAGACGTCCAGCTTTATTACCAGATTGCGCTGCAGGGGCGCGGCGATATCGATAGCGCACCGGATACTCGCACCGCCCTGGAGATGACCCTGCTGCGCATGCTGGCCTTCCGCCCCCAGGGAGTGCCGACACCGCCGCAGACCGATCTGCCGCTGCGCGGGGAACAGCCGGCACGGGCATCGAGCGCGCCGGCTGATGTGCCGTCGGCTGCGGCGCCCTCGGCGCCGACGACCGATTCAGCGGGTCCAGCTCAGAGCGCCGCGTCAGTGGCTCCAGCGCCCCATAGGCAGACGCCGGCACCTGCCGAGCCCGCCGCGGAGGCGCCCCCGCAGGCTGCGGCGGCGGACGCGCCGCCCTGGGGAGGCGAATCAGCATCGACTGCTGCGCCCCAATCGCAGACGCCGGCAGCTGCCGAGCCCGTCGCGGCAGCGCCTCGACAGGCCCCGGCGGCGCATTCAGCGCCCGAGACACCCCCGGCGGCGCCCTCGGGTGCTGTAACTGAAATGCCGGCATCGTCGACTGCCGAGCCCGCCGCCGTGGCGCCTCAGCAGGCTCCGGCGGCGGATGCACCGCCTTGGGCGGTCGACTCAGCGCCAGCCGCTGCGCCATCGGCCGTCGATTCAGCGGCCCCGACACCGGCCGTCGATTCAGCGACCCCGACGCCGGGCGTCGATTCGGCGGCCCCGATACAGGCCGCTGATGGCCAGCAGTCGACGTCGCCGGCCGCTCGCGAGCCCGAGGCGCCAGTGGCCACGGCGGTCGAATCACCAGCCGAGGGCGCCTGGGATGCCGATCCCGTCTTCGATGACGTCGATCTGGCCCAGGACCAGGCCGCCGCCGAAGCGGCTTATGCCGATTGGCAGTCCGCGCCGGCACCTGCCGCACCGGCGACGCAAGAGATCGACGAGGAGCCCCGGCCGGTCGCATCCAGCGCCGCTGCACCCATGGCGCCTGCGGCGGCGGGTGAGCATCTGACCCACGCGGCCTGGCTCGAGCGGTTCGATACGCTGGAGATCGGCGGTCTGACGCGTAATCTCGCCGCCCACTGCGTGGTGGCCCATGATGATGGCCAGACCCTGGCGCTGACGCTCGATCCGGGGCAGTCGGCGATTCTTTCCGAGATGCACGTCGAGCGCATCACCAAGGCGCTCGCCGCGCAGGGCTTTGCGCGCCGCGTGACGATAGAGGTGGGCCCGCTCGACGGTCGCCTGGAGACCGCCCGCGACAAACGCGACCGGGAAGCGCGCGAGCGTCATGCGCAAGCGGTTGAAGCGCTGCGCGGCGACCCGCACGTTCAGGAGCTGGAGTCGCGCTTCGGCGCCCGGCTGCTGGAAGAGAGCGTGACCAGCGATCGCGCCTGAACGCATGATCGGTTTTCGCGAACGCCGGTGCAGTCTGAAATTTCCCGTTTCAATCGATTCAATCGTCGTTCCAAGGAGTGCGAGATGTTCAAAGGTGGCATGGGTAACCTGATGAAGCAGGCCCAGGAAATGCAGGAAAAGATGCAGCAGGTGCAGGAAGAGATCGCCCAGATGGAAGTCTCGGGTGAAGCTGGCGCCGGCATGATCAAGGTCACCATGAATGGTCGCCATGACGTCAGCCGGGTCGAGATCGATCCCTCGCTGATGCAGGAAGACAAGGAGCTGCTCGAGGACCTGCTCGCCGCTGCGGTCAATGACGCCTCACGCAAGGTGGAGAGCCAATCCAAGTCGCGCATGGAAGAGGTCTCTTCCGGCCTCAATCTGCCACCGGGCATGAAGCTGCCGTTCTGATGAGCTTTTCGCCGCTGGTCGAACAGCTGCTGGAGAGCCTGCGCGTGCTGCCAGGCGTCGGGCCCAAGACTGCCCAACGCATGGCGCTGCATCTGCTCGAACGTGACCGTGAGGGCGGCCGTCGTCTGGCCGAGGCCCTGGTGGAAGCCGTGGAGTCGGTCGGTTACTGCGAGCGTTGCCGCACCCTGACTGAGGAGACGCTGTGCGGCGTGTGTCAGGACGCACGACGCGACCCACGCCTGCTGTGCGTGGTCGAGTCGCCGGCCGACATGCTGGCGATCGAACAGGCCGGCGGCTATCGCGGTCAGTACTTCGTGCTGCATGGCCATCTCTCGCCGCTCGACGGCATCGGCCCTGACGATATCGGTCTTGATCAGTTGGAAGCGCGGTTGGCGGCAGAGACGGTCGATGAGGTGATTCTCGCCACCAACCCCACGGTCGAGGGCGAGGCAACCGCGCACTACATCGCCGAACATCTGGTGGGGCAGGCGGCCAAGCTCTCGCGCCTGGCCTATGGGGTGCCCATGGGGGGCGAGCTGGAGTATGTCGATGGCGGCACGCTCAGTCGCGCCTTCCTCGGGCGCCAGCCCTTCGCCCGCGAGTGAGTCGCATCCTGCGCGGCCTAACCGCCGTTGCCACCATGAGCGTGGCGGGGTTTCGCGTCACGCCTTAACTTGCACTATCCAGCGTCTTCCCACGTGACGCGGCTGCGGCCGTGACGCGCTCAACCATGAAAGAGTTCGAATGACTGTCGACACGCCCATTGAATGGATCGATACGCCGGCGGGCCTCGCTGCCGCCTGTGCCGCTCTGGCCGACGCCGAAGTGCTGGCGCTGGATACGGAGTTCTTCCGCGAGACCAGCTTCTATCCGGTGCCGGCGCTGGTCCAGCTCAGCGCCGGCGAGCGTATCTATCTCATCGACCCCCAGGCGGTGACGGCGGATACGGCGCTGCGTGCGCTGCTTGCCGGCGGTGCGCCCAAGCTGATCCATGCCTGCAGCGAGGATCTCGAGGTGCTCGCGCTGTGGGCCGGGGTCGAGATCGCGCCGCTGATCGACACCCAGGTGGCCGAGTCGCTGCTGGGCGAGTCGGCGGCGATCGGCTATCGCGGGCTGGTACAGGCGCGCTGTGGGGTCGATCTGCCCAAGGAGGAGACCCGCTCCAACTGGCTCGAGCGCCCGCTGAGTGCGGCGCAGCTCGACTATGCGGCGCTCGACGTCTATTTCTTGCCCGAGATCTGGGCGCAGCAGCGCCAGGCACTGGAAGCACAGGGGCGGCTTGCGTGGCTGGACGAAGAGTGTGCCGCGCTCGGTGCCGGGCGCGACGTCAACGCCGGCGAGCGTTGGTATCTGCGCCAGCGTCAGCTATGGCGGCTGACCCCGCGTCAGGTCGAGGCCTACCGCCTGATGACTCGCTGGCGCGAGGCCGAGGTGCGTCGTCGCGATACCCCGCGCGGCTGGCTGGCCAAGGATGGGCTGCTGTTGGCTGTCGCCGAGGCGATGCCCACCAACCGTTTCGAGCTGGCCGCGGTCGACGGCGTGACGCCGGCGCTGGTCAAGCGCGAAGGCGATGCGCTGCTGGACCTGGTCAAGCAGGCGCAGCACGCCGACGAGGCGAGGCTGCCGACACCGCCGCCGGTGCCTACTGCGCCGGCTTTCAAGCGGCGCATGAAAGCGCTCAAGGGCGTGGTCAGCGAGCGCGCCACAGCGCTGGGGCTGGCGCCGGAGCGGCTCTCCAATCGCGCTGAGATGGAGACGATCGCGGCGGCGCACCTCGGTGGGCTGCCGCTGCCGCTGCCCGGCGGCTGGCGTGGCGACTGTCTGGCGGCGCCGTGGCGCGCTGCGCTGGACGCGCTCGAGGGGGCGACATGAGCGCCGGCGAGCAGCGCCTGCTGTGCGAGGTGGTCAAGAGCCCGCGCCTCGATGAAATGTATCTCTACCTCGACAAGGCGCGGGGCATGGCGGCAGTGCCGCAGGCGCTGCGCGAGCGCTTCGGCCGCCCGATTCCGGTGATGACGCTGCTGCTACGTGCCGAGCGGCCGCTGGCCCGGGTCGATGTCCATCAGGTGATGGCGGCGATCCGCGTTCAGGGCTTCTATCTGCAGATGCCGCCGGCCAAGGAGGGCTATCTGCTCGATCTGTTCACCCCGCGCGACACGGACGATACGCCCCATGCGTGAGCGATTCTGGGAGCGGTTCACGCTCGAGGAGCTGACCCCGCAGGAGTGGGAGGCGCTGTGCGACGGCTGCGGCAAGTGCTGCCTGGTCAAGATGGAGCACCCGGAGAGCGGCGACGTGGCCACGCTCAACGTCGCCTGCCGTCTGCTCGATATCGACAGCTGCCGTTGTGGCGACTATGCCCACCGCTTCGAGCGGGTGCCGGAGTGCACCCAACTGAGTCTGGCCAATCTCGACGAGTTTCACTGGCTGCCGCACAGCTGCGCTTATCGCCGCCTGTCCGAGGGGCGCAAGCTGGCCAGTTGGCATCCGCTGCGCAGCGGCGACGATCGGCGCATGCACGCCCGTGGCATGAGCGTGCGCCACTTCGCTGTGAGTGAGCGCGAGGTCGACGAGGCGGACTACGAAGCGCACATCATCGATATCATACCGCTACGCGACTGACCCCCCCTCAGCATCTCTGTCTACCCTGCGAACCCAAGGGTCATCGCCTCCTGCTGCGGCCGGCCCGTGGGGCCGGCCGTATTCGCATTTCACTCGGCTTCCTGCTGCGGCTCACCCGGTGACACCTGCGGCTCTGCGACGCCCAGGGCCCACAGCAGGAAGGCGTCCTGGCGTGCATTGTCGCGCCACGCCTTGAAACGTCCGGAGGCGCCGCCGTGGCCGGCGGCCATGTCGGTTCGCAGCAGCACCGGGCCGCGCGCGCTGTCGAGTTCGGTCATGCGCGCATAGAGCTTGGCTGGTTCCCAGTAGGGCACCCGTGAGTCGTGCCAACTGCCCTGCAGCAGGACGCTGGGGTAGGGCTGCGGGGTCAGGTTGTCCAGCGGCGAGTAGTCGCGAATGCGCCGGCGTACGGCGGGCTCGTCGGGGTTGCCCCACTCGGTGTACTCCGCCGTGGTCAACGGCAGGTCGGGATTCTCCATGGTGCGCAGCACGTCGACGAAGGGCACATCGAGCACCGCAGCGCAGAACGCGGTGGGCTCCAGGTTGAGACTGGCCCCGACCAGCAGGCCGCCGGCGCTGGCGCCGTAAGCGGCGATGCGCTCGGGGGCGGCGAGGCCCGCATCGACCAGAGCGTGGCGTGCGGCGAGGAAGTCGCGGAAACTGTTCTCCTTGTGCTCCAGCTTGCCGGCCAGATACCACGGCTCGCCGCGGTCGCCGCCACCGCGCACGTGGGCCACGGCGAAGGCGACCCCGCGCGCGAGCAACTCGAGCCGAGCTACCGAGAACCAGGGGTCGAGTACCTCACCATAGGCGCCGTAGCCGTAGAGCAGGGTCGGCATCGGGGCCTGCCCCAGGAGGTCGGCGCGGGCGACCACCGAAACCGGAATGCGCTCGCCGTCGTGGCCCGTCGCCCACAGGCGGCGGCAGGTCAACTGTGCCGGCTGGAGGTCGCCGTGCAGGGTCTGGCTCTTGAGCAGGCGCTGCTCGCCGCTGTCGAGATCGTGCTCGACCCAGCGCACGGGCAGTGTGAACGACTCCTCGCGCAGGCGCAGGCGGCGAGCGTGGAAGTCCGGCGTGTCGCCCAGCGCCAGGCTGCACGGCGCCTCCGGCAGCGGCAGGCGATAGCCGGGCACGCCCGCGGCATCGCTGGCGTCAGCCCCCGGCGCGAGCTCGATCGCGCGCAGATAGACCTGCGCCTCGTGGTGGTCGCGTTCGGTGAGCATCAGGCCCCAGGCGAAGGCGTCGACGCCCTCGAGAGTGACATCCTCGCGATGCCCCACCAGCGGCTGCCACTGGTCGGGTGCGGACACCGGGGCGGTGTCGAGGCGGAAGTGGGCGGCATCGCGATTGTGCAGCACATAGAAGGTGTCGCCGCGATGGTCGATGCCGTACTCGATGCCGCTCTCCCGTGGGCGCACGCAGCGCGGCGCGCGCTCGGGCTCGGCGGCAGGAATCAGATGGCACTCGGCGGTATCCTTGGAGGCGGTCTCGATCACCAGCCACTGGCGCGAGCGGGTCTTGCCCACGCCGACCCAAAACTCGACGTCCGGTTCCTCGAACAGTTTGGCGCAGCGGTCGCTCTCCATGCACAGCCGCCACACGCTGGCGGGGCGTTGGGTGGCGTCGTAGCGGGTGAAGAGCAGGGTGCGGTTATCCTCCGCCCACAAAAGCTCCGGACCCAGACGCCGGCGCAGCCGGCGCGGCTCACCATCCGGCAGGCGCTTGAGATAGAGGTCGAAGAACTCGTTGCCGCTGACGTCTTCGGTCCAGGCCAGCCAGCCCTCGTCGGGAGAGAGCGCCATGTCGCCAAGCTCTAGGAAGTCGTGGTCGGCGGCTCGTGCCTGCAGATCGAGGATCAGTTCGGGGGCCAGGTCACTCTGGCACGCCTGACGCCACCAGCGCGGATAGTCGGCGTCGGCGGCCGTCTCGCTCCAGTAGCGGTAGTGGTCGAGCGTGGTCGGCAGCCCGGTGACGGCAAGTTCGCGACGCGCCAGATGGCCGTCGTAGAGCGCATCCTCGAGCGGCTTCAGCGGCGCGAAGAAGCGATCGCTCTGGCGATTGGCGGCGCGCAGGAAAGTCTTCACCTGAGGGTCGTCGCGCGATTCCAGCCAGTGCCAGGCGGGATCGTCGTCGCGGCGGAAGTGGCTGACGGGGGAGGGCTCGGGGGCTGGACGCGGGGCATAGGCTACAGGCTGCTCGGGTGGGTAGTTCGCATGGCGAGGACGCCGCCGCGACCCGACCCTCTGGCACGGACCCCGGTCGGCTGTGCTTTCCAGGCGGGAAGTGTACCATGTCCCAAACCGTTCGAATCGAGAGTCGTCATCATGCTGTTTTCCGATTCCCTGCCGCAGCTGTGGCTGAGCTACGCCGCCCTCTCCTGTGTGGTCCTGGTCACCGGCTATCTGGGGGTGAGACTGTTGCCGCTGTTGCCGCGTCTGGTGCTGGTCGGCGTGGTCGCCGGGGCGCTGTGGATGGTCGCCCCCTTCACGCTGCCGCTGCTGCAGCCGGGTGAGACCTACTCCGGCCTTGCCCCGGCCATCGTGGTGATGGCGGTGGGCGTGCTGCAACACGACGGCGGCCAGGTCTTCGGTGCGTTGCCGCTGCTGCTGCTGGGCGCAGCAGTGGGTGCCGGGGTCGGCTTGCTGGCGTGGCGCCAACTGCGCCACCGTGGCGGTGACGACGACCGCACCGGCGGCCGTGGCGGCAGACGGCAGTCGGGTGCCGCCCGTGCTGCCGCTGTGAAAAAGACGGGTGAGCGCGGCAAGGGCGGCGGTCGCCGCGAACCGATGGTCGGCTGACTCGGTCCCCGCCCGCTGGGCTTCAGCAGGCGGCCGGAGCGGAGTCGCGCCGGACGCTTTTTTTGGACAAGGCTTTGCGCGTACTCCACGCCGGAGCCGGGTGGCGATAAGGAAGCGCAGCATGCGTGCGTTGAGGGTATGGCTGGTGTGTCTGCTCGGTTTGCTGCCGGGCTGGGTACTGGCGCAGACGGCGCCGGACGTCAGGATCGTGGTCGATGTCTCCGGCAGCATGAAGCAGAACGATCCCGGCAACCTGCGGGCCAACGCACTGGATCTTGCCGCCATCCTGCTGCCGCGGGAGGCGCGCGGTTCCATCTGGACCTTCGGTACCACCGTGGCCAACCCGGTTCCCGATGCCGGGGTCGACGATGCCTGGCGTCAGCGGGTGAGCCAGCTGATGCCGCAGCTCACCGACTACCAGCAGTTCACCGATATCGAGCGGGCCCTGACCCGCGCCGCCGCCGCGCCGCCCCAGGGGCCCAATCGCCATCTGATCCTGCTCACCGACGGCATGATCGACCTGCCCGCCACCGGCGGCGACAAGCGACAGCAGGACGCGGCCTCGCGGCAGCGGGTCATCACCGAGCTGGCGCCCAAGCTGGCGGCAGAGGGGGTGACCGTCCATCTGATCGCGCTGTCGCGCAACGTCGACCTGCCGCTGCTCGAGCAGGTGGCGCAGACCACCGGCGGGCTGGCGGCGGTGGCCGACACGCCGGACCAACTGCTGCGCGCCTTCCTCGACGTGCTCGACCGTATCCTGCCGGGAGATCAGGTGCCCATCGACGCGCAGCAGCGTTTCACCATCGATGACGATATTCAGGCCTTCAACGCGCTGCTGTTCCACGCGCCGGAGGCCGGCTCGCCGGTACTGATCGGCCCTGACGGCCAGCGCTATTCCCGCGACGACCATCCCGGTCGAGTCGAGTGGCAGAGCAGCGACCGCTACGATCTGATCAAGGTGCCCGGGCCGATGGCCGGCGAGTGGCGGATCGAGGGCGCCATCGGTGACGATAGTCGGGTCGGCATTCAGGCCGATATCGCGCTGCGCAGCACCGCGCTGCCGGCGACCCTCTACAGTGGCTTCACCACGCCGCTGGATGTATGGCTGGAAGCCCAGAGTCAGCGTCTGGAGGGCGATGCGCTACCGGCCGGGCTCAAGGTGCGCGCCGAGCTGCGTGACCTCGATGGCAATCTGCTGGCGCAGACGACGCTATCGCCCCAGGCGGGTCACTTCCGCGGTGAGCTGCCCGGCGCAGAGCAGCTGGGCAACGCGCGCCTGGTGATCACCGCGCGCAGCGATCGCCTGATTCGCCAACGGGTGCAGGCGGTCAACGTGGTCGCGGCACTCAGCGCCGAGCTGAGCCAGGACGGCTCACGCATCGTGATCCGCGCCAATCATCCCGATCTCAATGCCGACAATACCCGGCTCAGCGCCGAGCTCACCGGCAGCCCGCTGACGGTCCAGCGCCTCGATGCGCGCACCTGGGCGATCGAAGTGCCGCGCACCGACCCCGACGCCTCGCTGCCGGTGACCATCTCCGCCGAGGCCGACCTCGATGGCCGTACCTGGCACTTCGACCTGCCCATCGTGCGTTTGAACCCCGATGCCGCGGTGGGGCTCACCGGCGCCGATCTGTCACGTGCGGTCAAGAGCCAGCAGCGGGAGCAGGACGATAGCCTGGGCAGTGGCAGCGACGACAGCTTCACCGACGGGCTGTCGGCGTCGCAGATGGCCGATGCGGCCGTGGCCAAGGCGCGCGAAGGCTGGCAGGTCGCGCGCCCCTATGTCGAGACCTATGCCCAGCGGCCGGTCACCTGGATCGTGATCGCGCTGCTGGTGTTGCTGCTGCTGCTCGAACGCTGGCGCCGCGTCGCTAGCCGGCGGCGCCGGGCGCGGCGCTCGGAGCCCTCCCTGTAAAGGCGCGGTTACCACCTTGGTGGCAGCGCCGGGGCGCGGGGAACCTGATATAAGGGAGTTATTCAAGCCTAATCAAGGAGATCCCATGGGTGACAGCGCGAACGCTTACGTCGAGTCCGGAGTGCCCCTGACGGGTCTCGAGGCTTTTCATTCGATCAACGACATCATCGCCGATGCCTGCCGTCGCTATGCCGACAAGCCGGCTTTCACCTGTATGGGCAAGACCCTGAGCTATGCCGAGATCGATCGCCTCGCCGATCGCTTCGCTGCCTGGCTGCAGACTCACACCGATCTCGAGCCGGGTGATCGTATCGCCATCCAATTGCCCAATGTGCTGCAGTTTCCGGTGGCGGTATTCGGCGCGTTGCGCGCCGGCCTGGTGATCGTCAACACCAATCCGCTCTACACCGAGCGCGAGATGCGGCATCAGTTCCGTGACGCCGGGGCCAAGGCGATCGTGGTGCTGGCCAACATGGCCCAGAAGCTCGAGAACGTGCTCGACCAGACCGAGATCCGCCATGTGGTGGTCACCGAGATGGGCGACCTACACGACTGGCCCAAGCGTTCGCTGATCAATTTCGTGGTGCGCCGGGTCAAGAAGATGGTGCCCGCCTACTCTCTGCCCCAGGCAGTCGCTTTTCGGCGTACCCTGTCCGGTGGCGAGCATGCGGCCAGGGTCGCCTCGGGGCAGGACGATGAGATCGCCGTGCTGCAGTACACCGGCGGCACCACCGGGGTGGCCAAGGGCGCGATGCTGACGCACCGCAACCTGATCGCCAACATGCTGCAGACCCAGCAACTGCTCGGCGATACCCTGGAGAACGGCCGCGAGACGATCATTGCGCCGCTGCCGTGCTATCACATTTACACCTTCACCGTGAACTGCCTGTATGCGATGACCACCGGCCAGCACAACGTGCTGATTCCCAACCCGCGTGACATCGCCGGCTTCGTCAAGACGCTCTCCCAGACACCGTTCAGCGTCTTCGTCGGGCTCAACACGTTGTTCAATGCCCTGTGCCAGCGCGACGACTTCAAGGCGCTCGACTTCTCGCGGCTCAAGTTCACCATCTCCGGCGGCATGGCGCTGACCCAGGCCGCGGCCAAGCGCTGGCAGGAAGTGACCGGCAACGGCATCGTCGAGGGCTACGGCTTGACCGAGACCTCGCCGATCGCCCTGGTCAATCCGCCCGATGCGCCGCAGATCGGCACTATCGGCCGGCCGGTGGCGGGCACTGAGGTGCGGGTGGTCGATGACGAAGGTCGCGCGCTGCCACCGGGGGAGAG
The DNA here is from genome assembly GCF_003006155.1 of Salinicola tamaricis. Classification (GTDB taxonomy): domain Bacteria; phylum Pseudomonadota; class Gammaproteobacteria; order Pseudomonadales; family Halomonadaceae; genus Salinicola; species Salinicola tamaricis. The sequence continues at coordinate 4,150,303 of NZ_CP023559.1, read as the reverse complement.
TGGCGAGTTGTGCATCAAGGGGCCGCAGGTGATGAAGGGCTACTGGAATCGCCCGGAAGATACCGCCAAGACGCTCAGCGACGATGGCTGGCTGCGTACCGGCGACATGGCGGTGGTGCAGGAGGATGGCTACGTCAAGATCGTCGACCGCAAGAAGGACATGATTCTGGTCTCGGGGTTCAACGTCTATCCCAATGAGATCGAGGAGGTGGTCGTGGGGCATCCGGACGTGCTCGAGGCCGCGGCGGTGGGGATACCCGACGAGGAGAGCGGCGAGGCGATCAAACTGTTCGTGGTGGCGCGCAACGAGGGGCTCGACCCCCAGGCGCTGCGTCAGTGGTGCAAGAAGGAACTGACCGGCTACAAGGTGCCCAAGTTCGTCGAGCTGCGCGACGAGCTGCCCAAGAGCAACGTCGGCAAGGTACTGCGGCGCGAGCTGCGCGATGGCCATCAGGCTGCCGATAGCGGGGCCTCGACGTGAGTTAGGGCGGTTTCGGCGCTACAATGGTGGGTTCGCCGTGGTCTCCCGGCGACTTCACCGGACTGTCGATGTCGAGGATCTCTTGAGCGCCACCGCTGCCAACGCTTCCCAAGCTCTGACTCAATTGCAGGCACGGCTCGACGCCTGCCTGCTGCGCGATGCCCATGCCCTGCGCGGACGCCTGGTGCGGCTCGAACGGCGCGCCCGCGAGGGCAAGCCGATCGACCGCTCGCTGAGCGAGATCGAGGCCCGCATCGACGCCTCTCAGGCGCAGGCCGAGCGCCGACGTCGAGAGCGCGTCACCCTCGACTATCCGGAGTCGCTGCCGGTGGCTGCGCGGCGCGAGACGATCCTCGAGGCGCTGCGCGAGCATCAGGTGGTGGTGGTGGCCGGCGAGACCGGCTCGGGCAAGACCACTCAGCTGCCCAAGCTGTGTCTCGAGCTGGGCCTGGGCCGGCGCGGTATGATCGGGCATACCCAGCCGCGGCGGCTGGCGGCGCGCTCGGTGGCTACCCGGCTGGCGGAGGAGCTCGAGGTGCCGTTGGGCGAGCAGGTCGGTTATCAGGTGCGCTTCACCGACCAGAGCGGTGACGCCACTCTGGTCAAGCTGATGACCGACGGCATTCTGCTGGCCGAGACCCAGCATGACCCGGACCTGCTGCGCTATGACGCGATCATCATCGACGAGGCTCACGAGCGCAGCCTCAACATCGACTTCCTGCTCGGCTATCTCAAGCGCCTCAGCGCGCGCCGGCCCGATCTCAAGATCATCATCACTTCCGCCACCATCGACGTCGACCGGCTATCGCGCCACTTCGCCCGCGAGGTCGAAGGCGAGACGCGCCCGGCGCCGGTGGTCGAGGTTTCCGGGCGTGCCTACCCGGTAGAGGTGCGCTACCGCCCACTGGTGCGAGAAGCCCGCGACGAGGAGGATCTGACGCTGCAGGAGGGCATCGTAGCGGCGGTCGAGGAGATCGAGCAGATCGAGCGCGACAAGCGCTGGTACTCGGGGCCACGCGATATCCTGATCTTTCTGCCCGGTGAGCGCGAGATCCGCGAGACCGCCGATCTGCTGCGCCGGCTCGAGCTCAAGAGCACCGAGATCCTGCCGCTCTACGCGCGGCTCTCCAACGCCGAGCAGAACCGTGTCTTCCAGAGCCATGCCGGGCGCCGCATCGTGCTGTCGACCAACGTCGCCGAGACCTCGTTGACGGTACCGGGTATCCGCTATGTGATCGATCCGGGGCTGGTGCGTATGAGCCGTTACAGCTTCCGGGCCAAGGTGCAGCGGCTGCCGATCGAGCCGGTGAGTCAGGCCAGCGCCAATCAGCGCAAGGGGCGCTGCGGACGCGTTGCCGATGGCGTTTGCATCCGTCTCTACAGCGAGGAGGATTTCCTCTCTCGGCCCGAGTTCACCGAGCCCGAGATCCAGCGCACCAATCTGGCGGCGGTGATCCTGTCGATGCTCTCGCTCAAGCTCGGCGAGGTGCTCGACTTTCCCTTCGTCGACGCCCCCGATCCGCGGGTGGTCAAGGATGGCTACCGCCTGCTGTTCGAACTCGGCGCGGTGGACGGCGGCGAGCGTCTGAGCGACATCGGGCGACGCCTGTCGCGGCTGCCGATCGACCCGCGGCTGGGGCGTATGGTGCTGGCCGGCGAGCAGTTCGGCTGTCTGCGCGAGGCGCTGATCGTGGTCAGCGCACTGGCCACCCAGGACCCGCGTGAGCGCCCGGCCGAGAAGCGTCAGGCCGCCGACCAGAAGCACCGCCAGTGGGATGACCCCGATTCGGACTTCGTCGCCTGGCTCAATCTGTGGCAGGGCTTCGAAGCGGCCCGCGACGAGCTTTCCGGCAGCCAGCTGCGGCGCTGGTGCCGTGACCAGTACCTGAGCTATCTGCGCCTGCGCGAGTGGCACGATACCTATCGTCAGCTGCGCCAGCTGGTGCGTGAGATGAAGCTCGAACCGAGCAGTGCCATGCAGCCCGGCGAGGGCGAGGAGGGCGCACCTAGGGTGGACGCGCCGCGCCTGCACCAGGCGCTGCTCGCCGGGCTGCTGTCGCACCTCGGGCAGTTGCAGCCGGAGAGCCGCGAATTTCTCGGCGCGCGTAATCGCAAATTCATGCTCCATCCCGCCTCGGGGTTGGCCAAGAAGCCGCCCAAGTGGGTAATGGCTGGTGAGCTGGTCGAGACCAGTCGACTGTTCGCCCGCGATTGTGCGCGTATCAAGCCGGAGTGGATCGAGCCCCAGGCGGGGCATCTGGTCAAGCGTGCCTACAGCGACCCGCACTGGGAGCGCAAGCGCGCCCAGGTGGTGGCGCTGGAGCAGGTCACTCTGTTCGGGCTGCCGATCGTCAGCGGCCGGCGCGTCGACTACGCCAAGGTGGCGCCGGCGGAGGCGCGCGAGCTGTTCATTCGGCGCGCACTGGTCGAAGGCGATTACGAGACCCGCGCGGCGTTCTTCGCCCACAACCGCGCGATGGTGGCGGAGGTCGAGGAGCTGGAGGATCGCGCGCGCAAGCGAGATATCCTGGTCGACGAAGAAACGCTGTTCACGTTCTACGACGAGCGGATCCCTGCCGAGGTCGCCAGCGGGCGCGACTTCGAAGCCTGGCGCAAGCGCGCCGAGCGCGAGACCCCCGAGCTGCTGAAACTCGACAAGGCCGCGCTGATGGCGCGCGAGGCCGATGACGTCAGCGTCGAGCAGTATCCCGATGAGCTGGTGTTCAACGGCGTGCGCTATCCGCTCAGCTTATCACTTCGCCCCGGGGGCGAGTGACGACGGTGTGACCTCACGGTGCCCGCGGTGATGCTGGCCCAGCTGCCGGAGGGGCGGCTGTCGTGGCTGGTGCCGGGGCTGTTGCGCGACAAGTGCATCGCGCTGCTCAAGGCGCTACCCAAGCCGCTGCGGCGCCAGGTGGGCCGATACCCGACTGGTCGATGCGGCGTTGCGACGCTGACCCCCGATGCGGCCCAGTGGAGGTCGCGCTGGGCGAGTTCCTGCGGATCAAGACCGGGTACGCCTGGAGCCCTCGGCATGGCGGCTCGATCAGCTCGAACCGCATCTGGTGATGAATCTGCGGGTGGTCGACCACGAGGGCCAGGTGCTGGGCGAGGGGCGCGATTTGGCCGCTCTGCGCGAGCGCTTCGGTGACGCTGCGGCGGCCGGGGCACGTGCCATGGCGCAGCAGCAGGAGGCCCCCAGCGAGACCCTGGAGGATCTGCCGCAGACGCCGCTGCCCGACTCCAGTACCAGCCGCCAGGCGGGTATCCAGGTCGAGGTCTATCCGGCCCTGGTGCCGGCCGGTGACGCGCTCCAGATCGCCTGGTTCGACCACGCCGAGCGCGCCGCCGCGGCGCACCGGGATGGCGTGGTGGCGCTGGCGCGCCGCCGCCTTCCGGAGCTTCTGCGCTACCTGCAGCGGGAGCTGCCTCAGCTCAAGGCGTGTGCGCTGCTGTTCACCAAGGTGGGCACGCGTGAGCAGCTGACCCAGGACGTGATCGATGCGGTACTGGCGCAGACCGTCGCTGCCGACCCGCTGCCGCGCTCGAGCGCAGCTTTCGATGCGCGCCTCGAGCAGTGGCGGGGCGATCTGGTGGGCTACGCCGAGCGGCTGCTCGACGACCTGCACAAGGCGCTGGAGGGGCACCTGGCGGTGACCAAGCAGCTCAAGGGTAACGTCAGTTTTGCTCTGGCCCTGAGCTACAGTGACCTCAAAGCGCAGATGCAGCGGCTGGTCTATCCGGGCTTCGTGCGCGATGCTGGGCCCTGGCTCGAACACTATCCGCGCTATATGCAGGCCGCCGAGATCCGGCTGGAGAAGGCGCCGCGTGACCGCCGTCGCGATCAGCTGGCGATGCAGCAGGTGCAAGAGTGGGAGAGTCGGCTCGATGCCCGCCGTCAGGCCGCTGAGCGCGAGGGCGTCGTACCCGCCGAGCTGATCGAGTTCGGCTGGTGGCTGCAGGAGTTTCGGGTGTCGCTATTCGCCCAGCAGTTGGGGACGCTCGAGAGTGTCTCGGAGAAGCGCCTGGCGCGGCGCTGGCGCGAGATCACCGGGCAGGCGGTATGAGGCCGCTGCATCCGAGCACTGGCCTCCGGCGTAGCATGCCTTGCAGGGGGTGGCTCTGGGTGCCGGCGCTAGAGGGTGCTGGCTGTACGATATCGACAGGGAGCGCGGCGCTCGCCGCGCCATCGAGAGGGATTGCGGCGCTCGCCGCACTATATAGAGGGACTGCGGCTATCGCCGCATAAGGAGCGAGTCATGACGCAAGCCGTCATTACGGCGACGGGCCTGTTCACGCCGCCGGAGTCGATCGACAACGCGGCGCTGGTCGCCAGTTTCAACACCTGGGTGGACGCCGAGAACGCCCGCCACGCCGAGGCCATCGCCCGCGGCGAGCGCGAGCCGCTGGCCCACTCCAGCGAGGCGTTCATTCTCAAGGCGTCGGGCATCGAAAGTCGCTACGTCATGGAGGCGAGCGGCATCCTCGATCCCGCGCGGATGCGCCCGCGGATCGAAGAGCGCGACAATGCGACGCTCTCGCTGCAGGCCGAGATGGGCCTCGCTGCGGCGAGCCAGGCGCTCGAGCAGGCCGCCATCCGCGCCGACCAGCTCGATCTGATCATCGTCGCCTGCTCCAACCTGCAGCGCCCATACCCGGCGGTCGCGGTCGAGTTGCAGGCGGCATTGGGTGCCGGTGGCTACGCCTTCGACATGAACGTGGCCTGCTCCAGTGCCACCTTCGCCATCGACATGGCGACCAACGCCATTCGTGCCGGGAGTCTCGAGCGGGTACTGGTGGTCAACCCCGAGATCTGCTCGGCGCATCTCGATTTCCGCGATCGCGATAGCCACTTCATCTTTGGCGACGCCTGCACCGCGGTACTGTTGGAGGCGGATCATCTGGCCCGCGAGCGCGAGCACTTCACCGTGCTCGGCACGCGCCTGACCACGCGCTTCTCCAACGCCATCCGCAATAACTTCGGCTTCCTCAACCGTCTCGCCGACAGCAGCGCCGATGACAAGCTGTTCGTGCAGGAAGGGCGCAAGGTTTTCAAGGAGGTCTGCCCGCTGGTGGCGGAGTTGATCCTCGAGCATCTGGATAGCCAGTCGCTGACCGGCGAGTCGGTCACCCGGCTGTGGCTACACCAGGCCAATCGCCATATGAACGATCTGATCGCGCGGCGAGTGCTGGGGCGCGAGGCGAGCGAGCGCGAGGCGCCGATCATTCTCGACCGCTATGCCAATACCAGCTCGGCCGGCTCGATCATCGCCCTGCACCTGCATCGCGACGATCTCGAGGAGGGCGATGTGGGGGTGGTGTGTTCGTTCGGCGCGGGCTACAGTGCGGGCAGTGTCATACTGCGTAAAGGGAATGCGTGTTGATGAAATCGATCCATTGGCTGAGCGGCGCCGCCGTCGCTTTGGCGCTGGGGGGCTGTGCCTCCAGCGGTGAGAACAGCAACCCACAGGATCCGTGGGAAGGGTTCAACCGTGGCGTCTATCAGTTCAACGACACGCTCGATCGCTATGCGCTCAAGCCGGTCGCCCAGGGCTACAAGGCGGTCACTCCCGAACCCGTGCGTGACGGTGTCGGCAATTTCTTCTCCAACCTCGGTGAGATCCGCACCGCCTTCAACAGCGCGCTGCAGTGGGAGTGGGGCAACGCCGGGACGGCCTCAGGGCGCTTCGTCATCAACACCATCCTGGGGATCGGTGGCTTGCTCGACCCAGCCACGCGCATGGGGCTCGACGAGAACGAGGAGGACTTCGGTCAGACGCTGGCCGTGTGGGGCGTCGATTCCGGCCCCTACCTGGTGCTGCCGGTGCTCGGCCCGAGCACGGTGCGTGATACCAGCGGCCTGCCGCTCGATATGTACACCTATCCGGTGACCTACGTCGAAGATGACAAGGTGCGCTACGGTCTGACCTTCCTGCGCTACGTCGATCTGCGCGCGAGCCTGCTCGATCAGGAGTCGTTGATCCAGGGTGATCGCTACAGCTTCATCCGCGATGCGTATCTGCAGCGGCGTCAGTTCCTGATCAGCAACGGCAAGGCGGGCAAGGACCCGTTCGCCAGCGGCGACTTCGGCAACGATTTCCAATACAGCGAAGACGACTTCGCCGAGTGACCCCGTGTCCAAGACGCTGAGCGATGAGCCCGTGATCGGCGTGATCGACCTGCCGGGACGGGAGCGCGAGATGCTGGTGAGCGAGATCGCCCGCCTGGATGCGCGCGTGGTGGCGGCGCACTCCTTGGCGGCGTTGCCGTGCGCCTGCGATCTGGTCGTGGCGCACGTGCGTGCTGTCTCGCACGATGGCTGGGAGACGCTGATCAGGGGCAGCCGACCATCGTGGTCAGCGAGAGCCGCCGCGACGGCGACCTGCACAAGGCGATGGATGCCGGGCTGATCGACTATCTGGTCGAACCGCTGGCGCATGCCGACATCCTGCGTCGGCTGGTGTGTCGCGCGCTCGATCTCGACCGCCTGGCCCGCGCTCACGACGAGAGCCGCGTGGAGTTGCAGTCGCTCAACGACCGACTCGAGCGGCATCTGGAGATCCTGCGCGAGGATCAGCGCGCCGGTGGACACGTGCAGCGCAAGCTGCTGCCGCCGCCGGGGGTGACCCATCGCGGGGTGCGCTGCGACTACTGGTTTGCGCCCTCGCTCTATCTCTCCGGGGACTTTCTCGATTTCCAGCGCTGCGACGAGCGCTACAGCTTCTTCTATTTCGCCGATGTCGCCGGCCATGGGGCCTCCTCGGCATTCGTCACCGTATTGTTGAAGTATCTCTGCAACCGCTGGCTGTCGCAGTGGCGCACGCTGCTGCCGGAGGCGTTTCCTTCGCGCTGGCTGGGTGAGCTCAACCGTGAGCTGCTGGAGACCGGTATCGGCAAGCACGCCACGATCTTTGCCGGGGTACTGGACCATGAGCGCCATTTTCTGCACTATGCGCTCGGCGCTCAGCTGCCCATGCCGATCCTCGTCAGCGAGGAGGGGGCGAGCTACCTGGGCGGAGAAGGGCCGCCGGTGGGGTTGTTTCCGGATGTCGAGTACCCCATCTATGGCTGTCCGCTACCCGAGCGATTCCAGCTCTGGTTCTGTTCCGACGGCGTGCTCGAATGCCTGCCGGCGGCTTCACTGGATGCGCGGCTCAAGGAACTCGAGCGTCGCGTGACACGTTGTACCCGCGTCGACGATCTGAAGGATGGATTGGCGCTGGGAGATCAACTGCCGGATGATCTCAGCATGATGACACTGAGTGGTTTCGAGCATGATTGAAGGGCGAATCAAGGCGGCCTTCGACTCGGGCGTATTCGTACTCAAGCTCTGCGGCGATGTCCGCCTGACGCTGTGCGCGACGCTCGACGCCGAGGCGCAGCGGCTGGCGGATCTGCCGGGCCTGCGTGCGGTCATGGTCGATCTGCGCGAAGCGACCAACGTCGATTCCACGGCGCTGGGCTTTTTGGCCAAGGTGGCGCTGGCGGTGCGTGGGCGGCTGGAGCAGCCGCCGACGATCGTGGCCGAGCATCCGGATGTACGGCGCATGCTGGACGTGATGGGGTTCGCGCGCTACTTCACGCTGGTGGAGGCGCCGCTCACCGAGCCGGCCGAGCTCGCCGAGCTGCCCCACGTAGAGGCCGACGAGAAGGCCATTCAGCAGCGCATTCTCGAGGCCCATCGTATTCTCATGCACATGAGCGAGCACAATCGGCACGAGTTCCAGCCGCTGATCGAGCTGCTCGAGTCTCAGCACGCCAAGGCTTCCTCGCACTGACTCGGTGAGTCCGCGGGGCTCGGGACTGTCTCGCGCGCCTGCGCCGGTGTCACTGGCCAGGCAGGGATGCTAACCGTGTCTCTCTTCCTGCGCCCCCGCGACCCCGTCTCGGGGGCGCGTGATCATCGCTCCGGCATTCCGGCCGGGGCCTGGCGGCAGCCGCCGTCATCTTCAGGTGTCGTCATCGTCCGCGCCAGCGGCATCGCTGGCCGGTGGCCGCAGTGGCTGGCTTGGCACTACCGCCGCCCGCGGTCGTGTGTCTCTCATCCGCTCGCCGCAAGGAGGAAATCGTGTTGTCGAGGAGTCTAACGTGACGCCGCTGAGCGCGCGTCGTCTGGCGCTGCTGGTGGCTGCCAATACCGCCCTGGCGCCGCTGGCGATCGATGCCTATCTACCTGCCATGGCCGGCGCTGGCGGCCTCTATTGGTGCCAGCGTGCACCATACCGAGCTGTCACTGAGTAATTCCTGCTCGGTTTTGCCCTGGGGCAGCTGGTATGCGGACCACTCTCCGATCGGTTCGGTCGCAAGCCGATACTGATGACGGGACTGGCTGTCTTCCTGCTCGCCAGTCTGGCGCTGACCCAGGTCGACTCACTGGCCACGCTATGGAGCTGGCGCTTCGTCCAGGCGCTCGGCGGGGGCGCCTGCGTGGTCAACTCCGCGGCGATCGTGCGTGACCGCTTCAGTGGGCGCGAGGCGGCCAAGGTGATGTCGACCATGGTGATGATCCTGATGATGGCGCCGCTGGTGGCGCCCGCTTTGGGCAGCGCGCTGCTGCACTTGGCCGACTGGGCTGATCTTTCTGTTTCTGGCGCTCTACGCGGTCTTCGTGCTGGGGCTGCTGGGGCGCTTTCTGCCCGAGACCCATGGGCGCGATCCCGAGGCGCCCTCGATGGGGCAGATCCTGGGAAACTATCGCAGCGTTTTGCGTCATCGCGAGGCGATGGGCTATATTGGGGCGGTATCGATGTCGTTTGCCGGCATGTTCGCCTTCATCACCGGTTCGCCCTATCTGTATATGGAGCACTACGGCCTTTCGACCACGCTCTATCCCTTCGTGTTCGGTGCCAACATTCTGATCATGGCCTCCTCCAGCCGGCTCAATATTCGTCTGCTCAAGCGCCGCACGCCGCAGCAGAACCTGCTGCTGGGGCTCGGCGTGCAGCTGAGTGCGGGTATCGGCCTGGTCGCGCTGGTCGCCTCGGGGCTGGACTCGATCTACAGCGTGGCGCCGCTGATGGTGGTCTTCGTCGGCATGCAGGGGCTGATCAGCCCCAACGCCATGTCATCGATGCTCGATCACTTCCCGCGCATGAGTGCCACCGCGACGGCGCTGCAGGGGTGTCTGCAGTTCACCTGCGGGGCGGTCGCGGGGGCGCTGGTCGGTGCCTTCGAACTGGCCAGTGCCTGGCCCACGGTGTTGACCATGCTGGGGGCGACCCTGCTCGGCAATATTGGCGTCCGCGTGCTGTCGGGCCCGGCGCTCAAGCGCGCCGCGGCGACTCCCGCCGCCTGAAAATCAGGCAGCGCAGGACCTGCCACCCTATGCGCTCGCGCCGAAGCCTTCATCATCCTTCTCCAACCCTGTTTCAGGTGCGTTCGGCTGCGCTCTCGCGGCCGACCTTCCTCGCCCTGGATGCCGTTTACTCAATATGCGCAAGCGGTTACGCGCCTTGACCCTTGTCATCCTGTTGTCATCTGGAATTGGCAGTGTGGGTGCCGCGAAGGTGGCGGCCGGTAGCCGAGGCTGTGCTCGAGATCACCGGCGGTCTGCGGTCTTGAGGTGATTTTTGCACGCACCTGACGCATCGGTTACGTCGAATGTCACATTTCAAGACGATGACAAGGCTGTCATAAAAGTGTCACGCGTCTGACGTAACGTGGCGTTCTGAGAGTGCTGGCAACCTTCGCAACGTGGTTATCGCACACGCATCCCTCCAAGGTGGAAACAGGATATCGCTATGCTCAAACATGTCTTCGCTACGCTCGTTTCCGGGTCCCTGATTCTAGGCGCTGCTGCTGCCCAGGCCCAGGAAGCCATCACCGGCGCCGGCGCGACCTTCCCGTATCCGGTCTACTCCCAGTGGGCGGATGCTTATCAGGACAAGTCTGGCGTTGGCCTCAACTACCAGGCCATCGGTTCCGGCGGCGGCATTCAGCAGATCACTGCCAAGACCGTGACCTTCGGGGCCAGCGATGCGCCGATGACCAAGGAAGAGCTGGACAAGAACGGTCTGCTGCAGTGGCCGATGGTCATGGGCGGTGTGGTCGCGGCATTCCACGTCGATGGCATCGACGGCGCGATCAATCTGGACGGCAAGACGCTGGCCGACATCTATCAGGGCAAGATCACCAGCTGGAACGATGAAGCCATCGCCAAGCTGAACCCGGACACGAAGCTGCCCGATACCAAGATCACTCCGGTCTATCGCGCCGAAGGGTCGGGTACCAACTTCCTGTTCACCCACTACCTGTCGCAGGTCAGCCAGGACTTCGCCAACACCGTGGGTGAGGGCAAGTCGGTGGCATGGCCGGCGGGTGTCGGTGCCAAGGCCAACGCGGGCGTCGCCAGCCAGATCGCCAACACCAATGGTGCTATCGGCTACGTCGAGTTCGCCTACGCCGCCCAGAACGACCTGCACCTGGTGCACCTGAAGAACAAGGCTGGCAAGACCGTGGCGCCCGACATGGATTCGTTCATGGCCGCTGCCGCCAACGCCGACTGGAAGAGCGCGCCGGGCATGTACCTGGTGCTGACCAACCAGCCGGGTGACAACAGCTGGCCGATCACCGGTGCCTCTTTCATCCTGATGCACAAGAAGGTGCAGAACGTGGATGCCGCACGTCAGGCGCTGGAGTTCTTCGACTGGGCCTACAGCAACGGCGACGAGATGGCCAAGGAGCTCGATTACGTGCCGATGCCGAAGAACGTGGCCGACATGGTTCGTGAGAGCTGGAGCGAGATCAAGGGGCCGAACGGCGAAGCCGTCTGGAAGCAGTGATCCCTTGAGCCTCGATCGCGACGGCGAGTGCTCCACGGCTCCCGTCGCGATCGTATATCGCACGAACGCGCGGACAACGACGCGCGCGCAACGACAAAGTACTGCCGCTACCTCCGGCGGCAGCGTGGCAAGCCGACGAGGAACTGACATGGCCACCCCCCAAGCGATTGAAACCGGCGGCGGTCTGGGCGGACTGAGCGAGGCCACCCGCAGGCGGCTCCAGCGCAAGGCGCGCATCGACGTGTGGTTCGAGCGCGTACTGTTCGCCTTCGCCTTCGCGGTGCTGCTGCTGCTCGGGGCGATCATCGCCTCACTGATGGCCTCCAGCTGGCCGGCGCTCGAGCGTTACGGTCTGGAGTTCTTCACCGAGAATCGCTGGGCGGCCAACGTCGAAGTGTTCGGCGCCTTGCCCGCTATCTACGGAACCCTGCTGACCTCCTTCATTGCGATCGTCATTGCGGTTCCCATCTCATTCGGCATCGCCATCTTCCTGACCGAGCGCTGCCCGAACGTTCTGCGTCAGCCTCTCAGCACGCTGATCGAGCTGCTGGCCGGTATCCCTTCGATCATCTACGGCATGTGGGGCATGGAAGTGATGGCTCCGCTGCTGCGTACCTGGTTTCCTTCGGTATTTCCCGCCGGCACTGGCCTGGCCACGGCCGGTATCATTCTGGCGGTGATGATCATTCCTTTCATCACTGCGGTGAGCCGCGACGTCATCAATACGGTGCCGGCGGTGATGCGTGAATCCGCTTATGGTCTCGGTTGCACTACCTGGGAAGTTGCACGCAAGGTCATCCTGCCTTCGGTCAAGGGCGGCCTGGTGGGTGGCGTGGTGCTGGGGCTGGGGCGGGCCCTTGGCGAGACCATGGCGGTGACCTTCGTGATCGGCAATAACCTGTTCTTGAACACCACACTCACCGGACAGGGCACCTCGATCGCGGCCCTGATCGCCAATCAGTTCTCCGAGTCGGACGGTACCCAACGCTCGGCGCTGCTGGCACTCGGCCTGATTCTGTTCCTGATCACCTTCGCCGTGCTGGCGTTCGCGCGCTATCTGCTGCGCAACAGCACCGGTCGCCACGCCTGAGCCGAGAGGAGAGAGACGATGCAGACCCAAATGACGCCGCTCTATCGCCGGCGCAAGCTGCTCAACCGCCTGGTCATGGCCGCTTGTATCGGCGCCACCCTGATTGGGTTCGTGTTCCTGTTCGCGATTCTTCTGACCTTGGTGACCAAGGGGCTCAGCGCCATCTCGCCGTCGATCTTCATCGAGCGCACGCGCATGAATGGTGGCGGCCTGGGCAATGCGATCTGGGGGACCTTCATGATGACCTCGCTGGCCACTATCCTGGGCACCGTGCTCGGCGTGGCCGCGGGTACCTGGCTGGCGGAGTATGGCAACAAGGGCCTGCTGCCCAAGGTGATCCGCTTCATCAACGACATTCTGCTGTCGGCGCCCTCGATCATCATCGGCCTGTTCATCTACGCGGTGGTGGTGGTGCCGATGGGCGGCTTTTCCGCCTGGGCTGGGGTGCTATCGCTCACGGTGATCATCGTGCCGGTGGTAATCCGGTCCACCGAGGACATGCTGCGCCTGATTCCCAATTCGCTGCGCGAGGCCGCTGCAGCGCTGGGTGCCCATCGCTGGTGGATCATCGTGCGTGTCTGCTACAGCGGGGCGCGTGCCGGTATCCTGACCGGTATCCTGCTCGGGTTCGCGCGTATCAGCGGCGAGACGGCACCGCTGCTGTTCACCTCGCTGAACTCCAACCAGTGGAACTTCTTCAACCTCGACAGCGAGATGGCCAACCTGCCGATGACCATCTATCAGAACATGACGATCAACGCCTTCATTCCCGACCTGGTATCGCTGGCCTGGGCAGGGGCGCTGATCCTGACGGCCGCCATTCTGATTCTCAACATCGCGGCGCGTTACTTCTCGCGTCAACGCACCTGACTTTCGCCAAGAGACTGCCATGACCGTCGATTTCAATCTCAACGCCAACCCGAACGCTGCCGAGGCGCCGAGCGCGCCCCAGGCACGGGCCGCGTCCAAGCTTCGCGTCAAGGACCTGAACCTCTACTACGGCCAGTTTCAGGCGCTCAAGGACATCACCATGGAGATCCCCGAGCGCCAGGTGACGGCGTTCATCGGGCCCTCCGGTTGCGGCAAGTCGACCCTGATCCGCTGCTTCAACCGGATCCACGATCTCTACGAGGGGATTCGTACAGAAGGGCAGATTCTGCTCGATAGCCACGATATCTATGGCTCGGGGGTCGACCTGAACCTGCTGCGTGCACGCATCGGCATGGTGTTCCAGAAGCCAACGCCGTTCCCGATGACGGTGTTCGACAACGTCGCCTTTGGCATTCGGCTCTACGAGAAGCTATCTCAGCGCGAGCTGGAGGAGCGAGTCGAGTGGGCACTGCGCAAGGCCGCTCTGTGGGAGGAGGTCAAGGACAAGCTCAAGCAGAGCGGCCAGGCACTTTCCGGCGGTCAGCAGCAGCGTCTGTGCATTGCTCGCACCATTGCGGTGAAGCCGGAAGTGATTCTGCTCGATGAGCCCACCTCGGCCCTCGACCCGATCTCCACCGGCTATATCGAGGATCTGATCAACGAGCTCAAGAAGGACTACACGATCGTCATCGTGACCCACAATATGCAGCAGGCGGCGCGAATTTCCGATATCACCGCCTTCATGTATCTGGGCAGTCTGATCGAGTGCGACGATACGACCAAGATCTTCACCCAGCCCAAGGAGAGCCGCACCGAGGACTACATCACCGGCCGCTACGGCTGAGCCTCGCTGTCATGGCCTCGCGCCCCGGTCGCCTGCGGCCGGGGCGTTGTCGTTCATGGCTCGGTTGTTAGTAGCGACCTCGATGCATGGCATGGGCACCCAAGATCGATCATGAGGCCGGAGCCGAGAGTTGACCTGAGTCAGCGAACCCCGTATCGGTTCGTGGTAGTGTCTGGCGACACAGGACGTGCCATAAGGATGGGCTGACCATGTCGCCAGGGCAGGAACCGGCGTTTCGCAACATACCTTTTCATCTGATGCTGACTCTGGCATCGCTGACGATCATCGTGTCGGGCCTGCGCGCGGCCGAGGCGCTGATCATTCCGATACTGCTGTCGATCTTCATTGCGGTGATCTGCGCCTCACCGGTGCATTGGCTCTATCGCCGCGGCATGAACTCCTACGCTGCGGTGTTGATCACGCTGCTGATTCTGGGCGGGCTGCTGGCATTGTTCGGCACGCTGCTGGGCAATAGTGTCGCCATGTTCATGGAGCGCTGGCCCGAGATGCAGCAGGAGCTGCAGGGGCACTATCTGAATCTACTCGAGTGGCTGGCGCACCAGGGGATGTCGGTCTCGCCGCGAGAGCTCTCCAGCATGATCGATGACTCCCAGGATCAGGGTTGGATCTCGGCCTTTTTGAGCGGGCTGGGGGTGGTGCTGTCGCAGAGTCTGGTCATCCTGCTGATGGTCAACTTCATGCTGTTCGAGACCCTCGACTTCCGCCAGAAGGTAGCACGTGCCTTGGCCAACCCGGGGCCCAGCCTGGAGCGCTTCACCGAGTTCAGCCACAACCTCAAGCGCTATATGGCGGTCAAGACGGTGGTCAGCCTGATCACCGGTGCGCTGGTGACGCTGGCGGCGTGGCTGGTGGGGGTCGAGTTCGCCCTGCTGTGGGGCGCGCTGGCCTTCATCCTCAATTATATCCCCAACATCGGCTCGGTGATCGCGGCGGTGCCGCCGGTACTGCTGACCCTGTCGATGCCGGACGGGGGGATGGTCAAGGCGCTCACCCTCTCGAGCGCCTATCTGGCGATCAACTTCGTGATCGGCAATCTGGTCGAACCGCGGGTCATGGGGCGAACCATGGGGCTGTCGACCCTGGTGGCCTTTCTCTCGTTGGTGGTATGGGGCTGGATTTTGGGGCCGGTGGGCATGCTGCTCTCGGTGCCGTTGACGATGACGCTGAAGATCGCGTTGGACAGTCATCCCGAGACGCGCTGGATCGCCAAGATGCTGGGCCCTTCGGAGCGTCGTCAGCGGCGGCTGCGCAAGACCCAGCAGGCGCTGGATGAGCTCGAGGAGGAGCTCGACCCGTGAAGTCTGAAGAGATGCAAGCCACAAAAAAGCCGCCCCGGAGAGGGCGGCTTTTTATCGATCACTGCGGCTTTCTGCTGAGCGCTACATCTTGCCATCGAACGCCGATGGCTGGGTGTCAGCCGTTCTGCTCGATGAACTGAGTCAGCTGCGATTTGGACTGCGCGCCGACCAGCGAAGCGACCTTGGCGCCAGACTTGAACAGCATCACGGTGGGCACGCCGCGCACGCCATGTTCGGAGGCGATCTCCGGAGCGTCGTCGACGTTGACACTGACCACCTTGATGGCGTCAGCCTTCTCATCAGCCACCTCATCGACGACCGGGGCCATCATCTTGCACGGACCGCACCACGGGGCCCAGAACTTCAGCAGCACCGGCTTGTCGGACTTGAGCACTTCCTGCTCGAAATTCGCGGTGGTGACATCGACGTTGTTGGACATGCGGTAACTCCTGTAGACATTTGCGCTCGCGAAGAGAGCGTATGGGTGCGATGTTAGCCCTTGGCCAGGGTGCTGGCAAATCGCCGTGGTTATGACAACGATAGCGCCAGGTTATTAAACGGTAGTTTCTCATACCCGAAAAACCGGTGCGATCGCCGCTTCACCCCTCGTCACTTATAGCGTAAAGTAATCGCAAACCATTTTCTTATGCCATTGTGCGTTACGCATCGTCACGAGGTCGCTCATGAAGCTCCAGCAACTGCGCTACATCTGGGAAGTGACGCGCCACCAGCTCAACGTGTCGGCCACGGCACAGAGCCTGTTCACCTCGCAGCCCGGAATCTCCAAACAGATCCGACTGCTGGAAGACGAGCTCGGCGTCGAGATCTTTGCGCGCAGCGGCAAGCATCTGACACGGGTGACGCCAGCAGGGGAGGCGATCGTCGAACTCGCCGGCAAGGTGCTGCGCACGGTCGACGATATCAAGCATGTGGCACAGGAGCACAGCGACGAACGCCGTGGCAGTCTGGCCATCGCCACCACGCACACCCAGGCGCGCTATGTGCTGCCTGGGGTAATCGGCGAATTTCGCCAGCAGTATCCTGACGTGGCGCTGCATATGCAGCAGGGCACGCCCAAGCAGATCGCGCAGATGGTCAGCGATGGCACTGCAGACTTTGCCATTTGCACCGAGTCCCTCGAGCTCTTCAACGATCTGGTACTGCTGCCCTGTTATCGCTGGAACCGCTGCGTGCTGATGCCCAAGGGGCATCCGCTGGCGAGTGGCGAGCTGACCCTGGAGCGCGTGGCTGAGCATCCACTGGTCACCTACGTGTTCGGCTTCACCGGGCGCTCCCAGCTCGACGATGCCTTCAAGTCGCGCGGGCTGACGCCCAACGTGGTACTGACGGCCGCCGATTCGGATGTGATCAAGACCTATGTGCGGCTGGGGCTGGGGGTGGGCATCGTCGCCCACATGGCGGTCGACCCGGTGGCCGATGCCGATCTGGTCGCGGTGGACGCCTCACATCTGTTCGAGAGTTCGACCACCAAGATCGGCATTCGCCGCGGCACCTTCATGCGCAGTTACATGTATGACTTCGTCAAGCGCCTGGCACCGCATCTCGACCGGGACACCGTCGAGGCGGCGCTGGCGGCGGGGCCGCGACATGAGGGAGAGCTGTTCAAGGATGTGGAGCTGCCGGTGCTCTAGGCTTGGCATGAAAAGTCGGTGAGCGCAGGCAGTTTTCGTACAAAGCCTAGACGGCAAGAGTGACAGCATACCTAGCAAAAGCCCGCCGTTCGGCGGGCTTCGTCGTTCTGGGCGATGTGCTGTGTACGTCGCCGGCACTCAGTGCTGCAGGTGCAGCCCGCACTCGCGCTTGTCTTCTACCTTGGTCGGGTCGAAGTAGTCGAAGTTGTTGGGCAGATCGTGCGCCTGCAGGTATTGATACATCTGCTTGGCGTTCCAGTGCAGCACCGGGGCCACCTTGAGCAGGCCATCGGCGTTACGCGAGAGCGGCTGCATGCGCGAGCGCTCCGGCGTGTCCTCGGCGCGCAGGGCGGTGAACCAGACATCGGGCGCGGCTTCTGCCAGCGCGCGGCGGAAGGGTTCGAGCTTGACCTCCTCGGTGAAGGCGGCATGGCCAGGGTCGTCGATGGTCGGCATCGGCCCTTCGAGCGACTCGCGGTGGGCGCGCGAGCGGCGCGGATGATAGATGCTCAGATTGAGGTCGAGCAGACGGGTCAACTCGTCGGCGAAGCGATAGGTCGCCGGGGTGTTGTAGCCGCTGTCCATCCACACCACCGGAATATCGGGGCGCACCCGGGTGACCAGATGCAGGATGACCGCTTCGAAGGGGCGGAAGTTGGTGGTGCAGATTGCGGTCTGATCCAGCCCCAGCGCGAATTCGGTGATCGCCAGCGGGTCGTGGCCGATATCGCGGTTGAGGGCGTCGAGATCCAATGCCATGGCAAGCTCCTGGACCGGCGGGCCGGTCGCTCGACCGGCCGTACACGGGATAATGGAAGAGGTGAAACGGATGCAGGCACTCTAGCAATGCGGGTTTTGCGTTGACCAATACCATTTGGTTAGAACGATATATAACGCTTTTGTCATTTGCGCGTGCATGTCTAGATGTTTTGGTTATTGAACGCTGCGCCCTCGGCGGTGCCCGTCGAATCCCCTTAGTCTCCATCGCTCGCGGAGCCCAGGGCGGCCATCAGGCGCCCGATCTTGGCCAGTGTCTCGCGGTACTCCTCCTCCTCGTCGGAGTCGGCCACCACGCCGCCGCCGCCCCATAAGTGCAGGGTGTCGCCATCCGCCACCAGGGTGCGGATGGCGATCGATGTATCCAGATGTCCGCGGCGGTCGACATAGCCGAGGCTGCCGCAGTAGACGCTGCGCTGGCTGGGTTCGAGCTCGTCGATGATCTGCATCGCCCGCCGCTTGGGGGCGCCGGTGATCGAGCCGCCGGGAAAAGCGGCCGCGAGCAGATCCAGCGCGCTGGCTTCCGGGGTCAGCTCGCCGCGTACCACGCTGACCAGATGGTGGACGTTGGCGTAGCTCTCCAGGGCGCACAGGCGCGGCACATGTACGCTGCCGAAGCGACACACCCGTCCCAGGTCGTTGCGCAGCAGATCGACGATCATCACATTCTCGGCGCGATCCTTGGGGCTCTCCTGTAGCGCCTGGGCCATTGCCGCATCGGCCTGAGGCGTCTCCCCGCGTGGCCGCGTGCCCTTGATCGGGCGCGTCTCCACCTGCCCGTCAGCGACCCTGACGAAGCGCTCCGGGGAGAGCGAGGCGATCGCCTTGTCATCCCAGCGTAGATAGCCGCCATAAGGCGTGGGCGTTGCCTGACGCAGGCGGCGGTAGGCGTGCCAGGTATCGCCGCGAAAGCGCGCGGTAAAGCGCTGGGCAAGATTGACCTGATAGCAGTCGCCGGCATGCAGATAATCGATCACGTGGCGGAAGCGTTCGCCGTAACCGGCGCGATCGACATCGCTGACGAAGGGCTGCGTCAATACGATGTCCTCACTCTGTGGTGGTGGCATCGCGAGCCAGCGCTCGACCTGGCGGCGACGCTCTGGACTAGCCACCAGCCAGGTCCGCTGGGATTGATGGTCCTGGATCAGCGCCCAGTCGTAGAGTCCCAGGCGGGCATCTGGCAGGTCGGGGCCGGGGCGCGACTCGGCTGGATACCCTGTGGCCGATGATCGCGTGCCAAGGTGTAGCTCCAGTAGCCGAGCAGCCCGCCAATGAACGGCAGTTTGTCGAGGGTGCCGGTGAGGGCTTCCGGTATCTGGGCAGGTCATGCTCGAGAGCATGGGCAAGCAGCTCGCGCTGTGCCGCGAACGGTGCCGACGGGGAGCGCCGCTGCGCCGTTATCGCAGTGGACGCCGGCGGCGTCCACCCTCAGGGTGTAGAGCGGGTCGCTGTTGAGTATGTCGAAGCGCCCCCCCGGCGCTGCCGGGCGGCCACTATCGAGCAGTACGGCCCCGCCGGCCGCTGGCGCAGGGTGGCGAAGTAGTGGGCAGGGTCGCTGGCGTAGGAGAGCTCGGTGATGTCGAGTTGAAGTCGCGCCTCTGGCATGCCTGGGATACTCGGTGCACGGGGACTCGCGTGCTTCGCGGGGCGACGCGAGCCCGGATGAACGGATGTTTTGGCGCGAGTGTATCGGTCGCCGCGCGTATGAGCGAGACCCGCAGCCCCCGGTGCGTTCGCCGCCGCTGCGTTACTTCTGGGCAATCCTGGCGGCGGTGAGCCGACGGCCGTACGAAGACCTGCCATGACGGGAGCGTTCACAGTGGCGGGCGAAGTGTAAGGAAAGGGCGGTTACGTAGATGATTGTAGACAATGACTCTTGAGTGGCGCATCGCCTTGCGACTAAAGTGGTGTTTCCATGGGCCATTTATGATTGCCCTTATCAAATATTCTCCCTACCATGACACCTATTCCAGGTAATTGTTAACAATCAAGATGGCTGACGATCTTCATCGACACCCCAAGGCGATACCGACCTGCCTGAAGTCAGGACGTGGCCGAGCGGTGTGTTTCATCAACTGCAGCGGGCGATCGTGCGCGGTGAGCTGCCCCCGGGGACGCGCATCACCGAGCCCGAGCTGTCGTCGCGCTATGGCATTTCACGCGGCCCCTGCGTGAGGCAATGCGCCGCCTCGAGACCTATCGCCTGATCGAGCGCGTGCCCCACGTCGGGGCACGGGTGGTCAAGCTATCGATGGACGAGCTGCTGGAGCTGTTCGACGTGCGCGAGGCGCTCGAGAGTATGGCGGCGAGACTTGCCGCTCAGCACATGACAGCGGAAGAGATCGCGGGGCTGCGCGAGGTGTTGGCGGTCCACGAGCGCCAGGGCGACCTGGCCAGCGGTGAGGCCTACTACCAGCGTGAGGGTGACCTCGATTTCCACTACCGGATCGTACAGGGCAGCCATACCGGATGCTGATGACGATTCTGTGCGACGACCTCTACTATCTGGTGCGGCTCTATCGCACCCAGTTCAGAGCCAGCGGCAAGCGTCCTCAGCGTGCCTTCGTCGAGCATCACCGTATCGTCGACGCGATCGAGGCGGGGGATGCCGAACTCTCCGAATTGCTGATGCGGCGCCATGTCAGCGCCTCCCGCGAGAACGTGGCGGCAAGCTATGCGCTGACGCTGGGCGAGGAAAAGTGGCTCCCGCTGGGCCTTGGTGACGCCCGATAAGCAGTCCGGTCGGTGAGATAGACGTGGGATAGCGGTTCGGGCGGGCTGAATCGCGGTCCGAATGAGATGAGTCGCGGTTCAGGTGCGACGAGTAGTGGGTAACCGGATCGATAGAGATGGCAATGACGAAGGAGAGTGAGATGTCGCAATCGACGCCGGGCGCACGCTTCCGCGCCGCCCTCGATGCCCACCGCCCGCTGGGGTGGTTGGGACGATTAACGCTTATAGTGCCATGATGGCCCAGGCCGTAGGGCATCAGGCGATCTATCTATCCGGCGGTGGCGTCGCCAATGCCTCGTTCGGCTTGCCCGATCTGGGCATGACGACGCTCAATGACGTCGTCGAGGACGCCCGGCGCATCACCGGCGCCAGCGATCTCCCGCTGCTGGTCGATATCGATACCGGCTGGGGGGGCGCCTTCAACATCGCCCGGACCATCAAGGAAATGGAGCGCGCCGGTGTAGCCGCGGTGCATCTCGAGGATCAGGTAGCGCAGAAGCGTTGCGGACATCGCCCCAACAAGGAAATCGTCTCCCAGGGCGAGATGGTCGACCGCATCAAGTCGGCTGTGGATGCGCGTCAGGATTCGGCTTTCTATCTCATTGCGCGTACCGATGCCTTCCAGAAGGAGGGGCTGGCGGCAGCGATCGAACGCGCCAACGCCTGCGTCGAGGCGGGGGCGGATGCGATCTTCGCCGAGGCGGTGCACACGCTGGATGATTACCGCGCTTTCTGCGAGGGCGTCGATGCGCCGATTCTGGCCAATATCACCGAATTCGGCGCCACGCCGCTGTTCACCCAGCAGGAGCTGGGTGAGGTGGGTTGTCGTCTGGTGCTCTATCCGCTGTCGGCGTTCCGTGCCATGAATGCCGCGGCGCTCAAGGTCTATCAGGACATTCATGCCAAGGGGCATCAGCGCGACGTGGTCGAGATGATGCAGACTCGCGAGGAACTTTACGATTTCCTCGATTACCACACTTATGAGCGCAAGCTCGATGCCCTGTTCGACAAGGGGAATGCCGAATAGCTCGATGGGCACGCCGTGTCCGCGTGGATACGGAGGCAGCGTTCCCCACACGCACGCAAGACGAAGGCCGCGGCCGAGCGGCGGGAGACTCTCATGGCGGAAACGATCAAGAGTACTGGATTGCGCGGGCAGAGCGCCGGCAACACCGAAATCTGCACGGTGGGCAAGAGTGGCTCGGGACTGACCTATCGCGGCTACGACATCCAGGAGCTGGCGGAGAAGGCGCGCTTCGAAGAGGTCGCTTATCTCTTGCTCAAGGGCGAACTGCCGACACGCCAGGAGCTGGACGACTATATCTCGTGCCTGCAGCGTTCTCGGGGCCTGCCCGAGGCGCTGAAGAAGGTACTGGAGCAAATTCCCTCCGATGCCCATCCGATGGATGTGCTGCGTACCGGCACCTCGATGCTGGGCAATCTCGAGACCGAGCAGCGATTGGAAGAGCAGCAGGCACACGCCGACCGTCTGCTGGCAGTAATGCCCTCGATGCTCAACTACTGGTATCGCTATTCGCATTTCGGTGAGCGGATCGAGACCGAGACCGACGATACCTCGGTGGGCGGGCACTTCCTGCACCTGCTGCACGGCAAGCCTGCCTCCGAGCTGCACGCGCGGGTGATGAATGTTTCGCTGATTCTCTATGCCGAGCACGAGTTCAACGCCTCGACCTTCACCGCCAGAGTCTGCGCTTCCACGCTCTCCGATCTGCACAGCTGCGTCACCGGCGCGATCGGCTCGCTGCGTGGGCCGCTCCACGGGGGGGCCAACGAGGCCGCGATGGAGATGATCAGCCGCTGGTCGTCGCCCGACGAGGCCGAACGGCAGATTCTCGGCATGCTCGAGCGCAAGGACAAGATCATGGGTTTCGGCCATGCCATCTACCGTGAATCCGATCCGCGCAGCGCGATCATTCAGGCATGGGCGCGTCAGCTCGCCGAGGATGTCGGCGACACCCATCTTTATGCGGTGTCCGAGCGGGTAGACGCGTGATGTGGCGGGAGAAGAAGCTCTTCCCCAATGCCGACTTCTACCACGCCAGCGCTTACCACTTCATGGGGATTCCGACCAAGCTGTTCACGCCCATCTTCGTCTGCTCACGGCTGACCGGTTGGTGTGCACATATCTTCGAGCAGCGCGCCAACAACCGCATCATCCGCCCGAGTGCCGACTATGTCGGTCCCGAGAAGCGCGCCTGGGTACCCATCGAGCAGCGCTGAGACGCTGCCTGCCAGCTGATTTTCGAGGCGACGTGTCGACGTCGCCTCCTTTCTCTTAATACGAGGACGCCACTGCATGAGTGCCAATGTCGATCTCAACCAGCGCCCGGATTACGATCCCGAACTGCAGGCCATCGCGGACTATGTGCTCGACTATCGGGTAGAGAGCCGCGAAGCGCTGGAGACCGCGCGCAACTGCTTGATGGATACCCTGGGCTGCGGCCTGCTGGCGCTGCGCTTCCCCGAGTGCACCAAGCATCTGGGGCCGCTGGTCGAGGGCACGGTGGTACCCAACGGTGCGCGGGTACCCGGGACTCGATTGACGCTCGACCCGGTCAAGGCGGCCTGGGATATCGGCTGCATCATCCGCTGGCTCGACTACAACGACACCTGGCTGGCGGCGGAGTGGGGCACCCCTCGGACAATCTGGGCGGCATTCTGGCGGTGGCGGATTCGCTCTCTCAGACACGCCTGGCGCGAGGAGAGACACCGCTGACCATGCGTGACGTGCTGGAAGCCATGATCATGGCGCACGAGATTCAGGGCGTACTGGCGCTGGAGAACTCGTTCAATCGTGTCGGGCTCGACCACGTGGTGCTGGTCAAGGTGGCCTCTACCGCGGTGGTGGCCAAGCTGATGGGGGCCGATCGCGAGCAACTGCTGTCGGCACTGTCGCACGCCTTCGTCGATGGCCAGAGTCTTAGAACCTATCGTCATGCACCCAATGCCGGTTCACGCAAGAGCTGGGCGGCGGGAGATGCCACCTCGCGAGCCGTGCGTCTGGCCGATATCGCGATGCGTGGTGAAATGGGCATCCCCGGTGTGCTCTCGGCACCGCAATGGGGCTTCTATGATGTCCTCTTCAGCAAGACCAACAAGGATCAGGCGCTCAAGCCGAAGCGGAACGGCGCTTCCAGGTCAGCCAGGCGTACGGCAGCTACGTCATGGAGAACGTGCTGTTCAAGATCAGCTTTCCTGCGGAGTTCCACGCTCAGACCGCCGCCGAGGCTGCGGTGACGCTGCACCCGCAGGTGCGTGATCGTCTGGATGAGATCGAGCGTATCGTCGTCACCACCCACGAGTCGGCGATCCGCATCATCTCCAAGGTGGGGGCGCTGGCCAACCCGGCCGACCGCGATCACTGTCTGCAGTACATGATCGCAGTACCGCTGGCGTTCGGTGATCTGATTGCCGAGCACTACGAGGACGACTTCCACCAGGCGCATCCGGTCATCGATGAGCTGCGCGAGAAGATGATCATTCAGGAGGAGCCGCGCTACACCCGCGAGTATCTGGAGGCGGACAAGCGCTCCATCGCCAACGCGATCCAGGTCTTCTTCAAGGATGGCTCGCACACCGAGCAGGTGGCGGTCGAATATCCGATCGGTCATCGCCGTCGTCGCGAGGCAGGCATCCCGCTGCTCGAGAAGAAGTTTCAGCGCAATCTGGCCACGCGCTTCCCGGCGCGCGCTGCGACACCATCTTCAGCCTGTGCAAGGACCAGGAGGCGCTCGAATCGACGTCGGTTGCCGCCTTCATGGACCTCTGGGTCATCTAAAACCGCTGTATGCCGGGGTGTTAAAGCGCTTGCCAGCGCCCCGGCCTCCTCAGGATCGATGACAACTTGATGAAGGTGGCGATATTTTTCGTCGCCGGGGGTTGTCAGGCGCCGCCACGCGCCGTAAAGTACACACCGCTGACGCCGAGACAGGTTCTCGGGTTGGTGGAGAAGCTAGCTAAGCTGTTGAAAAGATTGAAAAAATCGATTGACAGCTAGCGATGAGGAAAGCAGAATACGCCCCTCGCTTTTTCAGGATCGGTTCTCCAGCAGCAACGGAAGCCGGGCAAGCGTCGACAAGAAAGACGTTGACATCTTCCCCAAGATCCTTAAAATACGCCTCTCCTTACGGCGACCCAGAAAGCAAGCGCTGACAAGCACTTGAGTCACTTTTGGGTCACGGCAGAAGGCTCGGTGCTCTGCGTGAGACGAGACTTCAAGTAAGGACGCTCTTTAACAATCGATCAGGTAATTGATGTGGGCGCTTGTCTTGCGTGACGCCAGTCACAGCATATCAAGGCAAGCGACTCGTCTAAGATTCGTTTGACCTTGAACCAAGTTTGGTCCGCTTCGCTTCTGATGCTTTCGGGCAGAGAAGAGGTAAGGACTATCAGACTTTTAACTGAAGAGTTTGATCATGGCTCAGATTGAACGCTGGCGGCAGGCCTAACACATGCAAGTCGAGCGGCAGCACGGGGAGCTTGCTCCCTGGTGGCGAGCGGCGGACGGGTGAGTAATGCATAGGAATCTGCCCGGTAGTGGGGGATAACCTGGGGAAACCCAGGCTAATACCGCATACGTCCTACGGGAGAAAGCAGGGGCTCTTCGGACCTTGCGCTATCGGATGAGCCTATGTCGGATTAGCTGGTTGGTGAGGTAATGGCTCACCAAGGCGACGATCCGTAGCTGGTCTGAGAGGATGATCAGCCACACTGGGACTGAGACACGGCCCAGACTCCTACGGGAGGCAGCAGTGGGGAATATTGGACAATGGGCGCAAGCCTGATCCAGCCATGCCGCGTGTGTGAAGAAGGCCCTCGGGTTGTAAAGCACTTTCAGCGAGGAAGAAGGCTTGGCGGCTAATATCCGTCAAGAAGGACATCACTCGCAGAAGAAGCACCGGCTAACTCCGTGCCAGCAGCCGCGGTAATACGGAGGGTGCGAGCGTTAATCGGAATTACTGGGCGTAAAGCGCGCGTAGGTGGTTTGGCACGCCGGTTGTGAAAGCCCCGGGCTCAACCTGGGAACGGCATCCGGAACGGCCAGACTAGAGTGCAGGAGAGGAAGGTAGAATTCCCGGTGTAGCGGTGAAATGCGTAGAGATCGGGAGGAATACCAGTGGCGAAGGCGGCCTTCTGGCCTGACACTGACACTGAGGTGCGAAAGCGTGGGTAGCAAACAGGATTAGATACCCTGGTAGTCCACGCCGTAAACGATGTCGACTAGCCGTTGGGACCTTTAAGGACTTAGTGGCGCAGTTAACGCGATAAGTCGACCGCCTGGGGAGTACGGCCGCAAGGTTAAAACTCAAATGAATTGACGGGGGCCCGCACAAGCGGTGGAGCATGTGGTTTAATTCGATGCAACGCGAAGAACCTTACCTACCCTTGACATCCAGAGAACTTGGCAGAGATGCCTTGGTGCCTTCGGGAACTCTGAGACAGGTGCTGCATGGCTGTCGTCAGCTCGTGTTGTGAAATGTTGGGTTAAGTCCCGTAACGAGCGCAACCCTTGTCCTTATTTGCCAGCACGTAATGGTGGGAACTCTAAGGAGACTGCCGGTGACAAACCGGAGGAAGGTGGGGACGACGTCAAGTCATCATGGCCCTTACGGGTAGGGCTACACACGTGCTACAATGGCCGGTACAAAGGGTTGCGAGACCGCGAGGTGGAGCGAATCCCAGAAAGCCGGCCTCAGTCCGGATCGGAGTCTGCAACTCGACTCCGTGAAGTCGGAATCGCTAGTAATCGTGAATCAGAATGTCACGGTGAATACGTTCCCGGGCCTTGTACACACCGCCCGTCACACCATGGGAGTGGACTGCACCAGAAGTGGTTAGCTTAACCTTCGGGGGAGCGATCACCACGGTGTGGTTCATGACTGGGGTGAAGTCGTAACAAGGTAGCCGTAGGGGAACCTGCGGCTGGATCACCTCCTTAAACGATTAGCGGATCGCGAGATAAGCGCTCACAATCAATTACCTGATCGACCAAGAGCAATGACTGTTTGGGTCTGTAGCTCAGTTGGTTAGAGCGCACCCCTGATAAGGGTGAGGTCGGCCGTTCAAATCGGCCCAGACCCACCAAATTTACGCCATGACCGCGTTGTTTCCCAGTTCGCATAGCAGGCTATGCGTCACCGTGAAACGCCTTGTCATGACGAAAATTATCCAGATAGCTGGATTGTCTGGGGCCATAGCTCAGCTGGGAGAGCGCCTGCCTTGCACGCAGGAGGTCAGCGGTTCGATCCCGCTTGGCTCCACCAAATCTTTCCCATGCTGCGTTGAAAGCCGACTCACATAGCGAACTATGCGTCGCCGACCTTCGCCTTGCCTGGAAAAGATTGATCGAAAAACAGTCACCGAGTTCTAAGCCATCCGCTTCGTCGCGACAACCGCGACCGAGTCGATCGCTTAGAGCTTCTGCTCTAAACGCTCTTTAACAATGTGGATCATGCTGACAGTTCTTCACCATTCGTAGTTGGAATGGCGAAGAGCGAAAAGTGATACGTCTCAAGCGTATCCGGCAATTGTCGTTGTGATCGCGCGACCAGACTCCTTCGGGTTATATGGTCAAGCGATTAAGCGCACACGGTGGATGCCTAGGCAGCCAGAGGCGATGAAGGACGTTGTAGCCTGCGAAAAGGCTCGGTGAGGTGGCAAACAACCTGTGACCCGGGCATGTCCGAATGGGGAAACCCACCCAGCATAAGCTGGGTATCCCACACTGAATCCATAGGTGTTGGGAAGCGAACCGGGGGAACTGAAACATCTAAGTACCCCGAGGAAAAGAAATCAACCGAGATTCCCCCAGTAGCGGCGAGCGAACGGGGAGTAGCCCTTAAGCATGTGACTGGTTAGACAAACGGTCTGGAAAGGCCGGCCATAGTGGGTGATAGCCCCGTCGTCGAAAACCTGAACATGTGAAATCGAGTAGGTCGGGGCACGTGAAACCTTGACTGAACATGGGGGGACCATCCTCCAAGGCTAAATACTCCTGGCTGACCGATAGTGAACCAGAAAAGAAAAAAAAAGAAAAAAAAAGAACCCCGGAGAGGGGAGTGAAATAGATCCTGAAACCGTGTGCGTACAAGCAGTGGGAGCCGACTTGTTCGGTGACCGCGTACCTTTTGTATAATGGGTCAGCGACTTATATTCAGTGGCGAGCTTAACCGTATAGGGGAGGCGTAGAGAAATCGAGTCTTAACTGGGCGACCAGTCGCTGGATATAGACCCGAAACCGGGCGATCTATCCATGGCCAGGGTGAAGGTCAGGTAACACTGACTGGAGGCCCGAACCGGGGATCTGTTGAAAAAGATTCGGATGAGCTGTGGATCGGAGTGAAAGGCTAATCAAGCTCGGAGATAGCTGGTTCTCCTCGAAAGCTATTTAGGTAGCGCCTCACGTATTACCGCCGGGGGTAGAGCACTGTTTCGGCTAGGGGCCCATCCCGGGTTACCAACCCGAGGCAAACTCCGAATACCGGTGAGTAGAGCGTGGGAGACACACGGCGGGTGCTAACGTCCGTCGTGAAAAGGGAAACAACCCAGACCGTCAGCTAAGGCCCCCAAATTCTGGTTAAGTGGGAAACGATGTGGGAAGGCATAGACAGCTAGGAGGTTGGCTTAGAAGCAGCCATCCTTTAAAGAAAGCGTAATAGCTCACTAGTCGAGTCGGCCTGCGCGGAAGATGTAACGGGGCTCAAACCAGATGCCGAAGCTACGGGTTCATCCTCAGGATGAGCGGTAGAGGAGCGTCGTGTAAGCCTGCGAAGGTGTGTTGAGAAGCATGCTGGAGGTATCACGAGTGCGAATGCTGACATGAGTAACGACAAGGGGAGTGAAAACCTCCCCCGCCGGAAGACCAAGGGTTTCTGTTCTACGTCAATCGGAGCAGAGTGAGTCGGCCCCTAAGGCGAGGCTGAAAAGCGTAGTCGATGGGAAACGGGTCAATATTCCCGTACCGGATGTGATTGCGATGGGGGGACGAAGAAGGCTAGGTGAGCCAGGCGTTGGTTGTCCTGGTGAAAGTCAGTAGGCTGAGAGCTTAGGCAAATCCGGGCTCTCAAGGCCGAGAGACGAGACGAACGGACTACGGTCCGGAAGTCATCGATGCCACGCTTCCAGGAAAAGCCTCTAAGCTTCAGATCACATGCGACCGTACCCCAAACCGACACAGGTGGTCAGGGTGAGAATCCCAAGGCGCTTGAGAGAACTCGGGTGAAGGAACTAGGCAAAATGGCACCGTAACTTCGGGAGAAGGTGCGCCGGCGTAGCGTGAAGAGACTCGCTCTCCTAGCGTGAACCGGTCGAAGATACCAGGTGGCTGCAACTGTTTATTAAAAACACAGCACTCTGCTAACGCGTAAGCGGACGTATAGGGTGTGACGCCTGCCCGGTGCCGGAAGGTTAATTGATGGTGTTAGCGCAAGCGAAGCTCCTGATCGAAGCCCCGGTAAACGGCGGCCGTAACTATAACGGTCCTAAGGTAGCGAAATTCCTTGTCGGGTAAGTTCCGACCTGCACGAATGGCGTAATGATGGCCACGCTGTCTCCACCCGAGACTCAGTGAAATTGAAATCGCAGTGAAGATGCTGTGTACCCGCGGCTAGACGGAAAGACCCCGTGAACCTTTACTATAGCTTCACACTGGACGCTGATGTTGCTTGTGTAGGATAGCTGGGAGGCTTGGAAACCGTGACGCCAGTTGCGGTGGAGCCAACCTTGAAATACCAGCCTGGCATCATTGGCGTTCTAACTTCGCACCGTGATCCGGTGTAAGGACAGTGTGTGGTGGGTAGTTTGACTGGGGCGGTCTCCTCCGAAAGCGTAACGGAGGAGCACGAAGGTACCCTCAGCACGGTTGGAAATCGTGCATTGAGTGCAAGAGCATAAGGGTGCTTAACTGCGAGACAGACACGTCGAGCAGGTACGAAAGTAGGTTCTAGTGATCCGGTGGTTCTGTATGGAAGGGCCATCGCTCAACGGATAAAAGGTACTCCGGGGATAACAGGCTGATACCGCCCAAGAGTTCACATCGACGGCGGTGTTTGGCACCTCGATGTCGGCTCATCACATCCTGGGGCTGAAGTCGGTCCCAAGGGTATGGCTGTTCGCCATTTAAAGTGGTACGCGAGCTGGGTTTAGAACGTCGTGAGACAGTTCGGTCCCTATCTGCCGTGGGCGTTGGAGATTTGAGAAGTGCTGCTCCTAGTACGAGAGGACCGGAGTGGACGCACCTCTGGTGTTCCGGTTGTCACGCCAGTGGCACTGCCGGGTAGCTATGTGCGGACGGGATAACCGCTGAAGGCATCTAAGCGGGAAGCCCCCTTCAAGATGAGATCTCCCTGAGACTTCGAGTCTCCTAAAGGGTCCAGCAAGACGAGCTGGTTGATAGGCACGGTGTGGAAGCGCTGCAAGGCGTTGAGCTAACGTGTACTAATGCCCCGTGAGGCTTGACCATATAACCCCAAGGGGTCTGGGTACTCCAGACCGGGGTCGCGCGATCGCATCGCGACAATGGCCGGATAAGCGAGAGACGTATCATCAGCATGATCCAGATTGGTCGATGTGAAGCTGGCGCGTGAAAGCGTGTCACAGGTTCATGTCGACGTCAGTTTTGCCTGACGACCATAGCGAGTGGGAACCACCTGATTCCATGCCGAACTCAGAAGTGAAACCGCTTAGCGCCGATGGTAGTGTGGGGTCTCCCCATGTGAGAGTAGGTCATCGTCAGGCACCTATACCGAACCCCGGTCTCGACAGAGACCGGGGTTCACTCGTTTCTGGGAATCTCTCCTGACGAGTAGCGGCGTGGCCCAATAGAGCGCCGAATAAAAGATCCGCAGGCATCGATACAGACCCTCAGTCTTGCCGAGACTGGGGGTCACTTTTTTTGGGGTTCGAGGCGTGTCCAGCACAACACATGGTATCGTGTCGCCCACGATTGATGAGTATTCGAGAGAAGAGGCGAGTGTGAGCCAAGTCCCCAATGCATGGCTGCTTTACTGTCGAGCCGGTTTCGAATCCGACCTGGCTGCGGAGATTACCGAGCGCGCGGCGGCGGCCGGTGAGCCGGGGCGTGTCGCTCTGGCCGAACCCGATAGCGGCTTCGTCTGCTGGCAGACCGAGTCTGGCCCGGCCAACAGCGTGCATCGCCAGCTGCCGCTGGCGTCGCTGGTCTTCGCGCGTCAGTCGCTGGTGGCCTTCATGCCGCTGACCCTGGACCGGGAAGATCGGATCTCGCCCATCAGCCGCTTGGTCGAGGAAAGCGGCTGGAGCTTCGAGGCGGTCTGGCACGAGACCCCGGACACCAATGATGGCAAGGCCCTCGGGCGCTTGGCGAAGTCACTCAGCCGCCCGCTGGAGAGCGCGCTGAAGCGCGGCGGCGGGCTGCGCCGCAAGGCCGGCGGCCGGCGGTTGCATCTGTTCTGGCTGGCCGGCGATCGTGTCCAGGTCGGGATCAGCTTTCCCGGCAATCGTAGCGAGCATCCCGGTGGTGTGCTGCGCCTGCGACATCCCGCCGATGCTCCCAGCCGCTCCACGCTCAAGCTGGAGGAGGCCTGGCATATCTTCATCCCGAAGGAGAGCTGGGAGACGCGGCTCTCGTCCGGGATGCAGGCGGTCGATCTCGGCGCGGCCCCCGGAGGCTGGACCTATCAGCTGGTGCGCAAGGGCCTGTTCGTCTACGCCATCGACAACGGCCCCATGGACAAGGCCCTCATGGCCACCGGCCAGGTCGAGCATCTGCGTGAGGACGGCTTCGTCTGGGAGCCGCCCTATCGTCTGGACTGGCTGGTCTGCGATATCGTCGACAAGCCGATGCGGGTGATCGACATGGTCGAGCGCTGGCTGATCCGGCGCTGGTGCCGAGAAGCGATCTTCAACCTCAAGCTGCCGATGAAGAAGCGCTGGGACGAAGTGCGGCGCTGCCTGACCCGCCTGGAGGAGACGCTGCATGCTCATGGTGTCAGCGCGACCATCGCCTGTCGCCACCTGTATCATGATCGTGAAGAAGTCACCGTCATTGTGCGGATCGACGGATGAAGGTGCCGGAGGAGAGCAGCATGCAGAGTCGGACACACAGCGCAGAGTGAAGAGACACTCGACACTCAGGGGCTTTACTGCCCCGAGCCGATCATGTTGATGCACAACAAGGTGCGCGATTGCAGCCGGGTCAGATTCTGCAGGTCATCGCCACCGACCCCGCGACGACACGCGACATTCCCAAGTTCTGCAGCTTTCTGGGCACGAGCTGATCGAGCAGAGCGAAGAGGAAGGGCGCTACCGCTATCGGCTGCGGCTCGGCGGCTGAGCATGTACTGCCGGGCTCAACTGCCCGGCATGACCATCAGTGCCAGCGCTTCCAGCGTGTCCGGATCCTCGTTGCGGATACGATTGGCGATGTAGCGCTGGAAGAAGTAGAGCGTCTCGTGCCGGCTGCGTCCGGGATAGAGGCAGTCATCCCCCGGCAGCACCGGTAGCGAGTCGACGCGGGCGTCGTCGACCAGCATGGCATCGACGCTGCCGTCGCTGTAAAGATGCCAGGCGACGATCTGTTTCAACTGCCAGGGGCGCCCATCGCTGTCCATGCACAGGGCATGGGTGCCCTGAGTTTCTGGCAGTTGCTGGGTCAAAGAGATGTCCGGCGTCTCTTCATAGTCGAAATAGGCCGCGGCATGCTCGAGTTCGGCGATCTTGTGCTCCGGGGCGAGGTGGAAGATCTCCCGCGTCTCCGGGTCGCGGTAGCCGACGAAATGACCATACTCCGGGTCATCGAGTTCGTGGCAGGCGCTGAGACTCTCCATCCATGGCACCAGACCCACCACTTCGCCATCCTCGCGTAGCCCCCAGGCCAGCAGTGGCATGGCGTAGAGGGTGTCGGGCTCGGATGCGAGATAGTAGAGCATTTCCAGCCCGTCGAGCTCTGGCGACAATCTGACCAGTCGCTTTCTTGCCCTTAGCCGGTGCCTCATGGTCTCGAGATCGATGATCTGCGCGGAGCTGGGGGAAAGTTGGCTTCCCATGGCTACCCTCCTGGTCGGCAATCGGTCGGCTTGGGCCTCGGAACCACCTGCAGCCGCTGTGGTTATATCACTCGCTGTTGCCTCGCGTGGCTGGTTACCGCGTCACGCCATTGTCTATGAACGGCTCGCCATCGCTTGTCCGTTCCTTACCTGTCTATCAATTGCCTATACATCACTTCTCTATCATCTATAGCTACTGTCATGGCATACGGCCACTGCCGCGACCCGAGCCACGCGATGACCTGTCGCTCACGTCATGAAGACCTGAAGCTACTGCCATGACGGCTTGAAGTCACTATTAGCACAGCCTCTGCCGGGGTGTTAAGCCCCGGCGGTCGATTTTCCCCCGTCGTGCGCGACCTGGCGCGACGTGCGGCCCTTGATCAGCAGGCGCCAGCCCAGCATCAGGGCGGCTGCGGTCAGGCCCGCGTTGAGCCCGATCCAGTAACCATAGATGCCCAGCTCGGGGATACCCGTCATGCCGCGCCCCAGGGTATGCCCCACGCCCAGTCCGATGACCCAGTAGGCGATCAGGGTGATGCCCATCACCACTCGGGTGTCCTTGTAGCCGCGCAACGCGCCCGCCAGGTTGACCTGCAACGAATCCGAGACCTGAAACAGCATCGCCAGCAGGATCAGCGACAGTGCCAGTGACTGCACGGCACTATCGGCGCTGTAGAGGTGACGATGGGTCGCGCCAGCAGCCATAGCACGGCGCAGTTGAACAGCGCCAGCAGCAGTCCCACGGCCACCCCGTTCCAGGCCACGAAGCGTGCATCCCCCAGGTCGCCGGCCCCCATGCGGTTACTGACCCGTACCGTCAGCGCCATGCTCAGCGACAGCGGGAGCATGAACAGGATCGAGGTGACATTGAGCGCAATCTGGTGGGCGGCGACGGTGACTTCACCGAGATAGGCCACCAGCAACGTGATCACGGTGAACAGAGTGACCTCGAAAAAGATCGCCAGCCCGATGGGCAGACCGATGTAGAGCAGCTCGCCGATTTCTCTCAAACGCGGCGCGGTCGGGGCGGTCCAGATCACCACCGGCGCATAGGCGCGGCTACGACGGTGTACCAGGCCATACCCAGACACATCGACCACATGGACACTGCCGTGGCGATGCCGCAACCCAGCGCCCCCAGCGCCGGCAGATGCTGCAGCGGCGCAGGCACGCCGCTGCCGAGCAGGTCGACCAGCCCCGGGCCGCCGTAGATCAGCAGGTAGTTGCTGGGCACGTTGACCGCCAGCCCGATCAGGCTGATCCACAGCGCCGGGCGCGTGTGATGCATTCCGTCGGAGAAGGCGCGCAGCGCCTGGTAGAGCGCGATCGCCGGAATCCCCCAGGCGACGGCGCCGAGATAGTCTGTGGCCAGGGCCGCGACCGTCGTGGGCACCTGCATCCAGCGGAACACCAGGCCCGAGCCCAACCCGAGGGTGAGTGCCGCAAGGCAGCCGAATGCCAGTGCGACCCACAGCGCCTGATGCACCTTGGCGCGCACGTGCTGGGGCCGGCCGGCGCCCATCTGATGGGCCACCAGCGGTGTCAGGCCCATCAGCGTCCCGGTCATCAGCAGCATCACGGGGACCCATAGGCTGGCCCCGACCGAGACCGCCGCGAGATCGGTGGCGCTGGCGCGCCCGGACATGATCACATCGGCGGCGCTCATGCCGGACTGAGCCAGCTGGGCGCCGCAGATAGGCAGGCTCAGACGCAGCAGCGCCGCCGTTTCGCGACGCCAGCGTGGCAGGCGGGGGAGGGTCGACACGGCTCGCTCCTTGACCGGACGGACAGGGCGGGAATATTAGCAGGAGTCGCTGGGTGATGCTCGGCGTCGGGCATGGACTTCCGTATACTGCGTGGCGGTCCAGGAGGAGTCATGGTGTACGCAATCGAGGATGTCATGGCGCTATTCGATGGTGTCTTCGCCGATACCTTCAATACGCGCCTGGTCAAGGGCGGCGACGAGCCGATCTATCTGCCTGCCGGTGGCGATGTCGGCTATCACCGTATCGTCTTCGCCCACGGTTTTTTCGCCAGCGCCCCTGAGGTGAGCCACTGGTGCATCGCCGGCGCGGCGCGGCGTCAATTGGAGGATTACGGCTACTGGTACGAACCGGATGGCCGCGATGCCGCTAAGCAGGCGGTATTCGAACAGGTCGAAGCCGCCCCGCAGGCGCTGGAGCGGCTGCTGTGCCAGGCCTGTGCCAAGCCCTTCGAGGTCAGTGTGGACAATCTCGATGGTGTTGCCGTCGACCGCCAGGCCTCGCTGCCAAGGTCGCGCGCGCGCCGAACGCTATCGTGATCAGGGTTTTGCCGCCGCGTGCCGAGGCATTCACCGCCACGCTGCGGGCGTTCTACCGTCGAGGCGAGACGCATGAAGTGGCGATCGCGGCCGGCCGCGCGCGGCTCGACGCGGTACTCACCACGCATGAGCACCGCTTTAAGCGGCAGCCATCACCCTTGGGTCAGGCCTGGTGCAGATAGAGCATCACCTGGACTTCGTGCTCGGGGCGCAGCGGCTCCAGCCCCAGCTCGCCGAAAAGCTCGCCGCGGGCGCGCGACCACTCGCCGGGCGATAGATCAGGATACAGAATCTCCGCCGGTGCCAGTTCGACGAACGGGTCGACGCCAAAGTCGTCGAACATTCTCGAAAGCGCCGCTTCGTCATCCTGCACGCCGGCCGTATAGAGCGTCTGGCTGAAGTGGTCGTTCTCCAGCTCGCGCAGCACGTCCAGCGGGCTCACGCCGAACTGGCGCAGCTCGTCCAGACCGTAGCCGCCGAGCGAGAGCAGCTCCTCGTCGAGCCAGTCATCGTCGGGCTGGATCAGCGTGTGCTTGACCTGGCCGTTGGGTAACGCCCAGGCGATCGCCAGCGGTATGGCGTTGTCATCGCCGGTCTCCACGGCAATGAAACCGGGAAATTCGCTCATGGCTCGAAAGTCTCCTGCAGACGGAAGAAGCGGCTGGCGGTTCGGGTGTGACGCGGGCCAGCGTCTCCTCGTCCTCGCCGCGCCAGCGCGCCAGCTCCCTCACTATCCAAGGTAGCAGAGCCGGCTCGTGGCGACGGCCCTTGATCTTGGCCGGCAGGTTGCGCGGTAGCAGATAGGGGCAGTCGGTCTCCACCATCAGCCGTTCAGCGGGTACCTCAGCAATGAACTCACGCAGATGATGACCGCGCGTTCGTCGCTCAACCAGCCGGTCTGGCCGATATGCAGGTCGAGGTCGAGATAACCGTAGAGGGTATCGCGTTCGCCGGTGAAGCAGTGGATCACCGCGTCGCTCAAGCGGTGACGCCACTCGTGCAGTATCATCTCGCATGCGCCGGCCGGCGTCACGCTCGTGGAGGAACAGCGGCAGCCCGGACTCTGCGGCCAGCGCCAACTGCGCCTCGAAGGCCCGCTCCTGGTCCGCCGGCGAGGAGAAATTGCGATTGAAATCGAGCCCGCACTCGCCCACCGCCACCACCCGTGGTTGCGCATGCAGGTCACGCATGCGGCGCTCCAGCGCGGTATCCCAGTCGGCGGCGTGGTGCGGATGCACGCCGGCGGTAGCCCAAAGGTTAGGGTGGCGCTGGCTCAGCTCGCAGGCACGCTCGGCGCCTTCGGGGTCCGCGCCGGTCACGACCAGGGCGCGCACGTTGGCCGCTTCGGCCCGGGCCAGCACCGCCGGCAGATCCGAGGTGAAGCTCTCGTGGGTGAGGTTGGCGCCGATGTCGATCAGTGCCGCGGGGCGGTGAGACGCAGCGCTTCGGGGAGCGGTGAATCGTCAGCGGACAAGGCGTCGGGGGGCGTGTCGCTCAAGCGGCACTCCTTGCAGTGGGTGTTTCGAAGCCGACCATTGTAGAACGCCGGCCCCGCGAGTGCAGCCTGCTATCGGTGCAGCCGTCCCGGCAGGGTACAATGGCAACCGATCATGCATGCATCACCACCGAGAGGATCAACGTGGCCCTGCTTCGCCTGGAACAACTGCAACTTGCCTATGGGCACCACAGCCTGCTGGATGGCGCCGACCTGGTCATCGAGAAGGGCGAGCGTCTGGCGCTGGTCGGCCGCAACGGCACCGGCAAGTCGACCCTGCTGAGGTTGATCGCCGGAGACAATCAGGCCGACGATGGCCATGTCTGGCGCGCGCCGGGGCTCAAGATCGGGGTGCTCGAGCAGGCCCTGCCGGACGCCGATCAGGCCACGATCTTCGAGGTCGTGGCCCAGGGGCTGCCGGAGACCGGCGCCCTGCTGACCGAGTATCACCAGCTGGTGGCCCAGGCCGAGCCTGACATGCGCCGTCTGGAAACGCTGCAGACGCGGCTAGAGGCGCTCGACGGCTGGTCCTTCCATCAGCGTATCGACTCCGTGCTGACCCGACTGGGCCTGCCGGCAGATACTCTGATGAGCGATCTTTCCGGCGGCTGGCGGCGGCG
The DNA here is from genome assembly GCF_003006155.1 of Salinicola tamaricis. Taxonomy (GTDB): domain Bacteria; phylum Pseudomonadota; class Gammaproteobacteria; order Pseudomonadales; family Halomonadaceae; genus Salinicola; species Salinicola tamaricis. Next base: position 4,113,292 of record NZ_CP023559.1, on the reverse strand, counting down.
CGTGGCGCTGGCCCGGGCGATGGTCGCCGGCCCCGATCTGTTGCTGCTCGACGAGCCCACCAACCATCTCGACATCGACACCATCGCCTGGCTCGAGACCCAGTTGCTGGCATTCGAGGGCGCGGTGCTGTTCATTACCCACGACCGCGCCTTCCTGTCGCGGCTGGCGACCGCCATTCTCGAGCTGGATCGCGGGCGCCTGGGCCGCTACCCCGGCGACTACGCCACCTATCAGGCGCAGAAGGCGCACGAGCTCGAGGTCGAGGCGCGTGAGCGTGCCGAGTTCGACAAGAAGCTGGCCCAGGAAGAGAGCTGGATCCGTCAGGGCATCAAGGCGCGGCGCACGCGCAACGAAGGACGTGTGCGTGCGCTCGAGAAGATGCGCGATGAGCGGGCCCAACGGCGCGAGCGCACCGGCAAGGCGTCGTTCCAGGTCGACAGCGGTGAGCGCAGCGGCAAGCGCGTGGTCGAGCTGAAGGGCGTCACCCACGGCTACGCCGAGGCGCGCGGAGGCGACGGCATCGTCATTCGTGATCTGTCGCTGGAGATCCAGCGCGGCGACCGCATCGGCCTGATCGGACGCAACGGCGCCGGCAAGACCACTCTGCTCAAGATCCTGCTCGGCGAGCTGACGCCGAGTGCCGGCGACGTCCGGCTGGGTACCAATCTGAGCGTGGCCTATTTCGACCAGCTGCGTGCCGGGCTCGAGCTCGACAAGAGCGTCTATGACAACGTCGCCCAGGGCAGCGACAAGGTCAGCGTCGGTGGCAAGGACAAGCACGTCATCAGCTATCTGCAGGACTTCCTGTTCACCCCGGAGCGGGCGCGCCAGCCGGTGCGCGCGCTCTCGGGCGGGGAGTCCAACCGCCTGCTGCTGGCCAAGCTGTTCACTCAGCCGGCCAATGTGCTGGTGCTCGACGAGCCCACCAACGATCTCGATGTCGAGACGCTGGAGCTGCTCGAGGAGCTGCTCCTGGACTTTGACGGCACGCTGCTACTGGTCTCCCATGACCGCGCCTTCATGGACAACGTGGTCACCGGCGTGTTGGCGTTCGAAGGCGATGGTGTGGTGCGTGACTACGTCGGCGGCTACAGCGACTGGGTGCGTCAGGGCGGCAAGCTGCCGCCGGCGCCCTGGGAGCAGCCGGCCGCGGCTCCAGTGGCGTCCGAGGCTGGCAAGGCGAGAGACGCCGCGCGGGACGATAATCAGCCAGCGGCCCCCGCAGCCGCAGACAAGCGCCGCCAGAAACTTTCCTACAAGCTGCAGCGCGAGCTGGATGCGCTGCCGGCCACGATCGAAGCGCTGGAGACCCGCGTGGCCGAGTTCGAGACGCGCATGAGCGACCCTACCTTCTATCAGCAGGAGAGCAGCCAGGTCACTGCCACGCTGGAGGCGCTGGCGCAGACTCAGGCAGAGCTGGACGCGGCGATGGAGCGCTGGATGGAGCTGGAGGCCATGTCGGAAGGAGAGAGCTGAAGCCATGGTGTCGAGAGGCCCATCGCGCGGCAGGCGCGATGGGCCGGGTACCGAGTTACTCGGCGCTTTCGCCATCCTTGCCCACGCGCACCGCGAGCACGTCGCACTCTGCGCCATGAAGCACGCCGGTAGAGGTGGAGCCCAGCAGCAGCGCGAAGCCGTGGCGGCCGTGGGAGCCGACCACGATCAGATCGACATCGTGATCCTTGGCAAAGCGCTGGATTTCGGTATCGGGCATGCCGACCACGATGTGTTGATCCTCGCGCGGAATGTCGTAGGGATCGGCGATATCGCCCAGACGCTGCGTGGCGTGCTCGTCCAACTGGTCCTGGATGCTGGTGAGATCCATCGGAATGTCACCGCCATAGGCAAAGCCGAGCGGTTCCAGCGTGTGCATGATCGAGAGCTTGGCCTGATTGCGGCGGGCAATCGGGATCGCGCGCTCAAGCACCTTGTGCGAATCCTTGGTGAGGTCTACAGCGACCAGCACGTGGTGATATTCGTTGCTCATGGGTGAACCCCCATCCGGCGAATGACAATACCCACTCTAAGCTGGGTCCATTGGGCGTACAACGGTGGCGACGCACGCCGGCCGCGACGTGCTGCCGCAGCCGATCATCGTTCATGCCGATCTCGGACGCAACGCTTTGTAAACAGACACGAAAACACGACGTCTGCGATCAGACGAGTGGCCAGGGAGAATGTGAGGTATGGCGGTATTGGGATTTCTGCTGGTGGCGGTGCTGTTGATGCTATCGCCGATGATGTGGCTGCGCCCGAGCCGGGCGGAGTCGGTGCGTGGGCGCCTGCGGCGTCACGCCAAGGGACACGGCGGCGAGCTGTCGTTCGCCAAGGCGCCGCTGGCGCAGCCGGATCTGCCGCTGACCGGGTATCGGCTGCGTTACCCCGGCACGCTCACCGGCAGCGACTTCACCTTGGTCAGGGACCGAGTCGGCAGCGATGCCCTGGCTCCGGCAGCACCGGGCTGGCGCTGGCGACAGGCACCGCTGCCGTCGCTCGATGCCAAGCGTCTGGCCGCACTCGAGGCGTGGCTCAAGACGCTCCCCGATGATGCGCTGGCGGTCGAATCGCATCAGCACACGCTGTGCGTCTGGTGGCAGGAGGCGGTGGAACTGGCGCGCTTCGAGCGCGAATGGCCGAGCTGGCAGGCGATGCGCGATACCCTCGCAGGCAGCGGCAATCCGGCGCCACCGCCCGCCCGGCCGGCGTGAAAGGCGGGCTCAGCTCGCCCGGTTCTGCTCCGACTGGCGCTGCAGCGCCACGCCGTTTTTCTCGATGCGGTCGAGCATGCTTTCGAAGGTGTCCATCTCTTCGGCGCTGAAACCGGCCAACATCTCGTCGCGCACCTCATCCACGATCGCCTCGATCTGCTCCAATAGCGGCGTCGCCTCTTCAGTGAGGTGCAGGCGTTTGGTGCGACGATCTTCGGCGCAGGGACGGCGCTCGATCAGGTTCTGCTCGGCCAGCTGGTCGAGCGTGCGCACCAGTGAGGGGGCCTCGACGCCGATTGCCCGGGCCAGATCGCACTGGGCCTGACCACCGCCCATGCGGCGCAGGTTGTAGAGCGTCACCCAGCGGGTCTGGGTCAGCCCCAGCGGCGCCAAGCGTTCATCGATGACGGCACGCCAGAGTCGTGGCAGGCGCGCCAGTTTGAAGCCGATATGTTGCGGCATAGCGGATTACCTAAAATCGTGAACGTCCTAACATTCTCCAAAGCGCCGCAGGATAATGCAAGTCGTGGCGCTTGCGGTCACTCGCCGCGGCTGCCGAGCAGATGCCGAATGTTCCAGCCGGGGATGCCCGGGGGCCGATGGATACGCCCGTCGGCGTGGGTGGCGTCGGCGTCGTCGGCCACCGTGAAACGCAGGGTCCCGATACGCTGACCGACCGCGGTGGTGACGTCGATCTGCCAGCGCCCGCTGACATCGCCACTGAAGTTCTGCTTGTGGGTCCAGGCGCGGTAGCCCTGGTCGCGACCGCCGTGGATGATCAGGGCGATACGCTCCACCACCCGGCCGTCGTGGCGCCAGACATGATAGATCTTCTCGCGCAGGCCGCGCGGGGCGCGAATCGCGGTGTAGGCGTAGAGGCCGCGGGTGCGCAGGTTCTCTGGCGTCAGCACCATCTCGCCACGCGGCGTGCGCGCAGCGGTGTCGAACCCCGGCGAGAGTGCGCTGCCCGACAGCCAAAGCGTCGCCGGCGGGATCCAGGCGCGTCCGCCCCAGGCGATGCCGCCGAGCAGGATCAGCAGGCCGAACATCGCCAGCCAACGCACCACGCCGGCGGGGCGCAGCAGGCCGATCAGGCTGGGCAGGCTGAAGAAGGTCATGGCGGCGATCGCCAGCACCAGGCTTTCGCCGGTGGTCAGGCTGAACATGATCGGTAGTGTCACCAGCATGACCACGAACACGCACAGCGAGTGGAGCAGAAAGTAGAGCCAGCGGTGGCGCTGGGAGAGGCCGAAGTAGAGCGGATCGAGAATCGCCAGCAGTGCGCAGCCCACCAGCAGCCCGGTGAACAGCGCCTGGCCGCTGGCCCAAATGGTGGTCGCCAGGAAGAAGGGCAGACAGAAGAAGAGCGTCTCCTGGTGCACCACTTGGGTGATGAAGGTGGTCACCGCGCGGGGCAGACCGGTCTTCCTGCCGCGCCGCGAAAGCCAGCGGCTGGCCACGCTCTCGACGATCAGCAACAGCCAGGTCAGCAGCAGGCCGATCGCCAATACCGCGCCCAGCCACTGCTGGCGATTGACCAGGAAGAACCCCAGCAGGCCCAGAACGAAAGCGATGGGCGGCCACAGCCACAGATAGCGCTGCAGCCGGGCAATGAGCGGTTCCAGCCAGGCGAGCCTGGTGGGGAGCGCGACTTCCTTGTCGATCACGATGAAAACGTCCTCGTTGTGCATGTCTTGCGGGGCGCGCCGAATCACTTGGCCTACGCTGAGAGACGCCACTCCCGCATAGCGTCTTGCCACGGCCTGTCGAGCCCCCGTCGCGGCCGCGATATTGTGCCATGAGGTGGCGACACACGGCACAGCGACGGGCGTGTCGTGGTGCTCGACCGGCGCGCACCGGGAGCGGCTCCCAACAGGTACGCGCGCTGGTCACGACTTTGGTTGAGCTTGACGCTACCACCGGCGCAGCTCAAGCTGGTGCTATTCAAACGCTCGTATGATTCGCTTTCGGGGCTGATCCCGGAGGTGGTTTCGCAGCCATGGCACGGAGAATCCCATGCTCTATCAAGGCGATGCCATTCGGATGGCGCGGGAGGCAGACAACGTCGTCGTCCTCACGCTCGATCTCAAGGCGGAATCGATCAACAAGCTCTCCTCCCAGGTGATCGGAGAGCTGCAGGAAGCGGTGACGGCGCTGGAGCGCGAAAGCGACGTCGCGGGGCTGGTGATCGCCAGCGCCAAGGAGGTCTTCGTGGTCGGTGCCGACATTACCGAGTTCCACGCCATGTTCGCCAAGGACGAAGCCTTCCTGGTCGACATGAACATGCAGATCCATGCGCTGTTCAATCGCATCGAGGATCTTGGTTTCCCCACGGTCACCGCGATCAATGGCCTGGCCCTCGGCGGCGGCTGCGAGCTCTGCCTGACCACCGACTTCCGCGTCATGGCGGAGAGTGCCCAGATCGGCCTGCCCGAGACCAAGCTGGGGATCGTGCCCGGCTGGGGGGGCTGCGTGCGTCTGCCGCGCTTGGTCGGCGCCGACAACGCGGTGGAGTGGATCGCCGGCGGCAGCCAGAACGACGCCGCCACTGCGTTCAAGGTGGGCGCGGTGGACGCCGTGGTATCCGGCGATCAATTGCTGGACGCCGCGCGTGACGTGCTCGCCAAGGCCCGCGCCGGCGATCTCGACTATCAGGCGCGGCGCGCCGAGAAGAAGGGCCCGCTCCAGCTCAATGCGGTCGAGCAGATGATGGCCTTCGAGACCGCCAAGGGCTATGTCGCCGGCAAGGCCGGCCCCCACTATCCGGCGCCGGTAGAGGCGATCCGCGTGATCCAGAAGGGCGCCGGCGAGGAGCGCGAACGGGCCCAGCAGATCGAGGCCAACGCTTTCGCCAAGCTGGCCAAGACCGACGTCTGCTACAACCTGGTGGGGCTGTTCCTCAACGATCAACTGGTCAAGAAGCGCGCCAAGCAGTACGAGCGCGACGCCAGGACGGTAGCCCAGACCGCGGTGCTGGGTGCCGGCATCATGGGCGGCGGCATCGCTTACCAGAGTGCCTACAAGGGCACGCCGATCCTGATGAAGGACATCAAGTCAGAGGCGCTGGAGCTGGGGCTGAAAGAGGCGCGCAAACTGCTGACCAAGCAGCTCGAGCGCGGCAAGCTGAGCCAGACGCGCCTGGCCGAGGTGCTGAGCAATATCCGCCCGACGCTCTCCTACGGCGACTTCGGTGAGGTCGATCTGGTGGTCGAGGCGGTGGTCGAGAATCCCAAGATTAAGGGCGCGGTACTCAAGGAGGTCGAGGCGGCGGTGGGCGAGGAGACCATCCTCGCTTCCAACACCTCGACCATCTCGATCGACCGCCTGGCGGCCAACCTGTCGCGGCCGCAGAACTTCTGTGGCATGCACTTCTTCAACCCGGTGCACCGCATGCCGCTGGTCGAAGTGATCCGCGGCGAGCACACCTCGGATGCGGCGGTGGCGGCGACGGTCGCCTACGCGCGCAAGATGGGCAAGACCCCGATCGTGGTCAACGATTGCCCCGGTTTCCTGGTCAACCGGGTGCTATTCCCCTATTTCGGCGGCTTCAGCCGTCTGGTCGAGCTGGGTATCGACTTCGAGCGCACTGACAAGATCATGGAGCGTTTCGGTTGGCCGATGGGGCCGGCCTATCTGCTCGACGTGGTCGGCATCGATACCGCGGTTCACGCCAGCGAAGTGATGGCCGAAGGTTTCCCCGAGCGCATGGGACAGGATGGCAAGTCGGCGATTCAGGTGATGCTCGACAACCAGCGCCTGGGGCAGAAGAACGGTCAGGGCTTCTACCGTTACGAAGAGGACAAGAAGGGCAAGCCCAAGAAGCTTCACGACGACGAGGCCCACCGGCTGGTAGCCGAGGTCGAGCGCGAGACACGCGAGCTCGACGATGACGAGATCATCGCGCGCATGATGGTGCCGCTGTGTCTGGAGACCGTGCGCTGTCTCGAAGAGGGCATCGTGGGCTCTCCCGCCGAGGCCGACATGGCACTGATCTATGGCATCGGTTTCCCGCCGTTCCGCGGTGGTGCCCTGCGCTATATCGATGCCATGGGCTGCGCCGAGTTCGTCGCCCTGGCCGAGCGGCTGGCGGCGGAGCTCGGCGCGCTCTACGCGCCCACAGAGCGGCTGCGCGAGATGGCCAGCCGGGGCGAGCGCTTCTACGCCGAGGCCGGCGGCGACGCCTGATTTCACCACCAACCGGAGTCAACGTTATGAGTTTGCATGCAAGAGATGCCGTGGTGGTCGATGCCGTTCGCTCTCCCATGGCCAAGGCCAAGCATGGCGCCTTTCGCAACGTGCGCGCGGAGAATCTCTCCGCGGCGGTGATGCAGGCGCTGTTCACACGTAACGCCGGGCTCGATCCGGCAGGGGTCGATGACGTGATCTGGGGCTGCGTCAACCAGACCCTGGAGCAGTCGATGAACATCGCCCGCAATGCGGCGATTCTCACCGGCATTCCGCGCTCGGTGCCGGCGCAGACGGTCAACCGGCTGTGCGGCTCGTCGATGAGCGCGCTGCACATCGCGGTGGCCAACATTCGCGCCGACATGGGCGACTGCTACTTGATCGGCGGCGTCGAGCACATGGAGCATGTACCCATGACCCACGGGGTCGACGTCAACCCGGGGGCGAGCAAGCATGCCGCCAAGGCGGCGATGATGATGGGCCTGACCGCCGAGCTGCTGGGCAAGATGCACGGTGTCACCCGCGAGCAGCAGGACGAGTTCGGCCTGCGCTCGCACCGGCGCGCCAGTGAGGCCAACCGGCAGGGCTGGTTCGACAACGAGATCGTGCCGATCGAGGGGCACGATCAGCAAGGGTTCCGCATGCTGGTCAAGCATGACGAGGTGGTGCGCGAGGATGCCAGCCTCGAGCAGATGGCCTCGCTCAAGCCGGTGTTCGATCCCAAGAACGGTACCGTCACCGCGGCGACTTCATCGGCGCTGTCGGTGGGCGCCTCGGCACTGATGGTGATGAGCTACGAACGCGCCAAGTCGCTGGGACTCAAGCCGCTGGCCAAGGTCGTCTCTACCGGGGTGGCCGGTTGCGATGCCTCGATCATGGGCTATGGCCCGGTGCCGGCATCGCAGAAGGCGCTCAAGGCCGCCGGGCTCAAGATCGCCGATATCCAGACGGTCGAGCTCAACGAAGCCTTCGCCGCACAGTCGATCCCGGTACTCAAGGATCTCGGCCTGCTCGATCGCCTCGACGAGGCGGTCAACCTCAACGGCGGCGCCATCGCCCTGGGCCACCCGCTGGGCTGCTCCGGCGCGCGCATCTGCACCACGCTGCTCAACGTGATGCGCCAGAAGGATACCAAGCTGGGGCTGGCGACCATGTGTATCGGCATGGGACAGGGCGTGGCGACGGTGTTCGAACGGCTCTGATCGCATAGTGTTCGAATCCGCCGTCGCGTTTCTCGCTGCGGCACCCGACGCCGGCAGCTCGCGGACACGAGCTGCCGGCGTCATACGTGACGGGGTGGTGCGACACTGGCTACGTGCGTCCATGCCGGGTTGAATCTCACGCTGGCGCCACCACCTCTGATAGACGAGCAGACGCGTTGGCGTCACCGTCCATCGCTTTTCAGGAGAGCAACCCTATGCCTTTTGCACCGTCGAGCATGCACGTCGAAAGTACTGCCTTCGCGCCGAACGCGCCCATTCCCAAGCGCCACTCGGCTGAAGGCGAGGATCTCTCTCCTGCCCTGAGCTGGCGGGACGCCCCTGCGGATACCCAGGGGTTCGCGGTGATCTGCCATGACCCGGATGCGCCGCTGGTCAAGGATGGCAGCTACGGCTACGTGCACTGGCTGCTCTATAACCTCCCGGCGGACGTGACGTCGCTTTCGGAAGACACCCGAGAAGGCACGGCCGGTGTCAACGATGGCGGTGCCGTGGGTTACGGCGGGCCCATGCCGCCGGAAGGCCACGGGGTGCACCAGTACTATTTCTGGGTACTGGCGCTGGATACCCTGACCGAGCTGCCGGAAGGCCTGACGCAGCGCGAACTGCTCGACGCGCTGGAGCCACACATTCTGGGCATGAGCCGGCTGGTCGGAACCTATAAGCGTGACTGACTGAGACCTTTGGTCACTGCGTCACCGGCACACGGCGCCATCCTTCGGGTGGCGCCGTGTGTTTTTGTGCACGGCGTTCAGAGGGTGTTTACAAATTCGACGAGCGAAGGCGAGGCAAGGCGAAATCGGCCGAAAAGAGGACCGGGCTGGCGTTCCAGTTTACGTGGTGTAAATGAGTACTTTACTCGCTCCGCTCGCCCTTCGGGCCGTCCTTCGGACGTTCTGAACTTCGTTCAGTGAGGTCGATTTCAACGCCGTATCGCCGAGCGTAGGCATTTTGTAAACATTCTCTCAGGCCGAGAAGTGCAGGCGTGAGTCGACGATGCTCGCCGGCGCGCCATAGCGCCAGGGCAGGTTGTCGCGGCCATGGCCGATGGGCAGGCCGCCGAATAGGGGAATGCCGCGCGGCGTGAGCCAGGTTTCGAACAGCGTCTCCAGGCGCAGATCGGCGTAAGGCTCGCAGCCTTCGAAGGTACCCAGGCAGACCGCGCCCGCCGTGTCGAGTGCGCCGGATTGGACCAGCTGCCATAGATCGCGCTCGAGCCGGTAGTAGGGTTCGCCGACATCCTCGAGGATCACGATGGCGCCCGGCGGAGCACGAAACGCCAGCGGCGTGCCGGCCACGCTCGCCAGTACCGCCAGATTCCCTCCCACCAGCGGGCCGCTGCTGCGGTGGTCGGGTGCTGCGGTAATCGCGCTCAGCGCGACGCTGGGGGGCGCTTCGCCCTGCAGCAGGCCCTTGAGAGCCTCCAGGTCACGGCGGCTGGCAGCGCGTACCGTCGGGTCTTCGGCCACCAGCTTGAGCCCCTCTTTCATCACCGGGCCATGGATCGCCGGCAAGCCGTGGCGCTGGCACTGGCTCAGCAACACGCTGAGATCGGAGTAGCCGATCAAAGGTTTGGGCGGCAGGCGCGACCAGTCGATCTCGGTGGCCAGATGGGCGCAGCCGTAGCCGCCGCGCACGGCCCACACCGCGTCGGTATCGGGGTCGACGTAGGCGGCCTGCAGCACCGCCAGGCGGTGAGCCACGTCCCCGGCCAGATAGCGGCAGCGCGCCTGTAACTGCGGCGGAAAACGTACGTGGATACCCAGCTCTGCCAGCGCTTCGGCTGCCTGGTCTAGAAGTTCGGGGGCGGTGAACGAGGCTGGAGCGACCAGACTCAGCGTCAACGACATAGCGCGCTCTCGGGCAGCGGGTGGAGCTCTACCTTAGCCCGCCCTTGGGGGCGCGGCCAGTGCCGTCGGCGCAGGCGCCGAGGCATTCGAGCAGGGCTTCCATGGGCATCGGCCGGCCCAGGAAGAAACCCTGGTACTGCTTGATGCCCAGCGCCTGCAGCAACTGCCACTGGGCCTGCGTTTCGACCCCCTCGGCGATGGTCTCCATGCCGAGCAGGTCGCACAGCCCCACGATACCCTCGAGCAGGTGGCGCGAACGCGGGTCGGCCTCCAGATCGCTGAGGAAACTGCGGTCGATCTTGATGGTGTCGAACGGCAGGCGCTTGAGATAGCCCAGCGACGAGTAGCCGGCACCGAAGTCATCCATGGCCACGCGGAAGCCTTGTCTGCGCAGCTCCTCGATGCGTGCCTCGGGGGCTCGGGTATTCTCCAGAAAGACCGACTCGGTCACTTCCAGCTCGATCAGTTCGGTGGGGATGGCATGGCGGCGGCAAGCGCTGCGCAGGGTCTCCGGCAGCGCCTCGTCCATCACGTGCAGCGCCGAGATGTTGACCGCTACCGGAATGGCGTGGCCGCTGGCCGCCAGCCGAGCAGCACCGCGCGCTGCGTGCTCGATCGCCAGAGTGCCGAGGGCGCTGGCCATGCCATTGTGCTCGGCCAGAGGTACGAAGGTGCTCGGCGGTACCTGACCATGACTCTCGGTATGCCAGCGGGCCAGCAGCTCGGCGCCGACGATCCGGCTGTGCTGATCGAACTTGGGCTGGACCAGGAAGTCGAGCGTCTCCTGGGCAATTGCATCGCGCAGCAGCGAGAGCATCGACATCTTTTCCAGATCGTGATGCTTGAGCTGGTCGTGATAGATCGCGAAGGCGTTCTTGCCCTTGTCCTTGGCCGCGTACATGGCAACGTCGGCGTGCTTGAGCAGGGTTTCGCTGTCCTTGCCGTCGAATGGCGCGTGGACGATGCCGATGCTGGCGGTGACGCTGATCTGATGACCGCCGATCACCATCGGTTGGGCCAGGACTTCCAGCAGACGCCGGGTGATCCGCGGTGCCAGCTGGCGATCGCTGCCCACGTCGATCACCACCACGAACTCATCACCACCCCAGCGCGCAATCAGGTCGCGACTGCGAAGCGTGGCGCGCAGGCGCTTGACCATGATCCGTAGCAGGGTGTCGCCGGCCTGATGGCCGAGCGAGTCATTGATGTACTTGAAGCCGTCGAGGTCGATGAACAGCACCGCCAGGGCATGGATCGGCGAGATCTGGCGCAACTGCCGATTCAGTGCGTACTGCAGGGTGGCGCGGTTGGGCAACTGGGTCAGAGTGTCGATGCTCGCCAGGTGCTCCAGCTCGCGCTCCGAGCGCTTGCGGGCCGAGATGTCGCGCAGTACGGCGATGTAGTGCACCTGTTGGCTGTCGCCGAGGGTGAAGTCGCTCAGCGTCAGCTCGACGGGGATGGTATCGCCGCTGCCGGCGTCGAATACCCCCTCGTGGTGGTGACTGCGCTCACGACTGACCGCCGTGGCTGGCGGCCCGGATAGCGCGTTGGCGCTGACATAACGGCTGAGCGGATGGCCCAGAATCTCGCTGAGCGGTAGGCTGCCGAGTTCGCGAAAGGCGTCGTTGGCCTCGAGAATCTGCCACTGTTCGCCGACCACCAGCATCGGGTCGCGGGAGGCGACGAACGCATGGGCGCGCACGCGACTGCCGATATCGCAGACGTTGTCCTCGGCCACCACTTCACGCATGCCGGCGGCAGCCAACGGGTAGCCCTCCGCGGTGCGCAGGGTGACTGCGCCGCGGATTCGCCAGCGCAGCTCGGGTCGATGGCGATCGGGCTGCAGGGTGAGGTCGAAGCGGTCGTCGAGGCCGCAGATCAGACGTCGCCATTGATGCACCAGGCGCTGGCGCTGTGCGGGTGTCATCGGGCGCAGCAGCTCGCGAAAGTTCAGCTGGGGCGGCGCCGCGTCATGTGCCACGCCCGACGAGAACAGTCGACAGAAGGCGTCCGGGAGTGACCAGTGCCAGGGAACCAGGCCAAGTATCGTCAGCGCATCCAGCGGCCGGCCACGTGGCGCCTCATGACCGTTCGACGCCGGGGCCGTGCGAAGGTCGACCTTCTGCATGGCTGGCAGCGCCTGGCCGGAAGTCCGGCCGAGGGGGGCGTCGTCGTCGATGGGCATGGGGTATGGGTCTCGATCTCTGGCAAGGATCACTCGTCCTTAACCTGAAGCTTATCGACGCCATGGGCTAAAACTTGAACCGGGCCCAGGCGTGTCGCGCCCTGGCCGCAGCGCTCACAGGAGCGCCAGGGCGAACAGGCACAGCACCGCGAGAAAGGCGACAATGAATACCGTCGAGCGCAGCGTCGCCAGGTCCAGTGCATAGCACACGCCATGGGCGACCCGTGCGAGCACGAACACCACGCAGGCGGCGCTGCCCAGCCAGCCTCCGCCGCCGGCATAGGCGTAGGCGACCACCGCCGCGGTGAACAGCGCCAACGCCTCCCAGGCGTTCTGTTGAGCGGCCCACAGGCGTGCGCCCTTGCCTTTCAGGGTGGCGTACTGCTGGCGCGGATGATGATTGTCGAGCCCGCCAGGCGCGCGCCGTCGTTCGGTGCTACCCCAGAAGGCCAGCCAGAAAGGGAGCAGGGCGGTGATCAACAGGCACCAGAGCGGTAGCGTCGTCATGGGTATCTTCCTCGATCGAGCCAGAGTGAGTCGTCACGCCGTCAGCGGCGCGAGTGCTTACAGCCAAGGTAGCAGACGCCGGTCGCGCCGCTAGCCGAGCGGTGGTAGCGCTCGATCGTGGCGCTCGAGACGTCCGAGCACGGTGAACAGCGCGGTGACCGATGCCGAGTCGAGGCCGCCGATGGCGGCATCGAGATGGGCACGATCGCGCAGATAGGCACACACTGACTCGACGTAGCGAATACGCAGATCGTAGAGCGAAGAGCGTGCATCCAGCACATCGACCAGATCGCGTAGACCTAGTGCCTCACCGCGCTGAGCCGCGGCCAGGAACAGACTCGCCGATTCGGTGGAGTGCTGTAGCGCCTGGAGCTGGCGCTGATCCGCCTGCATGCCGCAGACGCTTGCGCACCTCCTGCTGGGCCAGGCGCTGTTCGTCGTCGAGCGCGGCGGCGCCGGCCAGGGCGCTGAGCTCGGCCTGGCGGATGCTGGCGGTGGTATAGCCGCCCTGATAGAGCGGCAGATCGACTTCGACCCCGGCGCTCAGGTCGCGGCTGGTGCGCAGCGGGTCGTCGCTGTCGAGATCGTTGTAATCGAGCACCAGGTCGACCTTGGGATAGCGTGCGGCGTGGCGCAGGTCGGTATCCGCCTGGGCGACCCGCTGACGGCGCGCGGCCAGTTCGACCTGTGGATTGCCATCGGTCAGCGCCAGCAGGTCGTTCAGCGGGCGGGGCTCGGGGTCCAGGGTCAGGGTCTGCGGCGGTTCGATCAGTGCCGGGGCAAAGTCGAGCGTGGCACCGCTGAGACGTTCGAGATCGCTGACCGCATTGGCCATGTCGCTCTCGGCGGCGGTCTGATCGGCGATCGCCTGATCCAGCCGCGACTGCGATTCGAGCAGATTGATGCGATCGCCCACGCCCAGCTCGTAGGCGCGCTGGGCTTGGCGCTGCTGCAGTACCAGCGCCTCGCGCTGGGCGATCAGCAGGCCGACCTTGCGTGAGGCCTGATAGGCGTCCAGATAACTGTCGATGACCCTCAGTGCGAGATCGCGTTCGGCCACCGCCACCTCGAGCGTTGCGGCATCCACCTGGGTACCGGCCTTGTCGACCTGACGCCAGCGCTCGAGATCGAACAGCGGCTGGCTCAGGCGCAGGCCCCAGCTACTGTCGCGGGTACGTCCGGAGACCCGCTTGGCGTAGTCGGCATCGGGGTAGTCGTCGGGTTGCGGGTATAGATATTGTCGGCATCGCTCAGGCGGTAGGCGGCATTGGCGCTGACCTGCGGGCGTAGACGCGCGCGCGCGCCATCGCCACCTCCTGCGCCACCGCGCGGCTGTCGAGGCGCCGGCTGCGCAGGCCGCTGTCGTTGTCGAGGGCCAGACCCACCAGTGCCGGCAGTGGCGGTAGCGCTGGCGGGTCGGGCTGAGCACACTGCTACTCAGGACAAGGCCCAGGGCCAGGCGTGGCAGAGACCCCAGGGCCAGACGCCAGCGGGGCAGAATCGAGAGAGACACGGATGAGTCGCGACGCATCACTCTTCTCGCAGCGCGCGGGCGAGCATGTCGTCGAACGGCTTCAGCAGATAGCTGGCGAAGGTGCGTTCACCAGTCTGAAGCATCACCTCTGCGGGCATGCCCGCGAGCAGCTGCATCGAAGCGTTGATCTGGGCCTGGCCCGCGCTGGTGACCCGGATACGCGCCTTGTAGTAGTGGGCCCGGGTGGCCTCATCCTCGAAGGTATCCGCGGAGACATGTGCGACCTCTCCGGGTACCACCTGGGTCAGACGCTGGTTGAAAGCGCTGAAGCGGATCTCGGCGGGCTGGCCGGCGTGCACGTTGTCGATGTCGCGGTCGGGGATGCGCGCCTCGACCACGAAAGCCTCGTCGGCGGGGACGATCTCCATCAGCGTATCCCCCGAGCGGATCACCGCGCCCTGGGTATGGATCTGCGAACCGACCACGGTGCCGGCGACCGGGGACGCGATGGTGGTCCGGGTCACCTGGTCGCCGAGGGCGGTAATGCGTTCCTGGGCATCGGTCACCTGCGCCTGTACCGTTTTCAGCTCCTCGCCCACCTTCTGGTGATACTCCTGACGCTGAATCTCCTGCTGCAGGCCGTTCTCGCTGATCTGCGAGCGCAGCTGTGCCACCTCGGCGGCGTGCTGAGCATTCTCGCCGCGATACTGCAGCACTTGGCGCTCCAGTTCGCGCAGATGCTGGTTGTCTCCCAGCCCCTCGCTGAACAGCGTACGGTAGTCGCCGGCTTCGCCGCTGAGCGAGGCGATGCGCGAGCGGTTGATACGCTGCAGTGACTCCAGACCGGCGATCTGCTGGTTCATCTGGCGCGCTTTTTCGTCGAGTGCTGCGAGCGCGTCGGCCTGGGATTTGCGGCGCACCTCGAACAGTCGGCGCTGGACGTCGATCACCGCCTGCACCCGAGGCGACGGATCTTCCAGCAGGCCGGCGGGAAACTCGAGCGTGTCACGGTCGGCCTGTTCGGCGTTGAGGCGGATTTCGCTGGCCAGCGCGATACGGTACTCGGACTGGGCGATCGCCAGCTTGGAGAGCGGCTGGGTGTCGTCGAGCACGATCAGGGGCTGACCGGCCTTCACGGGATCGCCATCGCTGACCAGGATGCGTTTGACGATGCCACCCTCGAAGTGCTGGATCTTCTTGGTCGCGCCCTCGACCGTGACGGTACCGGGGGCGACCACCGCGACCGCCAGATCGGCGCTGGTCGCCCACAGCACGAAACCGCCCAGGGCGATCGCCAGCAGACCGAGACCGGCGCGGCAGGTGGTGCGGTCGCCGGTCGGGGCGCCGCCCGACGAGGCGCCGGGGCCGAGTGACAGCGGTGTGGTGACGGAACTCATGAGGGCGAGGACTCCTGTGGGGGGCGCGCCGTGGCCACGGCGTCGCCGACACGGCCGCGGGCGCGCAGGCGCAGCGCCTGTACCCCGCTGCTGGCGGTGGGGGTATCGGATCGGGTGTGGGCGTCGATTCGCACGATGCGTCCGGCCTCCAGCTGAATGACGCGGTCGACGTGATCGAGAATGGCCGGAGTATGGGTGACCACGAACAGCGTCGTGCCCTCGCGCTTGAGCTGCGCGAGGCAGGCGATCAGGGCGCGCTCGCCGAGGGTGTCGAGGTGCGCGTCCGGCTCGTCGAGAACCACCAGGCAGGGCGAGCCGTAGAGTGCCCGCGCCAGCCCGAGGCGCTGGCGCTGGCCGCCGGAGAGCACGCCGCCGCCGCTACCCTGGATGAGGGTGTCGTAGCCCTGCGCCTGGTGCAGGATCATGTCGTGGACCCCCGCCTTGTGGGCCGCCTTGAGCACTTCGGCGGGATCGAGCTGGCCGAAGCGGGCGATGTTGTCGCCGATGCTGCCGTCGAACAGCTCGACATCCTGCGGCAGATATCCAAGGTGGGGGCCGAGGCGTTCCCGCGGCCACTGGGCGATGTCGCTGCCGCCCAGGCGCACCTCACCGTGCTGCACCGGCCAGACGCCCAGCAACACGCGTGCCAGGGTCGACTTGCCGGCGGCGCTGGGGCCGACGATGGCGATGTGTTCACCCGGTACGCAGTGCAAGGCGATCTCGTGCAGCGTGGCCGCCTGCGCCCCCGGCGGGGCGGCGCTCACGGCGCTCAGCGCCACGTCGCCGGTGGGCGCCGGCAGCGGCATACGCTCGTTCTCGGTGGGGAGCTTCGCCAGCAGCGCGTCGACCCGGGCATGGGCGGCGCGCGCCTGGATGAACCCCTTCCAGCCAGCGATCATCTGATCGATCGGCGCCAGCGCCCGGCCCATCAGAATCGAGCCGGCGATCATCATGCCGCCGGTCAGGCTGCCTTCGATGACCAGCAGCGCACCCAGCCCGAGCACCAGCGACTGGAAGGTCACCCGCAGGGTCTTGGAGAGATTGCTCAGCACCCCGGCGCGGTCGCTGGCGTGTGACTGGTGCAGCAGATAGGCCTGCTGACATTGCTGCCAGCGGCGGTGGAGGTTGGGCAGCATGCCCATGGCCTGGATCACTTCGGCATTGCGCAGATTGCTCGCCGCCATCTCCTGAGCTTGCGCGTGGGCGCGGTTGGCCTCGCTGAGCAGCCCCTGGGTGCTCTTCTCGTTGATCCACGCCAGGCCCATCAGGATGATGCCTGCGGCTGTGGCGAAGGCACCGAACCAGGGGTGGAAGAGTGTCAGCAAGCCGATATAGAGCGGTATCCAGGGGGCATCGAAGAAGGCGAACAGGGCATGGCCGGCGATGAACTGGCGCAGCGTGGCGAGATCGCCGAAGGCTTGTGCCGAGGGCTTGCCGGCGCTCGCCAGGGCGCGCTGGAAAGAGGCCTGATAGAGCGGCTCGCTCAGCGCACGATCGAAGCGATTACCGACCCGCACCAGAATGCGCGAGCGCACTACCTCCAGGCCGCCCATGATCGCGAACAGGTAGAGCACGACCAAGGTCAGCATCGTCAGCGTCTCGGGGCTGCGTGTGGTGATGACCCGATCATAGACCTGCAGCATGTAAATGGAGGGAACCAGCATCAGCAGGTTGATGAACAAACTGAAGAACAGCACGTAAAGAAACGACTTGCGGCAAGCGAGCAACGCTTGATGCATGACTGTCTTTGAAGGGGATCGATTCACGTGATGGCCCAGTGAAGTGGCGAGGGGCGCTTGGGAAGGGCGCTTGGTCGGCGTCAGAATGCGGAGATTGTGAAGATATTTGCAAGCCCAAAGCCGCGGTGAACTTTGTCCGGTAGGGATGGTATCGATGTTGTCGTGAACGGTTTTTTTATCATGATAATCAATGCTTTTTGAAGCGCGTGATGGAAGGTTCGTGTGGCCGCCTGATACCTGTCTGCCGAGAACAACCGCGCTGCGGGCGCCGATTTTCGGGGCTTTGGCGCTGTTTCATAGTCTGATGTTTATCAGGCTGCGTTCACGAGTGACTTCGTTATTTCGGCATTGGTAACGAAATGTTAATGCGGTTTTTGACCGCGAGTGTCGATAAATCAATGACCTTGGATTTGGCGCCGAGAGTCATCATTCCATCGCCTTCAATCATTTCCTGAAACTCACCTCGAGAGTGGGAGAAGTTTCAACTTTCGCAGGCTTCAGCGACAGGTTAGTTTCCGTCGAGTCAGACTTTAGTCCCGCACTCGAGCCGTGGTGTCAGCCGCCCCACGGCGCGATAGTGGGGCGCCTTCAATATACCCACTCGCCGGATTGGTGGGTCTTCTCCATCGTTTCCCGGGACTGTGCGCGCGTGATCCAGGCGCCGCACCGTAACCATTCACCCTTTGCGTAGGGGCGCCATCCATGTTCTCGCTTGCCATTGTCGATGCTCAAACCGGAACCCTCGTCAGGACATTAACGCCCGGCGATGCGCTGACGCGCGACCTGATCGGTGACGGCTATCGCTTGCAGGTGACGCCGCTCGACGGCGCCGATTTCAGCGCCAGTCAGGTCAGAGGGGTCGTGGTCACGCTCGATGATGCTGGTGGCAGCCAGCAGCAGCACAGCACCTTCATCACGCCCTTTCGCGTGGCGCTGGATGAGAACACCGGGCGCGGAGGCGCGCTGCTCAAGATCGAGGCGGTGAATGGTGCCGGTACCACGATTCTGGGCAGCGCTCAGACCCAGGCGCTGGAGATCGTCAATCACGAGGGCTGGTCCAGCGATGTCTATACGCTGCAGGGGACCTCGCTGATCGCCGATGACGGCAGCTCGTTGGCGGATACCGGGGTGCGCGACGCGGATCACCGCGAGAGCAGCCCGACGGCGGGTAGTGACGGGCTGTGGAACGGCCACAGCGGCAGTGGCTACCTCGACATGGGAAGCCAGGTGGGGGATGCCGCCTACTTCGATGTGACGGTAGAGAGCGCTGGCACCTATCAACTCGACGTGCGCTATGCAGCCAGCGGCAGCGCCACCACCTCCCGGCCGATGGCGGTCAGGTGGACGGCGAGGCTCAGGGCGTGCTCGGCTTCACCGGTACCGGCAACGGCAGCGCCGGCTGGGAGACCTGGAATCATGCGACGCTGACACTGGCGCTGGAGGCCGGTAGCCATCGCATACGCATGGAGAGAATCTGCTGGCGGAGGGGCCCAATGTCGACAGCCTGGCGCTGTCGCTGGTGAAGGCGGCGGTCGGCATGCCGCCGAGCTTCACCCTGCAGGCCGAAGATACCAGCCGGGTCGAGATCCATGATCTGGGTGCGAGCAAGGACCCGTCCCTGACCCGCGTGGTCGACGCCACGCATCCCGATGCCGGTGGCAGTCACCGTGCCGGGGCGATCGGCGATAGCTATGTCGATCTGGGCACAACCCCGGAGACAGCGTCATTTTCCACGCCGAGCCCAGCGTCGAGGGGCTCTACACCGCCACCATCCGGTACGCCAATGGCGGTAGTGGCGACCGCCCGCTGCTGCTCAACCTGGACAATGGCGCCGCCATGCTGGTGTCGTTCCCGCCCACCGGCGGCTGGGCCAGCTGGCGCGAGGTGCAAGTGACGCTGCCGCTGTCGGCCGGCTCCAACGCGCTGACCTTGAGCCTGCCCAGCGCCGCCGAGGGCGGCGTCCCCAATGGCCCCAACATCGATCAGATCGCCTTCGACTATGCCGGCGAGATGACCGCGCCGCCGACCCTGGTCGCCAGCATCGAAGGTGAAACGATGGGGCACGACGACGGCAACTCGCCGGCAGACACCGTGGTACGCGATGCCAGTCATCCGGAGAGTGACCCTGCCGCCGGCAGCGATGGGCTCTGGGGCGACTACAGCGGTAGCGGCTATCTCGACATGGGGGAGCAGGCGGGTGATGCCGCCACTTTTCAGGTCTCGGTGGTGCAGGCTGGCACCTACGAGCTGGTGGTGCGCTACGCCAATGGCGCCAGCGACACCCAGGAGATGAGGTAGTGTCGTTGCCGGTGAATCCCAGGGCAAGGTCGCCTTCGGCTCCACCGGCGATGGCGCGAGCGGCTGGGAGAACTGGACCGAGGTGCGCTACGCCGTGACGCTGGCTGCGGGCAACAACGCCATTCGGTTGGAGAACATCGGCGCCGGTGGCCCCAATATCGACAAGCTAGAGGTGCACCATGTGGTCGATGCGGTGGTCGAGCCGGGCGAGCGCCCGGTGATCAAGATCAACTTCCAGCCGGCGAACGCGGCCACGCCCGAGGGTTATGTGGCCGACACCGGTCTCGCCTTCGGGGCCCAGTCGCTCCAGGTCGACGGCAAGACACACGCCTACGGCTGGGTCACCGAGGCGTCGATCGCCGATGGCACCGCCAACGGCACCACGCCGATGGGCATCAGCGGCCAGGATCCCGATGCACTGGGCAATCGCGCCGGCACGCTGGCCGGCGTCGATGGCCTGCAGGCGACCTATGCCGGTTTCGCCAAGCCGGGCTACGCCCAGCACGCCGGCTGGGAGATCGCACTCGAGGATGGCTACTACGAAGTCACCCTCTCGCTCGGCGACAGCGGTGGCCAGTACGATAGCGTCAACGTGATCAACGCCGAGGGCGAGGCCTTCGGGCGTCTGGTGCCGATGCGCCCGGACGGCTTTCCCGCTGATGCCAACCCCGCCGATGACAGCCAGGGCTATCGCTCCACGCTGATCACCAAGGTGGTGCACGTCACCGATGGCCGCCTGACGCTGGATTCGATCGGCGCTGACAGCGCCAATACCGAGATCCAGTACCTCGAGATCCAGCCGCTGCCCGATCTCACCCCCGACGATGATCGCGCAGCGCCACTCGATTATGCCCACTTCACCGATCCGCGCGCGGTGGCCGGGGTCGGTCAGAATCAGGTCGAAGTCGACCTGCAGCCGAGCGACGGCAGCCCGCCGGTGGGGATCGACCCAACCTCCGATATCTTCATCGGCATCTCGGTGGTGGAAGGGCGCGGCGGGGCACTGCTGGAGAGCCTGCAGGATGGCTCGGTGCGGCTATTCAACACCGTCACCGGGGAGGCGGTGGCGTTCAACATCAACACCACCGGTGGCTTCGACTCCCTGACTATCTCGCCGGTGGACGGGCTCGACCCCTACACCAGCTATACCCTGGTGATCGATGGCTTCCAGGATCGCGGCAGCAACACCGACACCGCGGCACCGACCCGGGACTTCCAGAAGTTCACCACCACCTTCGTCACCGGTGCCGAGGCCGAGGTACCGGACAGCGAAGTGGCCTTCAACTCGACCGTCGAGCTGAACGGCGCGGAGGACAACGCCTACCAGTTCACTTCGATGACGCTGTCGCCGGACAACAGCAAGCTCTACGTCTCGACCATGAATGGCGAGATCAGACGCTTCGATATCGATCCGATCACCGGTGCCTTGTCCCACGAGCAGACCCTGGCGCTGGACTACTTCCAGGATGATGCCGGCGCCCGCGGCATCATCGGCCTGACCTTCGACCCGACCGATCCCGACGTGATCTGGGTCACCGACAACTACCCGATTCCGCTGACCGGACGTGACAACGGCGTGCCCGACTTCAGCGGCCGGGTGAGCAAGATCACGCTGGATCACGACGATACCGTGTTCAGCGGTAGCGCCCAGACCTACATCACCGGCCTGCCGCGCTCCAACGGTGACCACGTCACCAACAGTCTGGTGTTCCACGCCAACCCGGACTACGACGCGCTTACCAATCCCGACGTACCGCCCTATCTGATGTATGTCTCCCAAGGGGCCAACACCGCCATGGGCCAGGACGACAGCGCCTGGGGCAATCGGCCCGAACGCCTGCTCAATGCCGCCGTGCTCGAGATCGACCCCTACCGCGAGGCACCGCCGGGGGGCTTCGACGTCTCCACCGAACCGCTGCCCAGCGACGGCTCCAACACGCGCTATCCGGACAGCGACGGCGATCTGAAGAATGGCCCGATCGACATGGGTGGGGGGCAGTATCTGGTATTCGCCGCCGACGGCACCGCCAGCATGCAGGATGCCGACGGCAACCTGCTGATCCAGTACTACGACCCCTACGCCGCCGATGCGGTACTCAAGATCTATGCCACCGGCATTCGCAACGCCTACGACCTGGTGTGGCACTCCAACGGATCGCTCTACCTGCCCACCAACGGCTCGGCGGCAGGCGGCAGCACGCCGGACGACCCGGCGACGACGGTCAACGAGGGGCTGATCAACGTCGGCATCGAAGACGACTTCCTGTTCCAGATCGAGAAGGGTGGCTACTACGGTCATCCCAATCCACTGCACGACGAGTACCTGCTCAATGGCGGCAATCCGACCAGCGGCAAGGATCTCAACGAGACCGACGAGTATCCGGTGGGCACCCAGCCCGACCCCAACTACCGCGGCGAGGACGCCTACTCGCTGGGGACCAACCGCTCACCCAACGGCGCGATCGAATACACCAGCGGGGTCTTCGGCGCCACGCTCAAGGGGAGTCTGCTGTTCGTCGAGTACTCCGGCGGTGACGACATTCGCTGGATCACCCTGGACGCCGACGGCAAGGTCAGCGGCGACAGCGTACTGCGTGATCCCGACGGCAAGGTGATCAGCTTCGTCGATCCGCTGGACATCATCCAGAATCCGCTGACAGGGCAGCTCTATCTCATGACGCTCAATCGTACCAATGGCCAGAGTCAGATCATTCGTCTCGATCCGGTCCCCGGTGACGTCGTGGTGCCGGGCGACGATCTCAATAGCGTGGCCACGATCCAGGCCGAGGACGACACCCTGGCGACGATCGCCAGCGGCGCCGGCGTCCAGATCGTGATCCGTGACGGTGACAACCCCGAACCGGCCTCGGCCAATGTCGGTACCGCCTCCGGTGTGCGCCCGGGGGCCTATGGCCTGGATGGCAATACCGACGACAGCGACGGTGTGGTCGGCGGCTATGCCGATTTCGGCAGCACCAACAACGACTTCATCACCTTCGACGTCGATGTCGCGACGGGCGACGCGGGCGCCGCGGTGCTGCGGGTGCGCTACGCCAATGGTGGCACCGGCGAGCGCCCGCTGGAGGTCTTCGTCAACGGCGAGAGCGTGGGCACCTACGGCTTCGCGCCGCCGACCGGGATGGGCAGTGGCAATGCGGCCTGGAACACCTGGCAGACGCTGGATATTCCGGCAACGCTGCTAGCCGGTGCCAATAGCGTCACGCTGCGCTCGGTCAACAACACCGGCCCCAACATCGATCAGCTCGAGGTGCTGGTGCATGACACCACCCCGGGCTACACCCTCTACGAAGCAGAGAGCGCTACGCTTGAAGGCGGCGCGGTGGTGGTACCGCCGACGGTCAGCGACCGCGACGCCTCCGGTGATGGCTATGTCGATTTCGTCGGTAGCGGCGACCAGACCCTGAGCTGGCAGGTGGAGGTCGCGCGCAGCGGTGTCTACGAGATCGGCTTCCGCTACTCGCTGACCACCGGCAAGGCCGATCGGCCACTGGCACTGGAGGTCAATGGCAGCGATTACCCGGCGGTCAACTTTCCGGCCAAGAGCGCCACGGTGAATGACTGGGTCTATCAGACTGTACAGGTGACCCTGACCGCCGGCATCAACACCATCGCGGTGACCGCACCCAACGCCAACGGCCCCGACATCGACCTGCTGCAGGTGCCCGACGTACCGCTCAGCGTGGCCGCCGACGGCAAGATCAGTGCGGTCAGCGCCGACCCCGCCTTCTTCAGCGATCGGCTCGCGTTCAACTATCTCGAGAATAACCATGCCAGCGGGTCGGCACCGGAGGCCCGGGAGTACAAGGACAGCGGTACGGTGATCGTCACCAACCAGGGCAGCGGCGATCTGACATTGACCGGGGCGACGCTGGATGGCCCCTTCCGGCTGAGCGATCCCGATGCCCTCGAAGGACGGGTGCTGGCGCCCGGCGCCGCGCTGTCGGTGGAGGTGCTGTTCGACCGTGCCGCCTACACCCCGCCGAGCAGCAATGCCGACGACGGTGTGTTCCAGGGCTCGCTGACGATTCATTCCAATGACGCCGACACGCCGACCACCCAGATTCAACTGGCCGGTTTCTGGCAGGCGCGGGACGAAGGTGGCTGGGAGCCCAATCTCAATGAGATCTGGCGCGTCTTCGGCTTCGGCAACCATATCGACGGTCTCTCCACCCTCGACGGCGGCGGCGAGTCGGTACTGCAGGACTTCGATCTCTATCGCGCGGTCAACGACGAGGAGGTGCTGTCGCGCTACTGGCAGCTGGCCGACGGCGTGCAAAGCGCCAAGGTGACCCAGCTCGCGGCGTTGCACGGCTACAGCGGCGCGCTGCTGGCGTTGCATGCACCGGGTGACAAGGGTGAGCGCACCTCGCTGATGAATCACGATTCGCTCTACAGCCAGTCGTTCCTGCCACATGTCGCCAACGGCAACTATGCCACCGCCACCTTCGACCGCGGCCGCATCCCCGACAGCTGGGCCGGCGACGACGTCTTCGGCATCTCGGTCGCCAACCTCTCCACCGACCCCTCGCTCAACCCGCATGGTGGCGGAACGCCGCCGGCGGAGGATGCGAGTATCGAGCGCGGCTATACCGTGCGCGTGTTCCAGGCCTACGACAGCGAGCACAACGCGATCCCCGACACCTACTTCGTGGTGATGGACTACACCGGGATCAACTACGACTACAACGACAACGTCTATCTGATCCAGGGTATCCAGCCGGCGCTACGCTCGCCGTTCAACGACACCCAGACGCCGTGGGCGGTGGATGCCGACGGTCTCACCCTGGATGCCGCGCTGTTCGACGAGGGGCCAGCGCATCTGACCTACAAGGATTCGAGCGAGACCCAGCTGGGCAATCCCGGCTTCCGCGACACCGGGGTCGATATCCAGGGCAACGGCGATGCCATCGGCTGGATCGAGGAGGGCGAGTGGGTGGAGTACACCTGGAGGTCGACACTGCCGGCGTCTACGATCTCTCCTTCCTGTCTGCCATGGGGGCTCAGAGCGGCACCGCGCGCTCGATCAGTGCCACCTTCGATCAGGGCAGCGGGGTTTACGCCGTGGCCGATGTGGGTGTCGGCTACTCCGGCGGCTGGAACACCTTTCTGCCCACTCAGGGCCATCAGGTGATGCTCGAGGCGGGTGAGCAGACGCTGCGTCTGACCTTCCACGGCGGTGCCATGAACCTGGCGTCGTTCACCCTGACACCGGCCAGTCAGAGCGCCTTCAATGCCGACGGTACGCCCTGGACGGTGGATAGCGAGTTCACCCTGCAGGCCGCGCTCTACGATCAGGGTGGCGAGGGGGTGGCCTATCACGACCGTAGCGAGACGCAGCTGGGCACGAACTTCCGTGATGAAGGCGTCGACATTCGTGGCAATGGCGAGGCGATCGGCTGGATCGACAACGGCGAGTGGGTGGAGTACACCCTGGATGTCGCCGAGGCCGGCTCCTACCAGCTGTCGTTCGCTGCCGCCACCACCGCCGGTGGGCGCAGCGTCACCGCCAGCGTGGCGCAGGCGGGGCAGGTCTACGATAGCGCGACCTCGGCCAGCGTGATCAACACCGGCGGCTGGAACAACTACCAGAGCAATGAGGGGCGTCACGCTCGACCTGACGGCGGGGGAGCAGGTGCTGCGGCTGACCTTCAACGGCGGCGCCATGAACCTGGCCAACTTCACGCTGACCGCCACCGCAGGGTCGAGCGAAAGTGGCAGCAGCGCGCGAGCGCCAGCGACGACGCGACGCTCGCCACCAGCGACAGCTTCGACAGTGAACCGGCGATGAGCGACGACGTCGCGATCAGCGGTGTCACCCCCCAGCACGTCGAGATCGCCTGACGCGACGCGGCCCGGCGTATGTCTACGCCGGGCCGCGGCTAGGGGGCGTGCCGAGGGACAGGGTCGAGGAGCCGTGTCGAAGGGCAGAGGCGAGAGTCATGACAGGCTGTCGGCCGGCGGTCGCGGGGGGCAGCGCCGACTGTCAGCCGATGCGATAGGCGTGGGGCATCTCTGCCAGCAGGCCGCGTCCGCCGGCCAGCGTCAGCGCCAGATCCTGCAGGCAGTCCACACCGGTAGCGCCAGGGCGCCCTTGATCGCCAGATCGATGCGCTGGGAGAACAGCAACAGCTTGTGCAGCCGCCGCAGCGGCAGACGATTGAGCGCCTGCTGATAGCCGGGGCGGCGCTTTTCGGGAATCATCGGGCGCTGCGCCTTGCAGGCGTGGTCGAGGCTCTGGCCCTGATCGAGATGCTGAAAGATCGACAGCAGGGTGCGCAGCTCACGAGTCAGCGACCACAGTACCACCGGGGCTTCGATGCCCTCTTCGCGCAGGCCCCGACGATGCGTGCAACCCGCTCGCGCTCGCCGCGCAGGCAGGCGTCGGTGAGGGTGAAGACATCGTAGCGCGCGCTGCTCTCGACGCCGCTGGCGATCGACTCGAGCGTCAGTCGGGCATTGGGCGGCATCAGCAGCGCCAGCTTCTGCAGCTCCTGATCGGCGGCGAGCAGATTGCCCTCGGTGCGCTCGCCGAGGCGCGCGGCGTCCATGTCGAGATTCAGCCCGTGGCGCGTGGCGCGGTCGCGCATCCAGAAGCCCAGGCGTTGATGATCCACCGGCCACACCGGTACGAACAAGCCGATCTTATCGAGCGCCTTGAACCACTTGCTCGACTGTGCCTTGCGATCCAGCCGCTGGGCGCTGAGCACAGCACGTTGTCGCTGTCGCCGGCCTTCTCGGCGTAGGCCTCCAGCGCCTTGCCGCCCTCCTGACCGGGGGACTGGCCGCCGAGCCGCACTTCGATCAACTTGCTCGAGGCAAACAGCGACAGGCTAGCCGCCGACTCCAGCAGTTGGGTCCACTGAAAGCCCGACTCGACGTGGAGCACCTCGCGCTCTTCGATGCCGCGCTCGCGTGCGACCCGGCGCACCGCGTCGCACGCTTCCATATGGATCAGCGGCTCATCACCGGAGACCAGCACCACCGGGGGCAGGCGCTTGGCCAGCGCTGCCTCCAGTTTGTCGGGAAAGACCTTCATGAACTAAAACCCTTCATGACCTGAAAACCTTCACGGCGTGTCGAGGCGGCCAGGCGGTCGATCAACTGGTCGGCGGCCTCGCGGCGCAGGCGCTCGACTGTCTGCTTGCGCATCTCGTCACTGGCGTAGAGGTTGTTGTCCGAGAGCAGGACCGTGGTCGAGGTCTCGAGCTGCTGCTGGCTCAGCAGGTAGGCGCCGTCGTGACACGCTGCACCGGAAAGGCGCGGTCAGGGTGATCTCGGTTTCACGGCTGCCGGAGTCGGCGCGCGTCAGGCGGCGATCGCGGACCTGCTCGTCGCCAGATTGAGACGCAGATCGGCGCTGTCGTCGATCTTCGCTCCCGCGCTCTGGAGCCGCTGGCGCACGGTTTCACTGAACGGCGAGACATTGGCGCTGAGCGCGATGTCGGAGAAGGGCAGTTCGGCCTGGCCGAGGCCGCGGAGCTGGAAGCCACAGCCCGCCAGCGTGGTCAGTGCCAACGCCATCAGGGCGATCACTAAGGGGCGACGCGTCATCAGATAACTCCTTGTCGAGAGCGGCGCCGCCAGGGCGCCGGGGGCGGATGATCCCATCCGCCCGCTGGTTCGGGTTTCACGGATGCGGGTATCAGTTGGCGACGATATTGACCAGCTTGCCCGGCACCACGATCACCTTGCGTACGCTCTTGCCCTCGAGATGGCGCGGACGTTCTCCGCCGCCATGGCCTGGGCTTCGATGGCCGCCTTGTCGGCCTCGGCGGGGACTTCGAGACGCGCCCGCAGCTTGCCGTTGACCTGCACCGCGAGTTCGATGCTGGCCTTGACCAGCGCCTGCTCGTCGACCTCCGGCCAGGTCGGTCGATCACCGGTCGGCGTGGCCGAGCGCCTGCCACAGCGCGTGGCAGGCGTGCGGGGTGATCGGCGCCAGCAGCAGCACGCACGCTTCGAGCGCTTCGCGGGCCACGGCCAGCCCTGGGGCGAGGTGTCGGTGTAGCGGCCGAGGACGTGGTCAGCTCATCCGCGGCGATGGCGGTATTGAAGGTGGTGCGGCGGCCGATGTCGTCGCCCGCCTTGGGTGCGGACGCAGATCGACCGCGGCGTCGTCGAGCGCGGCCACCTCGAGCGCGGCCGGAGTGCCGGCAGCCAGATGGTCGGCGGTGAGCTTCCACAGCCGCTTGAGGAAGCGGTGGGCGCCCTCGACACCGGAGTCTGACCACTCCAGCGACTGCTCCGGCGGTGCGCGAACATCATGAACAGGCGCACGGTGTCGGCGCCGAAGCGATCGATCATCGCCTGCGGGTCGACGCCATTGTTCTTCGACTTCGACATCTTCTCGATGCCGCCCATCTCCACCGGCTCGCCGTCACTGCCGAGGCGAGCGCGCAGCGGCCGGCCCTTGTCGTCGCGGTCGACCTCGACATCCGCCGGATTGAACCACTGCTTGGCGCCGTTGGCGGACTCGCGGTAGAAGGTCTCGGCGATCACCATGCCCTGGGTGAGCAGGCGCTGGAACGGCTCGTCGCTGCCGACCAGCCCTTCGTCGCGCATCAGCTTGTGGAAGAACGGGCGTAGAGCAGGTGCAGGATGGCGTGCTCGATACCGCCGATGTAGAGATCCACCGGCAGCCAGTAGTCGGCGCGCTCGTCGAGCATCGCCTCCGGGTTGTCGGCGCAGCAGAAGCGCGCGTAGTACCAGGAGGACTCCATGAAGGTGTCGAAGGTATCGGTCTCGCGGGTCCAGCCATCGCCCAGGTCGTAGAACGCCGGCATCTTCTTGAGCGGCGAGCCCGAGGCGTCGACCTCGACTTCGAGCGGCAACGCCACCGGCAGCTCGGCGTCGGTGAGCGGTACGGTCTGACCCTCGGGGCCGTACTTGACCGGGATCGGTGCGCCCCAGTAGCGCTGACGCGCCACGCCCCAGTCGCGCAGGCGATAGTTGATCTTGACCTTACCGCGGCCCAGGGATTCCAGCCTGGCGGCGATGGCATCGAACGCCGCCTCGAACTCGAGCCCGTCGAAATCGCCGGAGTTGATCAGACGGCCGTGCTCGACGTAGGCGCCCTGACTCAGGTCGGGGGCCTGGCCGTCGGCGTCGGCGATCACCGGCGCCAGCGCCAGGTCGTACTTGGTGGCGAACTCCCAGTCACGCTGGTCGTGGGCCGGCACCGCCATCACCGCGCCGGTGCCGTACTCCATCAGCACGAAGTTGGCGACGAGATCGGCACTTCCTGGCCGGTGAGCGGATGGATCGCACGCAGCCCGGTATCGCGGCCGCGCTTCTCCATGGTCGCCAGCTCGGCCTCGGAGTTGCCGCCCTGCTGGCACTCGATCAGGAACTCGGTCAGGGCGGGGTCGCTCGCGGCGGCGTGCTTGGCCAGCGGGTGGCCGGCGGCGACCGCCACATAGGTGACGCCGAACAGGGTGTCGGGGCGGGGTGGTGTAGACGTCGAGCGCGCGCAGGTCGTCGGCGAGGCCCTCGCCGGCCACGTCGAAGGTGAGCTCCACGCCGCGCGACTTGCCGATCCAGTTGCGCTGCATGGTCTTGACCTGCTCCGGCCACTCGACCTTGTCGAGATCGGCCAGCAGCTCATCGGCATAGTCGGTGATCTTCAAAAACACAGCGGGATCTCCTTGCGCTCGACCCGCGCGCCGGAGCGCCAGCCGCGGCCGTCGATCACCTGCTCGTTGGCGAGCACGGTCTGGTCGACCGGGTCCCAGTTGACCGTGGACATCTTCTTGTAGACCACGCCTTTTTCCACCAGCTTGGCGAAGAACCACTGCTCCCAGCGGTAGTAGTCGACGTCGCAGGTGGCGAATTCACGGTCCCAGTCATAGGCGAACCCCAGCGCCTTGAGCTGGCTGCGCATGTAGTCGATGTTGGCGTAGGTCCACTTGCCCGGTGCCACGCCGTTGTTGATCGCGGCGTTCTCCGCCGGCATACCGAACGCGTCCCAGCCCATCGGCTGCAGCACGTTCTTGCCGCGCATACGCTGGAAGCGGCTGACCACGTCGCCGATGGTGTAGTTGCGCACGTGACCCATGTGCAGCTTGCCGCTGGGGTAGGGGAACATCGACAGGCAGTAGTATTTCTCGCGAGTCAGATCCTCGCTGGCCTTGAAGCTCTGATGCTCGTTCCAGAATTGCTGTGCGGCGCGTTCGATCGCTTGCGGGTTGTAGTGGGCGTCCATCGGTTCGGTCATGCACCTTGCGTTCGGCGTGAGAGAGCGCCAGGCGTCCCGCGAAAAGCTATACTCTGAAGAGACGGAAAGTGCGGG
The DNA here is from genome assembly GCF_003006155.1 of Salinicola tamaricis. Taxonomy (GTDB): domain Bacteria; phylum Pseudomonadota; class Gammaproteobacteria; order Pseudomonadales; family Halomonadaceae; genus Salinicola; species Salinicola tamaricis. The sequence goes on along the minus strand of NZ_CP023559.1, from coordinate 4,083,419 downwards.
CCGGCGTCGATTTTCAGGCCCACAAAATACCCCAGACCCGCTGCGGCAGGTAGGGGCGCGCGATGCCGGCCGGGGTGCGGCGACGGACACCGCCGCGACCCCTTGGCGGGTGCCGCGAGCGGCGTGGCGCGGAAGCCGCGCGGGTATCAAGAGAAGGCGTCAGCAGGGACGGACAGCGCTCGACGTGGAACAGACAGCGGTCAACGTGGAACCACCGGTAGTCAACGTGGGGCCAACAGTAGTCAACGTAGAAGGAGATGGCCATGACGGAACATCAATCAGCGCCGCAGGACCCGCAGGAGCGTTCGCGCCTCAGTGAGGCCTATGAACGCGTCCTCACGCGGCTGAAGGATGGCGGTGGCGAGCTCTCCTGGGAGAGTTTTCAGCGCGAACTCGACGAGGCGGTGGCCTTCGAGGCCGAATTCGAGGAGTTCACCAAGGACGAGATGGCTCTGCTGCGGGCCTGGGTCGAGCGTGATATGCGCGATTTTCGCCAGTTCCTGGCCAAGGGCGGCGAGGGCGTGGCGAGCTGGTTGGGTATCGACCTCGATGTACTGTCGCGGCGGGTCTCGGAGGCGCTGTTCTCGATCGCCGACCGTACCACCATCGACCGTGAGCGCTTCGAGGACGATCTCGAGGCGGCGCGGGCCGACTACACCGCTGGCGAGATCGCGCTGCCCGGGCGCATGAGCTGCGTGCACTGCGGCGCCGGCGTCACCTTCGCTCAGATCAAGCGCCTAGAAGCTTGCCACGCCTGCGGCCACCGCTACTTCCAGCGCGATTCCGACGCCCCGAGGCCCGCCGCCGACTGAGCCGAGCGCAGGTCGTTTTCGTACCGAGCCCCGCGCTTGGCGAGACCCACTCGGGGGCATTATAGCCACGACATTCAATAGCCCCGACATGCAGCGGCCCCGATTCACCTCGGGGCCGCTGTTTGCTTGTCGCGGTCGTTTCGTGCCGCGGTGGGCGCTCAGCGCGCCAGTGGCTGTTCGCGACCCGGTGTCTCCGTGCGCCAGGTCGACTCGTCGGCATCCAGCGCCCGGTCCGCTGTTTCCGGCAGACGCATGCCGCCCCACAGCGCCAGCAGGGTGATCGCGATCAGGTAGTAGGCCGGGGCCAGATGGTTGCCGGTGCTGTCGATCAGCCAGGTGGCGACCAATGGCGCGGTGCCGCCGAAAATGGTGTAGGAGACGTTGTAGCAGAGCGCGGAGGCGGTGTAGCGCACTCGGGTGGGGAACTGCTCCGACAGCAGCACCGCGGTGACCACACCGCAGATCACCGCGCCCACGGCCATCAGTGCCGCGCCGATCAGCGACGACAGCCACTCGCCACTGGCGGCCAGAGTGTAGGCCGGGAACACTGCCGCGATCAGCGCAATACCGGCGGAGAGAATAGTGCGCCGGCGCCCGACCCGATCGGCGTAGCGGCCGATCAGTGGGCACAGCGCGGCGGCTAACAGCAGCGCGCCCAGGCTTGCCAGCAGGGCCGTGGTACGACTCGCGCCGCCCACCACTTGCATGTAGGTCGTGAAGTAGGTGGTGAACATGTAGAACGACAGCGCCGTCGCCGAGATGAAGGCGCTGAGGCAGACGATGGTGGCGCCGTGGGAGCGCAGGGTCTCGCCCAGCGGCGAGTGTGGCACCGCGTGCTGCGCCTTGAGCGCCTGGAAGGCCGGCGACTCGTCGAGCCGCATGCGCATGTAGAGACCGACCAGCCCCAGCGGCGCGGCGATCAGGAAGGGCACGCGCCAGCCCCAGTCGGTCATGGCCTGCTCCGAGAGCAGCGTACTGATGGCATAGGTGAGCGCCGCCGCGGTGGCGAAGGCGGCGAAGGTCGAGACCGGCACGAAGCTGCCGTAGCGGGCCTTGCGCCTGCGCGGCGCGTGCTCCATCACGAAGGCGCAGGCGCCGGCGTACTCGCCGCCGGCGGAGAAGCCCTGGATGCAGCGCGCCAGGGCCAGGGCCAGCGGCGCCAGCAGGCCGATGCTTGAGTAGGTCGGCAGCAGGCCGATCAGGGTCGTGGCGCCGGCCATCAGCATCACCGTCATCGCCAGCACCCGCTTGCGGCCGATGCGATCGCCGAGCATGCCGAAGAAGACACCGCCGAGCGGACGCAGGGCGAACGAGACCGCGAACACGGCGAAGGTCTGCAGCAGCGCCAGCGATGGGTCGCCGGGCGGGAAGAAGTGATTGGCGATCACCACGGCGAGAAAGCCGTAGACCGCGAAGTCGAACCACTCGACGAAATTGCCGATCGCCGAGGCGGCGATCACCTTGCGCAGGGTCGAGATGTCGACCTCGGCATCGGGGTGATTGTTGTTGTTGGGCACGTGCGGTCACTCGCAGGCAGAGGGTTGACCCTCAAGCCTAGAGCCGAACGCCTTGGCTGCGCGCTGCACCAGCGACGAAGAGTGTTCCCGCTGCGACCTCGGGGGGGGCGGTCGGCGCCTGCGCGCCGGCCAGGCTCACTGCCCCAACTGCTGGCGCAGCCGCTCGCGGGAGTCCTCCTCCAGGCGCGCATAGAGCGCGAACTCATCCAGTACCGGGCGCCCCAGCGCCAGCTCGAAGGCGGCCTGGTTCGACTCGCTGGCATAGGCGGCATGGCGGGTGTCGCCCAGGTTGGACTGAAAGATCCCGGCGGCACTGACCGGCAGGAAATCTTCATAGGTGATGGGCAGTGCCTCGACCCAGTGTCGGGCGATCAGGGCGTCCAGGTCCGTCGGCGGCGTCTCGCCTGCGGCCAGAGCGGCGTGACCGGTATCGCTCAGGCGATAGCGGAAGTAGGCAAGGCCCTGCTGGCGCAGGCTGTCGAGATCGTCGGGGAAATCGGCGAAGACCTCGCCGAGCTGGCGCTGGTGAGCCGCATTGTCGGCCGCAGGCGGTAACTCGCGCGAGCGCGCCAGCAGGGTGTCGTAGCGCTCGCGGCCGGCTCGGGTCAAGGCGATGCCGCGCTGCTCGATCTCGCCGAAACGTGCGGTATGGGTCCCGTCGTCGCGGCCGGCGAAGCGGATCGACTCTTCGAGCGCCTTGAAGCTGGTCTGGCGCAGCAGGATCGGACAGCGCCGGGGGCGGGCCCTCGATCACCGCCTTGGGGTCGATGCCATAGTCAGGCATCGCCGCCTGGGCGGCATCGATATCCAGGGTGCGCGGCGTCAGATGGTTGATGTGCGGGCCACGGAAACAGACCACGTCGGCCACTAGGCGGTGGGCGTCGTGCAGCGCCTGATAGGTGGCGTGGTCGACGGTGGCGTCCTGGTGCCAGCGGAAGGTTTCCAGGATCGCCTCGACGAAGCGTTCGGCCTGGTGGGTGTCGAAGCCGCCCTGGCGTTCGCCGAGCTCGAGCAGCTCGCGTGCCTCCTCGGTGAAGATGTCACGGCCGGCGAGAATGGCGGTGGCCCGACGCCGCAGCTCGTCGTCGCTGATCAGCTCCAGGCGCAGCAGCGAGGTGAAGACGCGGAACGGATTGCGCTTGAGCGCCGTTTCGTCGACCGGGCGGAACGCGGTGGAATGGACCGGGACACCGGCCTGGGAGAGGTCGTAGTAGCCGACCGGCTCCATGCCCATCAGGGCGAAGACCCGGCGCAGCAGCGACAGCTCCTCGGCGGTACCGACACGGATGGCGCCGTGGCGCTCGACGTCGAGACGCTCGAGTTCGCCGCCCGCGGCCAGCGTCTGCTCGAGCGCCGGGTCTGCCGCCAAGGCCTTGGCGTTGATGTCGGCGACCAGCTCGAGCAGGGTGCCGTACTGCGGCACCTCGTGGCGGTACATGTCGGACATCGCCTGCGAAAAGGCGGTGCGAACCTCGTCGGGGGGTACCAGGGAAAGCGTCATGATGGGATGGCTCGATGCGCGAAGGATGAGTTCAGACTCCCATCCTTCGCCATCATGGGCGGGCTGACAAGGGCGTGTGGGCGCGTCGGGCCCAATCGATAAAGCCGGGTCGCATTTGCGGAAATGGCAGCGTTGGCGCCGCCGCCTCTCTCGACCCGGCTTAGTGCGCCTTCCACAATCGCTAGACGACGTGGGCTCAGCCGGGGGCAGGGCGTCGCGAGGGCGCTGTGAACCCCTCTCTGGGCGCTACCTTTGCCATCCCTGGCAAAGGACCCTCGCTTTGCTCTGCCCTCCGGCGCCCATCGTCAGAGGGTTTGGGAATGGGCTCCTGGCAGCCTCAGGCGCGCTGGAAGCGGCGGGTCAGACCCGGCAGCAGCAGTAGCAGCGCAAGCCCCCAGGCCGGCCAGCTACCGGTGCGCGTGAACGGGGTCAGTCCGGTCATCGGGACCACCTCGCCGACCACGCTGGCGGGGGTGAACTGAGGCGCGCGCTCGCGCAGCCGACCCTGGTCGTCGATGATCGCGGTGACCCCGTTGCTGGTCGCGCGGACCACGTAGCGGCCGTTCTCCAACGCCCGTAGGCGGGCCATCTGCAGATGCTGCAGCGGGCCGATCGAGCGCCCGAACCAGGTGTCGTTGGAGACCGTGAGCAGCACGTTGCTGTCGCGGGCGCGCTCGGCGACCAGGTCCGGGTAGACGATTTCGTAGCAGATGGCGCTGCCGATGGCGACACCATGGGTCAGAATCGGCGGCTGTGAGTCGGCGCCGGCGCTGAAGTCCGACATCGGCAGATTGAAGAAGTCGATCACCCCGCGCAGCAGGAAGTCTAGCGGCAGGAACTCGCCGAACGGCACCAGGTGGGCCTTGCGGTACTCGCCGCGGGTGGCGCCGACGCCGATGATGGCGTTGTAGTAGTGATCGTCGGCATCGCGCTGGACGATCCCGGTGAGCAGTGCACTTTGCTCGGGCAGTGTCGCCTGCAGCCGCTCCAGATAGGGCAGCGCCTGCTGCGCCAGCATCGGCAGCGCGGTCTCCGGCCACACGATCACATCGACGTCGTCGGGCAGCTCGCGGGTCATGCGGGTATAGGTGTTGACCGCCTGGCGCTGGCCATCGGGGCTCCACTTGCTGAGTTGGGGCAGATCGCCCTGGAGCAGCGCGAAGCGCAGCGGGTCGGCGGCCTGCTGGGTCCACTGGGGCGGCAGCAACAGCGGTAGCAGCCAGAGCGCGGCGAGGGGCGCCGCGGCCCACCAGCGGCGGCGGCAGAAGGCCACCAGCAGGGTGCCGGAGAGCGCCACGATCAACGACAGGAGATAGACGCCACCGACCGGTGCCCAGGGGGCCAGCGGCGAGTCGACCTGGGCGCTGCCCAGCAGCAGCCAGGGGAAGCCGGTGAAGGCCCAACTGCGGAAAGCCTCGCCCAGCACCCAGGCACCGGCAAAGCTCAACACGGTCCAGCGTGGCGTGGTGAAGCGCCGGTAGAGGCCGAAGATCAGGGCATAAAACAGCGCCAGGGTAGCGACGAAGAGCACGGTCAAAAACAGCGCCAGCGGCACCCCGGTGTAGCCGTAGTCGTGAATCGAGACGTAGACCCAGGACGCGCCGCTACCGAACAGCGCGACCCCGAACAGCCAGCCGCGCAGGGTGGCCTGAGCCAGGGTCAGGCGGTGCTGATCGAGGGCCACCAGGGCGACGGCGATCGGCCCCAGCCACCACAGATGAAAGGGGGCAAAGCTTAGCGTGGCCAGCACCCCGGCGACCAGCGCGGCGAGATAGGCCGGCCACGGGCGGCGGGCGGAAATCAGGGGTAGGGCAGCGGGCATGCGGGCACTCCTTTGCGCAAAGTGCCCCTTATATCAGAGTCGCTCGACGGCGTCGCGGCGGTTGCCGTGCGCGTCAGCCCTCGACGTGGCGTGCGTGCTCCTGCTCCAGCGCCGCGGGTACCGGACGCGCTTGTAGCAGGCGGATGCGCCGGTTGTCGGCGTTGAGCACGGTGAAGCGCCACTGGCCGAGATCGGTATGCTCATTGCGCCGAGGCAGGTGGCCGAAGCGTTGCATAATCAGACCGCCGACGGTATCGAACTCCTCGTCGGAGAACTCGGTGCCGAACTGCTCGTTGAAATCCTCGAGGGTGAGCGCGCGCACCGCGAAGGTGCCGTCGCCGAGATCGCGGATGTCCTCTTCTTCGTCGGTGTCGTGTTCGTCCTCGATATCGCCGACGATCTGCTCGAGGATATCCTCGATGGTGACGATGCCGGCGGTACCGCCGTACTCGTCGACCACGACCGCCATATGGTTATGGTATCGCGGAACTCCTTGAGCAGGCTGTTGAGACGCTTGGACTCGGGCACGAACATCGCCGGACGCAGCACGTCACGCAGCGAGAACGCCTCGCGCTCCTGGCTGTTGCGCTTGAGCAGCGGCAAGAGATCCTTGACCAGCAGGATGCCGAGCACGTCATCCAGGTTGTCGTCGATCACCGGGTAGCGCGAGTGGGCGGTCTCCAGAATGATCGGCAGGCAATCTTCCGGGCGCTGGTCAACGCACACCGCGGTGACCTGCGAGCGCGGAATCATCACCTCGCGTACTGCTGGTCGCTGATCTGAAAGGCGCCCTCGATGATGGTCAGGGCGTCCTGGTCGAGGTTGAGCTTGGGCCCCGCTTCACGCAGGAAGGTGAGCAGCTCCTCGCGGGAGCTGGGCTCGTCGAAATCGCTCGAGAAGGTACTGATCAGTTTTTCCAGCCAGGATCGACTGCTCTGGCTACTCGATCGGTCTTCGCTCATGAGTGGGAGTCTCTTGTCCTCGGATGCCGTTGGGGCTGGGTACGAAAACGACAAGCGCCCGCGGGCCAAGGCTGGCCCGAGAGCGCGTATCGGTAATGAGGTCTCGCCGCCGGGGCGGCAATGGAGCCCGGGCCGCATACCTGCCGCCGGGCACCGCGTGGCGGAGGCTCGTCGACAGGATCATCCGTCTGGGATGGGCTGGCGTCGGTGTGCTCCCGGCAGGGAGCAGCGTGCGTCGATATCGGCATGGCGTCGATGGGGTTGCCTGGACGGTCGCTTCGGTAGTCAGTCAAATGCTTCGATCAAGTGAGTACTTCGATCAAGTGAGTACTTCGGCCAAGTAAGCCAGTCGGTCGAGCCAGTCAGGGCATCAGGTGTCTGACGCGTCTTCCGAGCGCTCATCCCGATAGGGGTCGGCAATGCCGAACCCGGCTAGTAGCGTTCGCTCCAGCGCTTCCATCTCCTCGGCCTCTGCCTCATCTATATGTCATAGCCGAGCAAATGCAAGCAACCATGTTACCAGATGGGCGTAGTGATCGTGGCAGGACTTGCCCTGTTCGGCGGCTTCGGCGACCACCACGGCATGGCAGATCACCAGATCGCCGAGCAGGCCCAAGTCGATGCCCGGTGGCCCCTCGAAGGGAAACGAGAGCACGTTGGTGGGCTTGTCCTTGTCGCGATAGTCGCGATTGAGCTGTTGGCTCTCGTCGCGTTCGACGAAGCGTACGGTGAGTTCGCGGCGCGGCTCCTCGACGTGGTCGAGGGCCCGGGCGACCCAGGCCTCGAGGTCGGCGAGACCGGGCAGTTCGGCGTCGGCCGCGTCGGCCACCGCGACCTGGCGATCGATCTCGAGGGTCACGCGGCACCACCGTCACGTGCGGCGCTGGCTTCCAGACGCGCCTGACGCCGCTCCTCGCGACGCTTGCGCTCGGCGGCTTCCTCGCTCGCTTCGTGGAGATCGTAGGCCTCGATGATGCGCTGCACCAGCGGATGGCGTACCACGTCCTTGGGGGCGAACTGGGTAATGCCGATACCGGCGGTGTCGCGTAGTACCTCGAGCACATGAATCAGGCCGGAGCTCGACCCCCGCGGCAGGTCGACCTGGCTGGCGTCGCCGGTGATCACCGCGGTGGAGCCGAAGCCGATACGCGTCAGGAACATCTTCATCTGCTCACGCGTGGTGTTCTGGCTCTCGTCGAGAATGATGAAAGCGTTGTTGAGCGTGCGCCCGCGCATGTAGGCGAGCGGGGCGATCTCGATGATCTGGCGCTCGATCAGCTTGTTGACCTGTTCGAAGCCGAGCATCTCGTAGAGCGCGTCGTAGAGCGGGCGCAGATAGGGGTCGATCTTCTGCGCCAGGTCGCCGGGCAGAAAGCCTAGCTTCTCACCCGCCTCGACCGCCGGACGCACCAGCAGGATGCGCCGGACTTCCTGGCGATTGAGCGCCTCCACCGCCGCGGCCACCGCCAGGTAGGTCTTGCCGGTGCCCGCCGGGCCGATACCGAAGTTGATATCGTGGCGGCGGATGCTGGCGACATAGCCCTGCTGATTGAAACCGCGAGGTTTGATCAGCGCCCGCGGCGTGCGGATCAGAATACCGCCCTCCTCGAGATCGCCGGTCTCTTCCTCGAGCGCCTCGATCCCTGACTCCTGCAGATAGAGATGGACGGTGTCGGGGAGCAGCTCCTCGGCCTCGGTCTCGCGGTAGAGGTGTTCGAGCACGTTGGCGGCGGCCTTGACGCTGGCGTCGGGGCCGGCGAGCTGGAAAGTGTTGCCGCGGTTGCGCAGCGTTACGCCGAGCCGCGTCTCGATCAGCTTGAGGTGTTCGTCGCGCTGCCCGCACAGGCTGGCGAGGCGCATGGGATCGTTGGGTTCGAGCGTCAGTGACACGACGCGCTGGGCGGACTGTTGGTCTTGAGTCAACGCAGAAGGATCCGTCGATAATGTGAAGTGGAAGCCGTCAGCTTACTGCGACGCTTCCCGCGGGGGCAATGCTCCAGGATAACCAATCTCCCGCGGGCGCGGGCCGGCGATGCGCCGGTGACCGGCCGAGCGGGACGCGGCGCGCCGCGTACGGCCGCGGGCCGGTATCACGGGGGCGGCATCAATAGCGGGCGTCGGAGACCAGCTCGCCGCGCAGCGAGTTGGGCAGTGCCTCGCTGATCGAGACGTCGACGAAATGGCCGATCAGGCGGGTCGGGTCGTCGGCGCGGAAGTTGACCACGCGGTTGTTCTCGGTGCGCCCGGAGAGCTGGCCCGGGTCCTTGGGCGAGAAGCCGGTGACCAGGATGCGCTCGACGTTGCCGACCATGCGCCGGCTGATCTGCTGGGTCTGCTGATTGAGCCGTGCCTGCAGTATCGCCAGGCGCTGCTTCTTGGTCTCCTCCGGCGTGTCGTCGGGCAGTGAGGAGGCCGGGGTGCCCGGACGCTTGGAGTAGATGAAGCTGAACGAGGCGTCGAAGCCGATGCGCTGGATCAGATCCATCGTCTGGGCGAAATCCTCGTCGGTCTCGCCGGGGAAGCCGATGATGAAGTCCGAGGAGAAGCTGATGTCCGGACGCAGGGCGCGGATACGCTCGAGCTTGTCGATGTACATGTCGCGACCGTGGCCGCGTTTCATCGCCGCCAGGATGCGATCGGAGCCTGACTGCACCGGTAGATGCAGATGGCTGACCAGCTCGGGGATCTCGGCGTAAGCCTCGATCAGGCTGTCGGAGAACTCCACCGGGTGCGAGGTGGTGAAGCGGATACGGTCGATGCCCTCGACGGCGGCCACGCAGGCGATCAGCTCGGCCAGGTCGATCTCGTCGCCCTCGGCGTCGCGGCCGCGGTAGGCGTTGACGTTCTGCCCCAACAGGTTGATCTCGCGCACGCCCTGGTCGGCCAGATGCACCACCTCTTCCATCACCGACTCGAACGGCCGCGAGACCTCTTCGCCACGGGTGTAGGGCACCACGCAGAAGGTGCAGTACTTCGAACACCCCTCCATCACCGAGACGAAGGCGGTGGCGCCGTCGGATTTGGGCTTGGGCAGGTGGTCGAACTTCTCGATCTCGGGGAAGGTGACGTCCACCGTCTGGATCGGCGTCGCGCTCTTGCTGCGCGCATCGAGCATGGTCGGCAGTCGGTGCAGGGTCTGCGGACCGAACACCATGTCGACGTGCGGTGCGCGCTTGCGGATGTTCTCGCCTTCCTGACTGGCCACGCAGCCGCCCACGCCGATCACCAGGTCGGGCTTGGCGGCCTTCAGCTTCTTCCAGCGGCCGAGCTGATGGAACACCTTCTCCTGCGCCTTCTCGCGGATCGAGCAGGTGTTGAGCAGGATGACGTCCGCTTCACGCTCGTCGTCGGTCATCTCGAGGCGGTGGGACTCACCGAGCAAATCTGCCATGCGGGCGGAGTCGTACTCGTTCATCTGGCAGCCGTGCGTCTTGATGAAGAGCTTCTTCGTCATGGGTTGCGTTGCGGCCATGCGCGCGTCACCGGTACTCGTGGGGGAAGAGGAAAAGAGCGTTTCGCGCGGTGGAGTGTCGCCGTCGAGCGAGATCGCCATCGTCGCGAACGCGGCATTATACGGCCGCCGGCGGCTGGCGGCCAACCCGTGGCGCTCGCAAGCCCATCCGGCTGTGATACCCTTGCGCCTATTTGCGACCCGGTCTGCGCTGGTGCTGCCGCGGCGCCGTGATGTCGGAGAGTCTTGCGTCTATGTCGTCCAAGCCGGTCTATCGGGTGGTCTTCCACAATCAGGGGGAAGTGTGGGAACTCTACGCCCGCGAGATCTTTCAGAGTGACCTGTGGGGATTCATCGAAGTGGAGGCGTTCGTCTTCGAGGATCAATCGAAGGTCGTCGTCGATCCCAGCGCCGAGAAGCTGCGGCGCACCTTCGATGGCGTCAGCCGTAGTTATATCCCCTACAGCGCGATCGTGCGTATCGACGAGGTCGAGCGCGGCGGGGTGGCCAAGGCGGTCAAGGCCGAGGGCAATGTCGCCGAATTCCCGCGCCCGATGGCGTGGCCGCCGCGCGAGGATAGCTGAGCTCGAGCCTGGCGCAGGCGTCGGCGTTGATCAGAAATTCACCAATCTGTCGCCAGCGCCGGGATGACCGGAGTGTGACGACGACATGAAACCAGTTGTCCCAAACGTTATCCACAGAAAGTGTGGATGTCTCTCCGAGAGACGTGGGGGATGGCCAGCGAGCAACCGGAAAATCGCCGTGGACGCCCGTCGTCCGCGGTCCAACGACGCCTCTGCAGGACGCGGAGGCCGCTCATCGTCGCGTGGAACGAAGCCGAACCGTTATCCATTAGCCACTAAGATCACGACGACATGTTGAAAATGCGAAATGTTGCGATGGGCTGCGCCGTGGGCGCGGCGCTTTTGTTCTCCGCCGGTGTCTCGGCGCAGAGCGACCACTGGGTCAGCGACAAGCTGCCCACCTTCGTGCGCAGTGGCCCCACCGATGGCTACCGCATCGTCGGCACCCTCGACAGCGGTGACCCGGTCACGGTGTTGCAGACCCAGGGCGACTACACCCAGGTGCGCGGCCCCGATGGCGACGAAGTCTGGATCCAGTCGCGCTTCGTGCAGGACTCGCCGAGCGCCCAGCAGCAGCTGCCGGCCTTACGCGACAAGGTCTCCAGTCTGACCCAGCGCCTCGACGGCATCGATGACGAGTGGAACCAGCGCGTGGCGGACCTGCGCAGCGAACTCGCCAGCCGCCAGCAGCAGGTCGACAAGCTGCAGGCGAGCAACAACCAGCTCAGCCAGGCCTACTCCCAGGCGGAGACCAAGATGCGCAACATGCAGGCGCGTCTGGATACCCAGGAAGAGGATCTGCTGATGCGCTACTTCATGTACGGCGGCGGGGTCGCCGGGGCGGGTCTGATCCTGGGCTTGATCGTGCCGCATCTGCCGCGCCGTCGGCGCAAGCGCGACCGCTGGTTCTGAGATCGCCGGTCAGGCGTCGCTGGGGCCTGGGGCCAGGTGGTGATGCGGCCTGGGGCCAGGTGGTGAAGAGAGAGGGCAGGGGCGGATGCAGATCGATTGGCTGAGACGCTGGCGCGAGGGGCGTATCGGGTTTCATCGTGATGCCCCTCACGCTGCCCTGGTAGACCACTGGCCGCGGTTGGGGCTGGCACCCGGCGCCAAGGTGCTGGTGCCGCTGTGCGGCAAGAGCCATGACATGCGCTGGCTGGCGGCACAGGCGTATCCGGTACTGGGGGTGGAACTGTCGCCGCTGGCGGTGGATCAGTTCATCGGCGAGGGAGCACTGCCGGCCCTGCGCTATGCCCAGGCCGGTTTCTCCTGCGTGCGCCAGGGGCGGATCGAACTGTGGTGCGGTGACTTCTTCCGCTTTCACGTCGAGCAGGCGGCCGAGCTCGCGGCTTCTACGACCGTGCCGCGCTGATCGCACTGCGCGTGCCACGCGGCAGCGTTACGCCCACCATCTGGCCCAACTATTCCTGCCGGGCACCCAGGGGCTGCTGGTCACCCTGACCCATGCCGACGGCGAGCGAGGGCCGCCCTACAGCGTCGACGCCGATGAGGTCGAGCGCCTGCTGGGGCCCAACTTCGCCCTGCGGCGGCTGGCTGGCCCGGGTGAGCCGGATGCCAAGGGGGCCTGCGAGACGGTGTGGCATCTGGTACGACGTGGGCCCTGCCGCTGAGGGACGGCTCCCCCGACGACCCATGCCGATCATGCTGCAAACGACGACGCCCGCGGCCTTCCGGCTGCGGGCGTCGTCGTTTGCGGGTGGCCAATGTTTGCGGGTGCCCAATGTAGGGCGTTCACGATGTAGCGCGTTCAGCGTGCCAGCAGGTTGGCCAGCTGCTGGTCGCGGAAGGTGCGGTCCAGGGCGCTGCTGAGCAGCTCGCTGACCATGCGATTGTTGGTGTCCCAGTCGGGCTTGAAGGCGTAGCTCTGCTTGCGCTTGGCGGTATAGCGGCCGGTATAGGTATTGCTGCCGTTCTCCACCTTGGCGGTGATGATTGCCTGCAGCTGGGAGGCGCCGAGCAGCGGCTCGTCGGCGCTGCCGCGGGCGTAGTCGAGTTCCGACAGGGTCAGGGTCAGCGAGGGGCCGCCGCTCTCCTGGGTGGTGGGATTGAAGCCCATGCTACGCAGCGCGTTCTCGGCCTGGGCCTGCAGCTTGGGGATCACATCGTGGGCTTCGACGGTGATGGTCGAGGTGGCCGAGGCGGTGCCGGAGCGGGTGCCGATGACGTTGTCGTCACGCCCGTCGACCACGTTCAGGGTCACCGTCTGGCCGCTGCCGGTGTGCGGAAAGCCGCCGCTCACCTTCGGCTGCACGGAGAGTATCTGCGGGCTCTGGGCGCAGGCGGCGAGCAGGCCGAGCACCCCTAGAACCACCACGCATTTGAGCGCAAACCACTGACGCATAACTACCTCTCGAATCTGCGGGGAAGGACTAGCCCAGTATAGACGGCTTGCGCGGGCGCTCGTAGCGCTTCAGCCGACCGGCAGCGCGACATTCTGCGCACCGGCGGCATCGAAGCCGTGCAGCCGGCTGGGCAGGGCGAACAGTCGCCGTCCGCGGGCGATGCCCAGGCGCTCGAACTCGGCGTGGCTGACGCTGGCCAGCCACGGCTCCTCGAGCCAGTCTGCCTCGAGCTCGAGGCGCACTTCGGCGCCCACCGGCACGATCGACGCCACAGTGACCGGCAGGTGCGCCGCGGGGATGGAGCGCTCGGCCAGATGCACCTCGTGGGGGCGCAGCAGCAGCTCGCGGCGGCCCGGTTCGACCCCTGGCACGCTGACGCTGGCATTGCCACAGGTCAGCCGGCCCTCGGCGACATCGCCCTCGAGCCGGTTGACGTCGCCGAGGAACTCGAACACGAAGCGGTTGGCCGGCTCGCGGTAGAGGGTGTCCGGGGTGGCGATCTGCTCGACCCGGCCGTTGCTCATGACCACCACGCGGTCGGAGAGCTCCAGCGCCTCCTCCTGGTCGTGGGTGACGAACAGGCTGGTGAAGCCGAGCTCCTCGTGGAGGTGGCGCAGCCAGCGGCGCAGCTCCTGGCGTACCTTGGCATCGAGCGCGCCGAACGGCTCGTCGAGCAGCAGCACATCGGGCTTGAGCGCCAGCGCCCGGGCCAGCGCCACGCGCTGCTGCTGGCCGCCGGAGAGCTGGGCCGGGTAGCGCTCGGCGAAGGCTGCGAGCCGCACCATCTCCAAAAGCTGCATGACCCGCGTGCGGATCTCGCCGTTCGACGGGCGCTGGCGCCGCGGCAGCGCGCGCAGGCCGAAGGCGACGTTCTCGAACACGCTCATGTGGCGGAACAGGGCGTAGTGCTGGAAGACGAAGCCGATCCGGCGCTCGCGCACGTGCACCTGGGTGACCTCGCGCTCGCCGAAGTGGATCGTGCCCCCATCGGCCTGCTCGAGACCGGCGACGATGCGTAGCAGCGTCGTCTTGCCCGACCCCGAGGGGCCTAGCAGACCGATCAGCTCGCCATCGCGGATATCGAGGTCGATCGGCGCCAGCGCGCGGGTGCGCCCAGAGCCCTTATGGCCATAGGTCTTGTCGATCTGCGAGATACGGATGCTCATGCGAGGCTCTCCCGGCGCGCGGCGCGCCATTCGAGTGCCGCCTTGGCGGCCAGGGTCAGCAGCGCCAGCAGCGCCAGCAGCGAAGCGCTGGTGAAGGCACCGACGGTATTATAGTCCTGGTACAGCTGTTCGACCTGCAGCGGCAGGGTGTTGGTCTGTCCGCGGATCGCCCCTGCGACTACCGAGACCGCGCCGAACTCGCCTACCGCACGGGCATTGGTGAGGATCGCGCCGTAGAGCAGGGCGTGACGGATCTTGGGCAGCGTGACGCGGCGGAAGATCGTCCAGCCGGAGGCGCCCAGGGTCACCGCGGCCTCCTCCTCGCGGGCGCCCTGGGCCTGCATCAGCGGGATCAGCTCGCGGGCGACGAAGGGGCAGGTGACGAAGATCGTCACCAGCACGATCCCCGGCCAGGCGAACATGATCTGGATATCGTAGCTGTCGAGCCAGCCGCCGAGCCAGCCATTGCGGCCGTAGAGCAGCAGATAGACCAGCCCGGCGACCACCGGCGAGACCGCGAAGGGAATATCGATCAGCGTCTGCAAAAGGCGCCGCCCGGGGAAGCTGAAGCGGGTGACCAGCCACGCCAGGAAGACCCCGAACACCAGGTTGATCGGCACTGTCAGCAGCGTCACCAGCAGGGTCAGGCCGATCGCCGCCAGGGTGTAGCGGTCGCTCAGGTTCTGCCAGTAGAGGTCGATACCGCCCATCAGTGCCTGGGCGAAGATCGCCACCAGCGGCAGTAGCAGGAACAGTGCGGTCAGCACCAGCGCCACGCCGATCAACAGACGGCGCACGCCGGGGGCATCACCGATGCGGATCATCAGGCTCCTCCTCCATGCAGGCGGCGAATGAAGCGGCCCTGCCACAGGTTGATCAGCAGCAGTAGCGCCAGCGAGGTCGCCAGCACGATCGAGGCCACCGCGGCGGCGCCGGCGTAGTCGTACTCCTGCAGCTTGACGAAGATCATCAGCGAGGTGATCTCGGTTTCGAACGGCTTGCCGCCGGCGATGAAGATCACCGCGCCGAACTCACCCAGCGAGCGCACGAAGGCGAGCCCGGTGCCGGTGACCAGCGCCGGCCAGAGGTGGGGCAGGATCACCCGGCGGAAGGCGTGGCCATCGCGGGCACCCAGGGTCACCGCGGCCTCGTCGACCTCACTCGGCAGATCCTCGAGGATCGGTTGCACCGTGCGCACCACGAACGGGATGCTGGTGAAGGCCATGGCCAGTGCGATGCCCACCCAGGTATAGGCGATCGGCAGGCCCAGCGTCTCGAGCCAGCGCCCGACCCAGCCCTGGCTGGAGTAGAGCGTCGCCAGGGTGACCCCGGCGACCGCGGTGGGAAGGGCGAAGGGGAGATCCATCAGCGCATCCACCAGGCGCTTGCCGGGGAACTCGTAGCGCACCAGCACCCACGCCATCAGCAGTCCGAAGGCGGCGTTGAACAGCGCCGCCACCGCCGCGGCGAGCAGGGTCACCCGGTAGCTGGCGAGGATGCGCGGGTCGCTGATCAGAAACCAGTACTGCGACAGGCTCAGCTGCGACAGCTGCCCCACCAGGCTGGTCAGGGGCAGCAGCAGGATCAGCGAGACGAACGTCAGCGTCACCCCTAGCGAGAGCCCGAAGCCCGGCAGGACGCGGCGGCTGGCCTGCCGGCGCAGGGTCGCGGCGATCATCGGCGCTGCAGCTGGTCCAGCTCGCCGCCGCTGGCGAAGTGGGTCTTCATCGCCTCAGGCCAGCTGCCGAAGACGTCCTCGACGCGCAAAAGCTCGGTCTGCGGGAAGCGATCGCTGAACTCCGCCGCCACCGCCTCGTCGTTGACCCGGTAGTTGAAACCGGCGAGCAGGCGTTGGGCCTCTTCGGTATAGAGGTAGTCCAGGTAGCCCTTGGCCAGATCCAGGTTGCCGTTGCGTTCGGCGTACTCCTCGACCACCGCCACCGGGAACTCGGCGAGGATGCTCACCGGCGGCACCACCACCTCGTAGCCATCCTGGCCATACTCGCTGCGGATATTGTTGACCTCGGACTCGAAAGTGATCAGCACGTCACCGATGCCGCGCTCGACGAAGGTGGTGGTGGCGCCGCGGCCACCGGTGTCGAATACCTCGACGTTGCCGAGGAAGCGCTTCATGTAGGCTTCGATCTTGGCCTTGTCGCCGTCGAAGGCCTGATCGGCGTAAGCCCAGGCGGCCAGGTAGGTGTAGCGGCCGTTGCCCGAGGTCTTGGGGTTGGGGAACACCAGCTCGACGTCGTCGCGCGCCAGGTCGTCCCAGTTTTCGATCTGCTTGGGGTTGCCCTTGCGCACCAGGAAGGCGGTGGTCGAGTAGTAGGGCGAGGCGTGGTTGGGGTACTGCGCCTGCCAGTCCTTGGCCACCAGCCCGGCGTCGGCGAGCACGTTGACGTCGGTGACCTGGTTGAAGGTCACCACGTCGGCGCGCAGGCCCTGCATGATCGAGCGCGCCTGGGTCGAGGAACCGCCGTGGGACTGCTTCACGCTCACCTTTTCGTCGTGCTGCTGCTGCCACCAGTCGACGAACTTGGGGTTGACTGCGGCGAACAGCTCGCGGGCGATATCGTAGGAGGCGTTGAGCAGCTCGCGCGGCTGATCGGCCTGTGCCGGGCCAATGCTGCCCAGGGCGAGGGCCAGACCCAGGGTGGAGGCGGCAAGCCAGCGGCGAGACGAGGCGAGTCGGAGCATATGGGTTCCCTGAATGGTGATGGCTTGTCGCGCGCGGACGCGCGGTGCTCTTGTCTTATGAGTCTGTCTAGTCGTTATGTCATATGGGTCTGTCGGATCTAGACCCGCAGGCTAAATAAACCCATATGGAATTACAATATGTCCATGTATGCCATTTGGATATAACGATGCGCGGGCCTTCTATAAGCGCCGCGTATCGCGCGCGTGGACGCTACCGCCAGCATTCCTGAGTGCTGCGGCGGCGGCCCAGTGCCAGCAGGCCGAGCAGAGGACCGGGCAGCAGCAGCCAGGCCAGCGACTGGCCGAGCAGGGGCAGCCACGGCAGCAGCAGTCCCAGCGAGAGCGCCGAGATAGCGAAGCCAATGGCGTTCTGCAGGGTCAGCGCGCTGCCCACCAGCGAGGCGGGGCAGGCGCGCGCCGAGAGCGCCGAGAAGTGCGGCGAGTCGATCACGGCCAGCAGGCTCCAGCTACCGAGCAGGACGATCAGCGCCGCGGTGGGCAGGATCCCGGCGGTGAGGGCGTAGAGCGTGGCGCACAGCGCCGAGCCGGCCAGGCCCCAGCGCGCCACCGCCCGGCTGCCGTGGCGCTGGCTAAGCCAGCCCCCGAGCCAGCAACCGGGGGCGCCCACCGCGATCAGGGCGAAGCTTACGAGTGCCGCGTCGGTGGTGGAGAGCCCGGGCAGGGCGTGCAGAAGCAAGAGCGGCAGTAGCGCCCACAGCGTGTAGAGCTCCCACATATGGCCGAAGTAGGCGCCGGCGGCGCGGCGGAACTCGGGCAGTCGAAAGGCCGCCAGCCCGCCCAGCCGCGGATGCGCGGGGCGCGGGCCGGCATGTGGTGCCTCCCCCAGCCAGGCCACGCCGGCGCCGCCGCTCAGTGCCAGCAGTGAAGCCAGCCACAGCGTCAGCTGCCAGCCGCCGCGCAGATCCAGCGCCGCCAGCAGGTGCGGCATCGCCGTACCGAGCACCAGCATGCCGACCAGCCACGCCAGCGCCGCGCCGGTGCGCTCGGGCGCCCAGCCCACCATCAGCTTCATTCCCACCGGGTAGATGCCGGCCAGCGCCATGCCGGTGATCAGGCGTAGCGCCAGCGCCGGGCCCAGCCCATCGGCATAGGTGAGCGCCGCATTGCTGGCGGCTCCGATCACGCAGCACGCGGCGAACACCCGGCTGGCGTCGCGGCGGTCGGCAAGCCCGCTGAGCCCGATCCCCAGGGTGCCGAGCAGAAAGCCCACCTGCACTGCGCCGGTGAGCCAGGCCAGATCATCCGCTTGCAGCGCCCAGGCCTGGCGCAGCTCGGCGAGCACCGCGTTGGGGGTGAACCAGAGCGAGGTGCCGAACCACTCGGCCAGGGCGAGCACCAGGATCGCCAACCTCGGCCGGCGTGCCATCAGCGCCGGCTACCCGGGGCGCGCCGAGCCTGCATTCACAGCCCCATGGCGGAGGAGGTGGAGCGGCGCGGATCGGCGCCGCCGGTGAAGGTACCGTCGGGTTCGATCAGGATCGACTGCGCGGCGCCCATCGCCTCCTGCTGGCTGAGGGTGTGACCCATCGCCTCGAGCAGCGCCTGGGTATCGGGGCTGATGCCATCCTCGATGCGGATCTCGTCGGGCAGCCACTGATGGTGGATACGCGGCGCGCTCACCGCGCTCTGGATGTTCATGCCGTGGTCGATCACGTTCATGACCACCTGCAGCGTGGTGGTGATGATGCGCGAGCCGCCGGGGCTGCCGGTGATCAGGAAGTTCTTGCCATCCTTCTTGACGATGGTCGGGGTCATCGACGACAGCATGCGCTTGCGCGGCTCGATCTTGTTGGCCTCGCCGCCGATCAGGCCGTAGGCGTTGGGCGCGCCCGGCTTGGCCGAGAAGTCATCCATCTCGTTGTTGAGCAGAAAGCCGGCGCCGTCGACCACGATGCCGGAGCCGTAGCTGAAGTTGATGGTATAGGTGTTGGAGACCGCCAGGCCGCTGTCGTCGGCGATCGAGAAGTGCGTGGTCTCGTTGGACTCGTAGGGTAGCGGGTTGCCGGCGGCGATCTCGGCGCTCGGGGTGGCGTGGTCGAGGGGGATCTCGGCGCGCAGCTCGTTGGCGTAGCCCGGCGAGGTCAGCCCGGCCAGCGGCACGTCGACGAAATCGGGATCACCCAGGTATTCGGCGCGGTCGGCGTAGGCACGCTGCATCGCCTCGGCCATCAGGTGAATGGTGCGCGCCGAGTTGAAGCCCATGGCGTGGATATCGTAGCCCTCGAGAATGTTCAGCATCTGCACGATGTGCGCGCCGCCGGAGGAGGGCGGGCTCATGGCGTAGACATCGTAGCCGCGATAGTTGCCGTGCACGGGCTGGCGAATCGTGGGCTGATAGTCGGCCAGATCCTGGGCGGTCATCAGGCCGCCGTGGCGCTGCATCTCGGCGCTGATCAGGCGCGCCGTCTCGCCCTCGTAGAACTCGCGCGGGCCCTGGGCGGCGATGCGCTTGAGCGTGGCGGCGAGATCGGGCTGGCGGAACAGCTCGCCGGCCTGGTAGTTCGAGCCGTCGGGCTTGTAGAAGACCTTGCGCGTGGCGTCCCATTGCTTGAGGCGATCCTGGGCCTGTGCCAGCCCTTCGGCGAAGCGCGGTGGCACCTCGAAGCCTTCTTCGGCCAGCGTGATCGCCGGGGCCAGCGCCTCGGCCAGACTCAGGGTGCCGTACTTGTCCAGCGCCAGTGCCAGGCCGGCCACCGTGCCGGGTACGCCGGCAGCATTGTGGGTGAAGCGCGAGAGCTGCGGCACCGCCTCGCCCTGATCGTTCTGGAACATCGTCGTATAGGCCGCCGCGGGCGCCTTTTCGCGGTAGTCGATGGCGATCACCTCGTCGCGCTGCTCGTCGGAGATCAGCATGAAGCCGCCACCGCCGATATTGCCCGAGCGCGGCTGGGTCACCGCCAGCGCAAAGCCGGCGGTGACCGCAGCGTCCACCGCATTGCCGCCCTTGGCGAGCACGTCGTGGGCGATCTGCGAGGCCAGGTAGTGGCTGGTCGCGACCATGCCGTGCTCCCCCACCTGCGGATGAAAACGCTCGCCCTCGAGGATCGCCGAATCGGCCTGCGCCAGTGGCGCGATGCCCAGATAGAGCGTGGAGAGGCTGATCGATAGCCAGCGCCGGACCGGTCGGGCGAACGCGTGAGGACATGGGAGGGCTCCTGATCCTGATGCTGTTTTTGATTGTGGTCTGGGTCTGGCTGCCGATCGGTTAGGGCTCTGGAGGTAGGGATCCAGATAGAGGCAGCAAGACCGTCAGCCCCGACGGATGGCCCATCCGCCGCGGTGTCTGGCCGAGCATAGCCCGTGGGCGCACGATCGGCTAACCGCAGCGGCGCCGAGGGCTGCTAGAATGCAGGCATACTCGGATCCATGCCCACGCCCATCACTGCCAGGACGCTGCGTCATATGCGTGATTTCAAGATTGCCCCCTCGATTCTCTCCGCCAACTTCGCCTGCCTGGGGCAGGAGGTGGACGATGTGCTGGCCTCCGGCGCCGACATGATCCACTTCGACGTGATGGACAACCACTACGTGCCCAATCTGACCATCGGCCCCATGGTGTGCGAGGCGCTGCGCAAGCACGGCGTGACCGCGCCGATCGACTGTCACCTGATGGTCAAGCCGGTGGATCAGCTCATCGGCGACTTTATCGACGCCGGGGCCAGCTACGTCACCTTCCATCCGGAAGCCTCGGAGCATATCGATCGTTCGCTGCAGCTGATCAAGAGCCGTGGCTGCAAGGCCGGGCTGGTATTCAACCCGGCCACGCCGCTCTCCTATCTCGACTACGTGATGGACAAGCTCGACATGATCCTGCTGATGAGCGTCAACCCCGGCTTCGGTGGCCAGTCGTTCATCCCCGCCGCGCTCGACAAGCTGCAAGAGGCGCGGCGCCGAATCGATGCCAGCGGGCTGCCGATTCGACTGGAGATCGATGGCGGGGTGTCGCCGCAGAATATCGCCGAGATCGCGCGTGCCGGCGCGGATACCTTCGTCTCCGGCTCGGCGATTCTTCAAGGCGCGCAGCCTCGACGACCCGAATCGCTACGATGGCGTGATCGGCGAGATGCGTAGCGCCCTCGCCAGCCTGGATTGAGGGTTTGGCAGCAGTGAGCGAGTGCGGCCGCGAGGCGGGGGGCGCCGACCGCCCCTGGTATCTCTATCTGATCGAGACCGCCGCTGGTGCGCTCTATACCGGCATCACCACCGACGTCGCGCGGCGCTTCGCCGAGCACAGTCGTGGCAAGGGGGCACGCGCGCTGCGCGGGCGCGGGCCGCTGACGCTGCGTCACGTCGAGCAGGTGGGGAGCCAGAGTGAGGCGCTCAAGCGCGAGGCGGCGATCAAACGCCTGGGCGCGGTCCAGAAACGGCGCTGGCTGGCACAGCACGAGGGCGATTGTCATCGAACTGTCATTATCTCCGAGACGTCCAATCCGTAGAATGTAACTTTCTGTTAACGTCGGGTGGTCGAGAGCATGAAGGTCGTGGCGCTGCACAATTTGAAGGGCGGAGTAGGCAAGACCTCGGCGGCGGTCAATCTGGCCCGGGAGGCCAATCTTGACCGAGTGCCGGTGCTGTTGTGGGATCTCGACGCCCAGGGGGCTTCGACCTGGGTGCTGGGCGGCGAGAGCGGGCTGAGCAAGAAGGTCTCCAAGCTGCTCGCCGGCAAGTCGCCGCTCGGCGAGCAGGTGCAGCACACCCCGTGGGAGCGCTTCGACCTGCTGCCGGCGGATATCCGCCTGCGCGAGCTGGACCGCCTGCTCGACGCCAGCGCCGATGGTGACAAGCATCTCAAGCGGCTGATCGAGCCGTTCGGCGAGGAGTACGGGCTGATGATCCTCGACTGTCCGCCGGGGCTGTCGACACTGGCCGAGCAGCTGATCCGTGCCGCCGACCGCATCCTGGTACCCACTATCCCCAGCCCGCTCTCGGTGCAGGCGTTCTCGCGCATGCTCGACCATCTCGATCTCAAGAAGCGCCAGCGTGAGCGGCTCTCGCCCTTCTTCAATCTGGTCGACCGGCGGCGCACCCTGCACCGCGACTGGCTCGATTCACCGCCGGCGGCCCTCGGCCGGCCCATGCGCAGTTGGATCCCCTATGCCAGCGACGTCGAACGCATGAGTCTCGAATGCCAGCCGCTGGCCGACCTGGCGCCGCGCAGCCGCGCGACCCTGGCCTACCGTCAGCTATGGCGAGAACTCAAGGCTGATCTCGACGCCTGAGGCACAGTTTCGGGCGCCTTAGAGACCATTTCCACCCCCTCTGATGATGGGCGCCGGGGGCAGGGCAAAGCGAGGGTCCTTTGCCAGGGATGGCAAAGGTAGCGCCCAGGGAGGGGTTCACAGCGCCCTCGCGACGCCCTGCCGCCGGATAAGCCCACATCGTCCAGCGGCTGTGAAAACCGGGCGCCATGGACAGAGCGCGGCATCGGGCGGCATGAGCCAGAGCGCGGCATCGGGCGCCAGATCAAAAGCCCGCGCGCTCAGGCCTCGGCCAGCGCCTGCAGTACCCTTGCCACCGCCTCGGCCCCGGGGTCGGTCACCCCCTGCAGGGCGCTCTCCGGCAGATAGGCGGAGCGCCCGGCGCGGGCTTGCGCCATCGTCGCCGTGGCCTCGGCACCTTCCCGTGCGCGCTCGGCCGCCAGGGTCAGATCGCCGCCCTCGCGCAGTGTCTCCACCGCCGGTATCAGCGCATCGAGCAGGGTGCGGTCGCCCTGCGCCGCGCCGCCGTAGCGCTGCATGCGCTCGATGCCCACCGCCAGCGCCGCGGCGAGATCGTCGCCGTCGGCCAGCTCGGCCCCCGCTGCGGTGAACAGGATCGACAGCAGTACGCCGCTGGAGCCGCCCATGTCGCGGGCGAGGCAGGCCCCGATGGCGCCGAACAGTGCACCGGGCCGTGCGCTCTCCAACTGGCCGGCGTCAAGACGTCGGGCGACGGCCTCGGCGCCGCTGGCCAGGCTGGTGCCGGCATCGCCATCGCCGCTGCGGGCATCCAGGTCGTCGAGGGCCTGGCGCGAGTCGCGCAATACCGCGATCGCCGCGCGCAGCAGGGTCTCCACCGTGGCGTCACGCTCGACATGCTCGGGCACAGTTGTCTCACTGACCTGGGGCGTGAAGCGGGCCGGGGCGCACGGCGTGCGTAGTCCGGGCCAGGCGGGCGCGTCGGTCGGTGCGTCGAGGGCCTGGGAGAGATCGTCGTCGGCCGCCACCAGGGTGATCGAGAAGCCCTGCATGTCGAGCGAGGTCATCAGTGTAGCCGGCCCGATCATTCCGGAGAGCGCGAGCCCGCGGCGGTTGACCAGCAGGCTGGCGGCGAGCACCTGCATCTCCTGTTCGGCGGCGCCGCCCAGATTGTTGAGCAGGGCGACGTAGGGCGGCGCGTAGCCGCGCGCAGCGAGCGCCTCGGTGAGCGGTGCCAACAGGGTCTCCACCGCCTCGCTGGCGCTCTCCGGATCGACCCGGCGCACGCCGCTCTCGTTGTGAATGCCCAGGCCCAGCTCGGGGGCACAGGGGGCTTTCGCCTCGCCCGGGCGGGCGGCGTGGGAGAGCGCCAGCCCCAGCGAGGCGATTCGCGGCAGGGCGGCATCGACGCGCTCGCTCAAGGTCTCCAGCGGCATTTGCTGCGCCGCCAGCCAGCCGGCCAGCTTGTGCACGATCAGTGTGCCGGCGATGCCGCGCGGCTGGGGGGAGTCGGGCAGGGCGATATCGTCGCCGACGATCACCATCGACACCGCCAGGCCCTCCTGGCGTGCCTGCTCGGCGGCGAGGCCGAAATTGAGCCGGTCGCCAGTGTAGTTCTTGACGATCAGCAGACAGCCGGCTGCGCCGCACACCTCACGAATCGCGGCGAGCACCGCATCGACGCTGGGCGAGGCGAACAGCCCGCCGACCACCGCGCCGGTCAGCATGCCCTCGCCGATGAAGCCGGCGTGGGCCGGCTCGTGGCCGCCGCCACCGCCGGAGAGCAGGGCGACCTGGTCACGCCCGTGGTGCTCGCGATCCCAGTCGGCGCGGACCAGAATGCGTAGATGCTGGCTGGGTTCGGCGATACGCACGTCCGTCAGTGCACTGACGCCGGCGAGGACGTCATCGATCAGGGTGTCGGCGGCGTTGTAGAAATGCTGCATGAGGCACTCCGGCAGTGGCTGGCCCGGGGACGATGGCCGAGGTGGAGAACGAAGAGGAGCGGGGCGCCGCCACCCGGTATCGCGGTATTGCGTCGGCCCGCTCAGACCCCGAGGTTAGCCCAGATAGGCATACGCTTCGAGCGCTCGCCGCCGAACCGGATGGCGCCGAGGCGACTTCGATGGCGAGGCCGGAACCTGTATGCTTAGCCAGTTCACTCGCCACTCTCCATGCGATACTCCCCTATGGCGTTGCCCACGCTCGACGACCCGTTCTACTACCTGGCCAATTTCCACACCGTGCTCGACTGGCTCGGGTCGCGTTACGCCGACCTGTTGTCGGCCGAGGAGCGTGACTTCATCGCTACCTTCGAGGCGCTGCCGCGGCCGTCCCGGGCGCTGTTGGTGCGCATGGTGATGCGCAAGGGCGTCGACTTCCGCGCCAGCCGGCTGTGCTATGCCGAGATCGGTGATACGGAAACGGCGGCGGCGCCGCTGATCGCTGCCGGCTGGGTCGAGACCGATGCCGAGCTGGCGCTGCCGGCACTCTTCGCCTTGACGACCAAAAGCGAGCTTGCCGCCGACCTGGCGCCGTGGCTGGCCGAGCTGGGGCTTTCGCGCAGCACGGGCAAGACGGCCTGGCGCGAGGCGCTGGCGGCCGAGTCGCCGGCGCCGCGAGCGTTGCCGGCATGGTTGCCGAGCCTCGACGATACCCACTACCGGTTGACCGTCGATGCCCTCGGCGAGCGCTTCCGGCTGATGTTCTTCGGTAACCTGCGTCAGCAGTGGTCGGAGTTCGTGCTCGCGGATCTGGGCGTCTACCGCTTCGAGTCCGTTCCCCTGGCGGCAGCGTCACGGGCCTTCTCGCGGCGCGGTGAACTGGAGGCTTACTACCATCTGCATCGCTGCCGCGAGCGCTTCGACGCCGACGAGCCGCTGGCTGACCTGCTCGCCGAGATCTCGCGTGAGCCCTTCGACAACCCCTGGCTGGAGCGGCGCCGTGGCCGGCTGCTCTACAAGCTCGCCTATCGCAGCGAGCGCCAGGGCGAGCTGCAGCAGGCGCTGGCGCTCTACCACGACAGTACCGCGCCGGAAGCGCGTCTACGCCGGGTTCGGGTGCTCGAACGCCTGGCACGCTTCGACGATGCCTGGCAACTGGCCCAGCGTGCCGAGGCCGCGCCGGTGAGTGCCGCCGAGGCCCAGGCGCTGGGGCGCATCGTACCGCGTCTGCGGCGCAAGCTGGGACTGCCGCGGCGCGACACCGCAGTGCCGGCCGAGCCCGAGCGCATCACACTGACGCTGTCGCGTAGCGGCTGGGTCGAGGGCGCGGTGGCGGCGCATCTGAGCCGCGACGAGGCGCCGGTGATCTATGTCGAGAACACCCTGATCAATGCGCTCTTCGGTCTGCTCTGCTGGGAGGCGATCTTCGCGCCGCTGCCCGGCGCCTTCTTCCACCCGTTTCATAGCGGGCCGGCGGATCTCTTCGACGAGGATTTCCACGCCCGCCGCCAGGCGCTGTTCACGGCCTGCCTGGCGGCGCTGGAGCGTGGCGACTATGGCGACATCGTGCGCCAGCGCTTTCGCGACAAGTACGGTATCCAGTCGCCGTTCGTCGCCTGGAGCGCGCTCGACGAGCGCACCCTGACGCTGGCGCTGACGTGCATTCCCGCGCGCCACCTGCGGCTGTGGTTCGAGCGTCTGCTCGGCGATATTCGTGCCAATCGTGCCGGTATGCCGGATCTGATCCAGTTCTGGCCGGGTGAGGCGCGCTACCGCATGATCGAGGTGAAGGGACCCGGGGACCGCCTGCAGGACAACCAGAAGCGTTGGCTCGCTTTCTGCGCCGAGCACGCCATGCCGGTCAGCGTCTGCTATGTCAGCTGGGAGGAGCAGAGCCTGGACGCCGCAGCGAGCGGGCCGGACGCGACGGCAGAGGATGGCGGCGTGCCGCTGGCGGGCGCTCCGGGCGGTCGCTCGGCGTGAGTTACCGTATCGCGGTGCGCGCCCTGTGCGAGTTCTCGGCCAAGGCGGGGGATCTCGATCTGCGCTTCACGCCATCGCCTTCGGCCCAGGAGGGCATCGCCGGCCACCGGGTGGTGAGCGAGCGTCGCGGCGAGCGCTACGAGCGTGAGGTGGTCCTCGTCGGGCACTACGCGCATCTGGAGGTGCGCGGGCGTGCCGACGGCTATGATCCCGATGCCAACCGGCTCGAGGAGATCAAGACCCACCGCGGCGATCTGGCGCGCCAGCCGGCCAACCAGCGCGCCCTGCACTGGGCCCAGGCTCAGGTCTACGGTCATCTGCTATGTCTGGCGCGGGGGCTCGACCAGCTCACCGTGACCCTGGTCTATTTCGATATCGCCAGCCAGCGCGAGACGCCGCTCAGCCAGCAATGCAGCGCGTCTGAGCTGCGCGAGGTATTCGAGACCCACTGCCAGCGCTTTCTGGCCTGGGCCCAGCAGGAGCTGGCGCATCGGCGGCGGCGAGACGCGGCGCTGGTGGCGCTGAACTTTCCGTTCGCCGACTTCCGCGCTGGCCAGCGCGAACTCGCGGAGGCGGTCTACAAGGCCACCCATACACGGCGCTGGCTGCTGCTGCAGGCGCCCACCGGCATCGGCAAGACGCTGGGGACGCTGTTCCCGATGCTCAAGGCGATGCCCGGCGAACCGCTCGACCGGGTGTTCTTTCTCACCGCGCGCAATACCGGCCAGCAGCTGGCGCTGGAAGCCTCGAGCAGCTCGGCGCGCGCCCGCCTGCCGCATCCGCCGCCGACACCCAGGCGCCGGCCCCCGCCGAACCGGTCTCGGGTGAGGCGACACCGGCGCTGCCGCTGCGGGTGCTCACGCTGACCGCGCGGGAGAAGGCTTGCGAGCATCTCGACAAGGCGTGCCACGGCGAGGCCTGTCCGCTCGCCGCGGGCTTCTACGATCGCCTGCCGGTGGCACGCTCGGCAGCCGCCGAGCGTGGCTGGCTCGATCGCGCCGGTCTGCGCGCGGTGGCCCTCGAACACCAGGTCTGCCCTTACTACCTGGGGCAGGAGATGTCGCGCTGGGCCGATGTGGTGGTCGCCGACGTCAATTACTACTTCGATCTGCACGCCCAGCTCTACGCGCTGACCCTGCAGCAGCAGTGGCAAGTGGGCATTCTGGTGGACGAGGCGCACAACCTGGTCGAGCGCGGTCGCGGCATGTATACCGCGACCCTCGATCACGCCGCCTTTCGGCGCTTGGTGCCGCAGTTGCCGGCGCCGCTCAAGCGTCCGCTGGCGCGGGTCGCCACGGCCTGGCAGGAACTGGCGGAGCAGTTGGATGATGCTTACGGCGAGCGCGATTACCGCGTGCTCGAGCACCTGCCGGGCAAGCTGATTGCGGCGCTGCAGCAGGCGGTATCGCGGATCGTCGAGTATCAGAGCGAGCAGCCGATCGCGCTGGACGGCGAGCTGCAGCGCTTCTCCTTCGAGGCCCAGCATCTGTGCCGGGTGGCCGAGACATTCGGTAGCCACTCGCTGTGCGATCTGACCCGACAGCCGCCGCGCGGACGCCAGCGCCGGGCCGGGGCGACGCTGACCCTGCGCAATGTCATGCCGGCGCCGTTTCTGGCCGCGCGCTTCACCGCCGCCCATGGCGGCACGCTGTTCTCCGCCACGCTCTCGCCCCAGGGCTACTTCCGCGATCTGCTCGGGGTGCCCGACAGCGCCCCCTGGCTGGCGTTGGGCTCGCCGTTCGCCGCCGGCCAGCTCGAGGTCAGCATCGCCACCCGGCTATCGACCCGTTACGCCCATCGCGCGGCCTCGCTCGATCCGCTGGTGGCGCGTATCGCCGCGCGCTTCCATCAGCGCCGCGGCAACTATCTCGCCTTCTTCTCGAGCTTCGCCTATCTGGAGCAGGTCGCCGAGCGCCTGGCCCAGCGTCACCCGGAGGTGGTGCAGTGGCGCCAGGCGGCGCGCATGGACGATGCCGCCCGGGCCAGCTTCCTGGCGCGCTTCGAAAGCGGCGGGGCAGGGGTGGGCTTCGCCGTGCTGGGCGGAATCTTCGGCGAGGGCATCGATCTGCCCGGCGAGCGGCTGATCGGGGCTTTCGTCGCGACGCTGGGATTGCCCCAGGTCAATCCGGTCAACGAGCAGATGCGCGAACGCCTGCAGACGCTGCTAGGCAGTGGCTACGACTACGCCTACTTCTATCCCGGCATGCAGAAGGTGGTGCAGGCCGCCGGGCGCGTGATCCGCACCGCCAGCGATCGCGGCGTTATCGAACTGCTCGACGACCGTTTCGCCCAGCCGCGGGCGCGGGCGCTACTGCCGGCCTGGTGGCCCGAGCCCCGGCTCGACTGAGCGAGCGCGGGGCACCCCCTCTCAGTGCAGTTTCATCTTGGGGCGCAGGTAACGGTTGAGCCCGTCCACGACCACCGTCATGCCGGTCTTGAACAGGCCGTGGATCGCCATCTGATGCATGCGGTAGAGCGAGGCGTAGAACAGCTTCGCCAGCCGGCCCTCGATGAACAGGCTGCGGGCCGAGGTGCCGCGCATCAGGCTGCCGACCGCCTCGAAATGCGCCAGCGAGATCAGCGAGCCGCGGTCATGGTAGACGAACGGCTTGAGTGGCTTGCCGGCCATCGCCGCGCGCAGGTTGTGGTAGCAGTGGGTCGCCTGTTGATGAGCCGCCTGGGCCCGCGGCGGCACCCGTTTGTCGTCGGCCTGGGGGCAGGCGGCGCAGTCACCGAAGGCGAAGATGCGCTCGTCGTCGAGACTCTGCAGCGTCTGGTGCACCTTGAGCTGGTGATTGCGCTCGGTGGCGAGGCCCAGCTCGGAGAGGAAGGCCGGGGCGCGGATACCCGCCGCCCATACGCTCAGGTCGGTCGCCAGCGGTTCGCCATCGGCGGTGATGAAGCCGTGCTCGTTGGCCTCGGTGACCCGGGTGTCGACATGGATCTTGACCCCCAGGCGTTCGAGTTCGCCGTGCACCGCGCGGCTGATGCGCTCGGGCAGCGCCGGCAGCACCCGCGGCGCCGCCTCGATCAGGTGCACCTCGAGCTTGCCGCTGTCGAGGGCGGTGAAACCGTAGCTGTGCAGCATCTTCGAGGCGCCGAACAGCTCCGCCGCGAGCTCGACCCCGGTGGCTCCGGCGCCGACCAGGCCGACGGTCAGCTTGGGATGGGTGCGCCGCTCCGGATCGCTGTAGCGCAGGAAGGTGTTGAGCATGTTGCGGCGAAACTCCTCCGCCTGCTGCGGGCTGTCGATGAAGTGACAGTGCTTGGCCACGCCGGGGGTGCCGAAGTCGTTGGAGACGCTGCCCACCGATAGGACCAGGTAGTCGTAGGCGATCTGGCGTGCCGGCAGCACCACGACGTCGTCGGCGTCGTGTATCGGTTCCAGGGTGATGGTGCGGGCGTCGCGGTCGATGCCGCTCAGGGTGCCGCGCTGAAAGCGGTAGCCGTTGTGCTTCGAGTGGCCCTGATAGGAGACCTCGTCGAGACCCGAGTCGAGGGTGCCGGTGGCGACCTCGTGCAGCAGCGGTTTCCAGATGTGGGTGGGGTTGCGGTCGACGAGCACGATGTCGGCGCGCTGGCGTTTGCCCAGCTTGCGGCCCAGGCGGGTCGCCAGCTCGAGGCCGCCGGCACCGCCACCGACCACCACGATACGCGGTGTGGTCATGGCAGAAGACTCCTTGCGGATGCGATGAAAACGAAGGGAAAAGGGTCTGCGCTGGCGTCGAGCGACGTCGCTGCCGGGCGGTCGGAGCCGAGACGGTGAGCGAGCGCGGGGTGGAGCAGGATGACGCAATCCGTGATGGATAAGATGAGGCGGAGAGCTACAGCAGGGATCACAGTCACGAAAAGGCCGGTCGACTCGACGAAAGTATAGCCGGTAGGATACGCCCATCGCTGCCGCTTGGCACCCGCGAAAGGTGCTCCGGCGCCGCCTCTGGAGACTTCACACGATGCTGCCCCTGCTCGACGATATCCGCCTCATCGCCTTCGATCTCGACGGTACCTTGATCGACTCCGTGCCCGACCTCGCCGCAGCGGTGGACGCGATGCTGGGCGACCTGGCGTGGCCGCCCGCGGGCGAGGCCAAGGTGCGCGACTGGGTCGGTAACGGTTCGCACCTGCTGGTGGCCCGGGCGCTCGCGGACGCGGGTGGCAGTGAGCCCGACGCGGCGACGCTTGCGCGCGCCCATGCGCGCTTCCTCGTGCACTATCGCGCCGCGCCCTGTGCCCGCACTCGGGTCTTCCCCGGCGTGCGCGAGGCGCTCGAAGGGCTCTCCGCCCGCGGCCTGGTGCTGGCGTTGATCACCAACAAGCCGGCGGCCTTCATCGATCCGAATCCTCGAGGCGCTGACGCTGCGCGACTATTTCCAACTGACCCTGGGCGGCGACTCGCTGCCCGAGAAGAAGCCGCACCCGGCGCCGCTGTTGCACCTGGCTGCACACTTCGAGATCGCCCCGCAGCACTGCCTGATGGTGGGGGACTCGCGTCACGACATCGAGGCGGGCAAGCGCGCCGGCTTTCGTACCCTGGCGGTACCCTACGGCTACAACCACGGCGAGCCGGTGGCGACGAGCGCCCCCGACGGTCTGGTTGAATCGCTTCAGGAACTCGTTTAGGGTTTTTCGACCGGCGTCTCACCCTGGCTGTCGCCGGCCGCGAGCCATCATTTCACGCCCCTTTTCTCTGGACCGAGCCCCACATGCAACCGGATAGCCGACGCCCCGTGTGTTCCAGCGCCCTGATGCGCCACGTCAAGCGTTGGCGATGGTGACCGTCAGCCCGATTGTCGTATCCGCCTGTCGCTGATTTTCACTGTTGGAGCCCGGTCTCATGACGATGACCCCCGAGCGTTTTGCCGAGCTGGCGCAAGCCGGCTACAACCGTATTCCCGTGACCCGCGACGTGCTCGCCGATCTGGATACGCCGCTGTCGACCTATTTAAAGCTGGCCGATGCCCCCTGGACCTTTCTGCTCGAATCGGTACAGGGCGGCGAGAAATGGGGGCGTTATTCGATCATCGGCCTGCCCAGCCGCGAGCGCGTCGAGGTGCGCGGTTTCACCGTGCGCCATTTGATCGACGGCGAGCAGCATGGGGTCGCCGAGGTGGCCGATCCGCTGGCCTGGATCGAGCAGTTCCAGGCGCGCTTCAAGGTGCCGCACCTGGATGATCAGCCGCGCTTCGACGGCGGTCTGGTGGGCTACTTCGGCTATGACACCATTCGCTACATCGAGCCGCGTCTGCGCAGCGAGCGTGCCGCCGAAAAGCCCGACCCGATCGGGGTGCCCGACATCCTGCTGATGGTGTGCGACGAGCTGGTGGTGTTCGACAATCTCTCCGGCCGGCTGCAGCTATGGACCCACGCCGACCCCGAGGAGGCCGATGCGCTGGCCTCGGCCTGGGAACGGCTCGAAGCGCTCGAACTCAAGCTGCGCAGCGCGACCTTCAACACCCTGAGCCCGGGCACCGGGCGCAACGACGTGGCCGAGCACGACTTCCACGCCAGCTTCAGCGAGCAGGGCTACAAGGAGGCGGTGGCACGTATCAAGGAGTACGTGCTGGCCGGCGATCTGATGCAGTGTGTGCCCTCCCAGCGCATGTCGATTCCCTATCAGGCGCCGCCGCTGGATCTCTACCGCGCCCTGCGCAGCCTCAATCCGTCGCCCTACATGTTCTTCCTCAACCTGGACGATCACCACGTGATCGGCGCCTCGCCGGAGATCCTGACCCGGCTGGAGGGTGATGAAGTCACGGTGCGGCCGATCGGCCACCCGCCCGCGCGGCACCACGCCGGCCGAGGACAAGGCGCTGGAGGAGGAGCTGCTGGCCGATCCCAAGGAGATTGCCGAGCATCTGATGCTGATCGACCTGGGGCGCAACGACATCGGTCGTATCAGTCAGACCGGGACGGTGGAGGTGACCGATCGCATGGCGATCGAGCGCTACTCCCACGTCATCAATCGTCTCCAACGTCACCGGCAAGCTGCGCGGCGGCATGTCGGCGATGGATGTGCGCGCGCCACCGCTTCCCTGCGGGCACGCTCTCCGGGGCCCAAGATCCGCGCGCTGGAGGTGATCGACGAGCTCGAACCGGTCAAGCGCGGTATCTACTCCGGCGCGGTGGGCTATCTCTCCTGGCACGGCAACATGGACATGGCGATCGCCATCCGCACCGCCGTGCTCAAGGATGGCGAGCTGCACGTGCAGGCGGGCGGGGGCATCGTCGCCGACTCCGATCCCGACGACGAATGGCAAGAGACGCTCAACAAACGCCGCGCGCTGTTCCGCGCGGTGGCGATGGCGGAGAAGGGGCTCGACAACCTCGAGTGACGCCGTCGGCTGTCATCCTGGTGTCATGCTTGTCGCTTTCCATCGAGAGGCATGACACATGCCGATTCCGCTTCCCCCGATGATGCTCGACCCGCTGCCGCCGTCGCCCGCGCGCTCCCTGCCGCCACGGCGCCATGCCATGACACGCGCCTGGCGCTGGTGGCGGGTGGCTCTGGCGGCGGGGCTCGGCGTCGCTTTGTGTGTGCTGTTCGCGGCCTACGGCGGTGTGCCCCGCGGTTGGCTCGAAGAGCTGCAGCTGCTGCCGTTCACCCTCGCCATGATCGTGCTGCCGGCGCTGGGCGTCCCCATGACTCCCTTCTTCATTATCGCCGGGCTGCGCTTCGGCGTGGCCGGCGGTCTCGCCGTGGCCGCACTGGCGACGCTATGCAATCTGCTGCTCTGCTATGCCATCGCCCACTCTCGCCTGCGGCCGCGTCTGCGTCAGCTGCTCCAGCGGCGTTTCCCCGCCCTGGCGGCGCTCGATGTAGATCGCCGCAGCGCCTGGCGAGTGACCTTCCTGATCAAGCTGGTCCCGGGTGTGCCGATGTTCATCAAGCATTACGCCCTCGGGGTGGCCGGCGTGCCGCGCTCGATCTATCTCACGGTGGCACTGCTGACCACGGGCCCTTATGGGGTGGCTTTCGTGGTCCTGGGGAGTCCGCCCTGAGCGGGGATCTGGGGCAGGCCCTGGGCGCGCTGGCGGCACTCGCGCTGATTGCGGTGTCGCTGCTGGCCTGGCGTCAGGCGCGTCGACGTCGCCTGGCACGGCGGGCGGCACAGGGCGAATAGACGGCAGAGAGACGGCGAAGAAACGCTGAATGACCGGCTGCGCTGCGCAGCCGGCATCCCGCTGGCGTCAGGCCCGTCGGCGAAGAGCGTGGTGGGGCGCCTGGCTCAATCGATCGAGTTCAGGCGCCTGGGTTCAGGCAACCTGGCCCAGCAGCAGGAACTCGATCAGTGCTTTCTGCGCGTGGAGGCGGTTGCCGGCCTCCTGCCACACCACCGCGCGCGGGTCGTCGAGCAGGGTGGTGCTGATCTCTTCGCCGCGATGCGCCGGCAGGCAGTGCAGGAAGATGGCGTCGGCGGCGGCCTGGTCGAGCAGCGCTTCGGTGACCTGGAAGCCGTCGAAATCGCGCTCGCGCTTGGCCTGCTCCTCCTCCTGACCCATCGAGGCCCACACGTCGGTGGTCACCAGGTCGGCACCGCGTACGGCCGTGGCGGGGTCGCGCACGATCAGCGCGTTATCACCAGCGGCGTCGAGAATGTCCTGACGCGGCTCGTAGCCCTGCGGACAGCAGATGCGCAGCTGGAAGTCGAACTGCCGGGCGGCGTTGATCCAGGAGTGGCACATGTTGTTGCCGTCGCCGATCCACACCGCGGTCTTGCCCGTGACCGGGCCACGGCACTCGGTCCAGGTCATGACGTCGGCGAGCAGCTGGCACGGGTGGTAGTCATCGGTGAGGGCATTGATCACCGGTACGGTGCTGCTGGCGGCGAACGTCTCGAGGCCATCGTGGGAGAAGGTGCGGATCATCACCGCGTCGACCATCTCCGAGAGCACTCGCGCGGTGTCGCCGATCGGCTCGCCGCGGCCTAGCTGGGTATCGCGCGGCGACAGGAACAGCGCATGCCCGCCGAACTGGGCCATCGCGGTCTCGAACGAGACACGGGTACGGGTCGAGGACTTCTCGAAGATCATCGCCAGGGTACGATTGCTGAAAGGGGTGTAGGTCGGCCCCTGGGTCTTCAGTTCGTGCTTGATCTTGATCGCGCGCTGAATCAGATAGGCGAGCTCGTCGCGGGAGAGATCCAGCAGGGTCAGAAAGTGGCGTGCGCTCATGGGCAGTTCCCGTTCGTTTTGGCCTAATTCTGCGGCAGCGCCCCGCGCGGGGAGAGCCTGCAAAGAAAAAAGCGCCGCGAGCGAAAGGCCGTTTGAACGGTTCGCTGAACGGCGCCGTCACCGGCTTGGCTGCCTGCCGGTTCGTGCGAGATCCTTCATCCTAACCAGCCCCCCGCAGCCGCGCAATGGCTCGCGGTGGCGGCACCGCGCAGGCGTGGGGCGGCGATCGCCGGGGCAGGGGTGTTTTCGCGCCAAGTCATCAGTAGAATGAGCGTCACGGTCAAACTTCATGCAGCCACGCGACGAGCGCCTTGATCGCGCTCGTCCCGCCAAAGGACGTCCCATGAGCGATACCCTCGACACCATCAAGCAGCAGATCGGCGACAACGCGATCCTGCTCTACATGAAAGGCACCCCGCAGCTGCCGCAGTGCGGCTTCTCCGCCCAGGCGGTGCAGGCCCTGATGGCCTGCGGCGAGCGTTTCGCCTTCGTCAACATCCTGGACAACCCGGACATCCGCGCCGAGCTGCCCAAGTACGCCAGCTGGCCGACCTTTCCGCAGCTGTGGATCAACGGTGAGCTGGTCGGCGGCTGCGACATCATCGTCGAGATGTACCAGAGCGGTGAGCTCGAGCCGATGGTGAAGGAAGCGGCGGCGAAGTCGGCGGAAGCTTCCAGCGACAGCTGAGGAAAAGCGGCCACCGGCCGCGAAGCCAGGTATGAACGCCCTACTAGAAACCCCAACGCCGCCCCGGATTCGGGGCGGCGTTGGGGTTTCTAGTAGGGCGTTTTCAGCTGGGCTTGTGCAGACGGGCGCGCTCGATGAGGGACTCAAATATCCTCGAAGCCCTGCTCGCGCATCGCCAGGTGCCAGCCGCCGAGATCCTTGAAGCGGTTGACGATGGCGCAGAACAGCGCGGCAGTGCGCTCGGTGTCGTAGCTGGCCGAGTGCGCCTCGGCGTTGTCGAACTCGATACCGGCGGCCTGGCAGGCACGGGCGAGCACGGTCTGGCCGTAGGCCAGTGCCGACAGGCTGGCGGTGTCGAAGCTCGAGAAGGGGTGAAACGGGTTGCGCTTGATGCCGCAGCGTTGGATCGCGGCGTTCATGAAACCGTGATCGAAGGCGGCGTTGTGTCCGACCAGAATCGCCCGGGTGCAGCCGTGGGACTTGATCGTCTTGCGGATCGGCTTGAACAGGCCGTCCAGCGCCTCTTTCTCGCTCACCGCGATCTGCTGGCGGAAGGGGCTGTCGAGATCGATGCCGGTGAAGTCGAGCGCCGACTGCTCGATATTGGCCCCCGCGAACGGCACCACATGGAAGGAGAGCGTCTCCAGTGGCAGCAGGTTGCCCTGTTCGTCCATCGTCAGCGGTACTGCCGCGACCTCGAGCAGGGCATCGGTGGCGGCGTTGAAGCCGCCGGTCTCGATATCGACCACCCACCGGGAGATATCCACAAAACGCTGCGCCATCAGCTCTCTCGTGCTGGCGTCCGACATGCAAGTACTCCCGTTGCCTTAGGTGGCGGCGATGGCACCGCCCGAATCGAAGCAGCGTCGCGGGGCACGTTCTTGTAAAACGGCCGCCATGACGCTTGTGTTGAATGGCGAAAAGTCTAGCAGTTTCGGGCCTCGGCGTCCTGCCGCTCGGTATTCGTGCGGGGACGGGGGCGTTATAATCCGGGATCGATTCGCGTACACAGCCGCCCGCGCTGCCCGCCGTGGTCGGCTGTGTCACCATCAGCCACGCTCGACGCGAGACGTTCGAGCGCTCGAGACGTCACACCCAAGGAGTTGCCGCATGTCCGATATCAAGAAGGTCGTCCTCGCCTATTCTGGCGGCCTTGATACATCCGTGATCGTGAAGTGGCTGCAGGAGACCTATGCCTGTGAAGTGGTCACCTTCACCGCCGATATCGGCCAGGGCGAAGAGGTCGAGCCCGCACGCGCCAAGGCGCAGGCGCTCGGGGTCAAGGAGATCTACATCGAGGACCTGCGCGAGGAGTTCGTGCGCGACTACGTCTACCCGATGTTCCGCGCCAACACCATCTACGAGGGCGAGTACCTGCTGGGCACCTCCATCGCGCGCCCGCTGATCGCCAAGCGCCTGATCGAGATCGCCAACGAGACCGGGGCCGACGCCATCTCCCACGGTGCCACCGGCAAGGGCAACGACCAGGTGCGCTTCGAGCTGGGTGCCTACGCGCTCAAGCCGGGGGTGAAAGTGATCGCGCCGTGGCGCGAGTGGGATCTCACCTCCCGCGAGAAGCTGATGAACTACTGCGAAGAGCACCAGATTCCGGTGGACTTCTCCAAGAGCAAGAAGAAGTCGCCCTACTCGATGGATGCCAACCTGCTGCACATCTCCTACGAGGGCGGCATTCTCGAGGATCCGTGGGCCGAGGCGGAAGAGGACATGTGGCGCTGGAGCGTGTCGCCCGAAGAGGCGCCGGATACCCCGACCTATCTCGAACTCACCTTCGAGAAGGGTGACGTGGTGGCGATCGACGGCGAGCGTCTGAAGCCGCACGAGGTGCTGGCCAAGCTCAACAAGCTGGGTGGCGACAACGGCGTCGGGCGCCTCGATATCGTCGAAAACCGCTATGTCGGCATGAAGTCTCGCGGCTGCTACGAGACCCCGGGAGGCACCATCCTGCTGCGTGCCCATCGCGCCATCGAGTCGATCACCCTGGACCGCGAAGCGGCCCACCTGAAAGACGAACTGATGCCGAAGTACGCCAAGACCATTTACAACGGCTACTGGTGGAGCCCGGAGCGGCGCATGCTGCAGGCGGCGATCGACGAGACCCAGGAATTCGTCAACGGCACGGTGCGGGTCAAGCTCTACAAGGGCAGTGCCACGGTGGTGGGGCGCAAGTCCGAGCAGTCGCTGTTCGACGAGTCGATCGCGACCTTCGAGGATGACGCTGGCGCCTACGACCAGAAAGACGCCGAGGGCTTCATCAAGCTCAACGCTCTGCGCCTGCGTATCGCCGCCGGCAAGGGCCGTTCCGCCAGCTGAGGCCAAGATCGGCGCGATACCGCGCCGGTCATCGACGAGGGGAGAGTGCCATGCTCAAGAAACTGTTCTCCGGCTTGCTGGGTGGCGAGCGCACGGCGGATAGCGCCAAGCCGCAGAAGGAGCGCGAGGCGGTCGAGTACAAGGGGTTTCTGATCGTGCCAGCGCCGCAGGCGGCCAACGGTCAGTACCGGGTCAGTGGCTGGATTCGCAAGCCCGGCGACGATGGTCAGATGCGCGAGCGGCGCTTCGAGCGCTCCGACGTGGTGCCCGGCGAAGACGCCTGTGTGGCGCTGATGGTGAGCAAGAGCCAGCGCTATATCGATGATATCGGTGACGCGATGTTCGAGCAGGCGCACTGAGCTCGGCCATTCCCCTGGCCAAACGATGACGGCGCCTCCGGGCGCCGTCGTTTTTTGTGCCAACAGGCACGCTCGACGGGAGCGCAAGTCTCTGCTCGATAAGGTCCTGGCGGGTGAGCGTCTTTGCGAGTCGAAACCTTGCTTCGAGACAACCTTGACGGGAGAAAGCCGTTGCCCGAGATAGCCCCATGAAAGCACTACTGCTGTCCGCTTACGCCGCGGTGAGCCATCGGGTCTGGGCCGATGGCCTTGTGGCTGCCTTTCCTGAGATCGAGTGGACGCGCCTGGAGCTGCCGCCGCGCCACTTCGCCTGGTCGATCCGTGCCAACCCGCTGATCTGGCAGGTCACCCAGGAGGCGGCGCTGGCACAGACCTACGATCTGGTGGTGGCGACTTCGATGGTCGACCTGGCCACCTTGGTCGGGCTCTGCCCGGGGCTGGGTCGGGCGCACAAGGTGGTCTATTTTCACGAGAACCAGTTCGCCTTTCCCGCCTCCGCCCAGCAGATGCCGCGCCCCGAGCCGATGATGGTCAATCTCTACGCCGCCATGGCGGCGGATAGCGTGGTGTTCAACAGCCGCTACAACCGCGACAGCTTCTGTGACGGCGTGCGCGATTTTCTCGGCCGCATGCCGGGCCGGCCGCGGCCTCAGGCGTGGTTGGAGAGCCTGGCCGAGCGGGCGCAGGTGCTGCCGGTGCCGCTACCCGAGGCGGCGCCGCGCCAGGCCAACGGCGGCCACCGGATCGTGTGGAACCATCGCTGGGAGTACGACAAGAATCCGGAGGCGTTCTTTGCCGCGCTGGCGACGCTGGTCGAGGAGGAGGTGGCGTTCGAGGTCGCCGTCATGGGCCAGCAGTTCCGCACCCGCCCGGCGATCTTCGATCAGGCCCGCGACTGGCTAGGCGAGCGCATAGTGTGCTGGGGCGAACAGCCGAGTGATGCTTATGTCCGGATGCTCGAATCGAGCGCCATCGTGGTCTCCACTACCGATCATGAGTTCCAGGGGCTGGCGATCATGGAGGCGGTGACCCATGGATGCGTGCCGCTGGTGCCCGACCGGCTCTGCTTTCCCGACTACTACGACGACGTTTACCGTTATCGCGGCGGCGCCGAGGCGCTGGCCGCGCGCCTGGGGCAGTGGCTGCGTCATACCGAGCAGCGTCCGGTGCTACCTGACGCCAGCGCCTGGCAATGGCCGCGCTGGCGCGACGCCTACGCCGCCGTGCTGGGCCTGGGATAGTGCGCTCGAACGGCGGCGTTCGGGGCTGGCGGCGACACCGATAACCCCCTATCGTTAAGCCAAGTTCGATCTCTATCCAAGGATGCTCCGTTCATGATCGTCGTCCATCACCTGGAAAATTCCCGCTCCCAGCGGATCGTCTGGCTGCTCGAGGAGCTGGAGCTCGATTACGAGATCGAGATCTACCGCCGTGACCCCAAGACC
Organism: Salinicola tamaricis; assembly: GCF_003006155.1. Taxonomy (GTDB): domain Bacteria; phylum Pseudomonadota; class Gammaproteobacteria; order Pseudomonadales; family Halomonadaceae; genus Salinicola; species Salinicola tamaricis. The sequence goes on along the minus strand of NZ_CP023559.1, from coordinate 4,044,422 downwards.
ATGCTGGCACCCGAGGCGCTGAAGCGGGTCCATCCGCTCGGCAAGTCGCCGGTGATTACCGACGGTGAGCACACCGTGGCCGAATCGGGGGCGATCATCGAGTATCTGATTGCGCGTCATGACGGCGGCTGGCTGGTGCCGGACGTCGGCTCCCCCGAGTGGGTACGCTATCTGCACTGGCTGCACTACGCCGAGGGGTCGGCGATGCCGCTGCTGCTGATGCGTCTTTTGATGAGTCGGCTCGGTCACAAGCCGGTACCGGCGCTGATCCGCCCCATCGGCAAGGCGCTGGGGCAGGGCGTGCGCAAGCAGTTCCTCGACCCCCAGTTGGCGCGCCATTACGCCTATTGGGAGAGCGAGCTGAGTCAATACGAGTGGTTCACCGGTAGCGAGTTCACCGCGGCGGACATCCAGATGAGCTTCGTGCTGCTGGCGGCCAATCGTAGCGGAGACCTCGAGAACTACCCGGCGGTCGCTCGGGCGCTGGCCCGTATGCGGGAACGCCCAGCCTATCAGCGCGCGGTGGCGCGCGGCGGTGAGTTCGCGCTGTAGGGTCGGTGGTCAGAGATGAAGGTTTGACGATTCGAGCAGGTGCCGGCCGTCGCCGGCACCAGGGAGAGGCAGGGGAAAGGAGTCACTATGCGTGTCTTGAAAGGAACACTCATCGGTATCACCGGCGGGCTTTGCCTGATCTCGGCCACAGCCTGGGCCCAGGCGCAACAGAGCGATTCGCCGTTCGACCAGCAGCCTGAGACTCGTCTGGCCTGCAGCAAGCTGCAGACGCAGATCGAGCAGACGATCCGCGCCAACGGGGCGCGCCATTTCCTGTTGGAGATCGTCGACAACGCCCAGGTCGAGGACGGCGTGGTGCGTGCCGGCGAGCCGCATGCCGGCGCCGAGGTGGTCGGCAGCTGCGATGGCGGGACGCGCAAGATCGTCTACAGCCGCCACGGTGCGACCGAGAGCAGCGCGCCTGCTGCTGCCTCGACGCCGGAGGCACCGGCCCCGGATACCGCTACGGCTGGCTCGGACGCGCCAGCCGTGGGCGCTGAGCCGTCCCAGGCCGAGCCTTCCGCCGCGACGACAGGCGACACTGCCGATGAGACGTCTTCCGCCGCGACGACAGGCGACACTGCCGGTGAGACGTCTTCCGCCGATGACCTGGGCCGCCAGGACGCTGATGGGCGGGTGCGCGATACGCTGAAGCCAGCTACCTCGCCCTGACACAGAAGCGCTGAACCGCCATCGGTTATCCATTGTGCATGGGCTATCGCGCATCGGAGTGGGAGAGGATCTATCCCCTTCGGGGCGCGAGTGCTTGGCTGGCGTGCGCTAGCCGGGCTCGCCAACTTCGCGCGAATGGCCGGCGCAGTCGGCGTTGAATCACCGGCGCCGCCAGCCTGACCACGCGATTCTCCGTGCCACCTCCCCCTTGTATTCTCCGGGCCATGACGCTTTTCGACATCGGCTAGACCTCGGTCACATCCCGGCGGGTCGATGAGCGCCGCGCCGTCATACCTCTCCGTGCGCGTACGCCGCACGCGCTGGATCCTGCGCACTCGCGCCGCCGTTATCCGCGAGCTATGCGTCTCCGCGACGTTTGATCTCTGTCCTCCTGACCCCGTCTGACACGCTGTGCCACTTAGGTCTAGTTGTCGTCATCGCGTTCTCACTCCCAATATGGAAACGTTTCCACATTGCCATAAAGGAGTTTTCGATGACCACCGCAAGAATGAACCGCCTGTTCGGTGCCTCGGGTAACTGTTTCGATGTCGCCATCGATCACGGCATGTTCAACGAGGCCAGTTTTCTCAACGGTATCGAGAACATGCACGACGCCATCCACACCGTCGCCGCAGCGCGCCCGGATGCGATCCAGCTACCGCCGGGTACCGCACGACTCCTGCAGGCCATGCCCGGGGCGGATCGCCCGGCGCTGGTGCTGCGCACCGATATCGCCAACGTCTACGGTAATCCGCTGCCGCGCAGCCTGTTCTCCCGGGTGATCGACTCACCGGTGGAGCAGGCGGTGCGCCTGGATGCCGCTTGCGTGGTGGTCAATCTGCTTCAGCTACCGGACCAGCCCGAGCTGCTGGGCGACTGTATCGCCAACGTCAACCGGTTGAAGCCGATCTGTGAAGCCTTCGGTATGCCGCTGATGGTCGAACCCCTGGTCATGCAGGACAACAGCAAAGGCGGCTATGGCGTCGATGGCGATATCGACAAGATCCTGCCGCTGGTCCGTCAGGCAGTGGAACTCGGCGCGGATATCGTCAAGGCCGACCCCTGCGACGATGTCAGCGAGTACCACCGGGTGATCGAGATCGCCCAGGATGTGCCGGTGCTGGTGCGCGGCGGGGGCAAGGTCAGCGACGACGAGATCCTGCGCCGTACCAAGACCCTGATGGAGCAGGGCGCGCGCGGCATCGTCTACGGCCGTAACGTGATCCATCACCACAATCCGGCCGGCATGACGGCTGCGCTGATGGCCATCGTCCACGACAATGCGAGCGTCGACGACGCCCGCGCCAAACTGGGGTGAGACGATGCGCACGATACGATTCGGCATTATCGGCTGTGGCCTGATGGGCCGCGAATTCGCCTCCGCCGCCGCGCGTTGGCTGCATCTGGCCGACGCTTCGGCTCGACCCGAGATCGTGGCGGTATGCGACCCCAACCGCGAGGCCATGGCCTGGTTCGAGCAGCGCGTGCCCTCGGTCGTCCAGGCCACCACGGACTATCGCGAACTGCTAGCCAACGACGCCGTGGACGCTGTCTATTGCGCGGTGCCGCACAACCTGCATGCCGCGCTGTATCCCGACATTCTGGCTGCCGGCAAGCACCTGTTCGGGGAAAAGCCCTTCGGGATCGATGCCGAGGCCAACGCGGTCATCCAGCGCGCCATCGATGCCCATCCCGAGTTGGTGGTGCGCTGCTCCTCGGAGATGCCGTTCTTCCCCGGGGCGCAAGCCGTGATCGATTTCGTCCGCGCCGGCCATGTCGGCGAGATTCTGTCCGTGGAGTGCGAGTTCCTGCACTCGTCCGACATCAATCCCGACAAGCCGATCAACTGGAAACGGATGATCGACGTCAACGGCGAATATGGCTGCATGGGCGATCTCGGCATGCACGTCTGTCACGTGCCGCTGCGCTTGGGCTGGCGGCCCAGCCGGGTCCACGCCGAGCTGGTCAATCGGGTGACCACACGGCCGAATGCCGAGGGCGAACGGGTGCCGTGCGAGACTTGGGATAACGCCACGATCAACGCCACCGTCGAGGAGGGTGACAGCCGCTTCCCGCTGGTGCTCAAGACCTGGCGCATCGCCCCTGGCGAATCCAACACCTGGTCGCTGCGCGTGCACGGCATGAACGGCTCGGCCTGTTTTTCCACCAAGTCGCCCCGGCAGTGGCGGTTCATGCACTACCAGGCGGGCGGGCAACAGACCTGGCAGACCGAGGATCTCGGCTATCAGTCGCTGTTTCCGGCGATCACCGGGGCGATCTTCGAGTTCGGCTTCACCGACGCCATCCAGCAGATGTGGGCAGCTTATCTAGACGAGCTGTGTGGTGGTGACGCCCGCGGCTTCGGCTGCGTGACGCCCGCCGAGGCCAGTGCCCAGCACGCTATCCTCACCGCGGCGCTGGACGCCGGCCAGCGCGGGCGCGTCGTCGATGTGGAGTACCCGTCATGAAGCGCTCGCAGATCAATCAGGCCATCCAGACCGCGGAAGCGCTACTGGTCGAGCTTGCCTGGCGTCTGCCGGACTTCGCCTCCTGGAGCCGCGACGAGCACGCCCGCCTTGCCGAACGCAGCCAGTGGCTGAGCGCCCGCCAGATGGGCTGGGACGTCACCGATTTCGGCCAGGGCGATTTCGCTGCCAAAGGGCTGACGTTGTTCTGTCTGCGCAACGGCTTGGCCGACCAGCCGGGTGAGCGGCCTTATGCCGAGAAGCTGCTGTTCGTACGCCCCGGGCAGGAAACCCCGTTTCATGCCCATCACGACAAGCTCGAGGACATCATCGTGCGCGGAGGCGGCACGCTCTGCGTCGAGTTCACCGCCCGCGGCGCGGTGCGTGACGATGCGCCACTGACGGACGATGCCATCACCCGGGTCGATGGTCGCGCCGTGCCGCTTTATCAGGGACCGATTCGGCTCAGCGCGGGCCAAAGCATCACCATACCTCGCGGCGTGCAGCACCGCTTCTGGGGCGAGGGCGAGATGGTGCTGGCGGCCGAGGTCAGCCAGTGCAACGACCATCGCGACAACCACTTCCTCGACGGCCTGGGCCGATTCTCGGCGATCGACGAAGACGCGCCGGTACATCGCCTGCTCTGGAACGAGGGGGGTGCGACATGAGTCAAGACGCGCGTCGCGGTATTGTCTGTGCCGGCAACTGGATCGTCGATATCGTCAACGATATCCCGCGCTGGCCCGCCCCATCGGATCTGGTGACCATCGAGGGTCAGACTCGTGGGCTGGGCGGCGGGGCAGCCAACGTCGCCCTGGATCTGTGCGCCTTCGAGGTCGATTACCCGGTGATTCCGGTCGGCGGCGTGGGCGTAGACAGACTCGGCGACGACGTCGTCGAGCAGGTCGAGCGTCGCGGCATGACGACGGCGCATCTCCAGCGCCTAACCGGATACCCCACCGCCCAGACGCTGGTGATGAACGTTCCCGGCGACAGCCGCACCTTCTTCTATTTTCCCGGTGCCAACGATCACGTCACCCGAGCGTCGATCGAGCTGGCCGCGTTGGGCCGCCCGCGACTGTTCTACCTCGGTTATCTCAACCTCATGGGCGAACTGGACCGGCGACGTGACGATGGGCGCACCGAGGCCGGGTACTGCTCGAACAGGCCCGTCCGCCGGGATGCAGACCTGCGTCGATCTGGTCTCGGCCGTTTCCGAGACCACCGGCAGACGGTATTCGCCACCCTGCCCGCCATCGACGTGCTGCTGCTCAACGAGCTGGACGGAGCGCGCCACCGGCTGGCCGTGGTCGGGCCCGACGACACCCAAGGCATGGAACAGGCGGCCCGGGCGCTGCTCGAGGGCGGGGTGGGTCAGGCGGTGATCGTTCACTCCGCGAGTGCACGGTGTGGCTGGACGCCGAGCGGTCACGCGTCTCACCCCGGCGCCTGTCCCGGCGGCAGCCATCGTCAGCCCGGTGGGAGCGGGAGATGCGTTCGCGGCCGGGGTCCTGCACGGCCTGCATGAAGGCTGGACGCCCGAGGCCACTATCCAACTGGCGTTTCGCGCCGCCGCCGCCTGCCTCGGTGGACGTACCGCGAGCGACGCTATCCCGACGCTATCCGTCCTGCTGGAGATGTCCGATGCCGACCTCGGCTGAGTATCGGGTGCCACGCACCGGATCACGCCTGCCGCGGCGGCGCCGTCGTGTCGCGCTCGACCAGGGTGACCGGCAGGACCGTTTCCCCGACTGCTGGCATATCGCCGAGCACGCGGGCCACCACGGCCTCGGCCAGGGCATCGATGGGCTGGGCCAGGGTGGTGAGGGCAGGCGTCACGTAAGCCGCCGCCGGAATGTCGTCGAAGCCGATCACCGAGATGTCGTCGGGTACCGTCAGTCCCAGTTCCCTGGCGGCACGGATGGCGCCAATGGCCGCGATATCGGAGGTGGCCAGCAGCGCGGTGGGTCGCTCACACGCTGTCAGGCAGGCGACCGCCAGCGTCTGACAGGCGGCCAGATCGTGATGCTCGCCCAGCACCACCCGGGGGGCTGCGATAGCGGCCTCCTCGAAGGCCTGCAGCGCGCCCGCCACACGCTGGGTGACCGGCGCCGAGTAGGAGGGGGCACCGATGATGGCGATCCGACGATGGCCGAGGTCGAGCAGATGACGGGCAGCCTGATGGCCGCCGCTGGCGTGATCCGAACGCACCAGGCAGACGTTGTCACCAATCAACGGCCGGTCCAGGGCCACCACCGGCACGGCGCGCTGGAGCCGGTCGAAGTGTGCACCGCCGCCGTTGATGGACGCGACGATGGCACCATCGATCTGCTGCGCCAGCAGGGTCGCCACGCAGGCCGTCTCGCGTTCGACCGCCTCGGCGGTGGAGCTGATCAGCAGCTGCATGCCTGCATCGAACAAGCGGCGCTCGATGCGGTCGGCCAGGCGCGCGAAGAAATCCACCTCGAGGGTCGGCACCAGCATCCCGATCAGTCGCGAGCGCCCGCTACGGAGACTTCTGGCGCCGGCGTGGGGCTTGTAGCCAAGGGCTTTGATCGCGGCTTCGATCTTGGCACGGGTCGCGGTGCCGACATAGCCGCTGTCGTTGACCACGCGTGAGACCGAGGAGATCGAGGTGCCCGAATGGCGGGCAATATCACGAATCGTCGTCATGGCCGCGCGACCGCGCCGCGGCCTCGATACCGCTTGCGCTTACCTATCACTAACCGGCGGCTCGCCGGGATCGACAACAAACCAATAAACAAGTGAGAAGGCCACTAATGAACGATGACACATCACACTATGACAAGCGTCGACGCTCGGCAACGGTCATCGCAACCGCCTGTGTGGCAGCGCTCGGCGGTTTTCTGTTCGGCTTCGACAGTGGCGTCATCAACGGCACGGTCGACGGATTGCGCCAGGCGTTCGGCTCGTCGAGTGTCGGGACCGGTTTCGCTGTCGCCTCGATGCTGCTCGGCTGCGCCGCGGGCGCCTTTTTTGCCGGGCGGCTGGCGGATTGGGCCGGGCGTCGCGTCGCGCTGCTGATTGCCGCGGCATTTTTCATCATCAGTGCCTGGGGCTCGGGCGTGGCCGATACCACCGCCACCTTCGTGATATTCCGACTCCTCGGCGGGCTGGCGGTGGGGGCGGCGAGCATCATGTCGCCGGCCTATATCAGCGAGATTGCCCCGGCCGCCATTCGTGGCCGTCTGACCACCATCCAGCAGATCGCGATACTCATCGGTCTGTTCATGGCGTTCGTGAGCAACTATATCGTGTCTAACCTGGCCGGATCTTCCACCGCAGTATTCTGGTGGGGCTACGAGGCCTGGCGCTGGATGTTCTGGATGGAGATCCTGCCGGCGGCGATCTTCCTGTTCTCGTTGCTGGCGATTCCGGAGAGCCCGCGCTACCTCGTCGCCGCCGGACGCGCCGAGCAGGCCAGCCGGGTGCTGAGTCGGATCCTGGCGCCCGAGGCGGCTCGCCAGCGCCTGGCGGACATCCGTGAAGCGGTCAGCGAGCAGCGCCGCCCGCGTATCGGCGACATCGTCAATCCTGATACCGGCGGCCTCTATCGCGTGGTCTGGATCGGCATCGTGCTGGCCGTGTTCCAGCAACTGGTGGGTATCAACGTGGTGTTCTACTACGGTGCGGTGCTCTGGCAGGCGGTCGGCTTCTCCGAGAACGATGCCCTGATGATCAATATCATCAGCGGCGGTGTGAGCATTCTGGCCTGTGTCGTATCGCTGTTCTTCGTTGATCGCATCGGGCGCAAACCGTTGCTGTGGATGGGCTCGATCGGCATGGCGCTGACCTTGATCACGCTGATCGTCGCTTTCGCCAGTGGCCATTTCATCAACGGCAAGCTCGAGCTTTCCGGACCGATGGGGGTGATCGCGCTGATTGCCGCCAATGCCTATGTCTGCGTGTTCAACGCTACCTGGGGCCCAGTACTGTGGGTCATGCTCGGCGAGATGTTCCCCTATCGCCTACGCGGCAGCGGTCTCGCGATGGCCGGGCTCGGCCAATGGCTGGCCAACTTCGGCATCACCCTCAGCTTCCCGGTGCTGCTGTCCGGCATTGGACTGGCCGCCGCCTACGGCCTATATGCTGCCTGTGCGCTGCTCTCGTTCTTCTTCGTCTGGCACTTCGTCGCTGAAACCAAAGGCCGCGAACTCGAGGAGATGGGTTACGCGTGAGCGCTGTGTCGGGCAGGCGTCGCTGCGATCAGGCGATCTCGACCTTGTCGGGGTACTCGCACAGGTCCTCGATCACGCAGCTGCCGCAGCGGGGCTTGCGCGCCAGACAGGTGTAGCGACCGTGCAGGATCAGCCAGTGGTGGGCGTCCTTGAGATACCCCTTGGGAACATGACGCAGCAGCTTCTGCTCGACCTCCAGCACGTTCTTGCCCTTGGCGATGCGGGTGCGGTTGGCAACGCGGAAGATATGCGTGTCGACCGCCATCGTCAGTTCGCCGAAGGCGGTGTTGAGGATCACGTTGGCGGTCTTGCGCCCCACGCCGGGCAGCGCTTCCAGCTCGGCGCGGGTGCGCGGGATCTCTCCCGCGTAGCGCTCGACCAGGATATGGCAGGTCTTCATCAGGTTTTCGGCCTTGGTGTTGTAAAGGCCGATAGTCTTGATGTGCGACTTCAGCCCGTCGAGTCCGAGATCGATGATCGCCTGCGGGGTGTTGGCCACCGGGAACAGCCTGGCGGTGGCCTTGTTGACGCCGACATCGGTGGCCTGGGCCGAGAGCAGGACCGCCGCCAGCAGCTCGAACGGTGTGGTCCAGTTCAACTCTGTGGTCGGGTTGGGGTTGTGCGCCTTCAGACGGGCGAAGATCTGTTCACGCTTGCTCGCGTTCATGCGGCTATCTCGCTGTGGCTTCTCGGACGGAATTCGCTGGCCTGGGTTTTCTGAGTCGAAGGTGCTAGGCCGACGGTGATGGGCTAGCGCCACTCGGCCAGGGTCAATGGTCCGCGTCGTGCGGCGTCGGCTTGGCCTCGCGGGCCTGGCGCAGATGGTTCTCGGCCTCGATGACGTGCTCACGGGCCCGCTCGGCCTCGGCGTGCTTGCCCTCACGCTCGAGCCGGGCCGCGGTCTGCCGCGCCTTGCGCAGCGCCTGCTCGGCGGCGGCCACCGCAATGCGCGGCACGGCCGGCGCGGCGGGTGCCGATAGGGTACTCTCCAGTTGGCGTTCGATCTCTGCCCGCTGGACCTCCAGCGTTTCCAGGCGTTGGTCGAGGGCGGCTCGCGCCTCGCCGCTGGCCTGATCGCGCTGGCGCTGGAGGCGTCTGGCCTTGGCGCTGAGGGTAGCGCGCTGCGCCTTGAGCGCGGTGGTGTCCACGCTCACGCCGGGTGCCGTCTTCTCGGCCTGGGCGCGGGTGGCCGCCAGGCGACGTTCACGCTTGCGCCGCTTCTCCTCGGCCTTGTGCGCCAGACGGCGATTGCGCGCCTCGAAGCGCCGGCGACCGTTGGCGGCACGCCAGTCGAGATAGCGCTGGCGCTCGACCGTATCGGCGGCGCTCTGCCACTTCGGATGCGTGACCAGATCGATGCAGTCGACCGGGCAGGGCGCCACGCATAGCTCGCAGCCGGTGCACTCGGATTCGATCACACTGTGCATCTGCTTGGCCGCACCGAGGATCGCATCCACCGGGCAGGCCTGGATGCACTTGGTGCAGCCGATGCACTCGGCCTCGCGGATCACCGCCAGCAGCGGTGTCTGGGCGGGTTCGATCAGTGCCAGCGCGGGACGACCGGTGAGCGCTGCCAGACGGTCGCGGATCGCCTCGCCGCCGGGCGGGCAGCGGTTGATGGCTTCGCCCGCGACGATCGCCTCGGCATAGGGGCGGCAACCCGGGTGGCCGCACTTGCCGCACTGGGTCTGGGGCAGTTCGGCGTCGATACGTTCGACGCTGATCTCGGCAAGGGGCAAGCGCAGGCTCCGGGGTCGTAATGGCGGGTGGAAAAGCGGCTTATTATAGCCCCTTGCTGCTGGCGCTTCGAGGCGTCACTGTCGCCGGTCTGAAACGACAGCGCGCGGCCAGGAGGCCGCGCGCGGTGGAGAGCATAGACGTGTCAGCGCAAGGCTCAGGTCACACGCTGCCCCGGTTTGGCGCCGCTATCCGGTGATAGCAGGTAGATGCCGGCGTCTTTCTGGTCAGGGGCATCGCCGGCCGCCAGCACCATGCCTTCGGAAACGCCGAAGCGCATCTTGCGCGGTGCCAGGTTGGCGACCATCACCGTCAAGCGGCCTTCGAGCGCTTCGGGGGCGTAGACCTTGCGAATGCCGGAGAAGACCGTGCGTGTTTCGCCGCCCAGGTCGAGGGTCAGCTTGAGCAGCTTGTTGGAGCCTTCGACGTATTCGGCGCGCTGGATTTCGGCGACCCGCAGATCGACCTTGATGAAGTCATCGAAGGCGATCTCGTCTTCGATCGGTGTCTCCGCGAGGGGCGAGGGCCCGGCCGGGCGCGCATCGCCGCCGTCGGTCAGCTTCTTCTCTTCGGCGAGCACCTCTTTGGAGGCGTCGATCATCGCAGCGATTTTGTCGCTTTCGACCCGGGTCATCAGCGGCTTGAACTTGCCGATGGCGTGATCCTCGAGCACCTGCTGGCGGCTGGCCCAATCGAGCGAGTCTAGCTGCAGGAAGTGACGCGCCTGCTCGGCCATCGCCGGTACCACCGGCTGCAGGTAGACCATCAGCGTGCGGAAAAGGTTGATGCCCACCGAGCAGATATCGATCACTTCCTGCTCGCGCCCTCCCTCCTTGGCCAGCACCCAGGGCGCCTTGTCGGCGATATAGGTGTTGGCTTCATCGGCGAGCTCCATGATCCGGCGCATGGCACGGCCAAACTCGCGGGCCTCGAAGTCGGCGGCGATCTCGTCACCCGCGGCGATGAAGCGAGCCACGAGTTCCGGCTCGACGCATTGGGCGGAGAGCTGGCCGCCGGCGAGCTTGTTGATGAAGCCAGCGCAGCGGCTGGCGATATTGACCACCTTGCCCACCAGGTCGGCGTTGACGCGGGCGGCGAAGTCCTCGAGGTTGAGATCGAGATCGTCGACGCGGGAGCTCAGCTTGGCCGCGAAGTAGTAGCGCAGGTACTCCGGATTGAGGTGCTCGGCGTAGGTCTGCGCCTTGATGAAAGTGCCCCGGGACTTGGACATCTTGGCGCCGTTGACGGTCACGAAGCCGTGGCAGTTGATGCCGCTCGGCGTGCGCATGCCGGCACCTTCGAGCATTGCCGGCCAGAACAGGGCGTGGAAGTAGACGATGTCCTTGCCGATGAAGTGGTAGACCTCGGCCTCGGAGTCGGCCTTCCAGTAGCTGTCGAAATCGAGGCCTTCACGCTCGCACAGGTTCTGGAAGCTGGCCAGATAGCCGATCGGCGCATCGAGCCAGACGTAGAAGTACTTGCCCGGGGCATCGGGGATCTCGAAGCCGAAGTAGGGCGCATCGCGGGAGATGTCCCACTCGTTGAGCCCGGCGTCGAACCACTCCTGCAGCTTGTTGGCGATCTGCGGCTGGACCCGGCCGGAGCGCGTCCAGCGCTTCAGGAAGTCTTCGAAATCCGGCAGCTTGAAGAAGTAGTGGGTCGAGGTGCGCACTTCCGGGGTGGCGCCGCTGATCGCCGATACCGGGTTGATCAGCTCGGCCGGGGTGTAGGTGGCGCCGCAGGCTTCGCAGTTGTCACCGTACTGGTCCGCGGTGCCGCACTTGGGGCAGGTGCCCTTGATGAAGCGGTCGGCCAGGAACATGCCCTTGACCGGATCGAACATCTGTTCGATGTCGCGGGTACTGATATGACCGGCGTCGCGCAGGGCGCGGTAGATGCGCTCGCTATGGGCCCGGTTCTCTTCCGAGTGGGTCGAGTGGTAATTGTCGAAGGCGACGCCGAAGCGGGCGAAGTCCGCCTGGTGCTCGTCGCTCACCTTCTGGATCAGCTGCTCCGGCGTCAGGCCCTCCTGCTCGGCGCGCAGCATGATCGCGGTGCCGTGGGCGTCGTCGGCGCAGACATAGTGGCATTCGTGGCCGCGGCTCTTCTGGAAGCGCACCCAGATATCGGTCTGGATGTACTCGAGCAGGTGGCCCAGATGGATCGAGCCGTTAGCGTAGGGCAGGGCACTGGTGACCAGGATCTGGCGCGAGAGCGAAGCGTTGTTCGACATGGTGACTAGACGATTCCCGTGACGAAATCCCCGCGGGGCCGGCTGACGACGCCGCGGGGATGAATAGGCTGTAGACTTGGGCGACGATTGTAGCATCGCTGGCGCCGATGCGCGCTGCCCATGCCGCGGGCGGCGATCTGACACCATGCGGGTGTGCAACATCTGGCGCGAAGCGCCTGTCATCGAAACCAGAGGAGGTCCCTGCATGCAGACAGAGGCAAGCCGCCGCATGGCACGCTCACCGATGCCCTGGTGGCGCTGGGTGTGCCTGGGCTTCGTGCTGCTGTGGTTCACCCTTGGCGGTATCGCACACTTCCTCTATGCCGATGCCATGGTCACGATCATTCCACCGGCGTTGCCATGGCCGCGCTTGGCGGTGTGGGTCAGCGGAGTCTTCGAGCTGCTCGGCGTGGTGGGTCTGCTGCTGCCGCGCTGGCGTCGCCTGGCCGGGTGGGGGCTGGTGCTGCTGACGCTGTGCGTGACCCCGGCCAACGTCTACATGTGGCTGCACGCCGATGCCTTCCCCGCAGTGCCTGGTTGGTTGCTGCTGTGGCGCCTGCCGTTCCAGCTCTGGATTCTGTTCGCCATCGTCGTCGGAGCAGGATTGGGGCGTCGCCGCGACCGCCAGGGGTGAACGGGGAGAGGGCAAGGATAGGCGTCAAGGCACGGCGGGTCAGAACCCCTGCTGTCACGAGTGTGATGTAAACCATCTTGAGAAGGTGAAGGGGGTATCCCATCCTCGATGCCGAGTGGCAGGCAAGCGTGCTTCACCAATCGTCGAGGATGGGTCATTGAACAAACCGCGTATACGGCTGTGTGCCGTGGCCAAGGATGAAGGGCCTTATCTGGCCGAGTGGGTCTTTCATCACCTGCACGTGGGGTTCGATCAGATCCACGTCCTGCTCAATCGCACCTCGGACGCCTCGGCGGCGGTGCTCGCGCGTATCGGGCAGGCCTACCCCCAGGTCACCTTCGAGTTCATCGACTGGGTCGATCTGTGCGATCCCAGCGTCGGGCGCAAGCTGCAGACCATCGCCTACGCCAAGGCGCTGGCGGATGCCCGCGCGGCGGGGGTCGACTGGCTGATGTTTCTGGACATCGACGAGTTCTGGACGGCGCAGGATCTGGCGACCCGCGTGGATCAGTTGATCGCGCGGCTGTGCGGCGACACGCCGCGACCGATCAGCTTCCTGTGGCACTGCGAGCTGGGCCAGGCGCAGGCGTTCTGCTCGCTGCAGAACGGCGCCGGCTACGAACTCTCGTCGCACCTGAAGACGCTGTTCCCGATCCAGGGCATCGAGATTCAGCACGTGCGCGTGCACCATCCGATCTTCGGCCGCGAGGTGATGCCGATCGACGCCGATGGTCATCCGATGGTCTACAGCGACACCCAGCCGGAGCTGGCCGACAACTCGGCGATCGCCCCACGTCAGGCTTATGTGATCCATCGCATGTACCGCTCCGAGGAGGAGTACCTGGCGCTGCTGCTGCGCGGGCGCCCCTCGGGCAAGCAGCAGCTCAAGACCAACCGCCCGGGCTACCGTTCGCACCGCAACGTCAAAGTAGGGCGGCGGATGGTCTGGCCGGGGGAGGTCTTCGCTGCCTATGACCGGGCCAAGCGTGATTTCATGCAGCGGCTGGATATCAGTGCGCTGATCGAGCGCGACCGCGAGGCGATCCGCCAGCGCGCCGCACGGGCGGTGGCGATGCTGCTGGCGCTGGTCGAGCAGGGTGACCCGGATGGCGCCACCCGCTTCCTGCGCGGCACCCGCCATGAAGCGGCCCTGGCCGCACGGCTCGCCGCCCACGGCGGTGCAGAGGCGCTCGGGCGCACTGCGGCTTCGGGCTGAGCAGGGGGCGAGCGACGGCGGGGAGCGGATGTTACAGTTAGCGGCCGAAGTGTCTCGCCGCTGACTGCCTGGAACCTCCGTGATGCCCGATGTCGATCTCTCTCAATCGCTGTGGATGCTGCTGGCCTTCGTCGGCCTGGGCTGGGTGGCGGCGCGGCGACTGAAGCTCGATCCGCGGCCCATCGCCACGCTGCTGATCTACCTGATCTCGCCGCTGACCTTCTTCAACGCCCTGACCCAGGGGCAGCCCAGCGTCGACAAGCTGGCGCTCACTTTCAGCGTGGTGCTGCTCTCGTCGATTTTGTGTCTCGCGGTCAACGCCGTGGCGGGGCGCTTCTACGGCGAGCAGGAGCGGGCGCTGCTGGCCTTCTCCGCGGGCACCGGCAATACCGGCTACTTCGGCTTCCCCATCGCGCTGGTGCTGTTGCCGCCGGAGGGTGTGACACAGTACCTGTTCTGTATGCTGGGCATTTCGCTCTACGAGTTCACGGTCGGTTTCTACATCAGCGCGCGGGGCCAGTTCTCGGTGCGCGAGAGTCTCTCGCGACTGGCCCGGCTGCCGCTGATCTATGCCTTTGCCGGCGGCATGCTGATCAGTGCCCTGGGCTGGCAGGTGCCCCAGCCGGTCAGTGAAGGACTGGGCTACTTCAAGTACTGCTTTACCGTGCTCGGCATGATGATCATCGGCATGACGCTGGGCCGCATCAGCTGGCGCGCGGTGGATGGCGCCTTTGTCGTCGGCTGCGTGGTGACCCGCTTCGTGGTCTGGCCGCTGGCGACCCTGGCGCTGGCGGTCGCGCTGCGCCTGCTGGGCGACGCCTCCGACTCGCTGGTGCTGGCATTCCTGCTGGTGGGTGCGGTGCCGATGGCGGCCAACGTGGTGGTGATCGCCATGGAGCTGAACATCCGCCCCGAAAAAGGCGCTATCGCCGTGCTGCTGACCACGCTGGCGGCACCGCTGCTGATTCCACTCTACCTGGGGCTGGTGCTGCCCTGGGTGCTTGGGCTGTAGGGTCAGGGTCGGCATGACGGCAGCGCAACGCGGCGTGATCGAGGGCTTCGTACTGACCCGCCACTGGCAGGACGCGCCGGCGGGGACGCGGGTCTGGCTATGGCTGGCGACGGACGCCGGCCCACGCCGGGTCGAGCTGCCGCCGCAGGTATCGGTGGCCTTCGTGGCGCGCGAGGCGCGGGATGAGGTCGAGCGGCTGCTGCGCGGCGAAGCGGAGGTAACGCTGCGCGAGCTCGACCTGCGCGACTTCGCGCGGCGGCCGCTGCTGGGGCTCTACTGCCGCTCGCATCGACAACTGATGCAGCTCGAACGACGCCTGGGCGAGGCGGGCATCGAGCTGTTCGAGGCCGACGTGCGCCCGCCGGAGCGCTATCTGATGGAGCGCTTCATCCCGCCCCGGTGCTCGCCAGCGGCGTGACAGACGAAGCCGGTACGCTACAGCAGGCGCAGCTACGCCCGGCGCCGGACTACCGCCCCACGCTTTCGCTCTGTTCCCTGGACATCGAGACCAGCGAGCGCGGCGAGCTCTATTCGATCGGCCTGCACGGCTGCGGCCAGCGGATCGTCTATATGCTCGGGCCGCCGGCGGGGCGGGCAGTGCAGCCGAGCGCGAGCGCGACTTCGAGCTGGTCTACTGCGACTCGCGGGCCGATCTGCTGCACGCGCTCAATGCCTGGGTCGCGCGTTTCGATCCCGACGCGATCATCGGCTGGAACGTGATCCAGTTCGATCTGCGTCAGTTGCAGCGCCACGCCGAGCGGCTCGACGTGCCGCTGATCCTGGGTCGCGGTGGGACTCCGCTCGAGTGGCGGGCCCATGGTCAGCAGCCCAATCACTATTTCGTGACCATTCCCGGGCGCCTTGTCATCGATGGCATCGAAGCGCTGCGTCAGGCGACCTGGAGCTTTCCCTCCTTCAGTCTGGAGAACGTCGCCCAGACCCTGCTGGGCGAGGGCAAGGCGATCGACAACCCCTACCAGCGCATGGCCGACATCAATCGCATGTTCGCCGAGGACAAGCCGGCGCTGGCGCGCTACAACCTCAAGGATTGCGAGCTGGTCACGCGGATTTTCGCGCGCACCCGGATCGTCGACTTCCTGCTCGAGCGGGCCAGCGTGACCGGGCTGGCGGCGGATCGCAGCGGCGGTTCGGTGGCGGCATTCTCGCATCTCTATCTGCCGCGCATGCACCGGTTGGGGTTCGTGGCGCCCAATCTGGGCAGCCGCGCGGGCGAGGACAGCCCCGGCGGCTATGTCATGGATTCGCGTCCGGGACTTTACGACTCGGTACTGGTGCTCGACTTCAAGAGTCTCTATCCGTCGATCATCCGCTCCTTCCTGATCGATCCGGTGGGGCTGATCGAGGGACTTGCCGATCCCGTCCCCGAGCAGGCCGTGCCCGGCTTTCTGGGCGCGCACTTCTCGCGCACCCAACATGCGCTGCCGGCAATCGTGGCGCAGGTGTGGGAAGGGCGCGAGGCGGCCAAGCGTGAAGGCAACGCGCCGCTCGCCCAAGCGCTCAAGATCATCATGAACGCCTTCTACGGCGTACTCGGCTCGCGTGGCTGCCGCTTCTTCGATCCGCGACTGGCCTCTTCGATCACCATGCGCGGTCACGCGATCATGCACCGCACCCGCGAACTGATCGAGGCCGAGGGCTACACGGTCATCTACGGTGATACCGACTCCACCTTCGTCTGGCTGGGCGAGGCGCACGCGGAGGAGACCGCAGCGACGATCGGCCAGCGGCTGGTCGCCCGGGTCAACGCCTGGTGGCGCGATCACCTGAGTGAGCGCTTCGCCCTCGACAGCGCGCTGGAGCTGCAGTACGAGACCCACTATCGGCGCTTTCTGATGCCTACCATTCGCGGCGCCGAAGAGGGCAGCAAGAAGCGCTATGCCGGCCTGGTGGCCGATGCCGTGGGTGACGAGCGTCTGGTGTTCAAGGGGCTGGAGTCGGTGCGTGCTGACTGGTCGCCGTTGGCGCAGCAGTTCCAGCGCGAACTCTACCGGCGGATCTTCGTCGGCGAAGGCTATCGTGACTATGTCCGGCGGCTGGTGGGCGAGACACTGGCGGGTGAGCATGACGACGACCTGGTCTATCGCAAGCGGCTGCGGCGCCGGCTCGACGACTATCAGCGCAACGTCCCGCCGCATGTGCGCGCCGCGCGTCTGGCCGACGAGTTCAACCGCCAGCTTAAGCGCCCGCTGCAGTACCAGAACGGCGGCTGGATCCGCTACGTGATCACCGTCAATGGGCCCGAGCCGCTGGAAGCGCGGCGCTCGCCGATCGACTATCAGCACTATGTGAGCCGTCAGCTGCAGCCGGTGGCCGACGCCATTCTGCCGTTCGTCGATGACGACTTCACACGCTTGATCGACCAGCAGCTGGGGCTGTTCTGAGGCGCTGTCCGGGTGCGCTCAGTGCCAGGCGCAGCGGGCGCCGGGTGGTCGTTGACAGGATTGTGAGGCGGTGCTAAATACGCGCTGCCGGCAATCGTGCCGGTGTTGCGTCGTGGCCCGAGCCGCGCGCTTTCCGAGGAATCATCGCCATGGCATTGCGCCACATCCTGTTCGCCGCCTTGACGGCCCTGGCCGTTGGCGGGTGTGCGTCCAACACCTTTGCGCCTAACTATCAGTCCAATAATACCGACGTGCTGCGGATCGGCGGCGAGCGCCCGGAGGCGGCGGCGCCGGCGGTCGAGAATCTGGGCTCGTTCTGCGTCCAGACCACCCAGCAGTGGAACGACCAGGGCAAGACGCCGGATGGCCAGCGTCTGTGGGTCAAGAGTACGCTGCGTCAGGCGGTGGCCTGCCACTGAGGGGTTGAGTCGTCTGGCGCAGGGCCACGCCTTTCTGACTCGAACGGCTGGCGTGCTACAGTAGAGGTACTTCCGACTCACGGACAAGGAGGCAACGATGCCCTTACTCGATAGCTTCATGGTCGACCACACCAAGATGAACGCCCCGGCGGTACGTGTGGCCAAGCAGATGCGTACGCCCCATGGCGACGACATCACGGTCTACGACCTGCGCTTCTGCGTTCCCAACGAAGAGATTCTCTCCGAACGTGGTATTCATACACTGGAGCATCTGTTTGCGGGCTTCATGCGCCAGCACCTCAACGGCGACGGTGTCGAGATCATCGATATCTCGCCAATGGGCTGCCGCACAGGCTTCTACATGAGCCTGATCGGTCAGGTCGATGAAGCCACCGTGGGCGCGGCCTGGGAAGCCTCGATGCGTGATGTGCTGGCGCTCGAGGATCAGAAGTCGATCCCCGAGCTCAATATCTACCAGTGCGGCACCGCCGAGATGCACTCGCTGGGCGAGGCGCAGCAGATCGCGCGCAATGTCACGACCCGCGGTATCGGCGTTAACTCCAACAGCGAGCTGAAGCTGACCGAGGAGTTCCTGGCCGCGCACGGCGCCTGAGGCGCTCGACGCGTGATCAAGAGGCCCGCGGCACCGTTGCCGCGGGCCTCGTCGTTTCTGGGTCCGTCGTGGGAGATACTGTCATGTCTGGAGCTGCCTTTTGGGGCCTGGCTGCTATAGACCCTGGGGCGCGGCGGCGAACCTTCGGCGCCTGCGTTGTCCAATAGGTAATGGTGTCGAACGTGCTCATCCACGCGTTATCGGCGTTCGGCCCTGCTCGTCATCTGTCGTCACTCACCGCCTCTGTACCAGGACACTTCCATGCTCGATACGGTTCAGCAGTTCTTTCAGCGGGTGCTCGCGCCCGCGCATGATCATCATGACGCGGTCACCCCGCAGTTGGCGGTGGCGGCGCTGCTCAGCGAGGTGCTGCGCGCCGACTACGAGGTCGATCCGCAGGAGCTCGCGACCCTGCGCGAGATGCTGGTACGGCAGTTCTCGCTGAGCAGTGAGCAGGCCGATGCGCTGATCGCGGAAGCCGAAGCGCAGGTCGAGCATGCGGTCGACCACTTCCAGTACGTGTCGCTGCTCAACGAGCGGTTCAGCTACGCCCAGCGGGTCGAGCTGGTCGCTGCCATGTGGCGGCTGGCCTACGCCGACGACGAGCTCGCCGCCCTCGAGGAGCACCGCATCCGCCGTCTGGCCGATCTGCTCTACGTCAGTCATAGCGATTTCATTCGCACCAAGCTCGCCGTGCTGGAAGCGCGTGGCTGAGCGCTGGTGCCATGACCGTCGCCGTCGCTTGCCGGCGACGCGGAATTTCCGACCTTAGCCCTAGGGTATCCCCCTGCGTGACCGTTATACTGCCGCCAAAGCGCGGTCCAGGTGACCGTGGCCGTCGACAGTGAGTCAAGGAGGGAGCGTGACCGAGGGCATCAAGCACATCGTGGCCGTGGCGTCGGGCAAGGGCGGCGTCGGCAAATCCACCGTGACTGCCAATCTGGCGCTAGCCATGGCCGCCGAAGGCTATCGGGTAGGGCTGCTGGATGCGGACATCTACGGGCCGAGCCAGGCGCGCATGCTGGGACTGCCGGAGAATACCCGCCCCGAAGTGGTCGACGAGAAAAACATGAAGCCGGTCGTCGCCCACGGTATCCAGGCGATGTCGATGGCGTTCATGGTGGATATCAATCAGCCCATGGTGTGGCGCGGGCCAATGGTCTCCGGCGCCTTCCAGCAGTTGCTCAATCAGACGCTGTGGGATGATCTCGATTTTCTGTTCATCGACATGCCACCGGGTACCGGCGATATCCAGCTGACGCTGGCACAGAAGGTCTCAGTGGATGGTGCGGTGATCGTCACCACGCCCCAGGACATCGCACTGCTGGATGCGCGCAAGGGCATCGAGATGTTCCGCAAGGTGAGCGTGCCGGTGCTGGGTGTGGTCGAGAACATGAGCCTGCACGTCTGCTCCCAGTGCGGTCACAGCGAGCCGATCTTCGGCAGCGGCGGCGGTGAGCGTATCGCCGAGCAGTACGCGACCCAGCTGCTGGGCCAGCTGCCGCTGACGCTGTCCATCCGCGAGCAGGCCGATGGCGGCCAGCCCAGTGTGATCGCCGAACCCGATGGCGAGGTGGCGCATACCTTCCGGCGCATCGCCCGCGCGGTGGCCAGCGGTGTCGCCGAGAGCGGCGGTGCCGGGCCGAGCATCTCGTTCAGCGACTAGCTATGGCCTGGCAAGTACCGCGTTCGTGGGCTGGGTGACGGCTGCGCGGCGCTGTGCCGGGCCCGGCGTTCCCTTCGCGCGGGCGGGCCGCTATGATGGCGAGCCGATTCAGCCGTACCCATTTCTCGACCCGGCGCGGGGGAGCTGCGGCTCCCCGTGACGTCGCTCCAAGGACACCTGCATGAGTATCAAATCCGACAAGTGGATTCGCCGGATGGCGGAGCAGGAGGGCATGATCGAGCCCTTCGAGGCGGACCAGGTTCGCTACGCCAACGACCAGCGTGTGATCTCCTACGGCACCTCCAGCTACGGTTATGACGTGCGCTGTGCCGACGAATTCAAGGTGTTCACCAATATCCACTCGGCGGTGGTCGATCCCAAGGCGTTCGACGAGAAGAGCTTCGTCGACGTCAAGGGCGACGCCTGCGTGATCCCGCCCAACTCCTTCGCCCTGGCGCGCACCGTGGAGTACTTCCGGATTCCGCGCAGCGTGCTGACGATCTGCCTGGGCAAGTCCACCTATGCGCGCTGCGGCATCATCGTCAACGTCACGCCACTGGAGCCCGAGTGGGAAGGTCACGTAACGCTTGAGTTCTCCAATACCACCAACCTGCCGGCGCGGATCTACGCCAACGAAGGGGTGGCGCAGATGCTGTTCCTCGAATCCGATGAGGTCTGCGCGACCTCGTACAAGGATCGCGGTGGCAAGTACATGGGGCAGCGCGGGGTGACCCTGCCGCGCACCTGATCACGTGCGATACGGCCCCGGGGCCGGCCGCGTGACGAAAGACGGGGCGCCTTCGCCAGGGAGGCGCCCCGTCTTTGCCTGCGATGCGACCCGCTTCTGGGCCTTGCCGTGCCTAATCAGGCTAGTCAGACATCCGCCGCGCGATCGTCGCTGCGGTGCTTGATGGTCTCGGCGTAACCATCGAGAAACGGCTTCTCTGCCGGGTCGAGGCGATCCATGCCGGCCACGACCCGATGCCAGTAGGGATAGAGCGGGGCGGGGCGCGTCAGCTGCTCCAGCTGGCGCTGTTCGGCCTCGCTCAGCGTCAGCTCGGCGGCGGCGAGATTGTCGTGCAGAGCGCTTCGCTTGCTGCGCGCCGACGATCAGTGAGGTGACGCCCGGGCGATCCTTGAGCCATGCCAGGCACACCCGCGCCGGCGAGCAGTCGTGGGCTTCGCCGATGGCGATCAGTGTCTCGATGATATCGTAGGCGCGCTCCATGTCGTGGACATAGGGCTCGGGCCAGCCGTTGCCCTGGCGGGTGTCCGGCGGCGTCGGCTGGCCGCGGCGTACCTTGCCGGTCAAGAAGCCCTCACCCAGCGGGCCCCAGATCAGCGAGCCGAGGTTCTGATCCAGCGCCAGCGGCATCAGCTCGTACTCCGCTTCACGTGACTCTGGGGTGTAGTAGATCTGCTGGCTGATCGGTTTGGTCAGGCCGTGGAGCTCGGCCTTGCCCAGGGTCTTCATCATCTGCCAGCCGGTGTAGTTGGAGGTGCCCCAGTAGCGCACCTTGCCACTGGTGACCAGATGGTGCAGCGCCTCCAGCGTCTCCTCGACCGGGGTGACGCCGTCCCAGTTGTGGATCTGGTAGAGATCGATATGGTCGGTGCCCAGGCGTTTGAGGCTGGCCTCCACCGCGCGAATCAAGTGGTAACGTGACGCGCCGCTGGCGTTGGGATCGTCGCCCAGGGGGCTGCGGCCCTTGGTGGCGAGGATGATGTCCTGGCGTTTGTCGCCCAGCGCCTTGGCGGTGATCTCTTCGGCCTGTCCATGGGAGTAGAGATCGGCGGTGTCGACCAGATTGACACCGGCCTCGAAGGCGATGTCGAGCAGGCGTCGGGCGCCCTTGACGTCGACGCTCGCTGCCTTCTCGAAACCGTGGCTGCCGCCGAACGGCACCGTGCCCAGGGTCATGCTCGAGACCATCAGCCCGAGTTGCCCAGCGGACGATATTGCATGCTCATATGGCCTCCTTGCCTGACTGAATGGGCCCCACCGCGAGACGCGTGGGGCCCTGTCAGTCTGGCAAAGATCGGCCCGGGAGCAAGCCGGAGTGCCTGGAGAAGTGCCTGAATAAGCGCCGCCCTGGGCGGCGCTGGTGGCCAACGCACGCCGCGGTGGGGGCTACAGCTGACCCGACTGCCACTGCGCTTCGCGACTGGCGAGCGCTTCGGCAATACCACCGATGCTGTTGGAGGCAAGGCTTTCAGGCAGCGGATCGAAGCCGACGCTGGCAGCGAGCTGACCATAGCTGCTGCGTAGGTCGGCATAGGCCAGGTCGCGGCGCAGATCGGCCTGCAGCGTATTCAATTCGCCCTGTATCAGCTCCAGTTCGCCGATGCTCTGCACCTGATAACGATTGCGCAGCTGTTCGACGATCTGGCTATCCAGGCTGACCAACTCCTGACTGGTCTCGAACTGACGCTGCGCTTCGCGGAAATTGGCATTGGCGACATGCAGTTGCGCCAGGATCGCCATCGACATGGCCTGGCGGCGCGCTTCCACGACTGCTTGACCGGCCTTAGCCGCATCGATGGCGGCGGGCCCGGAAAGCACGTTGAACAGGTTCCAGGTGACCTTCACGCCATAATCGGCCCAGCTCTGGTTGACCAGGAAGGAGTTGCTGTCGTAGTGGGCGCCGGCGGAAAACTCGAGGCCGGGCAGCAGGCGTAGCATGGCCTTGCGCGTCTCGGCGGCGCTGATGCGGGTTTCGTAGTCCTGTTCGCGCAGTTCGGGGCGATGGGTCAAGGCCGCCTGTTCGAGCTGACTGAGGTCGACCGTGAGTTGAGGCACCTGATAACCCGCCTCGGGCGCCAGCTCGATCTCGGTGCCTAGGGGCAGATTGATCAGCGTTGCGAGCTCGGTCTTGGCCAGCGAGAGCGCACGGCGCTGCTCCTCGAGCTGGCGCGTGGCTTCGATCAGGGCGCGCTGGTAGCTCAGCGTCTGGATGATGTCGCCGATACGCTGATCGCTGAGGCGGCGGCTATTCTCACTCGCTTGATCGACTCGTGCCATCAGACTGTCGATCTGGCCCAGCAGGCGGTCGGCCGCCACGGCCCGCCAATAGGCCGAGCGCACGTCCTGAATGATGGTGTGGACCACCTTGCGTCGGCGCTCCTGCACGATCAGACGTCGATCGCTCTGCTGTTTGGCATTGACATAACCGACGCCGAAGTCGAGTACGTTCCACACCATGGTGAGGTCAGCGACGCGACGGTCGCGATCCAGTGAGGTCGAAGGCTCGAGTGACTGAGTCCCGGTTCGAATGCTCTCGCTGCTGGAGGCGCTGACGTTGCTGCGCCCGGCGTATCCGGCAGACAGCGCCATGCGCGGGAGCATGTCGAAGGTGGCCAGATCGACCTGGCGCTGGGCCATGGCCTCTTCCATGATCTTCAAGCGCCCCTCGAGGTTGTATTTCACGGCGCGGGCCATGGCTTCATGCAGCGTGAGCGGGCCGCTGAGCGGCTCCTGATCCTTGAACATCGTGCGCAGATCCTGCTGCGCGCGCTGTTCGCTGACACGGTGATCGATCGGCTGGCTGGTGACGGCGCAGCCACTGATGGCCAGAGCCAACAGACTGACTGCGAAAAGTTGCTTTTGACGACTCATCCTCGAACTTCCCCTTGGTACGGCATCTATCGATTATTGTTCGGCCTTTTGCTAGACCTTGGATGTCGGCTCGGCCATCTGCTCGAATGCCAGGGTCAGACTGCTGACCTGGCGCCACTCGTCTTCGTGTATCTCCTGCAACTGCTGGGCCAGGGTGGGGGCGCCCTGAAGCGCGTTCTGGCTTAAATCGCTGGTGTCCGGGCCTGGGCGCAGCTGAATGTCGCCCGGTGCTGGCGGCGCGATACCATCGAACAGCGCCGAGAAACTGCTGCTGCCGAAGGTGTTCTCGCTACCGCCGAAAGCGGATGATTCAGTATCGCACCGATGCTGAGGCGTGCGGCGCTGCTGGCAAAGACCTGGGCGATATAGCTGGGTGCCAGAGCGCCATTGCGGATGAAGATATCGCCCACTGGCGGTATGCCACTGCCCAGGTTGGGCACCTCGAACAGCGGTGTGGGCCGTAGGGGCGAGGTAAACAGAGAGGGCGGCGCCGATGTTTGTGGCGGCTCGACTGTTACGCTGGCGCCAGGCTGCGCCAGCGGGGCTGCTGGTGTGATGCGGAACTCAGGGTCACCCTGGACCTGGGACTGGGTGTAGGGTTGGCCGACCAGCCCCTGTCAGTGTATTGCCAGCCAAATCGCTGATGTCGGTGCTATTGCTGTTGAGTGACAGGGTCAGGCTGCCGCTGCCGACGACATTGCTAATCGTGATCTGGTAGGTGCGTGCATCGATCTGTACTAGGCTGCCGAGACTACCCTGGGCGCTTCCCGTGCTGATCAGCGTGAAGTCCGACAGATCGACCTCACTGACCGCTTCGCTGAAGGTCACCGTGTAGCGCACATTGCCGTCGACGCTGGTGGTGGTATCCAGCGCGATGGTCGCGGTGGGCGGGGTGGTGTCGATGCGCAGCCGAAGTCTCTCCGACATTGTTCAACGTCGAATTCAAGACATTGCCGGCGGCGTCGCGCGCGCTGCCGCCGTTGTTCTCCAGCCCCGTCACGCTAATGCGGCCTCGGCGTCGAGACCGGCTGCAGGTTGTACTGGAAGACCAACGTGTCGCTACCCGAACCCGTGACATAGTCGGCATATACGGTCGTGCTCCGATGTTCAGAGCCAGCCTCGGCGTGCCATCGATGATCACGGCTTCGCTGGTATCGATCGCGAAGGTTAATGTATCGCCAGCATTGTATAGCCCGTCTGAAGGCACGCTGACCCGGTTGACGATGGGCGCCGCGGTATCGATGACGTAGTTGCCTGAAGTGGTGCTGCCGGCACCGGTATTGCCCGCAGTATCCTGCACTCCGCCATTGTTCAGAGTGATCAGGTTGCTGCTATCGGAGACGTTGGCGTTGGGAGTCAGGATCGCCGTCCAGATAATGCCGCCATCGTTGGAGCTGAGTCCGCTCAGGGTGCGTTTTCGACCATGAAGTCGCCGACCGTCAATCCGCTCACTGCTTCATTGAAGGTGATGGTCACGGTCGTCGTCTCACCCGCAGCCAGCGCAGTGTCGCTCAACTGGATGGTTGCGGTCGGGCGCTGAGTATCGATGGCGTAGTTGTCGGAGTCGGTGGTGCCGGTGCCGATGTTACCCGCTGCATCGCTGTAGCCAGTGTTATCCAGGCTAATGACGTTGCTGCTGTCGGTGATATTGGCGCTGGGCGTCAGCGTGGCAGTCCAGGTAATGCCGCCGTCGCTGCTGCTGAGGCCGCTGAGGCTGCCGTTGGCTACGCTGAAGTCGGCGACGTCCAGACCCTGCACGGCCTCGTTGAAGGTTACGGTGACGGTGGCGCTTTCACCGATGGCCAGCGCGGTGTCGTTGACCACGATGGTTGCAGTCGGGCGCTGGCTATCGATGGCGTAGTTGTTGGAGTCGGTGATGCCGGTGCCGGTATTGCCGGCGGCATCGGCGTAGCCGGTGTTATCCAGGCTGATCAGGTTACTGGCATCCGTGACATTGGCGCTGGGCGTCAGGGTCGCCGTCCAGGTAATGCCGCCGTCGCTTGAGCTGAGGTTGCTGAGCGCGCCGTTGGCCACGCTGAAGTCACCCGTGGTCAGGCCGGTGATCGCCTCGCTGAAGGTGATGGTAACCGTGGTGTTCTGGCCCGCTTTCAAGGCGGTGTCGGCGACCACAATGCTGGCACTTGGGCGCTGGGTGTCGATGGCGTAGTTGCCCGAATCGGTGCTGCCCGTGCCGGTGTTGCCGGCCAGGTCGGTGACGCCGGTATTGTCCAGGCTGATCAGGTTGCTGGCGTCGGTGACGTTGGCGTCAGGCGTCAGGGTCGCCGTCCAGGTCAGGCCACCATCGCTGCTGGCGAGGTTGCTGAGGGCGCCGTTGGCCACGCTAAAGTTAGTCGTGCTCAATCCGCTCACTGCTTCATTGAAGGTGATGGTCACGGTCGCCGTCTCACCCGCAGCCAGCGCAGTGTCGCTCAACTGGATGGTTGCGGTTGGGCGCTGGGTATCGATGGCGTAGTTGTTGGAGTCGGTGGTGCCGGTGCCGGTATTACCGGCCGCATCGCTGTAGCCACTGTTATCCAGGATAATGACGTTGCTGCTGTCGGTGATATTGGCGCTGGGCGTCAGCGTGGCAGTCCAGATGATGCCGCCATCGCTGCTGCTGAGGCCGCTGAGGCTGCCGTTGGCTACGCTGAAGTCGGCAATGTTCAGACCCTGTACGGCCTCGTTGAAGGTCACGGTGACGGTGGCGGTTTCACCGATGGCCAGCGCGGTGTCGTTGACCACGATGGTTGCAGTCGGGCGCTGGCTATCGATGGCGTAGTTGTTGGAGTCGGTGATGCCGGTGCCGGTATTGCCGGCGGCATCGGTATAGCCGCTGTTGTCCAGAGTGATCAGATTGGTCGTGTCGGTGACGTTGGCGTTCGGCGCCAGGGTCGCCGTCCAGGTAATGCCGCCGTCGCTTGAGCTGAGGTTGCTGAGCGCGCCGTTGGCCACGCTGAAGTCACCCGTGGTCAGGCCGGTCACCGCCTCGCTGAAGGTGATGGTAACCGTGGTGTTCTGGCCCGCTTTCAAGGCGGTGTCGGCGACCGCGATGGTGGCGGTTGGGCGTTGAGTATCGATGGCGTAGTTGTCGGAGTCGGTGGTGCCGGAGCCGACGTTGCCTGCCAGATCCTGCACGCCGGTGTTATCCAGCGTGATCAGGTTGGTCGTGTCGGTGACGTTGGCGTCAGGCGTCAGGGTCGCCGTCCAGGTCAGGCCACCATCGCTGCTGGCGAGGTTGCTGAGGGCGCCGTTGGCCACGCTGAAGTCAGTCGTGCTCAATCCGCTCACTGCTTCATTGAAGGTGATGGTCACGGTCGCCGTCTCACCCGCAGCCAACGCAGTGTCGCTCAACTGGATGGTGGCGGTTGGGCGCTGGCTATCGATGGCGTAGTTGTTGGAGTCGGTGGTGCCGGTGCCGGTATTACCGGCCGCATCGCTGTAGCCGGTGTTATTCAGGGCGATGACGTTGCTGCTGTCGGTAATATTGGCGCTGGGCGTCAGGGTGGCGGTCCAGGTAATGCCGCCATCGCTGCTGCTTAGGCCACTGAGGCTGCCGTTGGCCACGCTGAAGTCGGCAATGTCCAGGCCCTGCACGGCTTCGTTGAAGGTCACGGTGACGGTGGCGGTTTCACCGATGGCCAGCGCGGTGTCGTTGACCACGATGGTTGCAGTCGGGCGCTGGCTATCGATGGCGTAGTTGTTGGAGTCGGTGATGCCGGTGCCGGTATTGCCGGCGGCATCGGTATAGCCGCTGTTGTCCAGAGTGATCAGATTGGTCGTGTCGGTGACGTTGGCGTTCGGCGCCAGGGTGGCGGTCCAGGTGATGCCGCCGTCGCTTGAGCTGAGGTTGCTGAGCGCGCCGTTGGCCACGCTGAAGTCACCCGTGGTCAGGCCGGTGACCGCCTCGCTGAAGGTGATGGTAACCGTGGTGTTCTGGCCTGCTTTCAAGGCGGTGTCGGCGACCACAATGCTGGCACTTGGGCGCTGGGTATCGATGGCGTAGTTGTCGGAGTCGGTGGTGCCGGAGCCGACGTTGCCTGCCAGATCCTGCACGCCGGTGTTATCCAGCGTGACCAGGTTGGTGCTGTCGGTGACGTTGGCGCCCGGTGTCAGGGTGGCGGTCCAGGTGATGTTGTCCGAGGTGGACAGATTGCTCAGTGTGCCGTTGGCGACGTTGAAGTCTGCTATGCCCAGCCCGGTCACCGCCTCAGTGAAAGTGATGGTCACGCTGGTGGTCTGACCGGCCTTCAGTGCGGTATCGCTCACCACGATGGTTGCCGTTGGGCGCAGGGTGTCGATGGCATAGTTGGCCGAATCGGTGCTGCCGCTGCCGATGTTGCCGGCCAGATCCATCACACCGCTGTTGTTCAGGGTGATCAGGTTGCTGGCATCGCTGACGCTGGCGTCTGGGGTAAAGGTGCCCGTCCATGTCAGGCCGCCATCGCTGCTGCGAGGCCGCTGAGGCTGCCGTGGTCACGCTGAAGTCGGCGACGTCCAGACCCTGCACGGCCTCGTTGAAGGTCACGGTGACGGTGGCGGTCTCGCCGATGCGCAGCGCCGTGTCGCTGAGGGTGATGCTGCCGGCAGCCGGGCGCACGCCGTCCACCACCAGGGCCTTGTTGGCGCCCAGGGAACCGGCAGCGCCAGGTGTTGGCAAGGTCAGGAGGGCAGCCTGGCTGGTGCTGTCCTGAATGCTGCCGCCGTTGAGGCTCAAGGCCGAGGTGGAGGCGTAGTCGAGATCACTGGTGCTGTCACCGGCCTGTACGGTGTAGCTGAAGCTCAGTGTGTCGCTGCCCGAGCCGGAAAGGTAGTTGAGTACGCGATCGGTGGTGCCGGTTTCCAGGGTCAGGGTCGGAGTGCCGGTGACGTTCACGGTACTGCTGAACTGGACGGTGACGACTATGGTGTCGCCGATCTTGTAGGTGCGTTGGCCGTACTGGACGAGACGCTGGCGACCGTCGGGGCGGAGGGAGCGGTCAGGGTCAGGTCATTGCCCGTGTCGCCGGCATAGCTGGTGGTCAACTGGGTGCCATTGCCCGCCGCGTTGAAGGTGCTGCCCTCACTGAGGCCACTGAAGGTACGGTGATCGCATCGGCGGCATCATTGAGGATGACCTTGTAGATCTCGCCATTGCCTGCGGCATAACCATGGTTGACCGTCAGAGTCGCGCCGGAAACGTCGACGGCGCCATTGACCACGATCTGGTCGTAGCTGGTGCCGGCGCTGGTGCCATCGATCCAGTGCCAGGGTGCTGCCTGCATCCAGAGTCAGATTGCCATTCACGGTCAGGGTGCCGGCGCCGCTGTTGCCTGGGGAGAGGGTGCCGCCGTTCTGCACGATGACGTCGCCACCCAGGGTGCCGCCGCCGGCCAGGGTGGCGCCATTGGCCACAATGGTAGCGCTGCTGGTGCTGCCGTCCACGACCAAGGTGCCGGCAGACACGCTGGTCGTGCCCGTGTTGGTGTTGCTACCCGACAGGGTCAGATTGCTGGCGCCCGACTTGGTCATGCTGCCTGAGCCACTGAGGGTGCCGGACAGCGTAGAGGCCGCGCCAGCATTGATGGTGGCCACGCGGTCAAGGCCAGGGCATTGTCGATGGTCGTATTACCCGTGATCTGCAGGGTGGTGCCGTTGGCCAAGTTGAGGCTGCCGGCGCCGAGGTTGCCGTCACCAGCGACGCTCAGGGTGCCGGCGCTGACGCTGGTGCTGCCGCTATAGGTATTGCTGCCGCTCAGGGTCAGGGTCGCAGCGCCGGTCTTGGTCAGGTTGTTGCTGCCACTGATCACGCCGGAGAGCGCAGTATCTGCGCCAGTGTTCACCGTGGCGTTGCCGCTCAGGGCAATGGCGTTGTCGATGGTAGTGGCGTTAGTGGTGGCCAGAGTGCTGCCGGCAGCCCAGGGTCAGCGTGTCGCTGCCCAGGTTGGCGTCGCTGGCGACGCTCAGGGTGCCAGCGCTGACGGTAGTGGCGCCGTAGCTGTTGCTGCCGGACAGGGTCAGGGTCGCGGCGCCCGCCTTGGTCAGGGTATAGGCACCGCTGACCACGCCGGACAGGGTGGCATTGGCCGCGGCAGTGACCGTGGCGTTGCCGCCGAGGATGATGGCGTTGTCGATGTCGGTCGTGCCGGTGAGTGCGAGGGTCGTGCCTGCTGCCAGGTTCACTGCATCCGAGCCCAGGTTGCCGTCGCTGTCCACGCTGAGGGTGCCGGCATTGACAAAAGTGGCGCCATAACTGTTGTTGGCGGACAGGGTCAGGGTGCCAGCGCCGGTTTTCGTCAGGGCGTAGGTGCCGCTGATGGCGCCACTGAGGGTGGCGGCGTCGCTGTTGTCGATGGTGCTGTTGCCGGTGAGGGCGATGGCATTGTCTATGGTGGTGGCACCGGTGATTGCGAGCGTGCTACCAGCCAGGGCCAGGTCGCCTGTGCCGAGGTTGGCATCATCACCGATCGACAGGGTGCCAGCGGACACCGTGGTGGTGCCGGAATAGCTGTTGTTGCCCGCCAGGGTGAGAACGCCATTGCCCTGCTTGATCAGCGAGCCGCTGCCGGAAATGATCCCGGAAACGCTGGTTGAAGCATTGTCGCCCCCACTGGTGAGGGTATGGCTACCGAGCTGGATGCTGGCGTTGGCATTGTTGCTTGCCAGGCTGCCGACGGTCTGATCAGAAAGCAGGGTCAGGACACTGTTGCCGTTGACCCGTACCGCGCTGCTGTTGGAGACCGAGGCGTCGCCATCGAGTTTCAGCCAGCCGTAATTGAGCAGCGTGGTGCTGCCGGTGTAGCTGTTGCTGCCGGAGAGGGTCAGCGCATGGCTGGCCGAGCCTGTCTGGTTGAGCGACAGGCCGCCGGTGCCGCTGATATTGCCGGAGAAGGTGGTGTCCGCTGTCTGGTTCGTCGTCAGGCTGCTGCTGCCCAGGTTGATCGCACCCGCCCCGGAAAGATTGCCGATGGCTTCGCTACTGTTCAGCGCCAGAGTGGCGCCTGCGGCGATCGACACGTCGCTGTTGTTGGCAATGGCATCGCCATTGGCGACGGTCAGGATGCCGCCAGCGATGCTGGTGGCGCCGGAGAAGGTGTTGCCAGCGCCGGACAGGGTCAGGTTGCCGGCCCCCGCCTTGGTCAGCGCGCCGCTACCGGCGATCAGGCTCGAAATGTTGGCACCATCGCCCGATCCATGGATAAAGGTCTGCGTCGTGCCGCCGGCCAGGGTGAGGGTGCCGCCGCTGAGCGTCAGGCCGCTTACCGCGTCGAGATCGAAGGTCAGGCTCTCGTTGATCGATACGCTGTTGAGGGTGAGTGTCTGGCCTGCCAGGGAGCTATCGAAGACGAGGGTCTGGCTGCCGGTATTGTCGGCGGCGGCAATGGCCACGGCCTCGCTGAAGCTCACGCCATTGCTGACGTTGATGGTGGCAGTGTCGGTGTCGTTGGTGACGTAGATGGTGTCGCTGGTGACCGTGGTGGTGGCGTTGGCGTTGCCACCGGCTCCGTCATCGAGGATGAAGCGGATGTTGGCATCACCGGCCGGCGTATCGCTGCGATAGGTGACTCGCTGCGCCACGTCGTTGACCAGCGCCGTGGTCGCTGTGGTGGCGCTGCTGGTGAAGTTGACGGTCAGTACGCCACCGGTATTGGTGAAGGTGGCGAAGGTTTGCCCGGCAGACTGCAGATTGCTGCCGCTGACGGTGAACAGGGCGCCGCTGGTATCGAAGCCCAGGACGTCGCTACCCACTGCCGTGCCGTTGCGCTGGATCACCAGGCTAGCGCCGGACCAGTTGCCATTGCCGCCATTGAGTGCACTCAGCTCGGCGTCGCTCAGGCTGGCATTGCTGCCCACGTCGAGGCGGACGGTATTGCCTGCGCCATTCCAGGCGACGCTGTCGCCGTTGAGATTAACGATGCTCGGTATATTGTTGGAGGTAATACTGATTGTGCTGCCAGGGCTGACACCGACACTGGTAGTGTCGCCGGTATTGGCGCTACCGCTCCAGTTGGAGAGGTTGGTGATCCTTGCCAGCCAGGTCGTGCGGTCGGCGGCAGAGGTGGGGCCGTTGTACTGCACGTTGTCTTGTTGGTTGGCTCCGCCAGGTAGACCTATGGCGTTGGTGCCGTTGGTCAGCGCGTTCTGACTGCCGGCACCGCCAGGGAGTGTCGAGTCTCTGAGCGTTGAAAAGCCCGAGGCGGTATTCCAGTTATTGGCATCGATGTTCGTACCGGCACTGTTGTTCATGCCGAAAATGAAATAGGGGTTGGCGTCCGAATCCTGATAGATGAAAACACTGTCGCCAGCGAGGTTCATCGGATCGGCGGCCGAGTAGCCGGTTATCGCGATGTCGCCACTGAGGTCTGTGTTCGCCGTTACGTTGGTCAGCGTCGTTAAATCATCCGAGCCACCGAGGTACAGATTGAGTACCGTGCCGGCATTGATAGTGCTGCTCGTCGTCCAGGTAATTAGCCCGTCGCCGGTGTTCGTCTCTGTAAATGCACTTCCACTCGCATTCCAGCCCCAGTCGGTGATTTTAAGGACGGTGCCTGCAGGGATATCGACCAGCGTGGCGAAGGTGATCGTATCGTTCAGTGCGTTCCAGCCCAGAACGACCATATCGCCGGCATTCAGGGTATTGAGCACATGGCTGTAACCCGCATCGGCAAACAGGCTGGCGGCTTCGATGGCGCCGGTGCTGGTCTCCAGTACCCAGTCGCCGCCTTTGCTGGCGTCGCCTGTCCAGTCGTTGGAGGCCGCGATATCGGCGCCCGTGAAGTTGGCGAGTTGCTCGACGAAAACGTCCCCGTGCTCCCCCTTGCTGGTGTCGCAGCCGTAAATCAGAAAGTCACCGTTTTCCGCCAGGCTGCTGCCGATGGCAGAAAGCTGGCTTTGCACGCTGGCCATATTGTCCAGGCCGAGCCGGGTCGAGCCGACCTGCAGACTGGCCTCGCCACCGTGGGAAATGAAGTGGATGGCATCGATGCCGGAGCGGCCATCGAGGTAGTCGGCCATTTGGTGCAGGCCATCACTGCCGGCGTCCAGTACGACGACTTCCGTACCCGCGACCAGGCTATCGAGCAATTGCTGCTTGTCTTGGACGCTGGCGTCGATGAAGACGACTTCATGGCGGTCCCCCGGTGTGGTCGAGGAGGGGGCGGCAGCCAGGTGTTCGGCTGTTGCATCGCTGTCGTGTGCGCCCGTTGCATCAGTGTTTGCGGCGACCGTTGCCGCGACGGTCGCATCTGCGGCTGTGGCCGCCACGGCGCCGTCGAACATCATGCGCGGCTCCAGTGACATGGCCAGAGGGGCTTTGGTCACGGT
Source organism: Salinicola tamaricis (assembly GCF_003006155.1). GTDB lineage: Bacteria > Pseudomonadota > Gammaproteobacteria > Pseudomonadales > Halomonadaceae > Salinicola > Salinicola tamaricis. The sequence continues at coordinate 4,011,686 of NZ_CP023559.1, read as the reverse complement.
TGCAGGGGAGCTAGCCAGAGGTTTTTTAGTGCGAGTCCAGAACATGGTTTGCTCCCGGTGATGACAGCGTGACGCTTCTAGTTGGGTGGAGGGCTGCGATAAAACCAGTCGAATGTTGGGGCAGCGCCGTCATGGCGCTGCGCCTGCGAAATGAAAGCTGTCAGTCGCTACGCATAGGGAACTCTCCCATCAGCGCAATGATGAAGTTGGTGCCCAGGAAGGGGTTACGGATCGCCACGGGTAGGTTTGGCCCGATGAAATTGGCCGTGCTATGCGTGCTATTCAATGAGGCATCGAAAGGTTTCAGCGTCGTATCGGGGTTGCTGCCATACGGACTAACTTCTGCGCCTACTGCGCTATCCACAGGCTTTGCCAGAACGAGATTCGGTCCTGGAACTGGACTGGTGCCATCCGCGGTCGAAGCCGGAATCGATAGGTTGACTGTGCCTTGGATCTGCAACGGAAACTGTATGGATGGAAGGTTGGTGCTAAGCAGGGTGGCTGTCTCGCTTCCGTTCTTTTGACCTAGAGCAATGGTGCTTTGACCAGCTCCTGTGCCCGCACCGACCGGAGAGCGGCTCCGAAAATCAGGCAGCGCGAAATTGGTCACACCATCACCGCCATATGTGTTGCCAAGTATCGCGAACAGTGCGGTGTTCTGCGTGATCGTCATGACCTGCCCCTGACACATGGCATAGCCGCGTGGCGCGAAGTTACCGCCGAACATCTTGATTTCACCCAGGAATGGTTCACTCATTTGCAGCTCCTTTTTCTTTGGTTTTTGGCGCATCGAGTCCGCGTGGATTTCAAGCAGGACTGTCGTTATGGAAAGACGCATGGAGCACCTTGCGCCCATCACGGCAGGGTAACCCTGGTGTCATCAACAACAGCCAGCCCTCTTCGTCTTCTGGGTGTGACAAGCGAAATAACGCCTGTGGCAGGTCATGACCGATCGGCAGGGCGAAGTGAGCAGAAAAGCACTGATATTCGGGTGACATGGGAATGCCCTCGACGACCTCGAGGAGTTCGATGTCGATGGGTTGATCGGCAGTGGTCCAGAGCTGGAAATGTTGCCCTACGTGTTGCATGAGCATGTCTTGCGTTGGCATTGGATACATGGCACGTTCCTTAGGCAATTAATATTTAGCCTGATGGACAGGGCGCAGCATCTTGAAATAGACGCCATCTTCTCCCGTGACCTCGAAACCCTGGCGGCGATAGAGGTTTTGCGCGGGGTTGTAGCTTTCCACGTACAAGCCGGCGCTGAGCCTTTGATCGTCTGCCCGCTCGAGCCACGCTGCCAGTAACTGGCTGCCTAGCCCCTGACCTCGATAGGAGGGTATGAGGCTGATATCGATAATTTGTAGATGGATATCACTCCACAGGAGATAGGCGCGCCCAATGGGAGTGCCGGCGGACTCTATGACCTGAAAGTCGGCATGAGGAAAGTGTGCCTGATAATAATTATGCTGCGCAGCGAACTGTTGGTTGAGGAAGGCACTTTTGGCTGATTGGTCCCACGGCAGTTCCGCGAGCTCCCTCATACGCGTGCTGCAATAGAGTGCCTCGAGGAAAGATAAATCCCCGTTATTCATCGGGCGAAGATGAATCTTATTTTTTTTATCCACAATGCAGGTTCCCTTGCGAAACGTCCCGCACACGTGCCCGGCGGCTGCAGTCGGCCCGGGAGTATGAGGGGACTATAATGTAGTCATTGCTTGCCGTCATTACATTCGTTTGCGCAATCGGCATTATTTTTCATCGGGTAGTTTTCCCGTCGTCTCTATCTTTTATTCAGGCCGAGTGGCACCGAGACCGAAGTACAAGCGCTGCACTACGACCGGCGGTGAAAACGTATCAGCACGCTATGTCAGATCTTTCGGGGCCCTCGAGTATTCGTTAGCAAGCCCCCCTTAGAGGTAGGAAAGTGCCTGCGGCAGTCGCAAGTGTCTCGGCACGGCATTCCGACTCATGTGGCTCTCCATGGGGCTCTCTCTCAAAAACCGCTTTCCCGCACACCGAGTGCCGCGATCCGCCGCCAGGCCGCGCCCAGCAGGGACTGACGCTCGCCCTCGAGCAGCACTACCCCGCGCAGGGGATGATCGGGGTGGATGGCCTCACCGAGCAGCGACAGGCGGACGCCATACTGCGCCTGTACGGGCTCGGCGTGTTGCTGGGCATCGCGGCGCACGGCGATGGGGCCGCCGTGATCCGAGCTGAGCGCCTCCTGTTCCAGATAGGCGACGCCGGTGGCATCCACGTCGTCCAGGCGTACCGGCATGGCAGGGCGCATCGGATCATCGGCGATGAAACGCCCGCTGTTGCCGGCCTCGACCCGCCAGAGATTCTCTTCTGCCAGGTAGCCGCGCAGGCGCAGCCCGGGTCCGACGATACGTGCCAGCGACTCGGCAGGATGCAGCCAGCGGCCCACGCTCAGGTCGCGTTGCAGATCGCGCACCACGCCGGCCTGGGGGGCTCGCAGTTGCAGGCGCTCACGTTGCGCGGCGAGGCCACGGTATTCGGCCACGGCCTCGGCCAGGCGCTGTTCGAGAACGCCGGCATCGGCTGCCGTTTCGCTGCGTGCCGACAGACGACGCAGCTGGAGCTGCAGAATCTCTATCTCACGGCGGACGATGGCTTGACGCGAATCCAGATCGGGTGACGCCAGTTCCATGATCAGGTCGCCGGCCGACAGGCTGCCCATCCTGTACGTGCAAGGCCTTCAGGCGTGCGGCCACCGGAGCGTGCAGGGCGTGGGTGCGGGAGGCTTCGAGCAGGGCGGGTATCTCCACCGAGCCGCGCCAGGGCACGACCAGCACCAGCAGCAGCGCGCTCAGGCACAGCCCGGTGAGCAATGCCTTGCGCGGATTGGCCTGTTGGCGGTGTTGCCACCACTGCCTCAGTTCACGCCAGATCGGCAGGCCGATGAACCAGAGCAGCTCCACCAGCATCAGAAAGATGCCGAGCACCTTGAAGAACAGGTGATAGACCGCCAACGCGATGCCGAGGAACAGGATTGCGCGCCAGATCCACGCGCCATAGCCCCAGATCAGCAGGCGTTTGCGCATGGCCGGCGTCCAGGGCTCGGGGGCCGGTTCGCCATAACCGAACAGCGCCTCACGCAGGCGCCAGCGGCACAGGGCGAAGGCGCGCTGTTGCAGGTTGTCCACGCCCCATAGATCGCTGATCAGGAAATAACCATCGAAGCGCATGAAGGGGTTGAGGTTGATCACCAGGGTGGTGATCCAGGTGGCGCTGGCCAGCATGAAGGCCGCGGTGCGCGCCGGGCCATCCGGCAGCAGCGACCAGGCCAGCAGCGCCAGCACCGCCAGCAGCAGCTCGGCGAGCACGCCACCGGCGCCGATCAGCAGCCTGGAGCGGCGTTCTCGTACCCGCCAGGCATCGCTGACATCGGTGTAGAACATCGGTACCAGCACCATGAACGCCAGGCCCATGCTCTGCACCCGGCAGCCGGCGCGCTTGGCCATGAAGGCATGGCCAAATTCGTGACAGAGCTTGGCGAAGGTCAGCGCCACGCCGAAGGCCAGGGCGCCGCCGAGGCTGAACAGATGGGGGAAGGTGGTGAGAAAGCGCTGCCAGTCGCGAATCACCAGGAACAAGCCCAGGGCGAATACCAGCGGCAGCCCCCAGCGCAGCAGCCAGGGGCCGTGGCGTTCCAGCACCGGCCAGGCGCGGTTGAGAAAGGGATCCGGGCGCCATAGCGGGATGCGGAAGAACAGGTACTGGTGCAGCACTCGCTTCCACGGGCTCTGACGCTGGGCGGCGGCTTTCATGGCATAGCTGGCGCGCTGTTTGTCATCCAGGGCGGCGATCAGGTCATGCTGGCTGAGAAAGCCCAGCATCTCTTGCAGTTCATCGACGCCCAGGGGCGGACCGGGCTCGGCGTTGGCCGCCGTCAGCACGCGTTCGGGCTCGCCCAGCATCCAGTGGCGCAGCAGACGTACGGCTGCCGCTCCGAGCTTGAAGTAGCGACCGCGCAGCGGGTCGGCCAGCGTCCACTGCGGCGCGCCATCGAGGCCGGGGGCGGCCGGCGAGAGCTGCAGGTCGGGGCGCAGCGCGGGCAGCATCACAGGCCCAGGCTCTGCCGCGCGGCGGCCAAGGGGCGGCGCAGCAGGTAGTAGGCCAGCGGCGCGCGGTCGCCGAACAGCTTAGCGGTGCCGCGCAGGCCGATACGCGGCGGCGCCTCGACGAAGGTGGCATCGAGGCGGTAGGCCAATTGCCCGGCGGCGGTGCTCTGCGCCTCATAGGCCGCGCGCTCCAGCCGGGCGGTGTGTCGGTGCAGGGGGTCGCTGTCGAGAAACAGCGCCACCTCGGCGCCGGGTTCCAGGGCGATGGCGTCACCCACTGGCAGTTCGATGCGCAGTTCGGCCTGATTGGGGTCGGCAATCTGCATCAGTCGCTCGCCGGTCTGCACCGGCTTGCCGGTGAGGCGCTCGACATCGGCGAACACGGCGATCCCTGCGCGCTCGGCGCGTACCTCGCTGCGTGCCAGCAATTGCTGGGCATAGTCGCGCTCGGCACGCTTCTGCTCGACGCGCGCGGCGAGAAGATCCAGGCGGGCGCTGGATTCGGCATCGGCGAAGGCGCGCTGGCTGTTGGCCTTGAGTTCCGCCTCGGCCACATCCAGGGTGCGTTCGGCGACATCGGCCTGGGCCTTGAGGCTGGTGGCATCGAAGCGCACCAGCATGTCCCCGGCGGCCACCTGCTGGTTGGGTTTGACCAGGAACTCGGCAATCACCCCATCGAGTGGTGCCGCTACCACCCGGCCACCCAGGGGCACCACCTCGGCAGGGGCCAGTACCGACTGGCGTACCGGGATCAGCAGCAGCAGGCAGAGTGCCGCCGCCACCGCCAGCAGCTTCTTGCGCGGCCAGCGCAGACGCCAGGGTTTGCGCGGGTGCAGTGCCAGCCAGGCGTGGGCGTAGGCGTCTGCCAGCTGGTTCAGCAGGGCGTGTTCGGCGTCGTTGAAGGGCTGCTCGCGCGCCAGCCACAGGCCGCCGAAGGTCTCGCCGCTGCGGTTCTTCAGCGCCAGCCAGTAGGCGTGGGGGGCGGACAGGCTGTGCATGTCCAGGCGCGTCTGCTCGTCCAGTTGCGCGGGGTCGACGTTGTGGCTCTCGTCCAGTCGATTCTGTTTGTGCAGGGCGCCGGCCGCGCGCTCGACGAAGGCGACGAAGGGGGCGTGCGCCTCCACCACGCTGATGCCGGTCAGCGCCCGCACCTTGCCGGCGATCAGCAGGGCGGCGTGGCGAAAGCCGAACAGCGCCTGGCCGTCATTGACCATGGCGAAGGCCAGCTGTTCGGTGGTGGCCGCCTTGCGCGCCTGCTGTTCAAGGCCCAGGAAGCGCGCGAAGAGGTTATCGGGCTTGGCAGACGTGGCGCTCACGGCGACGCCTGAAAGCGCGCTGTGCCGCTCATGCCGGCCAGCAGGCCCTTGGTAGCCTCGGGAAGACTACCGATCAGCAGCAGGGTCTGGCTGCCCTCATCGATACGCGCGCCCAGACGTTTGACGGTAGCCTTCAGTGTTTTGCCGGTCTCGTCGGGGATGAAGTCGAAGGTCTGCCCCGGTTGCAGGCGGCTGAGCCAACTGGAGGGCACCAGCAGGTAGATCTCAAGCGTGGTGTTATCCACCACCTCCAGCAGCGGTGTGCCGCTGGCGACGCTCTCGTGGGGCTGGGCGCGGCGCAGCACTACGTTGCCGGCGAAGGGCGCGGTAACGCGGCAGCGCTTGACCTGCACCTGATACACCTGGCTTTCGGCCTGGGCCTGGGCTTGACGGGCCTCGGCCAGTGCCACCTCGAAACGACCGACTGAATTGAGCGCGGCCAGTTGCTTGTTGTGGTTCAGTTCTTCACGGGTGGCGCGCGCGGCAGCCTGGGCGGCGTTGAGCTGAGCCTGGTAGGCGCTGCAGTCGAAGCGCACGAGCAGGTCACCCTTGGCGAAACTTTGGCCATCGCTGTAGGGCATCTCGACGATACGTCCGGCCAGTTCGCTGCTGATCACCGCATGATTATGGGCGCGCAACACGCCGCGGACCTGGCGCTCGCCGCCTTTGGTGGCGGTGTTGGTGGGGTCGAGGGGACCAAGCAGCGAATCCTCGGCCCAGAGCGAGGGGCTCAAGGAGAGCGCGACAAGACCAAGAGTCAGCCAGTGGGCAGAGCGAAGCAGCATGTCACACATCCTTGCTTGATAGATCCGTAGTCTATGGCAGGGCGGAGGTGTGGCAAATTCATCTAAAGGCGACAAAAAAGGGGGTTATTCGTCACGCTCGTGAGAGGGTAGATCCTACTTCTGGCGCCGGGCGCCCGATCTCGGGCGCCCGGCGCAACCTTTGAGGCTAGCGCGAAGATCGGACGGCTGGGGCGAATGCCTTGGGGCTCACTCCAGATCCTCGTCAAGCTCCTCGGCGGCATCCTCGTGGGACATGCGCAGGCCGTGCGGCGGCAGCGGCATGTTGTCCAGCGTCACCGTGCCCTCGGCGCCGAGCTTGATTCGGCCTTCGAGGAACCAGCGCACGGCGATCGGGTAGATCAGGTGCTCGCGGGCATGGACTTTGGCGATCAGGGCATCGAGATCCTGATCGGGCTCGACCTTGACCGCGGCCTGAATCACCACCGGCCCGCCATCCAGCTCTTCGGTGACGAAGTGCACGCTGACACCGTGTTCGGCAACGCCGTCGTCCAGCGCGCGCTGATGCGTATTGAGGCCTTGGTACGCGGGCAGCAGCGACGGATGGATGTTGAGCATCCGCCCGCGGTAGTGATCGACGAACATCGGCGTGAGGATGCGCATGAAGCCGGCCAGCACCACCAGATTGGGTTCGTGGCGATCGATCACCTTGATCAGCGCGGCATCGAAGGCCTCGCGGGAGTCGTACTCGCGATGCGGCAGCGCCACGGCATCGACACCGGCATCCTTGGCCCGCTTGAGCCCAAACGCGTCGGCCTTGTTGGAGACCACCGCGACGATCTCGCCGCCCAGCTCGTCATGCGTCTGGGCATCGAGCAGCGCCTGCAGATTGCTGCCGTTGCCAGAGATCAGCACGACCACGCGGGGCTTCTCGGCGGCCGCGGCCTCGAAGTCGTTCAGCGTATCCTGATGCGGAGAAGAGTGCTCTGCGCTCATGCCGGCAGGTTCTCCAGCTGCACGGCGTCGTCACCCTCGTTGCGTGTGACGATCTCACCCAGACGATGGACCTGCTCGCCGGCGCCCTGCAGGTGGGTGACGGCGGCGTCGGCCTGGTCCGCCCACCACCACCACCATGCCGATACCGCAGTTGAGCACGCGATACATCTCGCGCTCGGCCACGTTGCCCTGGGCCTGCAGCCAGTCGAACACCGCCGGGCGCTGCCAGGTGGTGACGTCGACCCGCGCGGCGAGGTCGTCCGGCAGTACCCGCGGCACGTTCTCGAGCAGACCGCCGCCGGTGATGTGCGAGAGCGCGTGCACGGCCACGTCGCTGTCGCGAATCAGTGAGAGCAGCGGCTTGACGTAGATGCGGGTCGGCGCCATCAGCAGGTCGGCGAGCGGCTGGCCGTCGAGGGTTTCGTCGAGCTGGCCGCCGCCGACCTCGAGAATCTTGCGAATCAGCGAGTAACCGTTGGAGTGTGGCCCGGAAGAGGCTAGCCCCAGCAGCACGTCGCCGGCGGCGACCCGGCTGCCGTCGAGAATCTCGGACTTCTCCACCACGCCGACACAGAACCCGGCCAGGTCATAGTCGCTGCCTTCGTACATGCCCGGCATCTCGGCGGTCTCGCCCCCCACCAAGGCGCAGCCGGCCTGGCTGCAGCCCTCACCGATGCCGGTCACCACGTCGGCGGCAATATCGACATCCAGCTTGCCGGTGGCGTAGTAGTCGAGAAACAGCAGCGGCTCCGCGCCGGCGACCACCAGATCGTTGACGCACATGGCGACCAGATCGATGCCGATGGTGTCGTGCTTGCCCAGATCCATCGCCAGGCGCAGCTTGGTGCCGACGCCGTCGGTGCCGGAGACCAGCACCGGTTCGCGGTAGCCGCTGGGCAGCTGGCATAGTGCGCCGAAGCCGCCCAGGCCGCCCATCACTTCCGGCCGCGAGGTACGCTTGGCCACGCCCTTGATCCGCTCGACCAGCGCGTTGCCGGCATCGATGTCGACACCCGCGTCCCGGTAGGTCAGGGAGGGGGAGTTGGACGAACGGGGCGCGTTCGAAGAATCGGGAGAGGAGCGCGTCATAGGGGACCTTTCTCGCGGAGCCGGGGAGACGCTGCGGGTGACCCAGCGTCCCGCCAATGAATGGGGGTGATGTTCAGCGGGGCGCATTGTAGCATTGCCTACATCCGAGCGGGCAGTCAGGGAACGGCGAGAGCGCGATGAGTAAACTACAGATAGGCGGGTTGATCGGTGCCGCGCTGGGGCTTTGGCTGCTGGTGCTGCTCGAGCCGATCCTGATGCCGTTCTTCGTCAGCCTGATCCTGGCTTATCTGGGCGATCCGGTGACCGACTGGCTGGAGGCGCGGGGGCTGTCGCGGCGGCTTTCGGTGAGCCTGGTGTTTCTGCTGCTGGCGCTGGTGATGGTCGGTTCCCTGCTGATACTGCTGCCAATGCTGGGGCGCCAGCTGGGGCAGCTGATCGCGGCGCTGCCGGAGGTGCTCAACTGGGTCCAGACGACGGTGCTGCCGGAGGTGCGCGAACTGACCGGGATCGATTTCAGCGCCGACTTCGATCAGTTGCGCAACGCCTTGATGAGCAACTGGCGCGAGACAGGCACCTACGCTGCGGCCTTCCTGGCCCAGGCCTCGCGCTCGGGGCTGGCGTTGGCTATCTGGCTCGGCAATCTGGCGCTGATTCCGGTGGTTACCTTTTATCTGCTGCTCGACTGGGATCGGCTCAAGGGCTATGTGCGCGAGCTGCTGCCGCGCCAGGTCGAACCCCGGGTCACGGCGTTGGCGGTGGAGTGCGACGAGGTGCTTTCCGCCTTCCTGCGCGGCCAGCTGCTGGTGATGCTGAGCCTGGGCGTGATCTACGCTGTCGGCCTGAGCGTGGTGGGGCTCAAGTTCGGACTGCTGATCGGCCTGATGGCGGGGTTGGCGAGCATCGTGCCCTATCTCGGGGTCATCGTCGGCGTGCTCACCGCCGGCGTGGTGGCGTTCTTCCAGTTCGGCGAGTGGCTGCCGCTGGTGGGGGTGCTGGTGGTGTTCGGCATCGGCCAGGTGGCCGAGAGCACGCTGCTGCAGCCGCTGTTGCTGGGTGACAAGATCGGCCTGCATCCGGTGGCGGTGATCTTCGCCGTGCTCGCCGGCGGGCAACTGTTCGGCTTCACCGGTATCCTGCTGGCGCTACCGGTGGCCGCGGTGATCATGGTTCTGCTGCGTTACGCCCGCCTATCACCGCTATCGCCACAGTCGCCTCTATGATCGGGCGCGGGCCGAGGCGCTGACAGAGGGCTGGGACGGGGAGCACGACAGCTGATGCGCCCGGGACCGTCACAGCTGCCGCTGGGGGTGGGGCTGCGCGATGACGCTACCTTCGCCAACTACTTCCCCGGGGACAATGCGCCGCTGGTGGCGCATCTGGCCTCGCAGCTGGAGAGCACCGGCGAACCCTTCCTCTATCTGTGGGGAGGCAGTGGGGTGGGCTGCAGCCATCTGCTGCAGGCGGCCTGCCATGCTGCCGACGCCCGCGTCAGCGCGCGCTCTATCTGCCGCTGGATGCCCTAGGGCACTTTCCGCCGGATATTCTCGAAGAGCCCGAGCGACTCGATCTGCTGGCGATCGACGACCTGCAACTGGTGGTCGGGCGCAAGCGCTGGGAAGAGGCGCTGTTCCATGGCTTCAACCGTTTGGCGCGACGCCGGCAAGCGGCTGGTGATCGCCGCCGACCGTTCGCCGCGCCAGCTCGATATCAAGCTGCCGGACCTGGCTTCGCGCATGACCTGGGGCATGGTCTTTCATGTGCAGCCGTTGGATGACGCCCAGCGGCTGGGCGCGCTGCAACTGCGCGCGCGAGTACGCGGCATGCAGCTACCCGATGAGGTCGCGCGCTATATCCTGCATCGTGGTCCGCGTCAGCTCGATCAGCTCTCTGACGTGCTGGCACGCCTGGATCGCGCCTCGCTCTCCGCCAAGCGCAAGCTCACCATTCCTTTCGTCAAGCAAGCGCTGGAGTGGTAGCGCTTCCGCAGGCCCGATTCCTGGCAGCGTCTGTCTCTACCTGACGATCGCCTCTACGCCGGCCGCCAGAGCGCCTTTCACCGGCCGTCTTGACGGCTTCTGGCATCTGCGTGGATGCCTATTCCTACTAAAGTTGACTCAAGTTAAACAAATTGTCACCGATATCGACCTTGGTGGGCGCGTGATTCTGCCGGGTTGAATCGTGTTGGTGTTCGTTAGCGGCGTGGTATCGGATTCTGGCCGGGAGGGTGACGCGCCGCTGGATCTCACTCGATAACTCCAAAGACCGAGAGCGTACGCATGAAGGCACCTTCCGTTTTGCGCGCCAGACACGCGTTCAGCCTGCAGACCAAGATCGTGGCGCTGACGCTGATACCGCTGTTTGTGATCATCGTGGCGCTGGTGAGCGTCAACATCGTCTCCAACCTCAATGACAGTCGTCGAGAGCTGGCCGAGCAGCGGCGCTTGTTGATCGACAGTCAGGTCAAGGCGGTCAAGGGCATCGTCGATCTGGCTAAATCCGCCATCACGCCACTGGTCGAGAGTGCCGGCAGCGACCCTCAGGCAGCGCAGGCCAAGGCGCGCGATTTGCTGCGTGGGCTCTCATTCGACGGCACCAATTATATTTTCGTCTACGACTTCGATGGCACCAATCTGGTGTTTGCCCCCGACACCAAGAAGGAGGGGACCAATATGCTCGGGGTGACAGACGCCGATGGTAACCATGTCATCGCCGACCTGATCCGGGTCGCTCAGCAGGGGGGGGCCGCTACAGCTATCTGTGGCCCAATCCCGCTACCGGCAAGGTCGAGCGCAAGTACTCCTACGCCGAGCGCATCGATGGCTGGAACTGGATGATCGGTGCCGGCATCTATGCCACCTCCATCGATCAGGCGATGGCGGCGGCAGAGGCCAAGGCGGCGAGCAATCGCCACGCCATGCTGTGGCGATCGCTGCTGCTGGGCGGCGGGGGCATGCTGCTGGCGGCCCTGATCACCAGCGTGCTGGTGCGGCGTCTGCTCGGCCCGATCCGGCGCACCGCCGACGCGATGGGTGATATCGCCAGCGGCCAGGGCGATCTGACGCGCCGCCTGGCCGTCGACAGCCGCGACGAAGTGGGCGAACTCGCGACCCAGTTCAACGCTTTCGTCGGGCGCATGCAGGAAACGCTGCGTGACGTGCGCTCGAGTACCCGTAACGTTCACGCGACGTCGTCTCAGATCGCCGATGCCAGCGGCGAGCTGGCATCGCGCACCGAGCAGTCGGCATCCAGCCTGCAGCAGACCTCCGCCTCGATGGAGGAGATCACCACCACGGTGGCACATGCCACCGACTCGGCCACCCAGGCGAGTCAACTGGTGCAGTCGACCAGCGATGTGGCGCAAGAGGGCGAGCAGGCGATGGCCGAGGTCGAGGCGCGGATGAGCGAAATCACTCAGTCGGCGGCGCAGATCGAGGAGATCATCGGACTGATCGACTCCATCGCTTTCCAGACCAATATCCTGGCGCTGAATGCCTCCGTGGAGGCCGCGCGCGCCGGCGAGCACGGGCGCGGCTTCGCGGTGGTGGCCAGCGAGGTACGCTCACTGGCGGGTCGTTCGGCGGAGGCATCTAAAAATATTCGTGAGTTGATCACGCAGTCGGCCGAGCATACCCAGCGGCAGCGAGCTGGTGAATCGGGCCGGGAACACCATGCGTGAGATCGTCGACAGTGTGAATCGCGTCGCGGATGTGATCGGTGAGATCAGCGCCGGGGCCAAGGAGCAGAACAGCGGCATCGGCCAGATCAATACCGCGGTGGCGGAGATGGATGCGATGACGCAGCAGAACGCTGCCATGGTGCAGCAGTCGGCGACCTCAGCGGCCGATCTGCAGCAGGAAGCCGAGCGCCTGCGCGGCCTGATCGATACCTTCGTGCTCGGCGAAGACGTTACGGAGCAAGCGGCTGCGACACCCGATACTCAGCCGAAATCCACCAACGTGCAGCCGACATCGCTAACTGCCAAGCGCAGTACTCAAGACGAAGAGGCGTGGCAGACATTCTGACCCGGGGTCAGAGGCAGCTCGAGGGGCGGCCAGTGGCCGCCCCTTGCGTTTGTCTGCCGGCTCTGTGAATCCGGTCTGACTCTTGGTTCCGAGTCAGGTCGGCATGTCGGCCCGCGATGGATCGCTACGGCGCTGGCGGCATGCCCGTCAGGCAGGGAGTGTCACCAGCCGAGCTGGTCGCGCATCCGATAGTACCAGGCGCCGAGGGCGGTCAGCGGCACACGGAAGAGGCGGCCGCCGGGGAAGGGCGTGTGTGGCAGGTTGGCGAAGGCGTCGAAGCGCTCGAGCTCGCCGCTCAGCGCCTCCGCCATCAGCCGTCCGGCCAGATGGGTACAGGTCACGCCGTGCCCGGAGTAGCCTTGAGCATAGTAGACGTTGTGGTTGATGCGACCGAACTGCGGCAGGCGGTTGAGCGTCAGCAGGAAATTGCCGCTCCAGGTGTAGTCGACCTTGACCCCCTTGAGCTGGGGAAAGGTCTTCTCCAGATTGGGCCGAATGACCGCTTCGATGCTCGCCGGATCGTGGCCCCCATAGGTCACGCCACCGCCGTAGATGAGGCGGTTGTCGGCCGAGAGGCGGTAGTAGTCGAGCAGATAGTTGCAGTCCTCGACGCAGGCATCGTTGGGCAGCAGCTCGCGGGCGGTGTCGGCATCCAGCGGCGCGGTGGCCAGCACCTGGGTACCGCAGGGCATGCTCTTGCCCTCGAGCTCCGGCAGCAGACCATTGAGATAGGCGTTGCCGGCGACGATCACGCGCTCGGCGCGAACCTGCCCCTGGGCGCTGCGGATCACCACTGGGTCGCCGTGGCGAATCTCGATCACCGGCGAATGCTCGTATATCACCCCGCCGAGTGATTCGAACGCGGCGGCCTCGCCGAGCACCAGATTGAGCGGGTGCAGGTGCCCCCCGGAGTGGTCGAAGAGCGCGCCCACGTAGCGCTCGGAGCCGATCTCGCGACGGTAGCCTCGAGCATCGAGCAGTTCGAGCTGACGGTGGCCGTAGCGCTCCCACAGCGCCTTGTGCTCGACCAGCCCCTGCATCTGCTTGTCGCTGCAGGCAGCGAACAGGTTGCCCTCCTTGAGATCGCAGCGAATATCGTAGTCGGCGATGCGCGAGCGGATGATCTTGTTGCCCTCGAACGCCATGCTGCCCAGCGCCTGGGCGGTAGACTGGCCATACTTGGCCTCGATCACGTCCATGTCGCGGCTGTAGCTGTTGACGATTTGCCCGCCGTTGCGCCCCGAGGCGCCGAAGCCGATACGCGTCGCCTCCAGCACTACCACGCGCAGCCCACGCTCGGCCAGGTGCAGCGCCGAGGATATACCGGTGAAGCCGCCGCCGATCACGCACACGTCGGCGTCGACTTCGCCGCTTAGCCGCGGGCGTTCCGGGCCCGGGTTGGCCGAGGCGGCGTAGTAGGAGTCGACGTGACGCTCGGGGAAGGTCGCAGCAGAGGCTTGAGGCACGATGGCGGGCTCGCGTGTTGAATTTATTCGACGGATGCCAAGAGGGTAGCCGGTCCCGCTATGCGGCTCAACCGTCGCCGAGCGCAAACACGACCGCGCCGGCAGAAGCTGCCGGCGCGATGGGAGAGAGCGAAGCGGGCCAGGGCGTCAGGCGCCGCCGGCGCTCTGCCACTGGGGCTCGCCGTTGCGCATGGAGACGCGGTCGCCTTCGGGCTTCTTGTCCAGCTTGGCCTCGTGGACTTCGCCATCATAGCGATAGCGCACGTCGTAGCCGACGGTCTCTTGCTTGGTGTCCTTGACGGTGTTGCAGCGCTGTTCGGTGGTGGTGTAGGTGTCACCCTGCTGCATCTGGCCCTGGACCTGATTGCCGGCGATGCCGCCACCGACCGCACCGGCGGCCGTCATGATTTTCTTGCCACTGCCGCCGCCGAACTGGTTGCCCACGACGCCGCCGACGATGGGCGCCGATGGCGGTGCCGGCGATACGTGCTCGTCCTGTGCCGGACGGCGGTGGGTGACGGTCACGTTATGACACTCCTGACGCGGCGTCTCAGAGGTCTGAGTGATGGGGTCGACGCTGATGATGTCGGCGTATTGCGGCTGGCTGTCGCCGGACTGGTAGGCGCCGATGGCAACACCGCCGGCGACCCCGAGGGCAGCGATGACGCCGCCGATGATGATCGATTTCTGCATGGCCTTGCTCCTCTTGCGGACCGGCTCGTGTTCCGTCGAGCCAGGGACGGAAACCTCGCGGTTTACGCTGATCCCGTGTACTTGATCCCTGGTACTGACGATGAGTACCGATGGCGAGGGACGCGCTGTCTATGTGCGTGTCGTTCGTCGCTCACATGCGGGTGAGCCGACGCGCCGGGGGCGACGTCCGTGTCCTGTTGGCGGCGAACCGCCTTCCGTCGGTGGCAGCGGCGTGGAAAATGCCGCCACTCGATGGGCTCAGTTTAGTTCAGGCGACGGCGAAGAGAAGAGCGCAACGAATTGTTGAACGCTGTTTTCATATTGACAAACGGGTGTCTGTTCACGGCGACACTGGCGCTGAAGGCCCCGTGACCCGGGGCTTTCAGTGAAAGTCGGCGGCGCGTCTCAGCGGTTGCGCGCCTCGTTGGCCAGCTGCTGGAGCAGTTGCAACTGGTCGCCTTCCAACTGGGGCGCTGGTGTCAGCTTGGCGCGCTGGGCGTCACTCAGCTGCGAAGCCTCACGCAGATCGGCGTCGAGCAGCGGCAGTGCCGCCTGGTTGGGCGTGCGGTAGTAGGCGTAGGTCGCCGAGCGTGCGGCATTCTCCGGGCGCAGCATGAAGCTGATGAAGTCACGCGCCAGCTTCGGGTGGGGCGCGCGCTTGGGAATTGCCAGCGTATCCACGCCGAGCTGCGACCCCTCTTCGGGAATGAAGAACTCAAGCTTGCCGTAGGTCTCGGGCGCGTCCGCCTTGCGGTAGTCGAGATCGCCACTGTAGGTGACCGCGGCGCGGGTCACGCCGCGGGCGATCTGGTCAATGGCTGCGGTGCTGTCGGCGAAGCCGCTGAAGTTGGGGCGATGCAGGGTCTGGCTCACCAGCTTGGCGGCGGCGATCCAGTCGTCGCGCTGGGTACAGTCGAAGCCGTGGCCCTGGTAGGCGCAGGCCATGCCGAACAGGACCTGTGGGTCTCCGCCGAGCAGGGCGAAGGGCTGGTCCGGATTGACTTTCGGGTCGAGCAGCAGTGACCAGGAGTGGGCCGGGTCGGAAAACACCGTGGTGTCGTAGACGATTCCGGTGACGCCCCACAGATAGGGCACGCTGTAGGCGTCCTGGGGGTCGTAGCTGGGGTGGCGGAAGGCCGGCATCAAGTTGTCACGCCCCTGGATTTCGTCGCCCAGCGGCTGGATCAGGCCGGCCGCCACCAGCCTCGGCACGTAGTAGTCGGTGGGCACCACCACATCGAACTGGGCGTCGCCGCCGGCGACCAGCTTGGAGAACATCTCGGCGTTCGAGGTGAAGTAGCTCTGCACCACCTCGACCCCATACTGCTTTTCGAAGTCCTCGATCACGCCGGGGTCGGCGTACTCGGTCCAGTTGAAAAGGTAGAGCTTGTCCGGCGTCTGGGCCTGGGCGGCGGCGCTCAGCGACAGGCAGAGCGCGCTCAGGCAGAGGGCAGCGGTCGTGCGCATGCGGTATCACCTCGTGTCGGGGCGGCCGCGCGACGCTGAAAGCCAGGCGTCGCGCGGCCGCCGTAGGGGGTCAGACCCGCAGCAGCAGGTGCTCGCGCTCCCACGAGCTGATGACCCGGAAGTAGGCCGAGTGCTCGGCGCGCTTCACCGCCAGGTAGCTGCGGGTGAAGCGTCGTTCGCCCAGCAGGTCCGCCAGCGGTGCGCACTCGCTCAGTGCATTGAGCGCCGGGCCGATGTCGTCGGGCAGGGTATGGCCCATCGACCACGCCGAGCCGGTCAGCGGCGGCCGCGGCTCGATCTGCGAGAGCATGCCCAAATAGCCGCAGGCGAGCGACGCCGCCATCACCAGATAGGGGTTGGCGTCGGCGCCGGCGAGGCGGTTCTCGACCCGCGTGCCGGGCGCCGGGCCCACCGGTACGCGCAGACCCACGGTGCGGTTGTCGTAGCCCCACTCGGTGTTGATAGGCACCGAGCTGTTGCTGCCGCCGGGCATCAGCCGGCGGTAGGAGTTGACGTTGGGGGCGAAGAACGGCATCGCCGAGGGCAGGTACTGCTGCAGCCCGCCGATGTAGTGATGGAACAGTTTGCTGGGGCTGCCGTTGGCGCCGGCGAACAGATTGTCGCCGCTGTCGCGGTCGAGCAGGCTCTGGTGCAGATGCATCGAGCTGCCCGGCTCGTTGGCCATCGGCTTGGCCATGAAGGTGGCGTACATGTTGTGGCGCAGCGCGGTCTCGCGCAGGGTGCGCTTGAAGATCACCACCTGGTCGGCGAGTCGCAGCGGATCGCCGTGGCGGAAGTTGACCTCCATCTGCCCGGCACCCTCCTCGTGGGTCAGGGTATCGATATCCAACTGCTGCGCTTCGCAGTAGTCGTACATCTGCTCGAACAGCGGATCGAACTCATTGACCGCGTCGATGGAGAACGACTGGCGGCTGCTCTCCTGGCGTCCCGAGCGTCCGATCGGTGGTTCCAGCGGGTAGTCCGAGTCGGTATTGGTCTTGACCAGGTAGAACTCCAGCTCCGGCGCCATGATCGGCTGCCAGCCGCGGGCCTCGTAGAGCGCGAGGATGTGCTTGAGCACATGGCGCGGCGAGAGCTCCACCGGCTCGCCGTTCATGTAGAGACAGTCGTGGATGATCTGCGCGGTGGGGTCGTCGGCCCAGGGCACCAGATAGGCGGAGTCGGGGTCCGGCACCAGCTGCATGTCGAGTTCGGCCGGGTTCCAGAAGCGGATATCATCGTCGTCGTCGGGATAGCCGCCGGTGACCGTCTGAATGAAGATCGAGTCGGGCAGTCGGGTGTGACCGCCGCGCAGATACTTGCCGGCAGGCATGATCTTGCCCTTGAGAATGCCGGTGAGATCGGACACTAGGCACTCCACCTCGGTGATGCCGTGGCGGCTGAACCACTCTTCGAGCACGTGATGCGGTGTTTCGCTCATGACGCTGTCCTTGTGGCGCGCGTGGCGCCGTCTGGGAAGCCGCCGGTGCCGTGGGCACCGGCGGTTGACGCTTGCTTACCGCGATTGCACTTCTTGCCACAGCTGCTGGAACAGCTGCAGATTCTGACCGCCCAGGCTGGGCGAGAACTTCAGCCGCGCCAGGTCGGCCTCGTCGGGCAGCGCCGGCGGCTGGGTCAGGTCGGCGTCGAGATAGGGCTGCGCGGCCTTGTTGGGGCTGGCGTACTGGACGTAGTTGGAGAGCTCGGCGCCGATCTTGGGGTCGAGAATGAAATTGATGAACTTGTGCGCCAGTGCCGGATGCGGCGCCTTGGCCGGAATCATCATGTTGTCGACCCACATCTCGGTGCCTTCATCGGGGATCATGAAGGCGATGTGCTTGAACGCTTCCGGATTCTCGCGCTTCTGCTGCAGGTAGTCGCCGTTGTAGGAGATGCCGGCGCGCACCACGCCGCGCTGAATCTGCTGCAGTACCGGGGTGCCATCGGTGAAACCGCTGAAGGTGGCGCGGTGCTTGGTGTCGAGGATCAGCTTGGCCGCCGGTTTCCACGCCTCGGCCCCGGTGCAGTCGTAGCCCGAGCCGAGATAGGCGCAGGCGGCGCCCATGTTGACCTGGCCGTCGCCCATCAGGGCAAAGGGCTGGTCGGAATTGACCTTGGGATCGAACAGTAACGACCAGCTCTTGGGCGCGTCGGGGAAGACATTGGTGTCATACACGATCCCGCTGGTGCCCCACTGATAGGGTACCGAGTACTGCGCGCCCGGATCGTAGCTGGGGTCGGAGAACTGCGCCATCACGTTGGCCAGATTGGGGATCTGCGACTTGTCGAGTTTCTGCACCAGGCCGCTGTCGATCAGCCGCGGCACGTAGTAGTTGGAGGGCACGATGATGTCGTACTGGGAGACGCCGCCGGCGTTGAGCTTGGCGGTCATCTCCGGCAGCGAGTTGTAGTAGCTCTGGACTACCTCGACCCCGTACTTCTTCTCGAAGGCCTCGATGACCTTGGGGTCCATGTACTCCGTCCAGTTGAACAGATACAGCTTGTCGGCGTTCTGGGCGGAAGCCGACCCGGCCAGCAGCATGCCACCCAGGGCCAGGGCGACTCGGGTTGTGATTGTTGTGCGCTTCATCGACGAATACCTCCCGGGGTGATGTCGATACCGGGCCCGGCAGGGCCCGGCGAAAAGGGGTCATTCTGGTGCACCGGCCACCTCGGCCGGCGCGGTGTCAGTGCTGCTTTTGCCGATTGAACAACAGGCTCAGGATCGCGGCGATCAGCACCGCGCCGATCATCAGCGTGGCGATGGCGTTGATCTCCGGTGATACGCCACGGCGGATCGCACCCCAGATGTAGATCGGCAGGGTGGCGTTCTCGGGGCCGGCATTGAAGAAGCTGATCACGAAGTCGTCCACCGATAGCGTGAACGAGAGGAAGAAGGCGGCGATCAGCGAGGGTTTCAGTGTCGCAGCAGGAAGAACCGGGCACGCTGGAACGGCGAGGCGTAGAGATCCTTGGCCGCCTCGAACAGCGTCGGTCGAGACCGACGAAGCGTGAGTAGACGATCAGCGCCACGAACGGAATCTGGAAGGTGACGTGGGCGATGATCATGGTCAGCAGGCTGGGGCCGAGAATGCCGAACTGGCGATCGATGCTGATGAAGAACGCACATCTCCGAAATCCCGAAGACGATATCCGGCATCACGATCGGCAGGTAGATCAGCACGATCAGCCAGCCGAGCTTGCGTGCGCGATGGCGATACATGCCATAGCCGATCAGGGTGCCGATGACGAGCGCCAGGAGAGAAGAGGTGATACCCAGTACCAGGGTATTGCTGAGGGCATCGAGCAGTTGATCGTTGTGGATCAGCTTGTCGTACCAGCGCAGCGAGAAGCCGGCGAAGTAGGCCGAGCTGTTGGCCGCGTTGAACGAGTAGAACACGATGACCGCCAGTGGCAGATAGAGAAAGGCCATCACGACCCACCAGAAAGGGTCATGCCGCGGTGAAAGGCGCCTCGTTTCATATCACCACCTCCTCACCGCCGCTTAAGCGCTTGCCGATACGGCGCATGGCGAACAGTCCGCCGAAGGTGGCGAGCAGCATGATCAGCGCCCCTGCCGCCCCGAGAGGCCAGTTGGAGCCGCCGGCGAACTGGCTGGCGACCAGATTGCCGAGCATCATGGCGCGGCCACCGCCGAGCAGCTCCGGCACCACGTACATGCCGAAGGCGGGGATCGACACCAGCACCGTGCCGGCCAGCAGTCCCGGCAGGGTCTGCGGGAAGACCGCCAGCCAGAAGGCACGCAGCGGCGAGGCGTAGAGATCCCGCGCCGCCTCGACCAGGGCGTAGTCGAGCTTTTCGAAGGCGGCGTAGAGCGGCAGCACCATGAATGGCAGGAAGTTGTAGATCAGCCCCAGGGTGACCGCGAAGTTCGACGGATAGAGCCCCATGTTCGGGCCGATCAGGCCGAAGAACTGGGCCAGCTCGGCCAGCGGCGTGCCGGGGGAGAGCAGGTTCATCCAGCCGAAGGCGCGGATGACCTGGTTGGTCCAGGAGGGCACCACCACCGCCAGCATCAGCGCGCGCCACTTCTCGCGGCTGATCGAGATGCGGTAGGCGAGCGGATAGGCGACCAGGATCACCAGACCGGTGGCGAGCAGGGTCTGCCACAGCGAGCGCAGCAGGGTGTAGAGGTTGCCCGGGCTCCAGCCGAGAAAGCCGAACCCGGCGAGCTGGCTGAAGGCGTCCAGGGTCAGCGGCATCTGCGGCTGGCCGTAGGGGCCATTGGTCATGAAGGCGACGCCGATCAGATAAAGGCTCGGCGCACCAGGAAAACGACGATCCAGATCACGCCGGGGGCGACGCTCCACAGCAGATGGCGCGTGTCAGGTGACAGTGAGCCGCTGTGGGCGGCCAGCGGATAGGGGGATTCGGGCTTGCTCATGCGCGTCTCCTCAGGCGTCGAGCCTGACGATGTCTTCGGGGCAGATGCTCACCGTCACCCGGTCGCCGACCGCATGCAGGCGCTGGCCGAGATTGCTGGCGGTGGCCAGCAGCACCACGCCATCGACCTCGAGGCGGTACTCCACCCGGCTGCCGCGGTAAAGGCGCTCGCGTACCACGCCTTGAAGCGCGTTATAACCCTCCGGCACCTCCGGCCCCAGCTCGATCACCTCCTGGCGGATCAGCAGCATGCCGTGGCGTTCGTGTTCTGCCAGCGGTTTTTCCAAGCGCAGTTGGCCTAGCGTGGTCGTCACCCGGTCGCCGCTGACCGAGCCGATCTCGAACAGATTGACGTGCCCCATGAAGCGCGCCACGAAGGCGTTGACCGGGTGCTCGTAGACGGTCTGCGGCGGCCCCACCTGTTGGATCACGCCGCCGTCGAGCACGGCGATGCGATCCGACATCACCATCGCCTCTCCTGGTCGTGGGTGACGAAGACGAAGGTCATGCCGAGGCGCTTCTGGGTTCGCTGCAGCTCGACCTGGAGCTGGTTGCGCAGACCGGCGTCGAGCGCCGACAGCGGCTCGTCGAGGAGCAGTACATCAGGCTCGCAGACCAGCGCCCGGGCCAGGGCGACGCGCTGGCGCTGGCCACCGGAGAGCTGGTTGACGCGGCGCTCCATCAGCGCGCCGAGCTTGATGAAGTCGGCAATCTCCTGCACCCGGCGCTCGCGTTCGGCGACCGCCACGCCTTTCATGCGCAGGCCGAAGGCGATGTTGTCGGCACTGACAGGTGCGGGAACAGCGCGTAGGACTGGAATACGGTATTGACGCTGCGCAGATGCGGCGGTGTCGCGGTGACATCCTTGCCGCCGATGGTCAGCGTGCCCTCGTTGGGCGCTTCGAGCCCGGCGAGAATCCGCAGCAGGGTGGTCTTGCCGCAGCCGGAGGGGCCGAGCAGGGTGAAGAACTCGCCGGCGTGAATGTCGAGATCGACACCGTCGAGGGCGACGCGTCGCGTCCGAAGCGCTTGTGCAGGTTGCGCAGGGCGATCGCCGAAGCGTCACGCACCCGCTGGGTGCCGACGGCGTCGGGCTCGGCAGAAGGAGGCACAGTCATAGGTCACGAGATTCCCATACCCGGTGGTCGAGGCTGTCGACGCCGGCGAGACCGACCTGTACTGGACGGTCGGCATGGCAGTGGCGCGACAGGACGAAGCGTAACCCAACGTTAGCCGCGATGCAGCGCAGATCTGCGCCAATCTCTCCACTGCGGGTAATGCTTGCCTGGGCGGGCCGGGTGAGTGAGACGGGGCGTTGTGATTGTCATGCCGTTCTCCTGGGCCTGTATCCGGTGAATGTGTCCGATGAGTGTGGCGCGGTTAGCGCGTGGTATCAGGTGTTGCGCAGGTACCAGCGATATTCCAAAGCGCTGATCGCCTGGCGCGAGAGCTCGTACTCCGCGCGCCGGTTGGCGTGGTAGACCTGATGGAAGGTCTCGCCGAAGCTGTCGATGAACACCTCGCTGTCGAGCCAGGCGTCGAGTGCCTGGGGCCAGCTGATCGGCAGGCTCGGCTCGACCTGCTCGTAGGCGTTGCCGGTGATCGGCGCCGGCGGCGTCAGTTCTTGCGCCATGCCGTGCTCGATCCCGGCGAGCAGGGCGGCCACCAGCAGATAGGGGTTGGCGTCGGCGCCGGCGACCCGTGCTCGAGCGCCGCGCCCGCGGCGAGCCCGAGGGAATACGTAGCGCCACCGAGCGGTTGTCGTAGCCCCAGGTGGGGGCCATCGGCACGTAGAGGCTAGGCTGGAAGCGCCGGTAGGAGTTGAGATTGGGCGCGAAGATCGCCATCGACGCCGGCATCAGCTCGGCCAGGCCGGCGATCTGCCTGCTGCAGCTGCGGGCTGCCCAGTTCGCCGCCGTCGGCCGTGGCAAAGACGTTGTTGCCGGCGGCGGCGCGAGGCTGATGTGAACGTGGGTGCCGTTGCCCGCTTCCTGGCTGTAGGGCTGGCCATGAAGGTGGCCTCGAAGCCATGACGGATCGCCACGCCCTTGATCAGGCGTTTGAGCATCACCGCCTCGTCGCAGGCGCGCAAAGCGTCTGCATGGTGCAGCAGGTTGACCTCGAACTGCCCCGGGGCGCACTCCTTGAGCGCGGTATCGATCGCAGCCGCTGGGCCTGCGCGGCCAGGGTGATGTCCTCGAGAAAGTCGGCATACTCGTCGAGTTCGATCACCGAATAGAGCTGGCTCTGACTGGCGCGCTCACCGGTGGCGGGTGAGCGCGGCGGCTGTGGCGCGCCGACGCTGTCGCGCTCGCGGTCGATCAGATAGAACTCCAGCTCCACCGCGATCACTGCGTCAGCGCCATGGCCGTGAAGCGGCTCAGCAGGCGCTTGAGCAACTGGCGCGGGTCGCAGACGAAGGGGGTGCCGTCGTCCTCCTCCATGGTCATCAGCATCTGTGCCTGGTTGCCGTGCTTGGCCCAAGGCGTGGTGACCAGGGTGCCGGCCACCGGGCTGCAGGTGCGGTCGCCGTCACCGGAGGCCAGCCCAGGCCGGTCTCCTCGATGGTTGTGCCACACGTCGAGGGCGAACACCGACGCCGGCAGGCGCATGGCCGGCATCGAGCACGCCGACCACGTTGTCGCGCGGCACGCGCTTGCCGCGGAGCACGCCGTTGAGTCGCTGATCAGCAGGTCGACGCTCTGCACCTCGGGGTGCTGGGCCAGGAAATCCTGGGCTTCCTGGAGACGATCGGAGTCGCACATGGGGGCACACGATGAGGTGATGAAGCTCTTCGTTATTCCAAATGGGCCCGCTGTTGTCAAACACGCTATGAAATATTTTACGCCGGCACGGCGCGCGAAGATCGCGTTTTCCGGGCGAGAGACCCAGTACAGGCGACCCATGGGCGCTTATAGATGAGAGACGTGCAGGAAATAGTCAGAATGGACATTATTCTTGACAGTGTGGTCGAGGGGTGCAGCAACGGGGCAAGGCATGTTCAGTGTCTACCGGGGCGGCGGGGTCGTTATGCGTGGCACCGCATTCGTAGGGTCGCTATTCGTGGGGTCGCTATTCGTGGGGTCGCTATTCGTGGGGTTGAAAAAGGGTGGGCTGATAGCTGCCGTGATCAGCGCCTCTGGGCCGGCGCTGATCACGGCATGCCGTCGGTCGCTCAGACGGTGAAGTCGGGCAGCTTGCGTGCGACCCGGACCTTCTCCAGCTTGGCCACTTTGGGCAGGCCGTTCTCGAACGGCGGGAAGTCCTCGCCCTGGATCAGCGGGGCCAGATAGCGGCGTCCAGCCTCGCTGATGTACAGACCATCCTCGCTGATGTAGCCGCGCGGCATGAACTTCTCGTGGTTGGCGATCTCGGCCAGCGGCGCTGCCTCGATCTGCCACTCATAGGGGCTCTCGGAGACACGCTTGATCGCCGGCATCATCGCATTCTGCCCGTCGAGCGCCAGCTCCACCGCCACCTTGCCCACGGCGTAGGCCTGCTCGACGTCGGTGCGCGAGGCGATATGCCGCGCGCGCGCTGCAGGTAGTCGGCCACCGCCCAGTGGTACTTGTAGCCGAGATCCGCCTTCACCATCCCGGCCAGGGTCGGCGCCACGCCGCCGAGCTGCTTGTGGCCGAAGGCGTCGGTGCTGCCGGCATCGGCCAGGAAGGTGCCATCGGCGTACTGGGCGCCTTCGGAAATCACGATCACGCAGAAGCCGTGGCGTTTCACCGCCTCATCGATGCGCGCCATGACCGCGGCGGGTCGAAGGCGATCTCGGGGAAGATGATCACGTGCGGCGCCTGCTCGGCACTCTCGCCTGCCAAGGCGCCGGCGGCCGCGATCCAGCCGGCGTGACGACCCATGACTTCGAAGATGAAGACCTTGGTCGAGGTGGCGCACATCGATTCGATATCCAGCGCCGCTTCGCGGGTCGAGGTGGCGACGTACTTGGCCACGCTGCCGAAGCCGGGGGAGTTGTCGGTGATCGGCAGGTCGTTGTCGACCGTCTTGGGCACGTGGATGGCGGTGAGCGGATACCCCATCTTCTCGGAGAGCTGCGACACCTGAGGCAGGTATCGGCGCTATCGCCGCCGCCGTTATAGAAGAAGTAGCGGATATCGTGAGCCTTGAAGACTTCGATCAGGCGTTCGTACTCGGCGCGGTGGCTCTCGATCGATTTCAGCTTGTAGCGGCAGGAGCCGAAGGCACCGCCCGGCGTGTGGCGCAGCGCGGCGATGGCGGCGTCGCTCTCCTGGTTGGTGTCGATCAGGTCTTCGGTGAGGGCGCCGATGATGCCGTTATGGCCGGCATAGACGTGCCCGATGCGGTCGGCATGGCGGCGGCAGGCTTCGATCACACCACAGGCACTGGCGTTGATGACGGCGGTGACGCCACCGGACTGGGCGTAAAAGGCGTTGTGCTTGGCCATATCGGCTCTCATCTCCTGGGATTGGTATCTCATGCACGGCTCGCGCGGGCCTGGTGTAGCGTGGCGGCGCCATCCATGGCACCACCGAATCGAGCCGTGCAACGCCCACGTCGACGGGCGCAGCGCGGCCGCGAAGGGCGAGTGTCGGGGGTGCGAGTCTCGGTTGCGCGGCCAAGCATAGCCGAAAGGCCAGGGGCTGTTAATACGAGGCCCTGGTCACCGCGGCGGTCATTTTCTGGGCCGCGCGGTGAGGGAGAGGATGAAAGAGCGGTGAAGCGGTGAGCGAGCGCGGATGTCGGGAGTCCACACGCGGCCATGGACCGGGGCGCTCTGTGGTTCGCCCGCTGCCGGCATGCTAGGCTCGCCGCTTCGTCATCGCGGCCATTGCGGTCGCCGTCATCGCGTCAATCGTCCCGAGGGAGAGGGCATGCACGTTCACGTTCTGGGCATCTGCGGCACCTTCATGGGTAGCCTGGCACGTCTGGCCAAGGCGCTCGGGCATCGAGTGACTGGCTCCGATGCCAACGTCTATCCGCCGAT
The DNA here is from genome assembly GCF_003006155.1 of Salinicola tamaricis. Lineage (GTDB taxonomy): Bacteria > Pseudomonadota > Gammaproteobacteria > Pseudomonadales > Halomonadaceae > Salinicola > Salinicola tamaricis. The sequence continues at coordinate 3,986,469 of NZ_CP023559.1, read as the reverse complement.
GAGTCATCAGCTGGAAGATGCCGGTATCCAGTTGAGTGGGCTACCGCGCCGACAACTTGACCCCGAGACCCGATCTGGTGGTCGTCGGCAACGCTCTGTCGCGCGGCAATCCGGAAGTCGAGGCGCTGCTCAACGCACGTATCCCCTATGTTTCCGGGCCGCAGTGGCTGGCCCAGTATGTGCTCGGCGGGCGCCCGGTGGTGGCCGTAGCCGGCACCCACGGCAAGACCACCACGGCCAGCCTGCTGGCATGGATTCTCGAATCAGCCGGGCTCGAACCGGGCTTTCTGATCGGTGGTGTGCCGCGCAACTTCGGCGTCTCCTCGCGGATGGGGGGCGCCGGTGCGCCCTTCGTGATCGAAGCCGACGAGTACGACACCGCCTTCTTCGACAAACGGTCGAAGTTCGTGCACTACCATCCGGATGTCGCCGTTCTCAACAATCTCGAGTTCGATCATGCGGATATCTTCGAGGACCTGGCGGCGATAGAGCGCCAGTTCCACCATTTCGTGCGTACCGTGCCCGGCGATGGGCGGCTGATAGTAGCCGCCGGCGAGCCCGCCCTGGAGCGGGTGCTGGCGCGTGGCTGCTGGACCCCGGTGGAGCGGGTCGGCACGCTACCGGAGAGCGTCTGGCGGCTGGTATTGGATGCCGACGACAGCCGCGCCTTCGCCCTCGAGCATGCCGGTGAGCGCTACCCGGTGAGCTGGGCGATGAGCGGCAGCCACAACGCCGCCAATGCCGCCGCCGCGGTGGCCGCGGCGAGCCATGTCGGGGTAGCACCGGCAGTGGCATGCCGCGCGCTGGCCGATTTCCTGGCGCCCAAGCGACGTCAGGAGCTGCGCGGCAGCGTTGCCGGCATCCAGGTGATCGACGACTTCGCCCACCATCCTACGGCGATCGCGCTGACGCTCGAGGGGCTGGCGCGGGATCATCATGGCGGGCGGCTGCTGGCGGTGATCGAACCACGCTCCAACACCATGCGTCAGGGCACCATGAAATCTCGCCTGGCCGAGAGCGTGGCCTTGGCCGAGGCGGTCTGGTGGTATCAGCCGCCGGGGCTGGACTGGTCGTTGAACGAGGTGGCGGCGGAGCACGCCGGTAGCCGCGTGGCAACCGACCTGGATGCGCTGGTTGGCGAGGTGGTGGCTGTGGCGCGCCCGGGCGATCGCATCGTGGTGATGTCCAACGGTGGTTTCGGTGGCATTCACGCCAAACTGCTCGCGGCCTTGGAGGTGCAGCATGCCGAGTGATACGCCGCGCGGCGGGCCGGTGGCCGTGGCGCTGACCGGCGCCTCGGGCGCCCAGTACGGGCTGCGCCTGATCGAGTGCCTGGTCGCCGCTGGTCAGCCGCTCTACGTGATGATCTCCAAGGCCGCGCACCGGGTGATCGCGATCGAGACCGAACTCGACTTGCCGGCCCAGCCCGAGCGCCTGGCCGCGGCGCTGAGCGAGCGTTTCGGCGCGCAGACGGGGCAGATTCGCTGCTTCGGGCGTGAGGATTGGCTGGCGCCAGTGGCCTCCGGTTCCGGCGACTGGCGCGCGCTGGTGGTTTGCCCGTGCTCCACCGGTACGCTGTCGGCGATCGCCTGCGGCGCCAGTGACAACCTGATCGAGCGCGCGGCGGACGTGGCGCTCAAGGAGCGCCGCCCGCTGATCGTGGTGCCGCGGGAGATGCCGCTGTCGCAGATCCATCTCGAGAACATGTTGACGCTGACGCGCATGGGGGCGGTGGTCATGCCGGCTGCGCCCGGGTTCTATCATCGTCCGCAGAGCGTCGCCGACATGGTCGACTTCGTGGTCGCCCGGATGCTCGCCCAGCTCGGCCTCCCTCAGCGCCTGATGCCCAGCTGGGGCGAGTAACTCCCCTATACCGGCGCGAACAGCAGTACGCGCGCGGTCTCCAGTACCAGCGACACCAATGCTAGCCATGGCCAGGGCGGCATGGACAGATCCGGACGCTGCCAGCGCTGGTAGCTGATGCGGGTCAGCGCACATACGATCAGCCCGAGCAGGGCGCCCCCGATCAGGTCGCTGGCCCAGTGCACGCCGATCACCAGCCGCGACAGCGCCATGGGCGTGCACACCAGGATACCGGCCCAATAGGCGTAGGCGCGGTAACGCAGTGGCATGACCTGAGCAGCGAAGGCGGCGGTCAGCCCCACCACCACCACGCTGGTGGAAGTATGGGCACTGGGGTAGGACATCGATCCGGTGAGATAGTCCGGGGTGTCCGGCCTGGCTCGCCCGGCCAGGGCCTTGAACAGGGTGTTGGCCACCGCCACCGCGACCAGCGCGCCGGCCAGGAGCAGCAGTGCGGCGAAACGCCGTGCCCAGGCCAGCCATAGCAGCCATGGCGCCATCAGTAGCGTGATGCCCAGGGCGTCACCGATCTTGGCCAGCGTCTCGCTGGTGCCGAGCAGCCACTGATGCTGAAGCATCGCCGCCAGCGCGTGAATCTGACGATCCATCGGCAGCGGGCCGTCGTGGATCAGCACCCAGGTGGTCCAGCCGATCAGTGCGATCAGGCTGGTCAGCAACAGCGAGAGCGAGGCCAGCGGGAACTCGTTGGCCGGGGGTGGCGAGCGCAGTGCGCACCACAGGCGTGCGCAGGCCGGGTGGCGCTGCTGGTAGCCCTCGAGCCATTGGTGCAGGCGGCCCTGGCCGCTCAACTGGTAGCGGAACCAGGAAAACAGCACCCCCAGGGCCAGCAGCGAGAGCGACAGCACCAGCAGCCAGTGCTCGGCCCCCGGCGGCAGCTTCATCAGCTCGCTCCAGGAACGCCCCAGCCAGTAGCCCGGCAGCAGATAGACCGGCGCCCAGACGCACGCCGAGAGTGCGTTGACCAGCGCGAAGCGCCGGCTGGGCATCGACAGCATGCCCGCCACGAGTGGTACGAACGGTCGTACCGGGCCGACGAAGCGGCCGATCACCACCGACATCGTCCCGTGCCGCTGGAAGAAATCGATGCCGCCTTCGAGCCACTCCGGGTGGCGGTCGAGCGGCCACCAGCCGGGAATGCGCTCGCGCTGCGAGCGGCCCAGCCAAAAGCTCAGGTTGTCACCGGCAAAGGCGCCTAGTGTACCCGCGATCAGCACCAGCGTGATCGACATGTCGGCGTGTCCGGCGAGACTGGCGGCGGCGCCCAGCAGAACCACGCCGGGCACGACGATCCCCACCACCGCCAGCGATTCGAGCAGCGCCACGCCGGCGATGATCAGCAGCAGCAGGGTGGGAGACGGAGAGAGCGAGTAGAGCCAGTGGGTGAAGTTCAAGCGAGCGGTTCCAGCAGTTTGGTGGCGGCGTTGTCGAGCCGGGTCAGGAAGTGCGCCGTGGCTTCGCCGGGCTGGAGCATGCAGACGCGGCTGAAGCTTTCCAGTGGACCGGTCTCCGGGCGCGATATGGTGGCCACGGTGGCGGCCAGTCGACGGCCGGCGGCCAGGGCGCCGCTCTCGCCGGCATTGGGCAGTATCAGGCAGAAGACACTCTTACGGTACTCACCCAGCAAGTCACTATGGCGGCTGTCATTGGCCACTGCGTGACTGAAGGCATGAGAGAGCGCCTCGCGCAGGTCGGTCCCGAACTGGTCATCGGCCTGGTCGAGCTGGGGCACATAGAGCACCAGTACGCTGAGCGGGCGGCCGAGTGCGTGTGCGCGTGCGACCTCGATCGCCAAACTGCGCTGCAGTGCCTGACGCGGCAACTTGGGGTCGCGGCGCCACTGTGGCAGGCGCAGCGCCGGCGACGGCGGGCGTCTAGGCGGCTCAAGACCAGGGCGGCGCTGAGTGCCAGCCACCAGCCCATGCTGAGGGTCAACAGCGAGACATGCGTGCCTCCCAGCAGCAGGGTCCAGGCCGGCACCAGGGCGATGTTGAGCATGACCGCCAGGGGCAGTGACAGTACCAGCAGGCTGACTACCGCCGGTAGTCCCAGCCACAGCATGCCGTTGATGCAGCCGGGCGCTTCGATGGCAAACAGGGTCAGCGCGCCGACCAGCATCAGGTAGTCGGCCAGCGCCGGGCGCAGCCGCCCCAGCCACTGCAGTGGCAGTGACACCAGTAGCCCGCAGGCGAGTAGCGCCGGTGGCAGGATCAGATCGTAGTGGCGCATCAGGTAGTGCCACAGCGCCAGTCCGGTGAACATCGCCAGCGCCAGCAGCTGGGCGGCGAGCTTGTAGCGACTCATGCCCATGGCTGAGTCTCGCGACGGTGACTGTGGCGTTTGGTGCGGTAGCGCGCGAAGCGATCACCGAGCTGTGACAGCGGCGTGTGCGACACGATGCGATGGGGGGCAATGGCATGCTGGAGCTGGTGGCGGCGCTGTTCGCCAGCTTGTCGTCGTTGGCCACCAGCAGCACGGCGATACCGTAGTCGTTGAGCCGGTAGGCGCGCTCGTAGAGCGCCAGCTGGTCATACAGCAGGCGACTGAGTTCGTGCATGTCGCTGGGCGTAGAGTGAGCGCAGCCGAAGATCACGACTTCGCCGGTAGAGCGATTCGCGCTCCACGACGCTGCTCGTGACGCGCGTCGGCGTCTAGCATCGATGGTGGCAGCAGCCACTGGGCGCCCTGACGATTGAGCAGCGGCCGGGTCCGCAGGCGCTGCTCCTTTGCCAGTAGCCAGACGATGACCAGCGATGTTGCGGCCAGCAGCGTGGCCGGGAGCGAAAAGTGCCGGGCGATGAAAGTCACACCGAGAATGAAGGCGACCAGGTTGAGTGCCAGGCCTGCGCGTCCTTTCAGCGACTGCAGGCATAATGGCAACAGCCAGATCCAGGGCAGGGTCGCCGGGTGACCGGTGGCGAGTAGCGCCACGGCGAGCACGGCGGCGGTCGGGGCGATCCAGCAGGTGCTGCGCGCAGCGTAGGCGAGTGTGGCGAGCAGTGCCACGGCACCGCCCCAGGCGATCAGCCGCACGCTCCCCTCGGTGAAAGTCCCTGTGGCGGCGGCAGCTACCAAGCAGGCGAGAGTCAGCGCTGTTGTCCCCGGGCTTTTGTACTGGCTTGGCATGGTGGCTTATATTGGGCCGATGGTTCTGCGTGGTTCAAAACGCCGTCTGGTCTCTGTGCAGACGACAGGCGGCATGGCGCGTGCGCCAGGGCATTTGCCGAGGCGATATCGCACGCGGCCGTCGCCCAGCGGGGGCCGCGGTGCGTCTTGGGCTAAGCGCTCGAGCCCAGCCGGATTCCCTGCTGCAACTATCGCACGGGCTGTCACTGACCGTACACTGTGAATCACGATTCGAGACAAACTCTTGCCAGCGCGGTTTGCGGGCCGGAGCACCGCCAGGCACCGCTGGACGCGGCACGCTGGGGCGTTCGTGCCTGAAGCCGTCGCTGCCCGGCATCCTTGAAGAGATACACGTCATGTCACACTCCGCGACCGATAGCGTCGACGACATCCCGCTTTATATGCAACGCCTCGGGGAGCGCGCCCGCGCTGCCAGCACCGCGCTGCGTGCGCTCGACAGCGGGCGCAAGAATGCCGCACTGGCGGCCATCGTGGCGCGGCTCGATGCTGCCCGCCCGGCGCTTGCCAGCGCCAACGCCGCCGATCTCGAGCGCGGCCGCGCGCGCGGGCTCAGTGAACCGCTGCTCGACCGTCTGGCACTGACGCCGGCGCGCATCGACGCGATGCTCGCAGGTGCCCGTCAGGTCGCGGCGCTGCCTGACCCCGTGGGCGAGATCGAGGGATTGCGCTACCAGCCCAGCGGTATCCAGGTGGGGCAGATGCGGGTGCCGCTCGGGGTGGTCGGGATCATCTACGAATCGCGTCCCAACGTGACGAGCGGCCAGCCTGTGCCTGAAGTCCGGTAATGCCTGCATTTTGCGCGGTGGCTCCGAGGCTGCCGCCAGCAACGCCGCGATCGCTGCCTGCATTCGTGACGGCCTGCGCGATGCCGGCGTGAGCGAAGACGCGGTGCAGGTAGTGGAGACCACCGATCGCGCCGCGGTGGGCGAGCTGATCCGTCTCACCGCCAGCGTCGACGTGATCATCCCGCGTGGTGGCAAGTCGCTGATCGCGCGTATCGCCGAAGAGGCGACGGTGCCGGTGATCAAGCATCTCGACGGTGTCTGTCATGTCTACATCGATGCCGCCGCCGACAGTGACAAGGCGGTGGCGATTGCCGATAACGCCAAGACCCAGCGCTACTCCCCGTGCAACGCCATGGAGACACTGCTGGTCCACGTCGAAGCGGCGCCGCGGGTACTGCCGCGACTGGCCGCGATCTACCGCGACAAGGGCGTGGAGATGCGCGGCTGTGCGCTGACCCGGGAGTGGATCGCCGACGCCGTGGCCGCCGACGAGACGGACTGGGATGCCGAGTACCTGGCGCCGATCATCGCCATCCGCGTGGTCGAGGATTTCGAGCACGCGGTGGCTCATATCAATCGCCACGGCTCGCAGCACACCGATGCCATCGTCACCGAGAGCGTGACCCTGGCGCGACGCTTTCTCGCCGAGGTCGACTCGAGTTCGGTCCTGGTCAATGCTTCGACCCGCTTTGCCGACGGCTTCGAGTATGGCCTGGGCGCCGAGATCGGCATCTCCACCAACAAACTGCACGCCCGCGGCCCGGTGGGGCTGGAGGGGTTGACCACCCGCAAGTATGTAGTGTTCGGCGATGGTCATGTCCGTCAGTGATGTCGGTGGTGTGGATATGAGTGGTCGGGCGCCGCGCATCGCCATGCTCGGGGGCACCTTCGATCCGGTGCACCTGGGGCATCTGCGCAGTGCGGTCGAGTTACGCGAGGCGCTGGTGCTGGACCGAGTGCACATGATTCCGGTGCATGTGCCACCCCATCGCGTCGCGCCCGGCATCGCCGCTGGCGATCGCCTGGCGATGCTCGCCGCGGGTATCGGCGACACCCCGGGGCTGCTGGCGGACGATCGCGAGATACGGCGCAGCGGTCACTCCTTCTCGGTGGATACCCTGGCCTCGCTGCGTGCCGAGTACGGCGAGCAGGCGCGTCTGGTGATGGCTGTGGGGCACGACGCCTTCCTCGGCCTGCCACAGTGGCATCAGTACCAGCGCCTGCTGTCGCTGGCGCATGTGGTAGTGCTCGACCGTCCCGACCACGCCGCACCGCTGGCGCCCGAGCTGTCAGCATTGATCGCTGGACGCGAAGTCGCCACCGTCGAGGCGCTGATGGTGGCACCGGCCGGTGGGGTGCTGCGGCTCAGTTTGCCTAGCCGCATGGCGATCGCCGCCACCGAGGTACGGCGTCGGCTGCAGCGCGGGCAAAGCGTGCGCTACCTGCTGGCCGAGGCGACCGAGCGTTATATCGCGGCCCAGGGGCTCTACCGGGAGGCGACCCGCGGCGCTGACGAGGGATGATCCGTGGCTCCAACGAGAGGGGCCCGTGGTTCTCATGAGAGGTGATCCGTGGTTCTAACGAGAGGGGCCTATGGTTCTCATGAGAGAGGCCCGTGGTTCTCATGAGAGTTGAAGAGTGGCGCCGGCGTCTCATCGGAGTAGAATGCGCGTTTCCCTGAATTCGGGGCAGCGATTCCCAAACGAGGAGCTATGCAGACAGATTCTCTCAAATCATTAGTCGTCGAGGCGCTGGAAGAGTTGAAGGCGCGTGACTTGGTCGAGCTCGACGTCGCCGCGTTGACCAGTGTGACCGACGTCATGGTGGTGGCCAGCGGCACCTCCTCGCGTCACGTCTCGGCCCTGGCCGGCAACGTGGTCGAGAAGGCCAAGGAGGCCGGCCTGCGTCCCCTGGGTGCGAAGGGCAGCAGGGCGGCGATGGGTGCTGGTCGATCTGGGTGACGTCGTCGCCCATGTGATGATGCCGGAAACCCGCCAGCTCTACGATCTCGAACGGCTGTGGGCCGACCTGCCGGTCGATCGTCAGCAGGGCACCAGCCACGGCGAGCGGCACGAGTCGCGCGGATGAAGGTGCGGCTGCTGGCGGTGGGCACGCGGATGCCGGCCTGGGTCGAGGCGGGCGTCGAGGAGTACCGCAAGCGGCTGCCGCGTGAGATGCCGCTGGAGATCGTCGAGATCGCCCCTGGTGCGCGTGGCAAGAATGCCGACATCGCCCGCGCGATACATAGCGAAGGCGATCGCATGCTGGAAAAATTGCGCGATCAGGAACATGTGGTCTCACTCGAGGTCAAAGGCTCGGCGTGGACCACCGAGCAGCTGTCGCAGCGGCTCGATGACTGGCGCCAGGGCGGGCAGGATGTGGCGCTGCTGATCGGCGGCCCCGACGGGCTCGACCCGCGCCTCAGCGCCCGCGCGCATCAGTCGTGGTCGCTCTCGGCGCTGACGTTGCCGCACCCGCTGGTGCGGGTGCTGCTGGCCGAGCAGCTCTATCGTGCCTGGACATTACTCGCCGGGCACCCGTATCACCGTTGATCGAAGTCTGTCGCTTGCCGTTATTCGACGCCCCGCAACGCTGTGCCCCCCGCGGGCCGAATCCCGCCCTGATCCGGCGCCGTCATGCGTAAGCGCCGCGAGCGAGTCAAGGATCACGAGCAGGAAGTGCGCGTCTTCCGCAACCGCTCTCTGGTCGCCGCCGTACTGATCGTGCTGATGGCCGGCGCCCTGGTGTCGCGCCTGTTCTATCTGCAGGTGGTCGAGCACGATGTCTTCATCACCCTCCGACAACAACCGCATGCGGGTCGAGCCGCTGCCGCCGCGCGCGGCCTGATCTACGACCGCAATGGTCAGCTGCTGGCGGAGAATCGTCCCACTTACAATCTCACCATCGTGCGCGAGCGGGTCGATGATCTCGACGCTACGCTCAAGCGGTTGGTGCAGATCCTCGGTCTGCCCAAGGACGAGGTCGAGACCTTCCGTGAGCGCTCGCTGCAGCGTCAGCGGCCCTACCAGCCGGCACTATTGATGAGCGACCTGACCGAGGACCAGATTGCCCGCCTGGCGGTCAATCGCTACCTGCTCAGCGGGTCGAGGTCGAGGCGCAGCTAATGCGCTACTATCCCGATCCGATCGTGATGTCGCACGTGCTCGGCTACGTCGGGCGGATCAACGCCGATGAGCTCTCCGAGCTCGATCCGGGCAACTATGCCGGTACCCACTTCATCGGCAAGACCGGTGTCGAGTACACCTACGAGGATCAGCTCCACGGCAAGGCGGGGCTGCGCAAGGTCGAGACCAACGCCCGCGGGCGCGTCCTGCGCGAACTCGACCGCGAGCCGCCGGTGCCGGGCAAGGACCTCACCCTGACCATCGATAGCCGCCTGCAGCACCTGGCCTACGATCTGCTCGGCGGCCGCCGCGGCGCCATCGTCGCCATCCAGCCCAAGACCGGAGATATCCTGGCGATGGTCTCGGCGCCGGGGTTCGACATCAACAAGTTCGTCACCGGTATCTCCTACGCCGACTACCGCGCGCTGCAGGACGATATCGACCTGCCGCTCTACAATCGCGCCGCCCGCGGCCAGTACCCGCCGGGCTCCACGGTCAAGCCGTTCGAGGCGTTAGCGGCGCTGCAGAATCGGGTCGTCGATGCCAACGACATTGTCTACGACCCCGGCTACTTCCAGCTGCCCAACGATACCCGGCGCTACCACAACTGGCTGCGCTGGGGGCACGGGCGGGTCGATCTGCGGCGGGCGATCGAGGTCTCCAACAACACTTATTTCTATACCATGGCCTACCGCCTGGGCATCGACCGGCTGTCGTCGTTCATGCACGAATTCGGCTTTGGCGAGGTCAGCTCACTGGATGTGCAGGGGGCGCTGCCGGGGCTGATGCCGTCGCGGGAGTGGAAGCGCGAGAAGTACAACCAGCCCTGGTTTCCGGGGGAGACCCTCTCCGCGGGCATCGGTCAGGGCTATTTCATGGCCACGCCTCTGCAGTTGGCGGCAGCGACCGCGACGCTGGCCAATCACGGCCACTGGGTGCGCCCGCACCTGGCCGAGCGCATCGGTGACCAGCCGGTGAAGCCGCCGTTTCCCGACACCAAGCCGGATGTGCAGGTCGACAAGACGCAGTGGTGGAACGACGTCTACGAGGGTATGGAAGAGGTCATGAGCGGCCGCGAAGGCACTGCGCGCAAGGCCGGCGCCGGACTCGAATACACCATGGCGGGCAAGACCGGTACCGCGCAGGTCTTTTCGCTGGGGCAGAACCAGAAGTACAACGCCAGCGAGCTGGCCGAGCGACTGCGCGACCACGCGCTGTTCATCGGCTTCGCGCCGGTGGAGGATCCGCAGATCGCGGTGGCGGTGATCGTCGAGAACGCCGGCGGCGGGGTGTCGGGGCTCGGCCGCGAGCTCACCGATGCCTGGCTGCTGCCCCAGAGCGAGCTGCACGACCAGCCTGGTGCCACCGTCCCTGAAGAGGTCGAAAGTCTCGATGGCGATTGATTTTCAACGCACTGCGCCGACGCACGGCGCACGGGTCGGGCGCAAGCGCTCGCTGTGGCTGCGACTCCACCTCGACCCCTGGTTGCTGTCGATTCTGCTGCTGCTGATCGCCTTCGGCCTGGTGGTGCTCTACAGTGCCAGTGGCATGTCGGCGCAGACCACCCTGGCCCAGGCGATCCGCATGGGGGTGGCGCTGGTCGGCGCGGTGGTGATCGCTCAGTTCTCGCCGGCGACGCTCTACCGCTGGACTCCGCTGGCCTATGGCGGCGGCCTGCTGATGCTGATCGCGGTGGAGATCATGGGCGATATCGGCATGGGGGCGCAGCGTTGGCTGGAGATCGGTCCGCTGCGCTTCCAGCCCTCGGAGTTGATGAAGATCGCCATGCCGATGATGCTGGCAGCCTATTTGCATCGCCGGCCGTTGCCGCCCTCCTGGCGTGACCTGCTGGTGTGCGGGGTGATCATCGCGGTGCCGGTGCTGCTGATCGCGCGCCAGCCTGATCTGGGCACCTCGATGCTGGTGACCGCCGCCGCGGTGTTCGTGATCCTGCTGGCGGGGCTGTCGTGGCGCTTCATCCTGAGCCTGGCGGTGATGGCGGGGGCGGCGATGCCGCTTTTGTGGCTCAACATGCACAACTATCAGCGCCAGCGGGTGCTGACCTTTCTCAACCCCGAGAGCGACCCGCTGGGCGCCGGCTGGAACATCATCCAGTCGAAGACCGCCATCGGTAGCGGCGGTCTCGAGGGCAAGGGCTGGGGGCTGGGGACCCAGTCGCAGTTGGAGTTCTTGCCCGAACGCCATACCGACTTCATCGTCGCCGTGTTGGGCGAGGAGTTCGGGCTGATCGGCATGGCAACCATTCTGGTGCTCTATCTGCTATTGGTGTCGCGCGGGCTGGTGATGGCCAATCAGGCCCAGGATACTTACGGCCGTCTGCTCGCCGGGAGTATCGTGCTGACCTTCTTCATCTACGTCTTCGTCAATATCGGCATGGTCAGCGGTATCCTACCGGTGGTCGGGGTGCCGCTGCCGCTGGTCAGCTATGGCGGGACCTCCAGCGTGACCTTGATGGCCGGTTTCGGTATTCTCATGTCGATTCACACGCATCGCCGCCGCCTGCTCAAGCATTGAGCGTCGCGGCGGGCTGCAGCAGGGAGCACTGGCGCATGGCGCTGCGTTGGAAACAGGGAAGTCTGACCCGGGCACTGGCTCTGGTGGTGGTCCTGGTAGGGGGTCTTTCGAGTGCCGGGACGGCACTGGCAGAGACTGACTTCGACCCGGCGACGCACCCCGAAGTGCGCGCCATGCTCGATACTTTGAGCGCGCAAGGGCTGTCGTCGCAGCAGCTCGACGACGCCATGCGTGCTGCTAGCTACCGGCCGCAGGTGCTCGAGGCGATGAATCACGCCGCCGAGCGCCGGCTGCGCTGGGATCAGTACCGCGATATCTTCATCCAGCCCGATCGTGTGGCCCAGGGAGTGGCGTTTCTCCAGCAGCACCGCGAGGCGCTGGATCGTGCCCAGCGCGAGTATGGCGTGCCGCCGGAAGTGATCGTGGCGATTCTCGGCGTCGAGACCCGCTATGGCGCGCACAAGGGCAGCCATCGGGTGCTCGATTCGCTCTCCACGCTGGCCTTTCATCATCCGACCCGTGGCGACTTCTTTCGCCGTGAGCTGATGGCGTTTCTGACCATCACCCTGGGGCAGGGCGTCGATCCCGCCTCGCGCTACGGCTCCTATGCCGGCGCCATGGGCTATCCGCAGTTCATCCCCACCAGCTATCAGGCCTATGCGGTCGATTTCGATGGCGATGGGCTCAGGGATCTGTGGAACGACCCCACCGATGCCATTGGCAGTATCGGCAACTATTTCAGCGAACACGGCTGGCGCCGCGGCCAGGCGGTGCTGGTCGAAGCCAGTGGGCCGGCGACGCCGCCGGCTCAGTTTGCGTTCAATCAGACCGAACCGCCGTCGACTCGGGTGTCCGAGCTGGCGGCGGCGGGCATTCGGCCCACCGCGGGCTCACTCGCACCTGGTGACAAGGTGATGCCGCTGGCGCTGGATTACGCCGACGGGCACGTGCGCTACGTGCTCGGGCTCGACAACTTTTACGTCATCACGCGCTACAACCACAGCCATCTCTACGCCATGGCAGTGGCCACTCTGGCGCAGCGTATCCAGCTCGCGCTGGAGGCGACGGAGACGTGAGACGACTGTGGCTGACGTTGGCCGTCGCGCTGCTGGTCAGCGGCTGTGCCGGCGGCCCTGGCGGGGGCGGGCGCTACGCGGCGAGTCAGGACGGCTATCCCGACGCCCCGCAGGACGTTTCTAAAGTGCCGGACGCGGTGCCCAAGGTGGAGCCGCGCTCGCGCAGCGGCAACCGGCCGACCTACCGCGTATGGGGCAAGACCTACCATGTGCTCAGCGACCCCAGCGGCTATGTCGCCGAGGGGCGAGCCTCTTTCTACGGCACCAAGTTCCAGGGTTACGATACGGCCAGCGGCGAGCCCTACGACATGTACAAGATGTCGGCGGCGCACCGCTCGCTGCCGCTGCCGACCTATGCCCGGGTGACCAATCTGGACAACGGGCGCCAGGTGATCGTGCGCATCAACGACCGTGGGCCTTTCCACGATGATCGTCTGATCGATCTCTCCTACGCGGCGGCGGCGCGGTTGGACATTCTCGGTCACGGCACCGGGCGGGTGCGGGTCGAGGCGATCGACCCGGTGGCCTGGGCGAAAAACCATGGTGGCGGTCGCTCGGGCGGCCGGGTCGCCGCCGCGCCGGGCGCATCCCCGCGGGTAGCGGGCGCCGCGCAGACCTCGCCGGCGGCGCCCCGGCGCAATGACGCCGCGCGCATCGATGCGCTGATGAACACCGCCGGCCGTGCGGCTTCCCCTGATCACGTCGGTGCCGACGATGCCGACACCAACGCCGCCAGCGCCGCGCCCGGCCCGGTGACGCGGCCTGATGTGTCGCATGTGACGCGCGGCATACGCTATCTACAGGTCGCTGCGCGCTGGGCTCGCGGGATAAGGCCCAAGCGCTTCAGTCGAGGCTGCAAAGCTTGCTGTCGCAGCCGGTGCGCATCGACAATAGTACCTCTCTCTATCGCGTTCAGGTCGGCCCGATCGATGACCTGGCATCCCTGGAAACCGTTCGGGCAACCTTGAGTGACGCCGGCTTCGGTCAGACGTTCGTGGTGTCGCCCACCCAGTAACCTTCGTTCAACGAGAATTCGATTGTCATGAAAGCGCTGTTCACTTCGTCTCTTCCCCGCTGGGTCCTCTCGGCGTCGCTGTGCCTGGGGCTGCTCACGTCCCCGGCCGGCGCACAGCAGCAACCCACCCCGGACAGTCAGATGCCCGAGGGCAGCAACCCGCAGCCCGAGCAGATGATTCCCTCGCCGCCGGAGCTGGCTGCCTCGTCCTGGGTGCTGATGGATGCCGCCACCGGCCAGCTGCTGGTCAATCACAACGGCGATCAGCGCCTGCCGCCGGCCAGTCTGACCAAGATGATGACTGCCTATATCGTCGAGCAGGAGATCGAGCGCGGTAACATCCACGACGATGACATGGTCAGTGTCAGCGAGAACGCCTGGCGCACCGGTGGGTCGCGCATGTTCATCCGCGAGGGCACCCAGGTCAGCGTCAAGGATCTGCTCCACGGCGTCGTGATCCAGTCCGGCAACGACGCCAGTGTCGCGCTCTCCGAGTACATCGCCGGCAGCGAGTCGGCGTTCGCCGATCTGATGAATCAGCAGGCCCAGCGCATGGGGATGCAGAACTCGCACTTCATGAACCCCACTGGCCTGCCGCACGAGCAGCACTACTCCTCGGCCCACGATCTCGCGATCCTGGCTCGCCACATCATTGAAGACTACCCCGACCACTACAAGGTCTACTCGCAGAAGTACTTCACCTACAACGACATTCGTCAGCCCAACCGTAACCGCCTGCTGTGGCGCGACCCTGACGTCGACGGCCTCAAGACCGGTCACACCGAGGCGGCCGGCTTCTGCCTGGTGGCCTCGGCCAAGAAGCAGGACACGCGCCTGATCGCGGTGGTGATGGGGACCCAGTCGGACGAGGCGCGTGCGGCCGAGACCCAGCGACTGCTCAACTACGGCTTCCGTTTCTACCAGACGCGCAAGCTCTACGACGCCGGCTCGGTGCTCAACCAGGCGCGCGTCTGGGGTGGTGCGCAGGACACGGTGCGTCTGGGTGTGCAGCACGAAGTGAGCATGACTGTGCCGCGGGGCAGCGCCGACAACCTGACTGCACGTCTCAATATCCCCGAGACGCTGCATGCGCCGATCCAGGCGGGCCAGCAGATCGGTACCCTGGAGATCAAGTCCGGCGACGAGGTGCTGGGTCAGGAGCCGCTGGTGGCGCTGGAAGGCGTCAAAGAGGGCAGTATCTTCAAGCGCGTGTGGGACAGCATCGTGCTGTTCGTCACCGGCCTGTTCAACTGATCCTCGTCACCTGACGCCCGCCGCGGCACGCCGGCTCGACCCGGCGGCCGCGGCGGGCGTGTTGGTGCATGCGGCGTTCTTGCGTAGAATGGGGGAAAATCGTAGCCGGTTCGTAATTCGATGACCCAGACCCCCGATAACGTCGATCTGCCGCGACCCAAGATCGAATTCCCGTGTGACTATCCCATTCGCGTCGTCGGTGACGCGGCCGAGGATTTCGTCACTGCCATCAGCGAGGTGATCGCGCGCCACTCGCCGGGCTTCAATAGTTCGGCGGTCACGCTCTCGGATAGCCGCAACGGCCGCTTCCAGTCCGCGCGGGCGGTGATCCGGGCGACCAGCGAGGCGCAGCTCAACGCGCTGTTCGAAGAGCTCAAGGCGACCGGTCGCGTGCATATGGTGCTGTGACCGCCATGGCCGAGCTGGAGCTCTACCGCCTGGGCCGCGCTCCCTATTGCCCGGTATGGGAGGCAATGTCCCGCTTTACCGACACCCGCGACGGCGCGAGTGCCGATCAGCTGTGGCTGGTGCAGCATGACCCGGTCTTCACCCAGGGGCGGGCGGGCAAGCCGGAACATCTGCTGCTGCCGGGGGATATCCCGGTGGTGGCCAGTGATCGCGGTGGCCAGGTCACCTACCACGGCCCGGGGCAGATCGTGCTCTATCCGCTGCTCGACGTGCGCCGGCTGGGTGTCGGCGTGCGCGAGCTGGTGAGCTTGCTGGAGCAGGCGGTGATCGACCTGCTCGCCGTTCACGGCATCGACGCCCAGGCACGAGCCGATGCGCCCGGCGTCTATGTCGGTGCGCGCAAGATCGCCTCGCTGGGGCTGCGCATTCGGCGTGGCTGCAGCTTTCACGGTGTCGCACTCAACGTCGATATGGATCTGACCCCGTTCTCGCGTATCAATCCGTGCGGTTATGCCGGGCTCGAGATGACCCAGCTGCGCGATCTCGGTATGGCGACGCCGGACCTCGACGCCGAAGCCACCCGGCTCGCCGGCTGCTTCGCCACGCGACTGGGCGCCAGCCTGATCGAGCGCGCAGATCAGCCGGCAGCGCTGATATCGGACACGATGGCCTGAGCGGCATCGCCGGGGCGCGCAAGACGTCGCCCGAACTCAATGAATCATCAGGATGGGACTTATGACCGAGACCACCGTCATGCAAACGCCCGAGTCGAAAAAACCAGGGCGTGTCGAACGCGGCGTCAAGCTGCGCGGCGCGGAGAAGGTCGCGCGCATCCCCGTCAAGGTCATCCCGACCGAGACGCTGCCCAAGAAGCCCGACTGGCTGCGCGTGCGCATGCCGGTCTCGCCCCAGGTCACCCATATCAAGCAGACGCTGCGCAAGCACGGCCTGCATACGGTGTGCGAGGAGGCCTCCTGCCCCAACCTGGGCGAGTGCTTCAGCGGTGGCACCGCGACCTTCATGATCATGGGCGACATCTGCACCCGTCGCTGTCCGTTCTGCGACGTCGCCCACGGGCGCCCCAATGCGCTCAACGACAAGGAGCCGCGCGAACTGGCCGAGGCGATCGCCGAGATGGGCCTCAACTATGTGGTGGTGACCTCGGTCGATCGTGACGACCTGCGCGACGGCGGTGCCCAGCACTTCGCCGACTGCATCCGCGAGATTCGCCGTGACAGCCCCGAGATCGAGATCGAGGTGCTGGTGCCCGATTTCCGCGGGCGCATGCAGGTGGCGCTGGATATTCTCGAAGGAGAGGCGCCGGACGTCTTCAACCACAACCTGGAGACGGTGCCGTCGCTCTACCGCAAGGTTCGCCCCGGCGCCGACTATCAGTGGTCACTGGATCTGCTCAAGGGCTACAAGGCGCGCCGCCCGGAGGTGATGACCAAGTCCGGCCTGATGCTCGGTGTCGGTGAGACCGACGAGCAGGTGATCGAGGTCATGCGCGATCTGCGCGCTCACGATGTCGACATGCTCACCCTGGGGCAGTACATGCAGCCGTCGCGCAACCACCTGCCGGTGGATCGCTGGGTGCATCCGAGCACCTTCGACTGGTTCGCCGAGCAGGGCCGGGCGATGGGGTTCACGCATGTCGCTTCGGGGCCGCTGGTGCGCTCCTCCTATCACGCCGACAAGCAGGCCCACGGCGTCGAAGTGAAGTAAGTTTGCGCTGAGACCGGCGCGCTCACGCAGCGCGCCGGTCTCCACGCCCATTCAGGCGTGGGCCGCAAGACAACCGGGACGCGGCCGCTGGAACCGGCGCCGCGCCTTTCGGCGGCGTGCCGCCGCGTTCGCAGAGGTCCTGACATGATTGCTCCCTCATCTCCCGATAACGAGCAGGCGCGCCTCTCCGCGCTGCACAATCTCGAGCTGCTGGACACCCAGGCTGACGAAGGCTTTGATCGTTTGACCGAACTGGCCACACGCATCTTCGACGTACCAATGTCGATGATCACCCTGGTCGACGAGGATCGGCAGTGGTTCAAGTCGCGTCAGGGCCTGAGCGTGTGCGAGACGCCGCGGCGTATCTCCTTCTGTGGGCACGTGGTGGCCGATGGCGTGCCGCTGGTGATCCACAACGCTTTGAAGGATGCGCGCTTCGCCGACAACCCGTTGGTGCTCGGCTCGCCGTTCATCCGCTTCTATGCCGGCTATCCGCTGTTCGTCGAGTCCGGGGCGTGCATCGGTACGCTGTGCCTGATCGGTACGCTGCCGCGGGCCTTCGACGAAGGCGACATGGATCGCTTGCGCCTGATGGCGGCGCTGGCGGAAGAGCTGGTGTCACTGCACGTGCTGCGCGTGCAGACGGCCCGCGGCGACACCTGAGTCTCGCCGGGGCAGGGCGTGTTTGGGCCCGTTCAGGCGTCGGCGCTGGGCAGGCACACCAGGGTCGGGGTGTCGATCGGGGTCATCGGGGCGCGGAAGTGGGCATTGAGTTCCGGCAGCAGTTCGCGCACGAAACGCAGGAACAGCTCCGTCACCGGCGTCGGGTAGCGATCCTTGGGATAGACGGTGCACCACGAGCGGCGTAGCGGAAAGCCCGGCAGGGTGGGGCTGGCGAGCAGATTCGAGGCCAGCTCGAGCTGTACCGCCAGGCGCGGCAGCACCGCCACTCCGAGGTGCGCCATCACCCCCTGCTTGATTGCCTCGTTGGTCCCCAGCTCGATGGTATGTTGCAGCGAGATGCGCTCGCGAGCGGCGAAATCCTCGAATGCCGTGCGCGCTCCCGAGCCGGGTTCGCGCATCAGGATATAGTGGCGCGCGAAATCTTCCAGCGTCGGCCGCTCGGCGGTCACCAGCGGATGTCCCGGCCATACCACCGGGATCAGTTCGTTATCCAGGATCGGCATGAATACCAGGTTCGGGTCGTCCGGCACCATTCCCATGATCACCAGATCGTCGCGCCGCTCGGCGAGCCGCTCCAACGCCTGCACCCGATTGCACACGCGCAGCCGTACCTGCACCTCCGGGTAGCGCGCGCGAAAGCGCGCCAGGATATGCGGTACGACATACTGCGCGGTGGAGACTGCCGCCAGATTGAGCTCACCGCGAATCGTCCCCGCCAGCTCTGAAAGCTCCATCTGCAGGCTCGACACCTGCCCGAAGATCGACTGTACCGAGGCTGAGAGTGCGTCTGCTGCCGGCAGTACGTGCAGCGTCTTGCCAGCGTATTTGAACAGCGGCTGGCCCAGCGCCTGCTCGAGCTGACGGATTTGCGCGCTCACCGCGGGCTGTGTCAGGCCCAGCTGCTCGGCGGCCCGCGAATAGGACTGCTGCCGATGGACGGCCTGAAATACCTGGAGCTGCCGGAATGTCAGGCGATTGAGCAGGTTGGGGCGCGACATGATGGACGTCCTCGCGGTCAGGTATAAGGTCTAGCTTATAGGTCGGCAAAGAAATATCAATTTTTCTATTGGCTCACGGGTGGCTAGCGTAGAAAGCCGATCAAGAAGCCGATAATAACGACGCACAACTCGGAGGGCAGACGGTGTTCAAGAAGCTGCTAATTGCCAACCGCGGCGAGATCGCCGTGCGTATTGTACGAGCCTGCGCCGAGATGGGCATCCGTTCGGTGGCGATCTACACCGAGCCGGATCGCTTCTCGCTCCACGTCAAGGGGGCGGACGAGGCGCACTTCGTTGGCGAGGAGCCGCTGGCGGGCTATCTCGACGCCCATCGGCTGGTCAACCTGGCCCGCGAGACCGGCTGCGACGCGATCCATCCCGGTTACGGCTTCCTGTCCGAAAGCGCCGACTTCGCGCGTATCTGCACCCGGGCGGGGATCACCTTCGTCGGCCCCAGCGCCGAGGTCATCGCGCGTATGGGCGACAAGACCGCCGCGCGTGCGGCGATGCGCGAGGCAGGGGTGCCGGTGACCCCGGGGTCGGCGGGCAATCTGCCGGATCGTGACGCGGCGCTGGAGGTAGCCGCCGAGATCGGTTACCCGGTGATGCTCAAGGCGACCTCCGGCGGCGGCGGTCGCGGCATTCGCCGCTGTGACGACGAGAACCAGCTCAAGCAGGCGTGGGAGCGGGTGATCTCGGAGGCAACCAAGGCCTTCGGCAGCGCCGAAGTGTTCATGGAGAAGTGCGTCGTCGATCCGCACCATATCGAAGTGCAGATTCTCGCCGACGCCCACGGCAACGTGATCCATCTGTTCGAGCGTGACTGCTCGATCCAGCGCCGCAACCAGAAGCTGATCGAGATCGCGCCCAGCCCCCAGCTCACCCCGGAGCTGCGCAGTTACGTGGGCAAGATGGCGGTGCGCGCGGCCGAGGCAGTGGGCTACGAGAATGCCGGCACCGTGGAGTTCCTCGTCAAGGACAACGAGGTCTACTTCATGGAGATGAATACCCGGGTCCAGGTCGAGCACACCATCACCGAGGCGATCACCGGGATCGATATCGTGCGCGAGCAGCTGCGGGTGGCGGCGGGGGAGCGCCTTGCCTTCCGTCAGGCGGATGTCGTCCACCATGGCTATGCGATCCAGTTCCGGATCAACGCCGAGGACCCCAAGAACGACTTCCTGCCCAGTTTCGGTCGCATCACCCGCTACTACGCGCCGGGCGGGCCGGGGGTGCGTACCGACACCGCGATCTATACCGGCTATACCATTCCGCCCTATTTCGACTCGATGTGCCTCAAGCTGATCGTCTGGGGCATGACCTGGGAAGAAACGCTGAATCGCGGCATCCGCGCGCTCAACGACATGCGCCTGCAGGGGGTCAAGACGACCACCCCCTACTATCAGGAGATCCTGCGCCATCCCGATTTCCGCGCCGGCCACTTCGATACCGGTTTCGTGCCGGCGCACCCGGAGCTGCTCAACTACTCCGTCAAACGCAACCCGGAAGAGGTCGCGCTGGCGATCGCCGCTGCGATCGCCGCGCATGCCGGCCTTTGAGGCGCCGTGCCGACAGTCATGAGGAGAGAGACGATGAACAACGCCAAGACGACGCCGGTCAAGATCAGTGATGTCGTGCTCCGCGACGGCCACCAGTCGCTGATCGCCACGCGCATGCGCACCGAGGACATGCTGCCGATCTGTGCCAAGCTCGATGCCATCGGTTTTCACGCGCTGGAGGTGTGGGGCGGGGCGACCTTCGACGCCTGCGTACGCTTCCTCAAAGAGGACCCCTGGGAGCGCCTGACCGCACTGCGCGAGGCGCTGCCCGACACCCCGCTGCAGATGCTGCTACGGGGCCAGAACCTGCTCGGTACCGCCACTATGCCGATGACGTGGTCGAGCGCTTCGTTGCCCGCGCCGCCGACAACGGCGTCGACATCTTCCGGGTATTCGATGCGCTCAACGACCTGCGCAATCTGGAGACCGCGATGAAGGCGGTCAAGGCGAGCGGCAAGCATGCCCAGGGCACGATCTGCTACACCGTGAGTCCGGTGCATACCCTGGAGAGTTATCTGGAGCAGGCCCAGCGCCTGGTCGACATGGGCGCCGACTCGATCGCGATCAAGGACATGGCTGGGCTGTTAACCCCTTACGCCACCAGCGAGCTGGTGGCCGGGCTGGTCGAGACGGTGGACGTGCCGGTGCACTTGCACGCCCACGCCACGGCGGGTCTCGCCTCGCTGTGCCAGTTGAAGGCGGTGGAGGCGGGCTGTCGGCATATCGACACCTGTAACTCGGCCTTCGCCAATGGCACCAGCCACCCCTCCACCGAGGCGATGGTCGCTGCCTTTCAAGGCACGCCCTATGACACCGGCCTCGACCTGGTGGCGCTCAAGGAGGTCGGCGACTATTTCCGCGAGGTGCGCAAGAAGTATGCGGCCTTCGAGAGCGAGTACACCCGTGAGGACGTCAGCGTGCAGATCTGGCAGGTGCCCGGCGGGATGATGTCCAACCTGGCCAATCAGATGAA
Source organism: Salinicola tamaricis (assembly GCF_003006155.1). Taxonomy (GTDB): domain Bacteria; phylum Pseudomonadota; class Gammaproteobacteria; order Pseudomonadales; family Halomonadaceae; genus Salinicola; species Salinicola tamaricis. Next base: position 3,965,304 of record NZ_CP023559.1, on the reverse strand, counting down.
GGAGCAGAACGCGCTCGGTCGCATCATGGATGTGTTCGACGAGATCCCGCGGGTGCGGGCTGATCTCGGCTATCCGCCGCTGGTCACCCCGACCTCGCAGATCGTTGGCACCCAGGCGGCGATGAACGTGCTCACCGGCGAGCGCTACAAGTCGATCACCAATGAAGTGAAGCGCTACCTGCTGGGGGGCTACGGTCAGCCGCCGGCTGCGGTCGACGAAGAGGTGCGACGCAAGGCGATCGGCAGTGAGCCGGTCGACGAGGGGCGGCCCGCCGATCAGCTGCAGCCGGAAATGGCGCGTCTGGAGAAGGAGATCGGTGAACTGGCCGAGCGTGAGGAGGATGTCCTCACCTTCGCCATGTTCCCGGACCTGGGGCGTGATTTCCTCAAGGGCCGGCGCGATGGCACGCTGGTGCCGGAGGCGATTCCCGCGCCGAGCAGCAGCGGTGGCGGCGAGCGTCCGGTTTCCGAGGGGGTGCCGACCGAGTTCGTCATCGACGTCCACGGCGAATCCTACGAGGTGCAGATCACCGGCGTGGGTAGTGGCAGCGGCAGCAAGCGCCGCGTCTACCTGACCCTGGACGGCATGCCCGAAGAGGTAGTGTTCGAGGCCAAGAACGAGTTCGTGCAGGAGGGCAAGGGCGCCGGGCGTGCCAAGGCCAGCGCGCCGGGGCATGTCACCACCTCGATGCCGGGCAATATCGTCGACGTGCTGGTGGCCGAGGGCGACAGCGTCGAGGCTGGCCAGGCGGTGCTGATCACCGAGGCGATGAAGATGGAGACCGAGGTGCAGTCGCGTATCAAGGGCACGGTGAAGGCGGTCCATGTAGCCAAGGGGGACCGCGTGACGCCGGGCGAGGTGCTGGTCGAGATCGAGTGAGGGGCGGCGGCCTCCGCCGCCTTCCCGTCAAGCCCGAGACAAGACGGCGCGGCGTCGAAGGACGCCGCGCCGTCTGTTTCGTTGCCCGCTGCTGGCGAGCCGCCTATCGCTAGGCGGCGCTTGGCGCGCCGCCTAGCCGGGGCTCAGGCTTCTACCTGAATGATCTTCATGGTGTTGGTGCCGCCGTGGGCGTTCATGTGGTCGCCGCGGGTGAGGATCACGTGATCGCCCTTGGCCGCCAGACCGCGACCCACCAGCTCATTGATGGCACCGGCGTTGATCTCGGTCAGCGGGAGGCGTGAGCTGTCGAACACCAGCGACACCACGCCGCGGTAGAGCGCCATGCGTCGCTGCACCGCCGCGGTTTCGGCCAGCGCTACGATCGGCAGCCCCGAGCGGATGCGCGAGGCGATCAGCGGGGTGTAGCCGGTAGCGGTGAGACAGGCAATGGCGACCACGCCGGAGAGGTGGTTGGCGGCGTACATCGCCGACAGCGCGACGGTCTCGTCGATGCGCGAGAAGCCCTCGTGGATGCGGTGCTTGGACTCCTGTGCGCTGCGCTCGCGCTCGGCACCCAGGCACAGCCGGTCCATGGCGCGGATGGTCTCGACCGGGTAGTCGCCGGCGGCGGTCTCGGCCGAGAGCATTACCGCATCGGTGCCGTCGAGCACGGCGTTGGCGACGTCGAACACCTCGGCGCGGGTCGGCAGCGGCGAGTCGATCATCGACTCCATCATCTGGGTGGCGGTGATCACCACCTTGTTGAGCGAGCGGGCGCGACCGATGATGCGCTTCTGCACGCCGATCAGCTGGGCATCGCCGATCTCGACGCCGAGGTCGCCGCGGGCCACCATCACTGCCTCCGAGGCGCGGATGATGTCATCCAGCGTCTCCGGATCGGCGACCGCCTCGGCGCGCTCGATCTTGGCCACCAGGCCGATCTCCTGTCCCGCTTCGCCGAGCAGCTCGCGGGCGTACTGCATGTCGGCCCCGCTACGCGGGAAGGAGACCGCTAGATAGTCGACGCCGATGTCGATCGCGGTCTTCAGGTCCTCTTTGTCCTTCTCGGTCAGGGCCGCGGCGGAGAGGCCGCCACCCTGCTTGTTGATGCCCTTGTTGTTGGTCAGCTTGCCACCCACCTTCACCTTGGTGACGATCTTGCTGCCGTCGAGGCGTTCGACTTCCAGTACCAGGCGGCCATCGTCGAGCAGCAGCACGTCGCCGGCGTCGACGTCGTCGGCCAGCTCTTTGTAGTCGCAGCCCACCTGCTCGCTGGTGCCTTCGTCACGCCCCAGCGAAACGTCGATCACGAACGGCTGGCCTTTTTCCAGCTTCACGCCACCTTCGGCCTGGAAGCGTGCGATACGGATCTTCGGCCCCTGCAGATCGCCGAGGGCGGCAACCGCGCGGCCCTGGCGTTCGGCGGACTCGCGCACCGCCTTGAGGCGCCGACGGTGATCTTCCGGATTGCCGTGGGAGAAGTTCAGGCGAACCACATCGACACCCGCTTCGATCAGGGCATCCAACACGCCTTCGCGGTCCGTGGCGGGACCTAGCGTAGCGACGATCTTGGTGCGGCGAATCGGACCGTGAAAGGCGTGCTGCATGGAAAATCTCCTGGCGACTGGGTGGTGCGTCCCGCGTCGACGCGCGGCGGCGGGTGCGATGAAAGGTGGTTATTTTACAACATCGGTTGCGCCTTGTCCGAGGCGATGGCCCCGGTTGCCTACGATGACGCGCGGTCTCGACCCGAGTGTAACGCGCCAGCGCGCCGAGCGACACGCAAGCCGCGTGGTGCCACCTGATACTCGGGCGCCAGATCTCGGTGGCAAATCCTGGCGTGCGGACAGATTCCGGCTAGGGTATTCACAGATGCCGCCAGCGTGCCGCGCACTCGAAAACGCCTGGACGCGGCGGCGACACATCGCTGGAGCGGTGCTTGGAATTCGGCACCGGCAGCCCAATAACGCGGTTTCCGCCGGCTGCCAACGCCTCGTCGGGAAAGTCAAGCTACGGCTGGCGCCGTGCGGAGCGCTAGGGTAGGGTAGGCGGATTTTCCGGCCGCCTCCCCCTCGACTCGCGCCATCTCGGGCATGCGTCGACCGGAGCCGCCGCTATATAGAAGAAGCAGGAGCGCTATGGGCAAGTCACTGGTTATCGTCGAGTCTCCGGCAAAAGCCAAGACCATCAACAAGTATCTCGGCAACGACTTCGTCGTGAAGTCGAGCGTCGGGCATATTCGTGATCTGCCGACCAGTGGCTCGTCCAAGCAGGCCAGCGATCCCAAGGAGCGTGCGCGGCAGGCCGCGGCGACGCGCAAGATGTCGCCGGAGGAGAAGGCCGAGTACAAGAAGCAGAAACAGTGGGATCAGCTGGTGCGGCGCATGGGCATCGACCCCGAGCACGGCTGGCGCGCCAACTACGAGGTGCTGCCGGGCAAAGAGAAGGTGGTCGAGGAGCTCAAAAGACTGGCCGACAAGAGCGACACCATCTATCTCGCGACCGATTTGGACCGCGAAGGGGAGGCGATCGCCTGGCACCTGAAGGAGACCATCGGCGGCGACGACACGCGCTACAAGCGGGTGGTGTTCAACGAGATCACCAAGAACGCCATTCAGGAGGCGTTCAAGCAGCCCGGTAGCCTCAACGTAGCCCGTGTCGAAGCGCAGCAGACGCGTCGTTTCCTTGATCGCGTGGTCGGTTTCATGGTCTCGCCGCTGCTCTGGAGCAAGGTCGCCCGGGGGCTCTCCGCCGGTCGCGTGCAGTCGGTGGCGGTGCGTCTGATCGTCGACCGCGAGCGCGAGATTCGCGCCTTCGTGCCGGAGGAGTTCTGGGACGTTCATCTCGACACCGCCACCGCTGACGGCGAGGCGGTGCGCTTCGAAGTCGTGCGCGAGAAGGGCGAGACTTTTCGCCCCACCTCCGAGCGCGAAACCTCGAGCGCATCGCCCCGCTGCGGCGCGACGCCTTCACGGTCACCGAGCCGAGACCCGGCCGACCCGCTCCAAGCCCAACGCCCCCTTCATCACCTCGACCCTGCAGCAGGCTGCCAGCGGGCGCCTGGGCTTCTCGGTGAAGAAGACCATGACCCTGGCGCAGCGTCTCTACGAGGCGGGCTACATCACCTATATGCGTACCGATTCCACCAACCTGTCCCAGGATGCGGTGGCGAGTGCGCGTGACTACATCCACAGCGAGTACGGCGAGCGCTATCTGCCCGAAGAGGCCATTCGCTATTCGAGCAAGCAGAACGCCCAGGAAGCGCACGAGGCGATCCGCCCCTCCAACGTCAAGCAGCGCGCCGATGACCTGCCGGTGGAGCGCGATGCACAGCGTCTCTACGAGCTGATCTGGCGCCAATTCGTGGCTTGTCAGATGGTGCCGGCAGAGTATCTGGCCACCACCCTGACCATCGAGAGTGACGGCTTCGAACTCAAGGCACGCGGTCGCGTGCTCAAGTTCGACGGCTACACCCGGGTGATGAAGCCGATGGCGAAGAAGGACGACGCCACCCAGCTGCCCGACATCGACAAGGGCGACCGCCTCGAGGTGGTCCAGCTCGACCCGCAGCAGCACTTCACCAAGCCGCCGGCGCGCTATACCGAGGCGAGCCTGGTCAAGGAGCTGGAGAAGCGCGGTATCGGCCGGCCCTCGACCTACGCCGCGATCATCTCGACCATTCAGGACCGTGGCTACGTCAAGCTCGACAGCCGCCGCTTCTACGCCGAGAAGCTGGGTGAGATCGTCACCGATCGCCTGGTGGAGTCGTTCAACGACCTGCTCGACTACGGCTTCACCGCGCGCATGGAAGATCGCCTCGACGAGGTCGCCGAGGGGCACGAGAACGGGCAGCAGCTGCTCGACGCCTTCTACGCCGACTTCAAGCGCAAGCTCGATCACGCCGAAGGCGAGGACGGCATGCGCCCCAACGAGCCGATCGCCACCGATATCGCCTGCCCGACCTGCGGCCGTCCGATGCAGATCCGTATCGCCTCCACCGGGGTGTTCCTCGGTTGCTCGGGCTACAACCTGCCGCCCAAGGAGCGCTGCAAGACCACCATCGACCTGATCCCCGGCGAGGAGGCGGTGCCTGAGGATGCCGACGAGTCGGCGGAGACCGATGCGCTGCGCGCCAAGCGCGCGTAACCCCAACACCGGCACGGCGATGGACAGCTATCTCATCGACGAGGGCCGCAAGCTCTATATCAGCAACGACGATGACGGCTACTACGAGATCGAGCAGGGCCGTTTCCGCATCAAGGGCTACGACGGCCCGGTGATCGAGTGCGACAAGTGCGGCTCCGAGATGCAGCTCAAGAGCGGCCGCTTCGGCAAGTACTTCGCCTGCACCAATGAGGCGTGCGGCAACACCCGCAAGCTGCTCAAGAGTGGCGAGGTGGCGCCGCCCAAGATGGACCCGATCCCGATGCCCGAGCTCGCCTGCCAGAAGGTCGACGACCACTACGTGCTGCGTGATGGCGCCAGCGGGCTGTTCCTGGCCGCGAGCCAGTTCCCCAAGAATCGCGAGACCCGCGCGCCGTTGGTCAAGGAACTCAAGGCACACGCTGAGGCACTGCCCGAGAAGTACCACTTCCTGCTCGAGGCGCCGAGCGAGGACCCGGACGGGCGTCCGGCGCAGATACGCTTCTCGCGCAAGACCAAGAGCCAGTACGTGATGACCGACGAGGATGGCAAGGCGACCGGCTGGCGCGCGATCTTCGAGGATGGCGCGCTGGCAGGTGGAGGACAAGCGCAAGTGAGTGCCGTCGCCCGCACCAATCAGCTGCTCTATCAGACCGAGCTGCTGCTGGCCATGCCGGCGGGTGACGACGAGCATGCGCCAGCGCGACGCATGGCGCTCGAGGAGGCCGCGCTGGGTCAGCTCGGGCTGGCGTTCGAGGCGTTGCTGCGCGAGGTGACCACCCATGCTCCTGGCGGCGCGCCGGACTGGCGCACATGGCTTGACGCCGCGGGTCGGGCCCAGGCGAACGGCGACGCCCTGGCGCATGCCGAGATCGCCGAGCTGGTCTGGCTCGAAGCGCTGGCGGTTCGGCCGGAGAGCTGGTTGGCGCTACTGCTGGCACGCCTCGCCGCCCTGCAGAGCGACGAGGGCGCGGCGCGGCGGGGTGGGTCGCCGGGGCTGATCACCCGTGCCGGGGCCATGCCCCTGGGCGACGAGCTGCGCTGGTGCCTGGGCGAGTTCAAGGCGCTGCTGCCGAGCCTGCGCCAGGGTAGTCAGGAGTGGTGACGGCCCTGGGCCGACATGATAGCCTTATTCACTGATCGACGACCGGGGCCCGTGCCCTGGTCGTTTTTTATTGAGCGCCGTCCCGGCTGCGCCGCAGTCCTCGGGCGAGCGCCGTTTACACATACCTGGCCCGTGACCTTGCCGAGTGGCGTGGGGTTGCGGGCGGGTAGTCGTTATCGCCGTGACAGGAGAGAGACCGTGTCTGATACCGCCATTCTGGAAATCGTCGAACTCGCCGACGGCGAGGTGGTGCTGCGACCGGCGGAGGCGAGCGGCGAACCGCTGGTGAGCATTCGATTCTCCGAGGAGGCGCTAGAGCTGCTGCGCCGCAGCCGCTTCGACGTGGCGCGAGAGATGCTCGACCACGCCATCACCCGGACCCATCTGTGGGATGGCGAAGAGGAGGAGGCGCCGCAGACGCCGGCAACGGTTCACTGAATACTGGCCGCCGCACCGCGGCGGCCCCCCGGCGCCGTGTCCGAGCATGGCGCCCCCGCCGTCAGACGTCTTTTTCTTCGTCTTCAGGCGCCTCTAACCCTAGCTCAAGACGCCTCTCACCCTCTATTCAGACGTCCATCGTCTGCTTCGTGCGCTACCGGCCGGGATGCTGTCGCGTCGCCCAGTCGCGGCGTGTCGTGCGATCTTTCACGACAGTTGCTCAAGACAGCCGCTCTCGACAACCGCTGACGCCCCGCTGACTACAGCAGGCCCAGACCGGCGGTCAGGCCGGCGCAGATGGCGACACCTGCCAGCACCAGGGTCACGACCAGCAGGCCGCGTCTGCGGGTGGCGCTGAAGACGAAGAAGGTGGCAAAGGCGATGGTCATCGCCAGCGTCGAGATGATCCAGGCGATATCGGCCGTCGACATGAAGACTCCTAGTGGAATGCGTGCGTGGATACGTGTCAGGCGTGGGCGCGCAGTATAGCGCGTGGCGCGTCCCGATGAGCTGCCGCCGTGGCCGGGTCGCCCGCGACCGGGGGTCGCGGGTCAGCGTCCGGCGTTGCGCGTTGGCGGCTAGCGCAGCTTGGTGGCGCGCAGCTCGGCCACCGCCGGCGGCGGGGCGAAGGAGTCGGCGCGGGCCAGGTGCCAGTACTGCTTGAACACCGTGTGTTCGCTTTCGCCGTCGAGCAGCTGACCCGGGGCGAGGAAGCTGAACAGGCGGTCGTAGGACTGGATCTCGTCGCTGGAGACCCGGCGGATGATGTGCTCCGGCCCTAGCTCGCTGGGGTGTTCCAGGCCCGCTGCGGCGAGCATCTCGGCCAGCGCGGCGAGGGTGTTGCGATGGAAGTGATAGACCCGCTCACGCTTGTCGGCCACGTCCAGGTGATGGCCACGCCGCGGGTCCTGGGTCGCCACACCGCTGGGGCACTTGTCCGAGTGGCAGTTGAGCGCCTGGATGCAGCCCAGCGAGAACATGAACCCGCGCGCCGAGTTGCACCAGTCCGCGCCGAGTGCCAGGGTGCGGGCGATATTGAAGGCGGAGGTGATCTTGCCGGCGGCACCGATGCGGATCTCCTCGCGCAGGCCGACCCCGACCAGGGTGTTGTGGACCAGCATCAGCGCTTCGGTCATGGGGACGCCGAGGCGGTTGATGAACTCCAGCGGCGCGGCGCCGGTGCCTCCCTCGCCACCATCGACGACGATGAAGTCGGGGCGCTGGCCGCTTTCGAGCATCGCCTTGACGATCGCGAACCACTCCCAGGGATGGCCGATGGCGAGCTTGAAGCCCACCGGCTTGCCGCCGGAGAGCTCGCGCAACTGATCGATGAACGTCATCAGCTCCAGTGGGGTCGAAAAGGCGCTGTGGGCTGCCGGCGAGACCACGTCCTGACCCATCGGCACTTCGCGCGCCTCAGCGATCTCTGCGGTCACCTTGGCGGCCGGCAGGATGCCGCCATGGCCGGGTTTGGCACCCTGGGAGAGCTTGATCTCGATCATCTTGACCTGCGGCTCGCGGGCGTTGGCGGCGAAGCGCTCGGGGTTGAAACTGCCATCCGCGTGGCGGCAGCCGAAGTAGCCCGAGCCGATCTCCCACACCAGGTCGCCACCGTGGATACGGTGGTAGCGCGAGATCGAGCCTTCCCCGGTGTCGTGGTAGAAGCCACCCTTGTGCGCGCCGGCGTTGAGCGCTTCGATGGCATTGGCCGAAAGCGAGCCGAAGCTCATGGCCGAAATGTTGAACACGCTGGCGGCGTACGGCTGGCGACACAGGCTGCCGCCGATGTTGACGCGAAAGTCGTGATCGCTGATGTGAGTGGGGCGCAGCGAGTGGTTGACCCACTCGTGCCCCGGGCTATACATGTCGAGCAGCGAACCGAACGGTTTCTTGTCGCTTTCGTTCTTGGCGCGCTGGTAGATCACCGCCCGCTGCTCGCGGGAGAAAGGGCGCTCGTCGAGATCGGACTGGATGAAGTACTGACGGATCTCGGGGCCGATCGACTCCAGGATATAGCGGAAGTGCGCCAGAATGGGATAGTTGCGGCTGATCGTGCGTCGCCGCTGGCGTACGTCGTGAACACCCAGCAGCGCCAGCGCGCCGAAGGTCGCCACACCCCACAGCCACTGCGGCGAGAACCCCAGGCCGATCAGCGATACGCCCAGCAGCGCCAGCGTGGCGACGAAGGCGGCGTTGCGTAGGGGAATGCGGGAGAGACCCTTGGCGTAGATCATGCGAACATCGGCTCCTGGCTCATGGCGGTCGCGATGGCGTCCGCGAAGGGGGCAAGGATAGCGAAAGCGCGCTCCAGCGGCTAACCAGACCACCATTGACATCACCACTGCGCTAGAAGGATTCCACTTGCCCCGATCCCGCTTCGTCCTGCGTCTGCGTTTCTGGCTCGTGCTGCTGCATGCCTACATCGGCTGGCGGCTGCTGTCGGATCTCGATCTCTCGCTGCCGGGCACGGCGCTGGCGTGGGGTTATCTGGCGCTGAGCGCGCTGACGCTGCCCTGGGTGCTGCGGGTGAGCTGGCTCAACGGGCGCTGGTTCGCCTGGCCGATCTCGCTGATGACCGGTGCCTTCTCGTTTCTGCTGGTACTTACCCTGGCGCGGGATCTGCTGCTACTGGTGCTTGTGCTGACGCCGCAGTCACCGGAGGCATGGCGCCCAGCCAGCGCCTGGGGTGTGCTGGCGGCGACCCTGGGGTTGAGCCTGTATGCGTTGTGGCAGGCACGCCGGGTGCCGCGGGTGGTCGAGGTGAGCGTACCGCTGGCAGGGTTGCCGCCGGCGCTGGTCGGTCTGCGTATCGTCCAGCTGAGCGATCTGCACGTCGGCCCGACCATCAAGCGGCGCCAGCTGGCGCGCTACGTGGCCCGGGCCAATGCGCTGGCGCCGGATCTGGTGGCGATCACCGGTGATCTGACCGATGGCCGGGTCGAGGAACTGGGGCCGGAGCTGGCGCCGCTGCGCGAGCTCGCGGCGCGCCACGGGGTCTTCTGCGTCACTGGCAATCACGAGTACTACAGCGAGGCAGAGGCCTGGACTCGGGCCTTCGAGCAGTTGGGGCTGGAGGTGTTGATCAACGCCGCCACCCTGATCACCCACGATGGCGCGCAGCTGGCGGTGGCAGGGATCACCGATCTCACCGCCGGGCACTATGTGGCGGCTCACCGCAGCGACCCTGAGCGCGCGGCCGCCGGCCTGCCCGAGGCGGTGCCGCGGGTGCTGCTGGCGCACCAGCCCAATTCGGCCCCGGCGGCGGCCCGCGCCGGCTTCGATCTGCAGCTCTCCGGGCACACTCATGGCGGCCAGCTGTGGCCCTGGAGCCTGGCGGCGCGGCGCGCCAATCGCTTTCTGGCTGGGCTCGGCCGCGAGGGGCGAATGTGGGTCTATACCAGCCGTGGCACCGGCTACTGGGGGCCGCCGATGCGCTTCGGCGCCCCCGCCGAGATTACCCTGATTCGGCTGCAGCGCGCCGACTGAGGCTGAGACCGCCCGCACTCCCCGCCAGTGGGGAGTGCGGCGCCAATCCGATCTCAAAGGGTGTTTACAAATTCGACGAGCGAAGGCAAGACAAGGCGAAATCGACCGAAAAAACGGAGTTTACACGAGGTAAATGAGTATTTTGAGGTCGATTTCAACGCCGTATTGTCGAGCGCAGACATTTTGTAAACACACTTTCAGGCCGCCTTGGCCTTGCGATTCAGGATATCCAGCAGGGCGTCTACCCGGGCCAGGCGCGCCTCCGCCTGCTCCATCTCGGCGCTGAAGCGCAGGGTGTCGGCGCCGTCCAGGCGATACTCGTTCGGGTGGCGCTGGATCAGCTCGACCAGCGTCATCGGGTCGACCTGTGGGTCGGCGCCGAAGATCACCCGGCCGCGCTCGGGTCCGGCCTCGAGCCGTGCGATCCCCAGGCGCTCGGCGCGCTGGCGCAGCCGGGTCTGGCGGAACAGCGTCTTCAGCGGCCCCGGCAGCAGGCCGAAACGGTCGATCATCTCCACCTGCAGCTCCTTGAGTTCGCCTTCGTCGGCGGCGCTGGAGATGCGCTTGTACATGATCAGACGCTGCTGGATGTCGGGCAGGTAGTCGTCGGGGATCAGTGCCGGTAGATTGAGGCTGATCTCGGTGCCTTCGTCGAGCGGGGCCTCGATATTGGGCGTCTTGCCGGCGCGGATCGCCTTCACGGCGCGGTCCAGCATCTGCATGTAGAGACTGTAGCCGACCGTCTCCATCTGGCCGCTCTGCTCGTCGCCGAGCAGCTCGCCGGCACCGCGAATCTCCATGTCGTGGCTGGCCAGGGTGAAGCCGGCCCCCAGGTCATCGCTCTGGGCGATCGCTTCCAGACGCTTGATTGCATCCTTGGTCATCGCCTTGGGCGGTGGGGTCAACAGATAGGCGTAAGCCTGATGGTGACTGCGCCCGACCCGCCCGCGTAGCTGGTGCAGCTGGGCCAGGCCGAACTTGTCGGCGCGCTCGATGATGATGGTATTGGCGCTGGGAACGTCGATACCGGTCTCGATGATGGTCGAGCACACCAGCACATTGAAGCGCTTGTGGTAGAAATCCGACATGACCCGCTCCAGCGCCCGCTCGGGGAGCTGGCCGTGGGCTACGCCGACCCGAGCTTCGGGTACCAGCTCGCGGATCTTGTCGGCGCTGGCCTCGATGGTGCGTACCTCGTTGTGCAGCAGGTAGACCTGGCCGCCACGCAGGATCTCGCGCAGTAGCGCCTCCTTGATCACCGCCTCGTTGCGGTTCTGGACGAAGGTCTTGACCGAGAGCCGGCGGGCCGGCGGCGTGGCGATGATCGAAAGATCGCGGATGCCGTTCATGGCCATGTTGAGGGTGCGCGGGATTGGTGTGGCGGTGAGGGTGAGGATATCGACCTCGGCGCGCAGCTGCTTGAGACGCTCCTTCTGTGCTACGCCGAAGCGGTGCTCCTCATCGATGATCATCAGCCCCAGATTGGGCAGCTTGATCGATTTCGACAGCAGCTTGTGGGTGCCGATGACGATATCGGCGCGCCCCTCGGCGATACGTGCCAGGGTGTCGCTCTCGCCCTTGCCGCCGGTGAAGCGCGAGAGCATCTCGATCTGCACCGCGGTGTCGGCGAAGCGGTCGCGGAAATTATCGTAGTGCTGCTGGGCGAGCAGGGTGGTGGGCACCAGGACCACCACCTGGCGTCCGGAGCTGACCGCCAGGAAGGCGGCGCGCATGGCGACCTCGGTCTTGCCGAAGCCGACATCGCCGCACACCACCCGATCCATTGGCCTGGGGGCGGTCATGTCGTGGATCACCGCCTCGATCGCGGCCTGCTGATCAGGCGTCTCCTCGAACGGGAAGCTGGCAGCGAAGCGCGCGTACTCGTCCCCGGGCATATCGCTGGCGAAGCCCTCTCGGGCCTCGCGCCGGGCGTAGATGTCGAGCAACTCGGCGGCGGTATCGCGAACCTTCTCGGCGGCCTTGCGCTTGGCTTTGTCCCAGCTGTCGGAGCCGAGCTTGTGCAGCGGGGCCAGTTCGTCGCTGGCGCCGGCGTAGCGCGAGATCAGCTGTAGATTGTCCACCGGTACGTAGAGCTTGGCGCCACCGGCGTACTCGAGCGCCAGGAACTCGGCCGCGACGCCGCCGGCGGTGAGGGTTTCCAGTCCCTGGTAGCGGCCCACGCCGTGGTGCTGGTGGACCACCGGCGAGCCGGGGCGCAGCTCCGACAGATGGCGCACCGCCAGCTCGTTGTCGTCGGTGGCCTTGGCGCGCCGCCGCGATTGGCGCACCACCTCGCCGTAGAGTTCGGTCTCGGTGATCACCGCGAGCTCGGGGTCGCCCAGCCACAGGCCCTCGTCGAGCCCGCCCTCGCCGATGGCGTAGGGCATGCGGCCGTCGCGGAAGGCGTGCCAGTCGTCGACGTGGGGCAGGCTCAGGTGCAGCGGCGCGAGCGCTTCTTCCAGCGCCTCGCGGCGTCCGCGGGATTCGGCCAAGAACAGTACGCGCAGGTCCTGGTGGCTGGCCAGAAACTGCTCCAGGGTAGCCAGCGGCTGCTGAGCGCGGGCGTTGATCGCCACCGCTGGCGGTTCCTGGGTGGTGCTGACAGCGGCGCTACGGGTGTCCTCGGCAGTGACGAACTCGAGCCGCGGATGGCGCTTGATCGCGGCGAACACCTCGGCCACCGGGACGAACGCCCGCGCCGGCGGCAGCAGCGGCCGCGTGGGGTCGACGCCGAGATTCTCATAGCGGCTCTCGATCGCGCGCCAGTGACTCTCGGCGGCGGCATACGTCTCGGGCAGCAACGCGACCCGGGTGCCGGCATCGAGATGCTCGAACAGCGTCGCGGTCTCCTCGAAGAACAGGGGCAGATACTGCTCGAGGCCAGGGGAGGGGATGCCCTTGAGGGCATCGACATAGAGCGGGCACTGGCGCGGGTCGACGTCGAACAGCGTCTCGAAGCCCTCGCGAAAGCAGGCGATCGCGGAACGCGACAGCGAGTATTCGTGGGCCGGCAGCAGTTCGACCCGCTCGATCTTGTCCTGGGAGCGCTGGGTGTCGGGGTCGAAACGGCGCAGGCTGTCGATCTCGTCATCGAACAGGTCGATGCGCAACGGCGCCTCGGTGCCCATCGGGAAGAGATCGATCAGTGCCCCGCGCATGGCGTATTCGCCCGGCTCGTAGACCGTCTCCACCGCGCGGTAGCCGGCGCGCGACAGGCGCTCGCGAAAGCCTTCGCGGTCGAGCCGTTCGCCGGTGGTCAGCGTCAGCACGCGGCCGGCCACATACTCCCGCGGCGGCAGGCGCTGCATCAGGGTGTTGATCGGTACCAGCACGATGCCGCGAGTGCCTTCCTGCAGTTCACGCAGCGTGCGCAGACGGGCGGAGACGATATCCTGGTGTGGCGAGAAACTGTCGTAGGGCAGGGTCTCCCAGTCCGGGAAGGGCATCACCGGTACCTGGGCGTAGAAGCGCAGCGCGCTCTCCAGGCGCTGCGCCGCCGCCGTGTCGGGGGTGATGACCAAAAGCGGTGCGTCATCGGCCAGACGCGCCAGGGTCAGCGCCAGCGCGCTGCCATGGGGGCGCTGGCAGTAGATCGTTTCACGCACGCCCTGGGGTTGTGGCGGCGAGAGAGGGCTGAATTGCGACATGGACCTTTCGCTAGCGGAATGGAAGAAGACACTGGCACGGCCGGGCTGGGTGACGGCCGCCGCGCGACGGTCCTTCATGATAGCAGGGGGCAAGCGCGAGCGGGACGCGACCGCCGCCGCCATGCCCGCCTGTAGTCAAACTACAACGCTTGCGACTACGCAGTGATTGCGGCGCGTCTCGTAGGTTACCGATAATGCTTGGGTTTTTGGACGAGCCGGGGTGGCGCCAAGGGCCTCCCCGGCGATCGACGACGATGACACAGAAGAGAGACCGGCCGTGAGTCAGCAACAGCTTGAGCACGTTTTTCAACAGTGGCAGGACAACGAAGCGCAGGCGGAAGAGATGATCCCGCTGCTGGGCAAGCTCTACCGCCAGTACAACGTGATCCCGTCGCTGTTCGGGCGTTCGCTGATCAACCGTTCGGTGACTCGCATTCTCAAGAACCATCGCTATGTGCGCAAGGTCGAGGGGACCGAGCTGACGGTGGCTGACACGCTGCCCTGGTGCGCGCCATGACCGAGCTCGACCTGGGGCCGGCGCACATCGACATCGGACGCCTGGCGGTGGCGTTCAAGCACGCCGGCGAGTCTGACGTGCGTGCCTTCCTCCCAGCGCGAGCTGGCCGACATCATCGGCGGCCACGATGCCAGCGGTATGGGCGGCGAGCCCCAGGACGTGGTGCTCTACGGCTTTGGTCGTATCGGCCGCATTCTGGCGCGGATCATGATCGAGAAGGCTGGCGGGGGCAATCTGCTGCGGCTGCGGGCGATCGTGGTGCGCGGCAGCGGTGACGATCTCGAGAAGCGCGCCAGTCTGCTGCGTCGCGACTCGGTCCACGGGCCTTTCTCGGGCTCGATCGACATCGATCGCGAGCGCCAGGCGCTGATCGCCAACGGCCACGTGATCCAGGTCATCTATGCCGACTCCCCGGCCGAGATCGACTACACCGCCTATGGAATCGACCGTGCCATCGTGGTCGACAACACCGGCAAGTGGCGGGACCGTGAAGGGCTCTCCCAGCATCTGGCCGCCAAGGGCGTGGCCAAGGTGCTGCTGACCGCACCGGGCAAGGGCGATCTCAAGAACGTGGTCCATGGCATCAACCACACCACGATCGGCGACGATGACCGCATCGTCTCGGCCGCCTCGTGCACTACCAATGCGATCGTGCCGGTGCTCAAGGCGATGGACGAGTTCGGTATCGTCCACGGCCACGTCGAGACGGTGCACTCCTACACCAACGACCAGAACCTGATCGACAATTACCATAAGGGCGATCGCCGCGGGCGCAGCGCACCGCTCAACATGGTGCTGACCGAAACCGGCGCGGCAAAAGCGGTGGCCAAGGCGCTGCCCGAGCTCTCCGGCAAGCTCACCGGCAACGCGATCCGCGTGCCCACGCCCAACGTCTCGATGGCGATTCTCAATCTGACGCTGGATCGGGGCACCGAGCGCGAGGCCCTCAACGCCTACCTGCGCCAGACCGCGCTGCACTCGCCGATGCACAAGCAGATCGACTACGTCGACTCACCCGAGGTGGTGTCGTCGGATTTCGTCGGCAACCGCCATGCCGGGGTGATCGACGCCAAGGCGACCATCGCCAATGACAAGCATGCGGTACTCTATGTCTGGTACGACAACGAGTTCGGCTATAGCTGCCAGGTGGTGCGCATCCTCCAGCACATGTCCAATGTGCGCCATCGCTACCTGCCTGCCACCCCCTGATGCAGCCGCCGCCGGTGCGGCATGAGTTAGACTTTGGTCTTATGCAAGTCCCGACCCCGTCGGGACTTTTTCGTTGTCGCGGGCGGTGTGAAGGGATGGCATGAGTGGTCTTTCGAGGCCTGTCTCATTATACTGGTGCGCGTTTTTTGGCGTGGTCCGTGCCGCGCACGGGTCATGGAAGTCACCCTTTCTGATAAGAAAAGCATTCGAAGTCCGTGACGCTGTCTCCTGACTCCACGGCGCTACCGCGGTCGAGCGGGGGTGCCTCGGCGTCCGTCGAAACTCTTTCCTTACGTCAATCAGATTCGATAACTGGGCGAGACTATGATCGAAGTCAAACGAGGCCTGGATCTCCCCATCGCGGGGGCCCCGGAGCAGCGTATCGACGCCGGACGAGCCGTGCGTCACGTGGCGCTGCTCGGGACCGACTACGTCGGCATGAAGCCGACCATGGAGGTTCGCGAGGGCGACCGCGTCAAGCGGGGCCAGCTGCTGTTCACCGACAAGAAGGTGGCGGGTGTGCGTTTCACCGCCCCGGGCGCGGGCGAGGTGGTCGCCATCCATCGCGGTGAAAAGCGGCGCCTGCTGTCGGTGGTGATCAAGCTCGACGAGGACGAGCAGAGCGTGAGCTTCACCGCCCACGGCGCCGACGCGCTGGCGAGCCTGACGCGCGAGCAGGTGGTCGAGCAGCTGGTCGAGTCGGGGCTGTGGACGGCGCTGCGCGCACGCCCGTTCTCGCGCACCCCGGAGCTCGATGCGGTACCCGCCGATCTCTTCGTTACCGCGATCGACACCCATCCGCTGGCGGCGGACCCCAAGGTGGTGATCGATGCCGACGCCGAGGCGTTCCGCCACGGCCTGCAGGCGCTGCGTCACCTGACCCCGGGCAAGGTGTTCGTGTGCCGCCGCGGTTCGGCGAAGCTCCCGGGTGACGAGCTGGAGGGTATCCAGGCCGAGGGCTTCGACGGCCTGCATCCCGCCGGTCTGGTGGGAACCCACATTCATCACCTGTCGCCGGTCGGCCTGCAGCGCCAGGTCTGGCATCTCGGCTACCAGGACGTGATCGCGGTGGGCAAGCTGTTCGTCGATGGCGTGCTCGATCCCAGCCGGGTGGTGGCGATCGGCGGTCCGCGGGCCAACAACCCGCGACTGGTGCGCACGCGTCTCGGCGCCAGCAGCCGCGAGCTGCTCGACGGCGAGATCGCCAAGCCGGAAGACACCCGGGTGATCTCGGGGTCGGTCTTCGGTGGTAGCCAGTGCGAGGGCAGCCGCGAGTTCCTGGGGCGTTTCCACAACCAGTTCTCGCTGCTCGAAGAGGGCAACAAGCGTGCCTTCATGGGCTGGCTCTCGCCGGGGCGCAATCGCCACTCGGTGATGGGCATCTACGTTTCTCAGTTCCTGGGCCTGCCCGACTACGCGCCGAATACGTCGACCAATGGTTCCGAGCGCGCCATGGTGCCGATCGGTGCCTACGAGAAAGTCATGCCGCTGGACATCCTGCCCACGCAGCTGCTGCGCTCGCTGATCGTCGGCGACATCGAGACGGCCATGCAGCTCGGCTGCCTCGAGCTGGATGAAGAGGATCTCTCGCTGTGCACCTATGTGTGCCCGGGCAAGTACGAGTATGGACCGATCCTGCGTGACAACCTGACCATGATCGAGAAAGAGGCCTGACGATGGGGATTCGCAACACGCTCGACAAGCTGGAGCCTCATTTCGAGAAGGGCGGGAAGTACGAGAAGTTCTACGCCCTGTACGAGGCGGTGGACACGATCTTCTACTCGCCACCCAGCGTCACTAAGAGCATGACGCACGTGCGCGACGGCATCGACCTGAAGCGCATCATGATCACGGTGTGGATGTGCACCTTCCCGGCGATGTTCTTCGGCATGTACAACGCCGGCTATCAGGCCAACATGGCCATCGCCGACGGCTTTCAGGCCATGGGCGGCTGGCGCGAGGCCATCACCATGGCGCTGGCCGGCAGCCACGATCCGGGCAGCATCTGGGCCAATTTCGTGCTCGGCGCGACCTTCTTCCTGCCGGTCTACTTCGTCACCTTCGTGGTTGGCGGCTTCTGGGAAGTGCTGTTCGCGGTCAAGCGCGGGCATGAGGTCAACGAAGGCTTCTTCGTCACCTCGGTGCTGTTTGCGCTGACCCTGCCGGCGACCATTCCGCTGTGGCAGGTGGCGCTTGGCATCAGCTTCGGCGTAGTGATCGGCAAGGAGATCTTCGGCGGCACCGGCAAGAATTTCCTCAACCCGGCGCTGACCGGGCGTGCCTTCCTCTATTTCGCCTACCCGGCGCAGATCTCCGGCGACAGCGTGTGGGTGCCGGCCGATGGCTACACCGGCGCGACCGCGCTCTCCAACGCCGCGCTCAACGGCATGGACGGCCTGCACCAGCAGTACAGCTGGATGGACGCCTTCTTCGGTTTCATCATGGGCTCCATGGGCGAGACCTCGACCCTGGCGATTCTGCTCGGCGGCGGCGGTGCTGCTGCTGACGCGTATCGCTTCCTGGCGCATCATGCTGGGCGTGCTGCTGGGCATGGCCGCGACCGCGTCGCTGTTCAACGTCATCGGCTCCGACAGCAATCCGATGTTCGCGATGCCGTGGTACTGGCATCTGGTGCTGGGTGGCTTCGCCTTCGGTATGGTGTTCATGGCCACCGACCCGGTGTCGGCTTCCATGACCAACCCGGGCAAGCTGATCTTCGGCGCACTGATCGGCGTGATGACGGTGCTCATCCGTGTCGTCAACCCGGCGTTCCCCGAGGGCATCATGCTGGCGATCCTGTTCGCCAACCTGTTCGCGCCGCTCATTGATCACATCTTCGTGCAGGCCAACGTCAAGCGGCGCCAGAAGCGCCTGGCGGCCGTGCTGCCCGCCGAGAAGGAGGCTGTCTGATGGCGAGCAACAACTCGATCAAGAAGACACTCATCGTGGCATTTTCGCTCTGCGTGGTGTGCTCCGTGGTGGTCTCGTCCGCCGCGGTGGTGCTCAAGCCCAAGCAGGTGCAGAATCAGGAGCTGGACCGCAAGTCCAACATCCTGCAGGTGACCGAGCTCTACAAGCCGGGTGACAACGTCGACGAAAAGTACGCCGAGCTGATCACCCCAAGGGTGGTCGATCTGAAGACCGGCAAGTACGCCGACAATCTCGACCCCGAGACCTATGACCAGTTCGAAGCGGCAAAGGACCCGGCGACCTCGCGCACCCTGTCCGGCGAGCAGGATCTGGCCGGTATCGGGCGTCAGGAGAACTACGCCACGGTCTATCTGGTCGGCAATCCCGACGACCCCGAGCAGATCGTGCTGCCGATCCGCGGCCAGGGGCTGTGGGGGCTGATGGAGGGCTTCTTGTCGGTGCGCGGCGACGGCAATACCATCGTCGGGCTATCCTACTATGATCAGTCCGAGACGCCCGGACTCGGCGGCGAGGTGGACAACCCGCGCTGGAAGGCCAAGTGGGACGGCAAGAAGATCTACGCCGACGGCGGCGACTATCAGGACCCCCAGATCCATCTCGTGAAAGGCGGTGCCAGCGGCGAGTATCAGGTCGATGCGCTGTCGGGCGCCTCGCTGACCAGCCGCGGTGTCACCAACATGTTGCGGTTCTGGCTGAGTGACGAAGGCTTCGCGCCCTATCTCGCTCGGTTCCACCACGATTCCCAAGGAGGCGCGTGACCATGGCCAAAGACTCCGTAAGAGACGTCGTTCTCTCGCCGGTGTTCAAGAACAACCCCATCGCGCTGCAGGTGCTGGGGATCTGTTCGGCGCTGGCGGTGACCAACTCGATGAGCGTGTCGCTGGTCATGGGGCTGGCGGTGATCGCGGTGACCGCGTTCTCGAACCTGTTCGTCTCGCTGATCCGCAGCCATATTCCATCGTCGATCCGCATCATCGTACAGATGACGATCATCGCCTCGCTGGTGATCGTGGTCGACCAGGTGCTGCGCGCCTACGCCTACGACATGTCCAAGCAGCTGTCGGTGTTCGTCGGCCTGATCATCACCAACTGTATCGTCATGGGCCGGGCCGAGGCCTACGCCATGCAGAACGGCCCGGTGATGAGCTTCCTGGACGGGGTCGGCAACGGTCTCGGCTACGCCGTGATCCTGCTGATCGTCGGCTTCGTGCGTGAGCTGCTGGGATCGGGCAGCGTGTTCGGCCTGACCGTGCTGCCGACGGTGCAGAACGGCGGCTGGTACGTTCCCAACGGCCTGATGCTGCTGCCGCCGTCGGCGTTCTTCGTCATCGGCCTGTTCATCTGGGTACTGCGCTGGTTCAACCCGGAGCAGGTCGAGAAGACCGAATACCGCATCGTTGCCAACAGCAAGGCCAAGATCAAGGAGACCGCCAATGTTTGAGCACTACGTTAGCCTGTTCGTGAAGGCGGTCTTCGTCGAGAACATGGCGCTGGCCTTCTTCCTCGGCATGTGTACGTTTCTCGCCGTGTCGAAGAAGATCTCTTCGGCCATCGGCCTGGGCATCGCCGTGGTGGTGGTACTCACCATCACGGTGCCGATGAACAACCTGATTCTCAACTATCTGCTCAAGGCGGGCGCGCTGAGCTGGACCGGCATTCCCGGCGCCGACAAGATCGACCTCAGCTTCCTGGGGCTTTTGAGCTACATCGGCGTGATCGCGGCGATCGTGCAGATCCTCGAGATGTTCCTCGACAAGTTCGTGCCCGCGCTCTACAACGCGCTGGGGGTCTTCCTGCCGCTGATCACGGTCAACTGCGCCATCATGGGGGCGTCGCTGTTCATGGTGCAGCGCGACTACACCTTCGGCGAGTCGGTGATCTACGGCGCCGGCGCCGGCGCCGGCTGGGCGCTGGCGATCATGGCGCTGGCGGGTATCCGTGAGAAGCTCAAGTACAGTGACGTGCCGGCGAGCCTGCAGGGCCTCGGCATCACCTTCATCACGGCCGGTCTGATGTCGCTGGGCTTCATGTCCTTCTCCGGCATCCAGCTCTGACGCCCAACGCAATCTAGGCAAATAGGAAACCGACATGGTCGATACATCTATCATCGTGCTCGGCGTCGTCATGTTCACCGTGATCGTGCTGGGTCTGGTCGCGGTGATCCTGGCCGCGCGCTCGCGGCTGGTGAGCAGCGGCGACGTGGCGATCGAGATCAATGGCGATCCCGACAACACCGTGACCACCCAGGCCGGCGGCAAGCTGCTGCAGACGCTGGCCGCCAATGGCATCTTCCTGTCGTCGGCGTGCGGCGGCGGCGGCACCTGCGCCCAGTGCAAGTGCCGGGTCGAGGAGGGCGGCGGTTCGATCCTGCCCACCGAGGAGTCGCACTTCACCATGCGCGAGAAGAACGAGGGCTGGCGTCTCTCGTGTCAGGTGCCGGTGAAGCAGGACATGAAGATCCGGGTGCCCGACGAGGTCTTCGGGGTGAAGAAGTGGGAGTGCGAGGTCATCGAGAACCCCAACGTCGCCACCTTCATCAAGGAGCTCAACCTGAAATTGCCGGAAGGCGAGGAAGTGGCCTTCCGCGCCGGCGGCTACGTGCAGCTGGTGGCGCCGCCCTATGACGTCAAGTTCTCCGACTTCGATATCGAGAAGGAGTACCGGGGCGACTGGGAGAAGTTCGGGCTGTTCGACATCTCGCACAAGAACGACGAGGAGGTCATCCGCGCCTACTCGATGGCGAACTATCCGGAAGAGAAAGGCATTCTCAAGTTCAATATCCGTATCGCCACGCCGCCGCCCAAGTCGAGCCATCCGCCGGGGCTGATGTCGACCTACGTGTTCAGTCTCAAGCCGGGTGACAAGGTCACGGTAATGGGGCCGTTCGGTGAGTTCTTCGCCAAGGACACCGATGCCGAGATGGTCTTCATCGGCGGTGGTGCCGGCATGGCGCCGATGCGCAGCCATATCTTCGACCAGCTCAAGCGTCTCAAGTCCAAGCGCAAGATGTCGTTCTGGTACGGTGCACGCTCCTGGCGCGAGACCTTCTACAACGAAGAGTACGACCAGCTGGCCGATGAGTTCGACAACTTCGACTGGCACCTGGCGCTCTCCGATCCGCAGCCGGAGGACAACTGGGAAGGCCCGACCGGGTTCATCCACAACGTCCTCTACGAGAACTATCTCAAGGACCATCCGGCGCCGGAGGATTGCGAGTACTACATGTGCGGGCCGCCGATGATGAACGCCTCGGTGATCAAGATGCTCACCGATCTCGGGGTCGAGCCCGAAAACATCATGCTGGACGATTTCGGCGGATGACGCCGCGACCCACGCGCAAGATGGCAGGGCCAATCCTTCGGGGGTTGGCCCTGCTGTCGTTGGTCATGGCGATGGCCGTGGCGCTGGCCGGGTGCCAGCGTGAAGCGCAGGCCTATCGGCTCGAGGGGCCGATCTACGGCACCGGCTTTCATATCACCTTCTACGGCGATTACGACGACGCCCAGCTGGCAAAGATCGAAAGCTCGGTCAAGGCGGCGCTGCAGCAGGTCGACCAGTTGATGTCGACCTACAAGCCCGACTCGGAGCTGTCGCGCTTCAACCGCGCGCCGGTGGGCGAGCCCTTCACGCTGTCGCCGCAGACGGCGGCGGTGATCCGCGAGGCGATCCGCATCGGCAAGCTTTCCGATGGCGCCTTCGATGTCACTGTGGGCAGTGCGGTCAATCTGTGGGGCTTCGGCCCCGACAAGCATCCTGACCGGGTGCCGGACGCTGCCCAGATCGCCCAGGCGCTGGAGGCGGTGGACTACCGCGCGCTGACGCTCGATGGCAACACCCTGACCAAGACCAAGCCGGTCTATGTCG
Source organism: Salinicola tamaricis (assembly GCF_003006155.1). GTDB lineage: Bacteria > Pseudomonadota > Gammaproteobacteria > Pseudomonadales > Halomonadaceae > Salinicola > Salinicola tamaricis. The sequence goes on along the minus strand of NZ_CP023559.1, from coordinate 3,943,084 downwards.
ATCTCTCGGGGATCGCCAAGGGGTATGGTGTCGATCAGGCGGCCCGGGCGCTCGAGGCCGCCGGGGTGGAGCGCTATCTGGTCGAGGTCGGCGGCGAGATCCGTACCCATGGCGACAAGCCCGGCGGCGAGCCGTGGCGGATCGCGGTGGAAAAGCCGCTCTCGTACGAGCGCAGCGTGCAGCGTATCATTGAACTCGACGCCGCCGCCGTCGCCACCTCGGGGGACTATCGTAACTACTTCGAGGACGACGGTGAGCGTTATTCACACACCATCGATCCGCGCACCGGACGACCGATCAAGCACCACCTGGTCTCGGTAACGGTCATCGCCGCCGACTGCATGACCGCGGACGCCCTGGCCACGGCGGTCGATGTGCTCGGCCCCGATGCCGGTCTGGAGATGGCTCAGCGGGAGAAGCTCGCAGTCTATCTGGTGGTCAAGACGGCCGATGGGTTCGAGACGCGGGCGTCCGACGCCTTTCAGGCCTATCTCGCGGACGCCGATGAGGAGACGCAATCATGACGATCTGGATTCTGGCCTTTGCGCTCATGCTGCTGCTGGTCGCTGGTATGGCGATCGGTGTCATCCTGGGGCGCAAGCCGATCAGCGGTTCCTGCGGAGGGCTCAATACCCTGGGGTTGAAGAATGGCTGTGAGATCTGCGGCGGCAACGATCAGGTGTGCGAGGAGGAGAGTCGCAAGAATGCGGTCGGCGCGCGTCGGCGTAGCGACGAGAATCGCGGCGCCGATCTCGGCTACGACGCCGTCAAGCGCTGAGCCGGAGCGCCGTATGGTAGCCCCGGGTGCTGTCTGAAACGTCGATACCCGCCGACTGGCGGTCCGATGCGGTCGCGGTGACGACCGCATCGGCGTTTTTGCCCACCCTCTTCAGAAGTAGCCAAGTTCAGAATTAGCCAAGTCAAGGAGCAGGCGAAACCCATGGCAGTCTACAACTACGATGTCGTCGTGATCGGTTCGGGCCCCGCCGGGGAGAGCGCCGCCATCAATGCGGCCAAGCACGGCCAGCGGGTCGCGGTGGTCGAGCGACAGTCGTCGGTAGGCGGGAACTGCACCCACTGGGGCACGATACCCTCCAAGGCGTTGCGGCATCAGGTCAAGCAGATCATGCAGTTCAATACCAACCGCATGTTCCGCGATATCGGCGAACCGCGCTGGTTCTCGTTTCCCAAGGTGCTCGAACGTTCGCGGGTCACCATCGACCAGCAGGTCGAGCTGCGCACCAAGTTCTATTCGCGCAACCGCATCGATCTGTTCTTCGGCACCGCACGTTTCCGCGACGAGAACACCGTGGTGGTGCGTGACAACCATGAGGGTGTCGAAGAGCTGAGCGCACGCCAGTTCGTGATCGCCACCGGCTCGCGTCCCTATCGGCCGGCGGACGTCAACTTCCGCCATCCGCGTATCTACTGTTCGGACACCGTGCTGGGCCTGTCGCACACGCCGCGCACGCTGATCATCTACGGCGCCGGGGTGATCGGCTCCGAGTACGCGTCGATCTTCTCGGGGCTCGGGGTCAAGGTCGATCTGATCGACACTCGTGAGCGGCTGCTGTCGTTCCTGGATGACGAGATCAGCGACGCGCTCTCCTACGAGCTGCGCAACAACGGCGTGTTGATCCGGCACAACGAGGAGTACCGCAGCGTCGAGGGTGACGAGTCTGGCGTCGTGGTCAATCTCGAGTCGGGCAAGCGGCTGCGCGCCGACGCCTTCCTGTGGGCCAACGGGCGTACCGGCAACACCGATGAGCTGGGTCTGGAGACGATCGGTCTCGAGCCCAACGGCCGCGGCCAGCTACAGGTAGACGACCATTATCGCACCGCGATCCCGCACATCTATGCGGTGGGCGATGTGATCGGCTGGCCCAGCCTGGCCAGTGCCGCCTACGACCAGGGGCGTAACGCCAGTGACGAGTTTCTGGGCGGCGATTTCCGCTTCGTCGATGACATCCCCACCGGGATCTACACCATTCCCGAGATCAGCTCGGTGGGCAAGACCGAGCGCGAGCTGACCGAGGCCAAGGTGCCCTACGAGGTGGCCCAGGCGTTCTTCAAGGATACCGCGCGGGCGCAGATCACCGGTGACACCGCCGGCATGCTCAAGATCCTGTTCCATCGCGAGACCCTGGCGATCCTGGGCATCCACTGCTTCGGTGACCAGGCCTCCGAGATCGTGCACATCGGTCAGGCGATCATGCAGCAACAGGGCGAGGCCAATACCTTGCGCTACTTCATCAATACCACCTTCAACTATCCCACCATGGCCGAGGCCTATCGTATCGCCGCGCAGAACGGGCTCAACCGGCTGTTCTGACGCACGTCGCCAATGGTCCCTCTCAGCGCCCGGCCTCGTCGCCGGGTGTTGGTGTTTCTACGTCTTGCGCGGCGCTATCGCGTGTCTGACGCTCGCGTGCTTCGGCCAGCTGCAGTGCCGGATTGCGGTAGCGGTAGACCCGCAGGCTGGGCAGGAAGGGGTCGTCTTCCAGACGCTGGTCGGAACGCTTGGCCCGGGTGCGGCTCGCCGGTGGCTGCAGCGGCGGGGCGTTATGGTCGGGCAGCCGGAGGGTTGGGTCGGGAATGAACAGCGGCAGCGGCAGGTTCATGGCGCGCCGCTGACGGCCATCTGCCAGCGCTTCGCGGAAGAACAGGTTGGCGCGCATCACCGGGGCCTGATTCTGGATCTGCGCCAGCGGTTCCTCGCTGGGGATATCACCCAGCTTGCGTAGCTGGATGCGGATATGCGCGCCGGCTGAGTCCATGCGCGCCAACCGCGCCTCGGCCTCGGCCACGCTCAGGCGTTTGATCGAGCGCCCGCTGGTATACCACGCCAGGCGCACCCGTGAGAGCGGAGCGTCGGCGATCGGCAGCTGGCGCCAGCACTGCTTGAGGTGCAGCCGCGCCAGGCCCTGGCCGCGTAGGTGGTCGTGCAGCGCCGGATGGCGGAAGGGCAGCACCGCCTTGATTTCGGGTACCAGCCGCGGCGCGGCTTCGCGGATGTGCTTGAGGGTGGCGGCGAAGCGCGCCTTGGCGGCGTTGACCGCCTCGACCGCGCCCATCAGCTCGGGGCCGGCGACGATCAGCCCGATGTAGTTGCGCGTCTCACGTCCATCCTGGCCATCCTGGTACCAGAAGTCGGTCAGCGCGCGGCGCAGCCAGGCAGCGTCGACGGTGACATCGCCCAGCGCCCAGGCAGGCGTCGGCGCCTCGGCGTAGGTGCTGGCAAGCTGATCGGCGGCGGTGATCAAGTCGTCGAAATCCGACTCCAACTCGGCCAGCAGCCGGTATTGCAGTTCCATAAGCCCCTCCGCGGCGTTTTCGATCAATTTATACCGTTATCTTGGCGCGTGTCCAACGGCTTGTAGCGAATCGTCGGGCGTGGAGAGTTGGCAGGTGGGACGGTGTGTCTGGGCCGCGAGAGCGAAGGAGAGTTTCGGCGGCGAAATACGGGGGGAAGCTCCCAGGGTGAGATCCTTAGGGCGCGCAGGCCGGGCGATACCCTCGGCCAAGAGGGCGTCGGCCGGCCGTGACGAGAGCACGGCCGGGCCGCTCAGCTGAGGCGATCGCTCAGCGGTCGCGGTAGCGCTTGGTCAGATCGCCGTAGGCATCGATACGCCGATCGCGCAGGTAGGGCCACATGCGGCGTACGTGTTCGCTGCGACGCATGTCCAGCTCGACCAGCAGGTTCTCGCTCTCCTCGCCGGCGTGAGCGAGCAGTTCGCCCTGCGGGCCGCAGATGAAGCTGCCGCCCCAGAAGTCGATGCCGTCACTCATCTTGGCCAGGTCCGGTTCATGCCCGACCCGGTTGGCGACCACCACCGGCAGGCCGTTGGCCACGCCGTGGGCGCGCTGGATCAGGGTCCAGGCATCTTTCTGGCGCTGCTTCTCGGCTTGGTCATCCGGCGGATGCCAGCCGATCGCGGTGGGGTAGAGCAGCAGGTCGGAACCCGCCAGCGCCATCAGGCGCGCGGCTTCCGGATACCACTGATCCCAGCACACCAGCACGCCGAGGCGACCCACCGAGGTGTCGATCGGCTCGAAGCCCTGGCGCTCGTCGCCATCACCGGGGGTGAAGTAGAACTTCTCGTAGAAGCCCGGATCGTCGGGGATATGCATCTTGCGGTAGTGGCCCACGCGCCCCTTGGCGCGATCCATGACCACTGCGGTGTTGTGGTAGACCCCGGCGGCGCGGCGCTCGAAGATCGAGCCGACGATGACGATATCGAGCTCGCGCGCGAGATCGGCCAGCGCCTGGGAGGTGGGCCCGTCCAGCGGTTCGGCGAGATCGAACAGGTCCGCATCTTCGCACTGGCAGAAGTAGTGCGTGGCGTGCAGCTCCTGCAGCAGCACCAGTTCGGCGCCCTTCGCGGCGAGTTCGCGCACCCCCTCGGTGCTGACGGCAAGGCTCTGCTGCTTGTCAGGCCACGCCTGCTGTTGAACCAGGCCGACCTTGAGTGTCTTCGACATGCTCCCTCCTTATGGTGGGACGTGGTGACGATGTAGTGCCATGAGCTCATGGCGAACGCGCTGCAGCGCGGTTGATCGACGCCGGATTCAGCCAGCGTCCGCTGCTACCAGCGTGGGCGCGAGCGACCCTCGTGGCAACTGCATGGTCAGGCAGTGCAGGCTGCCATGCTGGCGGATCACGGCGCGGCAGTCGATCGGGATCAGATCGCGATCGGGGAAGGCTGCCTTCAGTACCTCCAGGGCACGGAAGTCAGCCGCGTCGCCGTAGGTCGGTACCAGCACCGCGCCATTGATGATCAGGAAGTTGGCGTAGGTGGCCGGCAGCCGATGACCGTCTTCGGGATCGTAGCAGGCCTTTGGCCAGGGCAGCGCGAACAGTCGATAGGGTGAGCCATCCTCGCGGCGCAGGGCCTTGATCTCACACTCCATGGCGGCGAGCTCGGCGTAGTGCGGATCGGCGGGATCGTCGCAGCGCACGTAGGCGATGCTCGCCGCGTCGCAGAAGCGCGCCAGAGTATCGATATGGCTATCGGTATCGTCTCCCTCGAGATGCCCATGCTCCAGCCACAGCACGCGCCTAGCGCCGAGATCACGACACAGGCGTGTCTCGACCGCGCCGCGGTCGAGGTGCGGGTTACGGTTGGGATTGAGCAGGCAGGCGCTGGTGGTCAGCAGCGTGCCCTCGCCGTCGCTGTCGATGGCGCCGCCCTCGAGCACCAGATCCTGGCTTTCGAGCGGTGCCTGGAATACGCCCTGGACGGCCAGCGCGCGGCTGAGCCGATCGTCGCGTGCCGCCTCGAATTTGCCCCCCCAACCGGTGAAGACGTAGTCGAGCAGGGTGATCGCGCCATCGCGGGAGACTGCGATCGGACCATGGTCGCGGGCCCAGGTGTCGTCGCTGTCGGCGATGACCAGGGCGCGCCGCTCGGGAGCGACGCCGAGGGCGTCGAAGCGCTGCGTCAGGCGCTCACGCTGGGCGGCGTCGTGGACGCACACCAGCACCGGCTGATAGCGCGCGATCGCCACCACCATCGCCTCCAGCGTCGCTTCGATGGTGTCGAGCAGCGGTGCCCAGTCGCTGGTAGGCGTGGGCCAGGTCAGTTGTACGGCATCCTGGGGATGCCACTCTGGAAGCAGGCGCAGGGTCAAGGCGATCTCCATGGCGCGTGGCGGCGAGTGATGGCACGGATGCCGGGGACGCGGCATTTTAGGACTTGCCCGGCGCGATGCAAGCGCGATTTGGCGGCGCGCTTGGGGAACCACGGGCGGGCTGGCGGCGTCTCAGTTCTGATCGCTAGTCTAGCCTTTACGGTGACCGGACAAGTCATTGCGCGCGGCCGGTCGTGCTGCATGATCCCGACGTCTATCCAGCGTTTGCGGGGCGCATCAAAACCCGTAACATGAGGCGCTGCTGACAAGGAAGCCAACCTGATGCTCGACCGTTTACCCTTTCTGGTGGGCCTGCGATACGTGCGGGCCAAGCGCCGGAACCACTTCATCTCCTTCATTTCGCTAACCTCGATGCTGGGCCTGGCCTTGGGTGTGGCGGTGCTCATTCTGGTGCTCTCGGTGATGAAGGTTTCGATCACGAGCTGCGCACCCGAGTGCTGGGCATGGTGCCGCATTCGCGTATCGAGCAGCGGGCGGCATGCGCGACTGGAAAGGCGCTGGCCGAGCGGGTGAGCCAGCATCGTGACGTCGTCGCGGTCGCGCCCTAGTGCAGCAGCAGGGCATGTTCTCCGCTGCCGGGCGTACCCAGGGCGCGCTGGTCACTGGTATCCAGCCCGAGTACGAGCGCAAGGTATCGATCATCGGCCAGCACATGCAGGCCGGTTCTCTCGATGATCTGACGCCGGGCAGTTGGAACGTGATTCTGGGTGACCTGCTGGCGCGCAATCTGGGCGTCGGGGTCGGCGATCGCGTGACGCTGCTGGTGCCTGAAGCCTCGATCACCCCGGGCGGCGTGTTCCCGCGACTCAAGCGCTTCACCGTCAGCGGCATCTTCAAGGTCGGGGGCCGATCTCGACGCCAATCTGGCCTACGCCAATATCGAGGACATGCAGGCGCTGGCGCGTCTCGGCGACAAGGTCGACGGCCTGCGTCTGGAGCTCGACGATCTGTTCAAGGCCGGCCCCGTGACCCGCGATATCGTCAGCTCACTGGGTGCCGGCTACCGCGGGCTGGACTGGACCTACACCCACGGCAATCTGTTCCAGGCGATCCAGATGGAGAAGCACATGATCGGCCTGCTGTTGATGGTGATCGTGGCTGTGGCTGCATTCAATATCGTCTCGACGCTGGTGATGGTGGTCACCGACAAGCACGCCGATATCGCCATCCTGCGCACCATCGGCGCGACGCCGCGCTCGATCATGGGCATCTTCGTGGTCCAGGGGCTGGCGATCGGCATCATCGGCATCGTGCTCGGCGTGGTCGCGGGCATTGCGCTGGCGTTGAGCGTGTCCGACATCATCGCCTGGTTCCAGTCGGTGACCGGTATCCAGTTCCTCGACCCCAACGTCTATTTCATCAGCTATCTGCCATCGCGACTGGAGTGGGACGATGTCTGGGTGATCGTCTCCAGCGCGTTCGTGCTGACCTTCATCTCGACGCTCTATCCCGCCTGGCGGGCGGCCCGAATTCAGCCCGCGGAGGTGCTGCGCTATGAGTGATGTATCCATCGACCGCTCGTCGGGAGCGGCACGCGGTGAACCGATGCTGGATTGTCGCCAGTTGACCCGGGTCTACAGTGAGGGCCCGCAGGACATCACCGTGCTCGACCATCTCGATCTGCAGGTCGCGGCGGGCGAGCGGGTGGCGGTGGTGGGCAGCTCGGGGTCGGGCAAGACCACGCTGCTCAACCTGCTCGGGGGGCTCGACCGCCCCAGCGGTGGCGAAGTGGTGATCGGCGGGCGTTCATTGGCGGGTTTCGGCGAGGCGGCGCTGGGGCGTTTCCGCAATCGCTATGTCGGCTTCGTCTATCAGTTCCACCATCTGCTGGCGGAGTTCACTGCGGCCGAGAACGTGGCGCTACCGCTGATCATTCGCGGGCAGTCGCGCAAGACGGCTTTGAAGCGTTCGCTCGAGCTGCTGACCCGAGTGGGCATGGCGCCGCGCGGTGACCACAAGCCCGGCGAGCTCTCCGGCGGTGAGCGCCAGCGCGTGGCGATCGCGCGAGCGCTGGTCACCGACCCTAGCCTGGTGCTGATGGACGAGCCTACCGGCAACCTGGATCAGACCACCGCGTCCAACATCCTCGCCCTGATGGATGAGTTGGCTTCGAGCACCGAGTGCGCCTTCGTGGTGGTCACCCATGATCCCGCGGTCGCCGATCATCAGCTCGCAAGCTGCGTCTCGACAAGGGGCGATTGACCCCCGCCTGATACCGCGAGTAGCACCGGCTAAAGACATGCGCCGCCCTGGACGATCAACCGTTCAGGGCGGCGTCGTTTTGAGGCGCGCCGCTTGGAGTGTCATCGGGCGCTCGCTGAATGCAGGGTCCATCGAAGAAGGTTTTTCTAGACGGCAAGTCTGCGTTCAATGGATGAGGGCGTATTGCGCCGATGACGTTCGATGAAGGGGCGCTCAGTGGCGCTGCCGGGCGCGACGGCGTGCCCTGCGGCGCCAGCTACGCGCGATCTGCCAGCGCCAGATCAGACGTACCAGCAAGTTGCTCGACAGCGCCAGCACCAGCCCGACCAGCAGCGAGCCGATGAACAGCGGCACCACGATATGCGCCATCTGCCCGGCGATCCAGGCGGTGCTGATGTGGTCGGGCACCTGGCGCGCCGGGTAGTCCATGACCCAGGCCCCGACCCGATAGTTGAAGTAGAACACCACTGGCATGGTCAGCGGGTTGGTCATCCAGACCAGGCTCACCGAGAGCGGTAGATTGCCCCGGAAGCAGTAAGCACCGAAGGCCGCCAGCACCATCTGGAACGGGATTGGCAGCATAGCCGAAAAGCAACCGACCATGCAGGCGTTGCCGACACTACGTCGTGACAGGATCCACAGTGCCGGGTCGCCCAGCATGTGGTGCATGAAGCGCAGCGAGCGCGTGCGCTGCAGTCTCTCCTGACTGGGGATGTAGCGTTGTAACCATCGACGAGACATGAGACCGCTCGCTGGACGAGGAGCGACCATTATCCATACAACGCCGAGGGCTCGCCATGTCTTGCAGCGGCCTTTACCCGCCGGCCTCGGTCGGCGCCTGTAGGCGATGACCGTGCGGTGGAGGGTGTGCCGGCCGGGTCTGGCGATGCCGCTGGCGCTGGCGGCGATCGCTGGTGCCCTGGCTGGTGAAGCGCTGCCCGCGGCGACCGGAACGGGGCTGGCGCTGTTGGGTACGGCGCTGCTGCTGGGGGGGCTCTTGTACGGGCGACGGGGGGGCTGGCTCTGGGACTCTGGTGGGCGGCGGGCTATGTCTGTTGGTGGCCGCCTGGTGCGCGCTGGTGCTGGCCGCTGATCGGGCAGGGCGGTTACCCGAGGCGCTGGCGGGGCAGGAGTTCCGCCTTCAGGGCGTGGTCGAGAACCTCGAGCGTGACGGCCGGCGAACTCGCTTCGCGCTGCACGTTACCCGGTGTGAGGCGTTGGCGCGGGATATCGCCTGCCCGCCGCTGGGGCGGGTGCGCCTCTCCTGGTATGCCGATAACGCCCTGGCCGTGGGGGAGCGCTGGGCGTTGACGGCGCGTCTGCGCCCGCCAATGGGCTTCGCCAATCCCGACACCTTCGACTACGCCGCCTGGCTGCGTCGGGAGCATATCCATGCCCTGGCTATGTGCGTGCGGAGGAGACGGCGCGGCGTTTGGCGCCAGCGCCATTCTCGTTGCGCCGGGTAGCGCTCGAGCGTCTGGCCGAGGTGCCAATGAGCGCCCTCGGCAAGCGCTGGTTGGCGGCACTGACGCTGGGTGCCGGTGATGGTCTGACGGACACCGACTGGAAGTTGCTCAACGCCTCTGGCACTACCCATCTGATGGTGATCTCGGGCCTCCACGTGGGCATGGTGGCGACGCTGATGCTGTGGCTGTTGCGACGTTTGGCCCGCTGCTTTGCCCCGATGCATGGCGTCTGGCCGCGTGGCCGTGGGCAGGGGCGGCGCTGGCGGCATTCGCCTACGCCGGTCTTGCCGGCTTCGCGCCACCCACGCTGCGTGCCGCGCTGATGACCGCCATCGGTCTGTGGGTGGCCAGTGGGCGCCATGCCCCGGGGTGGTGGCAGGCGTGGTGGCTGGCACTAGCGCTGGTGGTGATCGCCGACCCCATGGCACCTTGGCGTCCGGGTGTCTGGCTCTCGTTCACGGCGGTGGCGGTGCTGATTCTGGCGTGGGCGGGGCGGCCACGCCCGCGCGGGGTGCGCGGCTGGTGTCTGGCACTGCTGCGTACCCAATGGCTGCTGGCGCCGGTGATGGCGGCGGCGGTACTGCTCGCTTTCGGTCGGCTGGCGCCGGCATCGCCGTTGATCAATCTGCTGGCGGTGCCCGTGGTGGGCAGTCTGATGGTGCCGCTGGGCTTCTTCGGCTGGCTCTGGGTCGGCTGGCCCACGCTGGCCGGCTGGGCATGGGCGCCGTTCGATCTGCTAGCCCGGGGCGTGGCCGCGGCGCTGGCCTGGAGCGCTCAGGTCGTGCCGCTGTGGCAGCCGGCGGCGTGGTGGCACTGGCCGTTGGCTCTGGCACTGCTGCTATGGGCACTGCTCTGGCTGCTTCCGGGCGTCGCCTTCAGGCTGCGGGTCTGGTTCAGCGCGCTACTGCTGGTGAGCGTGGCCCTGCTGCGCGTGCCGTTGTTGCCACCGGGTACGCTGGTGGTGACGGTCTATGACGTCGGTCAGGGGCAACTGGTCGAGCTGCGTAGCCGTCATCAGCGCGTACTGGTGGATACCGGGCCGCGGTTCGGCTCCGGTTTCATGCCGTTATCGCTATTGTGGCCACCGGGTCAGCGCTTCGATGCGGTGGTGGTGAGCCACAGCGATCGCGACCACGCCGGCGGGGTGCCGGCGCTTCGAGCCCGGCACCGCGTGAACCGCTGGTGGGCACCGCGGGGCAACACCTTGGGGTTGCCATCGCGACCGTGCGTCGCGGGCGAGACCTGGCAAGCGGATGGCGCCGTCTGGCGGTTCCTGTCGCCGCCGCCGGAGGCGGCAGCCTTGCCGCGCAACGACCGCTCCTGCGTGCTGCTGGTCACACTCGGCTCGCGGCGGGTCCTGATCACGGGTGACGCTGGGGTCGCCATCGAGCGCCACCAGCTCCTGCCGCAGCTGGGCACGGGGCGTGTCGATGTGCTGGTGGCTGGTCACCACGGTAGTGCCACCAGTTCGGCGCCGAGCTTCGTGGCGACGACGCGCCGCGTGAGGTGGTCTTCAGCAGTGGTCGCGGCAACCCCTTCGGCCACCCCAGGCCGGCGGTGGTGGCGCGTTTTCGGGCGGTGGGCAGCCGCATCTGGAACACCGCCTACGACGGCGCCATACGCTTTGTGCTGAGCGCGAGCGGCATTGAGGTCGAGACCCAGCGCCATCCGGGCTGGTCGCGCCGGGCGACTGTCGACGCTGGGGATGTTGGGGTAGAATCCAGCCCCTGAATGCGCCCGCGGCGCGTGTCGCTGGCCTGATGGTTATCGCCTCGCGCCGGCACTGGCTCGGCCGCTTGCCGAGCTCGCGCGGCCGCGGGTGAGGCGCTTTTTATCCAGTCGAACGGAGTCACCGTGTCACAAGCTTCCAGTTGGGCGCTCTATCGACGTCTTCTCACCTACGTGCACTCGGAGTGGCGCTCCTTCGCGCTGGCGGTGGTGGGCTACGCGATCTATGCCGCCTCCAGCACCGCGCTGGCGGAGATGATGAAGCGGCTGATCGACGGTATCCAGCATCCCGATGCCGACTTTCGCTACTTTCTGCCGCTGTTCGTGATCATGATGTTCGCCGCGCGGGGCGTGGGCACCTTCCTCGGCACCTACTATATGAGCAACGTGGCACGTAACGTGGTGCACAAGCTGCGCTGCAACGTCTTCAACCATATGCTGCATCTGCCGGGGCGCTTCTTCGACATGCACTCCAGCGGCCATCTGATCTCGCGCGTGACCTATCACGTCGAGCAGGTCACCGGCGCGGCCACCAACGCGATCACCGTCATCCTGCGCGAGGGGCTCTTCGTCATCGGCCTGATCGGCTATCTGCTGTGGACCAACTGGCTGCTGACGCTGATCTTCTTGGCGGTGACGCCGCTGATCGGGCTGGTGGTGCGCTACACCAGTAAACGCTTTCGGCGCATCTCCCGACGCATCCAGAATTCGATGGGGGACGTCACGCATGTCGCTTCCGAGGCGCTGACCGGCTATCGCGTGGTGCGGACTCACGGCGCCGAAGCCTACGAGAAGCAACGCTTCGAGGCGGCGAGCAATTACAACCGCGAGCAGAGCATCAAGGAGGCGATGACCAAGGCCACCAGCACCCCGGTGATTCAGCTGCTGGTAGCGCTGGCCCTGGCGGGTCTGGTATGGCTGGCCATGGCGCCCGAGCTGATGAATGCCATGACCCCCGGTGAGTTCGTCGCCTTCATCACCGCCGCATCGCTGATGGCCAAGCCGATCCGCTCGCTCACCGACGTCAACAGCATCATCCAGAAGGGACTCTCCGCTTCCCAGGAGCTGTTCGGCCTGCTCGAGCAGCCAACCGAGGTCGACGAGGGCCAGCGCGAGCCGCATCGACTGACCGGTCAGGTACGGTTCGAGGATGTGCGCTTCGCCTATGCCGAGGGACAGCCCGAGGTGCTCAAGGGCATCGACCTGGAAGTGCCGGCGGGGCAGATGGTGGCCATTGTCGGACGCTCGGGCAGCGGCAAGTCGACCCTGATGAGCCTGTTGCCCCGCTTCTATCGACCCACCGCTGGGCGCATTCTGATCGACGATATCGATATCCAGGCGTATCAGCTGTCACCATTGCGCCAGCAGATCGCGCTGGTGTCGCAGCAGGTGACGCTGTTCAACACCACGATCGCCGAGAACATCGCCTATGGCGCGCCTGAGACATCGAGAGAATCAGTGATCGCCAGCGCCAAGGCTGCTTATGCGCATGAGTTCATCGAGCGCTTGCCGCAGGGCTATGACACGCTGGTCGGTGACAACGGCGTCATGCTCTCCGGCGGCCAGCGCCAGCGCCTGGCGATTGCTCGCGCGATCTTCAAGGACGCCCCGATACTGATTCTCGACGAGGCGACCTCGGCGCTGGATACCGAGTCCGAGCGCTATATCCAGCAGGCGCTGGAGACGGTCTGCCAGGGGCGCACCACCTTCGTCATCGCTCACCGCCTGTCGACCATCGAGCGTGCCGATCGTATCGTGGTGATGGAGCAGGGGGAGCTGATCGAGAGCGGCACCCACGCCGAGCTGCTGGCTCAGGAGGGCGCTTACGCCTCGCTCTATCGGCTGCAGTTCCAGGAGCAGACGTGACGCCACTCGAGCGCGCCTGGTATCAAGGCGCCCCCTGGTTGGCGCTGCTCCAACCCCTCGAGGTGCTCTACCGCGGCGTCGTCCGCCGCCGCCGTGCGGCCTATCGGCAGGGCCGACGTGAGGTGTGGCAGCCGCCGGTACCGCTGGTGGTGGTGGGCAATCTGAGCGTGGGCGGCACCGGCAAGTCGCCACTGGTGGCGTGGCTGGCCGAGTGGTTGGTGGCCCAAGGCTGGCGTCCGGGAATCGTCTCGCGCGGCTATGGTGGCAAGGCGCCGGGCTATCCGCTGCTGGTCGACGCCGAGACGCCGGTGGTGCATAGCGGAGACGAACCGCTGATGCTGGCACAGCAGAGTGGCGTTGCGGTGGCGGTCGACCCGCGCCGCCCGCGCGCTGCCCAGGCGCTGATCGAGGCGCGTGGCTGCGACGTGCTGCTGGCGGACGACGGCTTGCAGCATTACGCCCTGGGGCGGACACTCGAGATCGCGGTGGTCGATGGCCAACGCGGTTTCGGCAATCGCCGTTGCTTGCCGCGGGGACCCCTGCGTGAGCCTCTGGAGCGCCTGGCGGCGGTCGATGCGCTGATCGGTAACGGCGGGCTCGATCCGCTGTGCGAGAACGACGCACCCGGGGTGCCGCGCTTCGTCATGCAGGTGCGTCCACGCGCCTGGCGCCATCTGCTCAGCGGCGCGACCCGGCCGATCGAGACGCCGCCGTTCGCCACCGATGCGCCGGTGGAGGCGCTGGCGGGGATCGGCCATCCGCAGCGCTTCTTCGACACGCTGACTGCGCTGGGCGTGGCCCATCGCGCCCGGCGCTTCGCCGATCACCACGCCTTCAGCGCCGCCGACCTGCCCGCAGGCGATCGGCCGATCGTGATGACGGCCAAGGATGGGGTCAAGTGCCGCGGCTTCGCCGACGAGCGCTGCTGGGTGCTGGATGTGATCGCCGCGCCGGATGCCGGCTTCGAGCAGTGGTGGGCGGCGTGCGTCGAGCAGTGGCAGCGGCGAGCCTGATCGCCACGCCGCGAGCGTCCGTGAAGGAAGGCGCCGGCCACTAGAGACATATCGCGGACGGACCTCTGTCCGTCCCGAATCGCCACGAGGAGAGACCATGGACAAGGAACTGATAGCGATGCTGATCTGTCCCGTCAGCCACAGCGAGCTGACCTTCGACCGCGAACGCAACGAACTCAAGAGCTCGGTCAGCGGGTTGGCCTATCCGATCCGTGATGGCATACCGGTGATGCTCGAGAGCGAGGCGCGAGTGATGAGCACCGAGGAGAAGCTCGGCAAGGCGGCGCCGGCACCATGAGTGAATTTGTCGTCGTCATTCCGGCCCGCTACGGGTCGAGCCGTCTTCCGGGCAAGCCGCTGATGGAGATCGCTGGCCTGCCGATGGTGCAGCATGTATGGCAGCGCGCCAGCGAGAGTCGTGCGGTGCGGATCGTGATCGCGACCGACGATGCGCGGATCGAGGCCGCGGCGCGCGCGTTTGGCGCCGAGGTCGTGATGACCCGTGGCGATCACCCCTCTGGAACCGACCGCCTCGCCGAGGTCGCCGAGGCGCTGGCGCTGGCAGCCGATACCCTGGTGGTCAATGTTCAGGGCGATGAGCCGCTGCTGCCGGCCGCAGCCATCGACCTGGTGGCGCAGCGTCTGGCAGCCGATCCGCGCGCGTCGATCGCTACCCTGGCCGAGCCAATCCACGATGTGGAGACGCTGTTCAATCCCAACGTGGTCAAGGTGATCACCGACTTCAGCGGGCGGGCTCTCTATTTCTCGCGCGCACCGATCCCGTGGGATCGCAACGCCTGGAAGACCCAGCCGCCGACGCTGCTGGAGACCGATGCCTGGCGCCGGCATATCGGGCTCTATGCCTACCGCGCCGGTTTTCTGGCCGAGTACGTGACCTGGCCGCCGGCGCCGCTGGAGCAGCTCGAGCAGCTGGAACAGCTGCGTGCGCTGCAGCATGGCCACCTGATCCAGGTCGCCGACGTCACTTCACCCTATCCCGGCGGTGTGGACACCCAGGAGGATCTGGAGCGGGTGCGCGAGCACTTCGTCGCACGGGGGGCGCATGGCTGACCGTGAGCCGAGCTATCGGGTGCTCTTCGTCTGCCTGGGTAACATCTGCCGCTCGCCGACCGCCGAGGGCATGCTGCGCCAGCGCCTGGTGCAGTTGGGTCTGAGCGCGCGAGTCGCGGTCGACTCCTGCGGCACCGGGGCCTGGCACGTGGGGCAGCCGCCGGACCTGCGCGCCCAGCGCGCGGCGCAGGCGCGGGGTATCGACCTCAGCGAGCTGCGCGCTCGCCAGCTGGTGCGCGAGGATTTCGAGCGCTATGACGAATCCTGGTCATGGATGGCGACAATCTCGAGCAGGCGCTGATGCTGGCGCCGGCTGCGAGTCGAGCGCGTGTCGCGCGGCTGCTGTCCTATCTCGGTGAGCCCGAAAGTGACGTGCCCGACCCCTACTATGGCGGTGAAGCCGGCTTCACGTTCGCTATCGAGCGGATCGAGGCGGCGGTCGAGGGCCTGGCCGAGAGCCTTGCCCAGCGCCTCCCGGCGGTGCCCCATGCGTGAGCCCGCAGCGCTCGAATACGCGCGTGATCTCAGTCGTGCCAACACCATGGCACTGCCATGTGTCGCCGAACGCTTTTGGTGCGCGCGGGATAGCGCAGAGGTCGCTGTGGCGCTGCGTCTGGCCAACGCCAACGACTGGCCGCTGAGCGTGCTCGGCGGGGGGAGTAACCTGCTGCTGCCGGCGCATCTTGTCGGCCTGGTGCTGGTGCCTGAGCTGCCCGATATCACCTTCACCTCGGGTGAGGGTGAGTCCGTGGTGGTCGAGGTGGGGGCTGGTGTTGGCTGGCACGCGCTGGTGACGGCGTGCGTCGAGCGCGGGCTGTGGGGGATCGAGAATCTGGCGCTGATCCCCGGTCTTGCCGGGGCCGCGCCGATCCAGAATATCGGTGCCTACGGGGTGGAGCTCAGCGATGTACTGCTCTGGGTGGAGTTCGTCGATCGCCGGGACGGCCAGTGCCATCGGCTGACGTCCGCGTCCTGTGCGCTCGGTTACCGTGACAGCGTATTCAAGCGCGAGCTGGCCAATCAGGTCGTGATCACGCGGCTGGCGCTGCGCCTGTCACGCCGCGCGTCTCCGCAGCTGGGTTACGGTGTGCTCGCCGAGCGTGTGTCGAAGCGCCCGGAACTGCAGGAGATCTTCTCAGCCATCTGCGCCATCCGCCGAGAGAAGCTGCCCGATCCGCGAGAGTTGCCCAACGCCGGCAGTTTCTTCAAGAACCCCGTGGTGTCCGCGTCGCGCGCAGCGCAGTTGGCGCAGCGCTATCCCGATCTGCCGTGCTACCCCAGCTCGACGGCCAGGTCAAGCTGGCCGCGGGTTGGCTGATCGAGCGCTGTGGTCTTAAGGGGTGGCGACAGGGCGCCTTCGGCGTTCACTCGCGCCAGGCGTTGGTACTGGTACATTTCGGCGGCGGCGATCTCGCCGGGCTGCTGGCGTTCTCCGCGGCGATAGCCGAGCACGTTCACGCCACCTTCGGTATCACCCTGGAGCGGGAGCCGCGCCAGGTGCATGAGGTCGAAGCCTAGCGCTGACGCCGCTTCACCCGCGAATGAGCGTGCCAGTGATAGCGCTGGCACGAACAACAAAAAGCCCAGACCGAGGTCTGGGCTTTTTGCGTGGTGGGCGCGATCAGCTGTCGCTGTTGCCCTGTTCACGACGCCGCTTCTCGCGCGGGTCGTTGTGCGCGCGGCGGCGGCGGGGCGGACGTGAAGCATTGGCTTCGTCTGTCTTGGCCTGCGGCTGAGCCTCTTCGGCCTGGGCGCTCTCTGCCGTCGCTGCCTGTGGCGCTACGGTATCTGCCTTGGCTTCTGGCTCCGCCTTGGCGTCGACTTCCGGCTTGGCCTCGGCCTTGGCTGCGTCAGGCTGGGCGGCCTGCGGCTGCGCCTTGGCATCGGCTTCCGGCTTGGCCTCGGCCTTGGCGACGTCGGCCTGAGCAACCTGCGGCTTAGTTTCTGCTGCCGGCTTGGCAACTTCAGACTGAGCGGCCTGCGGCTGCGCTTGGGCATCGGCTTCCGGCTTGGCCTCGGCCTTGGCTACGTCAGCCTGGGCAGCCTGCGGCTGTGCCTTGGCTTCGCGCTTGGTGTCGCCTTCCGGCTTGGCATCGGCCTTGGCTACGTCAGCCTGGGCAGCCGGCGGCTGCGCCTTGGCGTCGACTTCCGGCTTGGCGTCGGCCTTGGCTACGTCAGCCTGGGCGGCCTGCGGCTGCGCCTTGGTTTCTGCTTCCGGCTTTGCGTCGGCCTTGGCTGCGTCAGGCTGGGCGGTCTGCGGCTGCGCCTTGGCGTCGCCTTCCGGCTTGGCGTCGGCCTTGGCTGCGTCAGACGGGGCGGCCTGCGGCTGTGCCTTGGCGTCGCCTTCCGGCTTGGCGTCGGCCTTGGCTGCGTCAGGCTTGGCGGCCTGCGGCTGTGCTTTGGTGTCGCCTTCCGGCTTGGCGTCGGCCTTGGCTGCGTCAGACTTGGTGGTCTGCGGCTGCGCCTTGGCGTCGCCTTCCGGCTTGGCGTCGGCCTTGGCTGCGTCAGACTTAGTGGTCTGCGGCTGCGCCTTGGTTTCTGCTTCCGGCTTGGCGTCGGCCTTGGCTGCGTCAGGCTTGGCGGCCTGCGGCTGCGCCTTGGTGTCGCCTTCCGGCTTGGCGTCGACTTCCGGCTTGGCCTCGGTCTTGGCGGCAGCGGCCTGGGGCGCTTCGCTGTCTACCGTGGCGGCGGCCGCTTGCAGACGCTGCTGCTCTTCGGCAGCGGCCGGGTTCAGCGCGTGCTGGCGACTGCGGTTGCGCGGGTTGTTGCGCATACGCTTCGGCTTGCTGTCGACGCTCTCCTGCGGGGCGGCAGCGCTATCCGCGGTGTCGGCCTGACGCGACGTCTTGGGCTTGCCGGCGTTGTCGGGCTTGGCCGTCTCGGCGCGATTCTCGCTGCTGCGTTCGCTCTTGCCGCGGCTCTCCTGGCGGGCCTGGCGATTGCTTTGCTGGCGCGCGTCGTCACCGCTCTGGCGGTTATCGCTGCTGCCCTGACGGCCGTCGTCCTTTTGGCGGTTGTCGCCGCCGTTCTGACGGTTGTCGTTGCCGTTCTGGCGATTGCCGTTACGTCCGCCATCGTTGCGGTTGTCGTTACCGCTCTGACGGTCGTCCGATTGCCGGCGCCGGCGATTGTTGCCGTTGCCCTGACGGTTGTCGCCCCGATTGCCCTGGCGGCTGTCGTTACCGGCATCGGCCTGCTTGCCATTGTCGCCGTCACGCTTGGCACCGCTATTGCGCTGCTGCTCGCCGCTGCGCTGCGAGTCCCCGTTACGGTTGCTGTGGTTACCACCACCGTTTTGCGACGCCGGCTTGTCGTTGCCGCCGGTATTGCGCGTCTGGCTGTCGCTGGACGGGCGAGAGACTTCCTCGTCGGCGCGACGACGCCCGAACAGGCCGCGGAACAGCTGGATCAGGCCACCGTTATGTGCCGCCTGCGGCTGTGCGGCAACGGGCTCGGACCTGGTTGGTTCGGCCTTGGCCGGCTGCGGCTGTGACTTGGGTTGCGCGGCGGCCGGCTGGGGCGCTGGCGCTTCCGGCTCCTGATGCAGCGAATCCGGGGCAGGGGCGGTGTGGAGCACGGTCTGCACGGCCGCCTGGGTGCGCTGGATCGGTTTGGCCAGACTGGTTTCCGGCTCCTTGATCGCTTCGCTCTCGACCGAGAGTTCATAGCTCGACTTGTGCTCGTCACCCTCTTCGCAGACGTGGTCGTCGCGCAGGCGCTGGACGTCGTAGTGCGGCGTATCCATGTCGGGGTTGGGGAGTAGCAGTACGCGTACTTTCTGGCGCCGCTCGACGTCAGAGAGCACGTTGCGCTTCTCGTTGAGCAGATAGGTGGCGACGGGCACCGGCAGGATGGCGCGAATCTGCGCGCTGCGCTCCTTCATTGCCTCCTCTTCGATCAGGCGCAGGATCGAGAGTGCCATCGAGCGGACGTCGCGGATGGTGCCCTGACCGTCGCAGCGTGGGCAGACCACGCCGCTGGTCTCGCCCAGCGAGGGACGCAGACGCTGACGTGACATCTCCATCAGGCCGAAGCGGGAGATGCGGCCGATCTGGACTCGTGCCCGGTCGAGCTTGAGCGCATCACGTACCCGGTTCTCCACCTCGCGCTGATTGCGCGCCGGTGACATGTCGATGAAGTCGATCACCACCAGGCCGCCGATATCACGCAGACGCAGCTGGCGGGCGATCTCGTCGGCTGCCTCAAGATTGGTCTGCAGCGCGGTCTCTTCGATGTCGGCGCCGCGGGTCGCGCGTGCCGAGTTGATGTCGATCGAGACCAGAGCCTCGGTATGGTCGATCACCACCGAACCACCGGAGGGCAGCTTGACCTCGCGCTGATAGGCGGTCTCGATCTGGGATTCGATCTGAAAGCGCGAGAACAGCGGCACGTCATCGCTGTAGAGCTTGATCTTCTGCTGATACGAGGGCATTACCTGGCGGATGAAACTGAGCGCCTCCTCGTGGACCGCGGGGCTGTCGATCAGCACCTCGCCGATGTCCTGGCGCAGGTAGTCGCGCATCGCACGGATGATGACGTTGGATTCGCGGTAGATCAGGAAGGGGGCGGGGCGCTTGACCGCTTCGGCAGTGATCGCTTCCCACACCTGTACCAGATAGTCGAGATCCCACTGCAGCTCTTCCGACGAGCGGCCGATCCCGGCGGTACGCACGATCACGCCCATCTTGTCGGGCAGCGTGAGCTGGCCCATGGCGTCCTTGAGCTGGCTGCGCTCATCGCCCTCGATGCGCCGCGAGATACCGCCGGCACGCGGGTTGTTGGGCATCAGCACCAGGAAGCGCCCGGCCAGGCTGATGAAGGTGGTCAGCGCCGCACCCTTGTTGCCGCGCTCCTCCTTGTCGACCTGGACGATGACTTCCTGTCCCTCCTTGAGCACCTCCTTGATATTGGGGCGCCCCGAGGGTTCCTTGGAAAAGTACTCGCGGGAGATCTCCTTGAGCGGCAGAAAGCCGTGACGATCGGCGCCGAAGTCGACGAAGGCGGCTTCCAGGCTGGGTTCCAGGCGGGTGATCTTGCCCCGGTAGATGTTGGCCTTCTTCTGCTCCCGGGCGCCGGACTCGATGTCCAGATCGTAGAGGCGTTGGCCATCGACGAGGGCGACGCGCAACTCTTCCGGTTGGGTCGCGTTGATCAGCATTCTTTTCATGACATCTCGCAAATTCAGCGTGCCGGTGGAAGGCAGGCCTGAATCGGCGACGACGAACCGCAAGCGGTCGTGCTGTGCTCGCGCACATTGGTGGAGCGACCCCGCAGGAGGAACAAGCTTAGCGTGAGCCAGAAAGAACTTGGCGTGTCACCAACGCGTGGAACCGCGTTTGGACTCGAAAGGACTGCCCGGTCGCTGCGCGCCGGGTGGTCTATTGTCCACCCGGCCACAGTCGGGTCGACGCTCGTCGCAGAGCCTTTGGCGTGCTGGCTGATTACCTTGGCATCTCTGCTGTCCTGACCTGCTTGTCTGGGTGCTGCACGAACATGTGTTGAGTACGAAACGGTGCGGAACATGTCACGGTGCGCATCGATCAGCCGCATCCGGTCCCGCAGACTGCCGTCTATATCACTTGGCATTGTTCGGTTCGGCGACGCCTTCCACCGATACTTGTGGGTTTCCCTGAAGGAGGTGCGCTGGCGTTGTCGTCAGCGCGTGGCTCGCGGCAGGGGCAGGGCGTTCCAAACGTGTTTTGATCGACCCAGAGCGTGTGAATTTCGCTAACCCTCTGGGGGATCGAGACATTTTTTCGCTCCGGCCAGCGTATTCAGGGGCTGGCGCCGACGTGGAGATATCCACTGAGCGACATCGCAATATAACAGTAATGGCGCGCAGGCGGCAATTGAGGTCGCGCCGTTCGGGGAGTGCGTTAGAATGGCCGGCCGTCGGCGCCAGAGGCCGCCGATTTGCGTTGCCGAGGAGTCAAGCATGGCCGAGGGCCAGGAAGTCCAGTTCATCGAAGTCAGCGAGTCCCAGGCGGGGCAGCGGATCGACAATTTTCTGCGTACCCGGCTCAAGGGCGCGCCGAAGTCGCTGATCTATCGGATCGTGCGCAAGGGCGAGGTGCGGGTCAACAAGAAGCGGATCAAGGCCGATTATCGGCTGCAGAGTGGCGACCTCGTGCGCGTGCCGCCGCTGCGGCTGACGCCGGAGAGCGCGGTCAAGGAGGCCAGTGAAGGGCTGCGCAATCTGCTCGCCGGCAGCGTGCTGGTCGAAAGCCCCGACTGGTTGGTGATCAACAAGCCCTCCGGGCTGGCGGTGCATGGTGGCAGCGGGGTCAAGATCGGGTTGATCGAAGCGCTGCGCCAGGTGCGTGAGGATCTCGACTTTCTCGAACTGGTGCACCGTCTCGATCGTGACACCTCGGGCTGCTTGCTGCTGGCCAAGAATCGCACCGCGCTGCTCTCGCTCAACGCCGCCATGAAGGAGCGGCGCATGGAGAAGAAGTATCTGGCACTGGTCCAGGGGCGCTGGCCGGCGCGGCGCGACTATGTCAGCGCGCGGCTGGATCGCTACGACGCCGGCAACGGTGAGCGCCGGGTGCGCGTGGACGACGCCGGCAAGGTCTCGCGCACCCGCTTTGCCGTGCGCGAGACGCTGCCCCGGGTGACCCTGATAGAAGCCGAGCCGGTGACCGGGCGCACCCACCAGATACGCGTGCACGCGGCCCACGCCGGGCATGCCTTGTTGGGCGACGACAAGTACGGTACGCCAGAGGGCGAGCGCATGGCCCGGGGGTTGGGGTTGGATCGACTGTTTCTGCATGCGCTGACGCTGACTTTCCCCGATCCCAAGAGCGGCCGCGACGTGCAAGCGCGTGCGCCGCTGGAGGCGTCGCTGGAACGTGCACTGGAGCGGGCGCGACATGCCTCTTGAGGCTTGTGAGCAGAGGCTGCCGCGGGCCTGCCGTTATCGGCTGGTGATTTTCGACTGGGACGGCACGCTGATGGACTCGGCGGCGCGGATCGTCGCCTGCATGGAGGCTGCCGCGAGCGAACTCGGCTGGGCAGCACCGACGCCGGCGGCGATCCGCGACATCATCGGGCTGGGCCTGCCGGAGGCGATGGAGGCGCTTTACCCGGGAATCGGGGCGCTGGAGCGGGACACCCTGCAGGCCGCGTTCAGTCGTCAGTTTCGCCTTGCCGACCAGGTGCCGTCACCGTTCTTTCCCGGCGTGCTTGAGGGTGTTGCGCGGCTGCGCGAGGCGCCCGAGTGCCGCCTGGCGGTGGCCACCGGCAAGAGTCGGCGGGGTCTCGATCGCGTCTTCGACCACCACGGCTGCGGCGAGTGGTTCGTGGCCAGCCGCACCGCCGACCAGACCCGCTCCAAGCCGCATCCGCAGATGCTCGAAGAGCTGCTGGCGGCATGTGGGCTACCGCCCGAAGCGGCGGTCATGGTCGGCGATACCGAGTACGATCTGGAGATGGCGGGGCGCTGGGCATGGACCGCGTGGCGGTGAGCTATGGAGTCCATGCGCGCGAGCGGCTGCTCGCCAGTGAGCCGGTATGGGTCGCCGATGATTTTGCCGGTCTGGTCGAGTGGCTGTTGCCCGGCCCGGCCCGAGAAGGCTGCGCGTAACGCCTGACGCCACCAGGCGTTCGCATTGATCGCTGCGCGTCTGGCGCAAGGAGTGAGCAGATGAGTGACCAAAGACACGACGACTGGACCGATGGTCCCGAGCTCTCCGCGGAGGCGGCCCAGGCTCGGCGTGAAGGCGTGGAGGCCGCATCCGGCAGCGAGAGCGAGAGTGTCAGGCTGGCCGAGATTCGGCTGCTCGACCGTTGGATCGGCGACGTGCTGGCCGAGCAGCGGCGCTCGCGGCGCTGGAAGATCTTCTTTCGTCTGCTGTTCGTCGGCGTGGTCATTGCCGGGCTGGCGCTGAGTGCCTACGGCCTGCTGCTCGCCCAGGGGCAGGATGCCGCCAGTGGCGAGCGTCACCTGGGTGTGGTCGACGTCTGGGGCCCATCGATGCCCAGGGGCAGGCGAGTGCCGAGCGCATCATAGAGGGCCTGCGGCGCGCCTGGCGCGATCCCGACAGCGAGGCAGTGGTGCTGCACATCAACAGTCCCGGCGGCAGTCCAGTGCAGTCGCAGCGGGTCGATGACGAGATTCGCTATCTCGAAGCCCAGGGTGATAAGCCGATCCTGGCGGTGATCGAGGATATCGGCGCCAGCGGTGCCTACTATATGGCCTCGGCGGCAGATCGGATCTACGCCTCGCCCCAGTCTGGGTGGGGTCGATCGGGGTGATCAGTGCGGGCTTTGGTCTGCAGGGGGCGATCGACAAGCTGGGGGTCGAGCGCCGGGTTTTCACCTCGGGCGAGAACAAGGCCTTTCTCGACCCGTTCTCGCCGTGGCGCCAGCGCAGCGCGAATTCTGGCAGTCGGTGCTCGACACCACGCACCAGCAGTTCATCGATGCGGTGAAGTCGGGGCGCGGCAAGCGTCTCAGCGAGACCCGCGCATCTTCTCCGGGCTGATATGGACCGGCCAGCAGGCGCTGCAGCTGGGGCTGATCGATGATATCAGCAATCTCGAGCAGCTCTCGCGCAGTCGCCTGGGCAAGGTCAGCCTGGAGGACTACACCCCGGCGCTCGATCCCTGGTCGCTGTTCTCCAACAAGCTGACTCAGGCAGCGGCGCACTGGCTGGGCATCAGCGGGGCGGTCTCGCCGGTGCGCTATCAGCTGCCCTGAGGTGTCTCTGCCAGCGGGTCCATGCCGGCTTCGCGCAGCAGCTCGCACAGGCGCATCAGCGGTAGCCCGATCAGGGTATTGGGGTCGCTGCCTTCGAAACGCTCGAACAGGGCGACACCCAGCCCTTCCATGCGGAAGCTGCCGGCACTGTCGAAGGGGCGCTCGCGGCTGACGTAGGTTTCGATCTCGGCGTCGCTGAGCTGTCGAAAATGCACGTCGTAGGTGTCGTGGGTGACCCAGTGGCGGCCACTGGCGGTATCGACCAAGGCGAGGCCGGTCATAAAGCGCACGCGCTGCCCCGAAAAGCGGCGCAGGTTGGCACAGGCGGTGGCGTGATCGCCGGCTTGCCCAGAATGTCATCCTCGAATAGCGCCAACTGGTCGGAGCCGACGATCAAATGCGCGGGAAACTGCGCCGCGACGGCCTGCGCCTTGCCGAGCGCCAGGCGGTGCGCCAGCGCCGTCGGTGTCTCATTCTCGTGGTGGCTCTCATCGATATCGGGTGCAGCCCAGGTGAAGGGGAGGGCCAGGCGCTCCAGTAGCTGGCGGCGGTAGGGGGAGCTGGAGGCGAGTACCAGTCGCGGCATGGGCTTTCCTTACTCAATGGTTGTCGTGGCGGTGGAATGAGGCTGCTGGACCGCGGCATCCTGGCGGTGAATGACACGACGGTCCTCGCTTCTCGAGGGGCAGCAAGATGGGGAAGCGATTGTCAGCAAGGTGGTTTGGTCAGTCACTATTACTCATTCATTATTACTCAATCATTAGGGCCAGTTTGTTTTAACTGCGAACGTTTCACGCCTGGCAGGAGCTCGCCAGTGACTCGCTGCTTTGCCTATTTGCCGACGACTCGCGCATGGCAGTAGAAAACGAGTGCGCGAACGCTGGCCACTGTCAGGCTATCATGCCGCTCCTGGCGGGACGCGTAGGTGCTGTCGGCGCTCTTCGTGTCGTCACCTTGCGGCGTCTGCATATCTCCAGCGATCTCTCCAGCATAGTCGCGACCAAGTGCTTTGACAGAGACAGGTCGAATCCCTATTATGGCGCGCCTATGTTGACCAGACGAATCCCCGCGACCGTCGAGCCGTATCGCCTCGCGGCCAACCATGAGCTACTCGAGGGCACTGTCGACCTCGAGTCGCTGTCGCGCCTAGCCGCCGAGATCGGTTCGCAGAGCGGGCAGGCTCAGGTGTCGCTGCAGTTCGGGCGCGATGCCCAGCGCCGTCACCTGATCGAAGGCGAGCTGTCGGCGCAGCTACAGATACCGTGCCGACGCTGCCTGCAGCCGATGAGCGTGCCGGTGTCGAGCCGTTTCCAGCTCGCCGTGGTGAGTAGTGACGCGCTGGCTTCCGAGGTGCCGAGTGAGTACGAGCCAGTACTGGTCGACAACGAACATCTCGACCTGCTTGAGGCGATCGAAGACGAGCTGCTGCTGAGTCTTCCTCAGGTGGTCTATCACGAAGAGGCGGAGTGTGCCGTCTCGCGTGATCAGATGCAGAGCGGAGAGAGCGCCGACGAACAGGTGCCCGCTCGAGCCGATAGCCCCTTCGATGTCTTGAAGACGTTGAAGGGAAAACTCTAAAACCGAATGACACTGACGTTGGAGTCATCATCATGGCCGTTCAACAGAACCGCAAGACCCGTTCCAAGCGTGGCATGCGCCGCGCACACGATGCGCTGAGCAGCCCGGCCCTGTCCCAGGACAAGGAAACCGGCACCACGCATCGTCGTCACCACGTCGCCCCGGACGGCTACTACCGTGGTCGCAAGGTCATCGACGTTTAATCACGGCGACTGACGCTGACGCGCGGGCAATGCGCATCGCCATCGATGCCATGGGCGGGGACTTCGGTCCCCGCGCTACTGTCGGGGGATACTGCTGGCGCTCCAGCGCCATCCGACCCTCGAGCCGACGCTTTTCGGCCCGCGGGCCGAGCTGCAGAGGCTGCTTGCGCAGCTGGGGGCCTCGCGTGAGGCGCGCGGACGTATCGCGCTGAGTGATGCTCCCAGGGTGGTTACTCAGGCGATGGCACCGATGGATGTGCTCGACAATCCGGGCGCGACCAGTTTGCACAGCATGCTGCAGGCGGTGGCCCGAGGCGAGATGCAAGCCGGTGTCAGCTGTGGCAATACCGGTGCGCTGATGGCGCTGGCGCGGCGTGAACTCGGTAGCGTGCCGGGGATTTCGCGGCCTGCCATCAGTACCGCCGTGCCCACGCGTCATGCCGGCCGCTGCTATCTTCTCGATCTCGGCGCCAGTGTCGAGGTGCACGCCAGGCACTTGGTCGACTTCGCCCACATGGGTGCTCTGATGTGCCGTGCCGTCGATGACGTCGCGCGCCCGCGGGTGGCGCTGCTCAACGTCGGTGTCGAGGCGGGCAAGGGTGTGGCCCGGGTGCGCGAGGCCGACGCCGAGTTGCGCGGGCGCGACACCGATACCTTTGACTATATCGGCTATCTGGAGGGAGATGGCATCTTCTCCGGCGCGGCCGATGTGGTGGTGTGTGATGGCTTCGTCGGCAACGCAGTGCTCAAGGCCAGCGAAGGGGTCGCCCAGATGCTGCTCAAGCGTCTGCAGGAGACCTTCGAGTCTCACTGGAGCACGCGTCTGGTCAGCGCGCTGGCACGCCCGGCGCTGATGCGCTTCAAGGCGCAGCTGGACCCGGTGCGCCACAACGGTGCCAGCCTGCTGGGGCTCAATCAGATCGTGGTCAAGAGCCACGGCAACGCCAATGATCGCGCCTTCGCCTTCGCTATCGATCGCGCCGTGCGCGAAATTGCGGTGGGGTTGCCGGAGCATCTGCGTGGGGCCTGGTCGGCAGTGGCGGCGACATCTGCTATCTCGTCGGTCGACGATGTCGGTCGAGTGGATAGCGGGTCTCGTGATACGACGGGAACCGACGATTCATCACTTCAGGGGAGCGCGATGACGCAATCACTGGCTCTGGTCTTTCCCGGGCAGGGCTCTCAGCAGCAAGGAATGCTGCGGGAATTGGCCGAACGCTACAGCGTGGTTCGCACCACGTTCGACGAGGCTTCCGAAGCGCTGGGTTACGACCTGTGGCATGTCGTTCAGGAAGGCCCCGAGGAGAAGCTCAACGCCACTGCTTGCACCCAGCCCGCGCTGCTGGCGTCGAGCGTCGCCGTGTGGCGGGTATGGCAGGAGCTCGAAGGACCGCGTCCGAGCATGATGGCCGGGCATAGCCTAGGCGAGTACAGTGCCATGGTGTGTGCTGGTGCGCTGGGCTTCGCCGAAGGTATCCGTCTGGTGCGGCTGCGCGGTGAAGCGATGCAGGAGGCGGTGCCGGCAGGCGTGGGTGCCATGGCAGCGGTCCTGGGGCTCGACGATACTGCGGTTGAGCAGGCCTGTCGTGAGGCTGCCGGCGACGAGGTGGTGGCTGCGGTCAACTACAATTCGCCGGGTCGGTGGTCATCGCCGGACATCAGGGGGCGGTGGATCGTGCCATCGCGCTGTGCCAGGAGGCGGGTGCCAAGCGTGCGCTGCCGCTGCCGGTATCGGTACCCTCGCACTGTGCGCTGATGAAGCCCGCCGCGGCGCGAGTCGAGGCGGCGATTGCTGAGCTCGACATCAAGCTGCCGCGCTACGCCGTCTACCAGAACGTCAATGCCGAAGTGCCGGCGACGGTGGAGGCGCTGCGCCAGCGCTTGGTCGAGCAGCTGTACCGCCCGGTGCGCTGGACGGACTGCGTCAACGCCATGTTCGAGGCCGGCTCCGGTGTCTTCATCGAGTGTGGCCCGGGTAAGGTCCTGACCGGACTCAACAAGCGCATTCAGCGTCAGATCAAGGGGTTGGCCGTCAACGACCCCGACACGCTGTCCTCCGCCCTCGAGCTGGCGCGCGAGGCGTTGGACGTTCAAGAGCCTTAAAGGATGACATCATGACCGAACGTAGAGTCGCGTTGGTGACCGGTGCCAGTCGGGGTATCGGTCGCGCCGTGGCCCGCGAACTGGGGCGTCAGGGGCGCATCGTGATCGCCACCGCCACCAGTGAGAGGGGGGGCGCGGATCGACGAGGATCTCAAGGCCCACGATATCGAGGGGCTGGGTCTGGCGCTCGACGTCACTGATCAGGCCAGTGTCGAGGCCATCTTCAAGCGCATCACCGAGACCTATGCTGCACCCACCATCGTTGTCAACAATGCCGGCATCACGCGCGACAACCTGCTGATGCGGATGAAGGAAGACGAGTGGGACGCGGTGCTCGATACCAACCTGAAGTCGGTCTATCGTGTGTGCAAGACGAGTCTCAAGGGGATGACTCGGGCGCGTTTCGGCCGTATCGTCAACGTGAGCTCGGTGGTGGCGATGATGGGCAACCTGGGGCAGGCCAACTACGCTGCCGCCAAGGCGGGCCTGGAAGGCTTTACCCGTGCGTTGGCGCGTGAAGTCGCCTCGCGCGCCATCACCGTCAATGCGGTGGCGCCCGGTTTCATCGACACCGACATGACTCAGGCGCTGCCGGAGGCCCAGCGCGACGCGCTGCTGGGTCAGATCCCGCTGGCGCGCCTGGGTCAGCCTGAAGAGATCGCCGCCGCCATCGGCTTTCTGACCAGCGATGCGGCCGGTTATATCACCGGTGAAACGCTGCAGGTCAATGGCGGTATGAACATGCGGTAATCCCTCCGCGACGCGGGTTGCGTCGTTTGGGGGTGGTCTATAAACTAGCCGCAGCTTTTAGCTGGCGGATTCGTACCATTAGGAGTAACGACATAATGAGCACCATCGAAGAGCGCGTTAAGAAGGTTGTTGCCGAACGCCTGAACGTCAAGGAAGAGGACATTCAAAACTCCTCCTCCTTCACCGAAGACCTCGGCGCGGATTCGCTGGATACCGTCGAACTGGTGATGGCGCTCGAAGAGGAATTCGACACCGAAATTCCCGACGAAGAAGCAGAAAAGATCACGACCGTGCAGGAAGCGATCGACTACATCAACGCCCACCAGTAAGGCGCTTACCTCCATCATTCGATGGAGCCAGGCTGCCGGCTGATCGGCCGATGTTATGAAAGCCGCTCTCGATGAGAGCGGCTTTCTGCGTTTGCGGGGTCACCTGTATGCCATTCTCGCTGTGTTAATCTGGGCGGCAATGTGTCCGTGGGCGTAAGCGAATGGCGCCGACAGCCTGCCTTCCGCGGCCAGCGGGTCGCCCATCGGCGACGGGGATCGGGTATAATTCGCGCGTTTCGGTGTGCGGGCCGGCGGCGGGACTTGGATGGGCCGCCGCCATGGCTCGTGGCAATGACGGAGTTCGGAGGAGATTCGATGCCGCGTAGAAGAGTGGTAGTGACCGGCCTGGGTCTGGTGACCCCGGTCGGCAACACGGTCGAGGAGAGTTGGCAGCAACTCTTGTCAGGGAAGAGTGGCATCGCGCCGATCGAGCATTTCGACACGGCAGGTTTCAATACGCGTTTCGGCGGGGCGGTCAAGAACTTCGACATCGGCGAGTACTTGAACCCCAAGGAAGCACGCAAGATGGACCTGTTCATCCAGTACGGCGTGGCTGCCGCCACTCAGGCCATGCGCGACTCCGGCATCGCCTGCACCGAGGAGAACGCCCACCGTATCGGCGTGGCGATCGGCTCCGGGATCGGCGGGCTGCCGATGATCGAGCGCAACCACGATGCGCTCAACAAGGGCGGCCCGCGCCGAGTCTCCCCGTTCTTCGTGCCTGGCTCGATCATCAACATGATCTCTGGGAGTCTGGCGATCCAGCACGGCTTCAAGGGTCCCAACATCGCGATCACCACCGCCTGTACTACCGGCACCCACAATATCGGCTACAGTGCGCGCACCATCGCTTATGGCGATGCCGATGTGATGTTCTGCGGCGGTGCCGAGATGGCCACCACGCCGCTGGGACTGGGCGGCTTTTCGGCGGCACGCGCGCTGTCGACGCGCAATGACGATCCGCAGGCGGCGAGCCGCCCGTGGGACCGCGATCGCGACGGCTTCGTGCTCTCCGACGGCGCGGGGGTCATGGTGCTCGAGGAGTACGAGCACGCCAAGCGTCGCGGTGCCACCATCTACGCCGAGCTGACCGGTTTCGGCATGAGCGATGACGCCTTCCACATGACGTCGCCGCCGGAAGATGGCAGCGGTGCTGCGGCCTCGATGCAGAATGCGATCAACGATGCCGCTATCGACCCCTCTGCGGTCCATTACATCAATGCCCACGGGACCTCGACTTCGGCGGGCGACGTCGCCGAAAGCCGCGCCGTGGAGCGGGTGATGGGAGAGGCAGCGAACAAGGTCGCGGTGAGCTCGACCAAATCGATGATCGGCCACCTGCTGGGCGCCGCCGGGGCAGTGGAGGCGATCTTCTGCGTGCTGGCGATCCGCGATCAGGTCGCGCCGCCGACGATCAATCTCGATAACCCCGACGCGGGCTGTGTACTCGACTACGTGCCGCACACCGCGCGCGAGATGAAGATCGATACCACGCTCTCCAACTCGTTCGGTTTCGGTGGCACTAACGGCTCGCTGATCTTCACGCGGGTGTGACGAGCGCATGCGGGATCTGATGCTAACCCTGGACGACCGCGGCTTTGCCTACGGTGATGGGTTGTTCGAGACCGTGCTGGTACGCGACGGCCGGGCGCTGCTGTGGGAGGCACATCTAGCGCGGCTTGCCGAGGGGTGCGCGCGCCTGGGCCTGCCGGCACCGCCACGGGCGCGGCTCGATCCACTGCCGGCGGCGTGTGGTGCCGGGCTCCAGGTGCTCAAGCTGGTGGTCACCCGCGGCAGCGGCGGGCGTGGTTACCGTCCGCCGCTCGAGCCGGAGCCGCGCTGGGGCTTTAGCGCGACCGCGTTCGACCCGGCGCCTCAGCGCTGGTTTGCGGGGGTCGAGGTGCGGCTGTGCGAACTGCGTCTGGGGCGGCAGCCGCGCCTGGCCGGGCTCAAGCATCTGGCTCGGCTGGAGAATGTGCTGGCGCGTCAGGAGTGGGATGACGACACCATTGCCGAGGGGCTGATGTGCGATAGCGAGGGCTATCTGGTCGAAGCGACGGCGATGAACCTGGTGTGGTTGCACGAGGGGCGCCTGGAAACCCCGCTGCTCGACCAGGCCGGGGTCGCCGGCACGCTGCTGGCGGCGCTCGACGCCGAGACCCCGCTGCAGCGAGTGCGGGCCGAGCCTCAGCGGCTACAGCAGGCCGAGGCCGCCTGGGTCTGCAACAGCGTCCAGGGGGTGTGGCCGATCCGCGTGCTGCGTGACACCGAGGGCGCGGTGCTGCGGCGCTGGGAGGTCGCGGCCGACGATCTTTTGCGCCGTCTGGCGCACCCGCTGCTCGGCTATCCGTGGGTTCCGACACCTGAACAGGCGGCGCGCGGCAGCGCCCTGACATCCGCGTCGCCCGGGCATCCGGGTGGCGGCAGTAAGGTTCCGGGGAAACCGGGCCATTTAAGGAAGTGGCATGCGTCTTCTCAAGATTTTCGTGGTGCTGATGGTATTGGCGGCGTTGACCGCCTTTGCCGGCTATCGCTACTGGCAGTCGCAGCTCGATGGGCCCATCGCCCTCGACAGTGCGACCGTCTATGAAGTGCCGCGCGGTGCGGCGTTCTCGCAGGTGGTCGACGATCTCGCCGAGCGTGGCATCATCGCCGCAGCCTGGCCCTACCGGGTGCTGGCACGGGTGGAGCCGCGCGCGATGCAGGGGCTGCGCGCTGGCGAGTTCCAGCTCGAGCCGGACATGAGCGGCCGCCAGCTGATCGCCAAGCTCTCCAGCGATCAGGTGGTCACCTACCGGGTGACGATCCCTGAGGGCTGGACCTTTCGGCAGATGCGCCAGCTACTGAACGGCGCCGAGAAACTCGATCACCGCACCGCCGAGATGAGCGATACCGAGATCATGCGCGCCCTGGGGCATCCGGACGAGCACCCGGAAGGGCGTTTCTTCCCCGATACCTATCGCTACCACAAGGGCGTGACCGATCTCGAAGTGCTGAAGCGCGCCTATGCACGCATGCACAAGACCCTCGACGAGGTCTGGGCTTCCCGTGACGACGGGTTGCCCCTCGACGGCCCCTACCAGGCGCTGATTCTGGCCTCGCTGATCGAGCGCGAGACCGGTGTACCCTCTGAGCGTCGTGAGATCGCCGGCGTCTTCGTGCGACGGCTGGAGAAAGGCATGCGCCTGCAGACCGACCCGACCGTGATCTACGGCATGGGCGACAGCTATGTCGGCAATATCACCCGCGCCGACCTGCAGCGCCAGAACGCCTACAACACCTATGTGATCGACGGCTTGCCGCCGACGCCGATCGCCATGCCCGGGCTGGCCTCGCTGGAGGCGGCGGTGCATCCGGCGCCCGGTGATGCGCTCTACTTCGTGGCCAAGGGCGACGGCTCGCACCAGTTCTCGCGCACGCTCAGCGAACACAATGCCGCGGTCAGGCGCTATATCCTGAACCGCGACTGATGGCACGACTCGGCCACCCGCCGTCTGCGGGGGCAGGCTCTTTCTTCAGTACGAGATCAGCACGAGACGACCGCATGAGCGCACAAGCACAGCAGCACGCCCGCGGGCGCTTCATCACGCTCGAGGGCGGGGAGGGCGTCGGCAAGACGACCAACGTCGGCGTGGTCTGCGATTGGCTCACCCGCCAGGGTATCGAGGTGGTGCGCACACGCGAGCCTGGCGGCACCTCGGGCGCCGAGGCGATTCGCGAGCTGCTGCTCGATCCCGAGCGCGACGAACCCTGGGACGAAAGCGCCGAGCTGCTGCTGGTGTTCGCTGCCCGCGCCCAGCATCTGGCGCGGCGTATCCGCCCGGCGCTGGCACGTGGCGCCTGGGTGGTGTGCGACCGCTTCACCGACGCCACGTTCGCCTATCAGGGCGGCGGGCGCGGCCTCGACCCAGCGCGTATCGCGACCCTCGAGGCGCTGGTGCAGCAGGGGCTCGAACCCGATCTGACGCTGCTGCTCGACGTGCCGCTGGAGATCGCAGCGCAACGTGTCAGTGGCCGCGGCGGCGAGCGTGACCGCTTCGAGCGCGAGCAGGAGAGCTTCTTTGAGGCGGTGCGCGATACCTATCTCGCCCGCGCCCAGGCGCAGCCGCGCTTCGCGGTGATCGACGCCACGCCACCGCTGCCTCAGGTACGCGTCGCCATCGAGCAGTGCCTCGCCTCGCGGGTGGCGTCATGGCTATGAATGCCGCTCCCGCGGCGGCGCGAGTCGCCGAGCCCATGCCCTGGCAGCGCGAGCGCTGGCAGCGGCTGATCCAGCTCCAGGATAGCGGGCGCCTGCCCCACGCGCTGTTGATCTCGGGCCCCCACGGGATCGGCAAGCAGCCGTTGGTGGAGGCGCTGATCGCGCGTACCCTGTGTCGCAACCCCGGCGAGGTCGCCTGCGGTGAGTGCCACGGCTGCCGCATGCTGGCGGCCGGCTACCATCCCGATCTGATCAGCGTCGCGCCGGTGGAGAAGTCGCGTCAGATTCGTATCGATGCCATCCGCCAGGTCAATGGTTTTGTGTCCCAGACGGCGCAGCAGGGCGGCTACCGGGTGATCCGTATCGAACCGGCGGAAGCGATGAACGTGGCCGCTTCCAACGCGCTGCTCAAGAGTCTCGAGGAGCCGGGCCAGCGCACGCTGTTCGTGTTGGTGTCGGATATCGCCTCGCGGCTGCTGCCGACCATTCGCTCACGCTGCCAGCACTGGAACCTGGCCACGCCGCCGGCCGCCGAGGCCGAGCGCTGGTTGAGCGAGCGTCTTGGCGATGCCGAAGAGGCCAGGTTCTGGCTGCGGGTCGCTGGCGGGCTACCGCTGCTCGCCGAGGAGCTGGCCGGTGCCGAGGCGCGCCAGCTGCGCCAGGAACTGCGTGAGCTGTTCGACGCGCTGGTGCGTGGCGGCGAGCCGGTGGGAGAGGCAGCGCGACTCGATGCCCAGTCGCTCGATCGCGTACTCTGGTATGGCATCGCCTGGCTCGAGGATCTGATTCGTCTGGGCCTCTCCGGCGATAGCCGGCGGGTGCGCAATAGCGATCTACTGCCGCTCTACCGCCAGGCGGTCAAGAATGCCCGAGTACGGGACTGGTTTCGGTTGCTGGACTACGCCCGCGAGCAGCGTCGGTTGCTGGCGGCGGGGGGCAACCCCAACCCGCAGCTGGTGATGGAGGCGTGGCTGATTCGCTGGTCGGCGCTGCTGAGATCTTGAGACTTCGCGGCCGAGAAGCGCTATGCGATCGTCCAGGCGCAGCTTCTACGTCATCGACGAGTTTTTTTCACTATCTCACCGAGGGCTGTCATGAGTTCACACAAGGCACTGTCGCTGACGATCCGCGACGACGATACCCTGCACAGTGCCTACCTGGCGTGGCTGGCTCGTGGGGGGCTGTTCGTGCCCACCGAGCGACACTACAGCCTGGGCCAGCGGGTCTATCTGCTGATCACGCTGCCCGACGCCCATGACCGCCTGCCGGTGGAGGGCGAGGTAGTGTGGCTGACACCTCCCGGTACCGCCGACCGGGTCGCGGGTATCGGCGTGCACTTCGGCGCCGACGGCCAGGCGCTACGCGAACGCATCGAGGCGCGGCTCGAGGCGCATCCGTTGCCGTCGGCACTGACGCGCCATACGCTTTGAGCCAGGCTGGCCTCTCTTGGGATTGAATACTCAACGCCGGCGTGGGCGCAGCGGTCGCGTCGACCCTCTCATCACCCCCGTTTTCTGGATATCGTCATGTTCGTAGACTCCCACTGCCATCTCGATCGCCTCGATCTGACGCCCTATGGCGGCGATCTCGGCGCCGCCCTCGACGCGGCGCGGGCGCGGGGCGTGCAGCGCTTCCTGGCCATCGCCACCACGCTGGAAAGTGCGCCGGCGCTGGCTGCAATGACGCGGGAGCATGCCGATGTCGATATCGCACTCGGCCTGCATCCGCTGCAGTCGGTGGCGCAGGAGCCCGACGCCGAGGCCATCGCCGAGTGCGCCGAACGCTACGCGGCGGTAGCCATCGGCGAGACCGGACTCGACTTCCACGTCGACAGTGTGCCGCACGCACTCCAACGCCAGCGTTTCGTCGCCCACCTGGAGGCGGCGCGGTCGCTGGAGCTGCCGGTGGTGGTGCACACCCGAGAAGCGCGCGAGGAGACGCTGGCGCTGATACGTGAGCATGGAGATCCGGCGGTGGGCGGTGTGCTGCACTGCTTCACCGAGGATCTCGACATGGCTCGCGAAGCGGTGCGCCTGGGCTACTACATCTCGCTCTCGGGCATTGTCACCTTCGCCAGCGCCGAGGCGCTGCGCGAGGTGGCCCGGCGGCTGCCGCTGGATCGCCTGCTGATCGAGACCGACAGCCCCTTCCTGGCCCCGGTGCCTTATCGCGGGCGTGCCAATGAACCCCAGTGGGTGGTGGAAGTCGCCGAGTGTATCGCCGAGGTGCGTGGCATCAGCGTCGACGAGGTGGCGATGCAGACCCGGGCCAATTTCTATCGGCTGTTTCCGGGCTGCCACCAGGAAGATGCGCAGCACACCAATCCCTTTGCGTGAGGCGTGAGCGCGTTCGTCTAGCCTCTTGCCACTCTCATCAGGAGCCACCCCATGCGTCTGGATTCGCTATTCCGCCAGCTCGACGCCCGCGGCGTGCCGCCACTCGACCAGTGGGATCCGGCGTTCTGCGGTGACATGGATCTGCTGATCACTGCCGGCGGTGAGTGGATCCACGAAGGCGCGCCGATCCGCCGCCCCGAGCTGGTACGCCTGCTCGCCAGCGTGCTGCGACGCGAGAGCGACGGCGACTACTATCTTGTGACCCCGGCCGAGAAGCTGCGAATCCGGGTCGAGGATCGCCCGCTGCTGGCGGTCGATGCCGAGGCCGATGCCGACGGCTGGTCTATCGCTCTGCAGTGGGGCGAGCGGCTGCGTCTGGGGGCGGCACATCGCCTGCAGCTGGCGCCGGATCCCCAGGGTGAGTGGCGGCCGGCGCTGCCGGTGCGCCACGGCCTCGAGGCGCGATTGCACCGCAATCTCTACTACCGGCTGGTCGAGGTCGCTGAGTGGTGCGGCCCCGAGCTGGGCCTCACCAGCGACGGGGTGTGGCAGCCCCTGGGCCGGCTGGCGGAGGGCGGGGCATGAGCGAGGGCAGTCATGCCGAGGCCATTCATGCCGAGGAGGCCCACGCGGGCCGCTCGGCGCTGACCCAAGAGCAGCGCGCCGTGGTCGGCCACGCCGGCGGCCACGCCCGAGTGGCGGCGGTGGCCGGTGCCGGCAAGACCACCACTCTGGTACGGCGGGTGTTGCATCTGCTCGCCAGCGGTGAGTCACCCCGGCGGCTGCTAGTGCTGATGTTCAACCGTGCGGCGCGTGACGACTTCCGCGACAAGCTGGCGCGGCAGGCGCCAGCGGGGGTGGCGCTGCCCGAGGTGAGAACCTTTCACTCGATTGGTCATCGCCTGACCCAGAGTCTCACCCGCTGGGGCTTTCTGCCGCCGCGGCAGCTGTTGCAGGCAGACTGGCAGCACGAGCGACTGTTGCGCCAGGCGGTGGCCCAGAGCCTCGCCCAGGCCGATGCCGACACCCAGGAGGGGGCGCTGGAGGCCGAGCGGGTGGAGGCCTTCGCCCAGTTCTGCGACCTGGTCAAGGCCGAGATGGCAGAGCCCGCGGCGCTGTTCGAGCGTCTCGACTACACCCCGGGCGAACGCCACTTCATCGAGGCCTTCGCCATCGCCGAGTCGCTGCTCGAGGCGGCCGGCAGCATCACCTATGCCGATCTGCTCTACCGTCCGCTGCGTTGTCTCGAGGCCGAGCCCGAGGCGCGGCGCCGGGTTCAGGGCTATCTCAACCACGTCATCGTCGACGAGTACCAGGACATCAACGAGTCGCAGCTGCGGCTGTTGAAATTACTCGCCGGGGAGCAGGCCCAGGTGATGGCGGTGGGCGATGCCAATCAGTGCATCTACGAGTGGCGTGGTGCCCGCGCCGATGCCATGCAGGCGCGTTTCGATGGCTTGTTCGGCGGCGCCAGCGACTACCCGCTCTCGTATACCTTCCGCCACGGCCACGCCTGGCGCTGGCAGCCAACCATGCGATTCGCGGCAACGCCCAGGGCAGCGATCAGCTGTGTCTGGCCGCGCCGGGCAATCCGCAGACACGGCTCGGCAGCGGCGTGGGTGCTGCGGCGCTGCTCGACGAACTGGGCCGCTGGCAGGCGGCCGGCCGTCGCCACGACGAGGCCTGCGTGCTGGTGCGCAGCTGGTCGCTGTCGGTCTCGGTACAGCTGCAGCTGCTGCGCGCGGGCATTCCGTTCCGCCTGGCCCAGGAGTCGCGCTTCGTCTTCCGCCTGCCGCTGGTTCAGGCCCTGGCCGGCTATCTCCAGCTGGCGCGGGAGCCACACCGCCTCCAGGACCCGGGACATCTGGGGCTTTTGTTCTCGCAGCCCACCACCTTCGTTGCCCAGGAGCGCGTGCGGCGGCTATGCGAGGCGCTAGCCGCGACCCAGCAGTGGCCGGGGCGGGAGGATCCGCTACTGGCAGGGCTCAAACCCGGCCAGCGGCGCCACCTCAAGCGCCGCTGGCAGCTGCTGTGCGAGCTGCCAAGGCTGGGCAACTGGCCGCCGGCGAAGCTTCTGGCCCATGTGATCGAGGCGATCGACGCCGAAAAGGTGCTGCGCCGCTCGGCATCAAGACGGGAAAAGGCGGACGACGACGTGCGCCTGCTCGACGTGCTGATCGAGCAGGCCGGCGAGCTGGCCAACGACCCCGACGCCTTCATCGAGCTGCTGCGCAATCCGGTAGAGAACCGCCCCGATGGCGTGCTGATCAGTACCGTGCATGGGGCCAAGGGGCTGGAGTGGCCGCTGGTCATGCTGTGGGGTCTCAACGAGGAGGATTTCCCTCACTTCAGCCGTGACAATCCGCTCTCGCCCCAACGCCTGGAGGAGGAGCGTCGGCTCTACTATGTCGCCATCACCCGGGCCCGTGAGCGACTGTTGCTGCTGCACGATGGCGGCGAACATCGCCCCAGCCGGTTTCTCGCCGAGAGCGCAGTGGCGGAGTGCGAGCGCGTCGGTCAGGCGCTGGCCAGCGAGAGTGAGGCGGTGTCAGCGTCAGCGAGCCGGCGCTGGTGGCGCGCTACTCGAGCGTGTCGGCTGCCAGTTGGCGCGACGCCTGTGCGCGAGATGGCCACTGTCGCGCCGGCAGCGGGCTGGCAGGTCGGTGAGCGGCTCCATCACGCCAATTTCGGCGCCGGTGAGGTGGTCTTGGTCGAGGGCGATCCTGCCGATCCGGTGATCGAGGTGCGCTTCGAGGGCGCCGGGCGGCGCCGGCTGATCGCCTCGCGGGCGCCCCTGGCGCGGATTGCCTGAGTCGACTCGACAGCGAGTGCGGCACGGCGCAGCATGGGTGACTCCCATGCCTGAGGCGTTGCGCCATGTCGGTACTGATCACTCCCGAAGCACTCGAAGCCCAGCTGCAGACCTCCCAGCCGCCACTGCTGCTCGATTGCCGTGCCTTTCGTCAGGACAGCGCCGAGGCTGCCGTGACCCTGCCCGGCAGCCGCCGCTTCGATCTCGAACGCGACATGTCGGCAGCATCCGGCGCCGGCGGCCGCCATCCATTGCCGTCACAGGCGGACTTCACGGCGACGCTTTGCGTCTCGGCGTGACGCCTGGGCGAGCCGTGGTGGTGTTCGACGATCAGGGTGGCCGGCTGGCAGCGGCGCGGGGCTGGTGGATGCTGGCGTGCTGGGCGGGGCACCCGGATGTGCGCGTGCTCGATGGCGGCATTCAGGTATGGCAGGCGGCGGCGGGGGAGACGGTACCCCTGGCGCCGAACGAGGTATCGCGTGAGGCGGCGGCCGGTGCCACGGCCTGGCAGCCCGACTATCATGACACGGCCTGGATCGGCCTGGAACGGCTGGCGGCTGAGGGCGGTCAGTTGATCGACGCCCGGGCTGCCTCGCGCTTCCGCGGCGAGGAGGAGCCCCTCGATCCGGTGGCCGGTCATATCCCCGGCGCCCTGTGTCACCCCTGCGCCGATAATCTTGCCGCCGATGGCCGCTTCCAGTCACCGGCAGCGCTGGCCGCGACCCTGCCCCAGGCAGAGTGGCTGACCGCCTACTGCGGCTCCGGGGTGACCGCGTGCCACAACATCCTCGCCTATGCGGTGGCCGGCCTGGCGCTGCCGCGGCTCTATGTCGGCTCCTGGAGCGAGTGGATCGAGGATGCCGGGCGGCCCGTGGCCACCGGCCCCGCCTAGGCAGGGCCGGCAAAACAGTGCGCTGGTCGGCGTTTTCGATCGAGCCTGGCGACTCCCGCTGCGGGCCTGGTCCGGCCCGCATCACATATTGGGGTAGTTGGGGCCGCCACCGCCCTCCGGCGCCACCCAGGTGATGTTCTGTGCCGGGTCCTTGATGTCGCAAGTCTTGCAGTGGATGCAGTTCTGGAAGTTGATCTGGAACCGCGGGCCGTCGCTCTCCTCGACCACCTCGTAGACCCCGACCGGGCAGTAGCGCTGTGCCGGCTCGGCGTATTCGGGCAAATTCTTCTCGATGGGAATGCTGGGATCCGTCAGGCGCAGATGGCAGGGCTGATCCTCGTCGTGATTGGTGTTGGAGAGGAACACCGAAGAGGGCTTGTCGAAGGAGAGCTTGCCATCCGGCTTGGGGTAGTCGATACGGGTGGCCTCGGCGGCGGGGGTGAGGCGGTAATCCGGTGTGGTGTCGTGCAGCGTGGGCAGCTTGCCGCCACCGAGTAGCTGGTCGACAAAATAGTAGGCGCCGCCACCGAGGGTACCGTAGCGATGGACCGCCGGGCCGAAACTGCGGCTGGCCTGCAGTTCCTGCCACGCCCAGCTCGACTCCCACGCCTGGGTGAAGGCGGTGAGCTCTCGGCCGCCGGCATCATCCTCGGCGAGCGCCTCGAACACGCTCTCGGCGGCGACCAGACCGGACTTCATCGCCGTGTGGATGCCTTTGATCTTGGCGAAGTTGAGCGTGCCGGCGTCGCAGCCGAGCAGCAGCGCCCCGGGCATGGTCATCTTGGGCAGGCAGTTGGCGCCGCCCTTGGCGATCGCCCGCGCGCCGTAGGCGACCCGCTTGCCACCCTCGAGGTAGCGCTTGAGCTGCGGGTGGTGCTTGAGACGCTGGAACTCGTCGAACGGCGACAGATAGGGGTTGCGATAGCTCAGGTCGACGATCAGCCCCACCATCACCTGGTTGTCGTCGCCATGGTAGAGGAACCAGCCGCCGTGACCGTCACCGCCGGCCGCCTTGTCGGTGAGCGGCCAGCCGGAGCCGTGCACCACCAGGCCCGGCTCGTGCTGCTCGGCGGGTACGTCCCACAGCTCCTTGAAGCCGATGGCATAGTGCTGCGGGTCGCGGCCGGCCGAGATCGAAGCGCTCGATCAGGCGCTTGCCGATATGCCCGCGGGCGCCTTCGCAGAACAGCGTGTACTTGGCGCGCAGTTCCATGCCCGGCATGTAGTTGGCGCCCTCGCTGCCGTCGGCGGCCACGCCCATGTCACCGGTGACGATGCCGCGCACGATGCCGTCTTCATCGATCAGCGCCTCCTGGGCGGCGAAACCGGGGAATATCTCCACTCCCAGGGCCTCCGCCTGCTCACCCAGCCAGCGGCACAGGTTGCCGGCGCTGATGATGTAGTTCTGGGTGCCATGGCCGACGTTGTGCAGGCTCTTGGGCACCAGCGCGCCGGGCAGCTTCTGTGCCTTTTCCGCGTCCTTGAGCAGATAGAGATCGTCACGCGTGACCGCGGTGTTCAAAGGCGCCCCGCGCTCGGCCCAGTCGGGGAAGAGTTCGGCCAGGGCGCGCGGCTCGAGCACGGCACCGGAGAGGATATGAGCGCCGACCTCGGAGCCTTTCTCGACCACGCACACGGAAAGTTCGCGCTCTGCCGCCTGGGCCTGCTGCATCAGCCGGCAGGCTGCCGCCAGTCCGCTCGGCCCCGCGCCGACGATGACTACATCGAAATCCATGGATTCGCGTTCCAAACCGATTCTCCTTGCTAGCGCTACGGTATTGTCGGCCCGGCCCTCGCGCCGGCCGCGGCCTGTTATGGGGCTTGTGCCCGCGCGTCTCGACGTTATGACGTCGCGCGCTTTGCTTATGCCAAGGCGTGGCTTCGGGCCGCGCTCGATAATGGGCTATCATCGCACTTTTACGCCGCCGTTGTCCCTGATCCGGCCGCGCCGCCGCGGGATGGGACCACTGGCGGATTGACCCCGGCCACGTTTGACGCGAGTCTGTTTCGCGTCAATCGGTTCGGCGGAAGCATCGCGTTCGTGTCGTGCATGACGGCCGGCTTTTGCCTGCCGCCAGGTCAGTGCCGTCTTCCGCCTCGCGCCGATCTTTTCTTCAGCCTGCGAGGACATCCATGAAAGTACTCGTCGCGGTCAAACGCGTCATCGACTACAACGTCAAGATCCGCGTCAAGCCGGATCACTCCGATGTCGATCTGACCAACGTCAAGATGGCCATGAACCCGTTCTGCGAGATCGCCGTCGAAGAGGCGGTGCGGCTCAAGAGCAGGGCGTGGCCAGCGAGATCGTCGCCGTCACCGTCGGTCCCAAGGCCGCGCAGGAGCAGCTGCGCACCGCGCTGGCGCTGGGCGCCGATCGCGCCATTCATGTCGAGACCGAGGCGCGGGTCGAGTCCCTGGCGGTGGCCAAGCTGCTCAAGGCAGTGGTCGATGAAGAGCAACCGGATCTGGTGATCCTAGGCAAGCAGGCCATCGACACCGACAACAACCAGACCGGCCAGATGCTGGCGGCACTCACCGGCATGCCCCAGGGCACCTTCGCCTCGAAGGTCGACGTCAAGGAAGGCAGTGTGGACGTCACCCGCGAGATCGATGGCGGTCTGCAGACGGTGGCACTGACGCTGCCGGCGGTGGTCACCACCGACTTGCGCCTCAACGAGCCGCGCTACGCCAAGCTGCCTGACATCATGAAGGCCAAGAAGAAGCCGCTCGAGAGCAAGACCCCGGAAGCGCTGGGTGTCAGCGTCGAGAGTGGGCTCGAGCTGCTCGGGGTCGAGACTCCGGCCGAGCGCAAGGGTGGTGTGAAGGTCGGCTCGGTGGACGAGCTGGTGGAGAAACTCAAGACCGAAGCGAAAGTGCTTTGAAGGGAGCGGCTGGCATGAGCATTCTGATTCTCGCCGAACAGCATGACGGCGAACTGGCGGCAGGCACGGCACACGTGGTCGCCGCGGCACGCGCGATCGGTGGCGACATCGACGTGCTGGTCGCCGGCGAAGGGGTCGACGCCGTGGCTCAAGCCGCTGCCGGCCTCGACGGTGTCAGCCGGGTGCGGGTGGCCGACGATGCGGTCTACGCGCACCAGCTGGCCGAGCCGCTGGCCGAGCTGCTGGTGGCACTGGCCGATGACTACACCCATGTGCTGGCGGCCTCCAGCACCACCGGCAAGAACGTGCTGCCGCGGCTGGCGGCGCTGCGCGATGTGGCCCAGATCTCCGACATTCTCGAGGTTGTCAGTGACGACACCTTCAAGCGGCCGATCTACGCCGGCAACGCCATCGCCACGGTGCGCTCGAGCGACCCGCTCAAGGTGATCACGGTGCGTACCACTGCGTTCGACGCCGTGGCCGACGGCGGCAGTGCCGCGATCGAGCCAATCAGCGCCGAGGTGAGCAACACCAGCAGCCGGTTCGTCGGCGAAGAGCTTGCCCAGAGCGATCGTCCCGAGCTGGGCAGTGCCAAGATCGTCATCTCCGGTGGCCGCGGCATGGGCAGCGGCGACAACTTCAAGCTGCTCGAAGGGATCGCCGACAAGCTGGGTGCCGCTATCGGCGCTTCGCGCGCGGCGGTCGATGCCGGTTTCGTGCCCAACGACATGCAGGTGGGGCAGACCGGCAAGATCGTCGCCCCGGAGCTCTACATCGCGGTGGGCATCAGCGGTGCGATCCAGCATCTGGCCGGGATGAAGGACTCCAAGGTGATCGTGGCGATCAACAAGGACGAAGATGCACCGATCTTCCAGGTGGCCGATTACGGCCTGGTCGGCGATCTGTTCGAGCTCCTGCCGGCGCTGGAGCAGAAGCTGTAAGCCACGGTTGATCGTGGCCAGAGCGGCGCCTTAGGGCGCCGGCTTTTTTATGCGCGCGGTTTTCATGCACGCGAGCACTCGGAAGGTCGATGCAGGGCCTGGATACTGATTGATAATTGTTCTTGTTTTTACTAGGTTGTCGTCCTCTAGCTCGGCTCATCACTTTTCGACGCTGTCGCACCGCTCCGAGGCGGTTCTGTCACGTCTTCAGGCC
The DNA here is from genome assembly GCF_003006155.1 of Salinicola tamaricis. Taxonomy (GTDB): domain Bacteria; phylum Pseudomonadota; class Gammaproteobacteria; order Pseudomonadales; family Halomonadaceae; genus Salinicola; species Salinicola tamaricis. The sequence continues at coordinate 3,900,145 of NZ_CP023559.1, read as the reverse complement.
CACTCCCACGGCTTCAGGCCCATTCGTAAGGAGATCGCGTGGTGTTGCATTCCCCGCGTCAGCGAAGCCACCGTCGTCTCACGGCGCTCTGCTTCGCCGCCGCGAGTCTTGTCGGCGTGGCTACTCAGGCCCCGGCTCAGGACTCGCTCAGTCAGGCCAGCATCGAGGCGCAGCAGACTCAGGCCGCGCTGCAGCGGCGCATCGACAGCGCCGACGACGCCACCCGCGAAGCCCTCGAGCAGCTGCGCCGTGCCACTCGTCAGGCGGATCGCCTGGAGCGCTACAACGCCGAGCTGGCGCCGGTGGTCGCGGATCAGGCCAAGCGCATCGAGGCGCAGCGACGGGCGCTGGCGCAGATCTCGACCACGCGTGAGGCGCTGCCGGGGGAGATGCGCGAGATGGTCGAGCAGCTGCGTGGATGATCGAGGCCGACATGCCGTTTCGCGCCAGGAGCGCCTGGCGCGAGTCGATACCCTCGAGAAGATGCTCGCCAGCGATGAAACCTCCCAGGCCGAGAAGCTGCAGAAGATCTTTTCGGTGTGGCGCACCGAGCTCGACTACGGTCGCCAGATGGACCAGTGGAGCGGTGCGCTGACGGGTGAGCGCGCGCCGAATGCGAAGGCCGGCAGCGACTATGCGCGCCAGGTCGACTACCTGCGGGTGGGGCGCACCGGCTTTTACTATGTCACTCCCGACGGTCACGCCGGTGGCGTGTGGAAGGTCGCGAGCCAGCGCTGGGAGCCCCTCGATCGGGCTCAGATCGATGAAGTGCGCCGGGGCATCCGTATCGCCCGTGACCAGGCCGCCCCGGCACTGCTGGCGTTGCCGGCCTCTATCAGTGTGGTGCCCGGGCAGCCGCCGGCGACGGCCGATGACAAGACGGCAGCGGGCACTTCCCGGTCAGATGCGCCCCAGGCGGATGTCCCGGCGCCAGAACAGGAACAGGAGTCGGCGTCATGACCATGGATACGCTCATGGCCCGGGGGCGGGCGCGCTGGTCGCGCTGGCCTTGGCGGTGCTGATGGCGCCCCAAGCTCAGGCCCAGGAGTCGACACCCGCCCAGACCCAGGATGCTCCCAAGAGCCAGGCCAAAGCGGAGGCGCCGAATACGCTGCAGGAGGTGCTGGCGCGCTTCCAGGCCGATAGTCGCGAGGCCGAGGCGCGGGACGATGCACGCCTGGCCGCGCTGGTAGATGACCGCCAGAAGCTCGACGCGGCGGTGGCGGACGCCGAGAAACGACTGTCGGCGGCACAGGCGAAACGCGAAAAACTGGAACAGCGCCAGCGCGAGCAGCGCCAGACGCTGGCCGACCTGGGTCAGCAACGAGGCGGTGATGCCGCCGATATCGAAGCGGTGTCACAGGTGATCAAGCAGCAGGCCGGCGAGCTGCGCGATGCCCTCGGCGATAGCTGGCTGACGCTAGGCGGCGCGGCGCAGTTGCCGCCGCGGTTGGATGATCGTGGGCTGATCGATATCGACACCCTCGATCGGCTGCGCGGCGATCTCGCTGCGCTGATCGCGGAGAGCGCCCGCGGCGTAAGCTTTGAGGCGCCAGTGGCGGCGGCCGATGGCGACGTGCAGGTGCGCCCAGTGGTGCGCCTGGGCGACAGCGTGGCCTTCAGCCAGGGCGATCTGCTGGCGCGTGATAGCGACGCCAAGCTGCCGCTCGATGTCTTCCCGCATACCCCCGGGTATGTTCGGTCGGCGCTGCGCGACTTCCAGGCCGGGCAGGGCGAGCGCTTCTTCTTCGATCCCACCGATGGCGAAGTGCTGCAGGCGATCGCCCAGCAGCCCAGCCTGTGGCAGCGCTTTCAGCAGGGGGGCTATGTCGGCTACGTGATCGTAGGTCTGGGCGCCGTCGGCCTGCTGGTGGCGCTGGCGCAGTACCTCTACCTGCTCCAGGTGAGTGCGCGCATGCGGCGTCAGCTGCGCGACCCCGAGCGGCTGCGTGACGACAACCCTCTCGGGCGGGTACTGGGGCGCTTCGGTGCGCTGGGCCCGAGCCATGCCCCGGAAGCCCTAGAGGCGCGTCTTGATGAGGCGCTGCTGGCAGAGCAGCCGCGCCTGGAGCGCGGCCAGCCGATCGTCAAGCTGATCGCCGCGGTGGCACCGCTGCTGGGGCTGCTGGGGACGGTCACCGGGATGATCATCACCTTCCAGTCGATCACCGTGTTCGGCACCGGCGATCCGCAATTGATGGCCGGGGGGATCAGCCAGGCGCTGGTGACCACCGTGCTGGGTCTGATCACCGCGGTGCCGCTGCTGTTCGTCAATACCGCGCTGAGCAGCCGCAGCCGGCGGCTGGTCGGGCTGCTCGAGGGGCGCGCCAGTGCGGTTCTGGCCGAGCACCTGGAAGCCACAGGTCAGGATCAGGAGAGCCATCGTGGCGTTCACGCTTGAACCGCTCCGCTGGCTGATCGGCGCCGGCGGCGGAGTCCTGGTAGTGATCATGCTGGTCGCCATGGCGCTGTTCGCGCTGGCGCTGGAGCGTCTGATCTACTGGCGCGTCACCCACCGCCGTGCCCGTCGGGCGCTGATCGATGCCTGGATCCAGCGCCGCGATCACGTCAGCTGGAGCGCGCTCACCCTGCGCGAGGTGTGGACCCGCGAACTGCTGGCGCGGCTGCGCCAGCCGTTGCCCTGGCTCAAGCTGCTGGTGGCGATATGCCCGCTGCTGGGGCTACTGGGCACCGTCACCGGGATGATCCAGGTGTTCGATAGTCTCTCGCTCAGCGATAGCGGCCAGGCGCGGGCGATGGCCGACGGCGTTGCCCGCGCCACGCTGCCCACCTTGGTGGGCATGGCCGTGGCCGTGGTCGGGCTGCTGTTCGTGTCCCGACTGGAACAGATCATTCGGCGCGAGGATCAGCGACTGCACGATCGCATGGCCCGCGCGGTGGAGGATGCCCATGCGTAGGCGGCGCCTGCGGGAAGCGAGCGACGATACCACCGGGATCGATCTGACCCCGATGCTGGATGCGTCTTCATCATGCTGATCTCTTCATCGTCACCACCAGCTTCATCAAGGAGAGTGGGGTGGAGATCGAGCGACCGCAGTCGAGTGAGGCGACTGCGCGCCCCGACACTCAGGTGCTGGTGGCGATCACCCAGGATGGCGCGGTGTGGGTCGACGGTGAGGCGGTCGATGCGCATCGGGTCGGCGCCAAGGTGGCGGCGCTGGTTTCCGGCGATGGTAGCGTGGTGGTTCAGGCCGATCGCCGCTCGACCACGGGGCTGCTGCTCGAGGTGATGGATCGCATTCGCCAGGCCGGGGTCGACAACGTCGCCGTAGCGGCCAACCGGGGCGCTGGCTGATGCGTAGGCTGGTGGGGCTGGTCGCCGGTGGCGCACTGGCGCTGGTGCTGTTTTACCTCCTGGCGCTGCTGGTGGCACCGCCGGCGCCGAGGGATCAGGAGATCGTCAGCGCGGCGCCGATCGCTATGGTCGAAGCCCCGGAGCAGGCGCAGACCCCGGCGACGAGCGCGGCTTCGGCGCCACCGCCCCCCCCAGCCGCACCACCACCGCCGCCGGTCGCGGCTCCGACGCCGGCGCCGACACCTAGTCAGATCGCGGTGCCCGAGCCCCAGGTGGCGCAGCCGCAGACCCCGGTGCCGACGCTCGACGCCTCTCTGCCCGAGCTGAGCGAGGCACGACCGACGCCTCGACCCAAGCCTGAGCCACAACCTCAGTCGCAACCTGAGTCGCGTCCCGAGCCCAGCCCGCAGCCCAGCCCGTCACCGGCGCCCAGCCAGGCCCAGGGGCAGGCCGCGCAGCCGACGCCCAAGGGTACGCAGGCCGCGCCGCGGGACGTGGGGCAGCTGCAGCCGACCAGTCGGGTCAATCCGACCTATCCGGCGCGGGCGCAACGGCGCGGCCTGGAGGGCTATGTCGAGGTCAGCTTCGTGATCCAGCCCGATGGCCGCGTTGACGGCGGCAGCCTGCGGGTGATCGACGCCGAGCCGGCCAACGTGTTCGACCGCGCGGTGGAGGAGGCGGTAGCACGCTGGCGCTTCCCGCCGGCGGACGATGTGCGCCGCGCCACCCAGCGTATCGAGTTCAAACTGCAAGGTTGACCATGGACGCGCCACAGATTGTCATCCCTTCCGCGGATGCCGCCCGGACTGTCAACGCGGTCTCCGACATTGCCGACTGTCGTTGCGTCGGCGCTGCCAGGGGGCAGCGGCGACGATATGGCGCCGCGCTCCTGCTGCTGGCGCTGTTGGCGGCCACGCCGGCACTGGCCGAAGGGCCCGCACTGCGTTCCAGCATGATTGCGTCGCTCGAGTCGCTGCAGCAGCAGTTGGCCGCGGGCGACAACGCCGCGGTGGCGTCGCGCGCCGAGGCCGCCGCGGCGCGTCTCGATGGCGGCAATGCCGCCGATCGCTGGGCCCGGGCGCTGTTTCTGCAGCTCGAAGCCAGCGCCCTGGCGCGCCAGGGGGACAGTGCGGCGGCGGCGGCACGCCTGGCCACGGCCCGCGGCATCGCTGAGGTCCCGGCGGCGCGGCGGCTGGCCTGGCTACGCCAGGAGGCGCAGCTGCGCCTTGCGGCCGGCCAGCGCGAGCGTGGGGCCGACCTGCTCACGCGCTGGGTCGAGGCCAGCGGTGGCGACGCCGAGTCGCGCTGGTTGCTGGTGCGCACGCGCGCCGCCCTGAGTGAGTGGCAGGCGGCAGCCGACTCTCTCGATCGCCTGCACGCATCGGGTAGCGCCTCCTGGGACGCTGACCAGCGCCAGCTCGCCAGTACGGTCTATCAACACAGTGGCCGTTTCGATGACGCTCTGGCGCTGTTGGGTGACGATGCCGACTCGCCGCAGGTCTGGCGCCGCGCCGCCGGCCTGGCCCAGCAGGCGGGCGACTCCGGGCGCGCAGCGGCGATCTGGGAGAGTGGCTGGCGCCGCGGCGTGCTGACCCGGCCGCAGGATCTGGTGCAACTGGCCGAACTACATATCGCCGGTGGGACACCCGCTCGCGCGGGGGAGTATCTGGCGCGCTGGCTGGCGGACGGCGAGCTGCCACGTTCCGAGGCCAATCTACGCCTGGAGGCGCAGGCGTGGAGTGCCGCGCGCGAACACGACAAGGCCCTGGCAGCGTGGCGTGCGCTGGCTACCCTGACTGGGAGCGCAGCGGACTGGCGCCAACTGGCCGAGACCGCCTACGGCTGGGGCGAGTGGCAGGTGGTGCTCGACGCACTAAGTCAGATCGTGCCCGCCGACGACGTTGATCGGAATAAAGTCGACCAGAACGCTGCCCAGAAGACCGGAAGTGGTGATTCGTCGGGCAGGCTGCCCAAGGCGCGACTGGCTGCTGATGGGCGTTGCGCGGCCCGCTGGAGCGGCCGCAACTGGCACGCCGGGCGTTGAAACGGGCAGTGGCGGCGGGGGAGAGCCAGGCCCAGGCGTGGCTGGCGTCGCTGGGCCAAGGCTAGGGAATCCCGCATAAATGCCTGCACGAGCGAATGACTACGTTGCGCGGTACTTGAAGGCTCGCCTAACCCCATGTTATGTCTCGCCTTCTGCGTTCCGTGCGCCTTGTCCTTCATCTCGTTCGGCGATTTATTCAACGCTTCCCTAGGCGCTCACTCGAGCGCGAAGTCGCTCCACACCGGAGCGTGGTCCGAGGGCTTCTCCATGCCGCGCAGCGCGTAGTCGACGCCGGCGGCGCGGGTGGCTTCGGCCAGCGGGTCGGTAACCAGGATGTAGTCGATACGCAGCCCCCGCTTGGGTTCACGATCGAACCCCTTGGAGCGGTAGTCGAACCAGCTGAACAGCTCGCTGCTGTCCGGATGACACAGGCGGTAGCTATCCTTCAGTCCCCATGCCTTGAGCCGCTCGAGCCATTCGCGCTCTTCCGGCTGAAAGCTGGTCTTGCCTTCACGCAGCCAGCGCTTGCGGTTCTCCTCGCCGATACCGATGTCGATATCCTGTGGTGAAATATTGAAGTCGCCCATGATGGCCAGGCGTTCGGCGGGATCATGGCGCGCCTCGAGCAGTGCGCTGAGCCCGGCATAGAAAGCGCGCTTGTGCGGGAACTTGGTCGGATGGGCGACGTTCTCGCCCTGCGGGAAGTAGCCATTCCACACCGTCAGCGGGCGGCCGTCCGGCATTGCCAGCGTGGCACCGATCAGCCGTCGCTGGGCGTCCTCGGGGTCGTCCGGCAGGCCATAGTGGACCTGCTCCGGGCGCGCTTTGGTCATTAGCGCGACGCCGTAGTGACCCTTCTGACCGTGGATGTGGACGTGATAGCCAAGGGCTTCGACCGCCTCGCGCGGAAACTCACTGTCCTGGACCTTGGTCTCCTGCAGCCCGATCACGTCCGGATCGTGGGCCTCGACCAGCGCCTCCAGCTGATGCAGGCGGGCGCGAATACCGTTGATGTTGAACGAGACCAGGCGCATCAGTCGGTATCCTCCTGGCTGGTATCGGCTTTGTGCAGCGGCAGTGGCGCTACGCTCTGACGCTTCAGCTTGCGCTCGGCCTGGGCCTTGCGCTGCTGATCCTTCTTGGATACGTAACGGCGCGACGAGGTGACCTCGTCAGGATTCTCATGGCGCCAGCGGCGGTAATCCTTGCGCTTACCGGTGCGGATGCTGACCTTGTCGGCCAGGGAGCGGGTCTTCTTTCTGCGAGTCATTCACGCGGCCTTTGCTAGCGGCGCCCGCGGCCTGAGTGCCGGGGGCGTTGTCGTCTCATGCCGTCCATTCTAACAGGCCCCACCGCGGCTGACAGGCCGGGCTCGCTGCCCGGCTGGCGACGTCACGCACCCAGGCTGGTACACTAGGGGCTTGCCCGCGCCGACGCCGGGTCTCGGCCTGCCGCCAACGGCGGCGCCGAATGGCGGTGTCGGATCGAGCGCCAGCACTGCTTCGGCGGCTCTCCATATCCGCGCGGGCTTCATCGTCAATCGAATTCGGACATTCGTCATAACTATGAGTGAGTCGGACAACACCCAGGCACCGGCACAGAACCGCAGACCCAAGCGGCGTCGACGCAAGCCTCGTAAATCGCAGTCGCGCAACGCCACCGGCTGGTCGCTGGATCAGTTCCCGGTCGCGCCCGTGGCCGGCCGCTGGCGGTTCCACGATTTCGATCTGCCGCTGGCGCTGATGCGCGCCATCCACGCCGAAGGGTTCGAGTACTGCACCCCGATCCAGGCCGAAGCGCTGATGCACACGCTGCTCGGCGGCGACGTGGTGGGCAAGGCCCAGACCGGCACCGGCAAGACGGCCGCCTTCCTGATCTCGATGCTCGCCTATTTCCTCGAGGAGGAGGCGCCGGACGGCCAGAAGCCGGGCACGCCGCGTGCGCTGATCGTCGCGCCCACCCGCGAGCTGGCGCTGCAGATCGAAAAAGATGCCAAGGCACTGGCGCGCTTCACCGCGCTCAACGTGGCGAGCGTGGTCGGTGGCATGGATTACCAGAAGCAGCGCGAACAGCTGGTCAAGAACCTGGACATCCTGGTGGCCACCCCGGGCCGACTGCTGGATTTCCAGCAGAAGCGCGACATCGATCTCTCCCAGGTCGAGGTGCTGGTGCTCGATGAAGCGGATCGCATGCTGTCGATGGGTTTCATCCCTGACGTCAAGCGCATCATCCGCTACACGCCCAAGCGAGAAGAACGTCAGACCTTCCTGTTCTCGGCGACCTTTACTCCGGATATTCTCAATCTCTCCGAGCAGTGGACGCATAACCCGGCCCACGTCGAGATCGAGGTCACCACCGAGAACGCCGCCAACATCGATCAGCGCGTCTACCTGGTCAGCGATAGCGACAAGCGCCGACTGCTGATCAACCTGCTCAAGCAGGAGTCGATGGAGCGCGTGATCGTCTTCGGCAACCGCCGCGACCTGGTGCGTGAACTCGATGGGACGCTGCGCGAGTCGGGCATCAACGTGGCGATGCTTTCTGGTGATGTGCCGCAAATCAGCGCATCAGTACGCTGGAGAAGTTCCGCGACGGCGAGATCCAGGTGCTGGTGGCGACCGATGTCGCCGGGCGTGGCATCCATATCGAAGATGTCAGCCACGTGGTCAACTACACCCTGCCCGAGGATCCGGAGGACTACGTGCACCGTATCGGCCGTACCGGTCGCGCTGGCGCCAAGGGGGTCTCGATCAGTTTCGTCGGTGAGGAGGACGCGTTCTCGCTGCCCGAGATCGAGGCCTACATCAAGGACAAGCTGCCGTGCGAGCAGCCGCCGGAGTCGATGCTCGTCTAAGCCACCCCGATTGACCGCTCACCCCCGTGAGCGGTCACCCTGCCTTCCCCACACAGGCCGGCCTGCCCGGAACCCGCATGCTCGACGAGACGCTCAAGCAGGAGATTCAGGACGCCTATCGACGCACGCTCGAGGGTCTTGAGCTCACGCCGCGCTATGGCCAGCGGCTGATGATCGCGGAGATCGCGCGCACCCTGGCCGGGATCGAGCACGACGACCAGGGGCGGCGCACCTCTCACGAGCACGTCTGTGTGCTCGAGGCGGGTACCGGTACCGGCAAGACGCTGGCCTATCTGCTGGCGGCGCTGCCGGTGGCCAAGGCGCGCGGCAAACGGCTGGTGGTGGCGACCGCGACGGTGGCGCTGCAGGAGCAGGTGCTCAATCAGGATCTGCCGCGGTTGCGCGAACATAGCGGGCTCGATTTCGATTACGCCCTGGCCAAGGGGCGCGGGCGCTATCTGTGCGTCGCCAAGCTCGACCAGGCGCTGGAGGGCAGCGAGCCCAATCCCACGCTGTCGCTGTTCGAGCAGACCATCGCTACCGATGCCGGCGGCGACTTCCCGCAGCTGATCCAGGAGATGGCCGATACCTACGCCTCGGGCAAGTGGGAGGGCGACCGCGACAGCTGGCCGGTGGCGATCGACGACCGCGACTGGCGTCGCTTGACTGTCGACCATCGCCAGTGCACCAACCGTCGCTGCGGTCATTTCGGTGCCTGTGCCTATTTCCGCTCGCGGCGGCATTTGGAGCAGGCCGACATCGTGGTCGCCAATCACGATCTGGTGCTGGCGGATCTTGCCCTCGGTGGCGGCATGGTGTTGCCGCCGCCAAAAGAGTGCATCTATATCTTCGACGAGGGTCACCATCTTCCGGACAAGGCGCTGGATCACTTCCACCACCGCTTCGCCGTCAATGGCACCTTGCGCTGGCTGCGCACGCTGAAAAAGTCGCTCACCGAGCTGAATACCGCGCTCGCCGCCCAGCCGACCCTGGCGCGCCTGCTGGCGGCCTTTCCCGAACGGATCGCGGCGCTCGAGCCGAGCCTCGGCGAGGCCTACGCCATGGGGCATCAGATCGCCGGGCTCAAGCAGGGGGCGGGGGACGAGACCCGGCACCATCGCTTCGCCAACGGCCGTGCGCCGGCACCGCTGATGGCGCTGGCGCAGCAGCTGGTGATCCCGTTCGCGGCGCTGTCGCGTGACCTGGAGACGATGACCGAGATCCTGCGCGAGAGCCTGGATCCGGACAAGTCCACCGGGCTGTCACGGGAGCAGGCCGAACCCTGGCTACCGCTGAGCGCGCTGCTCCACGGTCGCGCCCTGGACGCCCACGCGCTGTGGCAAGCCATGGCCAGCGAGGATCCGCCGGACCAGAAGCCCCAGGCGCGCTGGCTCACCTTCGAGCGTTTCGGCAGCGAGCCCGAGCTGACCTTCTCGGCCAGCCCGGTCTCCGCCGCCGAGACTCTGGCACGCCACCTGTGGGGAACCTGCTACGGGGCGGTGGTGACCTCGGCCACGCTGACCGCGCTCAACCGGTTCGAGCGGCTACAGGAGCGTGCCGGCCTGGCCAATCGCTACCGCTATCAGCGCCTGCCGAGTCCGTTCGACTACTCCCGCGCCACCCTCAGCGTGCCGCGCGAAGCGGTGGAGCCCGGCGATCCGGTGGCCCATGACCGCGCCATCGTGCAGTTCATCGAAGGGCGCGACGACGATGAGGCGATTCTGGTGCTGTTCTCGTCGCGTAAGCAGCTCAAGAGCGTCGCCGAGGCGCTCGGTGAGCCCTGGGCGTCGCGCCTGCTTTCCCAGGACCGGCTGCCCAAACGCGAGCTGCTCGCGCGTCATCGCAAGGCGGTGGATGCGGGGCAGGGCAGCCTGATCTTCGGGCTGGCGAGCTTCGCCGAGGGGATCGACCTGCCGGGGCGCTATCTCACCCATGTGGTGATCACCCGGCTGCCGTTCTCGGTGCCGGACGATCCGGTAGGGGCGACGCTGGCGGAGTGGATCGAGAGCCAGGGAGGCAATCCGTTCATGCGCATCTCGGTGCCGGACGCCTCGATCAAGCTGGTCCAGGCCTGCGGCCGGCTGATTCGCAAGGAGAACGACAGCGGGCGTATCTCGCTGCTCGACCGCCGTGTGCTGACTCGGCGCTACGGCAAGGCGCTGCTGGACGCGCTGCCGCCCTTTCGGCGCGAGATCGAGGGTGTGGTCAGGGAGACGCCGGCCTGATCTGGCCTGTGCTGTCGCCGACATCAGCACGAGTACTCACCTTCCCGATGCCCTGACACGCCGACGCCCGCTGTCATCAGCGGGCGTCGGCGTGTCAGGGCCTGGCTGGCTCACTCTTGGGTAGCGAGCCGTGCCTTGAGCGCTGGTGCGAGCTGTTCGGCCATCTGGGTCAGGCTGCGCTCGGTGGTGGGCCAGTCGATGCAGGCATCGGTGATCGACACGCCATACTCGAGCTGGCTGCGGTCGGCGGGAATCTTCTGCGCCCCCCAGCCGATGTTGGATTCGATCATCAGACCGATGATCGAGCGATTGCCGTCGAGGATCTGGTGGGTCACGTTCTCCATCACCAGCGGCTGAAGTGCCGGGTCCTTGTTGGAGTTGGCGTGGGAGCAGTCGACCATCAGGTTGGCCTTGAGGCCGGCCTTGGCCAGCTCCTGCTCCGCCAGGGTGACGCTGACGCTGTCATAGTTGGGCTTGCCGTTGCCGCCGCGCAGCACCACATGGCCGTAGGCGTTGCCGCGGGTGCGGATGACCGCGACCTTGCCGGCTTGATCGATACCCAGGAAGTTGTGCGGGCTGGCCACCGATTGCAGTGCGTTGACCGCCACGTCCAGGCTGCCGTCGGTGCCGTTCTTGAAACCGACCGGGCCGGAGAGCCCTGAGGCCATCTCGCGATGGGTCTGGGATTCAGTGGTGCGGGCGCCGATCGCCGACCAGCTGATGCAGTCCTGCAGATATTGCGGCGAGATCGGGTCGAGCGCTTCCGTCGCCAGCGGCAGGCCGATCTCGGCCAGATCCACCAGCAGGCGGCGTGCGATGTGCAGCCCCTCTTCGATCTCGAACGAGTCGTTGAGATGGGGGTCGTTGATCAGGCCCTTCCAGCCCACCGTGGTGCGCGGCTTCTCGAAGTAGACACGCATCACGATATAGAGGCTGTCGCTCACCGCGTCGGCGAGCTGGCGCAGGCGCCGGGCATAGTCGCGGGCGGCCTCGGGGTCGTGGATCGAGCAGGGACCGATCACCACCAGCAGGCGCGGGTCCTCGCGATCGAGAATGCGCTGGATGGTCTGACGACCCTCGATGACCGTGCGCTCGGCGGCCTCGCTGAGCGGGATGTGCTGCTTGAGCACTTCGGGAGATATCAGAACGTCCTGTGCCAGGACGTTGAGATTGTTGACCTGCTGTTCCGACATTCTGGGCCCGTTGAAATCTGCGGTTGTTCGCGCTGGGGAGACGGCGCTATCGAAGGGCGCGCGTCTGCGTGTAGAGCGCGTACTATGGCGGCTGCGACGGGCAAAAATCAACTTCCCGCACGCCAGGGGCGGTCGCTTGACGCTGGCCGATGACTTGATGGCGGGCGCCAAAACGGCAAGACTGGCAGGCTTTCACCGCGTGCCCCCTCCGGCTTTCTGTTAAAAACCGGGGTTCTGTTATAAGTTGCACGCCTGTCAATGAATCGCGAGTCCCACGGCTCCAGGTTGAATCATGAGCGTATTGTCACCGTCATACCCCGATCGTCACCCGCTGTTGTCCCGATGTGCCGCGCCCATGAACCGGTGGAGTGCCTGAATGGGTGCCAGAGAGACCGATCAGCAGCTGGTCGAGCGAGCCCAGAAGGGGGATACCCGGGCCTTCGATCTGCTGGTCAAGAAGTATCAGCACAAGATTCTGGGGCTCATCGGCCGCTACGTGCAGGACCATGCCGAAGTTCAGGACGTGGCCCAGGAGGCCTTCATCAAGGCGTATCGGGCCCTTGGCAGCTTTCGTGCCGAAAGCGCCTTCTATACCTGGATGTACCGCATTGCCATCAATACCGCCAAGAATTATCTGGTCTCCCGTGGTCGGCGCCCGCCGGGGAGCGATCTCGACATCGCCGACGCCGAGGTGATCGATCAGAGCGGGCGGCTCTCCGATATCGAATCTCCCGAGGCGTCCATCGCCCGCGATCAGCTCGAGTCAGCGGTCTTCGCCGCGATCGACAACCTGCCCGACGATCTGCGTACGGCGATCACCCTGCGCGAGTTCGATGGCCTCTCCTACGAGGATATCGCCACCATCATGGAGTGCCCGGTGGGCACCGTGCGCTCGCGCATCTTTCGCGCGCGGGAGGCGGTCGACAAGCATATCCAGCCGCTGCTGGAGCGGGGGAATTCCGATGTCGCCAACGATGGCTGACGCATGGGCAGCGGGTAGCGTGTTCGATCTGCAAATAAACATGAATCGAAAATGAACTGTCGCGCGCCTGTGGCGTCATAGAGTGTGAAAGAGACACTGATGTCGTTGCCCGGCGACGCTGCCGGCAGCGATCACGGGCAAGGCACTGGCCGAGTGTGAGGGTGTGACTATGAAGCAGGTACGTGAGTCGTTTTCCGCGTTGATGGACGACGAGGGCGACGAGTTCGATCTCCGGCGCGTCTTCAAGCAGATGGAGACGGCTTCCGGTGAGGCGGACACCTGGCGGCGCTACCATCTGGCGCGCAGCATGATGCAGCGTGAACGCGAAGCGGTGGTGGATATCGATATCTCCGCTGACGTGATGGCGGCGATCGCCGATGAGCCGGCGCCCGGCGTGGCCGAGACGCCGGCGGCGTCCCGTCGCCACTCGTTCTCCTTCATGGGTGGCGCGGCGGTGGCCGCGGCGGTATCGCTGATGGTGATCACCGGCGTGCAGGTCTACAACGGCTTCGGCGGTGATGCCGCCGTACCGTCCGACATCGCTTCCAGCGGTGAGTCGCTTGCTCCGGCGGGCAGCGCGCAGCCCGCTTTCGCGTTACCCGCCGGTGGCGGTGAAAGCGGCGTGATTCCGGCGTCGATGCGCGCGCCGGCCTCCAGTGGCATGCCGATCTTCTCGATGGCTGGTGCTGGCGCTGGTGGCGAGCAGCACGGGCTGATGACCATCGGTGATGACGTCATGCTGCCGCTGTTCAGCGCCAGCGGCGACGCCGATCTGGAGCAGGGGCAGGGCGCTTCGCTGCAGTCCTACCTGGCGCGACGCACCCTGGGCAACGGTGACCTGGGGCTGCTGCACGGCTCCGGCAACTACGCCAGCCAGCTCCACGCGATCGACGCTTCCGCCACGCGCTAAGGCGCACCTCTACGTCGCCAACGGGGCGCGGCCGTCGCGAGACAGCCGCGCCCCGCGCGTTTCTGAGCTTCTGTCACGAGTTCTGTCGCCGCTGGGTCTTCGTCCCTCAAAAAGGGCACCCGGTGCGCTTGCCCGTCGGTAAAGAATCTTTACATCCCGTTGAACTCTTCGGTTTTTTCCGCATCAATGAAAGAGTGGCGGCGGCATGTGGCCACTGGCGCCGTGTCCTGGGCGGGGTTCATTGTGACCGCGTTATCTCTCGCCGGGTCCGGCCATCGCAAACGTATGGCTCGCGACGAGTCTTCATGGTGTTAGGAGTGTTTAATGGAACGTATGACAAGATGGTTCGCTCCCTGGCTGGTGCTGATGATGGCGCTGCTCTCGGCGCAGGCGGCTCGCGCCAGCGACCTGCCGGATTTCACCGCACTGGTCAAGCAGGCGGCGCCGGGCGTGGTCAACATCTCCACGACCAGCACGGTCAGCGCCTCCGACGACCCCTTCGGGCAGCAGGATGTCCCCGAAATCTTCCGCCGCTTCTTCGGCGATCAGATGCCACCGATGCCCGGCGCGCCGAGTGGCGAGGAGGAGCGCAAGTCGCTCGGTTCGGGTTTCATCATCCGCTCCGATGGCTACATCCTCACCAATGCTCATGTGGTCAAGAACGCCGACAAGATCATGGTGCGCCTGAACGATCGGCGTGACTTCCGGCCAAGCTGTGGGCTCCGACCCGCGCACTGACGTGGGCGCTGCTCAAGGTCGACGCCAAGGATCTGCCGACGCTCAAGATCGGCAACTCCGATGAGCTCCAGGTCGGTGAGTGGGTGGCGGCGATCGGCTCCCCGTCGGCTTCGACCACTCGGTCACCGCGGGCATCGTCAGTGCCATCAACCGCACCCTGCCCAGCGATACCTATGTGCCGTTCATCCAGACCGATGTCGCTATCAACCCGGGCAACTCGGGCGGTCCGCTGTTCAACCTGGATGGTCAGGTGGTGGGTATCAACTCCCAGATCTATACCCGCAGCGGCGGTTTCATGGGGCTCTCCCTTCGCCATTCCGATCAGCGTGGCGATGAACGTCGCCGATCAGCTGCGCACTGAAGGTCACGTCAGCCGCGGCTGGCTGGGTGTGGTGATCCAGCCGGTGTCCAAGGATCTGGCCGAGTCGTTCGGGCTCGATGACACCAAGGGCGCGCTGGTTTCCGACGTCAGCGACGACAGCCCGGCCAAGAAAGCCGGACTCAAGGCTGGCGATGTGATCTTGAGCGTCAACGGGGATGCCGTCGATGACTCCACCACGCTGCCGCGGATCATCGGCAAGTTCGCCCCGGGCGCGGAGATCAAGCTCAAGGTCCTGCGTGACGGCGATACCGCAACATCGATGTCACCGTGGGTGACTGGCCCGAATCGCTGAGCACCGATGGTTCGTCTGGCGGACAGTCGACCAAACGACCAGACCAAGCTGGGCATCGCCATCAGCGACCTGAGCGCCCAGGAGAAGCAGCAGCTCGAGGTCCGACAGCGGCGTGCTGGTGCGTCGGTCGATCCGCGCGGTGCGGCCGCGCCGCCGCCGGCATTCAGCCGGGCGACGTCATCGTCAGCTTCGATCAGAAGCCGGTGGACAGTGCCGAAGCGCTGGTCAAGGCGGTCAAGCAGGTCGACGGTGACCGCGCGGTACCGGTGCGCATCTCGCGTGACGGCAACTCGCTGTTCGTCGCCCTACGGCTCAAGGCTCACGACAACAAAGAGTGATGTGAGCCACACGCATGCCCGACGAGCCCCGCCCCCGGGGGGCTCGTCGCATGTGGCGCGGCGACGGCGCACGCGGTCGCTGTCCTTGGCACAGCCATGTCGGTACAATGCCGCCATTTCGTCATCAACCGCGTGATGCGCAACCCTTCGGGAGCGCGACCTTCCGCGCGTACAACGACTGGTAAGGACTCAATGGCAGACGCCGCAAGCAACGAACAGCTCAAGTACATCCGCAACTTCTCGATCATCGCCCACATCGACCACGGCAAGTCCACGCTGGCCGACCGCATCATCCAGGTGTGCGGCGGATTGAGCGAGCGCGAATTGAAAGAGCAGGTGCTCGACTCGATGGATCTGGAGCGCGAGCGCGGCATCACCATCAAGGCGCAGTCGGTGACCCTCGACTACCAGGCCGAGGATGGCCATACCTACCAGCTCAACTTCATCGATACCCCGGGCCATGTCGACTTCTCCTATGAAGTGTCGCGCTCGCTCTACGCCTGCGAGGGCGCGCTGCTGGTGGTCGATGCCGCGCAGGGGGTCGAGGCGCAGTCGGTGGCCAACTGTTACACCGCGATCGAGCAGAACCTGGAGGTGCTCCCGGTCCTCAACAAGATGGACCTGCCCCAGGCCGATCCGGATAAAGTGGCCCACGAGATCGAAGAGATCATCGGTCTCGACGCCCACGATGCGGTGCAGGTGTCGGCCAAGAGCGGGCTCAATATCGACAAGCTGCTGGAGCGCCTGGTGCGCGACATCCCGCCGCCCAAGGGCGATCGCGAGGGCCAGCTGCAGGCGCTGATCATCGACTCCTGGTTCGACAACTACCAGGGCGTGGTGTCGCTGGTGCGGCTGTTCGATGGCACCCTCAAGAAGGGAGACAAGATCCACATGAAGTCGACCGGGCGCGACTGGGAAGTGACCGATATCGGCTTCTTCACGCCCAAGCAGCACTCCACCGGCATGCTACGCGCGGGTGAGGTGGGCTTCGTGATCGCCGGCATCAAGGATATCCACGGCGCGCCGGTGGGTGACACCATCACCCACGCCAAGACCAAGGACGTACCGCGTCTGCCCGGTTTTCAGAAGGTCAAGCCGCAGGTCTACGCCGGCATGTTCCCGGTCAGCTCCGACGACTACGAGGACTTCCGCGACGCCCTCGAGAAGCTCGCGCTCAACGATGCCTCGCCTCGACTACGTGCCCGAGAACTCGGACGCCCTGGGATTCGGCTTCCGTGTCGGTTTCCTCGGCACGCTGCACATGGAGATCATCCAGGAGCGGCTGGAGCGTGAGTACGACCTCGATCTGCTGACCACGGCGCCGACGGTCATCTACGAGCTGCTGATGGACGACGGTGAGCTGGTCTACATCTCCAACCCGTCGAAGCTGCCCGACCTGGGCAACGTCGACGAGATGCGCGAGCCGATCGTGCGCGCCAACATCCTGGTGCCGCAGGAGTTCGTCGGCAACGTCATCAGCGAGTGCGTCAATCGGCGCGGCGTGCAGCTCGACATGCAGGTGCTGGGTAACCAGATGCAGCTGGTCTACGAGCTGCCGATGGCGGAAGTGGTGATGGACTTCTTCGATCGACTCAAGTCGATCTCCAAGGGCTACGCCTCGCTCGACTACAGCTTCGAGCGCTTCGAGCCGGCCAAGCTGGTGCGCCTGGACATTCTCATCAACGGCGATCGCGTCGATGCCCTGGCGCTGATCATCCATCGTGACCACGCCACGCCCGTGGCCGCGTACTGGTCGAAAAGATGAAAGAGCTGATCCCGCGTCAGATGTTCGATGTCGCGGTGCAGGCGGCGATCGGCGGTCATGTGGTGGCGCGTTCCACGGTCAAGGCGCTGCGCAAGAACGTCACCGCCAAGTGCTACGGTGGCGATGTCACGCGTAAGAAGAAACTGCTGGAGAAGCAGAAAGCCGGCAAGAAACGCATGAAACAGGTGGGGCGTGTGGAGATCCCCCAGGATGCGTTCCTCGCCGTTCTTAAAGTGAATGAGTAGGAAACGGTCTCATGGATTTTTCGTTGTTACTGGTGGTGGCAGTCGCCATCACGGGGCTGGTGTGGTTAGTCGATAGCCTGTTCTGGCGCCGCGCCCGTCGTCAGCGTCAACGCGCCGCCGCCGAAGAGAAGGGCAGTCACGATGCGGTGACCTACAAGGACCCGTGGCCGATCGATTACGCGCGGTCGTTCTTCCCGGTGCTGCTGATCGTGCTGGTACTACGCAGTTTCGTCGTCGAGCCGTTCCAGATCCCCTCGGGCTCGATGCGTCCGACCCTCAAGGTCGGCGACTTCATCCTGGTCAACAAGTTCGCCTACGGCCTGCGCCTGCCGGTGATCAATACCGAGATCGCGGATCTCGGCGAGCCCCAGCGCGGTGACGTGATGGTGTTCCGCTTCCCGGAAGATCCCTCGGTCAACTTCATCAAGCGGGTGATCGGGCTGCCGGGCGATCACATTCGCTACGAGAACAAGCAACTCTACGTCAATGGCGAGCCGGTACCCAAGACCTTGGTCAACGCCGACCCGCCGCAGGCGCCTGGCGAGGAGCTGCTGCGCGAGCACTTGGGGAAGGTCGAGCACGAGATCTACAACAACCCGAGCATGCCCGGGCCGCAGATGCGCGAGATCGTGGTGCCCGATCATGAGTACTTCATGATGGGCGACAACCGCGACCACTCCAACGACAGCCGCTACTGGGGCTTCGTCCCGGAGGCCAATATCGTCGGCAAGGCGTTTGCGGTATGGATGCACTGGGACGGCGGTCTGCCTAGCTTCAGCACGGTGCGCCAGATACACTGAATCGCATAGCGCGAACCGGCTGCGGTGGCCCGTCGAGGTCGCCGTCGGTGCGTTCTCGCCACGGCGGATCGGCAACCGATCCGACCACGATGCACTCGCACAGCGGGCGACGGGGCTACCCGCGCCCGCTTTGCGTCGGACAATGAAAATGGGAATGACGTGAGTGATCCTCTGCAAGGCTTCCGGCGCCGTATCGGCCACGAATTTCGTGACCCGTCGCTGCTGGAGCTGGCTCTGACGCACCGCAGTGTCGGCGGTGCCAACAACGAACGGCTCGAGTTTCTGGGCGACTCGATCGTCAACTTCGTGATCGGCGAGGCGCTGTTCAAGCGCTTCCCGGCGGCGCGCGAGGGCCAGCTGTCGCGCTTGCGCGCCGGTCTGGTCAAGGGCCAGACGCTGGCCGAGGTGGCGCGCGAGTTCGAACTCGGTGCCTGCCTGCGGCTTGGTTCAGGTGAGATGAAGAGCGGCGGCCACCGGCGCGACTCGATCCTCGCCGACGCGCTCGAGGCGGTGATCGGCGCGATCTATCTCGACGCCGGCATGGATGTGGCACGCAGCCGCGTGCTGGCGTGGTTCGGCACCCGGCTCGAATCGATCGATCTGCACAACACCCAGAAGGACCCCAAGACCCGGCTGCAGGAGTTTCTGCAGTCGCGCCAGCAGGCGTTGCCCCGCTACGAGGTGACCTCGGTGGAGGGCGAGGCGCACGCCCAGACGTTCAGCGTCGAGTGCCATATCGCCATGCTCGGCGAATCGCCGACCCTCGGTGAGGGCACCAGCCGGCGGCTCGCCGAGCAGCAGGCAGCGGAGCTGGCGCTGGCCAAACTCGAACCTACCAAGAGCAAGCGCGGATGACTGAGACCTGCGGCTTCGTGGCCATCGTCGGGCGCCCCAATGTGGGCAAGTCGACCCTGATGAACCGTATTCTGGGACAGAAGGTCTCGATCACTTCAAGGCGGCCGCAGACCACGCGGCACCAGATCATGGGGATCAAGACCGTCGACACGGCGCAGTTCATCTACGTCGATACGCCCGGCATGCATCTCCAGACCCGGGATCGCAACAAGGCGATCAACGCTTCATGAACAGGCGGCGACGCAGGCGCTGCGCGCGTCGACTGTGTGGTGTTTCTGGTCGACCGGACGCGCTGGACCGACGAGGATCAGGTGGTGCTCGACAAGCTGGTCCACGTCGAGGCGCCGGTGATTCTCGCGGTCAACAAGGTCGACTGGCTCGAAGACAAGGCGTCGCTGCTGCCGTGGCTGGAGTCGCTGTCGGCGCGCCGCGATTTTGCCGCGATCCTGCCGCTGTCGGCCAAGCACGGCACCAATGTGCCGGAGCTGGAAGCCGAGGTGGCCAAGCGCCTGCCGGAAGGGGTGCATTACTTCCCCGACGACCAGATCACCAACAAGAGCCAGCGCTTCCTGGCCGCCGAACTGGTGCGCGAGAAGGTCATGCGCCAGCTCGGTGACGAGCTGCCCTACCAGATGACGGTGGAGATCGAGGAGTTCCGCGACGAGGGCCGCGTGGTCCATATCAGTGCGCTGATCCTGGTCGAGCGCCAGGGGCAGAAGAAGATCCTGATCGGCGATAAGGGCGAGCGGATCAAGAAGATCGGCACCGAGGCGCGTCAGGAGATGGAGCGCGCCTTCGACGCCAAGGTCATGCTCAACCTGTGGGTCAAGGTCAAGCGTGGCTGGTCCGACGACGACCGTGCGCTGAAGAGTCTCGGCTACGATCTCGACTAGGGCAGGCGCATGCAACCCCAGCCGGCCTACCTGCTGCACAAGCGCGCCTATCGGGAGACCAGCGCGCTGGTCGACGTGCTCACCCTGGAACATGGCCATATCCGCGCCGTGGCCCAGGGCGTGCAGCGAGCCGGCAGCAAGTCCCGCGCCAAGCTGCAGCCTTTCGCGCCGCTGCACCTCACCTGGATCGGCGAGGGCGATCTCAAGCGCTTGCGCATGATGGAGACCACCCAGAGTGCGGTGCTGCTGGCGGGCGAGGGGCTGCTGTGCGGGCTCTACGCCAACGAGCTGCTGACCCGCTCGTTGCCCGTGGGGCTGCCGGTGGGTGAGGTCTTCGCCATCTATGCCTGGACCCTCGAGCGTCTGACCCGGCCCGCCGAGCGTGCCACCGCGCTGCGTCGTCTGGAGATCACCCTGCTCGAGACACTGGATGCCGAGCCGGTATTGCCGACGTCGACGAGCGCCCGCTGGACCCCGCCACACGCTATACCTACAGCCCGTCGAGCCGGCGTTTTTCGCCGGTGGCGGCGGATGCGCCGGGCTGGGACGGGCGCACGCTCAAGCTGCTTGCCCGTGGCGACTGGGATGCCCCGGGGCTGGCCGGTCTCAGCAAGGCGCTGACCCGGGCAGCGCTGGCACCACTGCTGGGGCCGCAGCCGTTGCGCTCGCGGGAGCTGATGCAGCGCTTGAGCCAGCGGCGGCGCGGTCTCTCCTGAGCGGCGGCGGGCCTACTCGGCCTGCCCGCCAGGTCGCACCTGAGTGCCCCTTGATGCGCCGCAGCGCCAATCCGCCGGCCAAGCCCCCGATCTTGCCTGATCGCTTCCCCCGAGGGCGTCAATGAACGCTTTCAGGGGTAGGTGTCAGTGACAAGCTTTAGTGACAGTGTCTAGCGACAGGCTTCAGCAAAAGGAGTGACCGCATGCTTACCACCCGGATTCAACTGGGCGTCAATATCGATCATATCGCCACCCTGCGTCAGGCCCGTGGTACCCGCTACCCGGATCCGGTGCAGGCGGCACTGCTGGCCGAGGAGGCCGGTGCCGACGGCATCACGCTGCATCTGCGCGAGGATCGCCGGCATATCCAGGAGCGCGATGTCGAGCTGATCGCGGCGGTGCTCAACACCCGCATGAACCTCGAGATGGCGGTCACCGAAGAGATGATCGCGCTGGCCGAGCGCCTGCGCCCGTCGGATGTCTGCCTGGTGCCCGAGAAGCGCGAGGAGTTGACCACCGAGGGCGGTCGTCTCGATGTGATCGCCGGGCGTGATGCGATCGCTACCGCCTGCCGCCGGCTTGCTGCCGTGGGGTGCCGGGTATCGCTGTTCATCGACCCGGAGCCGGATCAGATCGCCGCCGCCCAGGCGGTGGGGGCGCCGGTGATCGAGCTGCACACCGGTGCCTACGCCGAAGCCCAGGGTGATGCCCGCGGTGTCGAGTATGCGCGTCTCGCCGCGGCGGCGGAGCTGGCCAGCGAGCTGGGGCTGGTGGTCAACGCCGGTCACGGTCTGCACTATCACAATGTCGAAGCGATCGCGGCGATTCCCGGTATTCACGAGCTCAACATCGGCCACAGCATCATCGCCCGCGCGCTGTTCGTGGGGCTCAAGGAGGCGGTGGTGGAGATGAAGCGGCTGATGGTCGCCGGCCAGGAGGCCGGACTGGTGGCCCAGCTCGAGTCCTATGATGAGGACCACGACCACGACCACGACCACGACCACGACCATGACCATGCTCACCACCATCACTGAAACCGGCGTTCTCGCCCGATAAGGGCCGTGCAGTGAGCCAGGCGCCGGCCGGACGCGTCAGCGCGGCGCGGCATGCCGCTCGGCCCAGGCGGCGAGCTGGTCGCAGGCATGGGTCGTTGCATCACTCGCGCCGGCAGTCGGCCAGCGGGGCCTGCTGCAAGCGTGTCTCCAATGCGCTGCCAGGCGGCGCTCAGGCGGGTAGCCGCAATAGCGGCAGCCGCCCCGCCTACTGGTGAACGGCGTCGCCGAGGGCCGCGGCATCCGCGGCCTGCCATGCTTGTGCCAGCGTCAGGCGGTGGTGCGGCAGTTCGGCCAGCAGCAGGTCAGCAGTTCGTCGGCCAGCGCTTCACGGCCCGCCGCTCAGGCGCAGGGCGAGGTCGGGGTCGACCACCGCCAGCTCCGGCTCCTCCGTGGGCTCGCTGACGCCGGGCAGATAGCGCAGCAGCAGCGACCGTAGCTGGCGCTCGTCGATCGGCTTGGTCAACAGCTGCTGACAGCCGCCGGGCCCCTCCTCGGGTAGCTCGGCGCCAGGGCTGGCGCTCATGGCGATGATCGGTAGATGGGACCAGCGGCCGCCGAGGGCGCGCAGACGGGCAATGGTCGCGGCGCCGGAGGCGTCGGGCAGGCGCAGGTCCATCAGCACCAGATCGATGGCGTGGCCCGCGGCGAGCGCCAGTGCCGACTCGGCGCTGCCTGCCACCAGTGAGCTTGCGCCGACGATCGGGAGCAGCGCATCCAGATAGTGCTGACTCAACTCGTCGTCGTCGACCACCAGAATGCGCGGTTGATCGCTGCTCGTCTGGCGCCCGGCGGCATCGAGCATGCCGGCCAGGGTGCGCCCCAGCAGATAGCGTGAGATCGGTAGCCGCAGCACGCTGCAGCCTACCGGCAGGCGCCACGGCAGCGGTTGGGTCGGCTCGGCGTTGACCACCAGCAGGCAGGGCCTGGCCATGGCGTCGAAGCGGCGCTGCCAAGCGTCGCGCGCCGCTGGTTTGAGATCTTGCTGATCGAGTCCGATGAGCATCAGCGCGGGCGGCTCGTCTTCCTGGGTCAGAGCGTCGGCGTGGGTGATCGGCTGCACTCGGGCCGACCAGCGCTTGAGTGCGTAGGCGAGCAGATGATCGAGCCGGGTATGGCGCTGATAGAGGCCGATCCGCGCCTGGCCGAGGTCGAACTCGGCTGGCCTGACGAACGGCTCGCAGGCGCCCAGCGTGACGCTGGCGATCACGCTGTTGCCGTGTCTGCCATCGCTGCCGAGGCGCAGCTCGCCTCCCATCTCCCGCGTCAGCCGCCGGCACACGGCGAGACCGCTGCCGCGACCCGCGGTCTCCATTGGGGCGGCCAGAGCACGGCGCAGCTGCTCGCGGTCGCTACCCTCGGCACATCCGGCGTCCTTGACGCTGATCGTCAGTCGCACGCGTTCGCCATCGCGGCTCGCCAGCGTGACACGAGTCACCACATCGCCCGCGGCGCCATACTTGACCGCATTGCTGATCAGATTGGTCAACAGCTGACGCAGCGCCACCGGCTGGCCCACCAGGCGTGGTGGTACCTCGTCGTAGACCATGCCCAGCAGGGTGATGCCGCGGGCCTGCGCCAGCGGGGTCTGCAGGCAGTTCACCTCCCACAGCAGATCGGCCATATCGAAGGTAGTCTCCGCCTGCCGCCGGCGCTCGTCGCCGAGCACGTGATCGACGGTGTCGAGCAGGCCGTTGGAGGCCAGATGGATATGCCGCAGCCACTCGCGCTGACGCGCGTCGAGAGGACTGTTCTCGAGCAGCCGGCAGAGCCCGAGCACCCCGGAGAGCGGCGCGCGCAGTTCGTGACTGACATAGGCCAGATCGCTGATCTCCTTGGCGGCATCGGGCCAAGCAGGGGATGAGGCAGCGTCGGGCTGAGTAGAGGGCGAGGCAGCGTCGGGCTGAGTAGAGGGCGAGGCAGCGTCGGGCCGAATAGAGGGCGAGGCGGCGTCGGGCCGAGCGGGGGGCGTATCCGTCTCGACGGGCAGTGCGGGAGCGGTGCCACCAGAGTTGGTCTTGCCAGAGTTGCTCTTGTCAGGGCCGGTCTCACCGATATACGGGTCGCCGGGTTTGCTATCGTGCTGCCCCGTGGCTTGGTGCAGCGACGTGGTGTGACGTCGCCGGGCCACGCCAGCCCCCAGCAGCAGCATCAGACACAGGCCCGAGAGTGACAGAGTCAGGATGTGGTCGCGCGATCGGTTGCCGGCGTCGAGCGCATCGGGATCGAGTTCGATGTCCAGCCACAGGCGCTGCGGCAGCTGTGCGGGTGTGAGCCAGTCGACCGGCAGCAGCCAGCGCTGTGCGGACTCCGCATGCCAGCCGCGGGCATCGGTGTCCAGCGGGCGAGGCGGCGGGCCGGGAGCCTCACCGCTGCAGTCGGCTTCGCTGCCGTCTTCGTTGCGCAGGGTGACGTTGCGAATGTCGGGATCGTTCGAGAGCTGCCTCAGCAGCCGATGGATGGTGGCGTGGTCCTCGTGCAGCGCGTCGGTGAGCGCCGGGACCAGCACGCGCCCCATCGTTCCCAGATGTTCCGGTACCCGCTGGCCACGCGCCTGCTCGAGCTGCCACAGGTGGCGCCCGCTCAGGACCAGGACCCCGATCACCAGGATCAGCGCAAGACGTGTCAGCCAGCGTGAGAGCATCGGCGGCAACGAACCCCATGATGTCGATTAGGTTGCATCTATCGGCCGATACGGCGCGATCCGTAGCGCGGGCAGGCGAAGCGCACGCCGGTGGCTTGCCGTTGGGCGCCGATCGGGCCTCCCGGCCGGATGGTGCACGGCTGCCTATTGAACCATCACTACGCGGCGTTGCGAATTCGTTTTGCGTTTTCCAGCGCATCGCGTCAGGCTAGCGCTGCCCGCCAGTTACGTGCCGCGCGGCGCTCCGGGTCATAGGCGCTCGGTGGCGTGGCGAACTTGGCTATTGGCGCGTGACGTCGAAGCCTGCTCGGCGCGTCGTGTTCGATATACGTCGTGTTCGATATACTGGGGAGATGTTTTTCGCGTTCACTGCTACCTGCGGTGACGGCGCGTCATGTCTACCGACTGCTAGGACACCTGCCATGGCATTTCCCACGCTCGCGCAAACCGTCGGCAATACGCCGCTGGTGAGGCTCGCCCGCATCAACGCCGGCCGCGACAATACGCTGCTGGCCAAGCTCGAGGGCAACAACCCGGCAGGCTCGGTCAAGGACCGGCCGGCGTTGTCGATGCTGCGCGAGGCCCAGGCCCGCGGTGATATCGCTCCCGGCGATACGCTGATCGAGGCCACCTCCGGCAACACCGGCATCGCGCTGGCCATGGCGGCGGCGGTGATGGGCTACCGCATGGTCCTGATCATGCCGGAGAACGCTTCCAGCGAGCGCAAGCAGGCGATGGCCGCCTATGGTGCCGAGCTGATCGGCGTGAGCAAGGAGCAGGGCATGGAGGGCGCGCGCGACCTCGCCAATGCGATGATCGCCCGTGGCGAAGGCAAGTCTCTCGATCAGTTCGCCAATGGCGACAACCCGCTGGCGCACTATCGCTCCACCGGCCCCGAGCTATGGGAGCAGACTGCCGGGCGCATCACCCACTTCGTCAGCTCCATGGGCACCACTGGTACGATCATGGGTACTTCGCGCTATCTCAAGGAGCGCAATCCGTCGATCGAGATCGTCGGCCTGCAGCCGGCGGACGGCGCCAGCATTGCCGGTATTCGGCGCTGGCCCGAGGCCTACCGCCCCGGCATCTTCGAGCCCGCCCGGGTCGACCGCATCCTCGATATCGAGCAGCACGAGGCGGAGCATCACATGCGCCGGCTGGCGCGTGAAGAGGGCATCCTGGCCGGCGTCTCCTCCGGCGGTGCCCTGGCCGGGGCGCTGCGTATCGCCGAGGAGGTCGACAACGCGGTGATCGTGTTCATCGTGTGTGACCGCGGCGATCGCTATCTTTCCACCGGCCTCTACGCCCCGGACGCCTGAGATGGCGATGCTGGGAAAACGCCGCACGCCGGCGCGCAAACGGGAGAGCACCACCGCCCCCAGCGGGGACACTGCGGCGCCGGGGCTCTACATCGAACGCCTGGCCCATGATGGGCGCGGCGTGGCGCGCGCGGCCAGTGGCAAGACGGTGTTCGTCAGTGGCGCGCTGCCCGGCGAACGGGTCGAGGTGGCGGTGCACCGCGAGCGGCGGCGCTTCGACGAGGCCCACGTGCGCCAGCGTCTGGTGAGCGCGCCCGAGCGGGTCACGCCGCCCTGTGCCTATTTCGACCGCTGTGGCGGCTGCGACCTGCAGCACATGGACATCGCCGCCCAGCGCGAGCACAAGCGCCGGGTCGTGAGCGAGCTGCTCATCCGGCAGGGCATCGAGCCCCCTAGCGAGGTGGGATTGATCGCCGGCGCGGATGTCGGCTACCGCCGGCGCGCTCGGCTCGGCGTCAAGCGTGATGGCGAGGGGCGCGTGCATCTCGGCTTTCGCGCCCGCGGCAGTGACCAGTTGGTCGATATCGTTGGCTGCATGGTGCTGACACCGGCGCTGGCTGCGCTGCTGGCGCCGCTGCGCGAGCTGCTCGCGACGTTGGCCGTGCCGCGCCACGTCGGCCACCTGGAGCTGTTGTTGGATGATCATGCCGTGCCGGTGGTGGTGGTGCGTCAACTGCGCGAGGTGAGCGAGGACAGCGAGCGCTGGCGGTGCTTCGGCGAGCGTCATGGCGTCGCGGTGGCCCAGTTGCAGGGCCGCGAGCAGCCGCAGCTGCACTGGCTGGGTGCGGCGCCTACGCTGGCGGTGAGGGTGCAGGGTGCCGCCCATGCAGTGACGTTGGCACTGGCGCCCGGGGATTTCGTCCAGGTCAACGCCGAGATCAATCAGCGGCTGATCGATACCGCCCGCGCCTGGCTGACACCGACGCCGCGCATGCGGCTGCTCGATCTGTTCGCCGGCATCGGCAACTTCTCGCTGGCGCTGGCTGGCGAGGTGGCGGCGGTGACCGCCGTCGAGGGCAGCCAGACGATGGTCGAGCGCCTGCGTGCCAACGCCGATGCCAATGCGCTACCCGCGGTGACCGCAGTGCAGGCGGATCTGAGCGCAGCGGACGCGGGTCTCGAGGCACTGCTGGCGGACCACGATACGCTGATTCTCGACCCGCCGCGGGATGGCGCCGATGCGCTCTGCCGGCGAGTGGCGCAGAGCGAGGTGGCGCAGGTGCTCTACGTCTCCTGTGACCCGGCCTCGCTGGCGCGGGATGCGGCGCATCTCGTCGCCGGCGGGCTGGTACTGCGGCGGTTGGCGGTGGCCGACATGTTTCCGCACACCGCGCACCTGGAGTCGCTGGCGCTGTTCACGCGCCCGGGTGTGGCGGTTGGGGGCGGCGGCGCCGATCACGACTGACGCGAGTCACCCCGCAAGCGATTGCAACGCTATTATCACGAACAACGAAAGCCCGGCGCCGCACGATCTGTCACTCGGCGGCAGGCGGTGGCAGCAAGAGGCTCCAGGAGGCGAGGACAGGCATGGTCAAGGTGCGTGAGGATCAGCCGTCGGTCGGCCCCGGCGGTATCGATCTCGAGGGATGGCTCGAGCGGTTGAACGACGAAGTGGCGCTGCGTGACCTCCAGCGCATGCGTCAGGCGTGCGAGCTGGCGCGTGCCGCGGGGGAGAATCCGCAGGCGACGACGCTGGAAAGCGTGCCCGGACTGAGTCTGCTCACCGGGCTGGAGATGGCCGATATCCTCAGCCAGCTACGCCTCGATCAGCCGACGCTGGAGGCGGCGGTGCTCTACCGCAGTGTGCGCCGGGGCTTGATCAGCGTCGAGGGTGTGGCCAAGCGCCTGGGGCGGGAGGTCGCGCAGCTGATCGAAGGGGTGCTCAGCATGGCTGCCATCAGCCAGCTGCAGGCGCCCAAGCAGGGGCTCTCCCAGCACAACCAGCAGGAGAACCTGCGCAAGATGCTGGTGACCATGGTCGACGACGTGCGCGTGGCGCTGATCAAGATCGCCGAGCGCACCTGTGCCCTGCGTCAAGTCAAGGACGCCTCGCGCGAGAAACGCCTGCGCGTGGCGCGCGAGGTGTTCGATATCTACGCGCCGCTGGCGCATCGGCTCGGTGTCGGCCAGGTGAAGTGGGAGCTCGAGGATCTGGCCTTCCGCTATCTCCACGAGAGCGAGTACAAGTCGATCGCCAAGCAGTTGGCGGAGAAGCGCCTCGACCGCGACCGCTATATCAAGGAGGTGGTCGCCACCCTCGAGACGCTGCTCGAGCGCCAGGGGATCAGCCAGTACCAGGTCGACGGCCGCGCCAAGCACATCTATTCGATCTGGCGCAAGATGCAGCGTAAGCACATCGATTTCTCCCAGGTCTACGATGTGCGTGCGGTGCGCATTCTGGTGCCCGAGATCGCCGACTGCTACACCACCCTGGGGGTCGTGCACTCGCGCTGGCATCATGTGCCCAACGAGTTCGACGACTATATCGCCAATCCCAAGAAGAACGGCTACCAGTCGCTGCACACCGCGGTCTTCGGCCCCGAGAACAAGGTGCTGGAGATCCAGGTGCGCACCTTCGCCATGCACGAGGAGGCCGAACTCGGCGTCTGCGCGCACTGGCGCTACAAGGGCACCGATCTCGACCCCAAGAGCCGCAGCTACGAAGAGAAGATCGCCTGGCTGCGTCAGGTCCTGGAGTGGCAGGAGGAGGTCGGCGATGTCGGCGACTTCCGCGAAGGCCTTACCAGCGACGTGGCTCCGGATCGTATCTACGTGTTCACACCCGATGGCCATGTCATCGACATGCCGCAGGTGGCGACGCCGATCGACTTCGCCTACCGCGTGCACACCGAGATTGGGCATCGCTGCCGCGGGGCCAAGGTCGACGGGCGCATCGTGCCGCTGACCTACCTGCTCAAGACCGGTCAGCAGGTGGAGATCCTTACCGCGACCAAGAGCGCGCCCAGCCGTGACTGGCTCAACCCCAATCTGGGTTACGTGCGCACCTCACGGGCGCGGGCCAAGATCCAGGCATGGTTCAAGCAGCAGGCGCGCGAGCAGAATCTGGAAGAGGGCAGGGCGATCTTCGATCGTGAGTTCCGGCGCCTGGATATCGACGGCATCGATCTCACCCGACTTGCCGAGACGGTCAACTACACCAGCGCCGAAGACATGTACGCGGCAATCGGCGCCGGCGACCTGCGGATCGGCCAGGTGCTGCACCAGGCGCAGCAGAAGTTCGGCGAGAGCGACGATCAGGAGCAGCTCGACCGTCTGCTGACCAAGCCCAAGCGCCAGCCGTCGCGGGAGGCCGGCGACGGTATCACCGTGCTCGGCGTGGGCAACCTCAAGACGCTGATGGCCAACTGCTGCCATCCGGTACCTGGCGATCAGATCATCGGCTACATCACCCAGGGGCGCGGGGTCACCATCCACCGCCAGGACTGCGCCAACGTGCTGCAGCTGCGCAGCGAAGAGCCACGGCGCATCGTCGACGTCGAGTGGGGCGACCGTGCGCGGACCCAGTATCCGGTGGACATCGAGATCGAAGCCTGGGATCGCTCGGGGCTGCTACGCGATGTCACCCACGTGCTCTCCAGCGATCGGATCAACGTCACCTCGGTGAACACCGCTACCGACAAGCACGACAACATCGCGCGCATGCGCATCACCCTCGAGGTCGATGGGCTCGAGGCGCTGGAGCGCATCTTCTCGCGCATCCAGCAGTTGCCCAACGTGATCGACGTCAAACGCCTGCGCCAGGGACAGATACAGTGAGCCTGACCGACAAAAGCACCGCGACCCAGCGCTACACCCTCGACGATCTGCTCACGCTGATGGCCGTGTTGCGCGACCCCCGCGACGGCTGCCCGTGGGATCTCAAGCAGGACTGGGACTCGATCGTGCCGCATACCCTGGAGGAGGCCTACGAAGTGGCCGACGCGATCGAGCGCCGCGCCTTCGATGAGCTGCCCGGCGAGCTCGGCGACCTGCTGTTCCAGGTGGTCTACTACAGCCAGTTCGCGCGCGAGGCGGGGCGCTTCGAGTTCGCCGACATCGTCCACACGCTAACCGCCAAGATGCTGCGCCGCCATCCGCATGTGTTTCCCGACGGCACCCTGAACTCGCGGCGCAGCGATAGTGCTGTCGCCGAGTCCGAGGTCAAGGCACGCTGGGAGGCGCTCAAGGCCGAGGAGCGTGAGGCGCGCAAGGCCCAGGGCACGGCGCGGGTCTCGGCGCTGGATGACATCCCCGCCGCGCTGCCGGCACTGAGCCGGGCGGCCAAGTTGAGCAAGCGCGCCGCCGGCCAGGGCTTCGACTGGCCCGACGAGCGTGGTGTCATCGACAAGATCCGGGAAGAGCTGGCGGAGGTCGAATCGGCACTCGCCGACGGCGATCGCCAGCACGCCCAGGCCGAGGTGGGCGACCTGCTGTTCGCGGTGGTCAATCTGGCGCGGCGGCTGAAGTGTGACCCCGAGCAGATGCTGCGGCGCACCAACCACAAGTTCGAACACCGCTTCCGCTACGTCGAGGATGCCCTGGCACGCGATGGCGCCACCCCCGGTGATGCCACGCTGGCACAGATGGAGCACCACTGGCAGGCGGCCAAGGCCCAAGAGCGCCAGCAGGAATAGATGCTGGAGTGCCTCATCGAGATTAGATACCTGCGAAAGACCTGTATTTATTTCTCAGTGAGGCCCGTGGGCATATGTGGTATATCAATAGGTGCCTGGCTATATTCATCCAGATGGTCTTGCGATGATTAAAAATCTCAACTTTTCCCGTGTCGATGGGTGCGCTTTCGTCAATCACCGTATTATAATCGAGAACATCTACTAGGATGTGCGAGCGTATCGACGATTACCACTCACTCGCGCTGTAAGATGAGCCGAGGAGGCCGGGTGGTTTCGTGTTTTTGCTGGGTAATCGAAAGGGAGGTGTCCTAAAATAGGATTACCTAGTTGGGGGCGTAAGAGTTTTCTCCACCTGATCATTGTTGCGAGGGCTGGTTGGTTCAAGCTGCTGGACCGTCGTACGCTGAGTTGAGGCTTTCACCTCGTGGACGCCGACGGTGGCACAAGCTGGATTTAGGCTTTTTTCCAGTGTTCTGTCGGATTCATCTTAGGCGTTCAAGAACTGACGAGTCCGGGTTGGTCATCATAGTCGGATGCATCGTCCAGTGGTACTGACGGAGAGAGGCAAGATGAGAGTTCACGCCGCAATCATTGGTGAGCGACTGATGACTGGGCACGAATGCCACTACGCGAAAAAAGTGGTCGCCATGCACCGCTATATTTTTTGGTTCCTGATGTTGACCGGTGTCTTAACCTTTTGTATGGGACTGGGGCTGCCGATTGCATTCAGTATGGATACCCTGACCCTTGACGTAGCGGGTTTTTTACTCCTCGCGTTTTTGACCTTGGGCCCAATGGCAGGTGGTATCTGGATATTTTGGCTGGGCTATAAGCGCCGTGTGTGCTTCAGCCCTCGCGTCTCTATCATTCGCGGCATCATGACCATTCGCAAAAAGCCGGTGCCCAGTGGCGCCGGGAGTATCAACTACGTGAATGAATATTACGTTGGAAACGTGCTGCTGCATGGCCCTCCTGGCTCTTCTGTCATTCTCGACCGGCTGCATGGAAAGTTTATTGAAGTTCATGCACTTTTCATGCACATCTATCCGTCGATCAATTTGAGTAAGCGTTATAAAGGGATCGACGAAGCGCTGCTGTTCAACCTGAATGATCAGATTAATCTCGATGCGCTTTTCAGAAGTACGGACGCAGTGTCTTCAAACGTGAAGCTGGGCGTTCCGGGCTTTTTATCACTCTGTCGATGTTTTTCTCTATCGCGTTTGCCTGCTACATCGTCGCGAAGTTAGATGTTAACGATTTCTGGCCGCTCATGGTTGTTTCTGGCTGCGGTGATATTGATATGCGTTTTGCACATGGCTCTCGAGTATGGCTATAAGAATCTTAGGAAACTTTTGGATCCAGACTGTCTAGATCTTACACTGGAAGAGATATTGAAAGGTAACCTTCAATGATTGGCGAAAGGACTTTTCCGACTGAAAAGGCGCAGACCCTGGGGACAAGAGCCATGACACCTAACGAGCGTATCTATGCCGAGCAGGTGGCAGCGCTACGTCGTTGGCGAATGCGCTCTTACATACTGCTCGGTGCGCTGATGCTGTCGACCGTCATCGGCGTGGTTTGGGTGTTATGGGACGACTCTTACCTCCTGAAGGGTAGCGTGTTCGGTCCGTTGATGATTATCTGGGGCGTGTTCGGCGTTTTCGCGGCCTGGCGCTTTCTCAAACTGGGGTTCGCTAAAAAGGTGACGCTGGGCGATGAAGTGCATCTGCTTAAGGGACCATTCTCTGTGGTGCTCCGGAATGGCGGTCCGTCCAGTTCTAGCTGGCAGGAGTACTTTGTCGGTAATGTATCGCTCAGAACGCCTTTCCTGGTCGGCCTCGTGTCACCGAAAAACGGGGATAAAGAGATAGAGGTCGCGGCGGTCTATCTTCATACCAATCCTAAAGACAAATGGTTCGATAAGTACACCGCCCCTGAGGCTATCGCACTCTATATCGAAGGCCAGATCGATATCGACAAGCGCGGCCGCTGATTTCTGCCCTTATCGCATCAGTTGCTTGGCCGTTACTCAGTAGTGCCGCCGAGAGGAGCGCGTCGGCGTTAGCTGCGCTGTCGCGCAGGAGGACACACTGGCAGGCGGCCAAGGCCCAAGAGCGCCAGCTGGCAGAAACAGCGGAACGTCAGCAGGACTAGACATCGGAGCGCGCTCCCTCGCAGTAACGCGCCGCGGTGGCTGCGGGGGCTACCACGCTTGCCAGGTGTGCCTCGTTTGTGGCTATTCTGGATCATACTATCTGCGTCCCCCGGCCGTTGCAGGCGCATCTGCACGCGTCAGGCCGGGCGTCGCCATCGCTCATCGCCGCCCGCAGAGGAACCTTCATGAGTTCAGAGCACGACACCATGACGTCGGACCACGACACCTCGCTGCACGAATCGCTCAGGGAGAATGTCAGGCTGCTGGGCGACAGCCTGGGTAGAACCATCGCCAACGATATGGGCGCTGACTTCGTCGATCGGATCGAGGCGATCCGTGCGCTGGCCAAGCAGGGGCGCCAGCGCGCCGAGGCGTCCGACCGCCACGCGCTGATCGACTATCTGCGCGCACTGCCCGATGACGAGCTGCTGCCGGTGACTCGCGCCTTCAATCAGTTTCTGAATTTCTCCAACATCGCCGAGCAGCACTACCGGGCACGCTTTCGCCGGGTCGAGGATTACCGCCCCGGCACCCAGCCCGACCTGGGCGAGCTGATCGAGCGCATCGCCGCCGCCGGCAAGTCGCCCCGCGAGATCGTCGATGCGCTTGCCGGTATGCGGGTCGACCTGGTGCTGACCGCGCACCCTACGGAGGTCATCCGGCGCACGCTGATCCAGAAATACGATGCCATCGACGAGTGCCTGAGCCGGATCGAGACCAGCGGCGAGCATCCCGAGGTGCTGCAGCGCGCCCAGGGGCGACTCGAGGAGCTGATCGCCCAGTCCTGGCATACCGATGAGATTCGCCACGAGCGGCCGACACCGGTGGACGAGGCCAAGTGGGGTTTCGCGGTGATCGAGAACGCGCTGTGGCAGACGGTACCGACCTTTCATCGTGACCTCGACGCGCTGCTGCTTGACGCCACCGGCGAGCGCCTGCCGCTGGACGCCTCGCCGATCCGCTTCGCCTCGTGGATGGGTGGCGACCGCGACGGTAACCCCAACGTCACCGCCGCGGTCACCCAGGAAGTGCTGCTGCTGGGCCGCTGGATGGCGGCGGATCTCTATCTGCGCGATCTCGACCAGCTGCGCGCCGAGCTATCGATGTGGCAGGCCAACGATGCTCTGCGCGCCGAGGTGGGTGACGACCCCGAGCCCTACCGCGCGCTGCTCAAGCAGCTCACTATCCGGCTGGAGGCGACCCGTGCCTGGGCCCGCGCCCGGCTCGACGGCGAGCCGGTGGCGGATGCCCCGATCATCGAGACCCGCGCGCAGCTGCATGCGCCGCTGTTGACCTGCTATCGCTCGCTGTGTGACGTCGGTCTGGAGACCATCGCCAATGGCGTGCTGCTCGATACCCTGCGCCGGGTCGGGGTGTTCGGAGTGACGCTGGCCAAGCTCGACGTGCGCCAGGATGGCGCGCGCCACGCCCAGTGCCTCGACGAGCTGACACGCCACCTGGGGATCGGGGGTTATCTGGCGTGGCCGGAAGCACAGCGCCAGCAGTTCCTGCTCGACGAGCTGGCCTCGCCGCGGCCGCTGGTGCCGCCGCGCTGGGCCTGCTCCGCCGAGGCGCGCGAGGTGCTCGACACCTTCCGCGTGATCGGCCGCGAGCAGCGCGAGGCGCTGGGTACCTACATCATCTCCATGGCCCAGCAGCCCTCCGACGTGCTGGCGGTGGCGCTGCTGATGAAGGAGGCCGGCGAGGGCCTGAATCTGCCCATTGCGCCGCTGTTCGAGACCCTCGACGATCTCGACCGCGCCGGGGCGGTGATCGAGCGGCTGCTGGCGTTGCCGGGCTATCGGGCGATCGCCGGTGACTACCAGGAAGTGATGATCGGCTACTCCGACTCGGCCAAGGACGCCGGCCAGCTGGCGGCGGCCTGGGCCCAGTACCGCGCCCAGGAGCGGCTGGTCGAGGTGTGCCGCGAGGGTGGCGTGGCGCTGACCCTGTTCCACGGCCGTGGCGGTACCGTGGGGCGCGGCGGCGGCCCGGCCCACGCTGCCATCCTGTCGCAGCCACCGGGCTCGGTGAACGGCAGTCTCCGGGTCACCGAGCAGGGCGAGATGATCCGCTTCAAGTTCGGGCAGCCGGATATCGCGCTGCGTTCGATGGAGATCTACACCTGTGCGGTGCTGGAGGCGACCCTGCTGCCGCCGCCGGCACCGCAGCCGGCCTGGCGCGAGGAGATGGAGCGCCTGGCCGATATCGCCCACGCCGCCTATGTGGGCGTGGTGCGCGAGAACCCGGACTTCGTCGACTACTTCCGCGCGGTGACGCCGGAGAGCGCCCTGGGTCGTTTGCCGTTGGGCTCGCGCCCGGCCAAGCGGCGCCAGGAGGGGGGCATCGAGACGCTGCGTGCGATTCCCTGGATCTTTGCCTGGACTCAGATTCGGCTGATGCTGCCGGCCTGGCTGGGCAGCGGCGAAGCCTTCGCCACCCGGGTGGCCGAGGAGGGCGGGCTGGACAGACTGCGCGAGATGCGCCAGCAGTGGCCGTTTTTCCGCACCTATCTGGACATGCTGGAGATGCTGCTGGCCAAGTCCGACGGCCAGATCGCCGCCTACTACGAGGAGCGGCTGGTCGATGCCCCGGCGCTGCGCGAGCTGGGTGGGGCGCTGCGCCAGCGCCTGGTCGACCTGGAAGCGGTGCTGCTGCAGATCCTGGATCAGCGTACGCTGCTCGAAGACACGCCGCTGATCCGCCAGGCCATCGAGGTGCGTAACCCTTACATCGACCCGCTGCACGGGCTCCAGGCCGAGCTGTTGCAGCGTAACCGCGACGCCGACGGCGACATCAGCCCGGCGCTCTCGCGGGCGCTGATGGTCACCATGGCGGGCATCGCCGCCGGGCTGCGCAACACCGGCTGAGGCGGGGCACTGGGCCGGGGCGAGATGCTCGCCCCGGGACGTGTGGACAGGGGAGGTCGCCAATGGAGTTCAAGGACTACTATGCGGTGCTCGGCGTCGAGCGCGACGCCACCCAGGAGGAGATCAAGCGCGCCTATCGCAAGCTGGCGCGCAAGTATCACCCCGATGTCAGCCACGAGGCCGACGCCGAGGCGCGCTTCAAGGCGCTGGGCGAAGCCTACGAGGTGCTCAAGGATCCGGAGAAGCGCGCTGCCTATGACCGTCTCGGCGGGCGCGAGGGCGAACGCTTCGAGGCGCCGCCCGACTGGGATGCCGGCTTCGAGTTCAGCGGCGGCGGCTATACCCACGGCGAGAGTGCCGACTTCAGCGACTTCTTCGAGACGCTGTTCGGCCGCCGTGGTGGCAGGGGCGGATTCTCGGGATTCGACGCTGGGGGTGGTTTCGAGCGCGGTGGTCGGGCCCACGGGCAGGTGCTGCACGGTGAGGATCATCACGCCAAGGTGCTGATTGAGCTGGAGGATGCCTATCAGGGCGCCACCCGCACTCTGTCGCTGCAGCGCGCCGAGTTCGACCCGCAAGGCCATCTGCGCCCGCGGGAGCGCACGCTCAAGGTGCGTATCCCCAAGGGCGTCAAGGCGGGCCAGCGTATCCGGCTCGCCGGGCAGGGTGGTCCTGGCGCCAACGGTGCCGCCGCCGGCGATCTCTATCTGGAGGTGGAGTTTCGTCCCCATTCGCGCTACCGGGTCGACGGCCGCGACGTCGCCATGACACTGCCGGTGGCGCCCTGGGAGGCGGCGCTGGGCACCACGCTGGCGTTGACGACACCGGGCGGCGAGATAACCCTCAAGGTACCCGCCGGCTCCGGTAGCGGGCGCCGCCTGCGCCTCAAGGGACGAGGCATCCCCGGCACGCCGCCCGGCGATCTCTACGTCGAGCTGACGCTGGTGACACCGCCGGCCGACAGCGAGGCGGTGGCGGCGGCCTATCGCCAGCTGGCCGAGGCCAGCGCTTTCGATCCCCGTGCCGAACTGGGAGGTAACGGATCATGACGCGACATCTCTCATCTGCCGAATCGGTGCTCGAAGGGGACAATCTCGATGAGCGTCCGCTGTTGACCCTGGGTGATCTCTGCCGCAGTTGCACGGTTCACGCCGAGTGGGTGATCGAGCTGGTCGACGAGGGCATTCTCACTCCGGCAGGACGCCAGCGTGAGCAGTGGCGCTTTTACGGCAGCAGCCTGGCGCGGGTGCGCACGGTCCGACGCCTGCAGCGCGACCTGGGGGTCAATCTGGCGGGTGCCGCACTCGCCCTGGAACTGATGGAGGAGCTGGAGACGCTGCGCCGGCGCCTCGATGGCGGCCCGGGCTGAGCCCCCGCTCAGGGTCAGGGCCACTCGACGTGTACGGCCGCCGCGCCCCGGGGGCCCCGGCGGTCAGCCTGGGGTGGCGCGATAGCAGGCGCGTAGCCCGGGTACCGCGAGGGCGTGGGTGTCGGCGAGCGCGAGCAGCGGCGCGAGAATGGCGTCGCGCTCGGTACAGCGCCCGGCCAGCACGTCCTGGAGCATCGACGAGCGGTTGCCCGCAGTGGCCTCGATCACTGCGCTGACCCATCCCTGCCAGCCCGCTGCCGGGGGTGATACCTTCGCCGCCGCCATCAGTTGCGCGATCTCCGCACACAGCACTTCGACCTCGGCGCTCAACGGCGGCGTGGCGAGGGCGCCGTTGCACACGCGATGGCGTGCCGTCAGCGGGTTGATCACGGCGTTGACTGCCAGCTTGTGCCACAGCCGCTCATCGATGTCGTCGCAGGCGCTGGCCGCCAGGCCGGCGCGGGTGAGGGTCGCGGCGACCGCGGCCGCCATGGCACGATGTTCTCCGGCCAGATCGCCGAGCCAGGTATGGCCCGCCGCCGCGTGGATCACGCCGGTCGCCGGGTGCGGCTGGCGATAGGCCGCTTCGGTGGTCGCCGCGCACAGTACCGGGCCCGGCCACTGGCAGCTCAGACGCGGCTGGCGCTGAAGCCATTCTGCAACAGCAGCAGCGGAGTACCCGGTGCCAGCTGGGCCTGCGCTAGCGCCTGCTCGGCATTGAACGCCTTGGTGGCGACGATCACCAGCGCCGGCGCCGCCGCGGGGGGCGTCAGCGTCCGAGTTTGCCAGTTGCCGTCGGTTTCCTGCAGGCGTACCTGATTCACCGCCCCCTGGCGCCCGCGCAGCATGATCTGCCCGCTATCGCTCGCCGCGGCGAGGCGCGCCGCGAACAGCTGCCCCAGCGCCCCCGCGCCGAGTACCAGCCAGGGCCCCGACGTCACGAGCCGGACCCCTGGGTGCGGCTGCCGCGGCGGCTACGCGGCTTGCGGGTGGTGCCCGTACCGCTCTTTGTGTCGGTACTGCTCTGGGTGCCAGCACTGCGCTTGGTGCCAGTACTGCTCTTGCTGCCGGTACGCGGGCGCGACTGCCCGCCGCCGCGCTTGGTCGACTGACGTTTGCCGCGTGTCGGCTTGGGGGCATCCGGCGCGGCGCTCTGGCGTGCGGCCTTGAGCGCCTGGTCGAGCTTGCCCGCGCTGGCCTGGCCGAGTAGTTGGCGCAGATCTTCGAGCAGAGCGTCGACGAACGGCTGCGCCGCGGCGTTGCCCTCGGCGATGCGAGTCAGGCGCTGCTCCCACAGTGCCGTGCGCTCCGGCTGCGAGGCCGCCGGCGGCAGCGAATCGATCAGGGCGTGGCCGGTTCGCGAGGCGCGCAGCGCCTTGGCCTCGCGCACCAGATAGCCGCGGGTCAGCAGCGTCTCGATGATGCCGGCCCGCGTCGCCTCGGTGCCCAGGCCGTCGGTCTCGCGCAGGGTGCGCTTGACCTCGGGGTCATCCACATAGCGTGCGATGTTCATCATCGCCTTGATCAGACTGGCATCGGTGAACGGCTCCGGCGGGCGCGTCTCGCGGCTCTCGACCTCGGCGCCCAGCACGTGGGCCGCCTCGCCCTGGTGCAGCGTCGGCAGCGTGGGCACGTCGTCACGGGTGGTGAACAGCGGCTTCCAGCCCGGCTCGAGGATCTCACGCCCCTTGGCCTGGAAGCGCTCGTCGAGGATGTCGAACAGCGCTCGGGTCTCGAAGGTCTCCAGCGGTGGGTAGAACTGCGCCACCACGTTACGCGCGATGAGCCGGAACAGATTGGCCTCGTCCCGGCTCAGGCGCGCGAGATCGGCCGGGCGTCCGCTCGGCGCCAGGGCGTGGTGAGCGCCGACCTTGGCGTCGTCCCAGGCCTTGGAGCGCCGGGTGAAGTCGGCCCCCTGCACCCACTGTGTGAGTGTCGCGTCATGCTGGCAGGCGCTCGCCAGGGTGCGCGCGGCCTCGCCATGATGGGCCGCCGGCAGGTAGCGGCAGTCCGACCGCGGGTAGGTGATCAACTGATGCCGTTCGTAGAGCGCCTGGCACACGTCCAGTACGCGTTTGGCGGAGAGCCCGAAGCGGCGCGCGGCGTCTACCTGCAGCGCCGAGAGCGAGTAGGGGAGTGGCGCCGCCTGGCGCTGTCGGCGCTGCTCCAGGGTCGCCAACCGGCCCTGACTGCCGGGCAGGCGCGCGGCCAGCGCCTGGGCCGGACGCGGATCGAGCAGGCGCCCTTGGGCATCCAGCGGCTGATTCTCGCCGGGCAGCCACCAGGCGCGCAGCTCGCCGGCGGCGACCGCCAGATCGGCCCAGAGCGGATAGAACGGGTAGGGTTCGAAAGCGGCGATCTCACGGTCGCGGCGCACCACCAGCCCCAGCACCGGGGTCTGTACCCGGCCCACCGAGAGCAGGCCGTCGTAACCCGCCTGGCGGCCGATCAGCGTCCACGCTCGGGTCAGGTTGATGCCATACAGCCAGTCCGCCCGCGAGCGCGCCTCGGCGGCGGCGAACAGCGGTTGATAGCGCTGGTTGTCCTCGAGTCGGGCCAGCGCCTTGGCCACCGCCGGGCGGTTGAGATCCTGCACCAGCAGGCGCTGCAGCGGGCCACGCCAGCCCAGATGGTCGAGCGCCTCCTGCACCAGCACTGACCTTCGCGGTCGGGGTCGCCGGCGTGGACCACGCTGGTGGCGTGCTTGAGCAGTTTGCGCATACAGCGAGCTGGCCGCGGGCCTGGGGGCGCGGTACCAGCTGCCAGCGGCCCGGTACGATGGGCAGATCGTCGAGCCGCCACTGCTGGTAGCGTGGGTCGTAGGCCTCCGGCGGGGCCTGTTCCAGCAGATGCCCCAGACACCAGCTGACGCAGGTGTCGCCGGCTTCCAGATAGCCTTCTCGGCGTACTGCCGGGGCGGGCAGGGCAGCGGCGATGGCCCGTGCCAGGCTAGGCTTTTCGGCGACGATCAGACGCATGCGCGGTTCACTTCTCCAGTGGCGGGCGCGTACCAGGGCGCGGTACCACTGGCGGTGCGGTGTGCCCACCGCGGGTGGGGCCATGCTCAGATAGCTGACGTTGGGCGTTTCGCTGCGCTCCAGATTGACGTTGGTGAGCATCGTCAGGGTGGCCTCGCGGGCACCGTACTGGCGCTGCAGGAAGGCCATCGCCTCCGGTTCCAGCGCTACCCGGTAGTGACGTACCAGCGCCAATGCCAGGGATTCGGCGGTGCGCGACAGATCGGTCTCGATCTCGCGCACCATCGCCGAGCCCATGGCCGCCTTGGCGGCGGCCGAGAGATTGGGTTCGAGCTGGCCGAAATCGGCCGCGTTGGAGCTGTTGATGGCGCGCTGCACCGCGGGGCGCGATAGCTGCACGTGGGGCTCCAGGGCGAGGAAGATCTCCACCGCTACGCGCTTGGCGGTGTCGACGCCGACGCTCAGTTGGGTGTCGCGCTCGGCCTGGCGCAGGCGGTCGCGGAAGGTGCCGATGTTGGCTTTTTCCATATAGCGGCCGAGCAGCTTGCACACCTCTGCCTTGGCCTCGTCGTCGAGGGCGATCTTGCTTTCGCGAATGCGCAGACCGCGCCGTCCCGGCCCCAGGCGCAGGCGGGTGGTGCTGTCGGCGAGATTGGCGCTGAGCGCTTCCCAGCGCTCGGCCATGCGCAGGCGGTGAGCATGGCTGCGCCCGACCGACTCATAGGCGCTGGAGACACTCTTGTAGAGCTTGATCGCGTTGGTCAGCACCTCGGCGTTCTCGCGTAGCGTCTGGCGCTGCTCCTTGCGGCCTTGCTGGATCGCCCGCACCTGGGCATCGATGCGCGCGCTGAGGTCGTCGATCGCCGCCACGCTGTGGGCGAGCAGGGCATCGGCGCGCTGGCCGGAGACGCTCTCGGCCAGCGGTGTGGCGGAGCGTTCGGTGAGATAGGTGTTGAGCGCCTTGAGCCGTGAGAGCCCGGTGGCCTGGGCGATGCGGTGGCGGGCGCGGGCCTCCTCGAGGTTGTCGAAGGCGCGCGCCAGCTTCCAGCGTCCGCGGTACTCGAACGAGAGCACCGGGATCTGGCGGCCGCTGATCAACTCGAAGGCCAGAATCACCATCTCCTCGACGTCCTGCAGCGTCATCAGCAGATCGTTGTCGCTCTCGATCGCCGCCATCACGCGTTCGATGAAGTTCTCGTCCCGCGCTACGCCGTAGCGCGGGTCGGGGGCGTGCCCCTCGAAGCGCTCGCGCAGTAGGGTAATGGCCTGGGGCGCGAGGTCGAACAGCTCGCCGAACTGCGGCTCGATACGTTCGCGATAGCTGGCGAAGAGATCGCTGATACGGGCGTGCAGGCCGACTCGGCGGTAGACCTCGATCTGGCCGATCAGGCGTGCGCTTTCGGGGTCGTCGAGCAGCTCCAGCGCGGCCAGCTCGACGCCGGCCGGCGACAGATCCTGCTTGCGCAACAGCATGGCCGCGGCCTCGCGGCGGCGAGCGTCGCCGTCGAGGCTTTCGACGATCAGGTTGCGTGTCGCCAGCAGCAGCTCCGGTAGGGTCTGATCACCCGCTCGATACGCTGCGAGGTACGCTCGACGCGTCGGCCACGGGTCAGGTGGTGGGTCAGGTTGGCGAGTACGCCGAAGATGCCGGTGATCACCGTGAACGAGATGAAGAAGATGTAGTTCTCGATCGTCGGCGCCTTGCCGTAGCCGAGCAGATAGCCGCCCCAGGCGCCGAGCAGGGTCACCGGACCGGCGGTCCACAGGATCTGCAGCAGGCTCACGGTCCACGGCACTTTCTCCACCGCGGCGGTGATACGACGAATCTCGTCGCGTCCCTCGCGTTCCAGGCGCACCTGGGGGGTGTCGCTGGCGGTGGCGTGGGATCGGCGGCGGAGCGTGGGGGGAATCAACGAGAGCAAGCTTGCTCCTTGCAAACAGCGGCGGACACAGCGGGCGGCGGCTAACTTAGCACCCCAGGTCGAGCCTCGCCAGCGCTGTTGCCGAGCGTGCTAGGATGGGGCCAACCGGACGGAGGAACGCCATGCTGACTGCTTGGGTCGAACAGCTGCTGGGCTACGCCAGCGGCGCCCTCGAGACAATTCGCGACAACGAACACTACCCGGCACTGATGGCATGGGCACGCACGCAGGGCGCCGAGCAGTGCGGCGGCAGTCTGGACATGGCCCAGGCGCTGGCGCCGATCATCTGGAACCAGACGCCGCTGGTGCGGCGCCAGTTCGACTGCGAGCCGCTGGCCGAACCGCGCCCTGACGAACCTTGCTGGTGTGATTCGGGTCGCGCCTACCGCAACTGCTGCCGGCGGGTGGAACTGCCCAGCGCGGTGCCCACGCATCTGATGTGGATGCTGTCGCTGCGTGAATGGCGCGGCGAGACACTGAAAGCCGCGCTGGAGAGCCGCAAGGCGCCAGCGCAGGCGCTGCTCGAAGCCGGTATCGTCTCCGCCGAAAGCGGCAACAACGGCCGTGCCCAGCAGATTCTCGAGTCGCTGTTCGCCGGCGAGCGTGATTGGCAGGCGTTGGCCGAGCAGATCGAGCCAGCCTTCGAGATCCTGATCGACCTCTACCAGGAGCGCGGTTTCCTGCGCAAGCGTGCGGCGCTGATCGAGCGGGTCATCGCCAGTGGCCCCGACTTCCTCAGCGGAGCGGCCTACGAGCGGCTGTGTCTGATGCATCTCGACAGCGGTGATCTGGCCAGTGCCCGCGAGGCGTTCCAGAGTGCCCAGCGTACCCTACCGGATTCGCCGTCGCTGGCTTATATCGAGGCTATGGTGCTGCTGCACGAGGGCAACGTGGGCAAGGCGCGTCAGCGCGCGGCCTTCTGGTGGCGGCGTTTGGCGCGCCAGCATCAGGCCGACCCCGACCAGTTAGACTTCATCGCCGAGCTGGCTGACGACCCCGAGTCGACCTTGGCCGAGCAGGTAATCAATTCCGAGGAGGCCCTGGCCGGGCCGCTGACCGCGCTGCAGGCGTTGCTGCACACTCAGCAGCGGCCGCCGCGGTTGGTGCTGTCGCGCTCGCCGGAAGGGGCGCTGCTCTACGAGCCCAGCCGGCGCGAGGCGTCACTCTACGCGGGATGGATCGAAGCCTGCGAGATCGAGATCGACGAAGACGCTGCGCTCGGGTTCCTCGGCGACCCCTGGGTCACTGCCCCGCAGTGGCTTCAGGGGCTGTGCGCCAACCCCGAGTGGCTCGACGCGCCCAAGGTGATGCAGGCACTGACTCTGGCGCTGGCGAGCCGCTTCGGCAGCCTGCCGTGGATGGTCGATACCTTCTTCACCCCGCTGGCCGAGCGCTATGGCGCCTGGCTGACTCAGCTCGAGGATGCCGGCGGCACCTTCTCCTGGCACGACGCCGACAACGCCACGCTGCTGCGCACCGGTCTGGCGCTGGTGATCGGCATGGAGCGCGGTGCCGGGCCCCAGGCGCGGGCGCTGGCGCAGCGGCTGCTGGCGCTGGACGCCGAGGATAGCCTGGGCCTGCGCGAGCTGGTGATTGACCAGTTGCTGCGCGAGGGCAGCGACGACCAGGCGCTGGCGGTGAGCGAGGCCGGGCCAGAGGGTTCCGACATGCTCGGTGTGCAGATGGGGCGGGTGCTGGCGCTCTACCGTCTGGCGCGGCATGACGACGCGGTCGCGGTACTGGATGAGGTGTGCGCGGCCAACCCCTATATCGTGCGCGTGCTGTGCGAGGAGCGGCCACGTCCGGCGCGCTCGAGTGTCGATATGCCCGAGCCCGGCACTCGCGCCGAGGCTTGGCAGTATCGCCAGCTGATGCGTGACCAATGGGCGGCCTCGGATGGCGCCCTGGAGTGGCTCTCGCGCCAGCCCTGTGCGCGCACCGTCGAGCGCCGCCGTAGCCGCTGATCAGCCGGGTTGTCAGCTCCCGCCGCTTCAGCGCGGCGGCGTGTCGCGCGCGCCGCCGAGCTCGGGCAGGCGTCGGCCCAGCCACCAGGCCAGGGCAATCGCCGGCACCCCGAGCAGCCCGCTCAGCACGAAGAAGGGGGCGAAGCCTAGATTGGCTACGGCGACCCCCGAAAAGCCACCGATGAACTTGCCCGGCAGCGTCATCAGTGACGAGAACAGCGCGTACTGAGTGGCGGTGTAGGCGCGCGAGGTGAGGCTCGACAGGAAGGCAATGAACACCGTACTGGCGAGGCCGTTGGCGAGGTTGTCTCCGGTGATGGTGAGCACCAGCAGCGGCAGGCTCTGGCCGCCCAGGGCCAGCACCGCGAACGCCATGTTGGTCAGCGCCACGGCGATGCCGCCGATCACCAGCATGCGCGCCAGGCCGTAGCGCACCACCAGCAGCCCGCCGAGCACGCCGCCGCCGATGGTCATGGCGACCCCGAACACCTTGGTCACGCTGGCGATCTCGCTCTTGGTGAAGCCCAGGCTGAGATAGAGCGGATTGGCCATCGCCGCCATCACGATGTCGCCGATGCGGTAGATCGCCACGAACAGCAGCAGGGCGAAGGCCAGGCGCGCGTAACGCTGGAAAAAATCCGCCACCGGGCAGGCCACGGCGGCGATCAGCCATACCCCGGCGCGGCGCTGCCACTCGGGGCGCGAGGCGCCGGCGCGCAGGAAGTGTCTGACCCGCGGATGGAACAGTACCCGGCCCAGCCCCTGCTGGCGCGGCGGCTCGGGGCGCAGCAGCACTGTGAGCATGCCGATGCCGACCAGTGCCGCCATGCTTAGATAAGCCACCGACCAGGAGGCGGCGTCGGCGATATACAGCGCGCCGGCGCCGGCGACCACGATGCCGATGCGATAGCCGATGATATAGGTCGACGCCATCGCCGCCTGGATCTCCGCCTCCCCCGATTCGATACGGTAGGCGTCGATGACGATGTCCTGGGTCGCCGCGCCGAAGGCGGTGAGCAGGGCGAAGGCGGCGACCAGCGG
The DNA here is from genome assembly GCF_003006155.1 of Salinicola tamaricis. Classification (GTDB taxonomy): domain Bacteria; phylum Pseudomonadota; class Gammaproteobacteria; order Pseudomonadales; family Halomonadaceae; genus Salinicola; species Salinicola tamaricis. Next base: position 3,855,649 of record NZ_CP023559.1, on the reverse strand, counting down.
CAGATGCCCCAGCGGGTCGACCCCGGAGAGCCCGACTAGGCCGGCGGCGATCAGCGCCTGCCCCAGTAGCATCCAGCTACGCCGCTGGCCGAGTGCGCGTCCCAGCAGCGGCAGGCGCACGCGGTCGACGATCGGCGCCCAGAACAGCTTGATCGAATAGAGCATGCCGATCCAGCTGAAGAAGCCGATGGCGGCCACATCGACGCCGCTGTCCTCGAGCCAGGCGGTCAGGGTGGAGAACACCAGGAGATAGGGCAGGCCCGCGGAAAACCCCAGAAACAGCAGGGTGATGACCGGGGCGCGCAGATAGACCCGGCACGATGTCAGCCAGTCGCGTGGCTCGCGTTGCATGCAACCTCCAGATAGGGTCCGCCGCGTGGCGGGCGGACGTGGTGACGCGAAAAATGCTACTCTAGCCGATCGTGTCGTGTCTGGCGCGGGGGATCTGATGACCACACTTCCCTACCCGGACACGCCACGGGATTGTGATCGCGATCAGGAAGACGAGCATGACCACGGAGTCGACGAACGACGGTGACGCGCTGCCGCGCTGGTACGTGATCCAGTGCAAGGGCGGTGAATCGTTTCGCGCCAGCGAACATCTGGACAATCAGGGTTACGAGGTGTTCCACCCGGTGCTGGAAGTGCAGAAGCGCCGCCGCGGCAAGCTGGTCTGGGTGGCCGAGCCGCTGTTTCCCCACTATCTGTTCATTCGCCTCGACCGCCTCGCCAGCAACTGGCGTCCGATTCGCTCCACCCGCGGCGTGCTTCGGCTGGTCGGCTTCGGCCACGAGCCGGTGGCGGTGCAGGATGCGCTGATCGAGACCCTGCGCGACCGGGTGGCCGCCGATACCAGCCGTGAGCGCGCCAATGTCTACTACCGGCGTGGCGACCTGGTGGAGATCACCGACGGGCCGTTTCGCGCTCTGCAGGCGATATTCGACGCCCAGAAGGGCGAGGAGCGCGCCATCGTGCTGCTCAATCTGCTGCAGCAGACCCAGCGTCTGGAGCTGCCAGTGGAGGCGCTGCGCAAGCCGGTTTCCTAGGCACTGGCTGGAAAGTACTGCGCTCGTTGACTTGTCGTACAAACCCCAGGGTTGGCAAGAGACGCCGCCCAGATTCATCTCTTTCCAGGAACCATCTTCAGCCACGACCTTCAGGAACGATCTATGACGCCACTCACCATCACGCCGGGGCGTGTCGCCACGCTGCACTATCGTTTGTGCGATGCCGATGGGCGCATCCTCGATGACTCCCGCGCGCGCCAGCAGCCGCTGAGCTATCTGCATGGCCATGCCAACCTGTTCGCGGCGCTCGAAGCGCACCTGATGGATGCGGCACCCGGTGCGCAGATGCGCGTGACACTGAGCCCCGCCGAGAGCTATGGCGAGCGTGACGAAGCGCTGGTCAGCGAGACCGCGCGCAGCGCCTTCCCCGCCGACCAGCCGCTGCAGGCGGGCGCGCGCTTCCAGGCCCAGGGGCCGGAAGGGCCGCATACGGTGACGGTGATCGCCGCCGGGGCCGACAGTGTCACCGTGGATGCCAATCATCCGCTGGCCGGGCACACACTCAGCTATGAGATAGAGATTCTCGAGGTGCGCGAGGCCACCCGTGCCGAGCGGGTCAAGGGCCATCCGCTGCCGCCGGGGACTTCGCATACCGAGGTCGAGGATCGCAAGCAAATCTGAACGGCCGCCGAGTGCGCGGCCGTTAACGCTTTACCCACCAGTAGTGATACCAGGCTGCCATCACCTGTTCCGGATAGGTGGTGCGGCCCAGGCTGCCGTTGTACCTGGCCAGGGCGCGGGTCCAGTCGCCATTCTCCCGGGACAGGTAGTGGGCGAGGATGGTGCAGCCATAGCGCAGGTTGGTGGCGACATCCTCCAGGTCGTCCTGGGGGCGGCCGATCTCGGCCTTCCAGAACGGCATCACCTGCATCAGCCCTCGGGCGCCGACACTCGAGCGGGCCGCGGGGTGAAAGCGGCTCTCGACGTCGATCAGCGCCAGCACCAGCGCCGGCGGCAGGGCGACGCGACGCGCCTCGACGTACACGCGTTGCAGCAAGCGCAAGCGCGCCTGACGATCGGGATAGGCCGTGAGGTGACGCCGGGCGAGACGCGACTGCATGTCGAGCAGCCAGACCTGGGCATCGAAGTGATCGCCGCTATCGGGCTCCGCAGCCATCGCCTGTGCCAGTGCTTGGATCAGGGCCGGGTCGGGAGGCATGTCCGCCGGGCCGATGACCGCGGCGGGTGCGGCGAGCTGGGTAGGTGGCGATGCCGCGGCCTGGGCCGCGGCGGCAGGCAGCGAGCCGGTCGCCAGCAGCAGAACTGCCAGCGGGCCGGCGAGGCTCGCCCGGTCAGGTGATGTCAGCCCAGGCGCTCGGCGAGGAACGCATCCAGATCCTCGACCGCAACCATGGTGACCTCGCTGTCGCGGCGGCCCTTGTACTCCAGCTCGCCGTTGTCCAGGCCGCGGTCGCCGATCACCAGGCGGTGGGGGATACCCATCAGTTCCTGATCGGCGAACTTGACCCCGGGGCGCAGATCGCGATCGTCGAGCAGCACATGCCGGCGTCAGTGAGGCGGGTATAGAGCGCTTCGGCGGTGTCGCGTACGCGCTCGGACTTGTGCGCGTTCATCGGCACGATCGCCAGTTGGAACGGCGCGATGGCGTCGGGCCAGATGATGCCGCCGGCATCATGATTCTGCTCGATGGCAGCGGCGACCACGCGGGTGATGCCGATACCGTAGCAGCCCATGTGCAGCGTGGCGGGCTGGCCGTTGTCACCCAGCACGGTGGCATTCATCGCCTGCGAGTATTTCTGACCCAGTTGGAACACGTGGCCGACCTCGATGCCGGGGTGATGGCGAGGGTGCCCTGGCCGTCCGGCGGGGTCGCCTTCGACCACGTTGCGCAGGTCGGCAACCTCGGGCAGCGGCAGATCGCGCTCCCAGTTGATCCCGAACAGGTGCTGGTCGTCGATGTTGGCGCCGGCGCCGAAGTCGCTCATCAGCGCCACGCTGCGGTCGATGATCAGCGGCATCGGCAGCCCCACCGGGCCCAGCGAACCGGGGCCGGCGCCCACTGCGGCGCGAATCTCGCTCTCTTCGGCCATGGTCAGCGGCGCCTTGACCTGGGGGAGATGCTCCGCCTTGATTTCGTTGAGCTGATGGTCACCGCGCACCATCAGGGCCACCAGGCCACCCTCGGCGCCATGCACGATCAGCGTCTTGACCGTTTTCTCGATCGGGAGGTCGAACCCTTCGACCAGCGCCGCAATGGTGCGCACGCCAGGGGTGGGTACCTGACGCAGGCTCTCCTGCGGGGCGCCGCGCTCGGCGCCGGCCGGGGGCATCGCTTCGGCCTTCTCGATATTGGCGGCGTCGTCCGAGCCGGTGGAGAAGATCACCGCGTCTTCGCCGGAGTCGGCGAGAACGTGGAACTCGTGGGAGCCGGTGCCGCCGATCGAGCCGTTGTCAGCGAGCACGGCGCGGAAATCGAGCCCCAGGCGGGTGAAGATGCGCACGTAGGCGTCGTACATCTTCTGGTACGAGCGCGCCAGGCCGGCTTCGTCGACGTCGAAGGAGTAGGCATCCTTCATGATGAATTCGCGTGAACGCATGACGCCGAAGCGCGGCCGGATTTCGTCGCGGAACTTGGTCTGGATCTGATAGAAGTTGGTCGGCAACTGCTTGTAGCTCGACAGCTCGCGCGCACCAGATCGGTGATCACCTCTTCATGGGTCGGGCCGACGCAGTAGTCGCGCTGATGACGATCCTTGAGGCGCAGCAGTTCGGACCGTACTGCTCCCAGCGCCCCGACTCCTGCCACAGCTCGGCCGGCTGCACCGCCGGCATCAGCACCTCCTGGGCGCCGGCCCGGTCCATCTCCTCGCGCACGATGCGCTCGACCTTGCGCAGGGTGCGCAGGCCGACCGGCAGCCAGGTATAGAGCCCCGAGGTCAGACGGCGGATCATGCCGGCCCGCAGCATCAACTGATGGCTGACAATTTCCGCATCCGCCGGCGTTTCCTTGAGGGTCGAGATCTGTAGTGGCTGGCGCGCATGGCGTGTTCGTCCTGTATTCAGCAGCGATGTCCGGGAGCGGCGGTGTACCGACTGCGGCCCGCGATGAGTCGATCGTGAGCCGGCCAGTATAGAGATGGCAGCCGCCCACGGGGAGGGGGCCGGGCAAAATCCGCTGGGTGGACGCGAGTTCGGCCTAGCCACAGGTCTACCTGCCGCTTGGCGGATTCTTTTCTATAGTGAAGTCAGGGTCGCGACCGACATCGCCCGCCGGGCGAGCGGTGGCATTCACGGAGGCCGTCGTTGGCGACCCGCGGCGGTGGAGGGCGCGTCATGATCAACATGGTCTGGGACTTCTTACGCATCCCAATCGCGAGTGGCAGGAGATCAGCAGCGAGAACGAGACCGTTTCCCACCTCTATGGACACCACGTGCTGATATTGGCGGCGGTGCCGGTGGTATGTTCGTTCATCGGCACCACGCTGGTGGGGTGCACTTCGGTACCTCGGAAACCGGCCTGGCGGAGCGCGTGCAGGTGGCGCCCTCCACAGCGGTCCTGCTCGCGATCATCTTCTATGCACTGATTCTGGCCGCGGTCTGGCTGATGGGTAACGTGGGTGCACGGCTGGCACGGCGCTATCCGTCGCGGCCGAGGTCTCAATCGTTGCGTGGTGTTTGCCGGCTACATGGCAACACCGATGTTCCTGAGCGGCATCGTCGCTCTCTATCCTATCGTCTGGCTGTGCCTGCTCGCGGGTATTGTCGGCCTCTGCTATACCGCCTATCTGCTGTTCGCCGGGTTACCGTCGTTCCTCGGCATCGACCGCGGTGAGGGTATCCGCGCCTCCAGCGCAGCGCTGCGATCGGTATCCTGGTACTGGAGGCACTGCTGGCGCTGACGGTACTGCTGTGGGGCTACGGCGCCTCGCTGGTGTGACCAGGAGGGCACCAGATGCCGGTCTTGGTGCATCGGGTTGCCGAATTGCCCTGACGCCCGCCGTGATCGGCGGGCGTTTTCCTGCCGGTCGGCGGTGGACGTCGCACGCGCGTTACTTTAGGTTAACGCTCGACCTCCTCAGGTCAGCGCTCGATTTCCACCGCAGGACCCCAACGATGTCACTGCTCGATCAGGCGCGCCGTCGCCACCATGCTCATCGCCTGTCTGACACTGTCGCTCGCGGCTGCGGTACGCTGTTCTACCCCGAACGCAAGGGCCAGCTGCCCGGGCGCATCGACCCCGGCGTGGCGATCGCCGACGGTATCGGTCTGCTGTTCTTCATCGTGCCCGGGGTGATCGCCTATGCCATCGACTTCTCCAACAACACCATCTATCTCCCCGGCGAGGCGGGAGCGGGTATCGATGCCACCCATCTCGATGACCCCGCCGATACCGCCCAGGTCGATGCGCTGCTGGCCTCACGCGGGCTGCCGCAGGGCTGGCAGGCCGAGGTAGTGCGGGTCGAACGGCCGCGAGACCTGGCCAGGCGCTGGCCTGGATCGAGGCCTCACGGCTCGATCTCGCCGCGCGCTGAGCGTAGATATCGGCAGCCGTCACGCTTGGCGCGGCGAGGCTCTGCTAAGCTCTCAGGCAGGGGCGCGGCGGCGCCCTGACGCCGCCACCGCCACGGCGCGGGGTGGCGGGGAGTCGCCAACCGGGCTGGCCGCCGCGCTCGACGCCGTTTTGAGAGAGAGTGCATGCGCACCTTCGAGTGTCACTGCTGTCAGCCGCCGAGTCGGCTCTTCTTCGACAATACCCGTTGTACCGTGTGTCATGCCGAGGTCGGCTGGTGTCCGGTGTGCTCAAGCGTGACTGCGCTGATCCCGCAGGGGGCGGAGTATCGCTGCGCTAACCCGGTGTGTGGTGTGACCCTGGTCAAGTGTTTCAACAATGCCCACCACGGCGTCTGCAACCGCCTGCTGACACCTCGGGAGGCGGCGCGCTACCAAGGCCTATGCGACTGTTGCCGCCACAACAAGGTCATTCCCGACCTCTCCATCGATGGCCACCGCGAACGCTGGGCGGCGCTGGAGGCGGCCAAGCGACGGCTGTTCTACACCCTGGACCTAATGGGCCTGCCGCATCCGGCGCCGCAGGACGAGGCGCCACTGCCGCTGCGCTTCGCCTTCATGGCCGACGCTCTGCCGGACCAGGGGCAATGGCGCGCCACCGACAGTGGGGAGACAGTGTATACCGGGCATGCCGAGGGGTTGATCACGATCAATCTCAAGGAGGCCGACGATGTCGAGCGCGAGCGTCTGCGTGTCGACCTCAACGAGCCTCTGCGCACCCTGATCGGTCACTTTCGCCACGAGATCGGGCACTACTACTGGGATCTGCTGATCAAGGGGCGCGAGGAGGCGGCGAGTCGGGCGGTGTTCGGCGATCACGACGCGCCCACCTATGCCGAGGCGCTGGCGCGCTACTATGCCGAGGGCCCTGCTGCCAACTGGTCCGAGCGCTATGTATCGGCCTACGCCACCATGCACCCGTGGGAGGATTTCGCCGAGACGTTCTCGCTCTACGAGGACATCGTCTCGGTGCTGGATACCGCCGGCGATCTGGGGCTGCCCCGGGTGGCACCGGATAGTGGTGTCGATGCCATGATTCTGGTCTTCCAGCGGGTCGGCGTCGGGCTCAACGAGCTCAACCGGGAAATGGGGCTGCTCGATGTGGTGCCGGTGATCATCACGCCGGCGATCCGCGACAAGCTGGCCTATGTCCATGACCTGGTGACCCGCGCAGCGGCCACGCCGCCGCGCGGGTGAGGGTGGCGCTCAATCGTCGTCGTCGCCGAGGGTGCGTTCCTGGGCGCTGGCAGTCTTGACCGGACGCACCACGAAGTAGGCGCCGGCGATCGCTTCATGCAGGTTGTTGAAGCCGATCTGGAACTCGTCGATGAGCTGGTGCAGCTGCTCCGGGGCGCGGGCCAGGGTCTGGACGTCGGCCTCGGCGACTTCGGCGCGTACCAGCGTCGCCACCGCCAGCGGCCTATCGTGGTTGGGCAGGGTCTGCAGCTCCCAGCTGACCTCCTCGAGGCTGCGCAGTACCGAGCGCGGCAGGTCGTGGTTCTGGAGCAGAAAGCGCAGCACGTCGGGTCCGCGCACTCGCAGCCTGACCGCTTGGCGGTACATCTGGTAGGCGGTGAGCGATTTGAGCACGCTCATCCACTGCAGGTGCTCGAACGGTATCAGCTCTTCGGGATTGCGCGGCAGCAGGTTGTCCGAGCGCACGTCGAGTATCCGTGTGGTCATGTCGGCGCGTTCCAGATGCCGCCCCAGTGAGAGGAAGGTGCGTGCTTCGGTGTGGCTCAGGGTGCCTTCGATCAACCCGGTAAGCGTCTGGCAGGCGCGCACCACGCTCTTGAGGAAGGCGTCGCGATGGCGTGGCTTGAGCCCGCCCTGGGTCTGCTCCTGGATCTCCAGATAGCACTGGTTGATCTCCTCCCAGATCTCCCGCGGTACCACGTCGCGGGTGGTGCGCAGATTTTCGCGCGCGTTGGCCAGGGAGGAGAGAATCGAACCGGAGTGCTCCCGCGACAGGCACAGAAAGTCGATCACGTTGCGCTCGCTGCGCTCGCTGTAGAGCGCATCGAAGGTCTCTTCGCTACTGGTGATATCGATCAGGGTCGACCAGCTCAGCGCAGCGCGTGCCGGCATATCGAGCAGCAGGTTGCTGTTGACGCTGATCAGTCGCGCGGTGTCCTCCGCGCGCTCCACATAGCGGGCCATCCAGTACAGGTTTTCGGCGACGCGTGACAGCATGGCTCAATCCTCCTCGGTATCGACGATCCAGGTATCCTTGCTGCCCCCGCCCTGGGAGGAGTTGACCACCAGTGAATCCTTGATCAGCGCCACCCGGGTCAGCCCGCCCATGGTGACGTGGGTCTCCGGTCCCGAGAGAATGAAAGGGCGCAGATCCACGTGGCGCGGTTCGGGGGCGCCGTCGAACAGGGTCGGTGCGGTGGAGAGTGCCAGGGTCGGCTGCGCCATGTAGTTGCGCGGGTCGGCCTCGATGCGCTCGGCGAAGGCGGCGCGCTCTGCCGCGGTCGAGCGCGGGCCGATCAGCATGCCGTAGCCGCCGGACTCGTTGGCCGGCTTGACCACCAGCTCGTCGAGGTGGTCGAGCACGTAGCGGCGGTCGTCGTCGAACATGCACAGGTAGCTGGGCACGTTCGGCAGCGTCGCCTCCTGGTCGAGATAGTAGCGAATCAGCTTGGGCACGAAGGCGTAGACCACCTTGTCGTCGGCGACGCCGGCGCCGGGGGCGTTGGCCAGCGCCACCTTACCGGCGGCCAGGCGCGCATCAGCCCCGGCGTACCGAGCATCGAGTCGGGGTAAAAGGCTTCCGGGTCGAGGAATAGATCGTCGATACGGCGATAGATCACGTCGACCCGCTTGAGCCCGTCGACGGTGTGCATGTAGACCACGTCATCGTCGTCGACGATCAGATCGGAGCCCTGAACCAGCTCCACCCCCATCTGCTGCGCCAGATAGGCGTGCTCGTAGTAGGCGGAGTTGTAGATGCCGGGGGTCAGCACCACGATCTGCGGCTCGTCGCCGGGACGCGGCGAGAGGCTGGCCAGGGTGTCGTAGCTGCGCCGGATAGTCATCCACCGGCAGGATACGCCCGGTCTGGAACAGCTCCGGCAGCACGCGCTTGGTCACGTTGCGGTTCTCGAGCATGTAGGAGACGCCGGAGGGAACACGCAGGTTGTCCTCGAGCACGTAGACCGTACCGTCGCCGTCGCGCACCAGGTCGGAGCCGCAGATATGGGCCCAGATCCCGTGGGGCGGATCGATACCGCAGCACTGCGGGCGGAAGTTGACCGACTGGGCCAGGATCTCGCCGGGCAGGATACCGTCCTTGATCACCTTCTGGTCGTGATAGAGGTCGTCGATGAACAGGTTGAGGGCATCGACGCGCTGCTTCAGGCCCGCCTCGATGCCGCGCCATTCACTGGCGGGGATGATCCGCGGCACGATATCGAACGGCCAGGCGCGGTCGATGGTGCTGCCTTCGGAGTAGACCGTGAAGGTGATCCCCATGGTGCGGATCGCCACCTCGGCGGCCAGCTTGCGCTCGTTGAGTTCGCGTGGGGTGAAGCTCTCCAGCATATCGCACAGCGGTGCCGCCGCCGGCCGCGGTGTGCCGCTCGCGGCGATCAATTCGTCGTAGAAGTCTCTGCCGGGTACTGCTGCCAATCCACATTGCCCATCGCTCAAGCTCCTGCCGGCGAATCGGTCTGGCCGGTCATCGTGTTGTTGTGTCGTGGTCTCAGCATAGTGAGCGCCGGCCCAAACTGTCACCTGCGATGTGCGGCGGTGGTCACTGAGTTGTCGCGCCTTCGCGGGCCGGGTTTCGGAGTGCAAGGGCGTGGTGAGAGTGGGGGCGGGTGACCCGGCTGCAGTCAGAGCGCCAGCGGCCGATAAAGTGATCAGAGGTGACGCCGGCAGATGGTGGGATTAAGCTGGCGCCAGTGCGTGTGGCGGAAGTTGACGCGCATCACCGTCGGCCTGGTGTAGCGGGTCGGCGTCCCACGTGAGACTGGTCGGGCCGCCCCTGGGTGGTTCGCATGGTCCGGCAGGAGGCCGGATTCGACGCTGGCCGGATGTGCCCGAGCAAAGGTAGCAAGGCAGCGATGGCTGAGATCGATACCCTCACCAGGCCCTGGCTGGGCGACTATGAGGCCGAGTCGGGCTTTGATCTACTGGTGACCCCTCGCGGTTCGCTGCGGCGACGCTGGCAGCCGCTGCTGACTGCGCTGGAAAGCCTCGACCGTGACACCATGGCTCAGCGGGTCGAGGAAATTCAGCGCCTGCTGCATGAAAACGGCGTCACCTACGGGCGCTCGGCCGATGACCCCGAGAGCCTGCGCCAGTGGCGGCTCGACCCGCTGCCGCTGGTGATCACGCCGAGCGAGTGGCAGAACCTGGAAGGCGCGCTACTTCAGCGCATGCGCCTGCTCGACGCGCTGCTAGTGGATATCTATGGCCCCCGGCGCATGCTCGAGGAGGGCGTGCTACCCGCCGATGCGTTGTTCGCCAACCCGGGGTTTCTGCTTGCCTGCGACCGTCTCTACGGCAAGCGAGGGCCGGCGCTGTCACTGCTGGCGGTGGATCTGAGCCGCGACAGTGATGGTCGCTGGTGCGTGCTCGCCGATCATCTGCAGACACCGGCCGGCATGGGCTTCGCGCTGGAGAATCGGATCGCCATGGCGCGCGCCTTCCCCGGTGTTTATCGCAACGCCCCGCTGCGCCGTCTGGCGGGCTTTCTCGAGCGTCAGCACCACGCCCTGGGCGCACTTTCGCCGCTGACGCTGGACCAGCCGCGAATTGCGCTGCTGGCGCCGGGTGCGGCGCATGCCAGCCATTTCGAACACGCCTATCTGGCCAACTATCTCAACCTGGCGCTGGTCGAGGGCAGCGACCTGGTGGTGCGCGACGCGCGGGTTTGGATGCGCACCCTGGGCGGGCTGGAGCCGGTGGACGTGCTGCTCAAGCAGATCGGCGACGCCTGGAGCGACCCGCTGGAGCTGGAGGCCGACTCGCTGATCGGTGTGCCGGGCTGCTGGCAGCGATTCGCGGTGGCGGCGTCGGGGTGGCCAACCCCCCGGGGGTCGGCGTGCTCGAGAATCCGCTGATCGCGGCTTATCTGCCGCGTCTGTGCGAGCGCCTGCTGGGCGAGCCGCTGGCGATGGCGGGGCCCGAGTCGCACTGGTGCGGCGAGGCGGCGGGGCTGGCCTGGGCACTTGCCGACTTCGAGCGCCTGCGCTTTCAGCGCGTCGACGTTGCCCACCCGATCAGCGAACCCAAAACATTATCGCCGTCAGCGCGAGCGGCACTGCGCGAGGCGCTGGTGGCGAACCCCGAGTGCTATGTGGCGTCGTGTCCGCTGGAGGGCGCCACGGCGCCGTTCATGACTCATGTCGGCGGTGCGCTGACGCCGGCGACCTTCAATCTGCGTTGCTTCGTGCAGGCACGCTATGACGACCAGCGCCGGCCCGCGGGCTTCGAAGCGATGCCGGGCGGAGTGGCGTGGCAGGGGCTGCCCGGGGCAGATATGGCGACCAGCCAGTGCGTCAAGGACGTGTGGGTCAGCGCGACCTCGCCGCAGCCCCACGTCAGCCGCCTGCGGCGCGCGTCGCAGCCATTAGCGGTCACCCGCGACGGCGCCGACATGCCCAGCCGGGTGGCCGAGAGCCTGTTCTGGCTGGGGCGCTACGGCGAGCGCCTGGATGGCCACGCGCGGCTGCTAAGAGAAGCGATCTATCGCCTGATGGAACAGGATCAGGAGAGCCTCGCCGACCCGGCGCTGGACGATCTGCTCCAGCTGCTGGGCCTCGAGCGGGGGCTGGCCGATCCTGTGCAGAGCCGTTTCCAGCACGACCGCGAGCAGCTCCTGTCGCTGTTCAAGGAGGGCCATCCAGAAGCACTGCCCAGCCTGCTGGCACGGCTGGTGGCCAATGGCCGGGCAGTGCGCGACCATCTCGGCGACGACGCCTGGCGAGTCTTCAACCAGTTGCATCAGGAGGGCGTGCGACTGCCGCAGGCGGGCATCCATGAGGGGCGGCGCGCGGTGGAAGCGCTGATCACCCAGTCGGCGGCGTTCTTTGGCTTCTGCAACGAGACCATGCCGCACCATTACGGCTGGCGTTTCCTCGATATCGGGCGCTTCATCGAGCGCGCCATGCTCACCCTGCGGCTGCTGCGGGTGGCGCTGATCGAGGCGCCCCAGGCCGCGCCCGAGGGCGATGGCGGGTCGGCCGCCGGTGACGGCCTGTGGGAGGTGGTGCTGGCGACCACTGACAACGCCAGCGCTTACCGCCGACGTTATCGTAGCGAGCTGTACCCGGCGGCGATCCTCGATCTGCTGCTGTTCGATGAAGGCAATCCGCGTTCGATCGGCTATATGTTCAAGCGTCTGGAGCGCCAGATCACGCATCTGCCGCAGCCACAGGATACGCCCTATCGCAGCGACGAGGCGCGGTTGCTGATCCGTGCGCGTGCCGCGCTGCATCTGGCGGATCTCGACGCGCGCCGAGAGTGCTCTGTTGCCGCAGGCCAGGCAGACGCTGGCAACCTTGCTGGATGCCCTGGCCGAGCCACTGGCGGCGCTGTCCCAAGCGATCGAGCACAGCCACTTCAGCCATGCCGAAGCGCCGCGCCAGCTGATTCCGATGCAGGCGCCCTGAGCGCACCGCGAAGCGCGGATTGCCGCTAACCTGACCGGTGTGTCGGCCACGGTCCTGGGTTGACTAGAGAGGAGCCGCGGGTGTCGCTAGAGAGAGAAACGGATTTCATGCGCTATCGCGTCAGCCACAGTACCCGTTACGACTATGCTGCGCCGGTCTCGCTGTGCCACAACGAGGCGCGCCTGACGCCGCGGCGCTTGACCTGGCAGCTGCCCGAGCCGACTCGCCTGACGGTGACGCCGGCGCCGGCCGTGCTGCAGACCCGGCGCGACGTATTCGGCAACGAGGTCAACTACTTCAGCGTCCAGGAGGTGCATCAGCGCCTGACGGTGGTCGCTGAAACCTGTCTCAGCGCCGGCGCCCGCCCGCAGCCGCCTTCCGTCGGTCCTTGGGAGGCGGTGCGCGAGACCAGCCGCGAGCGGGTGGCGTGCCGGCTCTATCAGCTAGACTCGCCGTTCGTTACCCGTCACGCGGCGCTTTATGACTTCGCCGCCACCAGCTTCACCCCGGGGCGGCCACTGCTCGAGGCCGCCGCCGAGCTCAACCAGCGTATCTTCGAAGGTTTCGTCTACGATCCCGGTTACACCACGCTGGCGACACCGGTGCTTGAGGTGCTCGAGGCGCGCCGCGGGGTGTGCCAGGACTTCGCCCACCTGATGGTCGCCTGTCTGCGCTCACTGGGGCTCGCCGCGCGCTATGTCAGCGGTTATCTCGAAACGCGACCGCCGCCGGGGCAGCCGCGGCTGGTGGGGGCGGACGCCTCCCATGCCTGGAGTGCGCTCTATCTGCCTGGTTGGGGCTGGCTGGAGTTCGATCCGACCAACGGTACGCTGCCCGGCGAGCGGCATCTGATCACCGGCTGGGGCCGCGACTACGGCGACGTGCCGCCGCTCAAGGGAGTGATGAGCGGCGGCGGCTCGCATGCGCTCGAGGTGGCGGTGGACGTGGAGCCGCTGACCGCCGACCCTGTCTAAGATCGTGAGTGGCGGCGACAACCGGCGATGCCCAGCGCCAGCATGCCGGCGACCAGCCCCCAGAAGGCCGCGCCGATGCCGAACAGGCTCACCCCGGAACCGGTGACAAGGAAGGTGATCAACGCCGGCTCGCGCTGGGCCTCCTCGCGCAGTGCCCGGTGCAGGCTGCCGGCGATGGTCGGCAGCAGCGCCAGGCCGGCCAGGGCCACGACCAGCTCCCGCGGCAGAGCGTCGAACAGGCTTCCGATCGAACCACCGCACACCGCTGCGAGCAGATAGAAAAGCCCCGCCCAGACCGCGGCCGGATAGCGCCGGGTCGGATCGGCGTGGACGTCACCGCCCATGCAGATCGCCGCGGTGATGGCGGCGAGGCATACGCTGAAGACCCCGAAGGGGGCCAGCAGCAGCGTGGCCAGGCCGGTCCAGATCATCAGCGGCGAGATCGGGGTGTCGTAGCCCGCGGCACGCAGCGTGGCGACGCCGGGCGCGTTCTGTGAGGCCATGGTGACCACGAACAGGGGCAGGCCGATGCCAAGCAGGCTGGCGAGACTGAAATGGGGGGTGACGGGTAACGGCAGCGCGAACGACCAGCGTGCCGCTGAGGTATCGATCTTGCCCAGCGCGGCGGCGCACGCGAGCCCCAGTGTCAGCACCAGCAGGATGGCGTAGCGGGGCAGCCAGCGCTTGGCGATCAGATAGGTCGCCAGCATGACCAGCACCAGTGTGAACTCGTGGCCCAGCGAGACGAAGGCATCGAGACCGAAGCGTAGCAGCACGCCGGCCAGCATCGCCGCTGCGATCGATTGCGGAATCACCTGCATCAGCCGCGCGAACCAGCCGGTGATGCCGCAGATCAGTACCAGCAGGGCGCAGAACATGAATACCCCGATCGCTTCGTTGAGCGAGCTGCCGGGCAGGCTGACCGCGAGCAGCGCGGCGCCGGGTGTCGACCAGGCGGTGAGAATCGGCTGGCGATAGCGCAGCGAAAGCCCGATCGAGGTGATGCCCATCGCCAGCCCCAGCGCGCTCAACCAGGCCCCGATCTGGCCCGGCGAGACCCCCGCGGCGGCGGCGGCCTGGAAGATGATGATCGCAGAGCTACTGTAGCCGACCAGGACGGCGACGAAACCGGCGGTGACGTGGGCGGGGCTGCTGTCGCGCCAGAAGGTTGAGTTGGGCATGCGGGATCTCGAAAATGATTCGTGCGTTATAGCGCACGAATTCTGTAGAGGCAATGTGCGTTATGACGCACATTGCCTGCGCTGCGTGTATTGCGGAAGATAGCCGTGCAAATCGCCATGTGACGGAAGAGGAGTTGCCATGGAAGCCGATCTCGCGGCGCTGGGTCAGCGACTCAAGGCGCGTCGACAGGCTTGCCGGCTTAGCCTGGATGCCGCCGCCCGGGAGACCGGCGTGAGCAAGGCGATGCTGGGGCAGATCGAACGCGGAGAGTCGACCCCGACGGTGGCTACGCTGTGGAAGATCGCCAGTGGCCTGCGTGTCCCGATGAGTTACTTTCTGGCCCCCGGCCTGACCCCGGCCACCCGATCATCGCCCCCTGGCATCACGATGCTTCAGGCATGACCGTGATGCCGCTGTTTGCCTTTGACCCCGGTCTGGGGTTCGAGATGTTCGTCATCGATCTTCCCCAGGGCACGTTCAGCGAGTCGCCGGCCCATGCGCCGGGGATCGTCGAGCACGTGGTGGTGATCGAGGGGTCATGGAACTCGCGGTCGAGGGGCAGTGGCACCGCTTGGAAACCGGCGATGCCATGCGCTTCGCCGCCGACCAACCCATGCCTATCGCAATCTCGATGCGGCTAGGGCGCGAATCCACGATCTGATCCACTATCCGGCGGGCATGTGAGCGTTGCCAGGTGCGGCTCCTTTAATGCCTCGGGGCGGTACTTGGCGAGCAGTGCCCAGACGATCGCTGCGCTCTCGGCGTCGGGTTCGCCGCGGTAGTCAGAGGGTCGAAAGTGCATCTGGAAGGCGCGCAAGACCGCCTGGGTCCGCATATCTTGCGCACCGCTGGCGGGCAGCGCATAACCGTAGGCGCCGAGCGCGCGCTGCAACTGTGCGAGCGTCGGCGGGCAGCGCTCGAAACGTTGTTGATAGCGGGCGACGCTGGCGGCATCCGGCCAGGCACCGATGCCAGCGGCATGGAGACGCTGGCCAGGGAAAGGCCGGACCCGGGTCGATCTTGCGCTCGGGGGCGATATCGGCGTGGCCGACGATCGCCGTGGGTGGCAGCCGATAGCGTCGAACGATGTCGCCGACGAGCGCGATGACAGCCTTGATCTGTGCCTCGGAGTAGGGCGCCCAGTGCGGTGTCACGGTATCGTCGCCCGGACCACGGTTGACGATCTCGATGCCGATCGACGAGTCGTTGAGCTGGGTCCGGTCCTCCCAGGCGCTGAACGGCCGGCGTGCCAGGCGCGCTTGTGCTCGTCTACCAGCTGCCACACCACCGGCTCGCCACCCGCTGCTCTGGCTTGCGCGCGACCACATAGTGGGCGCTGACCCGGGGGCCCATCAGTGTTTGCAGTGCGCGTGGCGCCTCGGAATCGGTGTAGTGCAGCACGACATAGCGCACGCGCTCGTTGAATGCGCTCGACTGCTGGCGGCGATCGGCTACATAACCGTCTCGCTGTGACAGGCCGGAACTGGCACAGCCGGCGATGACGGTGAGCAGAGCGACGAGGATCGGTAGTTGCCAGGTGCGTGCGAGCAGGGCCTTGCATCTCGGAGGTATCACGGCGTGTCATTGTCCAGGCTGAGAGTTCCAGCGGTAAGTAGGCCCTAGGGGGCCGATGTCTGATATTGGTGGCAGTCAGCCGCCATGGGGCGTGGTAGTCGATAGCATAGCCGTCGCGGCAACGCTCTGCGCCAGTCAATGCGCGGGTTTTGCCCACGGCAAAAGAATACGTACCAAATGGTCCGTTCGATCACTTCCGGGGGTATGGGAAAGTTCATTATACGACGCTTTCCGAGTTGCGTTATCTGCGCCAGGCGGTGTGTCTCCGGGAAATCTCTTATTAACCGGCGGTAAGCAAAAAAATATCATTGCGAGAGGGTTGCATATTGCGAATTTAGCGCAATAATGTGAGGGCCAATCAATCTGCAACGGAACTCAGAATGTCTCTTCTCAGTGACTACGTCAAAAAGGAACAGCTCCTTAAGCAGTTAGAAGAAGAGCTGAAGCGTATGGAAGGTGACCAGCGCCTCAAGGCCGAGCTCGAATTCAAGGAGAAGCTCGAGGCCCTGATGGCGGAGTATGGTAAGTCCGCCTCCGACGTCATCGAACTGCTTAGCCCGCGCCCCAGCAGCGCTGCTGCTGCCAGTGCTCAACCCGCCAGTGCCGGCGGTCGTCGCAAACGCAAGCTCAAGATCTACAAAAACCCCAATACGGGTGAAGTGGTCGAGACGCGTGGCGGTAACCACAAAACGCTGAAAGCGTGGAAGGAAGAGCACGGCGGCGACACCGTGGAGTCTTGGGTAGTGCGCACCGAAGAGTGATCCGATTCGGTGCCCGGTGAATGTGTCCTGAGGCCTTACAGCGTCATGGCACAGCCCTGACCGGCCCCGAGCAGATCACCACAGAAAGAGCGTCTACCCCTAAAGGGTAGGCGCTCTTTGTTGTTGAGTGCTTGAATGTCGTCTTGCTTTTCCAAGACCTTCCCGCATCCTTATCGCTCAGGTAGGTGCCGAGACGCCTCTCGTTTAGGGCGTCTACGCGGTAGATGATTTCGCGGCAGAATTCCGCTATGCTCTTCGACGACCCGCTGAAAGCCTGTTCCGGGGCCGCGTGCGGCCTTGTCGAGAGTGGTTAGCCCGGCCGTCGCAGGTGCATTTCTGTTCAGGTCATTCTTCCTAACTGCCTACACCTGATGGTGTCTGGCCATTGCAGCCAACGATCTTTACTCTATGCCACGCCAACACATGAACGAACGCGATAAACTCCGTAAGTTCCGCGAATTGGACGACGCTTTCGCACAGGCGCTACGAGAGCTGGACGGTGGTTCACGTCAGGTCTCCGCGCCCGCTGGCGATGAACGCCCACGGTTCGAAGATCGTCTCCATGCGCTGATGTCGGAGTATGCGCTGAGCCAGCAATGCGTGCTCGATATGCTGACGACGCTGATCCGGTTGAAATATCTTTCTTGAATGTCGGTGGTGCCGTTTTTAGCCCGATGTGACTTATCTCGCGCTGTTCCGCCTGGCAACGTAGCGTTGCGTTATGTGAGGACGTAGCGTCGCGTTATGTAAAAATCGGGATTGCGAAATCATTTGCCAAAGCCCTTTATGCGATTATCGCGAGTTAAAGTATTTCGCGACGCGATGTGGCGTTTTATGCAATTGCCCCGTAGTTTTAAGCATGCCAGCGCTTACCTATCAGTGAACCGTTGCCTGCTGATCGAGCCTCTTTCGGCAGTCTGTCACTTGGCCTCGCTGCGCCACCGATAGCGTAGGCCGAGCGGGCGGCGGCTCGCGGTTTCGATGTTCCTGGAGCGCGCCACGCAGGCTAAAACCCTTTACCATTGGCACCAGTTATCCTGTGCTCGGTGGTCGTCGCGGTAGCGATAGCGCGGCGCTCGGGCGCTCTCATTCGAAGTCGAAGGAACCGCAATGCGAATCACGATTTTCGGCACGGGCTACGTTGGCCTGGTCACGGGGGCCTGTCTGGCGGATGCAGGCCACGACGTCATGTGCATGGATATCGACGAACACAAGGTCGCGCGGCTCAAGCGTGGCGAGATTCCTATCTATGAGCCCGGGCTGGAAGCGCTGGTCACCGAGAACGTGACCCATGGGCGACTGACCTTCACCACCGATGTCCGCGAGGCGGTGGCGTTTGGCACGCTGCAGTTCATTGCCGTGGGTACGCCGCCCGATGAGGACGGCAGTGCCGACCTCCAGTACGTACTCGCCGTGGCGCGTTCGATCGGCGAGCATATGGATGCCTACAAGGTGGTAGTCGATAAATCCACCGTGCCGGTGGGCACCGCCGATCGCGTGCATGAGGCGATCGCCGAGACCCTCGCCGGGCGTGGCGTCGAGCTGCCGTTCGATGTCTGCTCTAACCCTGAGTTCCTCAAGGAGGGCGCGGCGATCGAGGACTTCACCCACGGTGCGCGGATCGTGGTGGGAACCGACGCCGAACGTGTCAAGGCGCTCATGCGTGAATGCTATGCGCCGTACAACCGGCGCGCCGAAAAGTTGATGTTCATGGATGTGCGTAGCGCCGAGCTGACCAAGTATGCGGCCAACGCCATGCTGGCGACCAAGATCAGCTTCATGAACGAGATCGCCAATCTGGCCGAGCGCCTCGGCGCCGACGTCGAGAACGTTCGCCGGGGGATCGGCAGCGACCCGCGTATCGGCTATCACTTCATCTATCCAGGTTGTGGCTACGGCGGCTCCTGCTTTCCCAAGGATGTCCAGGCACTGTCGCGCACCGCGGCCCAGATCGGTTTATCCGGCACAGCTGCTGGAAGCGGTGGAAGCGGTCAATGAGCGTCAGAAGGCCACGCTGTTCGCCAAGCTCGAACAGGCGTTCGATGGCGCCCTGACGGGCAAGGTGGTGGCGATCTGGGGACTGGCGTTCAAGCCCAATACCGACGACATGCGCGAGGCGCCGAGCCGGGCGCTGATGGAAGCGCTGTGGGCCTCCGGTGCCAAGGTGCGCGCTTTCGACCCCGAAGCGATGGAAGAGTGCGCCCGGCTCTATGGCGAGCGCGACGACCTGACCCTGGTCGACACCCGTGACGAGGCGGTGGTGGGAGCCGATGCGCTGGTCATCTGCACCGAATGGAAGTCGTTCCGCACGGTCGACTTCACCCAGCTCAAGCAGGAACTCGCCACGCCGGTGATCGTCGATGGCCGCAATCTGTTCGATCCTGTGGCGGTGCGCGAGGCCGGGTTGCTCTACTTTGCGGTGGGGCGCGGCGACTCGCTCGATCAGAAGACGCCGCGCGCGCGGTGATCGCGTGATGATAGAGGGGACCGCCGCGGCAGTCAGGTCGTGGTGGACTCGACGTCAGGCCTGGCTCGGCCTTAAGCATCAAAGATTTCTCATGTATCGACCCACTAAGGACGTCAGCGCATGTTGATCCCCGTGGTGCTCGCCGGCGGCGCCGGTACCCGGCTGTGGCCGATGTCGCGGGCAAGCTTTCCCAAGCAGTTCCTGCCCGTGGTGGGGCCGCGCAGCTGCTGCTCGAGACCCTGGATCGCTTTGCTGGCATCGAGCCCGCCGATCCCATCGTGGTGTGCCAGGAGGCGCATCGCTTCGTGGTCGCCGAGCAACTGCGCGAGGCCGGCTGGCGTGCGGAGATTCTGCTCGAGCCGGCGCCGCGCAATACCGCGCCGGCCATTGCCCTGGCCGCGCTGCAGGCGATGGTGCGTGATCCCGACGCCATGCTGCTGGTGCTGCCGGCGGATCATGCCATCCGTGACCCCGAAGCGTTGCGTGCGGCGCTGGGGCCGGCTCAGGCGGCGGCTCGCCAAGGGCGTCTGGTGACCTTCGGGGTGACCCCGACCCGTGCCGAGACCGGCTACGGCTATATCGAGGCCAGCGAGTCGCCGAGCGAACAATTCGCGGTGCCGATCCAGCGCTTCGTCGAGAAGCCCGACGCCGCCACTGCTGAAGGCTACCTCGCCAGCGGCCGCTATCTGTGGAACAGCGGTATGTTCCTGATGCGCGCCGACCGCTACCTGGAGGAACTGGGCGCACATCGCCCTGATATGCTCGACGCGGTGACCGCCGCCTGGGAGGCGCGTCAGTCGGATCTCGATTTCCTGCGCGTGGCACCGGCCCCCTTCGCCGCTTGCGAAGCCGAGTCGGTGGACTTCGCGGTGATGGAGAATACCGCCGAGGGTTGCGTGGTGGCGCTCGACGCTGGCTGGTCCGATGTCGGTTCGTGGCAGGCGCTGTGGGAGATCGCCGACAAGGATGCCGCGGGCAATGCGCTCAGTGGCGATGTCATCACCGAGGATGTTCACGGCAGTCTGATCCATGCCGAGAGCCGCCTGGTCACGGCAGTGGGGGTCAACGACCTGCTGATCGTGGAGACCTCGGATGCGGTGCTGGTGACCCACCGCGAGCAGGCCCAGGAGGTCAAGCGGATCGCCGCGGCGCTCAAGCGCGACAACCGCAGCGAGTGGGATCTCCACCGTCGCGTACATCGCCCCTGGGGTAGCTATGATGGCGTACATCGCGCCGCGCGCTATCAGGTCAAGCATATCTGCGTGGCGCCGGGTGGGCGCCTTTCGCTGCAGCAGCACTTCCACCGTGCCGAGCACTGGGTGGTGGTGTGCGGTACCGCACGGGTGACCTGCGGCGACGACACCTTCCTGCTGACCGAGAACCAGTCCACCTATATCCCGCTGGGGGTGGTGCACCGGCTCGAGAACCCGGGCAAGATCCCGCTCGAACTGATCGAGATCCAGAGCGGCAGCTATCTGGGCGAGGACGATATCGAGCGCTTCGACGACGTCTATCGGCGCGACTGAGTGCCCACCTCGGGAGTCTCTGCTTCGGGGTTCTTCGCCACGGGTGTACTTGCCTCAGCGGCATGCGACTGACGCTGTCCCAAGGTATCGGCGCGCTCACCCGCCGTGGTCAGGTGGTCGACCATCTCACGCGCGATCAGCGGCAGCGAGTCGTAGTCACGCATCCCGATCACCAGCTCGCGCTCGGCCCAGGTATCGCTCAGCGGGACCGTTGCCAGCGACAGGCTGCCCCGGTAGGCCGATACCGCGCGTGCCGGCAGAATGCCCACCCCCATGCCGCGATCGATCATGCGGCAGATGCCCTCGAAACTGCGCACCTGAATGCGCATGCGCAGCGCGCGCTTCAAGCGCTGGGCGTCCTGCTGCAGCAGGCTGTGCAGCGAGGAGTCCTGCTCCAGCCCGATGAAGTCGTAATCCAGCGTCTCGGCGAAGGCGATGCTGTCGCGCTCGGCCAGCGGATGGTCGCTGGCGGTCACCAGCGCCAGGCGGTCGCGGCGATAGGCGCGGGTCTGCAGCTCGGCGGCGGGAATATGCGCCGAGAAGATGCCGATATCGGTGAGCCCTTCGCGCACCGCGGCGATGATCTCGTGGCTCAGGCGTTCCTGCATGTCGATGCGGATCTGCGGATAGCGCCAGGTGAAGTCGCTCAGGTCCTCGGGCAGGAACTCGATCACCGCCGAGGTGTTGGCGTGCATGCGCACATGCCCGCGGACCCCCACGCTGTATTCGCTCAGATCCGCGGTCAGATGATCGAGGCTATCCAGCATGAGCCGTGCGTGATGCAGCAGCGCATGGCCCGCCGGGGTCAGTTCGACGCCGCGCGGGCGGCGGTAGAGCAGGGTGGTCGAGAGCTGCGTCTCGAGGTCGCTGATGCGCTTGCTCACCGCCGCCAGCGCCAGGTGCTCGCGCGCCGCTGCCCGGGTCAGGCTATGCGAGTCGGCGATGGCGATGAACAGGCGCAGGGTAGTGAAATCGAGTCGCTTCATGGTCGGGCTGCAGGCTGACGATGGGTCCCAGAGCCTAACCCAGCATTCGTCTACGGCGAAGCCTGGCTTGACGATTGCCCAATTGTCGCTGCCACTGGGCTACGCCATGCTGCCTGGCATTGGCGGATGGCGCGCCGCGCTGTGTGGCGCCCGCGTCTGCCGCTGCCAACCATGGGAGAAAGCGATGTCGGCAAACGACGGTGCCCAGGCGCTGGCCGGGCTCAAGGTGATCGAATTGGGACAGCTGATCGCGGGACCTTTCGCCAGCAAGCTGCTGGGCGAATTCGGCGCCGACGTGATCAAGATCGAGCCGCCCGGTACGGGGGACCCGCTGCGCAAATGGCGCGTGCTGAAAGATGGCACTTCGCTGTGGTGGCACGTGCAGACCCGCAACAAGCGTTCGCTGGCGCTGGATCTGCGCACAGCGGAGGGGCAGTCGGTGGTGCGCCGGCTGGTGGCTGAGGCGGACATCGTGATCGAGAATTTCCGCCCCGGTACCCTGGAGCAGTGGGATCTGGGCTGGGAGGCGCTGAGCGAACTCAATCCGCGGCTGATCATGGTGCGCATCTCCGGCTACGGCCAGACCGGCCCCTACCGTGATCGTCCGGGCTTCGGCGTGATCGGCGAAGCCATGGGCGGCCTGCGCTATCTCTCCGGTCATCCGGACCAGCCCTCGGTGCGAGTCGGCATCAGCATCGGCGACTCGCTGTCGGCGCTCTACGGCGTGATCGGCGCGTTGCTGGCGCTGCAGGAGCGCCAGCGCAGCGGCCGCGGCCAGTACATCGACGTCGCCCTCTACGAGTCGGTCTTCGCCATGATGGAGAGCCTACTGCCCGAGTACGATGCCGCTGGCGTGGTGCGCGAACCCGCCGGCAGCGCGCTGCCCGGTATTACCCCCTCCAACGCCTATCGCTGCGCCGGCGGCGAATACGTGCTGATCGCCGGCAACGGTGACAGTATCTTCAAGCGCCTGATGCAGGCGATCGGGCGTGCCGATCTGGCCGCTGACCCGCGCTTCGCCCATAACGATGGCCGCAGCCAGCATGCCGACCTGATCGACGGCGCGATCGAGGCGTGGACCCGCCAGCATCCGCGGGATCAGGTCCTGGACACCCTCGAGAACGCCCATGTGCCGGTGGGCTATCCCTATACCGCCGAAGATATCGTCGCCGATCCCCACTATCTGGCGCGCCAGATGATCGAGCACGTGCGCCTGGATGACGGCGCCGAACTCAAGGTGCCCGGGGTGCTGCCCAAGCTGAGCCGCACGCCGGGGCGTATCCACGGCGGCGGCCCGGCGCTGGGGCAACACACCCAGGATGTGCTCGACGAGCTCGGCATCGACCGCGAGACCCAGGCCAAGATGCGCGAGCGGGGGGTGATCTGATGTCTCGAAACACCTTGACGGGGGCGGCCTCTGGCGGCATGCCGCGGGGCAGTGAGCGGGTGACGCTCAACGAGGTGGCGCCGCGCGATGGCCTGCAGATCGAGCCCCGGTTCGTCCCTACAGAGGAGAAGATCCGCTGGATCGATGCGCTCTCGCGCACCGGTGTGGCCAAGATCGAGGCGACCTCTTTCACTTCGCCCAAAGCGATCCCAACGCTGCGCGACGCCGAGGTGGTGATGCAGGGGATCGAGCGCGTCCCCGGGGTCGATTACGTGGTGCTGGTGCCCAACGAGAAGGGCGCCGAGCGTGCCCTGGCGGTGGGGGTCGACGAGATCAATCTGGTGCTTTCTGCCAGCGACAGCCACGGCCGCGCCAATCTGCGCATGAGCGCCGAGCAGTCGCTTTCGCGCTTTGCCGGCATTGTCGAGATCACCCGCGGCAGCGGAGTCCATATCAACGCCTCGATCTCCACTGCCTTCGGCTGCCCGTTCGAGGGCGCGGTGCCGCAGCGGCGGGTGATGGAGATCATCGAGCGCCTGCTGGCGCTGGGCGTACAGGGCATCAGCCTGTGCGACACCACCGGCATGGCCAATCCGCAGCAGGTTGCGACCCTGCGGCGCGGTGCTGGCGCGCTGGCCGTGGCTGCCGTTGACGCTACACGCACGACACACCCGCGGGATGGGGCTGGTCAATGCCTTCAGCGCCTGGCAGCAGGGGGTGACGCCGCTTCGACGCTGCCCTCGGTGGCCTGGGCGGCTGCCCCTTCGCCCCGGGTGCCAGCGGCAATGTCTGCACCGAGGATCTGGCCCACATGTTTGCCCAGATGGGCGTGGAGACCGGCGTCGACCTCGCGCGCCTGCTCGCGGTGGCCGAGGCGCTGCCGGCGCTAGTCGGCCATACGGTGCCGGGCCAGGTGGTCAAGGCCGGTAGCGCCGAGCGGCGCTATCCGCTGCCCACGAGCAGCGAATAGCGAGTAGTGCCGAGGGTGCGGCTCAGGCGCTGCCCGCGGCGGCTGAGTCGCGCACATGCACGGGCTGCCCGTTGGCCCAGGTGGCGGCCACGGTGCGGTCGTCACCCAGCATCATCAGCGCGAACAGGCGCTCGGCCAGCGTCGTGGCACAGCTCAGGCGGCGTGACAGCAGCGGCGTGGCATCCGGATCGAGGACCACGATATCGGCCTCGTAGCCCGGCTGCAGGCTACCGATTTTGTCCGCCAGATGCAGCGCCCGGGCGTTGCCCAGCGTCAGCCGATAGAACCCCTGCCAGCCGGTCAGCGGCTGGCCCAGCAGTGCTCCCACCTGATACGCCCCCTGCAGCGTGCCGAAGCCCGACAGCGAGGTGCCGGCGCCGACGTCGCTGGCCAGCGAGGTGGCCAGCCCGGCGTCGCGGCAGGCCAGGCGGTCCATCAGCCCGCTGCCGAGGAACAGATTCGAGGTCGGGCAGAAGGCGATATTGGCACCCGGCTCGGCCAGACGGCGGCGCTGTCCGTCATCCAGATGGATACCGTGGGCGAAGGTACTGCGCGGACCCACCAGCCCATAGTGTTCGTAGACGTCGAGATAGTCGCGCCGCTCCGGGAAGAGTTCGGCGACCCAGGCGATCTCGCCGCGATTCTCCGACAGATGGGTCTGCAGGTAGAGATCCGGCGCGCTGCGCAGTACCCCACCTACGGCGTCGAGCTGCTCGCGGGTAGAGGTCGGGGCGAAGCGCGGCGTCAGGGTGTAGGCGAGGCGATCACGGCCATGCCAGTCGGCGATCAGGCGTTCGCTGTCGCGCACCCCGCCGAGGGTATCGTCGGTGAGCGCCGCGGGGGCGTGTCGGTCCATCAGCACCTTGCCGGCGAGCATGCGCAACTGACGCCGCTGGGCGGCGCCGAAGAAGCTGTCGACCGAAATCGGATGCGACGAGCAGAACACCTGGGCGGTGGTGGTGCCGGCGCGCAGCAGCTCGTCGAGGAAGCGCTCCGCGGATTGCCGGGCGTGCTCGGCATCGGCGAAGCGGCATTCGGCGGGGAAGGTGTAGTCGTTGAGCCAGTCGAGCAGCTGGTGGCCGTAGGAGGCCATGATATCGAGCTGCACGTAGTGGACGTGACTATCGATGAAGCCCGGCATCATCAGCTTGCCGCGGTAGTCGCTCACCTCGATCTCCGGCGGCAGCCGGGCGGCCAGCGTGGCGTAGTCGTCGACGGCGTGGATATGCCCATCGACGATCCAGATCGCGCCATCCTCGAGATAGCGCGTGGTATCGGGCAGCGGCGTGTTGTCCTCGCCGGGATCGTCGAGGCAGGTGAACAGGGCGCCGCGGAGGAGTCGGTGCGAGTGGGTCATGGTGGCAAGGTCATCGTTAGCGGGCGGAGGGGAAGGCATCTCGCAGCGTGGCCGCAGGGATGCCGCGATGGCGGTCGTCATCCGCTAGAGCGGGCGACGTGGAGAGCGCCAGCAGTTCGGCGGCGACGCTGATGGCGATCTCCTGGGGGCGCTTGGCGGCGCTGGCAGCGAGCCCGATGGGGCAGCGCACCCGCGCCAGATCGGATTCGTCGAGCCCGGCCCGGCCCAGCGCTGCGCGAAAGCTCGCCCACTTGCTGACCGAGCCGATCAGCCCCAGCGAGGCGAGATCGTCACGCGGCGCCAGGGCGGCCACCAGCCGGCGGTCGAGCGCATGGTCGTGGGTCATGATCAGCACGTGGCCATGTCCGACCAGTGCCTTCAGCGTGGCCTCCGCCGCCTCGGCGTCGAGAGTGTGGCAGTGCACCCGGGGGCCGCCGGCGACACCCTCGAACGCCGCCGTGCGGCTATCGAACCAGTCGATCCGCCATGGCAGCGGCGCCAGCAGGGCGACCAGCGCCTGGCCCACGTGGCCGGCGCCGAACAGACTGAGGCGCTGCTCGATGCCGGGGAAGCGCTCGATCAGCACCTGCACGCAGCCGCCGCAGCACTGGCCCGAGCGGGCGCCGAGAACGAAGGTCTCCAGGCGGGTCTGCGGCGTGGCGCAAGGCTCCGCCAGCGCTTCCCGTGCCAGCGCGATCACCTGCTGCTCGAAGTGTCCGCCGCCCAGGGTGTCGATCACCCGCTCCGCCGTGACGACCAGCTTGGCCCCGGGCTCCCGCGGGGTCGAGCCGCTGGCGGCGACGATACTCGCCAGCACGTGGGCCTCGCCCGCCTGCTGCAGCCGGTGGAGCGCCGCGTGCCAGGACTCCGGTGGCCATACGGCTGCGGGGTTCTCCGGGGCTGGGCTCATGAGCGGCTCCGCTGGCGCAGGGCCTCTGCCGCCAGCAGCACGCGCTCGGGCGTTGCCGGCGTGTCCAGATCCGGACTCTCGCGGTAGTCGACCAGGCTGGCGAGGGCGTCTCGCAGCGCCGACCAGACCGAGATCGCCAGCATGAACGGCGGCTCGCCCACCGCCTTGGAGCGGTAGAGGCTGGCCTGCGAGTTGGGGTGCCCCTCCAGCAGCTCGACGTTGAACACCGGTGGCAGGTCGCCGAAGGTGGGAATCTTGTAGGTCGCCGGGCCGTCGCTGAGCAGTCGGCCCTCGGCGTTCCACGTCAGCTCCTCGCTGGTCAGCCAGCCCATCCCCTGGATGAATCCCCCCTCCACCTGACCGCGGTCGATGGCCGGGTTGAGCGAGTCGCCCACGTCGTGGAGCACGTCGACGCGCTCCACCCGGTACTCGCCGCTCAGGGTGTCCACGCGCACCTCGCTCACCGCGGCGCCGTAGGCGAAGTAGTAGAACGGGCGCCCCTGGCCGCTGTCGCGGTCGTAGTGGATCAGCGGCGTGGCGTAGAAGCCGGTCGCCGAGAGCGAGACCCGGGCCAGATAGGCGGCCTGGATCAGCTCGCCCCAGGTGACCCGATGGCCGGCATCGCCATCAGCAGTGACCAGCGCACCCGCTTGCAGCGCCAGCCCTTCGCGGTCCCACTGGTAGTGCTCGGCGGCGAAGTCGAGCAGCCGTCGGCGTATCTGGATCGCGGCATCGCGCGCCGCCATGCCGTTGAGATCGGCGCCGCTGGAGGCTGCGGTGGGTGAGGTGTTGGGCACCTTGTCGGTGCGCGTGGCGCTGATCCGCACCGCCGCCAGATCGAGACCCAGCTCCCGTGCCACCACCTGGCAGATCTTGGTATGCAGGCCCTGGCCCATTTCGGTACCGCCGTGATTGATCATCACGCTGCCATCGGTATAGACGTGGAGCAGGGCGCCGGCCTGGTTGAGATGCTTGGCGGTGAAGGAGATGCCGAACTTGACCGGGGTCAGCGCCAGGCCACGCTTGACCACCGGACCTGACGGTTGAACGCGGTGATCGCCTCGCGGCGCTGCCAGTAGTCGCTGCTGTGGGGTCAGGCGTTCGACAATGTGATTCAGCAACGGGTGCTGGTCGACGCGCTGGCCATAGTGGGTGGTCTCGCGGCCGGGCGTAGAGGTTGCGCTGGCGGATGGTCAGCGGGTCCTCCCGCGATGGCGGGCGATATCGTCCATGGCGCGCTCGATGATCATCATCCCCTGGGGACCACCGAAGCCGCGAAAGGCAGTGTTGGAGGCGGTATGGGCGCGCGCGATGGCCGGTGACGCGTGCCGCGCCCAGCGAGTAAGCGTTGTCGGCGTGGAACATGGCGCGGTCGACCACCGCCTCGGAGAGATCCGGTGAGTGGCCGCAGTCGCCGATCAACTCGATGTCGCCGCCGATGATCACGCCGTGTCGTCGATGCCCAAGCGGTAGCGGTTATGGAACGGATGGCGCTTGCCGGTGGCGCGGGTGTCCTCCGCCCGCGGCAGGCGCAGACGCACCGCGCGGCCGCTGCGCCGGGCGAGCAGCGCCGCCATGCACGCCCAGGGCGCGGCCTGGGTCTCCTTGCCACCGAAGCCGCCGCCCATGCGCCGATTCTCCACCGTCACCGCATGGAACGGGATATCGAGCACCTCGGCGACCAGTTTCTGGGTTTCGCTGGGGTGCTGGTTCGAGGTGTAGACGATCACCGCCCTCGTCTTCGCTGGGGATGACCAGGCACGCCTGCCCGAGATAGAAGTGCTCCTGACCACCGACGAACTGACGCGCTTCCAATAGGTGGGGTGCCTGCGCCAGTGCCTGGACCCAGTCGCCGCCGACCTGGCGGTGGGAGGGGCCACGAACTCACCGGCCGCGGCGGCGGCGACCGCATCGAAGCGTGGCGTCAGCGGTGTGATCTCGACCACGGCGGCGCGCACTGCACGGCGGGCCGCGGCATAGCTGGTGGCGGCCACTGCGAACAGCGGCTGGCCGACGTAGCTCACGGCCGTCTCGGCGAACAGCGGATCCCCCGGGAAGACCGGGCCGATATCACGGTGGCCGGGAATGTCGCCGGCGCTGATGACGTCGACCACCCCGGGGCTTCTGGCCACGGCATCGAGATCGAGCCTGAGCAGCGTGCCCTGGGCGACGTCGCTCAAGCCGACCATGGCATGCAGTGTCCCTGACGGTGCGGGGAGGTCATCGATATAGTGGGCACGGCCGGTGACATGCTTGACCGCACTTTCGTGGCGCGCGGCCTGGGGGTGGCGTGCCGCGGAGGGCTTGGCCTCGATGGCCTCCCGCGCCAGCGGCTCGTCACCCGCACCGGGGCCTCGGCGGCGGACACCGGCGGGCGCGCCTCAACGCGAGTGTGATTGGCCTGCAGACGTTTAGTGAGCGTACGCATCGAGCGCCACCTCCTGGGTATCGTCGCGGCTCGGGTCGGAGGGTCAACGCCCAGCGCTCGAGCAGATTGGCGGCGGCGGTCAGGCGATAGTCGGCGGAGCCGCGCACGTCGTCCAGCGGCGTCAGCGCCGCACGCAGCGCGCGCTTGGCGTCGGCGAAGGCCTCCGCCGTGGCTGGCTTGCCCTCGAGTGCGGCCTCCACCGTGGGCACCCGCAGCGGAGTCGCCGCCATGCCGCCGAAGGCCACGCGCACGTCTTGCAGCCGCTCCCCGGTCTGGCGCCAGTGGAAGGCGCCGAGCAGAGTCGAGATGTCATCCTCGCGGCGCTTGGAGAGTTTCCATACCCGCAGTTGTGAGCCGTTCTCGGGGCGTGGCAGCCAGATGGCGACGATGCACTCCCCCGGGCGCAGGGCGGTCTTGCGATAGTCGAGGAAGAACGCTGAGAGCGGTAGCTCGCGTTCGCCCTCGGGGCCGGCCAGTCTGAGGCGTGCCTCGAGCGCCAGCAGCACCGGCGGGGTGTCGCCGATCGGCGAAGCGTTGGCGATATTGCCGCCGACCGTGGCGCGGTGACGAATCTGCGCGGAGCCGAGACGCTCGAGCAGATGGGCGAACGCGGGGTAGTGGGTCCGCAGTAGGGGTTCCCACTCCTGGTAGGTGACCGCTGCACCGATCCACCATCCCGTTTCCTCTGCTGCGATCCGGCGCAGCTCGGCGACCTGGCGCAGATCGATCACCTCGGGCCACTGTTCGAGCCGCTGGGTGGCGCCGAGCCACAGATCGGTGGCGCCGGCCACCAGCGGTGCCTGCGGATGTTCGCAGCGCAGTCGCGCAAGCTCGGCCAGATGCTGCGGTGTGTGGTAGTGCGTGGCGTGGCTGGCGCGACCGAGGGCGCGCCACGCCGTCTCCAGCTCCGGGTCGTCGGCCCAGGTCGGACGGCTGTCGGGCTGCGCGGCCATGGCATGGGCGGCATCACGGATCGGGCGGTAGCCGGTGCAGCGGCACAGATTGCCGCCCAATGCGGCTTCCAGCGCCTGGGGCGCGAGCGGGATAGTGGACACCTGGCGACGCGACTCGTGCAGGGCGAACAGCGACATCACGATGCCGGGCGTACAGAAACCGCATTGGCTGGCGTGGTACTCGACCATGGCGGCCTGGGCCGGATGCAACGCCTCGCCCCGTGCCAGCCCCTCGACCGTGACCAGGTGGCAGCCCTGGAGCTGATGTGCCGGGGTGATGCAGGCGTTGGCGGTGCGCCACATCGCGGGCGGGGGGGCGTCGGGTTCGGCGATCGCCACGGTGCAGGCGCCGCAGTCGCCGGAGGCGCAGCCCTCCTTGGTACCACAGTGCCCCAGCGTCTCGCGCAGCAACGCCAGCACGCTGGTATCGGGGGGGACGTCGACGCACTGGCGTTCGCCGTTGAGGAAGAATTCGATCATCGCTCACCCCTTGGTAGTGTTGTCGTTATCTTGGGCGTCAGGCGGCGCAGCCAGCGCGAACGCCGAGCGGTGCGTGACGAAAGTCGGTAAAAACTGACCGATCGGTCAAGTCGCTACAGGTTCTCCGATCGTACGCCCCTAGGCAAGAGGGTTCGGGTAAGATTGCGCGTGGGCACTGGACGATTCAAGGAGAGCGCGTGAACGACGCGATTGCAGCGGAACCCACGGTTCGCGAGCGCAACGAACGGCGGATCTTCGACGCCGCGGAGCTGGTCTTCGCGCGCCACGGCTATCGTGGTGCCAGCATTCAGGCGATCGCCGCCGCCGCCGAGCTGCCCAAGTCCAACGTGCTCTATTACGTGGGCAGTAAACGGCGGCTCTACGTGGCGCTGTTGGAGCGCACCATGGCGCGCTGGAACACCGCGCTCAGCGATATCAGCGAAGACGATGATCCGGCCACGGTGATCGAGACGTTCATTCGCAGCAAGATGGCGCTGAGCCAGACGCACCCGCTCAGCTCGCGACTGTTCGCCAACGAGATACTCCAGGGGGCGCCGTTTCTCCAGGAAACCCTCGCCGGCAGCATGCGTGAGTGGGTCGAGTCGCGCGCGGCGATCTTCCGGCGCTGGGCCGAGCAGGGTCGCATGGATCCGGTGGACCCGGTCTGGCTGATCTTCCTGATCTGGTCGGCGACCCAGCACTACGCCGATTTCGAGGCTCAGGTGCTCGGTATCACCGGGCAGGCCGGTCTGGCGGATGCCGATTTCGCCGCCGCCAGCGACTGTCTATGTCAGGTCATTCTCAAGGGGTGCGGGCTGACGCGGGCGTGAAAACCAGAGGGATAAAAACAAAGAGGGTAAAAACCAGAGAGGTACAAGGACGGGGCTAGGGGGCAAGCAAGACAACGAGGGAAAAACGACGAGAACAGGACGATGAGACGTCGAAAACGACACGACGGAAGCGAGTCCTTTCGCACTCGACCTCCTGTCGAGTCTCGACCTTGAGCGCCGGCAAGCTCCTTTTGCTCTGGATCGATCCCTGGGCTCTCCCTGGCGCGATCCCTGCCAAAACGCTGCATCCCTGAGCGGGTTCCTTAGCCTGGCATCCTGCCATGGCCATTCTAGCTGAGCGACGAGTCCGTTCGCTAATGACTTTTTCGTTTAAAATCCAATAATTACAAAAAGAAACAGTGCTCTATAAACGTGTTATCCAGGCCCCCGGGAAGCCGTTGTTTCGGTTGAAGAAAATTCTGCCAAGCGTCCTTGTGAGGAGTGCAGGATGTCATTGGCGCTGCTCTCTTCGTGGCGCTCTATTCATACGTTCCTCGCGCGCGTTCCTCGCCCGCGATCGGTCATCGGCGTGACTCAGGCCGGCACCTCGAAGGCGACACTGCGAATCAGCGCAATCACTTCTCGCCCCGGTGTCAGTTGCATCTCGTCGCACGCCTGTCGGGTCAGGCGCGCGCGCAGCGACTGCTCGCCGACCGCCAGGCGCAGCTCCTGGGCACTGGGATCGTGGGTCGAGGGGGCGGTATCGACGACGCGTGCCATGAGGCCATTGCGATAGCTGGTGGCTACGGGCATCGCCAGGGCGATGGCGACGTCACGCACCCCGACGCGTAGACGCACCTCACTGCCGAGCGGCTGATCGATACGCGGCACGCGCAGCGTCTGGCCGTCGGCCAGGGTGATCCGGGTCAGCGCGTAGTGCGTATCCTGGGCGGTGACCTTGCCGCACAGCCGTGAGGCCGCGTCGAAGCCGCCCAGTCGACCGCCGAGGTCGAGGCGCTGCAGCAGCGCGTCGAGCGGGCCATTTGCGACCAGGCGCCCGCTGTCGATCAGCGCCAGGTGGTCGGCGATGGCGGTGATCTCCTGGGTGTCGTGGCTGACATAGAGCACGGGAATGTCGATCTCCCGGGTCAGCCGCACGAGGTAGCGCAGCAGCTCCTGCTTGCGCTCGCCATCGAGGCCGGTCAGCGGTTCGTCCAGTAGCAGCAGGCGGGGCTGGGAGAGCAGCGCACGACCGATGGCGACGCGCCGGGCTTCACCGCCGGAGAGCGTACCGGGCAGTCGTTCGAGCAGCGGCTCGATACCCAGCAGTGCGACCAGGTCGTCGAAGCGCGCACGGGCGGTCCGCGGCATGCCGTAGGTGAGGTTGCCGCGTACCCGATAGTGGGGAAACAGACGCGGCTCCTGGAATACCACGCCCAGTCGGCGGCGATGCACCGGTACCGCAATACCCCGCTGGCAGTGGGTCAGCCACTGCTGATCCAGGCGCACATGACCTGCATCCGGGCGGTCGAGGCCGGCGATCAAACGCAGCAGGCTGGTCTTGCCGCTGCCGGATTCCCCGAACAGCGCGGTTACCCCGCTCGCCGCCACCTCCAGTGCCATCTCCAGGGTGAAGTCGCCGAGGCGCTTGCGCAGGTCGAGCGAGAGGGCGTTGCGGGGGGTCATCGGTCGCGCTCCTGCAGGCGCCGCCGGGCGCGGCGAGCGAGCCACTCGGAAGCGATCAGCGAAAGCATCGCGATAGCGATGGAGAGCGCGCACAGACGCGCGGCGGCGGCCTCCTTGCCTGGGGACTGGATCAGCGTGTAGAGCGCCAGCGGCAGGGTGCGGGTTTCACCGGGGATGTTCGAGGCGAAGGTGATGGTGGCGCCGAACTCCGACAGCGCGCGAGCGAAGGCCAGCACGCTGCCGGTGAGCAGACCGGGCAAGGCGAGCGGCAGGGTGATGGTGAAGAGCACTCGCCAGCGCCCGGCACCGAGGGTCGCCGCGGCGGCCTCGAGCTTGGGGTCGACCGCTTCCAGCGACAGCCTCACCGCGCGCACCAGCAGCGGAAAGGCCATGACCCCGCCGGCCACGGCGGCGCCCTGCCAGGTGAACGGCAGAGTGATACCCAGCGTCGTCTGCAGCCAGTGTCCGAGCCAGCCCTGGCGCCCCAACGCCAGCAGCAGCAGATAGCCCACCACCACCGGCGGCAGCACCAGCGGCAGGTGGATGACGCCATCCAGCAGTGACTTGCCGCGGAAGTCATGCCGCGCCAGCAGCCAGGCCAGCGCAATCCCGGGGATCAGTGTCCAGCCTACTGCGCTGCCGGCGATCTTGAGGCTCAGCGCCAGTGCCTGCCATTCGGCGTCCGAGAGCACTCGGTTCAGTCGCCGGTGAGCGGCGTGAAGCCGTAGCGGATGAATATTCGACGTGCCGCGTCACCGGCCAGCCACTGGCGCAGCGTCTCGGTGGCGGCGCTGGGCGAGGGCGTGACCACTGCCATGGGGTAGGTGATCGGCGTGTGGCTGGCGTCGGGAAAGACGCCGATCTGACGCACGCCGTCGCTGGCCTCGGCATCCGTCTGATAGACGATTCCCAGCGGCGCTTCGCCACGCTCGACCAGGGCCATCGCCGCGCGCACGTTGTCGCCACTGGCCAGGCGTGCCTGAAGCGCCGGCCACTCACCCAGGGACTCGAGCGCCTGCTTGGCATAGATGCCCGCCGGCACGTGGTCGGTATTGCCCACCGAGAGCCGCTCGCCGGCGCCCAGCCGAGTGGCGATGGACGTACCATCGCCGGGGGTGAAGGGCGCGATATCGCTGCCGCGAGGGGCGATCAGCACCAGCCGGTTGGCGAGCAGGTCGATACGCTGGTCGACCGTGGCGCCCTGATCGGCGAGCCAGTCCATCCACTGCTCGTTGGCCGATAGGTAGAGATCCGCCGGTGCGCCGTTGCGATCTGACGTGCCAGGGTCGAGGAGGAGGCGTAGACCGGCACCACCTCGACATCGTGCGACTGCTCGTAGCGGGCGATGGCGCTGTTCATGGCATCGGTGAGCGAGGCCGCGGCGAACACCTGAATACGCTCGGCGGCGCTGGCGCTGAGCGGGAGGAGTGTGAACAGCACGGCGCCGAGGGTGGCGGCGGTGCGCGGCGCGGGCATGGCGTTCTCGCTATGTCTGTTTGGAAATAACGGGAACGACTATAGACCAGCCGAGCGAGAGCGTCGACCCCACTCGCTGGCGGCGAGTGTCGCGTCGGCAACCGCTGTCCGCTCAGGACTCGGATGACGGGGTGTGCGGCGAGCGCAGCAGCCCACGCAGGGCCGCGCTCTCCGGCGCGGCGTCGAGGCGCAGCAGCAGCGCGCGATAGTGGGCGATGATGTCTCGGGCCAAGGGGTCAGGGTCGCGCCGCCGCGCTGGCTGCCACCGGAACTGGTGTCGACCAGCGCGGCGTCGAAGTGACGGCTCATGGTCTCCAGCAGCTGCCACGCTTTCTTGTAGCTCAGACGCATCTCGCGGCAGGCGGCGGCGATCGAGCCGTAGTGCTCGATCGCCTCGAGCAGCGCGATCTTGCCCGGGCCGAGCACGATATCGCGCTCGGCCACCAAGCGCAGCTGGAGCTGGGGGCGGGGGTGATGGTGCGGGTCATCGAGAACAAGCCGTGGCTGGGGACGATGCCCTACCATAGCACTCGGCTCTGGCCATACCAGAGCCGAACGATGCTAGCGCAGCGCCGGACGGTGCGCTCACGCGGTACGCGCAAGGCGCATGGCGTTCGACACCCGCCAGCGCAGCCAGTCGATCGCCACGAACAGTACAAGGCTCGCCCCCATCACCGGCAGCGCCAGGCCCAGTGCCAGCGCCACCAGCAGTACGCCCAGGCGTGGCCCCCAACTGAGCTGTGCGAACAGTGTGCTCAGGGTCTGCGGCGCGGCGCGCGTGCCGCTCGCCGGACGCCGCTGCCACCACATCCGGTAGCCCCAGAAGATCAGGGTTGCCAGGCTGCCGGCCACTGCCACCAGCGCCAGCTGATTGGGTAGCCCGAAGAGTACGCCCATGTGCAGGTCGATGCCCCAGCGGGTGAGCTTGGCCGCCAGCGGGAAGGTGGAGAAATCGGTGCGGTCGAGTACCGCGAAGCTGTGCGGATCCAGCGCCACCTGATCGACCTCGGTGGGCCACTCGCGGCCGATCTCGCGCACCTTCCAGGCGCGGTCCGGCGCCGCCGGCGGTAGCAGCTCGATCTTGCCAGCCAGCAGGCCGGCATGGCGGGCCGCCGCCAGTGCGCTATCGAAATCGGCGCCGGTGACCCCGGAGGCGGTCATGCTCATACCCCCCGCAGCGTGATGGTGCTCGGCGTGGGGATCGGCGGCCGCTGCACTCTGCCCCTCGAGCGCCGTGGAGACACTCGGCGTTCCCCAGCCCCAGGCATGGCGCAGTTCGGCGATATTGCCGCCGGCCCACTTCGACCAGGTCAGGCCGGTAGCAGAGAAGAACACCAGTCCCAGCGCGGCGACGATGCCTAGCGTGGCGTGGCGTTGGCGCCGACGCTGCGGGCTGGCCGCCGGCGCGCGGCGGGCGCCGCGGCGTTGCCACCACAGCACCACACCGCCCAGCGCCAGCAGCCATAGCCAGGAGGCGGCGAGTTCGCTGTAGACGCGCCCCGGCTCGCCCAGCAGCAGGCTGCGATGGAACTGATCGATGGTGGTGCGCAGCGGCAGCACGCCGCTGGTGCCGTAGACCGGCAGGTCGCCGCGCACGGCCAGCGTCACCGGGTCGATGAACAGCGCGCGGTGGCGGAATTCACCCACGCTGGGATCATCGAACATCACCCGGGTGGTCTGGCCCATGGCGGGCGCTGGGCGCACCGCGGCGGGAGCTTGGCTGATGCCCGCCGCGGCCTGGGCGGCGGCGATCTGGCGTGCCAGCGGTTGCGCCTCGCCCTGGCTCTGGGTGGTCAAGGCGTCGTGGTAGACCCACTGCTCGAGCTGCGGGGTCAGGGCGTAAGCGATCCCCGATAGGGCCGCGATCAGCAGAAAAGGCCCTACGAGGAGGCCGACATAGAAGTGCAGCCGCGTGATCATCGCGAGCAGCAGTTGACGGGTGCGGCGGCGCTCGGCCGCTGCCGTGGGGGTAGACATGGTGATCTCCGAATTGGCGACGTCGGCAGCGCTGCATTGGCGTGCCGACAGAGCCCGGCGCGGTGAGGCGGCGGGTGCTGAAAGGTCAGCTCAAGACGAAGGCGCCGGGTGGCGCGCGGGGCGAAAAGCGCTGGTGCGGATCGGGCGGTGCCGCTAGCGGCGTGGGCGCTGCCACGCTGGGGGCGGCGGGTGACACGATGGGCGGGGGTATCACCGCGGGGGTGGCGATCCCCGGGGCATGCAAAAACAGCTCGCAGTAACCGCAGGCCGCCAGATGCCAGTGGTCGCTGGCACTGAAGCGCGTGACGGCGCGCATGCCGTGGTCGCCGATCATGGTGGCGGATGGCGCGGCAGCGTGATGATCCTGCGTCTGCAGTGTGTGCAGCAGCATGCCGCCGTGCGCGGGCATCTCCATCAGGCGCTGGGACTGGCTCACCAGCGGACCGACGAATGCCATCAGCATGGCGAACAGCGCCAGCCAGGTCAGCGGTCGGTAGCAGTGGTGCCACAGGCGGGTCATGGCCGGAGTCCGTCGCGTCGTCGACCCGCGACTCTAGCGCTTCCGGGCGGTGGCGCCAATCATCGGGCCCGGGGTGTGTAACTATGTCGCAGGCACTTGGCTTTCAGTGCGTCACCATCTGGCCCTCCAGGCGATAGCCGTGCTGATAGATACTCTGCAGGCGCACGCCGTGGCGGCCATCCAGCTCGAGTTTGCGTCGCAGGCGACTCACGTGAGTGTCCAACGTGCGCGTGGAGAGGCTGCCGTTCTGCCCCCACACCACCTCGAGCAGATGCGCCCTCGACAGCAGCTCTCCGCTGTGGGCGAAAAACAGGCTGATCAAGCGATATTCCCGTTCGGTCAAGGTCACCGGGCTATCGGAGAGCAGCACCTGACGCTGATCCGCATCCAGCGCGTAGGGCCAAAGCGGCTACGCTCGCGCTCTCTGTGCTGATCCCGGCGGCGTGTCAGGGCGTTGACCCTGGCCACCAGCTCCAACGGCCGCAGCGGCTTGCCCAGGAAGTCGTCGGCACCCAGCTCCAGCGCCTTGACCACCGACGCCTCTTCGTCGTTGGCGGTGATGAACAGGATCGGCCCCTGCCAACCATCGTGGGTACGCAGGTGACTCAGCACGTCCATACCGCTGGCATCGGGGAGATACCAGTCGAGAATGATGAGATCGAACCGCTGGCTCTTCAACGCGCGCTGGAATTCGCTGGCGCGGGCATAGGTGTGCACGCGATGGCCGGCGCCTTCCAGGCAGATGGTGATGAATGCCTGCTGATCGGGATCGTCTTCCAGCACGCCGATGTCTATCGATGAACTCATGCGACAACCTGCCCTTGAATGATCATTATCGTTCTCGATCCAGTCTGCCTTAGCGACATACAAGTTCCCAGTCGAACTGGAGAGTGCGAGAGTGCATTACGCTCACGTTTAAACCTTTATCGGCAAGATGCCGATAAAAGTGTGGGGGTGCCAGGACGATATCGCTATTCGGTCGTCGCCTCTCCCCGAATTTTGGCTGACATGTGCCGCCACGGGCATGGACTCGATTGATTGCGTGCCGGAGATGGCTCCTCGTGTCACACAGCTCGGTGATGTCTCGCTTGAAAGACGTGCTACCGCTGACCCGCCGGTTCTCCGCGGTGATCGTGGTCACGCTACTGTTTCTCATCAGCACGGTCACCACGGCAGGCATCACCTGGATGCGCCAGCACGCCGTCGGTGAGCTGTCGTCGGATGACCTGGTTTGGGCGGCCCATCGGTTGAGTCGAGACAGCTACAGGATTGCGCTGCAGATCGAGACGCTGTCGTCCGAGACCGACTGGGATAGCCTGCGGCGAGACGTCGAGGGCCTGTCGCAACAGGTCGCCGATCTATCGCAGTATGCGCCGATCGAGGCGCGCGCATCGGCATCTACCGGTGGCGCCGGCCGAACGGAGGCAGTGCTCGGCCAGGCCGTGGCGCGGCTGAAGCTGGAGCTGGGGTCGCTCGCGTCGCAACCATTCGCCCGTCGTCTTGCGGCGATACCCGAACTCCGTCGTGGGATCGCGCCCATCCTGGCGGCTTCGCAGGGACTGGCGATGCGTACCCATGCTCGGGCCGAGTCGCTGCACCGTTTCGAGCACCATCGACTGTCGCAGCTTCATCTCTTCGTGATGGGCCAACTGGTCATGACGCTACTCTCTGCGGCCTTCCTGGTACGGGCGCTGTGTCGTGAGGCGAAAGCGTGGAAACGTCAATTGTGTGAACTCGAGAGGCAACGGGAGGCGTTGAACGACGCGCGCGAACGCGCGGAGTCCGCCAGTGTCGCCAAGTCGGAATTCATGGCCATGATGAGCCATGAAATACGCACGCCGCTCAATGGCATTGTCGGCATGGCGGATTTGCTGGATGCCGACATAGGCTCGCTCCAGGGAGAGCGGTATCTAGCCGCCTTGAAACAGAGCGCCGCCGGCTTGCAGGTCATCATCAACGATATCCTCGACTATTCGAAGCTGGAAGCCGGCACGTTGGTTCTGGACCTCAGCGCCTTCGATCTCGAGGCGTTCATCGCTCAGGTCCGCGACGCCTATCGTTACGGTGATACTGGCGTGGCGTTCTCGGCGACACTCGCTTCCGAGCTGCCCAGGTGGGTAATGGGCGACGTGACGCGTCTGCGGCAAGTGGTGGTGAACCTGCTCGACAACGCGTTCAAATTCACGCCATCGGGTCAGGTGACGTTGAGCGTGTATCAAGAGGGCGAAAGCTGGCTGCGGTTCGAGGTGAATGACACCGGCTGCGGTATTCCGGCCGAGAAGCGAGACCGCCTGTTCGCACCGTTCTCGCAGGTGGACAGCTCGATCACCCGGCGGCATGAAGGCACCGGCCTGGGACTGGCGATATGCAAGCGCCTGATCAAGGCGATGCAGGGAGAGATCGGCTTCGAGAGCCGGGAGTATGAGGGCAGCCGCTTCTGGTTTCGCCTGCCGTTGATCGAGTCCTCGGCCGACGCCGCCGAGGCAGTCGCACCGAGATCGACTGAGTGGGTCTCGATGGCACTGCACTCCTGCCATGTCCTTCTGGTGGAGGACAATCCGATCAATCAGCAGGTGGCCAAGGGCCTGATGGAATCACTGGGCCTACGGGTGACGCTGGCTGACAACGGCAGCACGGCACTGTCAGTGTTGGCCACCCGGCACGACTCGTTCGATCTGGTATTGATGGATATGCAGATGCCGGTGCTGGACGGTGTGGAGACCACGCGACGTTGGCGTGCCGGCGAGCAGGGCCAGCGTCTACCGATCGTGGCGATGACCGCCAACGTCATGCCCGAGGACCATCAGCGCTGTTTCGACAGTGGCATGCAGGGCGTGATCACCAAACCCTTTACCCGGGCGAGCCTGCAGCGGGAGCTCGCCAAGTATCTACCGAACCGCGATGCCGGCGGGTCTGGCGAGAAACCGATGGCCTCCCTCGGCATCGCGACGCAGGCGGCGACGCCATCGGTCGATGCGTACCCCGGTGATATCTGTGAGTCGACCCTGCAGGAGCTTTGCGCATCGCTACCGCAGACGGCGATCGAGTCGCTCTATCGGCAGTTCTTCCAGCGCTTGCCGAGCCGATTCGATGCCCTGCGCCATGCGCTCGAGACCCAGGATATCGCGACCCTGCAGCGCGAAGCGCATGCCTTGAAGGGGGCGGCGGCGGCGTTGGGGTGTCAACGACTCGCCATCTTGGCGGCGGGCTGTGAAGGCCTGGCCAAGCAGCGCGCCAGCGAGGGGCTGCCCGGTGCGGTCACGGCGCTGATCGACAGCGGAGCGCCGGCGCGGGCTGCCGTGCTCTCCCATCTGGCTATCTCGCTCCCGGCGCTCAAGGCCTCGGCCGCGCAGGCGTGAACGGCGTGATCAGATGATGGCACCAGTGGATCAAGTCTTCCTCGGCGAACGGGCGTGCCAGCCAGAATCCCTGTCCCAGATCATAGCCGGCGGCTTTGAGCAGTGCGTGCTGCCCGGGGGTTTCGATACCTTCCGCCACCACGGTCATACCGAGCCGATGTCCCAGATCGAGAATGGAGAGCGCGATCGCTTCGGCACGCTTGTCCTGCTCGAGACGTGAGATGAAGCTACGGTCGACTTTCAGCTCATCGAACGTGATCCGATGGAGTTGCATCAGCGACGAGTAGCCGGTGCCGAAGTCGTCGAGTGACAAGCGACAGCCGCGCTGGCGCAGTCCGCTGAGAATATGCTTGGCATAGCCCAGACACCCCAGCGTGGTGGACTCGGTGACTTCCAGAATGAGGTTGCCGGTAGCGATGTCGTAGCGCGCGATCAAGCGATCGAAAGCCTCGAACAGGTCGACGGATCGAATCCATGCCGCGGGCACATTGACCGCGAGGCTGAGGTTCCAGCCCAGCCAGCCGCCGCCAGCGTCGCAGCTGGCGGCAGGCGAGAGCCAGCACCTGCCAGGTCAGTTCGACCATCATCTCATGACGTTCTGCCAGAGGAATGATGATGTCGGGCGAGATCACGCCACGGCTCGGTTCCTGCCAGCGCAGCAGCGCTTCGACGCCGACCACGCGGTTGCGCTCGAGATCGAACTTCGGCTGGTAGACCAGGAAAAGTTCCTCTTCGGCCAGCCCTCGCGCCAGCTCCTCCCCGGTGGGGGCATTGGGTTTGCGGGTGGCCGGTATCAGCCAGCGCTCCAGCTCCACGATGAGCTTCGACTTGTGCAGAAAACCGAGCATGTCGAGGCCGCGCTGCTCACCGTAGTGAATGATGCGATTGGCGATGTCATGGTGGCAGCCACTGATGACGAGAATGCTGGCGCCGATCTTCAGATCGGAGAGGTACTCCAGAATATCGAGCCCGGTAAACTCGCCTAGAGAGAAATCCAGCAGTATCAGATCTACCTGCAGTCTGTGAGGGGATCTCGCCAGCTCCTCCAAGCCCGTGGCGGTGTCCACGCAGTAGCCCCGCTGGATCAGCAGATGCTCACACAGAGAGCGAATATCGGCGTCGTCATCGACGACCAGGGCGAGTCTGCTCATGGAAGCTCCCAGAAAAAGCGGTGGCAGGCATCGCGCTCGGGGCGAGGCCTGCCGGTTGCGATATCAGAAGGAGGTCCACTCTTGTTCAGGGCTCACGGAGTTTTTCGCCGATGGGCGTGGGGGGCGTTGCGGCGCGGCTGGCGCCGCAGCAGCTCGCCGAGGCGCGGGCAGGGCGGCTTCATCTGCCGTGGTGCTCAGCTTGAAACTTGCCAGCAGATCGTTCAGTAGTGCGACCTGATCGCGCATCTCGGAAGCCGCTGCACGCGACTGCTCTACCATCGAGGCATTGTGCTGGGTCATGCTGTCGAGGTCGGAGACTGCCGTATTGACCTGACTGATACCCACGCTCTGCTCTTTGGTGCCGGCACTGATCTCGGCGATGACGTCGTTGACGCGTCTGGCGCTGGCCATGATTTTCTTCATCGCCTCACCCGCTTCATCCACCAGCTCCGCACCGCTCTGGGTATGCGATACCGAGGTGTCGATCAGCTCTCGAATCTGGGTGGAAGCGGCGCTGGAACGGCTGGCCAGCGTTCTGACTTCCTGGGCGACCACCGCAAAACCGCGGCCGTGTTCGCCGGCGCGGGCCGCCTCCACCGAGGCATTCAGTGCCAGGATATTGGTCTGGAAGGCGATGCTGTCGATCAGGCTGACGATATCGCTGATCTGAACCGAAGACTGGCGGATATCGTTCATGGTGGCGATGACCGCCTGCATGGTTCGTTGGCCGACTTCGGCATCTTCCAGGGTCTCTTGTGTCAGGACGATGGCCTGCTGCGAAGAGTCTGCCGTATTTTTGACCGTGGCCGATATCTGCTCCATAGACGCCGACGTCTGCTGCAGGTTGGACGCCGCCTGCTCGGTCTTTGCGGCCAGGTTCGTGCTGCCATTGGCGATCTCATTCGCGGCGACATTGACTGACTCGGTACTGCTTCTGACATCTTGAAGAACACCATCGATACGCGCGATGAAATCGTCGACGCGGTTGGCGAGATCGCCGATTTCATCCTTTCTGTCACTAGCGATACGCGCGGTGAGATCGCCATCACCTTCCGAAATCTCGCGAACCCGTGCGGTAATCTTGCGCAATGCCTTGGACATCAGTACCGGTCCCGCGAACGCCAGGGAAACGGCACCAGTCAAAATCGCAAGGCTGAATATCATCACGAAGATGCCTTGCGTGTCGGCCCACTTCAGAACCTCCTCCTCGACCGCATGAACCTTCTTGAGTGTGGCGTTCTCAGCCACGTCTAAGATCTCTCGCATGTCGTTGAGCGCAGCGATGGAGGCACCGTCTGCCTGACGTATCGCAGCGGCAGTGTCATTGCGCCTTTGCAGGTTGAATGACTCTTCGGATGCCGCTCTCCAGGTCTGGTAGCGCGTACTGAAATCCTGTGTCAACTGGACGATGTCCGGGTAGTCTTGCATCAGCTTCTGGAAGGCGAGCATTCTGTCCTGGACCTGCTGGGCGTTCTCGCGATACGACGCTTCCAGTTCTGCCGCGGCGGGCGAGTCGGCGGGAGTCAAGAGATAGGCGAGCTCCGCCGCCCTGGCCTGATAGATGTCTCTATCGGCATTGAGCACCGTATTCGTTCCCTCGTTGAAGGTGTCGCTGAACTCCATGAGACGCGATTTCAGCGCTTCGATGAGA
This sequence comes from Salinicola tamaricis, assembly GCF_003006155.1. Taxonomy (GTDB): domain Bacteria; phylum Pseudomonadota; class Gammaproteobacteria; order Pseudomonadales; family Halomonadaceae; genus Salinicola; species Salinicola tamaricis. The sequence goes on along the minus strand of NZ_CP023559.1, from coordinate 3,812,883 downwards.
CGATAATCCGCGGCACCGAGGATGATCAGTGCGATGGGAACCATCAAGAAAGCCAGCGTATATTTCACTCGGATTTGGTGTAGTTTTTCTAACATGGCATGGATCCCCTTCGTGGGTAGTAAGAAGGAAGGTAAGGCCCGTTGCCATCGTTAGTCGACTAGCGTTCTCGATTGTTTACACTTGTTGACAAATGGATTGCTCGGTTCGATCTCAGCCAGGCCAGCAGGGACTATCTGCCAGAAATTTTGCTGATTGCAATTCTCGTTTTCGAGGCCCGACGTGCGTGGTTATCTCGTCTCTAGTTCGCCATGGCGTGCCCCTCATGTCCCAACAGCCAGCGCTTGCGTTCGAGCCCGCCAGCGTACCCGGTGAGGTGGCCGTTGGCGCCGATCACCCGATGGCACGGCACCACGATCGCCAAAGGATTGCGACCATTGGCGGCACCCACCGCGCGGGTGGCGCTGGGGTGGCCGATGGCCTGGGCCTGTTCGGCGTAGGAACGGGTCTCGCCGAAGGCGATCGTGGTCAGCGCCTGCCATACACGGCGCTGGAACTCGGTGCCGGCGGGCGCCAGTGGTAGCTCGAAATGGGTGAGCTCGCCGGCGAAATAAGCGTCGAGCTGCTGTGCACAGCGCCGGGTGAGGGCACTCGGCCGGGCGTCGCCGCAGGCGTCGGTGACGAAGCCGACCCAGGTCAGACCGGCCGCGCTGGCGCGGATCTCGATCTCGCCCAGCGGCACGCCGGCGGGCGGGGTGTAGCGCTGGCACGCCTCGGCGTGATGGGGGAGCGGGCAGGGAGCGACGAAAGACAGCGATGCGTTCATATCACGGTATTCCACAGTTGTAGGGTGAGGTAGCTGCGCCAGGGTGCGGCGCGGGCGGGGTCGAGCGGCTGCGGTTGACGCGCCAGCGCACGGCGCAGACCGACATCGCCATCGAGCCAGACATCGGGATCGCTGAGGCCGCGGAAGGCTGCGACCTTGGCGGTCCAGGGCCCGATACCCTTGAGCCGCTGCCAGCTCGCAGGGTCGTCGCCGAGCTCGCCATCACGATAGGCGGTGGCGAATCGCTTCAGCGTCTCGCGCCGTGCCCCCGGCAGCTTGAGGAAGGCCAGATCGCTGGCGGCGATCGCTGCTGGCGTGGGGAAACGGCGGCGCCCGGCGTCATCCTGCTCGCCCAACTGGTCGATCAACTGCTGCAGCAGGCGGGTGGCGGCGGCAACCGAGATCTGCTGGCCGAGCACCGCGCGCACGCCTGCCTCGAACAGGTCCCAGACGCCGGGCAGGCGCAGCCCGGGACTCAGCGCGAGCCCCGGCAGTGCCGCGGCGAGATGGCCTTCGATCGTCTGGGTATCGGCATCCAGATCGAGCATCCGGCGCAGGCAGCGAATCACTTCGTCGAGCGCGGCAAGATCGCTCAGCGCCAGACTGACGGCAAAGGCGTGGCGGTCGGGCAGGTGACGTGCGGTGAAATATCCGGTGACCTCACCCAGGCGGAAGGTGCGTCCGAAGTGCTCGTCATCGATCCACTCCAGCCCCGCCAACTGGTGCAGAGCGTGGAAGTGGCGTAGACGCGCCCAGTCGTAGGGTGGGCGATAGGTGAGCGTGAGTGTCAGTGGCGCCTGTGAATCGCCACGCCGGCGGCGCACCGCGCTGGGGCTGAGATGTAGCTGGCGTCGAAAAGCGTCATTGAAGCGGCGCAGGCTGCCAAAGCCGCTGGCATAGGCGATATCGGTGATCGGCAATGCGGTGTCGTGGAGCAACTGCTTGGCGAGCAGGCACTGGCGATAGAGCGCGTAGGTCTTGGGCGATACCCCCAGATGACGCTGGAACAGCTGGCGTAGATAGCGTTCACCGATGCCCAGACGCTGACACAGTGCGGCCACGCTGCCGCGCTGCAGACTACCGGCATCGATCAGCGCCAGTGCCCGGCTCAGTGTGGTGTGGGTGCCGCGCCAGGCGGGTGAGCGGGGGGCGCTGTCCGGGCGGCAGCGCAGGCAGGGCCGGAAGCCCGCGGCGGCGGCGGCGATCGCCGAGCCGAAGTAGCGCACGTTCTCTTCGTGCGGGGGCATTACCGGGCAGATCGGGCGGCAGTAGATACCGGTGGTGACGACGCCGATGAAGAAGCGGCCGTCGAAGCGCGCGTCCCGGGCCAGGCGCGCCAGCCGGCACTGCTCGGGGGTGAGCGAGAACGGCGCTTCGAGTTCGCTCGCCTGGGGGCTGGAGGCGTCGAGCCGGGGGGTGTCGGGCAGAGGCGCGCTGACATCGGTCGCGCTGAGTTTGGAGGCGTCGTGCATGGATACGAGTCCGGCGAGCCGCAGGTGACCCCAGTGTAGCGCCTGGAAGCACGCGAACTCGCCGGATTCGGCACCCTACGCTTTGTCTGAAAAATGCCTGCGCTCGTCCATACGGCGTTAAAAATCGGCTGGAGCGCCAGCCCGAGCTCGGTGCCCCCGTCAAAATGCTCATTTACACCCCGTAAACTGGAGCGCCAGCCCGGTCCGTTTTCGCCGATTTTTGCCTTAGCTGCGCGCCCCGGCCTTGCCTTCGCTCGTCGACTTTTCAGACAGCACCTGGTGAAACACATCGTCTTCAGGGCTCATCCCACACCCGATCGTAATCCTGCCAGTAGTGCCCCATCTCGCGATCCTGGGTCAGCCCGTAGAGGGTGTAGCGCCGCGCCAGGCGCGCCCCGCCGTCGCGGGTCAGCGGCTGCCAGGCGATAGTGGTGGCGTTGCGGCTCGAGGTATCGAAGAAGGCGTCGAACGGAATCGAGACGTAGAAGCCCTTGTCGAAGCTACCCTCGCCGTAGTCGTCGCCGGCATCGGTGAAGGTCGACCACGCACCCACGCGTACCCCGGAGTCGAACTGGCGCGAGAGATCGAAGGTGACCCCCAGGTCGCCGGCCAGATAGCGCCCCACGCTGACCTGTGCGAGCACGTCCTCGACCCCGGTCTCGATATAGGCGGTGGCGTGCCCGGTCCAGGTCGAATAGTCACGCAGGCCGAAGCGCTGATCGAAGTCGCGCTGCTTGACCCAGTTGAGATCGACGCCGAAGGCGACCGGGCTGTCGAAGGGGCGATAGAGCACCTCACCGCCGCCGCCGGCGTACATCATCTCCAGCAGGCCGGCGTAGGCCATGCCGTACCAGTTTTCGCCCAGGCGCGCGGTACGCGTGTACTGCAGGTTGTAGATGCCGAGGCTGGTCTGGTCGAGATAGTCGCCGATGTGCGTGCGCACCCGCGGCAGCTTGGAGTCGGCGATGTAGTCGTAGCGGTCCAGGTTGTCGAACAGATTGAGCGCCAGCTGGCCACTGAACCAGCCGTTGGCGTCGGTGCGGTAGTTGGCATCGAGCTTGGCGTAGAGCTGGTAGAGGAAGCCGTCCGGGCCCCCGATGTTCTGGTTGAGACCCGGTGCCAGCTGCCAGTCGAAGCCTGCGAGATCGTCGGTGTAGAGCTGCTCCCCGTCCGGTGCGCCGTCGTCGGGCCGGGTCAGGGCGGAGGCGTAGAGTCCGTAGTGATACTGTTGATCATAGGCGGCCGAGGCGGCGGCGCGACGAAAGGCGTGGCGGTCGTGAACGTCGTCGCGCAGGCCCATGCCAGCGCTCTGCCAGCGGTAGCGGTAGGTGTCGATGTCGTCGGCGGTGCGGTTGTTGAGGATGCGGTTGGCGCGCCCCTCGCTGACCAGCAGCGAACGGTAGCGGGTGGCTTCCGCCTCGACCACCAGCTCGTCATCGCGCCGGGTGATGCGGTGCACGCGCATCCCGGCATTGGCCTGAAGGTCGCGGCTGACTGCCTGCCAGTCGTCGGTGGTGCGCGACGGCGGCTCGGCCACCGTGACCGGGTGGGGGTCGCCGGTCTTGGCCTGGCTCGCCCCGGCCAGATTGGCACTCAGGGTGAGGCCGAGCATGGCGGTGTCGCCGCGTTCCCAGCCCGCCGCCAGCGAGAGGTGCTCGCCGAGGCGCCAGCGCGCGCCCAGATTGAGCGGCGAGCGCTGACGCTGGGGGTTGTCGAGGGGCTCCGAGCGATAGTCGTTGCCGTCGTACTCGAGCTGCAGCGTCAGCGGCTCCCACGGGGTCTGGTATTCGACCCCGCCGAAGACGCCGATATCGCCGCTGAACAGATCGCCGAACTCGAAGTCGCCGGCCTCTTCCGGGTTCTCGCTGCGGCGTGAATCGAAGCGTCCGGAGAGCGCCGAGAGTGGGTTGCCGAGCCCGCCACCGGCGCCCAGATAGCCCCAGCCCAGGCCCAAGGTGAAGTCGAAGTCGTTCCAGCGCTTGCTCGCCACCAGGTATTCGCTGCCGAACAGCCCGGTGCCGCCGAAGTCGCGAAAGCCGAGCGCCAGCGCCGGCATGTAGCGATCTTCTTGATGCAGCCTGAGCTTGAAGTCGATGCCCTTGTCGAGGTAATCCCGCTCGGCGTCGCCGGAGGCGCGGTAGTCGCGGTTGCCGATCGAGGTGTAGCGAAAGCCTGCCTCGAGCCAATCCATCGGCTGCACGCTGACCTGATAGCGTGAATAGGGCGAGACGTGGTTGTAGTGCAGCGAGATCTCGCCCAGCGGTGCCATGCGCGCACTGGGTGTCTGCATCAGGCCGACACCCCCGAAATCGCTCTGTGCGGCGCCGAGCTCGGCGATGGCGTGGGGCGCGGCGCCAAGCAGCAGAGGCAGCGAAAGCCCCATGGCGGGAGTCGCACGGCGCAGCGTGCGGGAACGGCGGGAGATCGGAAGCATCATGCTCGGGGCGTCGTCAGTCGGTGGCGGTGGTCAGGCGTGAAGCGGCGTCCGGGGTGAAGGTACGGCAGATATCACCGGGCAGGCGCGTGGCCAGAAAGTCAGGCAGGCTGGCGTCGACCCAGCGGGCGCTCACCTCGTCCAGGGGAAGTTGCAGCACCACCCGGCTACCCGGTACCAGCGTGGCCGATTCATGGTTCCACGCTGCCATGCCGAGACGCCGTATGCCGCCGCGCGGGTCGATCAGCGCTAGGTGCTCGCTCTGGGCGCGGGCGGACTCGGGCAGCGCCTCCAGCAGCGTCTCTGTGGTCATGCCGGGGCGCCAGTCGAGCCGCGTTACCCCCCGGGGCGTCCACGCCTCGACCCAACTCGGTGTCTCGCACCAGCCAAGGCGATCGAGATCGGCCAGTGCCGGCATGTGGCGTGGATGTGCCATCAACCAGGTGGGGTCGACCCGCCCCCGGAATGCGCCCGGGTGCCGTGGTAGCCAGCGCCTGCGACCACGCGTCGAGTCCGCTGGCCAGTCCCGTCTGGCGCTGCAGCCGGGCCTGCATGGCGAGCGCATCGAGTTCGGCGCGCAGGCGCCGCTGCGTCTGGCGCGTCGAAACATCGGTGCGCTCGGCACCCACATAGGCGAATGGCCAGTTCACCCGATCTTGGCGCGATAGCGCCGACCAGGCCTCCAGCAGTGTCGTTGCCGTAGCCGTTCGGCCCTCGATCTCGATGGTGACGGGGGCCTCGTCGGCCGGCGGCGCGGCCGCGGCATCCAACGCGAGTGCACCCAGCGCCAGCAGGCCCAGCGCAAAGGGGAGAGGGGATCGCATGTGTCGGTCATGTCCCTGACGGTGGATAGGAGCAGCGTGCCGATCCTTCGGCATGTCGTTCACCAGGGGCGGGCGATCTGCCAGGTCAGTGTCGGTGCGTCCGGCCACGGCTGGCCCGCATAAGCCCACAGCCGGCGATCCTCGGGATCGCGCCACAGTGTCGCCTCGGTGATGGCGCCGCCAGCCCAGTGCGATATTTCCTGGCAGCGCGCCAGCCGGCGCCGTGTCAACGGTAACTCCACCGCTGCCGGTGCCGCGCAATCGAGCGCTACACGAGCGCTGTCCTGATGCAGATTACCCTCGGTATCCTGCCACTGACGCTCGATCCGGTAGTGCGCTTCGCTGCCCGGACGACGCCACGGATAGGGCGGTGGCGGTGTCTCGTCAGCGCCGAGAATGCGCGTACCCAGCAGCTCGTCGCGCAGCCCGGCGCTGGCCACCGGATAGCCATCCTCGAGTGCCAGCGTCGCGCCATCGCGAAACTGCCAGTAGGTGGTCATGGCCTGCTGGCTGGCCAGCACTACCAGCCCACCGTGGCCGTCCAGGTCCAGCGCCAGCGAGGCATAGGGCATGGCTGCAGCCTGGGCCGCCAGGTCGGGGCCGCGCAGGCTGGCGATGACGTCACTGGGCGAGCGCTGGCTGCCGATAGTGCAGCCCGACAGCGCCAACGTGAGACCGATGAAGAAGACCGCCCGAGGGCGGCCTTCCCGGCAACGCTGAGCCAATACGCTCATCAACGTGTGCCGGTCGTACCAGTGGTGCCGGTGGTACCGGTACCACCACTTCCATCGCTGCCACCAGCGGCGGCCAGCGCGCCCACCGAAGAGGCGGTCGTGCTGGCGCCCACGGCCGAGGCCGTCGACGCGCTGGCGGCGGTGCCCACGCCGGCTGCGCTGCCCGTGGCGACTTCCTGGGCTGCAGCGAGCGAAGAGACCGCCATGAAGGCGACTGCCAAGATGGCTCGCTTCTTCATAGATAGCTCCTGGTTGAGTGGAAAGATAAACGAGTGCGATTGACGCCTCGCCCGTGGTCCGAAGACCGACGACATTCTTGCCAATATTATGCGGCGGGGCAATCGGAAGTTGTCAAATTATCGGCGCCAATAAGTTTGCAAATAGGAGGGCGCGAGAATGGCGCTCATTGTAGCCGGGCGCCGGTCATGGCATTGAGAAGGGAATCGCGAGTTATTGTTACGAGACAGTGACCGTAGGCGGTGGTGCGGCGACGGCAAGGGGGAGTGATGCGTGTCGTTTGGCAACGTTTTAACGGGTTTTGTAAAAACCTAAGTCGAGTTGTCAGCGATTGGCGACAGGGGCATGTGTCGCTGGCGGGCGTGCACCAGAAAGGGCCGATTAGCGGGCAGAGGTGCGACATTATCACGCCGCGCTGTGAGGGGAAGTAAGACCAAAGCCCAAGCCGCCTGATGTGGTCTCTGTAGGCCTGCAAGTCATTGAAAATTGGTTTCAATAGTCTCTCTTTCGACGGCGTTCAGCGGTGTCGCTGGACACGCACGGTGACGCTCGAGGGTTCCGATGCCGCCCCTGTCGGGTGTTTGCCACAGATAACCTGTCGCCATTTCGTTACAGCTGGCTAACGCGAAGGTGGGCATCAAATACGCAAGAAAATGATTTTTCACCGAGGCCATGCGGTCTTGCCCGTGGTTGCGTAATTAAAATGTTTCTGAAAGGTGTCTTTTTATGAAGTTGGCACGGCTTTGGCATTGCTTGATTGAAAGCGGATTGCCGCGAAGGATAGCCCAGCTTAAATCGCGCCTGATTAGGGCGATTTATCGGATTAAAAATTGCATGAAGGGCTTCGGGGAATGCCATGGCAACCTCGGGGCGGTAGCGTGTTTAAATTTAAATTTGCCGAGCCTGTCTCTCTTTTGACGTATCGAGTCAATGCACTGATGCCGCCCAGGCGGCGTCAGCCAGATAGGGATTCAGGGGCAAGGAAAATGCTGCCGCAGGCAAGCGGCGTCGAGCGACAGGGATGGCGGGAATGGCAGAGGCGAGCGGGATGAGACGCAAGAGTCAAAGGGTGGGGGTGGCCGCAGTCTGGCCGGCGCGAGGCAGATCTCTGATGAGAACGGCCGGCGTTGGCAGAGGCCTTGCCGGTCTTGCTGCACTGCTGCTGGTTACCGGTCTCAGTGGTTGCGCCTTCGCCCCCGGCAGCCACATCGGCTATGAGACCGATTCTGCACCCATCGACGATCTGGTCGATGTCGAACCGATCACGCTGGGGCTGATTCGGACCCAGCAGGCGGGTACGGTGGGTGCCGCAAAGCCCGATCCGTCGGCGCTCAGCCACGCCGTCCAAGGCGCTGACAAAGCGTCGCCGGCCTCGTCCTATCAGTATCGCGTCGGCGTGGGCGATGTGCTCTCGGTGACGGTCTATGACCACCCCGAACTGACCATTCCCGCTGGTGGCGAGCGTCCCAGCAGTGAGTCCGGCAGCACCGTCGGCAGTGATGGCACCATCTTCTACCCCTATGTGGGTCGAATGAAAGTGGCCGGGCGCACCGTGGATGCCGTGCGCGACGAGCTGCAGCGGCGGCTGACGGCTTACATCGCCTCACCGCAGGTCGACGTCAAGGTGGCCGGTTTCAATTCCCAGAAGGTCTATGTCACCGGTGAGGTCGACAAGCCCGGGGTCATGCCGGTGACCAACGTGCCGCTGACGCTGCTCGATGCCATCAATCAGGCGGGCGGCATGCGCGAGAGTGCCAACTGGCATGACGTGGTGCTGACCCGTGGCGACGAGATCGAGCATATCGATGTCCACGCCATGCTCCAGGACGGCGACCTCAGCGCCAACCACCGCCTGCGCGACGGCGATGTGGTGCACGTCCCCGACCTGGGCAACCAGAAGGTGTTCGTGATGGGGGAGGTGGTCGATCCGGTGTCACTGCCGATGGGCAACTCGCGGCTGTCACTGACCGATGCGCTCTCTCAGGCTGGTGGCATGAACGAGGCCGAAGCCGACGCCAAGGGTATCTTCGTGATCCGCCAGGCGCCGGCCGACAGCGGCAAGCTGGCGACCGTGTATCAGCTCGACGCGCGCAACGCCACGGCGCTGGTGCTGGGCACGCAGTTCATGCTCCAACCCACCGACATCGTCTATGTCACCGCCGCGCCGCTGAGCCGCTGGAACCGGGTGATCAACCAGCTCACCCCGACCATCACTTCGGTCTATCAGGTGACCCGTGCCACGCGCGATTTCGATGAACTCCGGGACGGTAACTGAACGATGTTCCAGCGCATTCTGGTGGTCTGCATCGGCAACGTCTGCCGCAGCCCGGTGGCGGCGGCGCTGCTGCGCCAACGCTTCCCCGGGCGCCAGGTCGAGTCCGCGGGGCTGGGCGCACTGGTCGGCCAGGGCGTCGATCCACGCGCTCGGCGGCTGGGCGAGCGCGAAGGCCTGACGCTCGATGGCCATATCGCGCGCCAGCTCGATGCCGACATGCTCAAGGACGCCGATCTGGTCCTGGTCATGAGCGAAGGGCAGCGCCGGGCGATCGCCGAGCGCGATCCGGCGGCCACGGGCAAGACCCTGCTGTTCGGGCGCTGGCTCGCCGAGCCCGAGATCCCCGATCCCTATCACAAGAGCGAGAGCGCCTTCGCGCACGTCCATGGCCTGATGGTGAGCGCTGCCGACGGCTGGATCGGCAAGATGCCGGAACGATGAAAGGATGCAAGGACCCACGATGACTCACGCCTCGAACCCTCAGTCGGGAACTCAAGCCTCGACGCCATCGGCGCGCGCCGCGTAGCCACGAAGAGATCGATATCCGGCGCCTGTTCGGGATTCTGGTCGATCACAAGAAGTGGGTGCTGGCGAGCGTTGCCGCCTTTGCCCTGCTGGGGCTGATCTATGTCAGCGTAGCGACTCCGATCTATCGCGCCGATGCGCTGGTGCAGATCGAGAGTTCGTCACCCGGCAGCAATCCGCTCAAGGAGGTCTCGACGCTGCTGGGCCAGGAGCCGCCGACGCTGTCGGAGATCGAGATCATCCAGTCGCGCATGGTCCTGGGGCGTGCGGTCGATCTGCTCAACCTCGACATCTCCGTGGCCCCGGTGACGCTGCCGGTGATCGGCGGGCTGCTCGAGCGCCAGAACGTGTCGCGGCCTGGCTTCGCCGCCGGCTGGCACTACGCTTTCAGCGGTGAGTCGATCGCGATCAGCGAGATGCCGGTGTCCGATGCCTACGAGGGGCAGCCGTTCCGGCTGCGGGTGCTCGACAGCTATCGCTACCGCTTGTTCGATGCCGACGGCAATGACCTGGGCGAGGGCAAGCTGGGCGAGCTGAGCAACTTCGCGCATGGCGGCGTGGCGCTGCGGGTGACCTCGATCGACGCCGGTGCCGGCGCCACCTTCGAACTGCGCCACGGTTCGCGCCTCGCCGCCATCAATGGCCTGCGCGGGCGACTGGCGGTGGCCGAGGCGGGCAGCGAGACCGGTATCCTGAGCTGGAGTCTCACCGGCACCGATCCGCAGGAGACCGAGAAGACCCTCAACACCATCGCCGATATCTATTACTCGCAGAACGTCCAGCGCCAGTCCGAGGAGGCGCGCAAGAGTCTCGAATTCCTCGACGGTCAGGTGCCCAAGATCCGCGCCCAGGTCGATCGTGCGGAGGAGAAGCTCAATCGTTATCGCGAGTCCCAGGACAGCGTCGATCTGTCGCTGGAGACCAAGTCGGTGCTCGACCGTCTGGTCAATCTGGAGGCTCAGCTCAACGAACTGGAGATGAACGAGGCCGAGATCGCTCAGCGCTTCACCAAGAGCCATCCGACCTACCAGGCGCTGCTGGAGAAGAAGGCCCAGCTCCAGCGTGAGCGAGCGAATCTCGATCAGCAGATCAAGGCGATGCCCAAGACCCAGCAGGAGATCCTGCGTCTCAAGCGCGATGCCGAGGTCAACAACGAGATCTACGTGCAGCTGCTCAACAAAGTGCAGGAGACGCGCATCGCCGAGGCCAGCACCGTGGGTAATGTCCGCGTGCTCGACTCGGCCCAGGTCCAGGCGACCCCGGTGGCGCCCAACAAGCCGCTGCTGCTGGCGGTGGCGGTGATCGTCGGCCTGATCGTCGGCGTCGCGGGGGTGTTCCTGCGTGCGCTCTTCCATCGTGGTATCGAGACCCAGGAGCAGATCGAGGAGACCGGGCGTCGGGGGGCGCGACGGTGCCGCGTCGGACGAGCAGCGCAAGCTCAATCGCCGCGAGCGGCGGGGCCGCCGTGGCACGCGGCGCGATCCGCGCCACCCGCAGGGGCTTTTGTCGCTGCGCAATCCGGCCGACGTGTCGGTCGAAGCGCTGCGCGGCTTGCGTACCAGTCTGCACTTCGCGATGCTCGAAGCGAGCGATAACCGCCTGATGATCACCGGTCCCAGCCCCGGCGTGGGCAAGAGCTTCGTCAGCGTCAACCTGGCGGCGGTCTGCGCCCAGGCCGGGCAGCGTGTGCTGCTGGTCGATGCCGACATGCGCAAGGGGCAGGTGCACAACGTCTTCGGCGCGACCTCGGAGTCGGGGCTGAGCGACGTGCTCGGTGGCCGGCTGGCGCTGGATGAGGTGATCCGCGGGGTGGACGAGTGCGAGGGGCTTAGCTACGTGGCGCGGGGTACCGCGCCGCCCAACCCCTCGGAGCTGCTGATGGGGCCGCGCTTCAGCGCGTTCCTCGCCGCGGCCAGTGAGCGCTTCGATCTGGTGATCGTCGACTCACCGCCGATTCTGGCGGTCACCGACGCTGCGATCATCGGCAAGCAGGTCGGCACCTCGCTGATGCTGGTGCGCTTCGAGCGTAATCCGGTCAAGGAGCTGGAGCTGGCGATCGGTCGTCTGCGCACCGCCGGGGTCGAGCCGCGCGGTGCCATCCTCAACGCGGTCGAGCGCAAGGCGGCAACCGCCTACGGTTACGGCTACTACCACTACAACTATCAATGATCCCGCGAGCCGCCATGAAACCCACTACCGTCGACGCCGCTGGAGCCCGGTGCCAGTCTCGTCCGGCGCGGCCAAGGTTTACGAGGGCACACCCATGACGCCGACGTTTGCGGCGATCCGCACCCTGCGTGGTGAGCTCGTGGTCAACCTCTGTCGCACCTTCGCCGCGCGCGGTGTGGCCGCCCTGGGCACGGTGATGCTCGGGGTGGTGCTGGGCCGGCTCTATGGGGCCCAGGGGTGGGGCTGTTCGCGCTGGCGCAGAGCCTAATCTTCGGCGCCGGCATCATCGCCTGCTATGGCCTCAACGGCTCGCTGATGCGCTATGTCAGCCAGGACAGCGACAGCCCCAACGTGCGCTGCTACCTGCGCTGGGCGCTGCTTCGGGCACTCATGCTGAGTGTGCTCTTCGCCGTGGCGATCTGGCTGTTGCGTGCGCCGATCGCCGGTGTCTTCGCCGCACCGACCCTGGGCGAGATGCTGCCGGCGATCGCTGTGGCCACGCCGGCCTTCACGCTCTCGTTCGTGCTCGCCGGGTTCCTCAAGGGGGCCAGCATGCCGGCGCGTGCCAGCCTGCAGGAGAACGGCGCCATCTCGCTGTGGGCGGCCATCGCCATTCTTGCGCTGGCGCTCGTTGGCGACACGCGCTCGCTGGTGCTGGCGAGCTGGGCCTTCTGCGCCGCCGCCTGGCTGGTCTTCGCCCAGGGCGCGCTGCATACCCTGCGCTGGTTGCGCCAGCACGCCGCAGCGCTCAGCGGGGCACCGGACCCGGCCACGCTGGCCAACAAGGGCGCCTTCTTCGCCACCGCCCAGAGCTTCATCATGCTCAATCTGTCGATGTTCCTGCAGCAGGTGCTGGGGATGTTCGTCGCCGGGGCGATGTTGAGTCACGTCGACCTGGGGTTGTTCAAGTCGGCGGAGCGGGTGGGCATGATCATCAGCTTCATCCTGCTGGTGATCAACGCGGTCTTCCCGCCGCGTTTCTCGCGGCTCTATCACCAGGGCGATCACCGCGCGCTGGCGCGGCTGGCGCGTCAGAGTACCCGGGTGGCCACGGCGATGGCGCTGCCGTTGGCGCTGCTCTGTCTGCTTTTCCCGACCTGGGTGCTGGGCTGGTTCGGGCCCGAATTCGGCGCCGCGGCGCCGCTGTTACGGATCATCGCCCTCGGCCATCTGGTCAACGTCGCGACCGGCTCGGTGGCTTTCCTGCTGACCATGACCGGGCGCGAGCGGCTGATGCGCAACATCTCGCTGATCTGCGCCACGCTGGGACTGATCGCCTTTCTGGTGCTGATCCCGCTGCTGGGTGCGCTGGGGGCGGCGTTGTCGCTGGCGCTGGTGCTCTCATTGCAGAACGCCGTCGCGGCTTTCTTCGTCTGGCGCGACATGGGCATCGTCATGCTGCCGTTGCCACTGCCTGGGCGTGCGGCGACCGCTGACACGCCGCGCCGCCACACCCGTACGTGATCAAGATCCATACGTGAGCAGGGAGTCCCTCGAGTATGTGCCGATACCCACACGCGACAGGCAGGGCGACGGAAACGCCCGTTACCTCGTCCGCCAGCGCCTCCGACATCGTGACCCTGCCGCTGGCGGCGCTGCTGCAGGCGGTGCACGCGGCCGGCGAGCGGGTCATGGCGATCTATCGCGGCGAGACCGAGGTCACCTGGAAGGCCGACGACTCGCCGCTGACGGCGGCCGATCTGGCCGCCCACGAGGCGCTGGTGCAGGCGCTCGCACGGCTCACTCCGAATGATCCGGTGGTGTCGGAAGAGGCCGCCGAAGCCACGTTCGAGACCCGTAGCGGCTGGCCGCGTTACTGGCTGATCGACCCGCTCGATGGCACCAAGGAGTTTCTCAAGCAAAACGGTGAGTTCACCCTCAACGTGGCGCTGGTCGAGGCGGGCGTGCCGGTGTTCGGCATCGTCCACGCTCCGGCGCTGCCGGCCGGGCCCACCACCTGGTGGGGCGGCGAAGAGGGCGCCTTCAAGCAGGTCGGAGCGGGCGTGGTCGAGCAGCTCCGCGTGCGTGCTTTGCCCGATCCGGCGGCCGAGCCCTGGGTGGTGGTGGGCAGCCGCTCCCACGCCGCCGAGGCGCTCGAAGCCTTCTGTGCCGGGCTGCCGGCACATCGCCGCACCAGCCTCGGCAGCTCGCTCAAGCTCTGCCTGGTGGCAGAGGGCAGCGCCGATCTCTACCCGCGGCTGGCCCCGACCTGCGAGTGGGACACCGCCGCCGCCCAGGCAGTGGTGCTGGCGGCGGGGGGCGAGGTGCTCGAGGCCGAGACGCTGGCGCCGCTGCGCTGCACCCAAGGCGAGAGCTACGTCAATCCTGCCTTCATCGTCTGCGCGCAACGGGATGAGCGCTGGGAAAGCGCGCTGCGGCGCGCACTGTGACCGTGGCGCGTGCCGCCGCTCGCGATGGCGCGAGTGCCGGCACGCGCGGATAGGGACATCAAACCGTACGGAAACCTTCATGCTGGAAATCACACCGGAACGTCAAACCCACCTCAAACAGCTCGAGGCGGAGTCGATTCACATCATCCGCGAGGTCGCGGCCGGGTTCCGCAACCCGGTGATGCTCTACTCGATCGGCAAGGACTCCTCGGTGATGCTGCATCTGGCGCGCAAGGCGTTCTATCCGGGCACGCCGTTTCCGCTGATGCACGTCAACACCACCTGGAAGTTCAAGGAGATGATCGAGTTCCGCGACCGCATGGCGGCAAGCGTGGGCATGGAGCTGATCGAACACATCAACGAGGAGGGGCGCGTCGCCGGCATCAACCCCTTCGATCACGGTAGCGCCAAGTACACCGACATCATGAAGACCCAGTCGCTGAAGATGGCGCTGGACAAGTACGGCTTCGATGCCGCCTTTGGCGGCGCGCGGCGCGATGAAGAAGCGTCCCGGGCCAAGGAACGGGTCTACTCCTTCCGTGACAAGCACCACCGCTGGGACCCCAAGAACCAGCGCCCGGAGCTGTGGCGGCTCTACAACGGCAAGGTCAACCAGGGCGAGTCGATCCGCGTCTTCCCGCTCTCCAACTGGACCGAGCTGGATATCTGGCAGTACATCTACCTCGAATCGATCCCCATCGTGCCGCTCTACTTTGCCGCGCCGCGCCCGGTGGTCGAGCGTGACGGCATGCAGGTGATGGTCGACGACGAGCGCCTGCCGCTGGCACCGGGTGAAGTGCCGGAAGAGAAGTGGGTGCGTTTTCGCACCCTCGGCTGCTACCCGCTCACCGGGGCGGTGGAGTCGCGGGCGGCGACGCTGCCCGAGATCATCCAGGAGATGCTGCTGACCCGCACCAGCGAGCGCTCGGGCCGGGCCATCGACCGCGATCAGGCGGGGTCGATGGAGAAGAAGAAACGCGAGGGGTACTTTTAAATGTCACATCAGTCTTCGCTCATCGCCGACAATATCGAGCAGTATCTCCACGAGCACGAGAACAAAGACCTGCTGCGCTTCATTACCTGCGGCAGCGTCGATGACGGCAAGTCGACCCTGATCGGGCGGCTGCTGCACGACTCCAAGATGATCTACGAGGATCAGCTCGCCGCCATCACCCGCGACTCCAAGACCAGCGGCACCACCGGTGACAAGGTCGACCTGGCGCTGCTGGTCGACGGCCTGCAGTCGGAGCGCGAGCAGGGCATCACCATCGATGTCGCTTACCGCTTCTTCTCCACCGACAAGCGCAAGTTCATCATCGCCGACACCCCGGGGCACGAGCAGTACACCCGCAACATGGCCACCGGGGCCTCCACTGCCAGCCTCGCGGTGATCCTGATCGACGCCCGCCACGGGGTACAGACGCAGACGCGCCGGCACAGCTTCATCGCCGACCTGCTGGGTATCCAGCACCTGGTGATCGCGGTCAACAAGATGGACCTGGTCGACTACGCCGAAGCGCGTTTCGACGAGATCGTCGCCGAGTACCGCGCCTTCGCCGAGAAGCTCGACGCCCGCGACATCCGCTTCGTGCCGCTCTCGGCGCTGGAGGGTGACAACGTCGTCAACCCCAGCGAGCAGATGGATTGGTACGCCGGTCCGCCGCTGCTCGAACTGCTGGAGACGGTCGAGATCGCCCACGACGCCAACCTCTCCGATCTGCGCCTGCCGGTGCAGTACGTCAACCGCCCGCACCTCGACTTCCGCGGCTACTGCGGTACGCTCGAAGCCGGCATCCTGCGCCCCGGCCAGGCGATCAAGGCGCTGCCCTCGGGCAAGCGCTCGCGGGTAGCACGCATCGTCACCTTCGACGGCGACCTCGAAGAAGCGTATCCGGGGCAGGCGGTAACGGTGACCCTGGAAGACGAGATCGACCTATCTCGCGGTGACTGGCTGGTGGCGGCGGATGCCGAGGTGACCCAGGCCAGCGCGCTGGAAGCGGACATCGTGTGGATGCACGAGAACGCCCTCGAACCCGGCCGGCTCTACGATTTCAAGCTGGGCACCCAGGAAGTGGCCGGACGGGTGGCCGAGATCGACTACCAGATCGACGTCAACAGCCTGGCGCAGATGCCGGCGGAGCAACTGGCGCTCAACGCCATCGGGCGCTGCCGAGTGGAGCTGACCGCCAGCGTGCCGCTGGACGACTATCGGCGCAGCCCGGGGACCGGCAGCTTCGTGGTGATCGACCGGCTGAGCAACGTCACCGTGGGCGCTGGGCTGATCCGCGGCGCGGCGGCGGGTCGCGAGGCGAGCGGCGAGGTTGACTGGCAGGCCTTCGAGGTCGAGTTCAACGCGCTGATCCGCAAGCACTTCCCGCACTGGGAAGCCAAGGATTTGCGCACCGTGCTGCGCGGCATCGGCGACTGAAGCGCGCCGCGACACCGCTAAACCCCACCGCTATGCCAAGCCTCCGGCGCGTCGCCCGACGCCGCCGGAGCACCTCGATTCACTGCGATCACTCATCGACGGGAGTGCCATGAGCCTGCTGATACAGACCCGCTATCGCCTGAAAAAGAGCCCTCTGGCCAAATCCCTGATCCTGGGCGTCAACGACCGCCTGCCGCTGGAGGTGAAGGATCGCCTCTATCGTCACCTGGTCGACCCCTATTCGGAGCAGGAGGAGAACAACGACGTGGTCTTCGTGCACGTGCCCAAGACCGCCGGCAACAGTATCTTCCAGGCGCTGTTCGGGGTGCCGGCCCACGGCCACGATCCGGCCGAGCGCTATCGCCGTTTCGATGCCGAGCGCTTCGCGCGCTATTACAAGTTCGGCTTCGTGCGCCATCCGCTGGATCGTCTGGTCTCCGCCTACGCCTACCTCGAGAAGGGCGGTATCGGCCGCTACGACCGCGCCTTCCGCGACAAGTATCTGCGCGGCGTCGCCGGTTTCGATGAGTTTCTGCGCCGGCTGGCGTCGCGGTCGCGCTATCGCCGCCGGGTGATGCGCTGGGTCCACTTCCGGCCCCAGGCCGAGTTCCTGTGCGACGCCCAGGGCCAGCCGCTGGTCGACTACATCGGGCGCTACGAGAACATCGATGCCGATTATCGGCGTATCGCCGCCGATCTGCGCATCAGTCGGGTGGCACCGCTGGCAGTGGTCAACGCCACCGCGCGCCGGGACTTTCGCGACTACTACGACAGCGAGCTGACCGCGATCGCCTCACGCCTCTACCGGCGCGATTTCGAGATCTTCGGCTACACGCCCTGAGCGCCGCATGACCCTTTCGTACTCATGGACCCGAGACATGCTGGTCATCGATGCCAAGCGCGTTTTCGTGGCGCTGGTGGCGATCTTCGCCATCGCGCTGCCCAAGTCGGGTGTCGCCCTCGGCGGCATTCCGCTCAACACCATCTATCTGCTGATCGTGGTGACGTTCCCGATCCTGTTCCTCAAGGCGATGCTGGGCAGTGGCAAGCTCTTTCGCCAGGATCGCTACGCCTGCTACGTGTGGCTGCTGGTGCCGTTCTGGCTGCTGTTTCTGGCGGTCACACTGCTCAACGGTATCGCCAACGTGGGCATCTACTTCGGCTACGTGATGGCGCTGATCGTGGTGCCGATCTTCGTCTATGTCTGGTCGAAGCGCCTGGGGCCGGCGCAGATCGCTTATCTGCTCGTCTGCCTGCGCCACTGCATCCGTTTCGCCATCGTCTTCGGCCTGGCGCTGTTCCTCTACAAGGTCGCCACCGGCCAGTACTTCTCGATACCCATGCTGACCACCACCTATGGGGCCGAGCTGACGCTGGAGGCGAAGATGAACGATCGCGGCGGCCTGTTCAAACTCTTCTCGACCTACAACAACGGCAACATCTACGCCGTGTGCATGATCATGCTGCTACCGCTTTACAGCGTGATCGAGACCCGCCGGCTGTGGGTGCTGGGGCTGATGCTGACGATCATGCTGACGCTGTCACGCACCGCCTGGGCGCTGTTGCTGGTCTACTGCATCTTCGAATATCTGCTCTTCAATCGCGCCATCTCGGTCAAGAAGCTGATCCTGATCTGCTTTGCGCTGTGCCTGGTGGTGCCGGGCATCGTCGGCCTGCTGGGGCTGATGGGGCGCGACATCACCTTCCTGTTCGACAGCGACCTGGGCGGGCGGGCGGGGTACCTGCAGTACTTCTTCGACGCCGGTCTGATCTCGCATACGCCGCTCTACTGGTCCTACGAGATTCCCTACGTGTCGATCGCCGAGTTCGTGGGGCTGATCGGCCTGCTGCCGTTTTTGTTGTTCTTCGCCAACGTGGTGATGGCACGCAGCCTGTTCGACCCCTCGCGTCCCGTGAGCCGCGGTGCCTGTATCGGCTGCGTCATGTACTGGGTAGCCACCTTCTCCGATGCGGCGTTGGTCCTGGTGCCGACCTTCCTGATCTTTTCTTTGCTGGTAATGCTCTCCTTCAGCGAGTGATCCCATGAAAATCATGCATGTATGCGAGACGGTGACGGGCGGCATCGCCACCTATCTCAACAATGTCGCGGGCGAGCAGCTACGCCACCCCGATGTCAGTGGGGTCTCGCTGGTATTGCCGGCGGCGCAGCGTGAGGAGATCGCGCTGGGGACGGCGGTGCGCATCCACGACTTTCCCGGGGAGAGTCGGCCGCAGCGCCTGCGCCACCTGGCCACGCGGCTGTCGGCGGCGGTGACGGCAGAGAGGCCGGACGTGGTCCATGTCCACAGCACCTTCGCCGGGCTTGTCTGCCGTGCGCTGCCGCTGTCGCTGGGCGGTGCCAAGCTGGTCTATCAGCCCCACGGGGTGGCCTTCGATCCGCATCGGGTCGGCGGGCTCAAGCGCCGCGCGATCCAGTGGGTGGAGCGTGCACTCTATGCGCGCAGCGATGCCTTGGTCGCGATCTCCGAATACGAGCAGACGTTGCTGAACGCGGCGGGCATGGGCGAGCGCACGCTGCTGATCAAGAACTGCGTGCGCGACACCCGAGAACACCTTGTCAGCGCCGACAAGGAGGATTTCTACCTGTTCATTGGACGCTTCGACCGCCAGAAGGGGTTCGATCGTCTCTATGCCAGCTGGGGTGAAGCCCATGGCGAGCTGCGAGTGGTCGGTGGCAGCGTGGTGGATGCCGGTACGGCGTTCGCCCCCAAGGCGAACATGCACCTGCTCGGCTGGCTCGACAATGCCAGCCTCGATGGCTTGATCGCCCGGGCCAAGGCGTTGATCGTACCCAGCCGATGGGAGGGATTCGGCCTCGTGGTCCTCGAGGCCTATCGTAACGCCACCCCGGTGATCTGCTCCAACCGCGGCGCGCTGCCGGAGCTGGTGCGCGATGGCGAGACCGGCCAGGTATTCGATTTCGACGATTTCGCGCCGTCGCTGGACGCCGCCCTGGCCCGCTTCGAGGCGAGCGACCGCGAGGCCATGGGGCGTCGCTGTCGCGAGCGTTACGAGCGTGAATTCTCGCCCGCCAGCATGAATGCGGCGCTATTAAAACTCTACCGCTCGAGCGAGCACTGCTATGTATAGTCGGATCCTGATCAACATCTCCAACCCGGAAGACTACCGTTTCTTCAAACGGGTCTTCGCCGCCCCCGGGGCGCAGGCGTGTCGCGTCGATTTCGTGGCCAACAACCTGATCATGTACGTCTACCTGAAGCTCAAGCGCGAAACGGTGTTCATGCCGCGCCGCGGGCGTGGCCGGCACTGCCGCGAGGACAACTTCAGCATCAAGACCGGACGGCTGACGCAGCGTCAGGCGGATCGGGTCTATTCGGGTTTCGCCGATTTCATCGAGCGCGAGCAGCCGCGCCGCGGTTGGGAGCTCTACATTCTTCCCAGCGGCCGGCTGGCGTCGCAGTCGGCGCTGGCCGCTCACGCCCGGGCCCAGGGGATCGATGTGCTCTACACGGGTTACGGCAATATCGGCAACAAGACCTTCGCCGACCCCCAGGGCACCGACATGCAGTCCTATCTCTATGCCCATGTGGAGCTGCTCGACGATTATACGGTCGACCTCGACGCCTTCCGCCGCTGGAAGCGCGACTACACCCAGGCGCGCATGCAAAAGCACGTGATCGGGCAGGCGCGCAAGCTGGACCTGAAGACGGTACTGCAGAAGTGTGTGCAGGTGGCCGGCTGCCGGCTAGAGGCGCTGCTCGGGCTCGCCGGCGAGAACGCCTATGGGCTGTCGGAGCTGGCCAAGCTGCGCAAGGCCGATGACGTCGCGCTCGACACCATGGACTGGCAGACACCCTATCTGTTCTTTCCGATGCAGGTGAGCACCGACGCCCAGATCATTCTCAATTACCCCCAGGGCAGCGTGATCGACGGGCTCAAGCGGGCGATCCAGATCGCCGCGGAAAGGGGGCTTGAGCTGGTGATCAAGCCGCACCCGGCGGAGATCAATCAGGCGATTCCGGCGGTACTGGCCCGGCTGCGCCGCGAGCATGGCTTCAAGATCGTCAACGAGAACACCTTCCGTCTGCTCGATGGGGCCGAGTCGGTGGTGACGATCAACTCCACCGTGGGGCTCGAGGCCAAGCTGCTCGACAAGCCGGTCACCTTCCTTGGCAACACCTTCTATGCGCAGTTCGACGAGCGCCGCCTGGCGGCCTATGTCGACCATTACCTAGTGAACGAAGACTATTTTCGGGATACTCCGTTCAGCGCGGCGAACTTCGCCAAGCTGATGCAAAGAGCCCGATTGCCCATTCTGGATCGAAGCGAGGTAGCTTGATGAAATCCGTACCCATTGCCGGTCTGACGGTAGCGAACGATGCCCCTTTCACGCTGTTCGGTGGCATCAACGTGCTCGAGGACAGGGAGAGTACGTTGAAGGCGTGCGAGACCTACGTCGAGGTCACGCGCAGACTGGGCATCCCCTATGTGTTCAAGGCCAGTTTCGACAAGGCCAACCGCTCCTCGATCCACTCCTTCCGCGGTGTCGGTATGGACGAAGGGCTGGAGATCTTCGCCGCGGTCAAGCGCGAGTTCGGCGTGCCGGTGATCACCGACGTGCATGAAGTCGCCCAGGCGGCACCGGTGGCCGAGGTCGCCGATATCATCCAACTACCGGCGTTCCTCGCCCGCCAGACCGACCTGGTGGTGGCGATGGCGCGCACCGGCCGCCCGATCAACGTCAAGAAGCCGCAGTTCCTGAGCCCGGGTCAGATGAAGAACATCGTCGACAAGTGTGCCGAGGCGGGCAATCAGCAGATCGTGCTGTGCGAGCGCGGCAGCTGCTTCGGCTATGACAACCTGGTCGTCGACATGCTCGGCTTCCGCGAGATGATGGACGTCAGCGGCAATGCGCCGGTGATCTTCGACGTCACCCACAGCCTGCAGCGCCGCGACCCATCGAGCGAGGCCTCCGGCGGGCGCCGGCGCCAGGCGCTGGAGCTTGCCCGTGCCGGCATGGCCGTGGGGCTGGCGGGGCTGTTCCTGGAAGGGCACCCGGACCCGGATCGCGCCCGCTGTGATGGCCCCAGCGCGCTGCCGCTGGACCAGCTCGAGCCGTTTCTGGCCCAGATCAAGGCGCTGGATGATCTGGTCAAGGGCTTCCCCGCGCTGGAGATCCGTTGATGGCCTTGAGCGACCATGCCGATGCGCGCGGCGGCATCGAGCTCGTGCTGTTCGATGTCGATGGCGTGCTCACCGACGGCACGCTGCTGATCGGCCCAGAAGGCGAGGCGCTCAAGCCGTTCAACGTCCGCGATGGCGTGGCGGTCGGGCTGCTGCGCCAGCATGGGATCAAGAGTGGGGTGCTCTCGGCCAAGTCGAGCCAGCCGCTGCTCACCCGTGCCACCCAACTGGGCATGGACGTGATCAAACTCGGCTTCAGTCGCAAGCTGGAGGCGATCGCCCAGATCAGCGCCGAGTGGCAGATTCCGCCGGCGCGCATCGCCTTCGCCGGTGACGACATCATCGATATTCCGGTGATGCGTCGAATCGGGGTCGCCTATGCGCCGGCGGACGCTCATCCGCTGGTACGCAAGGTCGCCACACATGTGACCGCCAGCCTTGGCGGCCGCGGCGTGGCGCGCGAGATCGCCGAGGATCTGCTCGCGGCCCGGGGGCTGACCCTGACCGAGATGTACGCCCATCTGCTCGAGGACGATGACGCGCTGGGCGATCTGGTCCAGTAGTCATCCGCCACGGGCGGTACCCACGACCTAGCGACCCCGTCCCCCAACGGCGTCTGGCGCCAACGGGGGCGGGCATTTCGCCGCCAGCGCCCGCTGGCGGCGGCCTCGCCGAGCCGGTGCTGAGAGTTTCACTTGGCATTGGCTCGAAAGTGGCAAAGAGGCGCGCCTGCGTCCGCCGCTCGATACGCCGGCGCTGATCAGCGCTTTCCGGCACTCACTCAGTCAGTCATCACTCATTCATCACCCAGTACGACCCCGCGCTATCTCAGCAGACGCCGCCGGCGCGGCGTGCCTTGCCCGATTCCGGGTCGGGTGCGTCGCGGCGTGGCCGGGCGTCTCTCGAGCGGGTCATCCCATCGGTCATGCAGTCGCTCATGAGACACAGTCATGAGACACATGGAGGTCCCTATGAATCTGACCTATCTCGATACCGCCCGGCAGGTTTTCGCCAAGGAAGCCGAATCCCTGCTCGAAGTCTCGCGCAAGCTCGACAACGACCTGATCTCCGCGGTCGATGCCATCCTGCGCACGCCGGGGCGGGTGGTGGTGTGCGGTATGGGCAAGTCCGGCATCGTCGGGCGCAAGATCGCCGCCACCTTGGCCAGCACCGGTACGCCAAGCTTCTTCATGCATCCCGGGGAGGCCTACCACGGCGACCTGGGCATGGTCACCGAGCATGACGTCTTTTTGGCCATCTCCAACTCCGGTGAGACCGAGGAGGTGGTCAAGCTGATCCCGTTCCTCAAGGACAACGGCAACTATCTGGTTGGGATGACCGGCAGCCCCGGCTCGACCCTGGCGCAGGCGGCACACAGCCATCTCGACATCGGCGTACTGGAGGAGGCGTGCCCGCTGCAGCTGGCGCCGACTTCCTCGACCACGGCCACGCTGGCGATGGGCGATGCGCTGGCGGTGACGTTGATGAAGGCGCGCGATTTTCAGCCCGAGAACTTCGCCCGCTTTCATCCCGGCGGTTCGCTCGGGCGGCGTCTGCTGAGCCGGGTCGAGCACGAAATGCGCAGCGACAACCTGCCGCTGGTCGAGGCCGACGCCCAGGTACTCGATGTGATCCAGGCGATGTCCCGCGGCCAGCTCGGCATGGCCGTGGTTCGCCACGGCGAGCGCTGGGGAATCATCACCGATGGCGATCTGCGCCGGGCGATCGAGAAGTACGGCGAGCGCGTGTTCACCCGCCGGGCGTTCGACTTCATGACGCCGCAGGCGTCGCGGATCGCGCCTACTGCCCGGGTCGAGGATGCGCTGGCGCTGATGGACAGCAAGCAGATCAGTGTGCTGCTGGTGTTCGATCACGAGCGCCTGGTCGGGGTGTTCAAGAAATGAGGGAGGCGGGCATGCAGGGCAAGGGAGTGCAGGGCAAGGAAGTGCAGGGCAAGGAAGTGCAGGACGAGAAAGAAGGCGCGTGCATGAGCGACAACACCGTCTGGCATGCCCATCGGGTGGATCGGGCTCAGCGTGAGGCGCTCAACGCTCAGCGTGCCTGCCTGCTCTGGTTCACCGGGCTGAGCGGCTCCGGCAAGTCGACCATCGCCGGGCTGGTCGAGGAGCGGCTGCACCAGTTGGGCAAGCTGACCTATCTGCTCGACGGCGACAACGTGCGCCAGGGGCTGAACGGTGATCTCGGCTTCTCCGACGCCGATCGGGTCGAGAACGTGCGGCGCATCGGCGAGCTGTCGGGGCTGTTCGTGGATGCCGGGGTGATCACGCTGTCGGCGTTCATCTCGCCGTTCCGCAGCGAGCGGGCCGCGGTGCGGCGACGGCTGGCGGCGGGGGACTTCATCGAGGTGTTCGTCGATGCCCCGCTGGCGACCTGCGAGGCGCGCGACCCCAAGGGGCTATACCGGCGCGCACGGGCCGGCGAGATCGCTGATTTCACCGGTATCGACTCGCCCTACGAGCCGCCCCAGGTGCCCGAGGTGCATCTGCACAACGATGGCAGTCGCTCGCCGTCGGCGATGGCGCAGCAGGTGGTCGACTATCTCGCGGGCCGGCGCTGCGTATGACAGGCCGAGCGTTGGTGGCGTCTGCGGCGATGGCAAGCCAGGTGCAAGCGGTCATTGAGACTCACGCGTTCAGGGATAACTTCGCGTTCAGTAATAACCACGCGTTCAGGGATAACTAGGCGTTCAAGGGAGAACCACGATGAAAAGCCTGAATCCGGTCCGGCGCCTGGCGCCGCTGATGGATGTGATGGCCATAGCGCTGGCGGGCGTGCTGGCCAGCGAGGTGCGTTTCGGCAGTGCGCGGCTCGATAGCGGCAACGCGCTGGTGCTGGTGCTGGTGGCGCTGGCGGTGGTGTTGATCAATCTGTTCGGTGGCGGCTATAGCAAGTGGCGCTCGACCCGGCTGCGCAGCCGTATCTACCGGCTCTTGTGGGTGTGGGCGGCGGTGTTTGCGGTACTCGCCAGCCTGCTCTATCTGTTCAAGCTCTCCGAGAGCGTGTCGCGGCAGTGGCTGGTGTTCACCTTCCTGCTGTCGTTCTGCCTGGTGTGCGCGTCGCGGTCGCTGCTGATGATGCTGACGCTCTATCACAACGCCAGCGCCAAGAACCGGCGCAAGGTGTTTCTGGTCGGCCCCGAGGAGAACCTGCTCGACGTGGCACGCTCGCTGCGCCGCCACCGCGAGCAGGGCTATGCACTCGCCGGTATCTGCGCGCGCGGGTGCTGCGCAGCCAGCAGACGCCGCGCCATCTGGCCCAGCGGGTGGAGAAGTCGGGCGCCGATGAGGTGTGGATCTGTCTGCCGGTCTCCGAAGGGGCCCATGTGCGGGCGATCATGTACAACCTGCGCCATCTACCGCTGGAGATCCGCTTCATCCCGCACTTCGCCGATATTCCGCTGCTCAACCATCGGGTCAGCCAGGTCGCCGGCAATCACGCCTTCGATCTCAGCGTCAGCCCCATCGCCGGCAGCGCCCAGTGGGCCAAACGCCTGGAGGACATCGTGATCGGTGGCTTGATTCTGCTGTTGATCGCGCCGGTGTGCCTGGCCTGCGCGCTGGCGGTGAAGCTGTCGTCGCCGGGTCCGGTGCTGTTCAAGCAGTTGCGCACCGGGGTCAATGGCCACGATGTCCAGGTCTACAAGTTCCGCTCGATGAAGGTGCACCGGGAGTCCGCCGGCCAGATCTCCCAGGCACCCGTCGCGATCCGCGCATCACCCGGGTCGGTGCCTTCCTGCGCCGGACCTCGCTGGACGAGCTGCCGCAGTTCATCAATGTGCTGCAGGGGCGCATGTCGATCGTCGGGCCGCGGCCGCACGCCCTGGCGCACAACGACTACTACAAGGATCTGGTCGAGTCCTACATGCAGCGACACATGGTCAAGCCGGGCATCACCGGCTGGGCCCAGGTGTGCGGCTATCGCGGCGAGACCGACACCCTGGACAAGATGCAGCGCCGGGTCGAGCACGATCTCTGGTACATCAACAACTGGTCGCTGCTGCTCGACCTGAAGATCATCTTTCTTACCGTATTCAAGGGCTTCACCGGTCAGAACGCCTACTGATACGGCGTTTTTGATCCCTCATCCGTTACGTTCGAAGGAGCTGAACGTTGGCTAGACACACAAGCTACCTGTACGAGATTCAGGGCTTGCGCGCGGTGGCGGCGCTGATGGTCGCCGTCTATCACATCTGGATCCAGAAGGTATCCGGCGGTGTCGACGTGTTCTTCGTCGTCGCTGCTTTCTTCATCGTCGGTTCGCTGACCCGCGGCGGCCCACCCACGCTGGGCGGGCTGTTCGACTACTACGCCAAGACCCTGCGCCGGGTGGTACCCAGCGCGGCGGTGGTGATCGTGACCACGGTGGCACTGTCGCTGTGGTTGATGCCGGATTCGATGTGGCGCAATCAGATCAAGCACGCCCTGGCCTCGACGCTGTTTCTCGAGAACTGGGCACTGGCCTTCACCGCCACCGACTATCTGCAGCAGGGCTCGCCACCGTCGCCGTTTCAGCAGCTGTGGGCGCTGGCGGTGCAGGTGCAGTTCTACTGCCTGTTCCCGCTGCTGCTGTGGGTGGCGGGTCGCGTCGGCCGTGACCAGCACGGCTACCGCCGACGGGTGATCGTCGCGCTGGCGCTGATCGGGCTGCTGTCGCTGGGTTACAGCGTCTATATGACCGCGCGCAACCAGCCGTGGGCCTACTTCGATAGCGGCGCGCGGGCCTGGGAATTCGCCATCGGCGGCTTGCTTGCCTTTGCGGTGACGCGGATGACGCTGTCGCGTCTGGTGGCCAAGCTGCTCGGCTGGGTGTCGCTGGCGGTGCTGCTCACCTTTGCGCTGTTTCTCGAGGTGTCGTCGTCGTTCCCCGGGGTGGTGGCGCTGATACCGGTATTGGCGGCCTGCGGCATCATCGTCGCTGCGCGCAACCAGTGCGACATCTGGCTGCTCAACAATCGCGGCGTGGTGTGGTTCGGCGATCTCTCGTTCGCCTTCTATCTGTGGCACTGGCCGCTGCTCTCCTGCTATCGCTACGCTACCGGCGGCTTCGACGTCGGGCTGCTGCCGGGGCTGGCGATCATCGGTGGCGCCGCGCTGCTGGCGGGCTTGACCACCTGGGGCTTCGAGAACCCGGTGCGCCGTTCGGCGTGGCTGTCGCGTCACAGGTTCGCCACCTATGCAGCCTGCGCGGCACTGCTGGCGCTGCCGATGGCGGCCCTGGGCGGCTGGTATCATGACTACCAGGGACGCCGCGCCAGCGCCGAGGCGGCACTCGATCGGTTCCTGCACGACGCTCGGCCGGCAGAGGCGACAGTCTATCCGCCGACCCTGATCGCCAGCATGGACCTACCGCCGTCGTCCCGGGATGGTTGCCATCAGAGCGCAACCGATGCCGAGCTGGTGGAGTGCAGCTACGGTGACCCTGACGCCGACAAGACGGTGGTGCTGGCCGGGGGCTCTCATGCCCAGCAGTGGCTGGCCGCGCTGCAGCGGGTGGCGGCACGCGAGCGCTTTCGCCTGGTCACCCTGACCAAGGGCGGCTGCATGCTCTCCCTCGACGCCGATGCCGACTACATGGCTTACCCCTCCTGCCATGCCTGGAACGAGCGGGTGATCGAGCGCATCCGTCAGATCCAGCCCGACTATGTGTTCACCAACTCGACCCGCGGGCAGGGCGCGGCGGAGCACGTGCCCGAGGGCTATCTGGCGGCGTGGAACGCGCTGGCGCAAGGGGGCGTGCGAGTGCTGGCGCTGCGCGACAACCCCTGGTTCGGCTTCGACGTGCCCGAGTGTGTCGATCTGCACGAGGACGCCGCGGACGCCTGTGCCAAGCCGCGGGATGCGCTGCTCAGTCGACGCTCGCCCACCGCTGATTATCACCTCGACAACGTCTACTTCGCCGACATCAGCGATCTGTTCTGCGATGAGCGCCTGTGTCGGCCGCTGCAGGGGCAGGTGCTGCTCTATCGCGACGACCATCACATCACCAACACCTTTTCGCAGCTGGCGGCGCCACGTATCGCCCGCACCTTGGCTCAGGCCGAGGCGGCATTCGCGATGGCGGATGCGGGACACTGGATCGCCGGCGCGTCCCAGGCCAATCAACCAGCCGACTCCAAGGAGGGATCATGAGTCTGACACGCCGTCGATTCATCACGGCCATGCTGGCCGTGGCCGCGACCACCGCGCTGCCCGCGCTCTCCGGGCCGCCGCGCACGCTTTTGGATCAGCGTTCGATGCGCCCGATGCCCGGCGGCCTGCGGATCGTGGGGGAGGCCAACCGGGTCATGCTCGGCTGAGCCGGCAAGCGGCGCCCTCGCTCCGAGCCACTATGCGCCGTCAACGCCCCGCTGAATGCAAGACGCCCGCCGAATTCGGCGGGCGTCTTGCGTTGGTGACGTTGTCACTGCGGCCGTTGGCGTCAGTCGCTGGCGCGGGCCACGTCGAGGCCGAAGGCGAGCGCGGCATAGCGCCGAGTGCCACCTTCGTCCAGCGCCTTTACCTGCACCGGAGAAAAGTCGAGGGCGCGATTGTCACCGGCATCGAGCTGCAGGGCGTCGCCACCCGACTGACGATTGAGGGCGAGATCGGTGATGCCGCTGTGGGCCGGGATCAGGTTGCGTCCGAGGCGGAAGGCGTGGCCGGGGCGGCGCCCGGCCTGGCGTGCATCGCACACGGCGATCGCGGTCTCGACCCCGGGGACGTCGATGCGCAGGTCGTCGAGATCGAAGATCGCGGTACCGGCATAGGCGCGTAGCTGCCCCAGTAGCGGCACCACGCCAGAAGGTTGCGGCACTTTCGAGACGATGCGCCGCCTTTCCAGTAGCCGTAGTCGCTGCGGTTGGTGCCCAGCGCCACCAGCACGTCGCCATCACGCGCGGGGCGGGTGAAGGTGAAGCGGCAATCCTTGAGATAGGGCGACTGAGCGTTGCTGTGGCCACGCAGGTCCATGACCACGTCATGGTGGCTGACGTTGCGATAGGTGACGTCGGCCCAGGAGTCGACGATCACTGCGCCGAAGCCTTCGCCCTCATAGACGAAGGCGCCGGTATCCAGGGTCACGTCCTGGCTGAAATCGGGATCCTCGAATCCGGCCAGGCGGCGGAACAGGGTGCGGCCCAGACCAGGGCCGAACTTGGACTCCTCTAGACGTTCATGCAGCGTGCCTGCGCTAGCGCTCTGGCGGGCGACGAAGTTCTTGATCACGTTGCCGCGGGTGGCATAGAAGATCGAGATGCCGAAGTTGGCTGCGTTCTCGGCATAGAGACCATCGAACAGACAGTAGGTGCAACCCTCGAGATCGAAGGCGGTGTCGCTTACCTCCTTGGCGCTACAGCCATAGACCTTGATGTTGTGGGCGTTGTTGAAATAGATCGCGCCATTGGTCCAGCGGCAGTGGACGTCCTGGATGAAGCCGTCGCGCAGGCGCCGCATCCACTTGAGTTCGCCACCCTTGCCCGGGCGCGCCGAGCCGCCCCAGCCGGAGACGTTGCAGTAGTCCATGTGCACGTGGGAGATGCTGAAATCGCGCACGAAGTTGAGGCGCACGGCGCCAGCGCGCCTGCTGTCTCCTGGGGAGAGGGTATAGCGGCCGGCACCGCCGGAGAGGTCACTGATACGGATGCGCTCGCTCAGGTCATCGGGCACCTCGGGGTTGAAGCCCGCGGTCACGGCGTTATCGCTCTCCGGGTCCTCCTCCCGGGTGGAATAGCGCCCGTTGAGCTCCAGCTCATGGAACACTTTCAGCCCGCCGCAGCGCACATGATGGATATCGCGGTAGATCACGTCGCGGGCGCAGACCAGGGTCACTGCGCCGCGGCAGAAGTCGCGCGCTTCCAGGGTGAGGCCGCTGATATGGATATCGTGGCTGAAGGCGGCGTCTAAATCGCCCTGCGGCCGTCCCTCGGCCCAGGCGGCGATCACGTGGGGTTCGCGCAGCAGGAACAAGCCGTCGCGGAAACCGCTGGCGACATAATCGCTGACCAGGCGGCTGTTGGCGCGCGCGCCGGCGCCCACCAGACGGGTGCCCGAACGTAGTGTGATACGCCGCTTGCCCAGATAGAGCGCACGGCCCTGGGGCAGATCGGGCAGATACTTGGTGCGGTAGGGGGTCTTGTCCAGCGTCTCCTGGAACCAGGCCGACTCGTCGCTGCCGCGGCCCTCGGCGTCGGTATAGTCGGCGCGAAAGCCGACCTTGAGCAGATCGATGTCGTCGCCGGGCTGGACATAGGCGGCGCCATCGGCGGCCCACAGGGTGAAACGATGGAAGTCATCGCGAAGCGGGTGGGCGCTGGGTAGCCACGCCATCTGGTTGGCCTGCGCGGGGTCGTCAAGGGCGGTGACACGCTGTAGCTGGATATCCAGTTCGAAGGGGCGGTCGTGGTAGAAACTGCGGCAGACCAGCCAGCAGCCGTCGGCGACGCGACCGCCCGGCCACTCGCGCAGGGTATCCACGCTGTCGACCACCACCAGGCGCTGATCGAGCGCCTGGGACAGCGGCTGGGTGCCCGAGGCGGAATGAATCTCGCCCTGATCGAAGAACTGGGCGTGCAAGCGCTGCTGCTGGGTGCCATCGCCTACTTCCACTACATAGTGGCCGTTGGGGGCGGCGAACTGGATGCGACCGTCCGCATCGGCGTGGAACGGGTTGGACAGCGGCTGGCCACGGCCATCCTCGAGGCCGGCTGCCAGCGTCTCCTCGCCCTGGGGCAGAACGCTGACGGCTGCGCGTGGCAGCGCTCGACCGTCGGCGCGCTGAGCGAAGAAGGTTTTGACTTCCATGGGGGCGCACTCTCGCGTCGTGAACTCGCCGAGCATTATCCGCGACTCGCCGCCCGCGCTCTTTTGCGACTTGGTGTGGTTTTGTCAGCCGGCGGTGGAGGTGCGTATCCGCCACCGGCGCTACCGCTGGGGAATCAGAGGCCGAACAGCTGTACCAGTGGCGGCAGCACGAAGGCGGTGACCAGCCCCGACAGCCCCATGGCCAGGCCGGAGAAGGCCCCGGCGATGGCGCCGTAGGTGGAGAAACAGTAAGCGGTACCGAAGCCGTGGGCGGCCAAGCCCATGGAGAAGCCGCGGATGGCAGGATCGGTGATACGGCCCAGGCGCAGGACCCAGGGGCCGATGATGCAGCCGATGACCCCGGTGAGCAGAACCAGCCCTGCGGTCAGCGACGGAATACCGCCGATCTTCTCGGCGATGCCCATGGCGATCGGCGAGGTCACCGACTTGGGCGCCAGCGACAGCACGGTCGCGTGGTCGGCACCCAGTACCAGACTGATACCCACCGCCGACACTACCGCGGTGGCGACACCGGCGAGGGTGCCGGCACACACCGGCCACAGCAGGCGGCGTACGCGTTCGCGCTGGTCGAACAGCGGGATCGCCAGTGCCACAGTGGCAGGGCCGAGCAGGAAGTGCAGGAACTGCGCGCCAGCGAAGTAGGTAGGGTAGTCGGTATGGGTGAGTAGCAGAAAGGCGATCAGCAGCGCGATCGACAGGATCACCGGGTGCAACAGTGGCGTA
The DNA here is from genome assembly GCF_003006155.1 of Salinicola tamaricis. Taxonomy (GTDB): domain Bacteria; phylum Pseudomonadota; class Gammaproteobacteria; order Pseudomonadales; family Halomonadaceae; genus Salinicola; species Salinicola tamaricis. The sequence goes on along the minus strand of NZ_CP023559.1, from coordinate 3,781,864 downwards.
CCGCCGGCCCAGCGGTTGATGCGGCTGGCGATGACGAAGGCGATCAGGGTGGCGAACAGATGCAGCAGCGGGCTGGCGGCCAGATAGACCCATACCTGGCCGAGAGGCAGCGGGCTCATGCGTCTTCCTCCTGCGCTGTGCCGCTGCGCTGGGCGAGCCGCTGCATCACCTGACTGGTCACCCACAGGGTCACCGCCGCCGATAGCACTAGCGTGATCAGCAGGATCCAGAACTCCTGCCGGATCAGCCCGACGTGCTCGATCAGTCCGACGCCGGCGGGCACGAACAGCAGCGTGAGATACTTGAGCAGGCCTTCACCCATGCTGCGCAGGCTGGGCGGGACGCTGCCGCGAATGACGAGACCGACGAGCAGGATCAGCATGCCGATGACCGGGCCGGGAATCGGCAGTGACAGTGCCAGACTCAGCACCTCACCGAGAAATTGACAGCCGAGCAGAATGCTCATGCCGATGATCAGGGACATGGTGACCTCTTGCGCGTGTGCGTATTAAGTAAGGGGAGCCGGCGGAGCGCCCAGAAAGCGGGCTATTGTACGTCGATTGCGGCGATCACCAAGTGCGTCCCGACACTGTCCTGCAAGCGATTGATAAAAAAGATGAAAGAAGCGCTTTTCATTTCCGGGAACGCGAGGTAGTATACGCGTCGTTTCGCAGGGTAGCCCACGGGCAAGCCTGGGCGAAGCCGGAGCGTGGCGCAGCTTGGTAGCGCGCTGCAATGGGTTGCAGAGGTCGCAGGTTCGAATCCTGTCGCTCCGACCAGATCGAGAAAATGGCCAATCGGATTCGCTCCGATTGGCCATTTTTTTATGCCCCGATTTTTTGTCCGTCTTTCTGTGCGCCTATCTTTCTGCTCGCCTGTCTTCGAGGCACCGGCCGTCAGCCTGCGCGGGTCGTGTCGTGCTAGAGCCAGAAGGCCTCGACCACCGCCACACTGATCAAGGTCACCAGCACGGCGCCGACCAGATTGAGCAGGAAGCCGGCCTGGATCATCGACTGGATCTTCATCTTCCCGGTGGCGAAGACGATGGCATTGGGCGGCGTTGCCACCGGCATCATGAAGGCGCAGCTGGCAGCGATCGCCGCGGGCACGGTGATCAGCAGCGGGTCGATGCCTAGCGAGATCGCCAGCGCGCCGAGCAGCGGCAGAAAGGCCGCGGCGGTGGCGGTGTTGGAGGTCAGTTCGGTGAGAAAGATGATCACCAGCACCACGGCGCCGATCAGCAGCAGTAGCGGCAGGACGTCGAACAGGCTCAGCTGATTGGCGATCCAATCGGCGAGCCCCGAGCTGCTGATGCTGCTGGCCAGTGCCAGGCCGCCGCCGAACAGCAGCAGGATACCCCAGGGGAGATCCTGGGTGTCTTCCCACAGCAGCAGCGGGCGATGCGGCTCGTTGCCGCTGGGGATCAGGAACAGGCCCACTCCGGCGATCAGCGCGATCGAGGTGTCGGAGAGCCAGTCCACGCCCATGTCGTTGAGCAGCGGCCGGGTGATCCAGGCCAGCGCAGCGAGCAGGAAGACCACGCCGACACGCATCTCTGCGGCACTCAGCGGGCCCAGCTTGCCCAGCTCGTCGCGAATCACGTTGCCGTCCTGACTGTGTTTGTCCTCGTCATCGTTCTCGCTGCTGTTCTCACTGTCCTGCAGGCGCAGATCGAAGCCGCCGCGGGTCAGCCACCACCAGGCCACGGCCATCATGGCAAGGCTCACTGGTAGCCCCACGGTCATCCACTCGGCGAAGCCCAGTTCGATGTTCTGCTCGCTGGCGAGGTAGCCGGCGAGGATGGCGTTGGGTGGCGTGCCGATCAGGGTGGCGATGCCGCCGATGCTCGCCGCGTAGGCGATTGCCAGCAGCAGGGCGGTGGCGTAGCGTTGCACCTCGCGGGCGTCGGCGCTGGCGAACAGCGATACCACCGACATGCCGATCGGCAGCATCATGATCGCAGTCGCGGTATTGGAGACCCACATGCTGATGAACCCCGTGGCGAGCATGAAGCCAGCGATCTGCTGCCGCGGCTTCTGGCCCACCAGATCGAGGATGCGCAGGGCGATCCGGCGGTGCAGATTCCAGCGCTGCATCGCAATGCCGAGCAGAAAACCGCCCAGGAACAGGTAGATGGTCGGGTTAGCGTAGCTGGCGGCGGTACCCTTGAGCTCGGCGATGCCCAGCGCGGGTGCCAGCGGAATCGGCAGTAGCGATGTCGCGGGTATAGGGATTGCCTCGGTGGCCCACCAGGTCGCCAGCAGCAGCGCCAGGCCGACACAGTGCCAGGCGGCGGGCGACATCCCGGCAGGCGATGGCAGCACTAGCGTCGCCAGCACCCAGAGCGGTCCCAGGATCAGGCCGATCCTGGCGGCGAGGGAGGGGGGCGAATGCGCATCCGTGCGGGTGGTGGTCATGACGTCTCTCCGTTTGACGAGGCGATGGGCCGAGCGATGGTGACTGGTGAGGGCCTGGCGATGCGGCGTATGACCCAGCGCCGGGCATGCGCCACATCACCATGAACCCCAGTCTATCAACAGATCTGCACGCTGCACTTGCCGTGCTCATCGCCGGCGAGGGTGCGGCAGGTGCACGGGTCTAATATCATGCGCGCACGCTGCGGCCGTCACTGGATTGGCCGTCCACCCGCTGCGCGGCGACGGCGGTAGCGCCGCCGGTGACCTAGGATGACTGCATGAGCGCTTCTCTCTACCCTTCTTTCGACGCCCTGGCGTCGCTCTGCAGGCGCGCCGGTGAGGCGATCCTGAGCGCCGCTGCTGACGGTCTGGGGACGCGCTTCAAGACCGACGCCAGCCCGGTGACCGACGCCGATCTCGCCGCCCACCGGGTATTGATGGAGGGGTTGCCGACGCTGGGCGATGCCCGCTTGCCGGTGCTCTCCGAGGAGGCGGCGGCGACCCCCTGGGAGACGCGCCGACGCTGGTCTCGCTACTGGCTGATCGATCCGCTGGATGGCACCAAGGAGTTCATCCGCGGCTCCGACGAGTACAGTGTCAATGTCGCCCTGATTCGTGATCAGCGCACGGTACTGGGGGTGATCGCCAAGCCCGGCAGTGGCGAGGTGTGGGCTGGCGGCGGTGAATCGGGCGCCTGGTACCAGGCGGCCAGCGGCGCATCCTGGGTCCGGCTCGGCTGCGCCTCACGTACGCCACCGCGGGTGATGGTGAGTCGCCATCACTGCGATGCGCGCACCCAGGCGTTCCTCGAGCGGTTGCCTGGGGCCCGGGTGGAAGCCCTCGGCAGTTCTCTCAAGTGCTGTCGCATCGCTGCTGGCGAGGCGGATCTCTACCCGCGCTTCGGCCCGACCAGCGAGTGGGACACGGCGGCGGCGCAAGCGATTTTGGAAGGTGCAGGCGGAGCCTTGGTCGATCCGCGTGACTGGCAACCGCTGCATTACAACACCAAGGCGTCGCTGCTCAATCCGGACTTCGTCGCCTGTGCCGACCCCCAGGGAACCTGGCGGAGGGTGTGGCACGAGGCGCCGTGAGTGTGACGACGTCTGCGAAGACAATCGATCGGTTCAGGAGAGTGTGATGTCTGCATGGGGAGTGAGCGCGCTGGCGCTGGTGGCTGGCCGTGGTGGTGGGACTGTCCCTCTACGCCCGCCGGCTGTGGCGCGAGGTGCGGCGACGCGAGACGTTTCGTCGTGACGAGATCGCGCGTGCCAATCGCAACTGCATCGATAGTCTGGCGGCGATCTCGCAAGCGATGCTCGAACGCCAGGTAGACCTGGTCGAGGGCGCCCTGCGCTGCAAGGTCCTACTGGACATCGTCGACCATCAGCTGGTGACGCAGGAGCGCTTCAAAGTGATCGCCGAGGTCCAGGCGCAGGCGGCGCATCTGCGTACGCATGCCGCCCGGAGCGAGTTGACGCCGCGTCAGCGCCACAGGGAGGATCTCGCTCGGGTGGCGATCGCCGAGCAGTACGAGACGCGGCTGGACGATGCTGCCCGGGCGCTGCAGGCGCTGTGTGCCGACTGGCCCGACAAGGGGGCGGCAATCACGCAAGTGGCGTGAACTTTTCGCGGCTACGCTTTGCCAATCTCGTAAATGATGCTAAAAAAGAACAGTGTTTCCGACGCGGGTTTGCATACCGGCAAGGAATCGACAATGCTGTTACGGAGCTGCAAAGAAAAAGGGACAATGGGAACATTGACCGCTACTCGACTCGATGGGTTCCCATCGCGAGAGATTTCTTTGTCGTTGAGGGAGGGGAATGACTTTCTCCCAACGAAATCGGCTTCTATACTCGAAGCCGCTGGGTAACGCCCGTTACGACTAGCGCTGTGTTAAGAAGGAGTCTTACATGAAAAAATCAACGACTGGCCTGCTGCTGGGCTCTGCTCTGGTAGTCGGTCTTTCTGGTTGTGCCAGTTCTGGCATGGAGTCCACCGGTAGCTCTTCCGATCAGGCGTGGTACAACTCGCCGTTCGTCTGTGGCATCGCTGGCGGTCTGATCGGCGGTGGTCTGGGCTACGCAACCAGCGGTAGTTCCGACGAAGACACTGGCGCAGCCGTGGGTGGCGTTGCCGGCGCGACGGCAGGTGCTCTGCTGTGTGCCGACTACTCCTCCAATGTCGTCGACAGCGACGGCGACGGCGTGCCGGACGATCGTGACCAGTGCCCGAACACCCCGGCCGGCGTCGCGGTTGATGCGGTAGGCTGCCCGCTGGACACCGACGGTGACGGCGTGCCGGACTACATGGACCAGTGCCCGGGTACCCCGGCTGGCGTCGAAGTCAACGCTCAGGGCTGCCCGCTGGATTCCGACGGTGACGGCGTGCCTGACTACCAGGACCAGTGCCCGAACACCCCGGCTGGTGCCAAGGTCAACTCCCTGGGCTGTGAAGAGAGCGTCATTCTGCGTGACGTCAACTTCAAGTTCGATTCCGCTGAGCTGACTCCGCAGGCCGAGTCGATCCTCGACGGTATCTCCCAGAAGCTGATGGCCAGCTCCAACACCAACGCCAAGCTGCGTATCCGTCTCGACGGCTACACTGACTCCGTGGGTCCGGCTGACTACAACCAGAAGCTGTCCCAGCGTCGCGCCGACTCCGTCAAAGCGTACCTGGTCAACAAGGGCTTCAATGCTGACAACATCATGACCTACGGTCACGGTGAGAGCGATCCGATCGCCAGCAACGACACCGCTGAAGGTCGTGCCCAGAACCGTCGCGTCGAACTGGACGAGTGGAAGTAAGCTCGCCACCAGATCGATGTGATCAAGAGGGCGCCTTCGGGCGCCCTCTGTCGTTTTAGGGCAATCCTGTCCGCTCCAGCGACGACTTCTCCTGCCACGTCTGCTCGGGCGACCGCGTAATCGATGGCGTCGGTCTCCCGGCGCTGCTACGCTAGTGCCCCCAAACTCGCCTCACGGCGATATCGTCAAGCCGACGCCTTTCCGCCGAACATTGGCCTGCCCGTATGCAGGCTGATCGTGGATAGCGACGTCACCGTATCGAACCGTTCATGTGGTCCTTGGTGTGGACCACCACTGAACATAAGGATGTCTTCATGCCTATTGTCACGCTGCCCGACGGCAGTCAGAGAACCTTCGAACATCCCATCAGCATCATGGCGCTGGCCAAGTCCATTGGGCCGGGTCTGGCCAAAGCGTGCATTGCCGGCAAGATCGATGGGGTCGAGGTCGATGCCGCGGATCTGATCGAACACGATGCCGAGGTCGCCATCATCACCGCGCGCGACCCGGAAGGGGTGGATATCATACGCCACTCCTGCGCTCACCTGATGGGGCATGCGATCAAGCAGCTCTACCCGGCAGCGAAGATGGCGATCGGTCCGGTCATCGAAGACGGCTTCTATTACGACATCGACTTCGGCGAGTCGATCTCGTCGGAGGATCTGGAGCAGATCGAGGCGCGCATGAAGGCGCTGATCGACCAGGATTACGACGTCGAGCGCGAATACGTCGACAAGGCTAAGGCGCTGGCGACCTTCGTCTCCCGCGACGAGCCCTACAAGCAGCAGATCGTCGAAGGGATTCCCGATGGCGAGACGATTCGTCTCTACCATCACCAGGAGTACATCGACATGTGCCGCGGGCCTCATGTGCCCAACACTCGGCACCTCAAGGCGTTCAAGCTGACCAAGCTGGCTGGCGCCTACTGGCGGGGTGACTCCGCCAACCCCATGCTGACCCGTATCTACGGCACGGCCTGGGCCGACAAGAAAGCGCTCAAGGCCTATCTGCAGCGTCTGGAAGAGGCCGAGAAGCGCGACCATCGCAAGCTGGCGCGTCGTTTCGACTTCTTCCACATGCAGGAAGAGGCGCCTGGCATGGTGTTCTGGCACCCCCGCGGTTGGACCCTGTGGCAGGTCGTCGAGCAGTACATGCGTAAGGTCTACAAGAGCGGCGGCTACCAGGAGATCAAGTGTCCTCAGGTGATGGACGTGTCGCTGTGGAAGAAGTCTGGCCACTGGGACAACTACGCCGAGAACATGTTCTTCACCGAGTCGGAGAAGCGCGAGTATGCGCTCAAGCCGATGAACTGCCCGGGCCATGTCCAGGTCTTCAATTCGGGTCTGCGAAGCTATCGCGAGCTGCCGATCCGTTATGGTGAGTTCGGCGGCTGTCATCGCAACGAGCCTTCCGGTGCGCTACACGGTATCATGCGCGTGCGTGCCTTCACCCAGGACGACGGTCACGTCTTCTGTACGCCCGAGCAGATCGAGCCCGAGGTGACCGCCTTCCATCGTCAGGCGCTCAAGGTCTACGCGGACTTCGGCTTCGACGACATCGCGGTGAAGATCGCGTTGCGCCCGGACAAGCGCCTGGGCAGCGATGAGACCTGGGACAGGGCAGAAGGTGCGCTGCGTGCCGCGCTCGGCAACTGTGATGTCGAATGGCAGGAGTTGCCCGGCGAAGGTGCTTTCTATGGTCCCAAGATCGAGTACCATATGAAGGACTGCCTGGGTCGCGAGTGGCAGGTCGGCACCATGCAGGTCGACTTCATGATGCCCGGTCGCCTCGGTGCCCAGTATGTGGCCGAGGATGGCTCGCGCCAGACCCCGGTCATGCTGCACCGTGCCATCGTTGGCTCGATGGAGCGTTTCGTGGGTATCCTGATCGAGCACTACGCCGGAGCCCTGCCGCTGTGGCTGGCGCCGGTCCAGGCGGTGGTGTTGAACATCACCGATGCACAGCGCGAATATGCCGACAATCTCCTGAAGCGCTTGCGTGAAGCGGGCTTCCGTGTCGAAGCGGACTTGAGGAATGAGAAGATCGGCTTTAAAATTCGCGAACATACGCTGCAGAAGATCCCTTATCTGCTGGTTGTCGGAGATAAGGAAGTCGAATCGGGTGCCGTTGCCGTGCGTACTCGGTCCGGCGAGGATCTGGGCTCCCTGTCGGTAGAGGCGCTGTTGGCGCAGCTCGAGCAGGCAGGCAAGCCGGATCAGCACTGAGCAGCAACGTGAATCGCCAAACGGAGATCTAACGATCAAGCGTAATAATCAGCGCGGGCGTCCTCAGGAAAAGCGCGCGCCCATCAATGACCGTATTCGTGCAGACGAAGTTCGCCTCATCGATGCCGAGGGTGAGCAGGTGGGGGTCGTCCCCATGCAAGAGGCGCTGGAGCGTGCCGAGGAAGCCGGTATGGACCTCGTGCAGATTTCCAATGCCGACCCCATCGTCTGCAAGATCATGGACTACGGTAAATTCCTCTTCGAGCAGAAGAAGCAGAAATCGGCTCAGAAGAAGAAGACCAAGCAGATTCAGGTCAAGGAAGTGAAATTCCGGCCTGGCACGGACGAGGGCGACTATCAGGTGAAGCTCAAGAACCTGATACGTTTCCTCGAAGGTGGCGACAAGGGCAAGGTCACGCTCCGCTTCCGCGGTCGCGAGATGGCGCACCAGGACATCGGTCGTCGACTGATGGAACGGATCGCCGGCGATCTCGAGGAGATGGCCGCTGTCGAATCCTTCCCCAAGATGGAAGGTCGGCAGATGATCATGATCCTTGCGCCCAAGAAGAAGTGATCCGCGGGCAAGTCGAACGGGGTGTGGCGCCGATGCGCCACGCCCGGCCTCGGGTTTTCTAAAGAAATCGGATCGGAGTTTCTACTCATGCCGAAAATCAAGAGCAACAGCGGCGCTGCCAAGCGCTTCAAGAAGACCGCCAATGGCTTCAAGCACAAGCAGTCTTTCCGTAGTCACATCCTGACCAAGAAGTCCACCAAGCGTAAGCGTCAGCTGCGCGGTATGAAGCAGGTTCACGCTGCCGACAAGCAGCTCGTGGCCCGCATGCTGCCGAACCTCTGAGCCCCTTTGGTCGACCTTTTTTAACGTCAGGAGAGTACTATGTCTCGCGTCAAGCGTGGTGTCGTCGCACGTCGTCGTCACAAGAAGATCATGAAGCAGGCCAAGGGTTACTACGGTGCGCGCTCGCGCGTCTTCCGCGTAGCCAAGCAGGCGGTCATCAAAGCCGGTCAGTATGCCTATCGTGACCGTCGTCAGCGCAAGCGTCAGTTCCGCGCGCTGTGGATCACCCGTATCAATGCGGCGGCACGCAACAACGGCCTGTCCTACAGCCGTTTCGTCGCCGGTCTCAAGAAGGCGGGTATCGAGATCGACCGCAAGGTGCTGGCCGATCTGGCCGTTCACGAGAAGGCCGCTTTCACGGCGCTCGTCGAGAAAGCCAAGGCTGCATAAACCGGTCATTCCTGACCCTTCGCGGGTCGAGGTAATCGCGTGACCGATCCAGGGAAGAGCAGCCGCTCTTCCCCTGTTTTTTTCCATACCCTGTTTTTGAGTGCACCGCAGCAGCGACATGCGGTGCGTCACGAGAGACAAGCGGAGCTCGACGGATGGATCATCTTCCTGCCCTGGTCAACGAGGCGAGTGCGGCCATCGCCGCGGCCGAGGACGCCCAGGCTCTGGACCAGGTGCGCGTGCGCTATCTGGGCAAGAAAGGCGAGATCACGGCGCTGTTGAAGGGGCTCGGCCAGCTCCCCCCGGAGGAGAGACCGGCTGCCGGCGAGCGCATCAACGAGGCCAAGCAGGCGCTGCAGCAGGAGCTCGAGCAGCGCCGCCAAACCTTGGAGCAGGCGGCGCTGTCGGCACAGCTCGAAGCCGAGCGTATCGACGTCACCCTGCCCGGGCGCGGCGAGGTCAATGGCGGTCTGCACCCGGTGACCCAGACCCTGGAGCGCATCGAGGCGCTATTCCAGCACATCGGGTTCGATGTCGCCGTGGGCCCCGAGATCGAGGATGACTTCCATAACTTCGAGGCGCTCAACATCCCGGCCCACCATCCGGCGCGGGGCATGGCGGATACCTTCTACTTCGACGCCACGCGGCTGTTGCGCACCCATACCTCTCCGGTCCAGGTGCGCACCATGCAGACGCAGGAGCCGCCGATCCGTATTGTCTGCCCGGGACGTGTCTATCGCAGCGACTCCGATTTGACCCATACCCCGATGTTTCACCAGGTCGAGGGCTTGCTGGTCGACGAAGGGATCAGCTTCGCCGATCTCAAGGGCACTATCGCCGATTTCCTGCAGGCGTTCTTCGAGCGTGACGATCTGCAGGTCCGCTTCCGGCCTTCCTACTTCCCGTTCACCGAGCCCTCCGCCGAGGTCGACATCCAGTGTGTGATGTGTCGCGGCGAGGGTTGCCGGGTCTGCTCGCACAGCGGCTGGCTAGAGGTGATGGGTTGCGGCATGGTGCATCCCGAGGTCTTCCGCCACTCGGGTATCGATGCCAGCCGTTTCACTGGCTTCGCCTTCGGCATGGGGGCGGAGCGTCTGGCGATGCTGCGCTACGGCGTCAACGATCTGCGCCTGTTCTTCGACAACGATCTTCGGTTCCTGCGCCAGTTCAACTGAGTTCTTCGCCAGTCAAGGAGTATCAAGATGAAGTTTTCCGAAGCGTGGCTGCGCGAGTGGGTCTCTCCTCAGCTCGATACCCAGGCCCTGGCGGATGCCATCACCATGGCCGGCCTGGAGGTCGATGCGATCGAGCCGGTCGGGGCGGTGTTCGCAGGCGTGGTGGTTGCGGAAGTGGTGGCCAAGGCGCCGCATCCGGACGCCGACAAGCTCAATGTGTGCCAGGTTCAGGACGGTAGCGGCGAACCGGTGCAGGTGGTGTGTGGCGCGCCCAACGTCGCCGTGGGCCAGAAGGTGCCGTTCGCCCGGGTCGGCGCGGTGCTGCCCGAGGATTTCAAGATCAAGCGAGCTAAGCTGCGGGGTGTCGAGTCCCACGGCATGATTTGCTCCGCCTCCGAGCTGGGGCTGGAGGAAGGGCACTCCGAAGGCATCTACGTGCTGCCCGCGGATGCGCCGGTCGGTAAGGACTTCCGTGCCTGGATGACGCTGGACGACAGCACCATCGACGTCGATCTGACTCCGAATCGCGGCGACTGTCTCAGTCTGCGCGGTATCGCCCGTGAAGTCGGCTGCGTCACCGCGACCCGGGTGGTGGAGCCGAACATCGCGCCGGTGGTGGCGCGCAGCAATGCCCAGTTCCCGATCGCGGTGAGCGACGAAGCGGGTTGCCCGCGCTATCTCGGCCGGGTGATCCGCGACGTCGACCTGAGCGCGCAGACGCCGCTGTGGATGCGCGAACGCCTGCGTCGCAGCGGTATTCGCAGCATCGATCCGGCGGTCGACGTCACCAACTACGTGATGCTCGAGCTGGGGCAGCCGATGCACGCCTTCGATCTCGACGTGCTCGAAGGGGGCATCGAGGTGCGCCGGGCCCACGACGGCGAGCGGCTGACCCTGCTCGACGGCCAGGAAGTCGTGCTGGATGGCACTACCCTGGTGATCGCGGATCAGGCCAAGGCGCTGGCGATCGCCGGCGTCATGGGGGGCGAGGACAGCGGCGTCGGCGCCGACACCCGCCACCTGTTCCTCGAGGCCGCCTTCTTCGCGCCGCTCGCGGTGGCGGGCAAGGCGCGTGAGTTCGGGTTGCACACCGATGCCTCCCACCGCTTCGAGCGCGGCGTCGACCCGGACATCACGCGTCCGGCGATGGAGCGTGCCACCGAGCTGCTGCTGGCGATCGTCGGGGGTACGCCGGGCCCGATCTCCGAGGTGCGCAAGCCGGTGCACCTGCCCCAGCGCGACGATGTCGCACTGAGTCGCGAACGCCTCGCCGCCTGCCTCGACGTGCGCCTGCCCGACGAGGAGATTCAGCGCATCTTCCGCGGCCTGGGCATGACCGCGTCGGCGCCCGGCGACCGCTGGCGGGTGCAGATCCCGAGCTGGCGCTTCGACATCGCCATCGAAGAGGATCTGATCGAGGAGCTGGCGCGCGTCCACGGCTACAACCGGTTGCCGGTGCGGCGGCCCCAGGCGCGGCTGAGCCTGAAGCCGGCCGACGAGGCGCTGCAGCCGCTGCGCCGGGTGCGCCGTCACCTGGTCTCGCGTGGCTATCAGGAGGCGGTGACCTACAGCTTCGTCTCCCCCGAGCTGCAGTCGTTGCTGCTGCCGGAGGCGGTGTCGCCGACCCTGGCCAACCCCATCTCCAGCGACATGTCGGTGATGCGTCACAGCCTCTTCCCGGGGCTGCTCAAGGCGCTGATGCACAACCTCAATCGCCAGCAGCAGCGGGTGCGTCTGTTCGAGACCGGGCTGGTGTTCCAGGGCGAGCTCGATGCGCTGGTGCAGACGCCGATGATCGGCGGGCTGGTGTGTGGTAGCCGCGACGTGGAGGGCTGGGCCGCGGGACGTGAGAGCGTCGACTTCTTCGACCTCAAGGGCGATCTCGAGAGCCTGCTGGCGCTTGGCGGCTGCGCCGACGAGTGGCAGTTCGTCGCCGCCAGCCACCCCGCGCTGCACCCGGGACGTACCGCCCAACTCTATCGAGGGGAGCAGGCTCAGGGCTGGATCGGCGCGCTGCACCCGTCGATCCGGGCGCAGTTGGGCATCAAGCCGGAGGTCTATCTCTTCGAAGTCGCCCAGCAGGCGGTACTCGAAGGGCGGATTGCGGCCTTCCAACCGCTGTCGCGCTACCCCGAGGTGCGTCGCGATCTGGCCTTCGTGGTCGATGCCGAGGTGGGCGTGGCGCCGCTGCTGGAAGCGATCCGCGCGCGTGCCGGCGAGTGGCTCACCCAATGGCAGCTGTTCGATGTCTACCAGGGGCAGGGGGTCGCCGAGGGGCACAAGAGCATCGCCCTGGGCTTGACCTGGCAGCATCCTTCGCGCACTCTCAATGACGATGAAATCAATCAGTTAATTGCAGCCGTGGTGGACGAAGCCGAGTCCCGTTTCGGCGCCAGGCTGCGCAGTTGATCTGTCGTCCTGTGCGAAGGAGCGATGATGGGAGCGCTGACCAAGGCTGAACTCGCCGAGCACCTGCATACGGAGCTCGGCTTCTCCAAGCGGGAAGCCAAGTACATGGTGGAGACGTTCTTCGAGGAGATTCGTGGCTGCCTACGCGAAAACGAGCAGGTGAAGCTGTCGGGGTTCGGCAACTTCGATCTGCGCGACAAGCGCGAGCGGCCGGGACGCAACCCGAAGACGGGTGAGGAGATACCGATCTCCGCCCGACGCGTCGTCACCTTTCGACCCGGGCAGAAGCTGAAGGCCAAGGTCGAGAGCTTCGACGGCGAGCTGCAGGACCCCTGAGCGCGACCCGCACATCCAAGACCGCCTGCCGGCGACCCCGGCAGGCGGTCTTGCGTTGGGCCGGCGCCGGATGAGCCGCCCCGGGCGGGTGTGTTAGGCTTTGTGCGAAAAATGCCTGCGCTCGGCAATACGGCGTTAAAAATCGGCTTAAAATGCTCATTTACACCCTGTAAACTCCGCGTTTTCGCCGATTTTTGCCTTGTCTTGCCTTCGCTCGCTGACTTTTCGTACAAACCCTAATCTCGCGCCCAGGGCGGGCGGCGGCCGTTAGCCCGTGCTTTTCACCCACTCTAGACCGAACCCATATGCCCAGACTGAAGATCTACGTAGGAACCGTCTACGGCGGCGCGCTCGATGTCGCCGAGCAAATCTCGCCGCTATTCGAGCAGGCCGGCTACGAGGTCGCCGTGATCGAGCAGCCGACGCTGGCCGATCTGGTCGACGACCGCCCCGATCTGGCGCTGTTCTGCCTCTCGACCACCGGCAGTGGGGATTTCCCCGGCGATTTCGTCGCCTTCGTGCGTGCCCTCAAGGAGACGCCGCCGGCGCTGAACGGGCTGCGCTACGGCCTGATCGCGCTGGGCGACAGCTCCTATGGGGATACCTTCTGCGGCTCCGGCCGGGCACTCGACGAGATTCTTGCCGACCTCGGCGCGCAGCGCCTGGGTGAGCGGCTGGAGATCGATGCCATGGAGACCTTCATGGCGGATGATGCCGCGCTGCCTTGGGCCGAGGCGTGGATTGCCGAGCAGGGGCTGGGCACATGAGCGACCCACCCACCTCGGCGCGGGCGCTGACCGCGACCCGCTTCAGTACGCTGCTGGGGCTGTGGCTGGTGTGATGCTCTCGCTGCCGCGCTACTGGCTGCTCGGCGATCAGACGCGTCTGGCCCTGCTGGGCGCCTTCGTGGTCGCGGTGAGTGTGGCGCTGGCGGCGATCTGGCGGCTGATGTCGGTGGCAGAGCGTGGCCGCTGTCCGCGAGCCATACGCCATCTGCTGATCTGCCTGTTGGTGGCGCTGGCGGTGGTAGCCGGCTGGCATCTGCTCAGCGGAGCCGGCGCGATCTGGGCGGTGACGCTCTCCCAGGGCATGGCGTTGGGGCTGGTGTTGCACGTGGTGCTGCGGCTATGGCGGCGCCGCTGAACGCCGTCTGAGACGGCGCAGGCGCCAGCGCTGATACCAACGCCAACGGGCGACGGGAGAGATCCCGTCGCCCGTTGGCGTTAGGGTTGCTGCCCGCGCGGCGTGCGCCGCGCGGGGCCGACTCAGTGCGGCGCGGCCAGCGTATAGCAGGGCACGTACTCGCTACCTGGTAGCTTCATGCGCCCTTGGGCCACGAAGGAGGTGAGCAGGGTGTCGAGGCGTTCCATCAGCTCGGGCTCGGCATGCAGGCGGAACGGACCATGCTCGGCGATCGCGCGCACCCCCGGCTCTTTGACGTTGCCGGCGACGATGCCGGAAAACGCCCGGCGCAGGTTGGCGGCCAGCTCGTGGCGCGGCTGATCGCGATGCAGCGCCAGGTTCGCCATGGCCTGGTGGGTCGGTTCGAACGTCTGTTGGAAGCCGCGCTCGATATTGAGACGCCAGTTGAAATAGAAGGCGTCGTTCTGGTTGCGGCGGAATTCGGCGACATCGTCGATGCCGCGGCGCATCTCGCGGGCCACGCTGACCGGATCGTCGACGATGATGCGGTAGTGGCGACGCACCGACTCGCCCAGGGTATAGCAGAGGAACTCGTCGATACGCTGGAAGTAGTCACTGGCGCTGGCCGGCCCGGTCAGGATCACCGGGAAGGGAATATCGCGATTGTCCGGGTGCATCAGGATGCCGAGCAGATAGAGAATCTCCTCGGCGGTGCCGACCCCGCCGGGGAACACCACGATGCCGTGACCCACGCGCACGAAGGCCTCGAGGCGCTTCTCGATGTCCGGCATGATCACCAGCTCGTTGACGATCGGGTTGGGCGACTCCGCAGCGATGATGCCGGGTTCGGAGATGCCCAGGTAGCGACCGCCGCGCCGGCGCTGCTTGGCGTGGGCCAGGTTGGCGCCCTTCATCGGGCCTTTCATCGCTCCCGGGCCACAGCCGGTGCAGATATCGAGTTCGCGCAGCCCCAGGTGATAGCCCACCGCCTTGGTGTAGTCGTACTCCTCGCGGCTGATCGAGTGGCCGCCCCAGCACACCACCAGACTCGGCTCGTGGGCGGTACGCAGAGCGCTGGCGTTGCGCAGGATATGGAATACCGCGTTGGTGGCGCCCTCGTTGGTGTCGAGGTCGAAGCGCGGGTTGTTCTGAATCTCGTTGTAGACGTAGACGATGTCGCGCAGGACCGAGGAGAGCTGCTCACGGATGCCGCGGATCATGCGACCGTCGACGAAGGCGCAGGCCGGGGCGTTGGAGAGCTTCAGACGGATGCCGCGATCCTGCTGCAGCACCTCGATATCGAAGTCGTGATACGCCTGCATCACCGCCAGACCGTCGTCGGGGGAGTATCGCAGTTGAGGATCGCCAGCGCGCAGCGCCGCAGCAGATCGTGCAGGCCGCTGCCAGAGGTGTCGCGCAGGCGATTGACTTCGGACTGGGAGAGAACTTCGAGGCTTCCTTCGGGGGAGACGATGGTGGAGAGCGTCTCGGGCATGGCCGTTTCCTTGCGCAGAGAGCGCCCGCCGGAGCGAGCGCGGTGAAATTAATCGGATGTCTGGTCGGTGGCGCGTTGCCACAGCGCGGCGATTTGTGCGCGGTCGGCGTCGCTCATGCCGTCCTGAGCGAACGTGCTCTCGAGCCACTGCCAGTAGGTGGCGTCGAAATCTTCCGCCACCACCTCGGCAGGGTCGTAGTCGGCCATCTCCTGGACCAGACCGATCTGCGGAATCATGTAGCCGAGGGCGAACAGGTCGTTCTCCGCGGCGTTCTCTTCCATCTCGAGCAGGGTGCGCTGGACGGCTTGGGCGCGTTGCGCGAAGGGATCTGACATAGGGCTCTGAACTATCCAAAAAGGGGATTACGCATGCTAACACGGGTGCTGTAGCGGCGCAGCGACGCCGGCGGCGGTGCGTCTCGGGGTATAAATTGCTATGATGATCAAGAGGCTTTGATAGCAATCAGCCGTTATCCAGCCACGGTGGCGCGACGTTCTCGCGCTCTTCTGCTCTGTCTGCGTGAGTGAATCGCGTTCTTCCATGTTCAACGCCCAGTATTTTCGTACTTTCATGATGCTCGTCGAGACCGGCAGCTTCACCCAGACCGCGGGCAAGCTCGACATGACCCAGCCTGGGGTCAGTCAGCATGTGCGCAAGCTTGAGGAGTACCTCGGGCGCTCGCTGCTCAACCGCCAGGGGCGCAAGTTCTCGCTGACCGATGCCGGCCGCCGCGCCTACGACTATGCGGTCAAGCTGTTTGCCGAGCACGAACACTTTCGCCATTCGCTGGACGATGATTCCCCTGACAGCGGTGAGTGCCGTATCGCCTCTCCAGGCAGCGTGGGGCTGATGTTCTATCCGTTTCTGCTCGGCTATCAGCAGATGCACCCAGGGCTCACGGTCAACTACAGCTTCGCCTTCAATCAAGAGATCGCCGCCGACGTGCTGGCGGGGCGCTATGACGTGGGCATCGTCACCGAGGCGGGCAAGCAGCCGGATCTGCATGTCGAGGCGTGGCACCAGGAGGTTAGCCTGCCTGGTAGTACCGGCCGACTTCGCCGGTACTACCTTTGCTGAGCTGCAGGCGCTGGGCTTCGTCAATTACACCGATGGCAACACCAACGCCAGCCTGGTGCTGCGCAATAATTTCGGCGGCGAGTTCCGCAGCATGACGCACTTCCCGCGCCAGGGATTCACCAATGAGGTGGGGCAGGTGCTGGATGCGGTCGCCCGTGGACTGGGCTTTACCGTGGTCTCGCGACCGGTGCTGGAGACTTCGCCCTGGCAGCGCCAGGTCCGCGAGTTGCCACTGGCGCAGCCGGTCTACGATACGCTCTATCTGGTCACCCGAAGCGACGTCGAGCTGCCCAAGCGCTACCGGCAGTTGCTCGAGACCTTCCGTCAGCAGCGGCTCAACTCGCTCTACGGCTACAGCGAGTTGCCGTCTCTGGAGGAGGCCTGATAGGGGGGCTAGCGAGAAGCGGGTATCTCGCTGGAAGACAGGGGGCATAGCCCTACACCGGGTCGATGCGCTCCCCAGACAAGGCAACGGCCGCTCAATGAGCGGCCGTTGCTTTTTCACGCGTGGCTCTTATGCGCCTGTCACTTTTGCGCGTATCTCAGACGGCGTCGCGGTAGGCATCCATCGGCGGGCAGCTGCAGATCAGGTTGCGGTCGCCGAAGACGTTGTCGACCCGATTGACCGCCGGCCAGTACTTGGCTTCCCGGGATGC
Organism: Salinicola tamaricis; assembly: GCF_003006155.1. Classification (GTDB taxonomy): domain Bacteria; phylum Pseudomonadota; class Gammaproteobacteria; order Pseudomonadales; family Halomonadaceae; genus Salinicola; species Salinicola tamaricis. The sequence goes on along the minus strand of NZ_CP023559.1, from coordinate 3,764,880 downwards.
CTGGGAGGGGAAGGCGCCGAGTTCGCGGGAGTAGGCGCGTTCCCAGTGGTCTTCAGCCAGATCGGCCATGGTGTGGGGCGCCATCACCAGCGGGTTGTCATCCTTGGTCCAGGTGCCGTTCTCGACCTGGGCGATCTCTTCGCGAATCGCGATCATGGCGTCGCAGAAACGGTCGATCTCATAGCGCGACTCGGACTCGGTCGGCTCGACCATCAGTGTGCCCGCGACCGGGAAGGACATGGTCGGGGCGTGGAAGCCGTAATCCATCAGACGCTTGGCGATATCCCTCACCGATCCCCGACGCCGCCTTGAGCGGACGGATGTCGAGAATGCACTCGTGGGCCACGGTGCCGTTGGCGCCCCGATAGAGCACCGGATAGTGATGCTCGAGCCGCTTGGCGATGTAGTTGGCGTTGAGGATCGCCAGCTCGGTCGCCTCGCGCAGCCCGCGCGCGCCCATCATCTTGATGTAGGCCCACGAGATCGGCAGGATCGAGGCGCTGCCGAAGGCCGCCGCGGAGACCGCACCGGCAGCCGGATCGATCCCCTCCTGCGGGGTCACGACGTGGTTGGGCAGATGATGCGCCAGGTGCGCCTTGACCCCGATCGGCCCCATACCCGGGCCACCGCCGCCGTGGGGGATGCAGAACGTCTTGTGCAGATTGAGGTGCGAGACGTCGCCGCCGTAGTCGCCGGGGCGGCAGAGCCCGACCTGGGCGTTCATGTTGGCGCCATCGATATAGACCTGGCCGCCATGCTCATGGACGATCTGGCAGGCGTCGCGGACGCTCTCCTCGAACACGCCGTGGGTGGAGGGGTAGGTGAGCATGATCGCCGACAGGCGCTCACTGTACTTCTCTGCCTTGGCCTGCAGGTCGCTCAGGTCGATATTGCCGTCGCGGTCGCACTCCACCACCACCACCTGCATCTGCGCCATCGCCGCCGAGGCCGGGTTGGTGCCGTGGGCCGAGCTGGGGATCAGACAGATATCGCGATGCCCCTCGCCGTTGGCCTGCTGGTAGCGGCGAATCGCCACCAGGCCCGCGTACTCGCCCTGGGCCCCCGAGTTCGGCTGCATCGAGATGGCGTCGTAGCCGGTGATCTCGACCAGGAAGTCGCTCAGTTCGGTGATCATCTGGCGGTAGCCGGCGACCTGCTCGGCGGGCGCGAAGGGGTGGATGTTGGCGAACTCGGGCCAGGTGATCGGGATCATCTCGCTGGTGGCGTTGAGCTTCATGGTGCACGAACCCAGCGGGATCATCGCATGGGTCAGCGACAGGTCGCGATTCTCCAGCCGCTTGAGATAGCGCAGCATCTCTGTCTCGCTGCGAAAGCGCTGGAAGTTGGGGTGGGTCAGGAAGTCACTGTGGCGTGCAAGCGCTGCGGGAACGCCGGTGATCGCCTCGCGCTGGGCCTGGCGATCGAGCTCGCTTACCGAGAGACCGTGCTCGTCGCCCAGCAGGACATCGAACAGCTCGGCCAGATCGGCCGCGGTGGTGGTCTCGTTGAGACTCACGCCGACTTCGCCGTCGCCGGGGTAGCGCAGGTTGAGCTCGCGGGTCAGGGCGCGTCCCTGGATGCGGTGGCTGTCGACGCCGCACAGGGTCAGGGTGTCGAACCAGCTGTCGTGCTTGAGCGCGATGCCGTGCTGAGCCAGGCCCGTCGCCAGCAGCGAGGTGAGACGGTGGATGCGCGTGGCGATGGTGCGCAGCCCCTCGGCACCGTGATAGGTGGCGTAGAAGCCGGCGATGTTGGCCAGTAGCGCCTGGGCGGTACAGATGTTGGAGGTCGCCTTCTCGCGCCGGATATGCTGCTCGCGGGTCTGCATCGCCATGCGCAGCGCCGGGCGGCCGCGGCTGTCCCTGGAGACGCCAATCACACGTCCCGGCAGCGAGCGCTTGAGCGCATCGCTGGCGGCGAAGTAGGCCGCGTGCGGGCCGCCGTAGCCCATCGGCACGCCGAAGCGCTGGGAGTTGCCGAGCACGATATCGGCGCCCATCTCGCCCGGCGGCTTGAGCAGCACCAGGCTCATCAGGTCGGCGGCGACGCAGGTCATGATCTGGCGCTCGCCGGCGGCCGCGATCAGCGCTTCGAGATCCGCCGGGACTTCACCATCGACCCCGGGATACTGCAGCAGGGCCCCGAACACCTCCTCCTCGGCCAGGCGCGCACGCGGGGCGACGACCAGCTCGAAGCCGAGATACGCCGCCCGCGTGCGCAGCACGTCGAGGGTCTGCGGCAGTACGTCGTCGGCGACGAAGAAGCGCTCGCTCTTGTTCTTCTTGTTGGCGCGCCGGCACAGCGCCATCGCTTCAGCGGCGGCGGTTGCCTCGTCGAGCAGTGAGGCGTTGGCGATCGCCATGCCGGTCAGATCCATCACCATCTGCTGGAAGTTGAGCAGGCCTTCGAGGCGCCCCTGGGCGATCTCCGGCTGATACGGCGTGTAGGCGGTGTACCAGCCCGGATTCTCGAGCACGTTGCGCTGGATCACCGGCGGCAGATGAGTGGGGTAGTAGCCCTGGCCGATGTAGCTCTTGAATACCCGATTCTGACGCGCCAGGCCCTTGAGATAGTCGAGCGCCTCCGCCTCACCCTTGGGGCCATCCAGCGCCAGCTCCCGGTTCAGACGGATGCCCTGGGGCACGGTCTGTTCGATCAGCGTCGGCAGCGAGCTCATGCCGAGCGCCTCGAGCATGGCGGTGATGTCTTCACCGCTCGGGCCGTTGTGTCGCTTGAGGAAATCGTCGTGGTTGGCCAGCTCGGCCAGGGTGCGGGTATCGGTAGGCATGGTGCGTCCAGCGGATCGGCGGTGGGAGAGAGGCCACCCGGCGGGGCGGGTGGCCGCGACTGGGGCGGGTGGGTCAGCCGTCCTGATCTTCCTCGGCGGCGACCAGGTCTGCGTAGGCCTCGGCGGAGAGCAGTGACTCGAGTTCACCCTGATCGGCCAGCTTGAGCTTGAGAATCCAGCCATCGCTGTAGGGCGAGTCGTTGACGGTCTCGGGGGCATCCTCCAGCGCTTCGTTGACCTCGAGGATCTCACCGGCCAGCGGCGCGTAGAGGTCGGAGGCCGCCTTGACCGACTCGATGACGCCGAATTCATCACCGGCGTCGAGGCTCTTGCCCGGCTCGGGCAGTTCGACGAAGACGACGTCGCCCAGCGCTTCCTGGGCATGGTCGGTGATGCCGACGGTGACGCTGCCGTCGCCGTTGTCCAGCACCCATTCGTGGCTATCGGTATAGAGCAGGTTGTTGGGGATATCGCTCATGAGGGTTTCCTATAAGAAACGTGTTTCGGCACAAGAGATTCTGGCGAGCATTATGCATCAATGTTTCGTCAATTGGCATAGGCCCGCGACCGCCATGGCCACGATCGCCGTCGCCACGCTCCTAGGTTGGGGCGAGAATGCGCCGGCGTCCAGTGACAACCGCCCGCTCGAGCCGTGGGTCGCGCCACTGGCGGCTTGCGCCTGCCGAGTCCGCGGCGTGGGGGGAAGGCGAGAGGGATCGAGGTGGGCCGCATGCTCGGCTCCCGCGCGCTTGGTGGCCGGAAGGTGCGTTTCTGATCGGCGCTTCTGTTTCTTATTGGAAACACGAGCGCTTTTCGCGCCGCACCTTTTCGCATAAGGTTAGCGGCATCCCTTGTGTCGTTGCCGCTGCACCGTCCGACCCTCCATGGGTCTGATTGTGGAGTTGCAGCATAATCCTCTATCGTTGCGGGGTTTTTTTCGACACAAGCGCCTAGGTTTTGTACGAAACTGCCTGCACTCGCCGACATTTTGTGCAAATCCTGGGACGGTCGCCCCAAGGCTCACCTGCGGGGCGCTGGGCAATAACAATCTCAACAGGGGGTTGCCATGGAACTTTTGACCAATATCTTCGGATCCATCAACGGGGTCGTATGGGGCCCGTTGATGCTGATACTGCTGTTCGGGGTGGGTATCTACCTCCAACTGGGCCTCAAGCTGCTGCCGATCCGCAAGCTCGGGCTCGGCTTCAGCTTGCTCTGGCAGGGCGCCGGAGTGCCGACGACGACCGCAACGATGGCGAGATCTCGCCGTTCAACGCGCTGATGACCGCGCTCTCGGCGACCATCGGCACGGGCAATCGCCGGCGTGGCGACGGCGATCGCGCTCGGCGGCCCCGGGGCGGTGTTCTGGATGTGGCTCACCGCCTTGGTCGGCATGGCGACCAAGTTCGCGGAGGCGGTGCTGGCGGTGCGCTACCGTGAGACCGATTCCCAGGGCAACCATGTCGGTGGCCGATGTACTACATCCGTAACGGCCTCGGCCGGCGCTGGGCCTGGCTCGGCGGGCTGTTCGCCTTCTTCGGTGCGGTGGCCGCATTCGGGATCGGCAATACGGTACAGGCCAACTCGGTCGCGGACGCGTTGACCACCTCCTTCGGCGTGCCGGCGTGGCTGACCGGGGTGATCATCATGCTGCTGGCGGGCGCCGTGATTCTCGGCGGTATCAAGCGTATCTCCCAGGTGGCGGGCAAGCTGGTACCGCTGATGGCGGTGGCCTACGTGGTCTCGGGGCTGATCATCCTGGCCATCAACGTCGATCAGATCGGTAACGCCTTCGCCCTGATCTTCAACCACGCCTTCAATCCAATCGCCGCCACCGGCGGTTTCGCCGGCGCCGCCGTGGCCGCAGCGATCCGCTTCGGCGTGGCCCGCGGGATCTTCTCCAACGAGGCGGGTCTGGGTAGTGCGCCGATCGCCACGCCGCGGCCCAGACCCGCAATCCGGTGCGTCAGGGGCTGATCGCGATGCTCGGTACCTTCATCGACACCCTGGTGGTGTGCACCATGACCGCGCTGGTGATTCTCACCTCGACCCACTGGCTGGATGGCGAGAGCGGTGCCGGCTTGACCTCGCTCTCCTTCGACAGCGCGCTGCCGGGTGTGGCCAGCACGTGGTCGCCATCGCGCTGGCGGTCTTCGCCTTCACCACCATTCTCGGCTGGTCGTTCTATGGCGAGAAGTGCTTCCAGTATCTGTTCGGTGACAAGCCGATCATGCTCTATCGCATCGTCTTCGTGCTGGCGGTGCCGGTGGGGGCCATGGCCAAGCTCGATTTCATCTGGCTGGTGGCGGACACCTTCAACGCCATGATGGCGATCCCCAACCTGATCGCGCTGGCACTGCTGTCACCCGTAGTGTTCAAGCTGACCCGCGATCACTTCGCCGGCAAGACGGTGCTGCCGGGCGAGGATCTCGAACGCCACCGCGACTGATGCCGCAGGCGGGCCGCTGTCACGCGCAGCGGCCCGCGGTGCGGTTTCCCTCTCGACCCGATCTGGAGAATCCCCATGTCCGATCTCAAACAGACGCCGCTTCACGCTCTGCATCAAGAGCTGGGTGGCAAGATGGTGCCCTTCGCCGGCTACAGCATGCCGGTCCAGTTCCCGCTCGGGGTCAAGAAGGAGCACGAGCACACCCGTCAAGCCTGCGGCCTGTTCGACGTCTCCCACATGGGGCAGGTCGGGTGACCGGGCCGTCGCCGGCGCAGGCGATGGAGACCCTGGTGTGTGCGGACGTGGTGGGTATCCCCGAGGGCGGCCAGCGCTATGCGCTGTTCACCAACAGCGAGGGAGGTATCCTCGACGATATGATGATCGCCAACCAGGGCGACGCCCTCTATGTGGTGGTCAACGCTGCCTGCAAGGACGCGGACGTGGCGCTGATGCGTGTCGGTCTGGGCACTGAGCATGAGGTGGAGGTGCTCGACCGCGCACTGCTGGCGCTGCGCTGCAGGGGCCGCAGGCGCGCCAGGTGATGGCGCGGCTGTGCCCGGCGGCCTGCGAGCTCAGCTTCATGCAGCATGGGCGTTTCGAGGTCGACGGCGACACTCTGTGGATCAGCCGTAGCGGTTACACCGGTGAGGATGGCTTCGAGATCTCGGTCGCCGCCGAGGCCGCCGAAAAGCTGGCTCGCTGGTTCCTGGCTCAGGCAGAAGTCGCGCCGATCGGTCTGGGGGCGCGCGATTCGCTGCGTCTGGAGGCGGGACTATGCCTCTACGGCCACGATATCGACGCCACCACTACACCGGTAGAGGCGAGTCTCATCTGGGCGGTGGGCAAGGCGCGCCGGATTGGCGGCGACCGCGAAGCGGGCTTCCCCGGCGCGGATATCATCCTGCACCAGATGCAGGCCAAGGACCACCGGCGCAAGCGGGTCGGGCTGGTCGGCGAGGGGCGGGCACCGGTGCGCGAAGGGTGCGCGCTCTACGATGCCGACGACAACGCCGTCGGCGAGGTCACCTCCGGCAGCTTCGGCCCGAGTGTCGGCGCGCCGGTGGCGATGGCATACGTCAAACCCGAGGTAGCGCAGCTCGAGACCACGCTCTATGCGGATGTGCGTGGCAAACGCTTGCCGATGCGCGTCAGCCGGATGCCGTTCGTCAAGGCCAACTATCAGCGTTGAGCGCTGTCGGTGAGGTCGTTTCACGACTGCGTCTTGCCCTATTTATACCGTTATCTTGTTTCGCCGTAGATAGCGCTTTGAAGCCTCCCATGCGGGAGGCTTTTTTGGTTGATCAGAAGCGGCAAGCAGAGTGACAGGCGACGTAATCAGGAAAGCTTCTCGATCGCGGGCAGACGTGATGCGTGTGGTAGCGACTCACCTGTGGATGCGGCGAAAGGTGAGGCTGATACGAGGTCCGGGGATTGCCCGCGGGGCCAGGGCATGCTGCCAGCGAGACTGGACGCCGGGGCCCATCAACAGCAGGCTGCCGTGGGGCAGCCAGACGTTGAATGCTCGCTGCCCGGAATCCCTGTGACGCTCGCGGAAGCGTAGCGGGCGCTCGGCGCCGAGCGAGACCGCAGCGACGATCGGGTCCGGGCCCAGCTCCGGCTCGTCGTCGCTGTGCCAGCCCATGCGCTGCTGGCCATCCTGATAGCGATTGAGCAGAACGCTGTTGAACTCGGTGGTCGGCAGCTCGGCCTGGGCCAGGGCTTGCTGCACCCGAGTGGCCAGTTCGGCCACCGCCGGATGCCAGGGTGTCGGCACCAGCTGGCTGCCGGAGTAGCGGTAGCCGGCTTCGGGGTCACCCATCCAGCACTGGGCGCGGGGGATGATATGGTCGCGCCCGTAGACGCGGATGGCCGGGCTCTCCCACGCGACCTCGTGAAGCAGTGTCTCGAACAGCGCACTGGCCGCCGCCGGGGCGATAAAGGTGTCCAGCCGCGCCAGCAGCGGCTGGGTCTCGAGCCACTGCCAGGCCTCGCGCGATGGTGCGCGGTCGCTCAAAGCGGGGGGAAGATCAGCGTTGCCAGCGCCTGGCTGGACCAGGCGAGCCCAGCGCCGATCAGGCCGCCGATCAGGACATCGCTCAGGTAGTGCAGCCCCAGTATCACTCGTGAGGCGGCGATCAGGCAGGCCAGGGGGAAGACCACCGGCAGCAGGCTGGGCGTGGTGGTGGCCGTGAGCAGGGTGAACATCACCGCATGCAGGGTGTGCCCGCTGGGAAAGCTGTAGCGGTCCACCGGCGGCATGCTGCAGCGGATGGTCGAGAAGGTGATGTAGGGGCGCTCGCGGCACAGGCGGGTCTTGAGCAGCCGATAGAGCAGAGCGGCGACCGCTGTGGTCAGCCCCCAGTAGATGGCGATCAGCCAGCCACGGGTGCCATGCCACAATGGCTGACACAGGCACAGCAGCACCCACGCCGGCCAGTCGCCCAGACGGCTGACCAGCCGGAATAGCCACAGCGTCGGCGAGTGGCGCGAGAGTTCGGCGAAGCGGTGGCTGAGTCGGCTCTCGAAGCGGTCGAGACGTTCAAACGTGAGACGTGTAGTGCGCGGCAGCATGCTGTGGCCTCTGGACCTGGATCATGTGGGCGAGGAAGCGATCACCGATGTTGGCCCAGCTCAGGGCGGCGGCGCGGCGCCGCGCTTGACGCCCGAGCTGGGCATAGAGCGCTGGCTGGCCACTCAGTTCGCTGGCAGCTTGAATGAAGCCGTGGCGATCATCGGCGGCGATCAGGCGCCCGTCGACGCCATCGGTGATCAGTTCCTGAGCGGCGGCGTGCTCGAAGGCGACCACGGCCAGGCCGCTGGCCATGGCCTCGGGCACGACGTTGCCGAAGGTCTCGGAGAGCGAGGGAAACACGAACAGATCCGCGCTGGCGTAGTGTGCGGCCAACGCCTCGCCGGTCTGAAAACCAGTGAAGATCGCCTCCGGCAGACGTCGGGCCAGTGTCTTGCGTGCCGGGCCATCACCCACCAGAACCTGGGTCAGGGCCGGATTGCTGCGCTGCATCGCTGCCATGCTATCGGCGAGCAGTTCGATGTTCTTTTCCGAGGCGAGGCGGCCGACATACAGCGCCACTGGCTGATGCGGGCCGACCCCCCACTGGCGGCGCAGCTCGGCGCTGCGCTTGTCGGGGGTGTAGCGGCGGGCATCGACACCGCGGGCGAGCACCGAGACGCGCTGGTAGCCCTGGCGTTCGAGATGCTGGCGCTGAGCCTGGGTGGGCACCAGCGTCGCTTCGCAGCGATTGTGAAAGTAGCGCAGGCCGCGCCGTGCGATGGGGATGCTCCAACCCAGATGATAGTTGCCGGCGTATTGGTCGAAATTGGTGTGAAAACCGCTGACCACGGGAATCTGCAGATCGCGGGCGGCGTTGAGCGCCGACCAGCCGAGCGGGCCCTCGGTAGCGATATAGACCGCATCCGGGCGCTCCTGGCGCCACAGCTTCAGCAGCCGTCGCCGGCACGGCAAGCCGATATGCACGTCGGCATAGATCGGCAGTGACATGCCTCTGACATGGAAGTCGCGCTCGGCTAGCTGGTCACGCTCGCCGCCGACCGGCTGCGGGCGGACCACCTGCAGATGACGCCTTTGGCGACGAGGTGGTTGGCCAGGTGGCGCAGCGTGTGCGCCACACCGTTGACTTCCGGAGACCAGGTTTCGCTGACCAGGGCTATCCGCATCACGATCACTCCCTTGCACGGCGCACGACCGCGTTGGCGGCGTATGCGACCGTGTTGACCCTTCCTAGATCCTGCGTATCGGCAGTGACGTCAATGCGTCAAAGCGATGACGGTTCCATGACAAACCCCGTTGTCGATCAGCGTAGCACGCGCGCGGGATCGATGGGTTTGCCGCCGTGACGTAGATCGAACAGCAGATGGTAGTTGTTGGCGTTGTCGTCGTGGGCGATATCGCACACGGGGTCGCCGCGGCCCACGCTCTGGCCCTCGCTCACCAGCAATTTGCCGCAGAAAGCGTAGACGCTCTGCATGTTGTCGGCGTGGTGGAGGATCACCACCTGGCCGAGCTGACGCATGCCGCTGGCGAAGCGTACCTTACCGGCATTGGTCGCCTTGGCCTGGGCGGGCCCGGTGGTGGAGAGCAGCATCGGTTGCAGCGTGCCGTTGGCGTCACGGCCGAAGGGTCGCGCGATACGGTAATTGGACAGCGGCCATGCCCAACCGTGCGCCGTACGCGGCAGCGGGCCCGGGTCGGGCAGGCTGCGGCGAGCGGCGGGCGTGCTGGTATGAGCGCTGCTGCTGCGGCTGCTGGCGCCGCTGAGCGGTACCTGAATCAGCTGGCCCACGGCGAGGTTGCTCGGATCGAGACCAGGATTGGCCGCCTGGACTCGCTGCGGGTCAGCACCGAAGTAGCGTGCAACGCCGTAGAGGGTGTCACCGCGGCGCACTTGATAGCGGTAAGGGCCGCCGCCGGGGGCGCGCTCCTGGCGCGAGGGCAGCATCAGGCGCTGGCCCACCGCCAGGCGACGTGCATCGACGCCGGGGTTGAAGCGCTGCAGGCGCAGCAGCGGAATGTCCGCCTGACTGGCGATCTTGCCCAGGGTGTCTCCGCGCTGCACCGTGATCCAGCCTTGGCCGCCCCGACCGCTGCCGCCCCCACTACTGGCGCAGCCGCCGAGCAGCAGGGTCAGGACCAGGAGTAGGAGGAGAGCGCCGCGTCTTTTTCCTGCCACAGGGTGTTGAGCCATGAATAAAAACGTTCCTTGTATTGGGCGTCGTCGTAACGGCCCTCGAGCATCCAATCCGGCTGCGCTATCCGTTTGACCACCAGCGCGATCTGCTCCTCACGGCCGCACAGGAAGTCCCAGAAGTTGGGCTGCTGTCGCCGGTAGTGCAGGGTCGCATCGAGAATGCCGTCGAGGCGCTCACCGAGCAGGCCGATCACCTGGGCCACGCCGCCGGCCTTGGGCCGCAGATGCTCGAACGGGCTCGACTGGGCGTGGCGCTTGGCTGCGGTGAAGCGGGTACCCTCGACGAAGTTGTAGATCGTCATCGGCATCTCACGGGCGTGGTCGCACATGCGCTGGGTCGCCTGACGGTCACGCTCGGCGAGCCTGGGGTTGCGCGCCAGGCGCTCTCGGCTGTAGCGGCGCATGAAGGGAACTCCAGCGCCCACCAGGCAAGGCCGACGATGGGTACCAGAATCAGCTCGCGTTTGAGGAAGAACTTGGGCATCGGCAAGCGGTCGGTGAGCACGTAGAGCATGACGATGATGTCGGTCCAGCTGCGGTGGTTGGCGATCACCAGCCACCACTGCGCTGGCGAAAGGCCCTCCGGCAGCTCGTGGTGAATGCGCGGGCGCACCCAGTGGCGGATCCAGACGTTGTTGGTGCGAATCCAGGCCAGGGCGAGCCAATGCAGCCCACCAAGCACGTAGAGCCGCGCCCGGCGGGTGGGCGTGACCAGCTTGATCGCGGTGAGCGCGATCAGCGGCAGGCCCCATAACAGGGTGTTGGCGATCAACAGCAGTACGCTGACGAGCCCCTTGAGGGTCGACATGCCATGCTCCATCAAAGACTTGGGGTAATGTTACTGGAATGTCGTCGTACTGCCCAGATGACCATGAGGGTGCCCGGGTCAAGGGCCAAAATCGTCATGCCGTCGGGGGGAGCGAGTGCCGAAAAACTGATCAATCCGAGTGCAATGCCGAGAGGCTCGGCGAGCATCGCGGCAGGCCACCGGAAATGCACAGCGTTATCCACAGAAGATGTGAATAATTCGTGGCACGCCGCGTTGGGGGCCTTTCGTGAGTCGGAATAGGGGAGGCAAGTTGTTAGAATGCCGCTCCTTTTGCCTGCTTTTGCCTGCTTCGCCCTGCGTGCGGCGGGATTCGGCGCGGTGGCGGACGTGTGCTGCCGTCGCGCCGTGTCGTCATCTATCGGAGGACGTCTTGCGCTCACTGCCTGCGACACTGCCCATTTTGTTCCTGTGCGAAATCAGTTTCCTGCTCGGCCACGGCCTGATCATGACGCTGCTCGGCGTGCGGATGTCGCTCGAGTCGTTTCCGTCGCAGATGCGGGGGGCTGCTGATGTCTTGCTTCTCGCTGGGCTTCGTCGCCGGCAGCTACTGGCTCGAGAAGCGCATCCGCAGCGTCGGGCATATCCGCGTCTTTGCCGCCTGCGCGGCGCTGCTGGCGGCGACCGCGATCCTCCACGGCCTGTGGGTCAACCCGTGGGCCTGGCTGGTGTGGCGGCTATTCGGCGGCGCGGCGACCGCCGGCCTGCTGATGGTGATGGAGTCGTGGGTCTCGGGGGAGTCGACCAACGAGAATCGGGGCCGGGTGCTGGGTTGGTATCTGGTGATCTCGACGCTGTCGCTGGCCGGCGGCCAGTGGATGCTCAACGCCGCCGATCCCGGCACCTTCGTGCTGTTCTCGGTCGCAGGCATTCTGTTCGCACTGTCATTGGTGCCGCTCTCGATCCACCGTATCCACGGCCCGCTGCGCGGCCAGCACAGCGCGGCGGCGAAGATCTCGCTGGCGCAGCTGTTCAAGCGTGCTCCGGTGGGGCTGACAGGGGCCTTCGTCGCTGGGCTGATGGTCCAGGCGTTTTTTGCCATGACGCCTTTCTATGGCCAGGAGATCGGCCTGAGCACCGGCCAGACCGCTCAGTTCATGTCGATCACCACGCTGGTGGCGCTGGTGGCCCAGTGGACGCTCGGCCGGGTCTCGGACCGTTTCGACCGGCGCAAGGTGATCCTGTGCATGGCGATCGTGATGACGATCTCCGGGGTGTTGATCACCTTTGCCGCGCGCTCCAGCTTCTGGCTGCTGGTGTTCGTGGCCAGTTTCCACACCGCCATGCTGCACACGCTCTATTCATTGAGCCTGGCCCATACCCACGACTGGCTGGCGCCGGAGGAGACGATCCAGGCCAATGGCAAGATCCTGATGTGCTACGGCGTGGGTTCGGTGATCGGTCCGTTCAGCGCCTCGCTGCTGATGGACCTCACTGGGCCCGACGGGCTGTGGTACTTCCTCGGCAGTGCAGCTCTATTGTTGGCTATATTCATTCTCTACCGTCTGTGGCGGCGCGAGCCGGTCAAGACGCCGCAGGAGCAGGAGCCCTATACCCCGCTGGTGCCCCTGGTGGAGTCGACCCACTACATCAACGAGCTCGATCCACGTCATGGGCCGATCCAGTACGAGCTCGACCTAGACGGCCACGACTGGGGCACCGAGGCGGCCTGAGTCAGCTAAACGGCTGGACGCAAAAACGCCCGCGACCGATGAGGTCGCGGGCGTCTTCCTATCTGAGTCGTCGTTCGGAGCCGGCGCCAATAGCAGGCTGGTTAAGGACGTTTCGACTCAGGCGTTCTCCGGCATCAGGGCGTGATCGCGGACGTACTGATCGAACTCGGTGAAACCGCCGATATGGGTCTGGTCGACGAAGATCTGCGGTACGGTCTCCACCGGCTTGCCGATGGTCTTCTCCATATCCGCCTTGGTGATGCCCTCGGCGTGGATGTCGATATAGCGGAAGTCGAAATCGTCACGCGCCTGTTTGAGCTGTTCGGAGAGCTCCTTGGCACGCACGCAGAAGGGGCAGCCGGGACGGCCAAAAATGACGGTCAACATCGAGCGGTCTCCTGTGAGAAGGGAATGACACGAATCTGAATAGTTAGTGGGGCCTTATTCTTTCGTATTAAACCCCGGGTCGCCAATAGCGTCAGTCTACTCGGCCCATTGCGCGGGACTATATTTCATCCGGCGCTATCTCCGTGGGCTGCTATTGCGTCCCGGGGCGCGGCTCAGTGCCGGAGTCGGCCACCTTCGTCGGCGTGGCGCAGCAGCTCGCCCAGTTCGCGGTGGATGTCCGGAGCGCTCACCAGCAGGTTCTCGCCATAGAGATCGACAGGCAGGTTGTCCGGGCAGGTGTAGAGGTGGCCGGTGCGCGCACCCGCCTCGCGGGCGATCAGCAGTCCGGCGGCGAAATCCCAGGGCGAGACGCTCTCGTAGTAGGCATCCAGGCGTGCGCAGGCGACATGGCAGAGGTCGAGTGCGGCGGAGCCATTACGGCGGATGTCGCGGCAGGCGCCGAGAACGTGGCTGAGACGGCGCACCAGCGGCTCGCGTTTGTCGCGACCGTAGGGGAAGCCAGTGGCGACCAGGCTACGCGCTAGGCTGTCGGCCTGGCTGCAGCGGATCGCTTGGCCGTTGCACCAGGCGCCCTGGCCACGTACCGCGCTGAAGGTCTCGTCCATGAAAGGGGCGTGGACCACGCCCAGCTCGAGTTCGCCATCCACCGCCCAGGCGATGGAGACGGCCACGTGGACGTGGTCGTAGGCGAAGTTGACCGTGCCGTCGATGGGGTCGACGACCCACAGCGGCCCCTCGCGTTCGAGCTGGCTGCGGTCGGGGGATAGCTCTTCGGTCAGACGTGCCTCGCCGGGAAAGTTCGCCTCCAGCTCGTCGGCAATCAGCTGGTCGACGGCGACGTCGACGTCGGTGACCAGTTCGTCGCCGCCCTTGTAGCGGTGGGCGTAGTCCTGAGCGCGGCGGGCTTCTTTGATGCGCTCGCCGGCCTGATGGGCAATGCGAGTCATCTGTTCCAGACGCTGGGTGTGATCCAAGTGAAACTCCTGTGGGGGTCTAAAGCGGGTTAAGGCGAAGATCTGAGCGGTGCTTAGTGACGCACCGGGCGCTTCTGCAGCTTGCGTTGCAGCGTACGCCGGTGCATGCCGAGCGCCCGCGCGGTGGCCGAGATATTGCCGTCGTGCTCCTGCAGCACCTTCTGGATGTGCTCCCAGGTCACGCGGTTGACCGAGGGCGGGTTGTCGGCGATCTCGACGTCGACGTCACCGCTGTCGCGATCCAGCGCATGCAGGATCTCGTCGGCGTCGGCCGGCTTGCACAGATAGTTGACCGCGCCGAGCTTGATCGCCTCGACCGCGGTGGCGATGCTCGAGTAGCCGGTGAGCACGATGACCCGGCACTCGGGGGCCACCGCCAGCAGCTCCGGCAACAGCTTGAGCCCGGAGTCCGACTCCAGCTTGAGATCCAGGGTGGCCAGATCCGGTGGCGTCAGGCGCGCGGCCTCCAGCGCCTCGGCCTGGGTGTGGGCGACGCTCACCTCATAGCCGCGCCGGCGCATGGCGCGCTCCATCACGAAGCAGAACTGATCGTCGTCGTCGACGATCAGCAGACGTTCCTGATCACTCATGGCTATCCGTCCTCGATACTTTCCTTGCCAGTTGATGCAGAGAGCGACGGCATGGCCGTCGGGGCGAGCGGCGGGCGCTCAGGGTAGCTCGCCGGCGCTGACCCGCGGCAGCTTGACCTCGGTCAGGGTGCCGCCCTCCTCGTGATTGTAGAGACTCACGCCGCCACCGAAGCGATTGATGGTGGCGTGGCTCAGAAACAGGCCGATGCCCATGCCCTTGCTCTTGGTCGAGACGAAGGTGTCGCCGAGCTGATCGGCGATCGACATCGGCACGCCGGGACCGTGGTCGCGGATATCGATGATCAGCTCCTCGACGTTCCAGTCGAGGCTGGTCACGACCGCGTCCGGGCTGGCATCGGCGGCGTTGTTGAGCAGGTTGATCAGCGCCTGCTCCAGCGTGGTGTCGACCGCGATCCAGGGCTGACCGCGGCGGCCGATGATCTCCAGTTGATGGTTGACGTCCGGGCGCAGTACCAGCCAGCGCTGAATCAGCGACTCCATCCAGGGTATCGCGCGCAGCGTCTCGGGCTTCTCCAGACGGCGGCGGTCGGCATTGGCGACAAGGGTCTGCAGGCGCTGCTTGCAGGTGTCGACCTGACGGCGCAGCAGCTCGACGTCCTCGAGCAGCTGCGGCTGGTCGGCGGCGTCGTGGCGCATTTCGTTGAGCAGCACCGCCATGGTCGATAGCGGCGTGCCCAGCTCGTGGGCGGTGCCGGCGGCCTGGGTCGCCACGGCGAGAATCTGCTCGTTGCGCAGCGCCGCCTCGCGGGTCCGCGAGAGTGTCAGGTCACGCCGGCGTAGGGCGTGAGCCATCTTGAAGATGAAGAAGCTGAGCAGGCCGCCGGAGAGGATGAAGTTGAGCCACATGCCCACGGTGTGCAGCTGGATGCCCGAGACCAGCTCGGCGCTGGCGAGCTGCGGAACCGGCTCGTAGAACAGCATCATGAAGGTGTAGCTGGCGGTGGCGGCGAAGGCGATGATCCAGGCGTAGGACCAGGGCAGGGTGGAAGCGGCGATCGCCAGCGGTACCAGCAGATAGGTGATGAAGGGGTTGGTCGAGCCGCCAGTGTAGTAGAACAGCAGGCTCAGGCCGGCGATATCCAGCAGCCAGTGCAGCAGATACTCGGTGTCGGTCACCGCCAGCGGGCGTCCCAGGCGCCACCAGGTGGCCACGTTGCACAGCCCCATGGCGACGATCACGCTGATGATCGGTAGCACGTGGAGCTGGAACTTGAGCACTTCGATGCCGAAGATGATCGCCGCCAGGAAGCCGGTCCAGGTAATGCCGCGCACGATCGTCAGGCGCACCAGATTGCGATTCGGGGTCGAAAGGGGTAGCGCCTGCAACATGATCTCTCCGCAATCGCGATCGGCGATGTCGCCGCGCCGGTGGTCGAATACTCGCCTATGGTAACGCAGCCGGCGAGCTGGCGTGAGCGCGCGCTGTGCCGGTATCGTCAGGGCGCGCCGGGAGTGGCGTACCTCAGCCGCTACAACTCGCCGCCGCCAGCGCGTACAATCGCGCCCATTCTGAACCTCTCTATACCCTTTCTACACTCTCGCACGCGCGGTCCACCGGCCGACGTGCCCTGTTTCGGTCAGCGAACTCTTCATGTCAGACATTCAAATAGCCCAGGAAGCGGCACTGCGGCGCACCTTCGCCATCATCAGCCACCCCGACGCGGGCAAGACCACCATCACCGAGAAGATGCTGCTGTTCGGCAACGCGATCCAGCTGGCGGGCTCGGTCAAGAGCAAGCGCGCCGAGCGTCACGCCACTTCCGACTGGATGAAGATGGAGCAGGAGCGCGGCATCTCGGTGACCACCTCGGTGATGCAGTTTCCCTACAACGGGCGGGTGGTCAACCTGCTCGATACCCCGGGGCACGAGGATTTCTCCGAGGACACCTACCGCACGCTGACCGCGGTCGACTCGGCGCTGATGGTGATCGACGGCGCCAAGGGCGTCGAGGACCGCACCATCAAGCTGATGGACGTATGCCGCCTGCGTACCACGCCGATCCTGACCTTCGTCAACAAGATGGACCGCGAGACTCGCGATCCGGTCGAGGTGATGGACGAGGTCGAGACGGTACTCAATATCAGTGCGCCCCGATGACCTGGCCGATCGGCATGGGCCGGGCGTTCAAGGGTGTCTACCACCTCTATGACGATGTCGTGCATCTCTATACCCAGGGTCAGGGCAACCGGATTCCCGAGGACAAGCGCATCGAAGGCCTCGACAGCGAAGAGGTGGATCGGGTGCTGGGCGCGAGCGTGGCCGAAGAGCTGCGCATGGAGGTGGAGCTGGTGCGCGGCGCTTCGCACGAATTCGATCTCGAGGCCTATCGCCGCGGCGAGCTGACGCCGGTCTACTTCGGGACCGCCATGGGCAATTTCGGTGTGCGCGAGATGCTCAACGGGTTCGTCGAGTTCGCTCCGGCACCCCAGCCGCGGGAGACCGACGCCCGTGAAGTGGTCTCCGACGATGGCCGCTTCTCCGGCTTCGTGTTCAAGATCCAGGCCAACATGGATCCCAAGCACCGCGACCGGGTCGCCTTCCTGCGCATCTGCTCGGGCAAGTACGAGCGCAACATGAAGATGCGTCACGTACGCATCGGCAAGGATGTCAAGATCGCCGACGCCCTGACCTTCATGGCTTCCGATCGGGCCCACGTCGAGGAGGCCTGGCCTGGTGACATCATCGGTCTGCACAACCACGGCACGATCCAGATCGGCGATACCTTCACCGCCGGCGAGGACATGCGCTTTCTCGGCATCCCGCATTTCGCCCCGGAGCTGTTCCGCCGCGTGCGGCTGCGGGATCCGCTCAAGATGAAGGCGCTACAAAAAGGGCTGCAACAGCTCTCCGAGGAGGGCGCGACCCAGGTCTTTCTACCGCTGGACAACAACGACCTGATCGTCGGTGCGGTGGGCACGCTGCAGTTCGACGTGGTCGCCCATCGGCTCAAGGAGGAGTACAAGGTCGACTGCCTCTATGAGCCGGTCAATGTCCATACCGCACGCTGGATCTACTGTGACGATGCCCGCAAACTCGACGAGTTCAAGCGCAAGGCGAGCCTCAACCTGGCCTATGACGGCGGCCACTATCTCACCTATCTGGCGCCGACCCGGGTCAACCTGCAGATGACCCAGGAGCGCTGGCCGGATATCACTTTCCGCGCCACGCGCGAGCACTGATAGTCCTAGAACCAATGGTTTGAGCACTGATGGCTTGAGCACTGATGGCTCGAGAACCGATAGTGCGAGCCGCTGGCAGCGCCAGGTGTCGGCAGCGCTGAGCCATCAGGGGGCCTCGGCCGGGCCGCGGCAGCTCGCTTGTCGCCCGCAGGCGCCTGGGCCATGCTGTCGGCGTGGGACACGCAACAAGGGGAGGGCGCGCTCGGCCGGCGGGTGCGCCTCGTAGCGCGTAATCGACTCAGTCAAAGGGAACGTCGATGGCTTCCAGATTTCTCAAGGAGTTCCGCGAATTCGCGGTGAAGGGCAATGTCGTCGACATGGCCGTGGGCATCATCATCGGTGGCGCCTTCACGCTGATCGTGCAGAGCCTGGTCAAGAACGTCATGAACCCGCTGCTGGGGCTGCTGATCGGCGGCGTGGATTTCTCCAACTTTTTCGTCGTGCTCAAGGAGGGCGCCACGCCCGGGCCCTATCTGTCGCTGGCGGCGGCGCAGCAGGCGGGGGCAGTGACCCTGGACTACGGGCTGTTCCTCAACGCCGTGATCAGCTTCGTCATCGTCGCCTTTGCGGTCTTTCTGCTGGTGCGCACCATCAACCGGCTCAAGCGCGAGGAAGCGGTGGCCCCCAAGGCACCCACCGACAAGGCCTGCCCCTACTGCTTCATGACCATCCCGATCAAGGCGACTCGCTGCGGCCACTGCACCGCTGACCTGCCCAGCGAGGAGCACGCCACGCCCTGACGATGCTGTTCGACGCTCACTGTCATCTCGATTTCGCCGCTTTCGACGCCGACCGCGGGGCTGTTTTCGCAAGAGCCCACGAGGCCGGCGTCAGGCGTTTCATGATACCCGGCACGACGCGCACACGCTGGCCGGCAGTCAGCGCACTGGCGGCACGCGACGACGTGGTGATCGGGCTGGGGCTGCACCCTTATTTCATCGATGACCACCGCGACGAGGATCTCGACGCGCTGGAAGAGGCGCTGGCAAAGCCAGGCGAGGTGGTTCCATCGGCGAGTGCGGTATCGATGCCCGCTTCGAAGAGACGCTGCCACGCCAGTGGCAGCTGTTCGAGGCCCAGCTGCAGCTGGCCAAGCAGCATCGGCTACCGCTGGTAATCCACTGCGTGCATGCCAATGACCAGGTGGCCAAGCGGCTGCGGCAGCTGGCACTGCCTGCGGGAGGGTTGATTCATGCCTTTGCTGGCAGTGCACAGCAGGCTCGGCGCTTCGTCGATCTCGGCTACCAGCTGGGTTTGGGGGGTGGCGCCACTCACGCCCGCGCCCAGCGATTGCAGCGAGTCATTGCCGGGTTGCCCGACGATGCCTTCGTGCTCGAGACCGACAGCCCCGACATGCCACCGGCCGGGCGCCAGGGGCAGCGCAACGAGCCGGCCAATCTCACCGAAGTGTTGACCCGGGTCGCCGCGCTGCGCCGCCGACCCGAGACCGAGGTTGCCGCCCAGACCTATGCCAATGCCTGTCGCCTGTTCGCCCGCGCCGAGCCCACGAGGTAATGATCCACGGCGTTGAACGGCGTCACGCCTGGGCGGGCTCGCTGGCGGCGGCCAAGGTCTCCGGGTCGAGGCGTTCGAGGGGATAGGGCAGCGGTGCGCGTGTCAGCTCGCGGCCCTCGATCTGGAGCGGCTCGTCGTCCGCCACCGCGGTGTTGATCACGATCAGCAGCTGGCAGCCATCGCCGCTGGGGTCGGTCTCTGCCTGGCACACCTCGCCGACACGCTTCTCCTGAGTATCGCGAATCTCGCTGCCGAGTACCGGCGGCGTGTCACCGGCGAGCCGTGCCACTCCCAGACGGCGCTTCACCTGGCCGCGGAAGTGCGCGCGCGCCACCACCTCCTGCCCGGTATAGCAGCCCTTGCGGAAGCTGATGCCACCCAGCGCCTCCCAGTTGATCATCTGCGGCAGATAGCTGTCGCTGTGTGCCTGGGTCAGCCAGGCCAGGCCGGCGGCGATATCGGCGCGCAGCCAGCGGGCCGTGCCGTTCAGCGCCAGCTCGGCGGCCAGTGCCGTCCATCGCTGCTCGGCCTGCTCCGTGGGCAGCGCCAGTAGCCAGCGCGGCTGAGGCCCGGGGTGGCGTACCACCACGGCGTCCTGGTCATGCGTCATGTGCCAGGCGGTCGAAGGCCACGCGGTCGTGGCCGGGGTGTCACCGATCACGCCGAGCAGCACCAGATCGTCGCGGGCGGCCAGGGTCATCTTGTAGAAGGGGGCGTACTTGTCGAGTTGCTGCTTGAGCGGCGTGACCAACGAGGCGTGCAGCACCAGCGTGTGCTCGGGTGCCACCTTAAGCAGCTCGGCATTGGCCAGCACCGGCCCTTGGGGGTACAGAACACCGTCAACGGTGCCAGGGTGCCATTGGCGTGCTCGACGTTGGCGCTGGTCTGCCCCTGCAGAAAGCGCGCGGCGTCGGCGCCGCGACACTCGAGCACCGCCAGATGGGTCAGCGGAATCAGTGGGGGCGTCATCCGCTCGACGTGCGTCGTCGGGGAACTGCCAATGCAGCGCGTCGCGGGGCTGGCCGCCCTGGGTTTCGAGAGCGCCATCCAGTCGTGCATCGGGTCACTCCGGTGATCAGGGTGGGTATCATGGTGAGTGGGGAGCGTCGGTGATGATCAGCGCGCTTTAGCGTGCGTGGCGCGCCGCCCGACAATGGCCCCAACATGGGGCGATGGTGGCACATTGCAAGCTGGCAGGCGGGCGCTGAGGTGCTATTCTCATCAACGGTTTCGAATTCATCCCGCGGTTAGCGAGTCATCCATGTCCCGAATCAATCTGGCCCTCGAGGGCGTCACCACCCCCGAGGATCTCAATCGTGTCACCACGGCGCTGATGATGGTCGACGGCGTCGAGAGCGTCGATATCGGCCGTGACTGGGCCGAGGTCGAAGGCAGTGCCTCTCGCAGCGCGCTGATCAAAGCCGTCAGCGAGCTGGGACAGGGCTACGTCGCCCGCTGAGATTCCATCATCGCGATCATCGCGCGCGCCGCCCTTGAAGCGACCGGCTCTGGACCCTACCTAACGATCATGAACAAACCCTTCAAGATTCACTCCAAGTACCGCCCCGCAGGTGACCAGCCGGCCGCCATCGAGGGGCTGGTACGTGGCTCGGGGCGGGGGCTGTCGCACCAGACGCTGCTCGGGGTCACCGGGTCGGGCAAGACCTTCACCATGGCCAACGTGGTCGAGACGCTGCAGCGTCCGACCATCGTGCTGGCGCCCAACAAGACGCTGGCAGCCCAGCTCTACGGTGAGTTCAAGAGCTTCTTCCCCGACAACGCCATCGAATACTTCGTCTCCTACTACGATACTACCAGCCGGAAGCCTATGTGCCTTCATCGGACACCTTCATCGAGAAGGATGCTTCCATCAACGACCATATCGAGCAGATGCGACTGTCGGCGACCAAGGCGCTGCTCGAACGCCGCGATGCGTTGATCGTGGTCTCGGTCTCGGCGATCTACGGCCTGGGCGACCCCGAGCAGTACATGAAGATGCGGCTGCACTTCAACCGCGGCGAGCAGATCGACCAGCGCCAGTTCCTGCGCCGTCTCGCCGAGCTGCAGTACACCCGCAACGACGCCGACTTTCGCCGCGGTACCTATCGTGTGCGCGGTGACGTGATCGATATCTTCCCGGCGGACGCCGAGGACGAGGGCGTGCGGGTGGAGCTGTTCGACGACGAGATCGACTCGATCCGACTGTTCGATCCGCTCACCGGTGAAGTGCGCGGCCAGGTGCCGCGCATGACCATCTACCCCAAGACCCACTACGTCACCCCGCGCGACACCATTCTCTCGGCGATCGACGCGATCAAGCAGGAGCTTGCCGAAAGGCTCGACTATCTACGCAAGCACGAGCGGCTGGTCGAAGCGCAGCGCCTCGAGCAGCGTACCCTCTACGACATCGAGATGATGCTGGAGCTGGGCTACTGCAACGGTATCGAGAACTACTCGCGCTATCTCTCCGGCCGCGAACCGGGGCAGGCGCCGCCGACCTTTTTCGACTATCTGCCCGACGATGCGCTGCTGTTCATCGACGAATCCCACGTCAGCGTGCCCCAGGTGGGCGGCATGTACAAAGGCGACCGCTCGCGCAAGGAGACGCTGGTGGAGTACGGTTTTCGCCTGCCTTCGGCGCTCGACAACCGGCCGATGCAGTTCGAAGAGTGGGAAAACATCCTGCCGCAGACGGTGTTCGTCTCGGCCACGCCCGGCCCCTACGAGCAGGCCCACGCCGGGCAGGTGGTGGAGCAGGTGGTGCGCCCCACCGGGCTGGTCGACCCGGAGATCGAGGTGCGCCCGGCATCGACCCAGGTCGACGACCTGCTCTCCGAGATTCGCCTGCGCATCGAGGTCGAGGAGCGGGTGCTGGTGACCACCCTGACCAAGCGCATGGCCGAGGACCTCACCGAGTATCTCGACGAGCACGACGTGCGCGTACGCTATCTGCACTCGGACATCGATACCGTGGAGCGGGTCGAGATCATCCGCGATCTGCGCCTGGGCAAGTTCGATGTGCTGGTGGGGATCAACCTGCTGCGTGAGGGCCTGGATATCCCCGAGGTGTCGTTGGTGGCGATTCTGGATGCCGACAAGGAGGGCTTCCTGCGCGCCGAGCGCTCGCTGATCCAGACCATCGGCCGCGCCGCACGTAACGCCCACGGCAAGGCGATCCTTTATGGCGACCGGGTCACCGACTCGATGCGCCGGGCGATCGACGAGACCGAGCGTCGTCGCGCCAAGCAGGTGGCGCACAACGAGGCGCATGGCATCGTCCCGCGTACGGTGACCAAGTCGGTCGCCGACATCATGGAAGGGGCCCAGGCCCCGGGTCGCAAGGGTGGCCGCAAGCGCGCCGAGCAGCGCGTGGCGGAAGCGCCCGGCAGCTATACCCGCGACGAGCTGAGCGCAATGAGCGCGCCGCAGCTGACCAAGGAGATCGGCAAGCTCGAGGATCGCATGTTCGAGGCGGCGCAGAACCTGGAGTTCGAGCAGGCCGCCAAGCTGCGCGATCAACTGCAGACGCTCAAGGCGCGTCTGCTCGAGCTGGGTTGAGAGGCGAGGGCAGCGCATGCCGGAAGGTCCGGAGATTCGGCGCGTTGCCGACCGCCTCGGCAAGCTGCTGATCGATGCGCCGCTATGTGAGGTGTGGTTTGCTTACGCCGACCTCGCGCGGCAGGCACCCAGGTTGACCGAGAGCCGTGTGGTGGCGGTGGATAGCTGGGGCAAGGCGCTGCTGATCACCTTCGCCGATGACCAGGTGCTCTACTCTCACAACCAGCTCTATGGGGTGTGGAAGGTGCACCGGCGCGAGCGCGAGCCGGCCACGGGCCGTGTCTTGCGGGCGAGATTGGTCACGCCGACCCACGCCGCCAGCCTCTATAGCGCGTCGGACATCTCGCTGTGGACCCGCGATACCCTCGGTCAGCAGCCGTTCCTGGCGCGCCTGGGGCCGGATCTGCTCACCCATGACGTCAGTCCGGAGCAGATCGTCGAGCGCTTGATGCTGCCGGCGTTTCGCCGCCGTGGGCTGGGCGGGCTGCTGCTGGATCAGGGCTTCTACGCCGGTATCGGCAACTATTTGCGTTCGGAAATCCTGTTCTATGCCGGGCTATCGCCCAAGATCACTGCCGAGCGGCTGTCGCCACGCAAGCGCCGGCGTCTCGCCCAGATGATGCTGCGCACCGTCGCCCAAGCGTATCACGAGGCCGGGGTAACCAATCGGCCGACCTGGCGCCGACGTCTGCAGCGCCAGGGGCTCAAGCGGGCGCGCTGGCGGCATGCGGTGTTCAACCGCGCTGGCCTGTCTTGCCACGCCTGTGGCAGCGAGATTGTCAAGCTCATGGTCACCTCCAGGCGGCTCTACCGTTGCCCGCACTGCCAGCCCGATACGCCGGCTGCCTGATGTCGCCCGGCCTACGCGGCCGAGTGGAGACCTGTCAGGACTCAGATTTATACCGTTATCTTGACTGCTTGAAATAGGATCTTGCCTGCCGATTGTCATCAATTGCGGTAAGATGCCGGCCACCCGAATACCCGCTACCCACGCCGAACAGTGGGGGCAGTCACCGTGAGAGCAGGAGTGCCGTGATGACCGTGATCCGCCAGGAGGATCTCATCCAGAGCGTGGCCGATGCGCTGCAGTACATCTCTTACTACCATCCCAAGGATTTCATCGATGCCATGAACGCGGCCTACGAGCGGGAAGAGAATCCCGCGGCGCGCGATGCCATCGCCCAGATCCTGATCAACTCGCGCATGTGTGCCACCGGGCATCGTCCGATCTGCCAGGACACCGGCATCGTCACCGTCTTCGTTCACGTCGGCATGGACGTGCGCTGGGCGTGCGAGCTGAGCCTCGATGACATGATCAACGAAGGCGTGCGGCGCGCCTATACGCTGCCGGACAACGTCCTGCGCGCCTCGGTGCTGGCGGACCCGGACGGCAAGCGCAAGAACACCGGCGACAACACCCCGGCGGTGATTCACCACAAGCTGGTGCCGGGCGACACCGTCGAGGTGCACGTGGCGGCCAAGGGCGGCGGCAGCGAGGCCAAGTCCAAGTTCGCCATGCTCAACCCGTCCGACAGCGTGGTCGACTGGGTGCTCGAGCAGCTACCCAAGATGGGCGCCGGCTGGTGCCCGCCGGGCATGCTGGGCATCGGCATCGGCGGCACCGCGGAGAAGGCGATGGCGCTGGCCAAGGAGGCACTGCTCGATCCCATCGACATCCAGGCGCTGCAGGCGCGTGGTGCCGGCAACCGTGCCGAGGAGCTGCGTCTTGAGCTGTTCGACAAGGTCAATCAGAGTGGCATCGGCGCCCAGGGGGGGGGGCTTGACCACGGTGCTCGACATCAAGGTCAAGGATTATCCGACACATGCCGCCAACAAGCCGGTGGCGATCATCCCCAACTGCGCCGCCACGCGTCATGTGCACTTTACGTTGGATGGCAGTGGGGCGGCCGTGCTGCCGGCACCCAAGCTCGACGACTGGCCCGAAATCACCTGGGAAGTGGGTGAGGGCGTGCGCCGGGTCGATCTGGATACGCTGACCCCAGAGATGGTGCGCGAGTGGCAGCCGGGCGATACCGTGCTGCTCTCGGGCAAGCTGTTGACCGGGCGTGATGCAGCGCACAAGCGCATGATCGACATGCTGGCCAAGGGCGAGTCGCTGCCGGTGGATCTGAAGAATCGCTTCATCTACTACGTCGGCCCGGTCGACCCGGTGGGTGACGAGGTGGTCGGTCCGGCAGGTCCCACCACGGCGACACGCATGGACAAGTTCACCCGCACCCTGCTCGAGCAGACCGGTCTGCTGGGGATGGTCGGTAAGGCCGAGCGTGGCCCGCTGGCGATCGAGGCGATCCGCGACAATCAGGCGGTCTATCTGATGGCCGTCGGCGGTGCTGCCTATCTGGTCGCCCAGGCGATCAAGAAGGCCGAGGTAATCGCGTTCGACGATTTGGGCATGGAAGCGATCTACGAGTTCGAAGTCGAGGACATGCCGGTCACGGTGGCGGTCGATCATCTCGGCACCTCGGTGCACCAGACCGGCCCGGCCAAGTGGAAGGAGATCATTGCCGCGCGGGGCTGAGCGAGCGCGAGGCAGCGCGGGGGGGCGCCGCGATGGCGCCTGTCCCGATGACGAGAGGGCCCTGGGGCTCTCTCGTTTTTTTTGGGTATGATGGCCGGATCGATCAATTCGACAGGAGTCGGTGCATGGCGCAGGGCAGCGTGGAGTCTCGGCAATGACATGGATCATCGGCACACTGCTGTTTCTGTGCCACGTGTTGGGCACCATCACCGCTGTCTTCGCGCTGATGTCCAGCCGTACCTCCCAGGGCGCGGTGGCCTGGATCATCACGCTGGTGCTGTTTCCCTACTTCAGCGTACCCATCTTCTGGATCTTCGGCCGGCCGCGCTTCTACGGCTACGTCTCGGCTCGCGGCGAGCGCGATACCGTGCTGCGCCAGGTGCTCAAGCGCTACCGCCCGCACATGGAGGATTACGTCTCGCGCCCGGAGGCGGTGAGCGGGCGTATCCGCGCGGTGGAGCAGCTGGCGATGATGCCGATGACCCGCGGCAACCGGGTCGAGCTGCTGATCGACGGCGAGCGCACCTTCGAGAGTCTCTTCGCCGGCATAGACCAGGCCGAAGAGTACATTCTGGTGCAGTTCTTCATCGTCCGCGCCGATGAGATCGGTCTCGCCTTCAAGCGCAAGCTGATCCATCAGGCCGAGCACGGGCTCAACGTCTATTTCCTGTATGACGAGATCGGCAGCCGCGGCCTGCCCGGCGGCTATCTGCGTGACCTGGAGGAGGCCGGGGTGCGGGTCTCGGCATTCAACTCCTCGAGGGGCTGGCGCCATCGCTTCCAGGTCAATTTCCGCAATCATCGCAAGATCGTGGTGGTCGACGGTCGTGCCGGCTGGACCGGCGGGCTCAATGTCGCCGACGAGTACCTGGGCCGGGTCGAGCGCTACGGTGCCTGGCGCGATACCCATCTCAAGCTGGAAGGGCCGAGCGTACTGGCGCTGCAAGAGGCGTTCTGGGAAGACTGGTACTGGGCCACCGGTGATATTCTCGCCCTCGGCTGGCGCATCCATCATGTCGCGGAGGCGTCCCAGCACGTGGCGATCGTGCCCTCTGGCCCCGCCGACGGTCGCGAGACCGCTAGCCTGCTGGTCCAGCACGCCATTCACGGCGCGCGCCATCGGCTGTGGGTTACAAGCCCCTATTTCGTACCCGATCACGGGGTCCAGGACGCGCTGATCCTGGCCGCGCTGCGCGGTGTCGACGTGCGCGTGCTGATCCCCGAGCGGCCGGATCATCTGCTGGTGTTCCTGTCGGCGTTCGCCTTCCTGCCCGAGATGATCCGTAACGGCGTCAAGATCTATCGCTATCAGCCGGGTTTTCTGCATCAGAAGACGCTGCTGGTCGACGATCACACTGCCATGGTCGGTACCGTGAACCTGGACAATCGCTCGTTCCGGCTCAACTTCGAGGTGACCGCCTACGTGCCCGATAAGACCTTCGCCGCCGAAGTGGCAGCCATGCTGGAGCACGATTTCACGCACAGCCGCGAGGTGACCGAGCGTGAGCTGGCGGCGCGCCCGCTGTGGCGCAAGGTGGTGTCGCGGGCGACCTACCTGCTGTCGCCGATCCAGTGAAGGCCTGGCCGTTTATGACACTCGAGCGCAGCCGCGTCGGCCGGGGCCGGCGCGGAAAATCCATCGTCAAGGAGTCCCCTTGAACCTAGAGACCAAATGGCTGGAAGATTTCGTGGCGCTCGCCAATACGCGCAGTTTCTCCGCCTCGGCGCGCCAGCGCCATGTGACCCAGCCCGCCTTCAGCCCCGTATCCGCTCGCTGGAGCAGGCGGTCGGCGCGACCCTGGTCGACGCTCGACCACACCGGTCAGCCTGACCCCGGAAGGGCAGCTGTTCCTGGTGACGGCGCGCAACATGGTCGAGCAGCTCAACGACAGCCTGGCTCACCTGCGTGGCCTGGCGATGGACAACGAGGCGCTCGATATCGTTGCCGCCCACTCCCTGGCGCTGGCCTTCTACCCGCAATGGATCTCGCGCCTGCAGAAGGGCGTGGGTGAGCTGCCACGCGGCTGGTGGCGATGAACGTGGGGATGCCATCCACGTCCTGGCGCGAGGGCAACTGCGATCTGATGCTGGCCTATCACGACCCCTACGCCACCATGCAGTTGGATGCCGAGATCTTCCCCTCGTTCTCGATCGGGCAGGTCAAGATGCTGCGGTGAGCGTGCCCAAGACCAACGGCGAGGCCAAGTTCTCGTTCGACGGCGAGGGCTCGATCCCGTTTCTCGCCTCTACCCAGGGCCTTTCTCGGCCGCAGCGTGCGTATGCTGCTGAAGAACGAACCTGCGCGCATGCGCCTCAAGACGGTCTACGAGACCGCGATGGCGGAGGGCTGAAGGGCATGGCGCTGCAGGGGGTGGGGCTGGCCTGGATTCCCGATTTCTGCATTCGCGAGGAGCTGGCCAACGGCAAGCTGGTGCGCGCCGCGGGTGAGAGCTGGGACATTCCGCTGGAGATCCGTCCTACCGCTGCTCGCTGGTGCACAAGCCGGGCGTCAGAAGAAGCTGTGGAAGGCGCATGATGAGCTGCCGAGGACTTCCTGCGCGCCTGACCGACGGCGGGAGGCACGCTCGGGCCGCCCGGACTGCTAGACTGGCGGAACGAGAGCTGTGCTCTGCGCTGACGAGTGTGCCGGCGCCGGCCGGCAACCGGGCAGGGTGGTGGGGCGACGCCGAGGCGCCCACACGACGAAGACGGGAAAGGATGCCGTAACGATGGTGAGAGCGTCAAGTACTGGTTCAACGTGATCCGCGATTCGATCAAGCTGTGGCTCGATCGTAACGCCTTCAGCTACGCCGGGTCGCTGGCGTTCTACACCCTGTTCTCGCTGGCACCGACCGTCATCATTGCGGTCACCGTGGTAGGGCTGTGGCTGGGCGAGGACGCCGCCCGCGGCGAGATCGTCGCCCGCCTGCAGGATACCCTCGGCCCCGGCGGCGGCCAAGGCGATCGAGGATGCGGTGGCGCAGTCGAGCATTCAGGCGTCGGGCATTCTGCCGACCGTGGCCGGCTTCGTCACGCTGCTGATCGGTGCGACCACGGTCTTCGGCCAGATGCAGTTCTCGCTCAACACCATTTGGGGAGTGGCGCCCAATCCCGATCGCAACAGCCTGTGGCTTTTCGCCAAGAAGCGGCTGCTATCGCTGGCGGTGGTGCTGGCGATCGGTTTCGTGCTGCTGGTGTCGCTGGTGCTCGGGGTCATCGTCCAGGCCACCTTCAGCTACGCCGGTGGCTGGGTGCCGGGTAGCGTGATGCTGCTCGAGCTGGCGCAGTTCGCGCTCTCGCTCGCTGTGGTCACGCTGTTCTTCGCCGCCATCTTCAAGGTGCTGCCGGACGTGGTGCTCTCCTACCGTGACGTGTTCCTCGGCGCCCTGGTCACCGCAGTGCTGTTCATGCTGGGGCGCAACGCGATCGCCGCCTATCTCGCCCACACTGCCACGGCATCCACCTATGGGGCCGCTGGGTCGGTGGTCCTGGTGCTGCTGTGGGTCTACTACTCGTCGCTGATCCTGCTCTATGGTGCGGCTTTCACGCGAACCCACGTGGTGTCGAAGGGCCGCCGGATAATTCCCCGCAATACCGCGGTTCTGGTACGTCATGAGGTATTGCACAAGGAGACCGTGGAGCAGGAGGCGCCACCAACATCAACGCCAATGCGCAAGCAGCAGGAGGAGACCTCACATGACCAAGCGCACGATTCGAGCCCGGGTGAGCGGTCACGTGCAGGGCGTGGGTTATCGTGAGTTCGTGCGCCGCCACGCCGAGCGCTGGGGGCTAACGGGGCATGCCATCAATCAGGACGACGGCGCGGTCGAGGTGATCGCCTGCGGCGAGGCGAACGCCATCGCCGAGCTGATCGATCTGCTGTGGGAAGGGCCGCCGGCAGCGGATGTGACCGAGGTGAGCGTGGAGGAGGCCACGCTGATCGCCCCGGCGAGTTTCACCACCGGCTGAAGGCGCGGCAGCCGGCGGCGTCTGGGAGACGGCCGCCGGCTGCGAGTCCTGAGACTTAGGCGTTCAGGCGCCGGCGGTCAGGGTCTCGACGATCCACTCGACCACTGCCGTGCCATCGGCGTTCATGCAGACTTCGGCGGTGGCGTCGCGCGTCCAGCGTGCATCCACGAATTCTCGTGTCTGCGGGGCCAGGATCGTCTGTCCTTCGGCCAGCCCTTCGGTGACCACGCTGAGCGTACCGCGGGTGGTGGTGAACAGCTCCGGACGCAGCAGCCAGGCCAGGGCACAGCTGTCGTGGGGGCAGCAGCCATCGATACCCAGCGCCTGCTGATAGAAGGCGCGATAGAAGGCGTAGCTCTCTCCCAGCACCCGCCCCAGTTTGCCTTGAGCCTCGACGATCCGCGCCATGCTATCGGGGTCCAGCACGCAGCGATGGGTGGCGTCGAGACCGACCAGCGTCAGCGGCCAGCGCGCCTCCAGGACCGCCTTAGCAGCGTGCGGATCGTTGAAGATATTGGCCTCGGCGACCGGCGTCACGTTGCCGCCCTCGCGGATCGAACCGCCCATCACCACCACTTGCTTGACCTTGTCCACCAGCGAGGGGTCGAGCTGCAGCGCCGCGGCCAGGTTGCCCAGCGGCCCGACCGCCACCAGCACCACTTCGCCCGGACGCGCGTTGACCTGCTCGACGATGAACTGGGGGGCACTCTGGGCCAGCG
Organism: Salinicola tamaricis; assembly: GCF_003006155.1. Classification (GTDB taxonomy): domain Bacteria; phylum Pseudomonadota; class Gammaproteobacteria; order Pseudomonadales; family Halomonadaceae; genus Salinicola; species Salinicola tamaricis. The sequence continues at coordinate 3,734,944 of NZ_CP023559.1, read as the reverse complement.
CCTGGGTGCCGATCTCGGGCAGGGCGATGTTGCCCAGGCCGTTGTCACCGTGGATATGCCCCGGCGGCGGGTTCTTGGGTTTGACCATGGGCGTGGCGGCGCCCTGGGCGACGGGGATCTGCTGCCCGCCCAGCTCGGCCAGCAGCAGGGCGTTGTGGGTCGCGACCTCGATGGTGACGTTGCCGAACGTGGTCGTCATCCCCAGCAGCTCGATCTCCGGGTGGGCCAGGGCGATGGCGATGGCCTGGGCGTCGTCGACACCCGGGTCGGTGTCGAAAATGATAGGCGTGGTCATGCTCTCTCTCGATACGGATAACGATGGACTGGCCCCGGCGACCGATGCCGGGAACACGGGATCAGGTGCGCTCGACGCTAAGCGGCGGCAGGCTGTCGAGGGCCGCCTCGACCGCGTCGGCCAGTGGAATGCTCGGCGCCGCGCCGGCCTGCTGCACGCACAAAGCCGAGGCCGCGCTGGCCAGTCGCAGGGCCTGTTCGATATCGTCGCCGCGCTGGCGTGCGGCCATGAAGTAGCCGATGAAGGTATCGCCGGCCGCGGTGGTGTCGACTGCCTCGACCTGGTGCGCCGAGGCGCTGATGCGCTCGCCGGCGAGCTGATGGCAGACGCCGTCGCGCCCCAGGGTGAGCACGATCTCCACCTCCGGCAGGCGCTCGGCCAGGGCGCTGAGCAGCGTATCGACCTCGCTCTCTTCGTCGAGTTCGACCAGCGCTGCTGCCTCGCCGCGGTTGAGAAACAGGATACGGCACAGCGACAGTGGCAGGGCGGCCACTTCAGGGCCCAGCGGCGCCGGATTGAAGGCGATCGCCAGGCCTCGCTCGCTGGCCAAGCGGATAATGCGTTCGGCGGCGTTGCACTCGTTCTGCATCAACAGCCAGCTGTCGTCGTCAGCGGCGCCAATGAGCGCCTCGAGATGCTTGTCGCTGAAGCCGTGGTTGGCGCCGGGATAGAGAATGATCGCATTCTCGGCGGCGTCGTCGACCTGAATCAGCGCGTGACCGCTGGCCTCGGCGGTCAGCTCCACATGGGCGGTGTCGACGCCCGCCTTGGTCAGCGGCTCCAGCGCCCAGCGATCGGCCTGTCCCAGGCGGCCCCAGTGGGCCACCTGGCCACCGGCGCGGGCCAGCGCCAGTGACTGGTTGGCCCCCTTGCCGCCGAGCACCGACGAAAGCCGGTACTGGACAGCGTTTCGCCGGGGCGCACCAGGTGCGGCACGCGATAGACGTAGTCGATATTGATCGAGCCGTAGTTGTAGATCATGGCTAACTCACTGCTGGAGAATCTGGGTCAATGCCGCCAGGCGCGGAGGTTGTCGGCGGTCAGGGTCACCACGCGCTGACGTGCCTCGGGGCTGATCCAGGCATTGTGCGGGGTGACGATGAGATTGAGCGGCTCGTGCAAGGCGTCGAGCAGGGCATGGCCCTCCCGCGGCGGCTCGCTCGGCAGGCTATCCACGGCGAGCCCGCCGAGCCGGCCCTGGCGCAGCGCCTCGAGCGCGGCGTGCTCGTCGATGATACCGCCGCGGGCGCAGTTGATCAGCAGCGCCTCGGGTTTCATCGTCGCCAGTGCCTGGGCGTCGATCAGGCCGCGGGTGGCCTCTGTCAGCGGGCAGTGCAGGCTGAGCACGTCCAGCTCGCCCAGCAGGTCGGCAAGCGTCGGGCGCGTGTCATTGGCCTCGTTGCCGGGGCGCGCCGCAAAGGTCACGCGCATGCCGAAGGCTTCACCCAGCCGGGCCACCGCGGAGCCCAGCTCGCCGCTGCCGACGATCACCAGGTGCTTGTCGGCGAGCTGCAGGGTGGGCTGATCGAGCAGGCAGAAAATCTCGCTGCGCTGCCAGGCGCCGTCGCGCAGCGCGGATTGATAGTGCGGCAGGCGGGCGGCCAGCGCCAGCATCAGCATCAGGGTGTGCTGAGCGACGCTGTCGGTACCGTAGGCGGTGACGTTACGCACGGCGATGCCACGCCGCTCGGCGGCCTGCATGTCGATATTGTTGGTGCCGGTGGCGAGTACGCAGATCAGCGCGAGATCGGGCAGGGCGTCGATCAGCTCGGCGTCGAGCACCACCTTGTTGACCAGTGCCACCTGGGCGCCGGCGAGGCGCTCGTGGCGCTGCTCGGGGGCGGTCAGCGCGTGGACCTCCAGGTCGTCGACCAGCGCGCGCAAAGGGCTGAGATCGATATCGTCACCGAGTGACGCGGCGTCCAGAAGAACGGCTTTCATGCAGGCTTCCTCTCTCCAGCGTATGGGCCCCGCGCCATCTTTCCCGGCTGGGGCCACAGTCGCCACGTCGCGGCGGGCGACAGCGATTTCCTGAGCCGGTAATATTGCCCGCGACCGGCCGCTGCGCGCTATACTATGCGGCTTTCGAACACGGCTTGGAAAGGGCGCGCGGCAGTGCGTATCGATTCCGGCTTGGAAAGCCCGTGCATCGCCCCTATTTGCCTGAAAGATCGCCCGGCTGCCGGGATGCGTGTCGGAATGGCCTGGGCGAACGCAAGGGGCGCAGCGGCGACGCATCGCGATCATCGATGCTGTGATACTGCTGCGACGTGGCGCGACTCGATCGCGCATCTTTGAGAGAGTACACGACATGCCCATCTACGAGTACGAGTGCAAAGCCTGCGGCCATCGCCTGGAGAAGCTCCAGAAGATCAGCGCCGCGCCGTTGACCGACTGCCCCGCCTGTACCGAGCGACGCTGTCGCGCCTGGTGTCGCCTGCGGGTTCCGGCTCGCGGGTGGCGGCTGGTACGAGACCGATTTCAAGTCGGGCAGCAAGAAGAACCTCGCCGGTGACAGCGCCAGCAAGCCAGCGTCGAGCGAGAGCGGTAGTGCCAAGCCTGCCGGTGAGAGAAGGCTTCGGCCTGAGCCATAGCATTCATAACACAGGATCCCTCATGGCAGTCATTATTGCGGCCAGTTGAACGAGTCATTGATCGATCAAGAAGTCACGCTTTGCGGGTGGGTGCATCGCCGCCGCGATCACGGTGGGGTTATCTTCCTCGATATGCGCGATCGAGACGGTGTCGCTCGGTGGTGGTGGATCCCGATACGGCGGAGGCTTTCGCCACCGCCGATCGCGCACGCAGCGAATACGTGCTGCGGATTCGCGGGCGCATCGCCTGCCGCCCCGAAGGCACCCAGAACCCAACATGCCCACCGGCATGATCGAAGTGTGGCCAAGGACGTGGAGGTGCTCAACACTGCCGCCACGCCGCCGTTCCAGCTCGACGAGCATGGCAAGGTCGGCGAAGAGGTGCGTTCAAGTATCGCTACGTCGATCTGCGCCGTCCGGAGATGATCGAGAAGCTGCGCCTGCGTTCGCGGATCACCCACAGCGTGCGTGCCTATCTGGAGGGCGAGGGCTTTCTCGACATCGAGACTCCGATCCTGACCCGTGCCACCCCTGAAGGGGCACGCGACTATCTGGTGCCCAGCCGTACCCACGAAGGCCACTTCTTCGCGCTGCCGCAGTCGCCACAGCTGTTCAAGCAGCTGCTGATGGTGTCGGGCTTCGATCGCTATTACCAGCTCGCCAAGTGTTTCCGTGACGAGGACCTGCGCGCGATCGCCAGCCCGAGTTCACCCAGATCGACATCGAAGCATCGTTCATCGAAGAACGCGATATCATGGCATGACCGAGACCATGGTGCGTCAGCTGTTCCAGGACGTGCTCGACGTGTCGCTGCCCGAGTTCCCGCGCATGCCCTACAGCGAGGCGATGCAGCGTTACGGTTCCGACAAGCCGGACCTGCGCATTCCGCTGGAGCTGGTCGACGTCGACGACCTGATGCAGTCGGTCGACTTCAAGGTCTTCTCCGGCCCGGCCAAGGCTGAGGACGGCCGCGTCGCTGCGCTCAAGGTCAGCGGCGGTGCCAAGCTCTCGCGCAAGGAGATCGACGACTACACCAAGTTCGTGGGTATCTACGGCGCCAAGGGGCTGGCCTGGATCAAGGTCAACGAGCGCGCCAAGGGGCTCGACGGGCTGCAGTCGCCGATCGTCAAGTTCATGGAAGGCGTGATCGAGGAGCTGCTCGACCGCGTGGCGCGGCGGACGGCGACATTGTCTTCTTCGGTGCCGACAAGACGCGGGTGGTCAACGAGGCGCTGGGCGCGCTGCGCGTCAAGCTGGGCGAGGATCTCGACCTCTATACCGCCGACTGGGCACCGCTGTGGGTGGTCGACTTCCCCATGTTCGAAGCCGACGACAACGGCCGCCTGGCTGCGCTGCACCACCGTTCACCGCGCCTTCCTGCTCGCCGGAAGCGCTCAAGGCCTCGCCGGCTACGGCGCTGTCGCGGGCCTATGACATGGTGCTCAACGGCACCGAGCTGGGTGGCGGCTCGATCCGTATCCACGATCAGGAGATGCAGCGTGTGGTCTTCGACGTGCTCGGCATCGGCAAGGAAGAGGCGGAAGAGAAGTTCGGCTTCCTGCTCGACGCGCTCAAGTTCGGTGCGCCGCCCCACGGTGGCCTGGCCTTCGGTCTCGACCGTCTGGTGATGCTGATGACCGGTTCGCGCACCATTCGCGACGTCATCGCCTTCCCCAAGACCCAGAGCGCCGCGGACCTGATGACCGACGCCCCGGGTGAGGTGAGCAAGGAGCAGCTGCGCGATCTGCACATCCGTCTGCGTCCCAAGGCCAAGCCGGAGAGTGCCGGCGAATAACATCGCCTGGCGTTCAGCCTGACCCGAACCGGCGCCCCGCGAGGCGCCGGTTCTTTTATGTGCGGCGGCTAGGGGATAGTCTGCCGAAGACACCCCCACGGCGCGCTCCAGGCGTATCGTACAGCCCGCCGAGCAGAAAGGTCGAGCAAGCATGAAACGCATGACTGAGCCAACGATGATCATCCGCACGACACCGGAGCCGAGACGATGATCCTGTTGGGTATCGATCCGGGCTCGCGGATTACCGGCTATGGCGTGATCGACGTCGGTGCGGCGCGGCCCCGCTACGTCGCCAGCGGCTGTATTCGCATCTCCGGTGACGACTTGGCGCAGAAACTGGCCCAGGTCTATGCCGGCGTCGCTGAACTGATCGGGCTCCACCGACCCCAGGAGTTCGCCATCGAGCGCGTGTTCATGGCCAAGAACCCTGACTCCGCGCTCAAGCTGGGCCAAGCCCGCGGCACCGCGATCGTATGTGCCGCCAACCACGGTATCCCGGTGCACGAATACGCCGCACGCCAGATCAAGCAGGCGGTCACGGGCACCGGCGGCGCCGAAAAGGCCCAAGTCCAGCATATGGTAACGGCGCTACTCACGCTGGACGCGTCACCCCCCGAAGATGCTGCCGACGCGCTGGCCATCGCGCTCACCCACGCCTACGCGCGTCAGGGGCTGGTAGCGACCAGCAGTCGCCGGCGTAGTAGCGGCAGCGCTGGCCGCAATCGTTGGCGCGACTTCAGGCCGGAGTGAGAGACGGGGAGGAATCCAATGTGCCAGTCCAATCCACGAGTGACAGGCACGCTGCTATGAGCGGCCGAAGCGCTCCAACTGCATCTCGCGCAGACGGCTGAGCGTGCGGCGAAAGACAAAATCGAGGTAGCCTTGGGTGTAAAGCTCATCCAGTGCGACCTCGGCCTCGATATACAGCGGCACGCGGCGATCGTAGCACTCGTCGACCAGAGCGATGAAACGGCGCACCGCATCGTCGTTGCGCGACAGTGTCGGCAACTGTCTGTCGCCGGCGTCGACCCGCTCGGCGCCATCCTCGGTGCCGCGGGCGATGCGCCCTTCACGTGGCTCACCGCCCAGGCGCGGTACTTCCGCAAGCAGAATGGCCGGAAAGCGTTCGCACAGCGCGATGAAGTCCGACGCGGCCAGCGGCCGTTCGCACAGTTCACTGAACCGGCACCACAGCGCTGCCGGGCTGTGGCCCAGATTGGCGATACGCCGATGACCCAGCGCGACCGGCTCATGGCTGACCACCTGGCCCGCGCTCAGGCGGGCGAACAGCTCAAACAGCGCCTGCGGCTGCTGCACCCAGTAACGCTGTACCTCAGCGCCGGGGTGCAGGCGATGATCCTGCTCGCCATCCACGGCCACCACCTGCATGTGCGCTTCGAGCGCGGCGATGGCCGGCAGGAAGCGTTCGCGGTTGAAACCATCGGCATAAAGCTGATCCGGCGGCTGGTTGGAGGTGGCCACCAGCACCACGCGCTGCGCCAGCATCAGGCTGAGCAGGCGACCCAGCAACATGGCATCGCCGATGTCAGTGACGAACAGCTCGTCGAAGCACAGCACACGCACCTCGCGTCCCAGCTCCTCGGCCAACAGACGCAGTGGATCAGCATTACCGGTTAGCTGGAACTGACGCCGATGCACCCACTGCATGAAGTGATGGAAGTGCTGGCGCCGCGCCGGTACTCGCAGGCTGTTGTAGAAGCTATCCATGAGCCAGGTCTTGCCGCGTCCCACTGGCCCCCAGAGGTACACGCCGGGCGGGCATTCACCGCGATGCACGGCCTCGAAGCAGCGCTGCAACGCCTGAACCGTACGGCGCTGTGCGACATCGACGACGAAGCCACCTGCCAGCGCCTGCTCATAAGCAGCCAGCGGCGACTCCGGTAATGCCTCTGGCGCGTTCAACGCAGTACCAGCCGGCTGTCGTCGAACTGCTTTGGCCAGTCGCGTCGGGTGAATACCTGGCCGGTTTCACGCACCCGGCGCACCTCGTCCAGATCCAGCTCGGCGATCAGCCAGCGGCTGTGGGTAGGGCACAGCGCCTCGCTCTCGGCGATCACGCCAGTGGCCGGCATGCCGTAGTCAGAGGGTACGTAGAGCGCGGCGCGGCCGATATTCTCGTCCAGCGCTGGCGACCAGGGCGCCAGGCCGACCGTGGGCGACTGCAGTACGGCGATCTGGTTCTCCAGCGCTCGCGCCTGAGCACCGATGCGCACGCGATAGAAACCCGCTTCGGTGTCCGTGCAACTGGGCGCCAGGATTAGATCCACCCCGGCCTCGGCCAGGGTGCGCGCCAGCAGCGGAAACTCGTTGTCGTAGCAGATCAGGATGCCCAGCTTGCCCAATACCGTGTCGAACACCTTGAGCCCGCTGCCGGCGGCGATCTGCCACTGCTCCAGCTCGAAGCGGGTCATCATCAGCTTGTCCTGGCTGCCCAGGCAGCCGTCCGGGCCGAACAGCCAGGCGCGGTTGCGGTAGAGGCCATCATCATCCAGTACGGCCACCGAACCAGGTTGCAGATGAATCTGCAGCCGCCGCGCCAGGCTCTCGCACAGTTCCAACCAGCGCGGCAGCAGTGGCTGGATGCCGGCGATGGAGCCGTGCAGGTCGCTGCGTTGGGCCTCTGGCAACTGGCCCGTGAGCACCATGCCGGCGTATTCCGGCAGCAGCAGCAGCTCGGCACCCTGGCCGGCGGCGGCCTCGCATAGCTCGGTCAGGTGTTCGGCATAGGCGTCCCAACTCGTCAGCAGGTCGATGTGATATTGGCAGGCGGCAACCTTGATCATGCGGTGAGTTCCTTCAACCAGAACGACATGGGCTTGGCCGACTCCTCGGCTTCGTCCAGATCGCGCCAATGATACTGGGTGTGCAGTTCGGGATGATGACGATAGCCGCGGCGTGCCCAGAAGGCGTCCAGCGGCTGGTAGTCGGCGGGCCGCCGCGGGTGGTCGGCCGGGCGCTGCACGGCGCAGAAGGCGCACCAGTCGAAGCGACCCAGCCGGCGCGCATGCGCCTCGCGCTCGGCGAAGAAGCGCACGCCCAGACCACGCCCGCGCCAGGTCGGCAACACCACCGACTCGGCGCAGTAGAAGATGCGCGCAGGATTCCAGCTCGCGGCAAGGAACGGCTGCTGGAATTCCACGGTTTCATCGGTCAGCGGCAGCGCCGTGGAGGCGCCGACCACGCGACCCGCGTCCCGTACCAGCACGCACAGGCTGTCCGCGCTGCGCACGTAGGTGTCGAGATACTCGGCCTCGTAGTCGAGGCTGCCGTCGTAGAGGTAGGGAAATTCGCGGAAGACCGTGATCCGCAAATGCGCCAGGTCTTCGACATGGGGTGCAATCTGCGGCCCCCGGAGCAGTTCGATATCCATCTGGAGTCGTTCGCCAGCAGCAGGGTGACGCCGGCGGCTATGCCGGCTGGAAGGCGCGAACTTATCATGCGAGCCAACCCATCACTAAGGAAGCGCTGAATAAATCGACGAGCGAGATGAAGCGCAAGGCGCATGGCACACAGACTCGAAGCAACGCGTAGAGAACGCCCGTAGGGCGGCCCGTCAGGGCAAGTTGCCGAAGGCAACGCGTCACACGAGACATAACGTGGGGTTAGGCGAGTGTTCGACCGGGCTGGCGCCCCAGTACCACGCAACGCAGCGATTCGCTCGCGCAGGCATTTATGCAGTGGTTCCCTAACCACGCTACGCAAGGAACCTAGCCATGACCACCACCGAACTGGTTCAGGCCTACTACGCCGCCTTCAACGCCGGCGACATGCCCGCCTTTCTCGACCTGCTGGACGAGGACGTGGTGCACGACATCAATCAGGGCGAGCGCCAGATCGGCAAGGCTACCTTCGCCGCCTTCATGGACAAGATGAACCGCTGCTACCGCGAGCGCCTGGCCGATATCGTGGTGCTGCAGAACGCCGCCGGCGACCGCGCTGCTGCCGAGTTCGTGGTGCACGGCGAATACCTGGCCGACGACGAAGGATTACCTCCGGCCAACGGCCAAACCTACGTCCTGCCGGCCGGCGCCTTCTTCGAGATCAAAAACGGCAAGGTCGCGCGCATCAGCAACTACTACAACCTCAATGAGTGGGTGGCACAGGTGGGCTGAATAGCGTCAGGCAGGGGGCCATGTAGCAGCTAGTCAGCCGATTCGGCGATGCGTATAGTGGACGCCGTCACGGAAAGGACGTTGAATGGAATGATTGGACGCCTATGCGGCGGTGCCGTGCTGAAAAATTACCCTTAGGTCGTAGCCGGCGCCAACAGCGTCGGCTACGAGTTCGAAACCTCGATGAAGATACTAATCACATTACCCGCCGTGAGCGAAGAGGTTTGCTTCTATGTCTATCCTAAAAAAGCCAAGCTCATTCGCATATTCGGCCTCTTTATATGAGAGCCCAAGTGCGAATATGTCGCGGGCAACGAGTGCGGCTCATATGGTTAGTGTTGAGAAATAACTCTGCAGCCTCCTTAATCCTCTAGCTCATAAAGCTCTGTGAGAAATTCCGAGAAATTGTTGCTGATATGATAGATGTTGTCCTGCCTTGGCTCTTCTCCGTCTTCAGCCTCGTAATCTGGATCCCAGAAGCATATTTCCTCTTTGCCGGTCAGATCCATAATGATCACTCCCCCCCTGAGTCTCTTGCAATTGGCAAAAAGCTCTGTGGAATTCTGTTTTCAAATACCTCTAGCATGTTGAAGATTGAATCATATTCGTTTTTTTCTAAAGAGAAGAATAGATGAACATCGGATTCATCTTCTCTTTCAGATATAGTGTTGTAAAATTTAAAAGTATCCGGAATGGGTTTCCCCCCGTTGTTTTCTTTTAAAAATCTTCTATACTCTGAAGGGAGCTGTGCTCTTATTTTTTTTTCCAAGGTGGTTAATGAAAAATCATCGGCCTTTGGGCCCTGGTCAACTATTTTTAACATGATGGCGCTCCTATTTTTGCTTAGCTATACCACCTGTATGCTTAACAGCTTCGTGAAGATCACTTGGAACTAGTTGCATATACCCGACATGCTCATTGTGATGCCAGACATAGCCTTTGGGTCGTGGTTTTTCTGAGTTATAGCCTGCTGCTATATCTGCTCTTCGATAATCAACTTTTCTTGATCTTCCAGGTTCTATGACAACATTTTTGATTGAGTATCGAGAGAAGTCGGGAAAGCCTGCGCCGTTAAAATGAATGCTGTGCGGGTATTTTTCTCTTATTTTCTCTGGCAAATCTTTCAAAGGAATTGTCGTGTTGGCGTATTTGCTATTGATTGGCGCTCTGCCATTTACAGGCCGTATCCTGCTGTTAAACCCGACTCCACCCATTGCCGAGAGGGCAGCGGCCGATACGATCGAAGCTTGCTCATCGTCTAAGCCATACTTTTGTTTGATTGCTTGAGCGAACCCGGCTTGAGAAACCGCGCCTTCAGCATCCGTATACTGTAGGAGTAGGGGGCCAGTGTCTAGGCTGATTCTCCAGGGCACCTCACCGCCAGCCAGCTTATCCAGTTCCGCGCGAAATTTATCATGGTCTCTTATCAAATCTTGATATTGAGCATGGCATTTCTTGCTATCTGTTGCACAGATGGCAATCAGCTTGTCTTGCTGCGCAAGGCTTATCTCGCGGTATTTTTCCTGCACTTCGTCGCAATTTCCGCGTGCTTCGCATTGTTTTGCTTCCTGAACATACTCAGCGACCTGTTCGTGTTTTAGAAAATTGTAACGATGCACCCGCTCGCCACTATCTGCACCGCTGTAGGCGCCCTTGGCATCGCCGGTGAAGACGGCGCCAGCGACGCCGCCGAGTAAGCGGGCAATCTGGGCCTGTTTATGGCGTAGCGGTTCCACTGTTCGGGGGCGACGGCATCGTTGCCCATGCTGGTGGCCATCACTTCCGCGGCGAGTGCACCGGCGACGGCGCCTTTGGCGCTGCCGCGGCCGATCTCGGCGGCCAGCCCTGCGAGTGCCGCGTGGGAAATGGCCTTGCCGCCAGTGCCGAGAATCTGGCCGTTGTCGCCAATGAGATTGGCGCCCTGGGCCTGGACCTGTGCGCCGATGTTGCCCAGCAGTGCGTCTCTGAAGCGGTCGTTGAAGCTGCCACCATAGGCGGCCTGGTTGACGCCAGCATTGATCAGACTCTCGGCACCGACACGCTGGGCGACTCGGGTCCAGTCACCGTCGCTGAGTACCGGTAGGCGAGGGGAGTCGGGGGTGGGCGCCTTGGCCAGCACGCCTTGGTCGAACCCGGCCATGGCGCCACTGACCAACATCGCTGTGGCGATGGACTTCACCGTGGCGCTACTGCCCAGGCTCTTGAAGGTCTTGGACAGGTTGCCCTGGTTGTCTGCGAGTGTGACCGCCGCTTGCGAGGTGAGTGCACTCATGCCGGCAGCGCCCATGCCATATAACGCTGCACCCGCTGTACCAGTGACACTACCGGCGGCGGCGTTGCCGGCCCAGGCGGCAAGACCACTGCCACTGGTCGCAGCCGCCACCGCGATGGCGATGACAGCGCTGACGGTCGGGTTGAGATGTTTTTCTGTGTGATGCCACTTGGCGTAGGCGTCCTGGACTTCGCGCCAGTGGACCTTCTTGTTGCCTCTGAGTGCCTTGAGCCACTCGGTCCCCGGTGTGCTGGCCAACTGGGCCAAGGCCCGATCGAGCTGCTGGCCCTGTTGCTTCTTGTAGTCAGCACCGATGCCTTTGGCGGCATCGATCCGCAACTTACCGCCGAACTGCAGGCTGGGTAGCCGCCAGGTGTCCTTCCGATATCCCTTGTCGCTGGTCTTGATATAAAACCCGCGGGATTGACTGATGCGCTGCTCCAGGCGGCTGTCCTTGACTGCCTCGAAGCGTACCTTACCCTTCTGGCTGGTCAGTTTGGCATTCTTGCCGGCACTGATACGGCTGGCCTGATAGGTGCTGTCGTCGCGACTGAGCAGGTCGATATTCTGCTTGGCGGTGAATGAGACCACCTTGTGGGTGACGCTGTGCCCGGTACGTTTGACGGTCTTCTTGCGCAGACCGAGCCAGCTTCTCTTCTTCTTCTTGGTCTGGTAGCTCGTGTTTTCTTCCATCGCCTGAGCGAATAGGAATCCGCCCCTGGCGGCGGCATTCAGGTTGCCGCCGGCGTTGAGTCGGGAAGCCTGGAACAGCATGCTGCCGTGGCTGTCGAGTACGGTATGCCGGCCGCTTTTCAGCGTGGACTCGCGCTGGTTGGTGCCTTCCTGATGGCCATGCTTGATAGGCCGGTGAAAAGTTTGTTCCAGCGCGCGGAAAGAGAGATTGCCGAGCGAGGCGATGCGCAGGTCGCGTCTGGCGCTGAGGTCGCTGCCCAGCGTGTCGATCTTGCCATTGGCAGCCAGGATGAGGTCTCGCCCGGCACCGAGGCGGGTGACAATATCATGGTCCTGGTAGGCCTGGTCGGACCCGACACGATAGCCGAGGTGGTCGAAGGCCATGTCACGGCCGGATAGCAGTGTCAGGTTACGCTTGGCTGCGAGTTTGCCGGCTTCCGTATCGATGTCGCGGCCGGCATTGAGCAGTAGATCGCCACCAGCGGCGAGACGCGCGGTGAGCTCATCGGAGCGGGTGACATCGAATAGCGCAGCGAAGCGATTGCTTAGGGAGTAAGCGTCGAGCTGAATATCTTGCCCGGCCTGGAGCGAGAGACTGGTGCCGGCGTCGAGACGCGCAAGCGGGATATCGATATTTCGACCAGCAACCATCGACATTGACTGGGCCGCAGTGACATGGTTCGTCTGCGCGAGGCGCTGCGTCAGGACATCACGCCGGATAGGGGCGCGGCTGGCGAGCTTGTCATTGGCACGGCCCCAGGTTGCCAGGTGCCGAGAAGTGACCAGGAATCTAATGTCTCGTCCAGCCTGAAGGGCAATATCGGCAGCTTTCAGGTTACCCATGTCCCTGGCTTTGATATCACTACCGGCGATCAGGTCGAGGCCGCGCTTGGCAGCCAGCAGCGGGACTCGGGCGTTGCCTCGCGTATCGTAAACATAGGGGCGGCCGAGATTGATACTGCCGCTGCGGGCGAGCAGCGATATATCACCACCTGTCGCGCTGGTTTGATATAGGGAAATGCTCTTGGCGGCGGCGAGCGCTAGATGATTGCCGGCATGTAGTGTCGCATTTCTCGTTCTGATATTGCCGCTGGAGACCAAACTCAGGTCATGCTTGGCCGATATAACGCTCGATAGCGAGAAGTGATGGCTGGTTGCGAAAATATCTTTGCCGCTGACGCTGGTGGGGAGTGTGGGCAGGTGACGCTCATATGTGTCCAGCTCGGGAATGGTCTGCAACTCGATCGTTTTGTCGAAGTCCATTACCAGCCGCCGGCCGGCGGCGAGCGTCGCGGACAGGATCCTCGTCGGATGCCAGATATTATACTCGTCGACCTTTCTCCACCATTTTGTGACGTCGGCCGCTCCGAATGGGCCCGGGACGCGTTTTGCTCGTAGCGCGGCTTCACTCTCGCCACGATAGCCATCCAATGTAATGTAGTGGTTGCGTTCTCCTAATACCCTGGCCGCGTTGCTCTTGAGCGTTTCTCCGGCGAGGAACATATCCTGTTTGGCACGAATAACGCTGCCGCGGTTGTCCAGATTGTGTGCATTGATATAAAGGCTCTTGCCCGAATCGATAACCGCTGGGTCAGAGATCGCATGTGCCTCATCCCTTCTTTTCCCGACATTGACATTGGAGTCTTTGGCGAGATCGGGTTTGCCGAACCACTTATTGATACCGAGTTTGGGCAGATCGACCTGGTTGTTGATGTAAAAAACGTGGGGCCCATGATTGTGCCTCTTCATCATCTGAGCACCCACATTGTTGTTAATGCTCGTCGAGTTGGGCGAAAGCGTGCGCGCCTTGGTTATCACGTGCTCTCGGGTGTTACTCAACTGCTGGGTACGGATCACCAGATTGCCGGACGGGTCTTGATGGTCGCCGAGCGGTTGCTGACCAGAGCGCTCTTGTCACCTTTGGGGTTTTTCTGAATCCAGAGATCCTGACCGGCCTGGAGGCGAGCGGTGTTGCCGTGGTTGTCGACCCGATTGGCGAAGACTCGCATATCCCGCTGAGTCGTGATGGCCCCCGCGTTGTCGAGCCTGGGGGTGACCAGCGTGACGTCGCGCTGTGCCTCGAGCTTGGCGCCCTTGGCCAGAGTGATGGCGCCAGCGCGCATACCGATATCCCGCGCGGAGTTGGCCTTATTGACGCTCATTGCCCTTTGGCATCGAGCAGGATGTCACCGCTGCTGCTACGAAGGTTGCCGGCATTGACGCCGACGCCCGCTTCGGTTGCGATTAGACGGATGCGATTGGCGTACATACCGCCGAGTTCGCGGCTATCGAGTGCCAGCGTGGGTGGCGTCTCCTTTCTTTTCGCTGCGAGCGGGTCGAGTGTACCGTTGGTGATATCCAGGCGGTTGCGCCCGAGCGTGACTTCCAGCGCCTTGGCTTGCAATTTGCCTTCCAAGGTCGCCGTACGGCTGATCAACGCCGTGTAATCCTGTGACCGGCTATCCAGGCCTTGACTGCCGATCCGGATATCGCCCTTGTCTACGGTCAGTGAGCTGAGCGCCCCATGACGGTCGAACCCCGGCTTACCGGTGGTCAGTGTGATGCCGGGCGCGTTGAGAAAACTGCAACCGTTACAGGTAATGCCATTGGGGTTGGCAATCATCACCTCAGCTCGGTGGCCGGCCACTTCCAACTGGCCAGCGAGCTGAGAGCGACGTTTGCCTGTGACTTCGTTGATGATCAACTCCGCTGGCGTGCCTTTCAGGTGGCCGTTGGCGCGGAGCTTTCCCGCCAGTTCTGATTTGGTAGTGCTCGTGGCGTTGTTGAGTACGGCGCCAGATTGGCCAACGCTGAATTCTCTGTAACGGTTGTGCGAGACGCCGCTGGCATTGGGTCTGGCGATCTCGACCACCGGTACGCCGTGACGCGTGGTGACCGTAGTGCGCTTGTCGGCAGTTGCGATGCCGGCAGCCCAGACCGGTTGCAGCGGCTGTAAAATCCAGGTGGCGATGACTGCCCAGCAGGTCCAGCGGGTAACAGGTCCCGACCTTTTCATCGGATGTTTCCTCGAGTGATTTACGCGTTAGGAAGGTCCTTGCGGTGCTACAGGGTGAAACTGGCTTGCCAATAGACGACCCAGGGGTCGGGGTGCAGCCCTTGCGGGGATAGCAGCGGTTTACCGAGACTGAATGACTGGGTGGCGCGTGGCTGGCTCAGTGCCAGCATGATGGCGCTACCCAGGAGGCCGCCGCCCTTGGCACTGCGACTCTTCATCGTGCCGCCGGCATCGAGCGCGACACTCAGGGTTGGCTGGCCGACCAGCGGAAGCGTCTGGGTGGTCCAATCGATCTGATTGCGCCAGTACGCGCCCCGATTAGCGTCGAGGAAGGTGTCCTTGAAGCCGCGGACCGAATACTCACCACCTACGCTGATGCGCTCGCTGGGGTAGAGGTCATCGGGTGTGGTTTGCAGGTAGCCCGAGGTGAGGTAGCTGATCGTTGATGTCAGCGGGAGAAAGCCGCTCGCCGCCAGGCTGATGCGGGTAAAATCGGAAGGGGGTAGGCCGCGCTGGTCATCACTGGCGCCAAGCGCGTGAAGGCCCCGCGAGACCGAAGGGTTCAGAGTGAAGTATCCCGTTCCCAAACGCGTCGCGTACTCGAGTCCGCTGCCGGCAATGGCCAGCGTAGGGCTGCTCACATTGAGCCGCTGCCCCGCAAAGGTGGTGCGAGTGTCTCGTCTTGTCAGCGAGAGCGCCCAGCCCAGGGTGCTATCCCCGTCACGATAGAGAGTCCGGTGCAGGTCGAGCACGTGCTGGCGCACGCTGCCCAGGTAAGGCCAATTGCGATCAGCGACCCGCAGTGGCTGTTCGCTATCACTCCGGGCGTAACGGTAGCCAAAATGCCAGTCTCCATATGGCAGCGTGACGCTGGCAGCTAGGCCGCGACTGAGATGGCCTCGGCGCCCTTCCAGATCGTGACTGGTTTCGAATTGCCATTGATCGTAAAGCCCCAGAGGGGAGTCCAGCGCCAGGCCGAGTGTCCCTTGCCGCGTTCCTGTGCCTTTCTGGCCGCTGTTGTCGATGCCCAGGGCAATTCGCCAGGGCTTGTCCTGATCGATGCGATGCAGCACGACACGGGAGTAACCCTGGCGGGTGCCAGGTTGAATGTCGATGCTCACACGCTGGGAGGGCAGGCGGTCGATCTGCTCCATGCCTTGCTCGAGGGTGCGCAGGTTCAGGACGCTTCCTCGGGCATGCGGGAAGATCATGGCGAGACCGCGCGGTTGCTGTCCGTCCAGCGAGATGGTTTCGATGCGTCCCTCTTGGGCTTGCAGGCGCAATGTGCCATCACTGACGTCCTGGTCGGGTAGGTACACGAGTGATGTCACATAGCCCTGCTCGATGTAGGCATTGCTGGCCTTGTGCGCTAGCGCCTGCATCTGGTTCAGGCTGAGACATTTACCCTTCAGCGGTTGTGTGAGTGCCTGTCGGCGAGCGGCGGACAGATGTGTGGCATCTCGCCACTCGAAATGATCTATCACGAAACAGGATGTGGCCTGATCAGGCGCTGTTGGTTTGGGCTGTGGGGCGATCTTCAGGCCACGCTGTAGCGCTTCACGTTGATGCTGCGACTCTTCGAGCAGCGATTGCTGGCGCTCGCGCTGGATATCGACATCTAGGGGTGTCGTCGGGCGTGGCTGGCCCAGGCATACACCAATGAGGGAAGGGAATATCAGCAGAGCCAACAACAGTGCGCGTACAGGCGTCATGGAGCGAGTTCCAAAGAGCGCACTGTGAAAGGCGTACCACGCTACCGCCATCTCGAGCGCACTGAAGTCAAGATTAATTAGCCAGTAATTTCGTATCAAATTGTTACAGAATGTATATATGTCGATTCTTCTCTCCCGGCAAGCACTTTCGATTCGAATCGAGTCGATAGTGGCACCGGTGAAGTCGGCAGCGCCGTCGTTGAGTCGGGCAGGGGCTCTCAGGATGTGGGCGGTAGCGAGTCGATCACTCTGGCCATGAGTGGTAGGCGCTCGGGAAGAGGGCTGAAGGCAAATTAAGAGATCATGATGTGCCTGCAGAGAGCATTGGCCGGGGCCATGTAGCAGCTAGTCAGCCGATTCGGCGATGCGTATAGTGGACGCCGTCACGGAAAGGACGTTGAATGGAATGATTGGACGCCTGCACGGCACCCTGCTGGAAAAGCTCCCTCCCTGGATCGTGGTCGACGTCAACGGCGTCGGTTATGAACTCGAAACCTCGATGACGACACTGGTCGCGCTACCCGCCGTGGGCGAGGAGGTCCGCCTCTATACCCATCTAAGCGTGCGCGAGGACGCGCATCTGCTCTACGGTTTCGGACGTGACGAGGAGCGCCAGCTGTTTCGCGCGCTGATCAAGGTCAATGGCGTGGGGCCAAAGCTCGCACTGGCGATCCTTTCCGGCATGGATCGTGACGCCTTCGTCGGCTGCGTCATGGAGGGAGACAGCAAGGCGTTGACCAAACTGCCGGGCGTGGGCAAGAAGACCGCCGACCGCTTGATCGTCGAGATGCGCGATCGTTTTCCCCACTGGCAGGAAGAGCAGGGGTCGCTGCTGGACGCACCGCGCCAGCCCGTGGCCAAGCCGCGGGATCCGTTCGCCGATGCCGAGGCGGCGCTGGTATCGCTGGGCTACAAGCCGACCGAGGCGTCGCGCATGCTCTCCGGGCTCGACGAGAGCCTGCCCACCGAAGCCCTGATCAAGTCGGCGCTGGCGCGCCAGATGGCCGGGTAAGCCGACATGATCGAACCCGATCGTCTCATCGAAGCCTCGCCGCGACAGGGTGAGCAGCAGGCCGATCATGCCATTCGCCCGCGCCGGCTGGGTGACTACATCGGTCAGCCACGGGTGCGCGAGCAGATGGATATCTTCATCTCGGCGGCGCGCAATCGCGGCGACTCGCTCGATCACACCCTGGTCTTCGGCCCCCCGGGGCTTGGCAAGACCACGCTGGCCAATATCATCGCCACCGAAATGGAGGTCGATATCAAATCGACCTCGGGTCCGGTGCTGGAGCGAGCCGGCGATCTCGCCGCCATGCTCACCAATCTGCAGCCGGGTGACGTGCTTTTCATCGACGAGATTCATCGGCTGTCGGCTGCGGTCGAGGAGGTACTCTATCCGGCGATGGAGGATTTCCAGCTCGACATCATGATCGGCGATGGCCCTGCGGCGCGGTCGATCAAGCTCGATCTGCCGCCATTTACGCTGGTCGGTGCCACCACCCGTGCAGGGCTCTTGACCTCGCCGCTGCGTGACCGCTTCGGTATCGTCCAGCGCCTGGAGTTCTACGCCATCGACGAGCTGAGCGAGATCGTCGCGCGTTCGGCGCGGCTGCTCGGGGTGCCCGCCGACGCCGCTGGGGCGCGTGAGATCGCGCGTCGCGCCCGCGGCACGCCGCGTATCGCCAACCGTCTGCTGCGGCGCGTGCGCGACTTCGCTGAGGTGAAGGGCGATGGCACCCTGAGCGCGCAGATCGCCGATCAAGCGCTGAACATGCTCAACGTGGACAGCCACGGCCTCGATCACATGGACCGCCGGCTGCTGCTGGCGATGATCGAGAAGTTCGACGGCGGGCCGGTGGGGGTCGACAGCCTGGCGGCGGCGATCAGCGAGGAGCGCGACACCATCGAAGATGTGATCGAGCCCTATCTGATCCAGCAGGGGTTCATGATGCGTACCACGCGGGGGCGGGTGGTGACGCGTTCGGCCTATACCCATTTTGGCCTGGCGCCGCATGATCAGGCACCCGAGGGGGGCGAGAGCGGGTGAGCGAATTCCTCCTGCCGCTCAAGGTGTACATCGAAGACACCGACGCCGGCGGCATCGTGTACTACGTTAACTATCTGAAATTCATGGAGCGTGCACGCAGCGAGTGGCTGAATGCTCAGGGCTTTGCCCAGCGCGAGCTGCTCGAACAGGGCGTACAGCTGGTGGTGCATAGCCTCAGCTGTCGCTACGCACGCCCGGCGCGGCTCGACGATCGGCTGGAAGTGAGTGCCGTCGTCGAGCGGCTCGCCGCCTGCTCGGTGCGATTCACCCAGGCGGTGCGGTATCGCGGGGAAACATTATGCGAGGCGGTGGTCGATATAGCATGCGTCGACACGCAGAGCCTGAAACCCAGGCGGTGGCCACGAGCGCTTCGCGCGGTGCTGACGCCAGACATTCATAGCCAGTGATTCGAGGATTCACGTGAACGACTCCATGTCCATCCCCCATCTGATCATGAACGCCAGCCTGGTCGTCCAGGTGGTCATGCTACTGCTGCTGGCCGCTTCGGTCGCCTCCTGGGTGGTGATCTTCCAGCGCAGCTTTGCGCTGGCGCGGGCCAAGAAGGCGCAGCGCGAATTCGACGAGCGCTTCTGGTCCGGCATCGATCTTAACGAGCTCTACCAAGACGTGCCGGAGAACCATGAAGCCCAGGGTGCCGAGCATGTCTTCCGCGCCGGCTTTCGCGAGTTCAACCGGCTGATGCCCAAGACCCGCAGCAGCGAGGCGGTGCTCGATGGCGTGCAGCGCTCGCAGCGCGTGGCACTTTCGCGGGAAGAGGATCGTCTCAACGCCAATCTGACGCTGCTGGCACGGTGGCCTCGGCGAGCCCCTACATCGGCCTGTTCGGCACCGTTTGGGGCATCATGGGGTCGTTCCAGAGTCTCTCCATGGCCCAGCAGGCCACGCTTTCCACGGTTGCGCCGTGGATCGCTGAGGCGCTGGTGGCGACCGCCATGGGTCTGTTTGCGGCCATCCCCGCGGTGATCTTCTACAACCGTCTCTCTTCCATCGCCAGCCGTCTGCTCGGCGAGTACGAAGATTTCGCCGAAGAGTTCCACTCGATCCTGCATCGCAATCTGCAGGGTCGCGGCAACAGTCAGTCGGCCTGAGCCGGAGGTGAGTCATGGGTGGACCCTATAGCCGACATCAGCGGCGCAAGCCGATGGGCGAAATCAACGTCGTCCCCTTTATCGACGTCATGCTGGTGCTGCTGGTGATCTTCATGATTACCGCACCCATGCTGACCCAGGGCGTCAAGGTCGACCTGCCGCAGGTCACCTCGGAGCCCATCGATACCCAGGAGCAGGAGCCGATCATCGTCTCGGTCGACAATAAAGGCGAGTACTACATCTCGCTGGGTGACAAGGACAAGCCGGTGACCCTGCAGACCGTGGGGGACCAGGTGGTGGCGATCCTCGAGCGCAAGCCCAACACGCCGGTCATGGTTCGGGGCGACAAGAACGCCTCCTATGGTCAGGTGGTGACGTTGATGAGCACGCTGCAGATGGCCGGCGTGGCGAACGTCGGCTTGATTTCCGAACCGCCCTCGGGTGACAACAAGGGGTAAGGAGTCAGCATGGCGAAGCGAACGCGCCGTGTCGGCTACGGCTTGCCCGTCGTCCTGGCGATCGGGGTGCACATTGTGGCCCTGCTGTTGACGATGTTGCGCCTGCCGGACAGCGAGCCGATCCCGAGCTCCTCTTCGGTGGTGCAGGCGACGCTGGTCAGTGATGTGACCGCGACCGACAAGGCTCAATATGCCAAGGAGGCCAAGGCGCGTGCGGCCAAGCGCCAGGCCGAGGAGGCCGCGCAGCAGGCGGCCGAGCAGCAGGCACAGGAGGCCGCCCGCGAGCAGGCCGAACAGCAGGCGGCACAGGCGCAAGCCGAACAGCAGGCAGCGGCCGACGCCGCACGCGCCGAGGCTCAGCGGCGTCAGCAGGCGGCCGAACAGGCAGCTGCGGAGCGCGCCGAAGCGGCACGTCAGCAGAAGGCCGCGGAAGCCGAGCAGCAGCGACAGGCACAGATCCAGAAGCAGAAGGCTGCAGAGGCCAAGAAGCAGGCCGAGGCCGAGAAACAGCGCCAGGCCGAAGAAGCCAAGAAGCAGGCTGAGGCAGAGAAGAAACGCCAGGCGGAAGAAGCCAAGAAGCAGGCCGAGGCGGAGAAGAAACGCGAGGCGGAAGAGGCCAAGAAGCAGGCCGAGGCGGAGAAGAAACGCGAGGCGGAAGAGGCCAAGAAGAAAGCCGAGGCGGAGAAGAAACGCCAGGCGGAAGAGGCCAAGAAGAAAGCCGAGGCGGAGAAGAAACGTCAGGCGGAAGAGGCCAAGGAAGGCCGCAGCGGAAGCCAAGAAAAAGGCCGAAGCCGCAGCCAAGGCCGCGAGCCAGAATGCGCTCAATGACTCGATTGCCAACGAAGAGGAGCGCATTGCCAACGCGCAGCAGTCGAATCAGGCTTCCAACAGCTTCATCAATCTGGTCAAGCGTGCGGTCGAGGACCAGTGGCATCTGCCGCCCAACGCCGATGGTTCGCTGGTGACGCAGGTCAGAGTGCGGTTGGGGCCATCAGGGGAGCTGCTCGCGGCGACCGTGACTCGCAGCAGCGGCAACCCCAGTTTCGACCGCTCGGCGACGCAGGCGGTAGAGGCGGCGGCACCGTTCCGTGAACTGCAGCAGCTGGATGCCGGACTGCAGCGACGGTTCCGCGATTTCAATCTCAAGTTCACACCCGGGGATATACAGTGATGAAACAACGGATGTCTCAAAGCTTGCGACGACTGGCGGCTGCCTGGCTGGCATCGCTCGTCGCGCTGTGCCTGACGGCGAACGCCCAGGCCCAGAATCTCACCATCGAGATCACCCGCGGCAGCGACCAGGCGATTCCGATCGCCATCGTGCCGTTCGAGTCCCAGGCGGCGGGTGGCCTGCCCCAGGATGTGGCGCAGATCGTCAGCGATGATCTCGAGCACAGCGGTCAGTTCGAGCCGCTCAGCCGCAGCGCGCTGATCTCGCTGCCGAGCAGCAGCAAGGATGTGTTCTACGATGACTGGAAGCGGGTCAACGCGCGCTATCTGGTGGTTGGCAAGATCGAGCCCCAGGGTAGCGACTATCGCATCCAGTACGAACTGATGGACGTCGCCGGCGGCAAGCGAATGCTCGGCGAAACGGTGACCTCCAGCGCCAGCGATCTGCGTGCCAGTGCCCACTACATCAGCGATCAGATCTTCGAAGCGATCACCGGTATTCGCGGTGCCTTCTCGACCCGTATCGCCTATGTCGCGGCCTCGGGTAGCGGTGACAATGCGCGCTATGCGCTCTACGTCGCCGACGCCGATGGCCACAACGCCCAGCAGGTGCTGTCGTCCGACGATCCTTTGTCGCCGGCCTGGTCGCCGGATGGGAGCAAACTGGCCTACGTCTCCTTCGAGTCCGGCAACTCCGCCATCTACGTGCAGAACGTGGCCACCGGCGAGCGACTGCGCCTGACCTCTTTCCCGGGTATCAACGGCGCGCCGGCGTGGTCGCCGGACGGGCGCAAGATGGCAATGTCGCTGTCCAAGGATGGCCAGCCGGAGATCTACGTGATGGATCTGGCCTCGCGTCAGCTCACCCGCTTGACCAACAACCGCGCCATCGAGACCGAGCCCGACTGGTCGCCGGACGGCCGCTCGCTGATCTTCACCTCCGACCGTAGCGGCGCGCCCCAGCTCTATCGCATGCCGGCCGGCGGCGGCGAAGCCCAGCGCGTCACCTTCACCGGCAGCTACAACTCCGATGGGCGCTTCTCGCCGGACGGCAAAGCGCTGTTCATGATCACCCGTGACGAGAACGGTTTTCACGTCGCAAAACAGGACCTGGACACCAGCCGTGTAACAGTCTTGACTGATACACGTTGGGATGAATCACCTAGTGTCGCACCGAACGGCACCATGGTAATCTTCGCGACGCAACAAGGGTCGCAAGGGGTGTTGGGGGCAGTCTCTTCCGATGGACGCGCGTCCTTCCGGCTGCCCTCACAACAAGGTGATGTGCGGGAACCCGCATGGTCGCCATATTTGAACTAAACGACGAAAGTCGACAGTGTCATTCGACATCTGAGCAAGGAGATGACAATGCAATTCAAGACTTACGCCAAGACGCTAGCGGTCGCGCTGTCACTGGCAGTGGTTGCGGGCTGTTCCAGCAGCGGCGGCACCCAGGAAGGGAACATGGATGGCACCTCCGGCAACATGTCCGGCCAGGGCATGACCTCCGGTCAGGGCGCAAACGGTTCGCAGATGAACGCCAACCAGCAGCGTCCCAGCGTCGACACGATCTACTTCGCGTTCGACAGCGACGAAATTCGTCCGGAGTTCGAATCCGTTCTGCGCGGCCACGCTCAGTACCTGATGGCCAACCCGAGCGTCAACGTGACGCTGGAAGGCTATGCCGACGAGCGCGGCACGCGTGAATACAACCTGGGCCTCGGCGAGCGTCGTGCGCAGTCGGTCGAGCAGTACCTGACCGTCCAGGGCGTATCCCCGTCGCAGATCTCCATCGTCAGCTACGGTGAAGAGCGTCCTGCCGTTCAGGGCCACACCGAAGAAGCCTACGCGAAGAACCGTCGCGTCGTGTTCGACTACAAGTAATAGTCGACGGAGATCAGCATGAAACACGGTCTGAAAAGACTGTGCGGCGCGGGAGCCTTGGTGCTCCCGCTGTCCGTATGGGCTCAGCAGCCGGTCGTGGATGACCTTACCGGTCAATCCTCCGGCGGTTTCTACAGTCAGACGCAGGCCCGCGAAAGCGGCGGCGGCACCCTGACGATCCTCAACGAATTGCAGAACAACCGCCAGCAGATCCAGGAGCTGGCGGCCAGGTCGAGGAGCTGCGCTATCAGCTCGAGCAACTGAAGCAACAGACTCAGCAGCAGTATCTCGATCTCGATGACCGCCTCTCGGGTAGCGGGAGCGGCAGTGGTAGTGACATGTCAGGCAGCAGCGTCGATAGCGGCGCGGCGAGCCAGGTTGCCGGAAATAGTGGGACCGGAAATAGCGGGACCGCAGGCAGTGGTGCTGGAGACAGCAGTACCGGCTCGGCCACCGCTGACAGCGACGCCAGCGCTCCGGCTTCGAGTGGTAGCGGCGATGGGCGTGATGCCTATCAGGCCGCCTTCCAGCAAGTACAGGCGCGTCAGTTCGATGCCGCCATCAGTTCGTTCAAACGCTTCATCGCCGACTATCCGCAGTCGAGCCTGATTCCCAACGCCCACTATTGGCTTGGCGAACTCTATTCAGCGCAGTCGCAGCTCGACGCTGCCGCAACGGCCTTCAACACCGTCATCGACGACTATCCGCAGAGCAGCAAGGTACCCGATGCGCTCTACAAGCTGGGTCTGTTGAAGGCGCGCCAGGGCGATACCACGGGCAGCCGTGAACTGCTCAAGCGCGTGCAGAGCGACTATCCCAAGAGTAGCGCCGCGCAGATGGCAGGAGATTTTCTCAACCAGCTGGGCAACTGATGTAGATTCACGCCGGCCAGAGGCGCGAGTCAGCCGGGCCTAGGGTCGGCGACTCGGTAACTTGCCGCCCCCGCGCGCCTCGGCGTCAGCGAGGGCGATCGCCTATCACCCGAACCAGGAGGAGCTGAAGCATGCCTTGTCATAGTGACTATCAGGCGCCCTCGGATCTGCTCGCGGGAAAAGTGATTCTGGTCACCGGGGCGAGCGCCGGCATCGGGCGGGCGGCGGCCATGGCCTATGCCAGGCACGGTGCCACCGTGGTGCTGCTCGGGCGTAGCCTGAGCCGGCTGGAAACGGTGTATGACGCCATCGAGGCAGCCAAGGCGCCACAGCCAGCGATCTTCCCGCTCAATCTCGAGAGTGCCACGGCGCAGGATTTCGGGGTGGTCGCGGCCAAGCTCGAGCAGGCTTTCGGACGGCTCGACGGCCTGTTGCACAATGCCAGCCTGCTGGGGGAGCGCAAGTCGGTCGCCGACTCCGATCTCGAGGTGTGGGCACAGGTGATGCAGGTCAACTTCACCGCCAGTCTCGGTTTGACCCAGGCCTTGTTGCCGCTGCTTGAAGCGTCCACCGACGCCTCGGTGGTGTTCACCTCTTCCAGCGTGGGGCGACGCGGGCGCGCCGAGTGGGGTGCCTACTCGACGTCCAAGTTCGCCACCGAGGGCCTGATGCAGATTCTCGCCGACGAGTATCGTGACTCGGCGCTACGCTTCAACTCGATCAACCCCGGCGGTACGCGCACCGCCATGCGCCGTGCGGCCTACCCCCAGGAAGATCCGCAGCGCGTGCCCACGCCGGAGTCGATCATGCCCACCTATCTCTGGTTGATGGGGCGTGAGAGTCGCGGCACCACGGGTGAAGCCTTCGATGCCCAGCCGCCGCGGCAGTGAGCCGCGGCGCTGTTCTGATGCGTCGTCACGCCGGGCGTTCAGCCCGGTCATGCTTGATCAAACACTCACGCTGGCCACAGCCGCACCAGCACCTTGCCCGAGGTCTGGGCATCCTTGGCGATAGTGAACGCCTCGACCGCGTCATCGGCGGCGAGTTCATGCGTGATCACCTGATCGAAGCGCGCATCCCGGTCGAGCAGCTCGATCGCTTCGTCGACCTCGTCATTGAAGCGGAAGCAGCCCCGCAGCTGAATCTCCTTGGAGATCAGCGTCGCCAGCTCCAGCGGCTGAGAACCGGCGCCCATCATGCCGATCTGGGCGATCACCCCGGCACGCCGCACGGCGCGGATGGCGACATCGATCGACGCGGGTACGCCCGAGCACTCCAGCGCCACATCGAATGCCTCAGCCGCGGGCTCCGCCTCGCCGATGCGTACGGTGGCGTGCACGCCGAGCGCCCGTGCCCGCGCCAGCGGCCCCTCGAACACGTCGGTGGCGGTCACCTCGCGTGCGCCCTTGGCCAGCGCCGCGGCGGCCACCAGCAGGCCGATCGGCCCCGAGCCGCAGACCAGCACGCGCTTGCCCTCGACGCCGCCGGCGATACGGATGCCGTGCAGTGCCACCGCCAGCGGCTCGGTCAGTGCCGCACGCTTGAGTGGCAGCGTTGCCGGCAAGGGGCGGATCATGCTGCGCTTGACCACCAGATACTCGCTCATGCCGCCCTGGGTGTGCGGCGTGGTCGAGGCCGATCCCAGATAACCACCGCGTGGCCACAGATGCGGGTGTTGCTCCAGCCCGGGCTGGCACTCGCCGAACGTGGCTGGATGAAAGGTCACCGGGGTCCCCGTGGCCAGCGCTCCGCGGGGATCTAGATCCACCGTGCCGGAGAGTTCGTGCCCCGGAATCAGCGGCTCACGCACCACGAAGGCGCCATTGGCACCCTCGTGGTAGTAGTGCAGGTCGGAGCCGCAGATGCCGCCCCAGGCGATACGCACGCGTACTTCGTCGTCACCCGGTTCTGGGGTGTTCCAGGTCTGTGCGCGCAGATCCTGCTTGCCGTGTATCACCAGCGCTTTCATGCCCTTGTCGCTCCTGTATGACGCCGCCGCCCCGGTGCGATGTCCGGCATCGGCGGTGATGAATGAATCGAGCCTTCGACTTTCAGGTTGTCTACGACTAGCCCATCGGTGTCAGACGGTCGAGTATCAGACGCTCGATTATGAGACCACCGAAGGTCAGGCCATCGAGGTTCAGGCCATCGAGGTTCAGGCTATCGAGAGTCAGACCACGGAGGTCATGCCGCCGTCGACGAAGATGTTCTGGCCCGAGACGAAGGCCGAGGCGTCCGAGCAGAGATAGACCAGGGTACCCACCAGCTCTTCGACGTTGCCCCAGCGCTGGGCCGGGGTGCGCGACTCCACCCAGCTGTTGAAGGCTTCGTCCTGCCACAGGGCCGTGTTCATGTCGGTCTTGAAGTAGCCCGGCGAGATGCAGTTGACCTGGATATCGAAGCGCGCGAGGTCGGCGGCCATGCCCTTGGTCAGCATCACCACACCGCCCTTGGAGGCGGCATAGGGGGCGATGGTCTGACGTGCCAGCTGCGACTGTACCGAACCGATATTGACGATCTTGCCCGACCCGCGCTGCGACATGCGCTCGGCCAGCGCACGCGAGACATAGAAGGCGCTGGAGAGGTTGGTCGCAAGCACCGTATCCCAGTCGGCGGGATCGAACTCGGTGAACGGGGCGCGCCGCTGGAGCCCGGCGTTGTTGACCAGGATATCCGGCGTGCCCAGACGCGCCGTCAGCCCATCCAGCGCCTCGCGAACGGCGGCGCTATCGGTGACATCGAAGGTCACGCTGTCGACGTCGGCACCGGTCTCGGCGCGGATCGCCTCGGCGGCACGCGTCACCGCCTCGGCCTGGCGTCCGTGCACGACCACGCGTGCCCCCTGGCGCGCCAGCCCCTGGGCCAGGGTGAATCCCAGCCCCCGCGACGAGCCGGTTACCAGGGCCAGGCGGCCGCTGATATCGAAAAGCTTCATGCAGTGTCTCCCGATGCGGTGTTTAGCGACATGTACAGACATTCTGTGATCCGCCATCAGACCCGGATTGCGCCCCCGGTTTCAAGCACCGGGAGACGGGCTGCCTGTGACGAGATACCCGAACCAGACCGCGACCAAAGGCGGGGTTACGGATACAGCCTAGCATTGTACAGTCCGCTGAACGACGTTCAGCTCATTGGACAATGGTCGCGCCCACGGCATCCGGACGGAGACCTTGGCGCCGTGCATCTAAGACCGCTGACCGAAGCCTGCGAACGGACACGATATGAGGAGCGAGCCATGCAGCAGACACCAGCGCCGGCGGCGGGGCGCCACGCAAACCCATCGGCGAGCCACAAGCTGAGAGTGGCGGTGGCCACGCCGTTGAGCGAGACGCTTTGCGCCATGATCGAAGCCCGCGAGCCGCGTCTTGAGCTGATCCGTGATCAGGCGCTGTTGCCGCCCATGCGTCATCCCGCGGATTTCGCTGGTGATCCCAGCTTCCAGCGCAGCGCCGAGGCGCAGGCGCGCTTCGAGGCGCTGCTCGCCGATGCCGAGGTGCTCTACGGCATTCCCGATCTCGACCCGGCGGCACTGGCGCGTGCTGTCGCGGCCAATCCGCGCCTGCGCTGGGTTCATCTGATGGCCGCAGGTGGCGGTGGCCAGGTCAAGGCGGCGCAACTCTCCCGCGAGCAGCTCGAGCGGGTCGCGTTCACTACCTCAGCAGGGGTGCACGGCGGGCCGCTGGCCGAGTACGCGCTGTTTGGCGTGCTCGCCGGCGCCAAGCAGTTGCCAAGGGTCCAGGCTCAGCAGCGCGCGCACCACTGGAGCGGGCGCTGGGCGATGGGGCAGGTCAGCGAACAGACCGTGTTGCTGCTGGGGCTCGGTGGGATCGGCCGCGAGGTGGCGCGCAAGCTCTCGCTGCTGGGTGCGCGGGTGATCGGCGTCTCACGCCACGGCCGGGCGGTAGAGCACGTCGACGAGATCGTGGCGCCGGAAGCGCTGCACGCGGCAGCGGCACGCGCCGATGCCGTGGTCTGTTCGCTACCGGGGACTGCCGCCACCGAAGGGCTGGTGAATGCGGATTTCCTCGCCGCGTTGCCCCCGGGCGCCACCTTCGTCAACGTCGGCCGCGGCACAGTGGTCGACGAGCCGGCGCTGATCGAGGCCCTGCGCACCGAGCATCTAGGCCTGGCGGTGCTGGATGTCACTGCCAGCGAACCGCTGGCCGCCGACTCGCCGCTATGGGATCTGCCCAATGTGCTGCTGACTCCGCATACCGCCGCGCTCAACGCCGCCGAGGATCGCCTGATCGCCGAGCTGTTCGTCGACAACGCCCGGCGCTATCTCGACGGCGAGCCGCTGCGCAACCGCGTCGATACGGTGGAGTTTTACTGATGGCGGGGGAGGCCGAGCGCAGCCCGGCGGTGACCCGGTCGATCCGCGTGCTGACGCTGTTGGAGCAGGCGGGTGACACCGCGCTGGGGGTCAGCGAGATGGCGCGGCAGCTGTCGGTTGGCGCGTTCGTCGCTGTTCAACATCTGTCTGGCGCTGGAGGCCGAGGGGTTGATCGCGCGCAGCGCCGGGGGCTACCGCCTGGGACGGCGCCTGGTCGAGCTGGGTGGGGCCTATCTACGCGGCGTCGACCCGGTCCAGGCGTTCTATCAGGCGTGCAACGAGACCCCACTGCTGCACGACGAGATCTGCCAGCTGGCAGTGCTCGACGGCACCGAGGTGCTCTATCTGGCCGCCCATGCCGGGCGCATGCCACTGCGCATGACCGCGAGCATCGGCAGCCGTTTCCCGGCCTCGATCACTGCGGTGGGCAACGCGCTACTGGCGCGCCTCGACGATGCCGAGATTCGGCGGCGCTTCGCCGACCCCGCGACCCGCCCGAGCTGGACCGAGCGCTCGGTCACCGAGCTCGACGCGCTGGTGGCCAAGATCGCCCGGGTCCGCGAACGCGGCTATGGACGTGACCTGGGTGAGGTCTTTCCCGGGGTACGCGGGCTGGCGCTGGTGGTCGCGCCGCAGTACAGCGGCGAGCAGGCCTATGCGCTGGGCACCTCACTGATGGAGGAGCGCTGTGACGACGCGCTGGAGGCGGACGCCGTGGCGGCGCTCGATGCGATGGCGCGGCGTATCGCCAACCCCATGAACCTGGCCGCCGACCTCCATGATACGGCCATGCGCGATGCCCGTGATGCCGGGCGCTGAACATCCACTGATCGAGGAGTGAACGAGATGTCATCTGCCATCGATGACGCCTCCGTCGAGAGGCCGAATGACACTGCGGCGGCCAGCTTGAGCGCGTCTTTGCCGATCCCGGCAAGCGCCGGGTCGGCATGATTGGCCTCGGCAACATGGGCATGCCCATGGCGCGCAATCTGCTGGCCGGGGGTGGCGGCGCAGGTGAGCGTGTATGGACGCTCGCCCGATAAACTGGCGCCACTGATCAGCGCCGGAGCCCAACTGGCAGAGACGCCGCGGGCGCTGGCTGCCGCCAGCGACGTGCTGATCACGGTACTGCCCGATCTCGATCCGCTGCGCGAGCTGCTGTGGGGCGAACAGGGCATCGTTGCCGGTGTCGGCGAGGCGCTGCTGATCGTGGTCTGCTCCACCTCGTCGCCCCAGGGCGTGCGCGAGCTGGCCGCTGAGCTCGAGCAGGCGAGCGCGGGGCGCATCCGGCTGCTCGATGCGCCGCTCTCCGGGGGTACCGACGGCGCCGACGCCGGGCGGCTGTCGATCATGGTCGGCGGCGAGGTCCTGGCCTTCGAGGCCGCGCGGCCGCTGCTGGCGTGCATGGGCAATCCCTTGCACCTGGGCCCGCTGGGGGCGGGCGAGGTGGCCAAGGCGTGCAACCAGATGGTGGTGGCCTCGACCATGGTGGCGCTGTCGGAGGCGACGGTGATCGCCGAGCGCGCCGGGCTCGACGTCGCGTCTTTGCTCGAGTGTCTGGGCGGCGGCTATGCCGGCGGGCGCCTGCTGGAAGCGCGCAAGCAGCGCCTGATCGACAAGGACTACACCCCCACGGGCGTGGCCCGCTACATGATCAAGGATCTCGCCTTCGCCCGCGACGAAGCGGCCCGCGGTGGAGTGGTGACGCCACAGCTGGCAACGCTTTCGCGCCTGTTCGACGACCTCGGCGCGCGCGGTCTGGGGGATCAGGATCTGTGCGTCCCCAGCGCTACATCGATGAACTGGATCGCTTGCCCTGAACGCGAGCGCCGCGCCCGGGCGCGGCGGGAGGAGCCGAGATGACGACACTGAAGGCGTTCTGGCGCGGTATCGAATGGATCATCGCGCTGTTGATGTTACTCACCATGGTGCTGGTCTTCGTCAACGTCGTGCTGCGCTACGGCTTCTCCTCAGGGTTGCGCTCGGGGATCGAGCTGTCGCGGTTGGGCTTCGTCTGGATCGTGATGCTCGGCGCCTCGCTGTGCCTCAAGGAGGGCGAGCATCTGGCGGTGTCCGAACTGTTCGATCGTCTGCCGCGGGGGCTGCGTAGGGTCGTCGGGCGGCTCGCGTGGCTGGCGATCCTGGTCGCCTCACTGATGCTGCTGGTCGGCTGCTGGCGCCAGACGCTGGCCAACTGGCACAACATATCGCCGCTCACCGGGCTACCTACGGCGCTGTTCTATCTCGCTGGCGTGGTTTCAGGGGCGCTGATGAGTGTGACCGCGGCCCTCGGCGCCGTACTGCCCGGCGCGCCTGGTGCGACTGGCGGGCCTGAGACATCTCATCACGCCGACGCAGCCGAGGAGACACGACCATGACTCTGGGACTCTTCCTGGCGGTGCTGATCGGCACCATCCTGCTGCGCCTGCCGGTGGCATTCGCGCTGCTCGCGGCGGCGGTGGCGCTGATGCTGCACATGGGGCTGTTCAGCGCCGACATCCTGGCCCAGTCGCTGATCAACGGTGTCGACAACTTCGCCCTGCTGGCGATCCCGTTCTTCATGGTCGCCGGCGAGGTGATGGCGGTCGGCGGACTCTCCGACCGTATCGTGCGCCTGGCGATGACGTTGGTCGGCCACTGGCGCGGCGGTCTCGGCTATGTCGCCATTCTCACCTCGCTGCTGCTGGCCGGGCTTTCCGGCTCGGCGGTGGCGGATGCCGCGGCGCTGGTCAGCATCCTTTATCCGATGATGCGCAAGAGCGGCTATCCGGCTTCGCGTTCGGTGGGGCTGCTTGCAGCTGGCGGCATCATCGCCCCGGTCATCCCGCCGTCGCTACCGCTGATCATTCTCGGCGTAGCGGGCAACCTGTCGATCGCCAAGCTGTTCATCGGCGGCATCGTGCCGGGGCTGTTCATGGGGCTGGCGCTGATGATCACCTGGCGCGTGATGATGCGCCGCTCGGACCTGGCCCCCCAGCCCCGCGCCAGTCGCGGCGAGCGTCTCAAGGCGCTGCGCGAGAGCGTGTGGGCGCTGCTGCTGCCGCTGATCATCATCGTCGGCATTCGCTTCGGCGTGTTCACCCCGACCGAAGCCGCGGTGGTCGCCGCGGTCTACGCCATCCTGGTCTCGGCACTGGTCTACCGCGAGCTGAGCCCGCGCAAGCTGCTCGGCGTGCTGATCCGGGCCGGGCGCTCCACCGCGCTGGTGATGTTCCTGGTAGGCGCGGCGATGGCCGCCTCCTGGGTGATCACCATCGCCCAGCTGCCGCAACAGCTTGCCGCCATGCTCGGGCCGCTGGTCGAGCATCCGATCCTGCTGATGGCGGCGATCATGCTGGTGGTACTGCTGGTGGGCATGGTCATGGATCTGGCTCCGGCGATCCTGATTCTGGTGCCGCTGTTCATGCCGCTGGTGATCCAGGCCGGGATCGATCCGATCTATTTCGGCCTGATGTTCGTGATCAACTGCTGCATCGGCTTGATCACGCCGCCGGTGGGCACCGTGCTCAACGTGGTCTGCGGGGTGGGCAACACCTCGATGAGCGAAGCCGTGCGCGGCGTCTACCCCTTCGTACTGGTGTATATCGGTCTGCTGGCGCTGTTCGTGCTGGTGCCGCAGATCATCACGGTGCCGATGCATTGGCTGATCGGCTAGGCAAGAGCAAGGAGACGATGACAATGAACAAGAAACTGCTGGGCATGGCATCCATGCTGTGCGGTCTGGCGCTGCTGTCGACCACCGCCGCTGCGGCCACCACGCTGCGTTTTGCTCACCCCGCGCCGCAGAGCGACCTGCAGCAGGTGCTGGCCGAAGCTTTCAAGAAGGAGGTCGAGCGCGAGAGCGACGGCGAGCTGCAGGTGCAGATATTTCCCAACGGCCAGCTCGGCAACGATGCCCAGATGATCGACGGCACCCGTTCGGGGATCATCGATATCACCCTGTCGGGGCTCAACAACTTTACCGGTCTGGTGCCGGAAGCGGCGGCTTTTACGCTGCCGTTCATGTTCCCGGACCATGAGGCCGCCTACCGTGCGCTGGATGGCAAGCCGGGGCAGCAGGTGATGGCCAAGCTCGGCGAGTTCGGCCTCGAAGGGCTGGCGTTCCCCGAGAACGGGTTTCGCGAGATGACCAACAACCGTGGCCCGATCCGTGAACCCAAGGATCTTCAGGGTCTGCGCATGCGCGTCAACAACTCCATCGCGCTCAACGACATGTTCGAACTGCTCGGCGCCAACCCGCAGCAGATTCCGGTCAACGAGCTCTACACCGCGCTCGAAACCGGCGTGGTCGACGCCCAGGACCACCCGCTGGGGATCGTGGTGTCGTTCAACTTCAACGAGGTGCAGAAGTATCTATCGCTCACCAATCACGCCTATGCCGCGCTGACCCTGGTGATGAACAAACAGCGCTTCGACGGCCTGACCCCGGCGCAGCAGAAGATCGTGCGCAAGGCGGCAGCGGACGCCACCCGCATGCAGCGGGAGATGAACATCCAGCGCAGCGAATCGATGGTCCGCGAGCTCGAGCAGAAGGGCATGCAGGTGAACCGAGACGTCGATACCGCGGCCTTCCAGCAGGCGGTGAAGCCGGTGTGGGACAAGTTCATCGAAGCGCATGGCGAGGCGATGATCGACGCCATTCGGCAGGCCTCCGGCCAGGCGCAGTCTGGCGCAGAGACCCAGAGCTGAGGTCGGCCCGCGGGGTCGGCTCGCGGAGTCGAGGTGAGTGCCGAACACCGGCTTCCCGCATCGCGGGTGGCCGGCGTGGCGCTATCTAGCGCCGCCGCGCGGCTCGATCTCGACGACCAACTACACCTCGACGAGCGCGGCGGCCAGCGCCGAGCCGCTCTCGAACCAGCGATCCGTCGGCCAGTCGGCGATGGGTTCGTCCTCGGGGATATAGCCGTAGCGCACGGCAACCGCGGTCATGCCGGCACGGCGGGCCGCTTCCATATCGCGCCGATGATCGCCGATATACCAGCAATCCGCCGGGGCGACGCCCAGCTCGCGGGCCGCGAACCACAGCGGCTCCGGGTCGGGCTTGCGCACCGGCAGGTCGTCGGCGCACACCAGTACGCCTGGGCTCAGCGCCAACACTTCCACCAGCGGCGCGGCATAGCGGCGCGGCTTGTTGGTGACGATCCCCCAAGGGCGCCCGGCTTGCTGCCACGCTTTAAGCAGCGGCGTCAGCCCTTCGAACACGCGGCTGTGCTCGGCGACCGCTTCACCGTAGCGTGCGAGCAGGTAGTCGCGCGCCGCGGCGTGATCGGGGTGCTCCAGCCCCAGCCCCAGGGCCAAGGTCACCAGCGCGCTGCCGCCGTTGGAGACCTGGGCGCGCAGGGTGTCATAGGGCAGGGGAGGCAGGCCGTGGTGCTGGCGCAGACGGTTGGTCGCCGCCGCCAGATCCGGCGCGGTATCGACCAGCGTACCGTCGAGATCGAACAGCAGGCCGGCGGGCAGTGCCGGCTGGCTCATGCCGGCGTCTCCGCGCTGTGCGGTTCGTCGCTTTCGCCGCCGCCCCACTGGGGTGTGACGTGGACCATGTAGTTGACCGACACGTCGTGCGGGTCGAGGCGGTAGTGGCGGGTGAAGGGGTTGTAGGTGAGCCCGGTCTGGTCGCGCAGGCGCAGCCCATGCTCGCGGCACCAGGCCGAGAGCTCGGAGGGACGGATCAACTTATGGTAGTCATGGGTGCCTCGCGGCAGCAGCCTGAGCACGTATTCGGCGCCGATGATCGCGAAGACGTAGGACTTGGGATTGCGGTTGATGGTCGAGAAAAAGAGATGGCCGCCGGGCTTCACCAGCTTGGCGCAGGCTTCCACCACGGCGCCCGGATCGGGCACGTGCTCGAGCATTTCGAGGCAGGTGACGACGTCGAACTCGCCCGGATGGGCCTCGGCCATCGACTCCACGCTCGCGTGGCGGTAGTCGACCTCGACCCCGGACTCCTGCTGGTGCAAGCGGGCCACCGCCAGCGGCGCTTCGCCGAGATCGATACCGACGACATCGGCACCGCGCTGGGCCATGGCCTCGCTGAGAATGCCGCCGCCGCAGCCGACGTCCAGCACGCGCTTGCCGGCCAGTGCCACGTGGCGATCGATGAAGCCCAGACGCAGCGGGTTGATATCGTGCAGCGGCTTGAAGTCGCCTTCTCGATCCCACCACCGGCTCGCCAGCGCGTCGAACTTGGCGATTTCGGCGTGATCGACGTTGTCGTGTTGCGATTGTGCCATGCAGAGATTCCTTGCACTCGAGAGACTGACAGTGCCCCGGGCCGGGGCAGCATGGGCGTCGCCGCCATCCTGGCGGCGGCGCCTGGCGAATTGGAGGCATAGTCTACTATGGACGCAGACGTTGCTGGGCGCCATGCGGGGATAAAACCCCGGGGACGCCCGCCAGGGAGACGCTGTTACGCGACATCGGGTGTCGACATTCTGCGACTGTGCTTTCGGCGCCTGCGCCGTTAAGCTACGGCGACAGGGGTCAGACGACCCGATAGCGATTGTCACGCTTTTGCACGCGGCGCGAAGCAAGGGTTCGTACGAACTATCACCCCCAGGAAGGGAAGGAATAACACGATGATTCGCAAGGCTGTATTGCCCGTTGCCGGCTTCGGCACCCGCTGCCTGCCGGCGTCCAAGGCGATCCCCAAGGAGATGATCACCATCGTCGACAAGCCGGTGATCCAGTACGTGGTGAGCGAGGCGGTCAAGGCGGGGATCAAGGAGATCGTACTCGTCACCCACTCGTCCAAGAGCGCCATCGAGAACCACTTCGACAAGCATTTCGAGCTCGAGACCCAGCTCGAGGCCAAGGGCAAGCAGGCGCTGCTCGACGAGCTGCGCAACATCATCCCGACGACGTCAACATCATCAGCGTGCGCCAGCCGGAAGCCCTCGGCCTGGGCCACGCCATCCTGTGCGCCCGCCCGGTGGTTGGCGACGAGCCTTTCGCGGTGCTGCTGCCGGACGTGCTGATCGACGACGACAATGCGCCGCAGAACGATCTCGCCGGGATGATCGCGGCCTATGAGGCGAGCGGCAAGGCGCAGATCATGGTCGAAACCGTGCCCCATGAGCTGACCTACAAGTACGGCATCGTCGCGCTCGAAGGCGACGAACCGGCCGCCGGGCAGAGCGCGCCGCTGACCGGCGTGGTCGAGAAGCCCAAGGTCGAGGAGGCGCCGTCGACGCTGGCGGTGATCGGGCGCTATCTGCTACCCGGCGAGATCTTCCCGCTGCTGGCCGAGACCCGGCCGGGTGCCGGCAACGAGATCCAGTTGACCGATGCCATCGAGGCGCTGCGCCGTGAATCCGGTGCCGAGGCCTACCGCATGCAGGGCCAGACCTACGACTGCGGCAGTCAGCTGGGCTATCTGGAAGCCACCCTGGCGCTGGGGCGCAAGCACCCGACGCTGGGCGAGGGGTTCCGCGAATTGGTCAAGCAATACGCAGCCGAGGAGTAACGCCATGCGGGTGGTCGTACACGGTAGCGAACTGGCAGCGGCCACCGCCGCTGCGGCACTCTGCTCGGTAGGGCACCAGGTGACCTGGATGCCCCACGCCGACTTTCCCTGGGAGAGTCTCTCCCGGGCGGACTGGCTGATCAGCGAGCCGGGCCTGAAGGATCAGATTCTCGCCGGCGAAGCCTCGGGGCAGCTCGCCATCGTCGACCGGGTAGGCCCGGAGAGCGATGCCGAGGTGCACTGGCTGGCGCTGTCGCCGGATCAGCGCGAGGCCGCCGAGCGCTATGTCGAGGAGGTGCCGGGGCGGCAGACGACGCCCTTGGTGATCGTCAACAACTCGACCTTCCCCGTGGGGCAGACCGAGAAGCTGGAAGCGCAGCTGGGCCACGCCAGCCAGATCGCCGTGGCGCTGCCGGATCGGCTCGAGGAGGGGCGCGCCTGGGACACCTTCACTCGCCCGGCACACTGGCTGCTGGGTAGCGAGGACGAGTGGGCGACCCAGCAGATTCGTGAGCTGCTGCGCGCCTTCAGCCGGCGCCACGAGGTCTATCAGCTGATGCCGCGCAAGGCCGCCGAGCTGACCAAGCTGGCGATCAACGGCATGCTGGCCACGCGTATCAGCTTCATGAACGAGCTGGCGGGGCTCGCCGACTCCCTCGGGGTCGACGTCGAATACGTGCGCCAGGGCATGGGCGCCGATACCCGTATCGGTTTCGAGTATCTCTATCCCGGCTGCGGTTTCGGCGGCCCCAACTTCTCCCGTGACCTGATGCGGCTGGCCGATGTGCAGCACTCCACCGGACGCGAGTCGCATCTGCTCGAGCACGTGCTCGACATCAACGAGAGCAAGAAGGAGACGCTGTTTCGCAAGCTGTGGAATCACTTCCAGGGCGAGCTGGAAGGGCGCACGATCGCCATCTGGGGCGCGGCCTTCAAGCCGGGCACGGCGCGTATCGACCAGGCTCCGGTGCTGACCATTCTCGAGGCGCTATGGGCCCAGGGCGTCAAGGTCAAGATTCACGACCCGGCCGCGCTCCATGCCCTGGCAGAGCTCTACCCGGGGCATCCGCAGCTCGAACTCGTCGAGGGGGATTTCTACGCCGCCTGCGACGGGGCCGATGCGTTGATGCTGGTCACCGAGTGGAAGTGCTACTGGAACCCGGACTGGCGCCGTCTGCTGCAGGCGCTGAAGACGCCATTGATCCTCGATGGTCGCAATATCTTCGATCCTGCCTATGTGGCCTCGCGCGGTTTCGTCTATCGCGGTATCGGCCGTCGCGCCTGACCACCTCGACCACCGCCGATGGCGG
Organism: Salinicola tamaricis; assembly: GCF_003006155.1. Taxonomy (GTDB): domain Bacteria; phylum Pseudomonadota; class Gammaproteobacteria; order Pseudomonadales; family Halomonadaceae; genus Salinicola; species Salinicola tamaricis. Next base: position 3,697,783 of record NZ_CP023559.1, on the reverse strand, counting down.
TGGTCTCATTCGACGTATGGCATGGCCTGCGGGCTCACGCACGGTAGATCGAGCAGTAGCGTGAGCGTCTCCCAGTTGAGCCGCGACCACAGCGCCGTGAAGTAGGCGCTGCGGTCGTCGCCGAAGTCGATGCGATAGGCCTCCTCGCACAGGGCAATGGCCAGCAGCGGCTTGATCCCCGATGGCAGTTCGCCTTCAGGTGTCTCCATCAGTGTCAGGGTCTCGTCCGAGGCCAGCCCCAGCCAGCTGAAACCTCCCGGTGCGGACGCGACCACGCGCGCGCTCCAGATCGACGCCAACCGCTCCCAGCCACCGAAGTCATGTGCCACTCGGGCCGTCAATGCCGCCTCGGGGGCCGCCGGGCGCGCCGCCAAACCGTGCCAGAACAGCGTCATCCCCCAGGCCTGGGCGGCCGCCGGGCGCAACTGCGCGGGGCCCTCGCTGGCCAGTGTCGCCAGCGAGCGCGGGTCGTCGGCGGCCAGGGCCGCGTTCAGGGTCGTCAACTGCTGGCGGTGGTAGTGGCTGTAGAGCAGATCGATCTGGGCCCGTGACAGCGCCGGTTCCAACGAGTGGCGCTCGAAGGGTAGTGCGGGGAGTTCGAATCGGACGTCTGGCGTGGCTGTCGTCAGCATGGGGCTCCTGGTCGCGTTGAAGCGTGTGGGTAGGCAGTCATGTGGCCGTGAAATATAGCGAGATGTGGCTGTGAAATAGGGTTGTGAAATAGCATTCCGCGCTGGCTAGCATGCCTGGCGAGCGCTGCCAAGCCTAGGCTTGCAGGGCGCTTTCACGTAACGTGACGCAGTGAGCGCCGAGGTCGCTGCCCAGCGCTCATCCCAGATCTCGAGGAAAATGCTGAATCCATCATGCAGCGTTTCCCAAGTCTGCATCTTCATCGCTAAGGTACACGACGGCAATGCCCCCCAATTCCGACGACCCGCGCACTGCGCAGACGATCGTTCCCGACCGTGGCGACATGAGCGTGCGCCGCGCAGGCTCGCGTGGCAGCCATGCCGCCGGTCCGTCTGCCGGGCGCCGGCCTCCGCGAGTCTGGCCCCTGTGGTGCCTGATACTGTTACTCGGTGGTGCGCTAGCCGCCGGTGGCTGGCAATACTGGCAGGACCGCCACGCCTTCGAGTCACGACTCGCCAAGCTCAACCAGCGCCTCGATGCCACCGGTAATACCCTGGACGCCTCGGGCGAGAGCCTGCGTGGCGAGTTCGACCGCCTGCGCGGTCAGCTCGAAGCCACACGGGCCGCTGTCGGTAGCCTCGAGACCCGGGTCGCTCAGGGGCGTAGCGACGACCTCGAGACGCGCCTGAGCGCGCTGAAGAGCAGTCTGGACGACCAGCAGGGGGTCATCGCGGCGCTGCAGACGTCGCTCTCGGCGCTGGAGAGCACCGCCAAGGATGCCCGGGCGACGCTGGCCACCCGCCTGCAGACACTGAGCGACGCCCAGCAGCAGCAGGCGACACGGCTCGCCGAACAGGGTCAGACCCTGGATGAGAACGCCAAGTCGGACCAGGCGCTGGTGGCGCGAGTGGATACGCTGGCCCAGACTCAGAAGGCGCAGGCCGAGGCACTCGAGGCGGCGCCCGGTGCAGATCTGTCGAAGCGCGTCGATCAATTGCGCACCCAGCTGTCCGACATCGACCAGCGGGTCGACGATGTCGCCGCGCGCAAGGTGCCCTCGGCGCAGTCGCTCGAGCAGCTACGCAGCGCCATTGCGGAACTTCGCCAGGGTCAGACCGCTCTTAGTGCAGGAATCGAATCGCTGCAGTCACGCCTTGCCAATCTGCCCAAGGGGGTCAGCAGCGCGCAGATAAAGACCTTGAACGAGCGCATCGCCTCCCTGGAGGCGAGCCGTGCCCAACTGACGCGGCGCGTCACCGGTCTGATCACCGACGTTTCTCAACTGCAGCGCCGCGGAGGCTGATGCATGCCCCAGCTCAAGGTCCTACGGAAGGGACTGACGCTACTCACCATTGTCACACTCCCCCTTGCAAGTCAGGCCTGGGCGCTGGATGTGGAGGTGAAAGGCATCAGCGGCGCGCCTGCTGACAATATCGTCGATATCCTCTCCGAGCTTTCGCCCGACAGCCAGGCCACCCGCGAGCGCCTCGACGGTGTAGTCCGGCAGCGCGCCGAGCAGGCGTTGCAGGCGTTCGGCTACTATGGCGCGACCCTGGCCACCCACTACCCGGATAAGGACAACGCGCGGGTGGTGATCGACGTCAAGCCCGGCGAGCGCACCCGCATCACCCAGGTCGATGCCGGGCTCGAGGGCGATGCCCGCCAGGACGACGCCTTCACCAAGGCTATGGCGGACAACCCGCTCAAGGTCGGCGATCCGCTGGTGCACTCGCGCTACGATGGCTTCAAGAGTCGGCTCTCGACGCTGGCGCTGGAACGCGGCTATTTCGATGCGCGATTCAGCCAGCAGCGCATCGAAGTGCGCCCGTGGGAGGAGAGTGCTCGCATTTATCTGGAGCTCGACAGCGGCACCCGCTACCGCTTTGGCCACGTGCACTTTCGCGGCAGCCAGATCGAGCCCGAGCGGCTGCGTAACCTAGTGCCGTTCGCCCCTGGCGACCCCTATCTTGCCGGCGATCTCGCTACGCTCAATCAGAATCTCGGCCAGACCGACTGGTTCCGTGGTGTCGCGGTGCGCCCCCGGGTCAACGAGGATACGCCCTCGTTCGCGCCCAGCCTGTGGTGGCAGGAGGCGACCGGACGCGATACCACCGCGGACACCTCCCGCGTGCTCGGCGGCCCGGGGCTGCGCGCCGCGCGCGAGCTGACCGATAGCCAGCCCAAGACAGTACCGGTGGATGTCGAAGTGACTCCGGCCGATCGCCACCAGTTCGAGGTGGGGATCGGTTACGCCACCGACGTGGGCCCGCGCACCCAGTTCTCGTGGACCATGCCGTGGCTCAACCGCTACGGCCACAGCCTGACCAACTCACTCTATCTCTCTTCGCCGGAGCAGCGCTTCTCGGGGGAATACACCATTCCCCTGGCCAACCCGCTGCGCGACAGCTACCACCTGCGCTACGGCCTGGAGAGCGTCGACAACGAGGACACCAAGAGCTTCGAGAGCTCGGTGCAGCTGGCGCGGCACTGGGAGTTCGCCAACGGCTGGAGTCAGGATCTCTACTGGCAGACCACCTACGAAGACTTCACCCAGGCCGATCAGGACGACGCGGTACTGCTGCTCTATCCCGGGATCAGCTGGTCACGCACGCGCAAGCGCAATCCGACCTTCCCCAGTTGGGGGGACCGGCAGCAGCTCACGCTGGAGTGGTCGGACCCCGCCTGGGGCTCGGACGCGCGCTTCGTGCGGACCACCTTCAGCACCCAGTGGATTCGTATGCTGGGCAGCGAGAACCGCTTCCTGTGGCGCCTCGGCGGCGGCGCCATGGCTACCGACACCTTCGACAAGGTGCCGCCATCGCTGCGCTTCTTCGCCGGTGGCGATCAGAGCATCCGCGGCTACGGCTACGAGAGTCTGTCACCGGAGAACGCCGACGGCGAGCTGCTCGGCGGCCAACAGATGCTTACCGGCAGCCTCGAATACCAGCGTCACCTGAGCGGCAACTTCTGGGGCGCGAGCTTCATCGACAGCGGCAACGCCTTCGACGACTGGTGGCCGAACACGCTCAAGACCGGTGCCGGTCTGGGCATCCGCTGGATATCACCCGTGGGGCCGATTCGCTTCGATATCGCCCATCCGTTTGACGACGAGGAGGACTCTTGGCGTCTCCATTTCTCCATCGGACCGGAGTTCTGATTCGGCTCGCGCTCTGGCTGCTACTGTGGCTGCTGGGACTGGTACTGCTGCTCGCGGGCCTGGCGCTGTCATCCTGGGGCTCGCAGTGGCTGTTCGAGCAGGCGCAGTCGCGCGGTTGGGTTCAGGCAACGCGCTTCGAGGGCGCGCCGCTCGACGAGCTGACCATCGACGACCTGGCGCTCGACGCCGGCCCGCTGTCGCTGCGGGTGGCGCACCTGCACCTCGTCTGGGGTGACGACTGCCTGTTGAGAGGGCGGCTGTGCCTCGATGACCTCACAGTTTCCGGTGCGCGTATTCGCCTGGCGGCCAGTGAGACGCAGGCGCCGCCCCCGCCGCAAGAGGACAGCGGTGGGGCGCTGGGGCCGATCGCGGTGCCGCTGCCGATCGAGATCCGTCAGGTACGTCTGAACGATGTGGGGGTCGAACTCGCCGACGGCACCGCGCTGCACTGGGATCACTTCCAGACCGGCGCCAGCCTGCAGGGCAACCGGCTGACGCTGTCGCCGACGACCCTCGCGGGCGTCGATATCACGCTGCCCGACGCCACCAGTAATGGCCTGGACCAGGCGCTGGCGCAGGCCTCGCTGGGCGATGGCGTGATCAGCCCCGCGGCGCTGGCGGCGGCCGAAAGCCTTTACCCGTCGGCAAGCCCGACGCGCGCCGCCATGGCGTCGGCCAATACACCCGGGGCACCCAGCGCACAGACGCCCACGACGGCCAGCACCGAGGTCAATGCGACCGATGCTCCGTCAGCGAAGACGCTGCCTGCGCTCGTGCTGTCGCCGCTGACGCTGGCCGCGGCGGCCAATGTGGCGGCGGCGACGGACACCGCCGATCCGCGGGTCGCGGCAATCGAGGAGCAGCTCCAGGCGCTGCGCCGGCAGTTGCCCGACTTTGCGCTGCCGCTACAGCTGGAGGTGCCCAGCCTGACGATTCGCGACGTCACCCTGAACGGGCCCACGCCCCAGCGGCTCGATCGTTTGACGCTGTCGCTGGCGGCGGTCGATCGCCAGTTGGAGATTCGTCGGCTGACCCTCGAGGCACCGGATGGTCAGGCCGAGCTCAGCGCCCGGGTCGAACTCAGCGGCGATGTGCCGATCGCGCTCGCGTTGCGTAGCCGCCTCACTCGTGCCCCTCTCTATGGTCAGCAGACCACCCTCGACGTCTCCGGCACGCTGGCCGATCTGGATCTGACGCTGCATACCGCGGCGTCGCCGACGCCACGTTGAAGGCGCGGCTGCAAGCCTTCGCGCCGGGGCTGCCCTTTGATCTCGAGTTGCACGGCGAGGACCTGCGCTGGCCGCTCGAGGCGCAGCCCTTTGCCGCGTTCCGTGCGCTCCCCGAAGGGCTCGATGCCACCGCCATCCGCAGCGCCCGCGCCATTGCCGGTGTTGCGCCGCCACCGGCGTCGGCGCCGCAGTATCGGCTCGACAAGCTGGCACTGTCGCTGTCGGGGTCTTTGGCGGCCTACCAGGCAAGGCTCGATCTTGCCGGGCAGGGCCAGGGCCTGCCGCCGGTGACACTGGGCGTGCGTGGCGCGAGGGCGACCTGCAGGCGTTCCACTGGCAGCCGCTCGAGGTCGCCAGCGACGGCGGTGAACTGCGCAGCCAGGGTAGCGTGCGCTGGACGCCGCTGCTCTCCGCCAATCTGAGCCTCGATCTCAGCCGGCTGCCGCTGGAAGCCTTCACTCAGGCCGTCACCGGGCAGCTCAACGGTCAGGCCCGGGCGGCCTTCGCCATGGGCCACGACGGCGGCTGGCAGCTGGCATTGCCGCAGCTCGACATCGACGGCCGCCTGCAGCAGCGCGAGCTGCGCCTGGCGGCGAGCCTCGACGGCAACAGCGACATGGCCTGGCACATTCGCCAACTCGACCTGCGTCAGGGGCGTAACCGGGTGACGGCAACCGGCAGCATCGACCGCGCGCTGAACATCGACGGGCGCATCGATGCCCCCGCGCTGGGGACGATTCTGCCCCAGCTAGCCGGCGCGCTGCGCGGCCAGTTCCAGGGCCGTGGCACGCTCGACAAGCCGAGCGTGACGCTCGATCTCGACGGTAACGGCATTGCCTATGGCGATAACCGGGTGGGGCAGCTGACGCTGAAGGCCAACAGTACCGGCACCGCCAGACCCGCAGTTCGACGTCGACCTGCAAGCGGCGGATATCGCCGCCGCCAACCAGCAGATTCGCCGTCTCGAACTGGGTCTCGGCGGGCGGCTGTCGCAGCATAAGCTGTCGCTCGATGTGACCGGTGGCGACGGCCTGCCGGCATCGCAACTGTCACTACGCCTGCGTGGCGGCCTGGATGACGCGCATCGCCACTATCGTGGCACCCTGGCGTCGTTGTCGACGGCCACCGACTATGGCGATCTCGCGCTGCGTGACGCGCTCGATTTCAGCGCCGATCTCCAGGCCGCCAGTGTGACCCTGGCGCCATTCTGTCTCGATCGCCGCCAGGGCGGCGCGCTCTGTCTGACCGAACGCATGACCGCCTCGGCCGATCAGGGCCGTGCGGCGCTGGCGCTGGACGACATTCCGATGGCGCTGCTCGATGACTTCATGCCCGAGGGCTGGCGAGTCGCCGGCAGCACCGCTGGCAAGCTTATCGCCAGCTGGTCGCGCGGTGGTCAGGCCTGGACCGCCAAGGCCGATATCGACGCCCAGGCTCAGGTCTCCGGGGTCGATGCCCGCGGCGCGCCGTGGCAGGTACCGGCGGCGCGGGTGGCGTTGACCCTGGACGCCGATCAGCGGCGGGCGCGAACCGATGCCACCCTGAACCTTGCGGATGCCGGCCAGGTGCAGCTGCAGGCGCAGATCGATGACCCCGCCGGCGCTGGGCGCCTGCAGGGCCGGCTCGCCGTCGATGATCTGCGTTTCTCGCCCTACCGCCCGCTGGTCGCTGGTATCAGTCAGCTGGAAGGGGCCATCAATGGTGACGTGGCGCTCGGCGGCAGCATCGCCGAGCCGGCGCTGAACGGCAACTTGGTGATCGACGGGGTCAAGGTCAAGGGGGGCGTCTCGCCGGTGGCGGTGACCGATGCCCGGCTGACGCTGGCGCTGGCCGGCCAGTCCTCGACCCTCGACGGCTATGTGCAGAGCGAGGATGGACGCCTGGCGCTGAGCGGCGATGCCGACTGGCAGAATCCCGCCGAGTGGCGTGCCAATGTCAATCTCGATGGGAAGGAGCAGCCGATTCTGGTCGCCATGCCGGCCTACGGCCGCCTGCGCATCGCGCCGGACCTGCAGATCCGTGCCACCCCGCAGCGACTGCAGGTGCGTGGCGATGTCAGCGTACCCTGGGCGCGCCTCGAGATCGGCCAGCTACCGGCCTCGGCGCAGGTACCCAGCAGCGATACCGTGATCATTACCGAGGAGGAGGATCGCCAGCAGCAGGCAGCGGCCGTTGCGCGAGCCAACGACGAGGGGGCGGGCACTGCCCAGGCCCTGGCCGACGCTGGCATGCAGCTCGATATTCGCGTCAAGCTGCACCTGGGGCCGGACATGAAGCTCGAAGCCTACGGGCTGAAGTCCGGACTGCGCGGCGAGCTGGAGATTCGCCAGGGCACCGGGCCGGTGCAGCTCTACGGCGATGTCAATTTGATCGGCGGCACCTATACCTCCTTCGGTCAGGATCTGATCATTCGCCAGGGGCAGGTGATCTTCAGCGGGCCGGCCTCGCAGCCCAACCTGCAGTTCGAGGCGATCCGTAATCCAGAACACCGAAGACGACGTGATCGCTGGCCTGCGGGTGACCGGCCCGGCCTCGGCGCCACGCCTGACCATCTTCTCCGAGCCGGCGATGAGCGAGAGCCGCGCGCTCTCCTACATTCTGCGCGGGCGCGCGCCGGACGACAGCGGCGGCGGTGACGACGCCCTGACTTCGGCGCTGATCGGGCTGTCGCTGTCGCAGACCGGCAGCGCCGTGGGCAAGGTAGGTGAGAGCTTCGGGGTGCAGGATCTGAGCCTCGATGCGTCTGGTTCCGGCGACGATAGCCAGGTCGTGGTCAGCGGCTATGTCTTCGATGACTTGAAGGTGAGCTATGGCGTCGGCATATTCTCTCCCATCGCCGAGCTGACCCTGCGCTACCGCCTGATCCAGAATCTCTATCTGCAGGCGGTATCGGGGGCGGCACAGGCGCTGGATCTCATCTACACCTTCAGTCTGGGCCGCAGCGGCGGCCCCTGAGGATCGCGGCCACGCGCCGGCGCGGATGGGCAGGCTGGACATGCCGCCCATCCGCGACCACCAGGAGACACACCATGTTCAAGCAACGTCCCGCTACGCTCCCCGATGCCAGCCAGGCGCTGCCGGGCCGCGATACGCCGCTGACCATCAGCGGCGTGCACCGCGTCAACGGTGCCTCGATGCTGCCGCCGTTTCCCGCTGGCAGCCAGGAGATCGTGCTGGGTCTCGGCTGCTTCTGGGGCGCCGAGCGGCTGTTCTGGGAACTCGAGGGCGTACTGGTCACGGCGGTGGGCTACGCCGGTGGCGTCACCCCCAACCCGACCTACGACGAGACCTGCACCGGGATGACCGGCCACGCTGAGGTAGTGCGGGTGGTGTTCGACCCCGAGCGGCTGTCACTCGAGCAGCTACTGGCGGTGTTCTGGGAGGCCCACGATCCGACCCAGGGCATGCGCCAGGGCAACGATCTCGGCACCCAGTATCGCTCGGCGATCTATACCCTCGATGCCGATCAGCGCGAGATCGCCGAGGCGAGCCGCGATGACTACGCAGAGGCGCTGGCCGCACGCGGCCTGGGGCCGATCACCACCGAGATCGCCCCGCTGAAGACCTTCTACTATGCCGAGGAGTACCACCAGCAGTATCTGGCCAAGAATCCCAACGGCTACTGCGGGCTGAAAGGCACCGGCGTGACTTGCCCGATCTCCGCCTGAGGCACTTCTATACCCGAGGTCGATCAAGCACCGACCAACACCTACCCATGCACGGGGCCGGTTCGACCGGCCCCGCTTGGTGATGCGCGACTCTCTCCGCACTCATCTCTCTGCACTTCTCTGCGCTACGTTCACGCCTCGCGCTGCTCAGCGATCCTCCAGCGCCGAATGCGGTGCTGTCCGCATCGTTGTTTCCCGCTGCGGTATCCACGCCAGTAGCTGCTGGCCCACGCGACGCGACAGCCATGAACTGAAGTGCCCGTCACGTCGCTCGACATAGCCTACGTGACCGCCATGGCGCGCCACTTCCACTCGCGTGCTCGCCGAGGGCACGGCAATCCGCGCCAGCAGGTCGCTGGGCATGAAAGGGTCGTCGCTGGCGTGCAGGATCAGCGTGGGCACCTCGATCTCGCCCAGCAGCGGGCCGGCCGAGGCGCGGCGATAGTAGTCGCTGGCCGACGTGAAGCCGTGCAGCGGGGCGGTCACCGCGTCGTCGTAGTCCCAGAAGGTGTGCAGGGCGGCGAGCCGTCTGGATGTCAGCGCCAGCGGGAAAGGGGCGCTGGCCATGCGCATCGCGACCTTGCGCTTGAGCTGGCCCAGCAGATAGCGCTGGTAGAGCCGTGCCGCCCCCTGATCCAGGGCATCGGCGCAGGCGGCCAAATCGAGCGGGGCGTTGATGGCGATCACACCGCGCAGCCCCAGATCATCGCGGCCCTGCTCGGCGACCAGCTTGAGCAGCATGTTGGCCCCCAGCGAGACCCCGGCGGCGACCATCTCCGCATGCGGATAGCGCTGGGCGAGCAGGCCGATGAGCCAGTAGGCGTCAGCGGTATCGCCGGAGTGATAGGCGCGGGGCAGGCGGTTGGGGGCCTCTCCGCAGCCGCGAAAGTGCATCAGCAGGGGCCGAAAGCCGAGCGTGCTCGCTTGGTGGAGCAGTTCACGCGCATAGGGTGAATCGAACGATCCCTCCAGGCCATGGAATAGCAGGAAGATTGGCGCCCGCGGGTCACGCGGGGCCGGTTCCGCCCAGGCCAGCTCGACGAAATCGCCGTCGGGGAGATTGACCACCTCGGTGCGCCGGGCCAGCGCACGTTTGGGCAGCAGGCGCGGCAGCAGGGTCTGTAGATGGCGGTTGCGCAGGGCGGCGGGCGGATCGAAGGCTGCGGGGAAGGCCCACGGCTGTCTGTCAGACGCCATCACCGCGCGTTGTTCGCCGGGGCGGGGGTCAGGTTGGCATGACCCTCGGCGGTGATCAGTACGTTGTCCTCGATGCGAATGCCACCGTGGTCGATGAGCCGGTCGACTCGATCCCAGTCGACCGCCTGGCGCTCGGCACCCTCGCGGAAGGGGGCGAGCAGGAACGGGATGATGTAGAGCCCGGGCTCGATCGTCACCACCATGCCGGGTGCCAGCGTGCGAGTCAGGCGCAGGGCTGGATCTTCTGTCGGTGGCGGCAGCGGTGCGCCGCTGGCGTCGCGCTGACGGCCACCGACATCGTGCACCTGCACGCCGAGACTGTGGCCCAGCCCGTGCGGGCAGAAGGCCCGCGTCAGACCGCTGGCCACCGCGGCTTCGGCGCTCATGCGCAGCACACCCGTGTCGGCCAGCAGCGCCCCCAGGTAGTGATGCATGCGCTGGTGCAGGTCGACGAAGTCGACCCCTGGCGCCAGCTCGGCGATCAGGCGTTGCTGAAATGCAGTGACTCCGTCGATCAGCGGCGCGAACAGCGGGTCGGCATCGAGCGCCGCCCAGGTACGCGTGATGTCGGCGCAGTAGCCAGCGTGGCGGTGCCCGGCATCCACCAGAAGCGAACGCAGAGGGTCCGGAGCCTCGGTGGCGTAGTGCTGGTAGTGCAGGGTACCGGCGTGGGCGTTGATGCCGACGATATTCTGATAGGCCAGTTCGCTTTCGCGCTGACGCGTAGCCGCAAGGTAGGCCAGCTGGATATCCAGCTCGCTGGCGCCGGCGCGAACGCCTCGCGGGCCGCGGTGTGACCGGCCAGGGCGTATCGGTTGGCCAGGCGCAGACAATCGCTCTCGTAGTCGTCCTTGTAGAGCCGCAGCTCATCCAGCGCGTGCAGCAGGCTGGGCGGATTGAGCGTGGCAGTGGCGGGCACCGCATCCGCGGATACGTCGCCGAGCACCGCTACACGAGGTTGGGCGCCGATCAGCGCTGCTGCGGTGGTCGGCTGGGAGAGTGGTGTGGGATCGAGACACTCGGCGCGCACGCCCTGTGGCGGAGGTGTCGGCAGATGCCAGAAATCGGTTGGCGCGTAGTAGAACCAGCGCGGCGTGCTGCCGGGGGCGATCCACAGCCACTCATGCTGGTGGTGCGGGGCACCGGTCCAGTGGACGAAGTGCCCGAAGGCGCTGAAGCTGCTCTCCTGGTCATCGCCATGCTGAGTGCGGGCATGGCCGCTGTAGATCAGCACGGCATCGAAACCGGTGTGTTCGAGCAGCTCGGCGTAGGCTTGCTGCAGGCGGTCGAGGTGAGCCCGGTGGGCGCTATCGCGATCGGTGGAGGTCATCGAGTCCTTCCTGAAGTTGGGCCAGCGTGTCATGGAGTGCCGGGTGGCGGCCATCGTGACGAAAATAGAGACGGATCGACAGCGGCACGTCCCAGCGGCGGTCGCCGGCGCGGGTCAGCTCGCCCTGGGCCAGGGCCTGACGCACGGTGCGGAAGGGCAGCCAGCCCAGGCCATAGCCCTGCAGCACCAGCTCACGGATATTGGAGGTCTGCACGCTCTCGTTGAGGGTGCTCAGATGCACCTCCTGGCGTGAACGGTCCCAGTGTGCCTTGAGCGCGGCAGCGATCAGTCCACTGGCATGATAGGCGATATGCGGCAGCGGGCGGCGCTTGTCGCCGGGCAGGGCGAAACGTGGCATGCCGGCGGCATCGGCGGCGCTCACCGGCACCAGCAGTTCCTCGCCCAGCGTCAGGTAGCGCAGGCCGCTCAGATCCAGGTCCAGCGCCATGCGCCCTTCGGGCCAGTAGCATAGCGCCAGATCCACCTCGCCGCGTTCGAGCGCTTCGACGTAGTCGCCGATCAGCCAACTGGTGGCACGCAGATAGGGTTCGATCCGGGCGTGCAGTGCGTGCTGTTCGAGCCACCCCGGCACGAAGTGGGTGAGCAGGCTCTGCGGTGCCGCCAGTCTGAGGCGCCGGGTGGCGTCGTGATGCAGATGCTGCAAGCGCTCGCGGGTCACCCGCACCCGCTCGGTGATCTGCTTGCACAGCGTCAGGAACTCTTCGCCCGCGGGGGTCAGGCTCAGCGGCATCGTCTGGCGGTTGACCAGGGTCGCGTCCATCGCCTCCTCGAGCAGTTTGATGCGGCGCGAGAAGGTCGGCTGCGTCACGTTCTGCTGTTCGGCAGCCCGGGAGAAGTGGCGGGTTTCGGCCAAGACGATGAAGTCTTCCAGCCAGCGTAGTTCCATGCGGCTCTCGGTGGTGAATCAAACTGTGGTGAATCGAATGGCGGTGAATCGAATTCAAGGGCGTGACGCTGTCATGATTCCTGGCGTCAGTGCGCCTCCGTACCCATCCGGACCGCGTCTGCGTCGACGGCATGGCAGGCCACCGCGTGCCCGTCGCCGAGTGCCTCCAGGTGTGGCGGCTCACGCGCGCAGCGTGGCGTGGCCAGGGGGCAATGCTGGCGATAGACGCAACCCCTTGTGGCCGATAACTCAGCAGGCGTATCGGCGCTGGCGGCGATGTACCGGGCGCCAGCATCGTCGAAACGCGGCCGCGCCGCCAGCAGCGCCCGGGTGTAAGGGTGGCGTGGTGCAGCGAAGATCTGCGCCGCCGGCCCGACCTCGCACAGTGTGCCGCGGTAGAGCACGGCGACATGGGTCGCCAGATACTCGACTACGGCGAGATCATGGCTGATGAACAGATAGGTCAGCCGGCGGGCGAGCTGGGTGTCGACGAGCAGATTGAGCACCTGAGCCTGAACCGAGAGATCCAGCGCCGACAGCGGCTCGTCGGCGACGATCAGCTCTGGTGAGACGCTCAGCGCCCGGGCGATGGCCACACGCTGGCGCTGTCCGCCGGAGAGCTCATGGGGGTAGCGCTCGCCCCAGCCGCGATCGAGCCCGACGTCGCTCAATAGGGCGTCGACGCGCTCGCGCACCTGCTGGCGTGATGCCTCCGGGAAGTGCACATGGATCGGCTCTTCCAGTGCCTGGGCGATACGCAGGCGCGGATTGAGCGAGGCGTAGGGGTCCTGAAAGATCATCTGCATGCGTCGGCGATAGCGCTGGCGCTGACGGTCCTTGAGATGATCGATGCGCGTCCCGGCATAGTGCACCTCGCCCGCATCAGGGGTCAGCAGCCCCATGATCAGGCGTGCCAGGGTCGACTTGCCGCTGCCCGACTCGCCCACCACGCAGAGCGCATCGCCGCGCCAGAGTGTCAGGCTGACCGCGTCCAGGGCTTGGATCTCCACAGGCCGGCGACGACCGAATACGCCGCGTAGCAGGCGATAGCGGTGGCTCAGCCCGCGCACCTCGAGCAGCGGCTGCGCGATATCCGCGGGCTGGCCGAGGTCGCCGAGCGCGGATGCCGGGGTAGATGCGGGCGTGGAACGCGCCTCAGTCGAGCGGTTCATCGTGCACCTCTACTGCGTCGCTCGTCTCTTGATCGATCAATCGCGCCACCCAGTGGCAGGCGACCTCGCTGCCGCTACTGGGGATGAGTGCGGGAGAGCTGCCCTCGCAGCGCCGCCGTAGTTCGTCATCCGCGGCATGACGGTAGCGGCAGCGCGGATGAAAGGCGCAGCCAGTGGGCGCCGCACCAGGCGCGGGCGGGCTGCCGGGGATCGGGCGCAGCGGTGCCGCGGCGGATACATCTGCGGCAGGGCATCGACCAGCCCCTGGGTGTAGGGGTGCTGGGGGTCGTTGATCACGTCGCGTCGGCCCGCTTTCGACCACCCGACCGGCATACATCACCAGCACGCGCTGGGTCAGCTGCTGGATCACCGTGAGATCGTGGGAGATCACGATCAGGCTCAGGTCGAGGGTCCGACAGAGTGAGGCGAGCAGGGCGACGAGCTCGGCCTGAGTGGTGACGTCCAGCGCGGTAGTGGGTTCGTCGGCGATGATGATGTCCGGGTCGAGCAGCAGCGCCATGGCGATCACCACGCGCTGACACTGGCCGCCGGAGAGTTGGTGCGGATAGCGTGAGAGCTGGCTTTCGGGCGCCTCGAGGCCCACCTGGTGCAGCCGATGCAGCACCATCCTGCGCGCCAGACGCCGGGAAAGACGCCGGTGGGCACGCAGGGTCTCGTGCATTTGCTGGCCCACGGTGAGCACCGGATTGAGCGTCGCGCAGGGGTCCTGGAATACCATCGCCATGCGTCGGCCTCGAATGGCTCGCCAGTGCCGCTCGGAGAGTGTGGTCAATTCGCGCCCCTCGAGCCGGATACGGCCGCTGACGATACGCCCCGGCGGTGCCAGCAGATTGACCAGACTGAAGCCGAGTACCGACTTGCCGGCGCCGGATTCGCCGACGATGCCCAGGCAGTCGCCGCGCCCGAGCCGGAAACTCACTCCAGCCAACGTCTCCAGCACCATCCCGGGCAGCGTGAAGTGCACGCTGAGATCGTCGACTTCCAGCAGTGCCATACGCGCTATCCTCCCCTCGAGCTGAGGGCGGCGGGCGCCCGATACGGGTCGAGATGCTCGCGCCAGGCGTCACCCAGCAGATTGACCGCCAACACCGTCAGCACCAGATAGGCCCCGGGCAGCAGAGTGATCCACCAGGCCCCGGACTGCAGGTAGTCGAACCCGGACTTGATCAGCGACCCCAGCGATGGCTGGGTCTCGGGCAGGCCCAGACCCAGGAAGGAGAGTGCTGCCTCGGCCATGATTGCCTGGCCGATCTGGGCCCCGAGATCACCAGCAGCGCCGGCAGGGTATTGGGCAGCAGATGGCGCAGCACGACCCGCGGTGCGGAAAAGCCCAGCACCCGCGCCGCCTCGATGTACTCCTTGCGCTTTTCCGCCATCACGCTGGCGCGCACCGTGCGCGCATAGAGCGGCCACTCGCTGAGGCCGATGATCAGGATCAGCAGCCAGATGCCGTAGTGGCCGTAGAAGGCCCCGCCGAAAGCCGCCTTGACCACGGCACTGATCACGATCGCCATCATCAGGGTGGAAAACGCCAGCTGGACGTCTGCCCAGCGCATCAGCAGGGCATCGAGGCGCCCACCACGATAGCCCGCGAGCATTCCCAGGGTCACGCCCAGCAGCAGCTGCAGCAGCACCGCGCCGAAGCCGATCGCCAGCGACACCCGTGCGCCGTAGAGCATCAGCGAGAGCAGGTCGCGTCCCTGGATATCGGTACCCAGTGGATGGCCGGGCAGGCTGCCGGCGAGCCACCACGGCGGGCGCAGGGAGTCGCGCAGCTCGACCTGGGTCAGATCGTAGGGGTCGCTGGGCGCGAGCCAGGGAGCCAATAGCGCCGCCCCCGCCAGGAACACAAACAGGCCCAGGCACAACCATAGCCGGCGACGCTGCGCGAGGCGGCCGAGCGCGTTCATCAGCGGACCCGACGACGTCTTCGAGGAGAGCGAATTCACTGCATCCCCCCTGGCGCCACGACCCTGGGGTCGAGCAGCCGGCAGCAGAGATCGACCAGGGTGTTGATCAGTAGAAACAGCACGCCGGCGACCAGCAGATAGGTCACGATCAGCGGGCGATCGCCGCGCTCCACCGCATCGAGGAACATCAGGCCCACCCCGGGCCACTGGAACACGCTCTCGACCAGCAGGGTGTAGGCCATCAGAGAGCCTAGCTGGATACCGCCCAGGGTCACCACCGGCAGCAGCGCGTTCTTGAGCGCGTGCCAGGCGTAGATGCGCCATGGTGACAACCCGCGAGCGTGGGCGAAGCGGATATAGTCGCTCGCCAGCACGCGGCGCATCTCGGTATGGATCAGGCGCACGAATAGCGGCAGCATGCCCGCGGCCAGCGACAGCGCCGGCAGGGCGAGATAGGCGAGTCCCTGCCACGAGGCGAAGTTGGTCGCCCAGTTGCCCCACAGCGGTACTGGATTGCCGCGCCCATAGGCGGGCATGCCACCGAGGTCGGCCAGCCAGCCTGTAGAGGCGCCGGTCGTAGCGCTGGACAGGCCCAGCGAGAATACCTGGATCAGCAGAATGGCGGTCAGAAACACCGGCAGCGAGACGCCAAGGGCAGCCAGTCGCAGGATCAGGCGCGCCACGGTGGCGTGTGGCTTGATCGCGCTGTAGATTCCCAGCGGCACGGCGAACAGGGCGGTAAGCAGGCTGCCGGAGAGCACCAGCTCCACGGTCGCCGGCAGATAGCCCAGCACCACTTCCAGCGCCGGGCGATGGAAAAAGCTCGAGGTGCCGAAATCCAGCCGCAACAGCTCGCCCAGGAACTGCGGATAGCGCCGCCAGGCAGCGCCGCTGCTGGCCCCGTCCGCGCCGGGCAGGGCGTCGCGCAGCACGAAGGCGATCAGGCTGATCGCCAGCAGTACCCCTACCGCCTGCAGCAAGCGCTTGAACAGAAAGCGCGTCATCGACATCCAGCGTCTCTCCTTCCCCCAGCACACGTTCTTCCCCAGCTCGCTCAGCGGCTGTGGGTCTCCCCGGCGCGGGGTGTCACCACCACGTCGCCCAGGTAGGGCATGTTCATCACGTTGAGTACCGGTTCGATGGCGACCCGATCGGACGCCGCCCAGGCCAGATTCTGCCAGTAGAGCGGAATGAACGGAGCGTCGGCGTAAACCATCGCCTCGGCCTGTCGCAGCATGCTGGTACGCCGGCGCATATCGGTCTCGCTGTTGGCCAGCGCGACCAGTGAGTCGAGCTCCGGGTTGCAGTACTCGCTGGCGTTGTACTGGCCGGTGCCGCTGCGACTGTCAGGGCAGAAGGTCAGGTATTCGAAGAAGTTGGCCGAGTCGCCGGTGTCCGAGTACCACCCCATCATCATGATATCGGCAGCGCGGCGATCGTACTCCGTCCAGTACTGATTCTTCGGCACGCGTCTTGAAATCGACCCGGATATGGATCTGGCCAGCATCGCCGCCACGGCCAGCGCCACCTGCGCGGTCTGGGCATCGTTGACATAGCGATTGTTGGGTGCCATCAGGGTGACTTCGAAGCCATCCGGATAACCGGCCTCGCGCATCAGCCGTCGGGCCTTGGCCAGATCGTAACGTGGGGTGAGCTGTTCGTCGTGCCCGGCATATCCTTCAGGTGACATCTGCGCCGCCGGGGTGACGAACCCTCCAGCAGGTGCTTGGCGATCGCGCGCTGGTCGACGGCATAATTCATCGCCAGACGCACGCGGCGGTCACGGAAGGCGGGCACCCGGCGCTGATTGAGCTGCAGCAGGGTGATGCGCACCCCGGGCATGGTGACCAGATCGATCCCCGGCGCATGCTCGAGGCGGGTCAGGGCGGTGGCCGGCACCGGCGCAATGAAGTCGACATCGCCGGCCAGCAGGGCTGCCACCCGGGTCGCACTCTCACCGATCGCCACCGGAGAGGTGCTCGACATTGCCCGGCGAGGCGTGGTCCCAATAGCCGGGGAAACGTGTCAGTTCGATCCGGGCGCCGGGTTGAAAGCGGGTGACCTCGAACGGTCCGGTACCCGACATATGGCGTGAGGCGAAGGTATCGCCACCCTTGACGATCGCCGCCTTGTCCTGGCCCTGGCGATCGCCGGCCCCCGCGGGGAGCTGGCCGCTGTAGAAGCGGCTATCCAGGGGAAAGATGTAGGTCGCCAGATTGAGCAGCAGCGGAAAGGGGCTCCGCGTATGCAGATCGATGGTGGCGTCGTCGACCACCGTGACGTCGACGATGGGGGCGAAGATCGCCTTGAAGTCGGGGCTGCGCTTGAGCCGCGCCACGGTCCAGGCGACATCGCGCGCGGTGAACGGGTTGCCGCTGTGGAAGTGCACCCCACGGCGTAGATGCAGGCGCAGCGTGGTGTCGTCCAGACGCTCCCAGGACGTGGCGAGACGCGGCTCGAGCCCCAGGTGGCGGTCCCAACGCACCAATGGGTCGAACACCAGGTGTGCAAGTCTGAGCACGCCCACCGTGAGCTGCTCATGAATGTCCAGCGACACCGGCAGGGTGTCATAGGCCACGTCGAGAGTGGCAGCGTCGGCGCGGGCGGTCGCGGGGAGCACGCTGGCGCAGAGCAGGAGCGCGCCCAGGAGTCGCCGTCGCGCCCGCGTCGTGAAAAGCGTTGCCAGCCGGGCCTCAAGCCGGTTGCTGTTGCGCATGCGTGCCTCATCGAAGTGCTTGTCTATTATCATCGATCGGCGACGTGGTGATCGCCCCAGTCGCTCAGCAGGCGCCGGGCATGATGCGGATCGTGCCGGTCTGGTCAGCACGCGATACGGTGCAGCCGAGATCGTTGACGCGGCCATCCTTGAGCCCGTAGACCCAACCATGCACCGACAGCGGCTGCTCGCGCTCCCAGGCGCGCTGGATGATCTTGGTCCGGCACAGATTGGCGACCTGCAGGCGGACGTTGTGCTCACACAGGCGATCGACCTGCTCCTCCAGTGGCAACGCCTCGAGTTCACGCTTGTGCTGCTGGTACAGCTCGCTGACGCTGTGCAGCCAGTAGTCGACGATACCGTGCTCGCCGCCGGTGATCGACGCCTTGACCCCGCCGCAGCCGTAGTGGCCGACCACCATGATGTGCTTGACCTTGAGCACGTCGACGGCGAACTGCACTACCGAGAGCGCATTCATGTCGTTGTGATAGATCAGATTGGCAACATTGCGATGGACGAAGACCTCGCCCGGCGGCAGATCGACGATCTGGTTGGCGGGTACGCGGCTATCGGAGCAGCCGATCCACAGATAGTCGGGGTTCTGCTGCTGAGAGAGGCGAGTGAAAAAATCGGGATCCTGCTGCTGGATGCTGTCCGCCCATTGACGGTTCTGCTTGAGGAGCGTGTCGATGCTCATGGAGGTCACCTGAAACCTGAAGGGAGACGGACGCTATACGCCGCACGAGGGGGAGAATTCTAGGTCATTCCGACCGGTATGCGTAGTGAGATGCCCAGGTAGGGACGTATTGGGCGATGCCGAGAGGAGAGGGTGAGATAGAGAGCGCGTGCGTAGGCCGACTATGCTGGAGCGGTGGCCGGGTTGATGGGTGGGGCGCATTGGCTGGGTATATGGCCCTGATAGGCAAGGTCTTTCCCGCCCCCCGAACTGGGCTGGTATGATCGCGACAACATTTTCCAAGGAGTCAGACAGTGGCGAGTTACGATTACGACCTGTTCGTCATCGGCGCCGGTTCCGGCGGCGTGCGTGCTGCGAGAACCGCGGCGGCAAATGGAGCGCGCGTGGGGGTGGCCGAAGATCGCTATCTTGGCGGTACCTGCGTCAATGTCGGCTGCGTGCCGAAGAACTCTACTCCTACGCCGCTCACTTCCATGACGCCTTCGAGGATAGTGCCGGGTTCGGCTGGACCCTGCCGCAGGCGCCCAGTTTCGACTGGGCCACACTGCGTGACAACAAGGTGGCGGAGATCGCGCGCCTCAAC
The DNA here is from genome assembly GCF_003006155.1 of Salinicola tamaricis. Classification (GTDB taxonomy): domain Bacteria; phylum Pseudomonadota; class Gammaproteobacteria; order Pseudomonadales; family Halomonadaceae; genus Salinicola; species Salinicola tamaricis. The sequence goes on along the minus strand of NZ_CP023559.1, from coordinate 3,678,566 downwards.
GGGATCTACGGACGGCTGCTCGATAACGCTGGCGTGACCCTGATCAACGGTCGCGCCAAGGTCTTGGATGCCCATAGCGTGGAGATCGATGGCGAGCGCATCAGCGCCGAAAAGATCTTGGTGGCAGTGGGAGGCTGGCCCTGGGTTCCGCCATTCGAAGGCAGTGAGCTCGCCATCAGCTCCAATCAAGTGTTCGATCTCGAGCGCTTCCCCGAGCGCTTCCTGGTCCTGGGCGGCGGCTATATCGCGGTGGAGTTCGCCAGTATCTTCAATGGCCTGGGTTCCGAGACCCATCTGATCTACCGCGGCGACCTGTTCCTGCGCGGATTCGATCAGCAAGTCCGCGAGTTCACCCGCGACGAGATGGGCAAGAAGGGCGTCAACCTGCACTTCGAGGTCAACATCGAGCGCATTCGCCAGCTCGACAGTGGCTTGGAAGTGACGCTGACCAATGGCGAGCAGCTCGAGGTCGATGCGGTACTCGCGGCTACCGGCCGCCGCCCGCATCTGGAAGGGCTGGGTCTCGACACCCTGGGCGTGACGCTGAACGACGATGGTACGCTCAAGGTCAATGAGCGTTTCGAGACGTCGATCCCGTCGATCCTGGCGATTGGCGACGTCACCGGCGGACCGGAACTGACACCCGTGGCGCTGGCGGAGGCGATGCATCTGGTGGCACATCACTTTCGTCGATCATCAGGATGGCAGCACCCCGGGGGCGCTCGATTACGACGACATTGCCACCGCAGTCTTCTGCCACCCCAATATCGGTACCGTGGGGCTCTCCGAAGAAGCAGCGCGCGAGCGCTATGCGGCGATCCGGGTCTACAGCGCCGACTTCCGACCAATGAAGCACACTCTCTCCGGCAGCGACGAGCGCTGTCTGATGAAGCTGATCGTCGATGACGAGAGCGATCGCGTGGTGGGCGCCCACATGGTCGGCGAGGAGGCCGGCGAGATCATCCAGGGTCTGGCGATCGCCGTCCGCGCCCGACTGACCAAAAGCGACTTCGATGCCACCGTGGGTATTCACCCGACCGCGGCGGAAGAGTTCGTCACCATGCGCAGCGTCACCCGCCGCTGAGCCTCGCAGCACAGTGCACATCGACGGCCACCTTCGGGTGGCCGTTTGCGTTGGCGGGCATGACGCCTACCGGCTCCCGCTGGAGGCTCTTAGATCCCGCCACAGGCGTTTTTTCCCTGCTGGTCTAGACTGGAAGCTGCGATTGACGGTGTCTCCAAGACGCTCGTCAATATGGCATAACCATTGTTTATTGAAATCGGATGGGTGGATAACCTGCCGTTTGAAGCAGGCGCGACACCTTGTTATCCTGTTAAGACATTAGTCATGGCGATGGACAAGATGACCAATCCCAACCCGGCATTCACCCCTTCGGCGGATCTGGCAAGACCCACGGTGGCAGATGCGGTGGTCGGCAAACCCGATATGCCGCTGTTCATCCGCAAGCCGACCACGGAGGACGGCTGGGGCATCTACGAGCTGGTCAAGGCATGCCCGCCGCTCGATGTGAACTCGGGTTACGCCTATCTGCTGCTGGCGACGCAGTTCCGCGATAGCTGCGCCGTGGCGACCACGGAGGAGGGCGAGATCGTCGGTTTCGTCTCCGGCTACGTCAAGGCTGCAGCACCCGACATCTACTTTCTGTGGCAGGTCGCGGTAGGCGAGAAGGCACGCGGCACGGGGCTTGCACGCCGCCTGGTGGAGGCAGTGCTGAGCCGCCCGGAGCTTGCCGGCGTCAATCATCTCGAGACCACCATCACTCCGGACAATCAGGCGTCCTGGGGGCTGTTCAAGCGGCTGGCGGATCGCTGGCAGGCGCCGCTGATCAGCCGCGAATACTTCTCCACCGATCAGCTCGGCGGCGAACACGATCCGGAAAATCTGGTCCGTATCGGTCCGTTCGACCCGCAGCACATCTGACTTCCGGCGCCGGCAGCCGGTCACCCTAGGCTGCCGGGCCGTCTCCAAGCTTCATCACTTGTACATCATCAGCCAGGGAGGTTGCATGCAGACCCAGATTCTCGAACGTATGGAGTCCGAGGTACGGACTTATTCGCGCTCTTTCCCGACCGTCTTCACCACGGCCAAGGGCGCGCGTCTGACCGACGAGGCGGGCGGGCGCGAATACATCGACTTTCTCGCCGGTGCCGGCACCCTCAATTACGGCCACAATCACCCCAAGCTGCAGGAAGCGCTGGTCGACTACATCACCAGTGATGGCATCACCCACGGGCTCGATATGTGGTCCCAGGCCAAGCGTGACTATCTGCAAACCCTGGAAGAGGTGATCCTCAAGCCGCGCGGTCTCGACTACAAGGTGCACCTGCCGGGGCCGACCGGCACCAACGCCGTCGAGGCGGCGATCCGTCTGGCGCGTGTGGCCAAGGGCCGTCACAACATTGTCACTTTCACCAACGGCTTCCACGGCGTGACCATGGGAGCGCTGGCGACCACCGGCAACCGCAAGTTTCGCGAAGCCACCGGTGGCATTCCCACCCAGGGCGCGAGCTTCATGCCGTTCGACGGCTACATGGGCGATGGCAATGACACCCTCGACTACTTCGAGAAGCTGCTGGGCGACAACTCCGGTGGCCTCGACCTGCCCGCCGGTGTCATCGTCGAGACCGTACAGGGTGAGGGCGGCATCAATCCCGCCGGCCTCGACTGGCTGAAACGCCTGGAGAGTATCTGCCGCGCCCACGATATCCTGCTGATCGTCGACGATATCCAGGCCGGCTGCGGGCGCACTGGCAAGTTCTTCAGCTTCGAGCATGCCGGCATCGTGCCGGACATCGTCACCAACTCGAAGTCACTCTCGGCTTATGGTCTGCCGTTCGCCCATGTGCTGATGCGCCCCGAGTTGGACAAGTGGAAACCGGGCCAGTACAACGGCACCTTCCGCGGCTTCAACATGGCCTTCGTCACCGCTGCCGCCGCCTTCAAGCACTTCTGGAGTGATGACAAGCTGGAGCGTGACGTCCAGCGCAAGGGCCGTATCGTCGAAGAGCGCTTCACCAAGATCGCTGCCTGGCTGACCGAGCGTGGCCATGAGGCAAGTGAGCGCGGCCGTGGTCTGATGCGCGGTATCGACGTGCGCAAGGGCGAGATCGCCGACAAGATCACTGCCAAGGCGTTCGAGAACGGCCTGATCATCGAGACCGCCGGTCATGATGGCCAAGTGATCAAGTGCCTGTGTCCGCTGGTGATCAGCGACGAAGATCTGCTCGAGGGTCTGGATATTCTCGAGCGCAGCGTGGAAGAAGCCATTGGCTGAGACATGACGTCTCTGGCCGGCGCGGTCGCTCGCGCCGGGTAAGTGTCACCCGGGGTTTGCCTGGTGAAGGCAGACCTCGAATTCATCCCCGAGGAGCAGAATCGATGATCGTACGTAACCTGGAAGAGTGCCGTAAGACCGAGCGTTTCGTCGAAGCCGAGAACGGCAACTGGGATAGCACCCGTCTGATGCTGGCCGACGACAACTGCGGTTTCTCCTTCAACATCACCCGGATCCATCCGGGCACGGAAACCCATATCCACTACAAGAACCATATCGAGGCGGTGTTCTGCTACGAGGGCGAGGGTGAAGTCGAAACCATCGCCGATGGCAAGATCCATACCATCAAGGCCGGCGATATGTACCTGCTCGACCAGCACGACGAGCACTGGCTGCGTGGCAAGGAGAAGGGCATGACCGTGGCCTGCGTCTTCCTGCCGGCGCTGACGGGCCGCGAGGTCCACCGCGAAGATGGCTCCTACGCTCCGCCGGAAGCGTGATCTGCGCTTCTGACCAGCGCGACGTAAGCAGGGCATCAAAAAAAGACGGGCAGCCTCAGGGCTGCCCGTCTTTCTATTACCACGGTCTATTAACTACGACCTGCTACCACGACTTCAACCCAGTGCCAACGACACGATCGACTCTGCCATCGGCAGGCGGCTGTCGACCGACATCATCACGCTAAGCGCGGTGACCACCATGATCGAAAAACCGAACACCTTGCGGGCCCAGGCCTGATCATCCTCCGCGCGGTAACCGCGCAGGGTGATCACCAGCCAGTAAAGACCCACTGCCACGGCCACGATCGCGTAGATCCAGCCGGTGTAGCCGGCCACGCTCAGCATCACCGACGCCACCACGAAGAGTGCGGTATAGATCACGATATGCCGCTTGGCCACCCCGATGCCGCACTTGACAGGCAGCACGGGAATCGACGCCGAGGCGTAGTCGTTGAAGCGGAAAATCGCGATCGCGTAAGAGTGGGGCATCTGCCAGATGCTGAAGATGATCAGCAGCAGCAGGGCGCCCAGATCGAACTGACCGCTGACGGCACAGTAGCCGATCACCGGCGGCGAGGCCCCGGAAAGACTCCCCACCAGCGTGCCGTAGACCGAATGGCGTTTCAGATAGAGGCTGTAGGCGCCGACGTAGATCGCGAACCCGAAGGCAGCGAAGCCGGTGGCCAGTGCCGTGGTCTGCCACGCCAGTAAACCGAAACCGAGCACACCCAGTACGCCACCCAGCAACAGTGCGACCGGAATCGAGATCTGACCGGTGACCATGGCGCGCGACTGCGTGCGCGCCATGTGCTGGTCGATGTCTCGATCGATCACGTTGTTGAAGACGCAGCCGGAGGCCACGACCAACGAGGTGCCGATCACCGCAGCAAAGAACAGCAGGGGATCGAAACGGCCACCGGCGGCCAAAAAATAGCCGCCGATGACTGTCACGAGGTTGCCGAAGATGATGCCGGGCTTGGTCAGCAGCAAATAGGGCTTGAGGGCCATTTGCGTGCTTAGTTCAGCATCATGTTGACGTGGATGTTGTGCATGATCCATAGGGAACCACCAATGATCAGCCCCAGGATACCGACGTGAAGACGATGGCGATGAAGTTCCAACCGCCTTCGGCCTTGGTATTCAGGTGCATGAATAGGACCAGCTGCACCAGCACCTGCGCAATGGCAGTGACCACCACGGTCACCATCATCACCGGTACGCTGAAGCCACCGGCCATGACAACACCGAACGCGATCAGCGTCAGTACGATCGAGAGGACCAAGCCGATGAAGTACGACTTGTAGCTGCCATGGCTGGCGCCGTCATGAGAGGTATGGATATCGCTCATGTTACATGGCTCCAAACAGGTAGACGAAGGAGAAGACGCAGATCCAGACGATGTCCAGGAAGTGCCAGAACAGGCTCAGGCACAGCATGCGCGGCTTGGTGACGCTGTCGAGACCGCGGCGCGAGATCTGGATGAACATGGTCGCGATCCAGATCAGGCCGAAGGTCACGTGCAGACCGTGGGTGCCGACCAGGGTGAAGAAGGCCGACAGGAAGGCGCTGCGATCCGGGCCATGGCCTTGGGCGATCAGGTGATGGAACTCGTACACCTCCATCGCGACGAAGCCGAAGCCGAGCAGAAAGGTCACGGCCAGCCACTTGAGCACGGCACCGCGATCACCGGCGTTCTGTGCCAGCACGGCCAGGCCGAAGGTGAAACTACTCACCAGCAGCAGGAAGGTCTCGACCAGCACGAAGGGCAGCTCGAAGATCTCCTGCGAGGTCGGGCCACCGGCGGTAGCGGTGCCCAGGACCCCGAAGGTGGCGAACAGCGATCCGAAGATCACCAGGTCGCTCATCAGGTAGATCCAGAAGCCGAACACCTTCATCGCGCCGGCATCGTGATGCTCATGCCCGTCGTGGGCATGAGCGTCGTGGTTAGTCAGGGTATCGGTTGCCATGGTTACGCCTGCATCTCCAACCGTTTGTGGTATTCACGCTCGGTCTTTTCGACCTCGGCAGCGGGGATGTGATAGTCCACGTCATCGTTGTGGATACGCACCATGAAGGTCACGAACATGCCGATGGCGCCAACGGCGACCAGCCACCAGATGTGCCACACCAGGGCGAAGCCGAAGATCAGGCTGAACAGCCCCAGGATCGGACCTTCGTTGGTGTTCTTGGGCATGTGCACGTCTTCGAAGTGGGTCGACAGCTCACGCTTGAAGCCACCCGGCTGCTGCTTCATCTCCCAGTAGCTGTCGATGGAGTGAACCTCCGGCAGATGGGCGAAGTTGTAGTTCGGGGGCGGCGAGGAGGTGGACCACTCCAGGGTACGGGCATCCCACGGGTCGCCGGTGACGTCGCGATTCTTCTCGCGGTCGCGGATACTCACCACGAGCTGGATCACGATGCAGGCGATGCCCAGAGCGATGATCACGGCGCCGACCCAGGCGACGATCATCAGCGGCTGCCACTCGGTCTGCTCGTAGGACTGCATGCGACGCATGGCACCGAAGAAGCTCAGTGCGTAGAGCGGCATGAAGGCCATGTAGAAGCCGACCAGCCAGCACCAGAAGGAGCGCTTGCCCCATTTCTCGCTCAGGGTGAAACCAAACGCTTTCGGGAACCAGTAAGTGAAGCCAGCCAGCATGCCGAAGACCACGCCGCCGATGATGACGTTGTGGAAGTGGGCGATGACGAACAGGCTGTTGTGCAGCACGAAGTTGGCGCCCGGCACGGCCAGCATGACACCGGTCATGCCACCCAGGGTAAAGGTGATGATGAAACCGATGGTCCACAGTACCGGCGTGGTGAACTCGAGACGCCCGCGGTACATGGTGAACAGCCAGTTGAAGATCTTCACACCCGTGGGTATCGCGATGATCATCGTCGTGATGCCGAAGAAGGCGTTGACGTTGGCACCGGCACCCATGGTGAAGAAGTGGTGCAGCCAGACGATGAACGACAGGAAGGTGATCGCCACCGTGGCCCAGACCATGGTCTTGTAACCGAACAGACGCTTCTTGGTGAAGGTCGAGATGACCTCGGAGAAGACACCGAATGCCGGCAAGATCAGGATGTACACCTCAGGGTGGCCCCAGGCCCAGATGAGGTTGACGTACATCATCTGGCTGCCGCCCATGTCATTGGTGAAGAAGTGCATCCCCAGGTAGCGATCCAGCGTGAGCAGGGCGATGGTCGCGGTCAGGATCGGGAACGACAGGATGATCAGGACGTTGGTGCACAGCGCCGTCCAGGTGAAGATCGGCATGCGGAACAGGGTCATGCCCTTGGTGCGCATCTTCAGGATGGTGACGAAGAAGTTGATACCGGTCAGGGTCGTCCCGATACCCGATATCTGCAGTGACCATATCCAGTAGTCGACCCCGACGTCTGGACTGTACTGCAACTCCGATAGCGGCGCATAGGCGAGCCAGCCGGTCTTGGCGAATTCACCGACGACCAGCGAAATGTTCACCAGAATGACGCCGGCAGCGAACAGCCAGAAGCTGACGTTGTTCATGAACGGGAAGGCAACGTCGCGAGCGCCGATCTGCAGCGGCACCACCAGGTTCATCAGGCCGATGACCATGGGCATGGCGACGAAGAAGATCATGATCACACCGTGGGCGGTGAAGATCTGATCGTAGTGGTGGGGCGGTAGATAGCCCTCGGCGCCACCGGCGGCAATAGCCTGCTGGGTACGCATCATGATCGCGTCGGCAAAGCCACGGACCAGCATCACCAAGGCGACCAGGAAGTACATGATCCCGATCTTCTTGTGGTCGATGGAGGTGATCCAGTCGCGCCACAGATAGCCCCACTTGCGATAGTAGGTAATGAGCCCGACGACCAGGGCGCCGACGATTCCGATGACCGTCGCCGTGACCATGATGATCGGCTCATGGTAGGGAATCGAATCTAAGCTGAGTTTTCCGAACATGACGTTACTCCGCTGCCTGCGCACTCATGGGCATTGAAGGCTCCTGTGCTTGGTTGTGCTCGCCATGGCTCTGCGGACCACCGTGACCAGACTTGTAGCTTCTGATCAGGTCGCCGTAGAAGTCGGGCGAAACCTGCGAGAAATACTGCACCGGCGCGCCGATGGTCGGCTGTGCCAGCTTGTTGTAGTCGTCCGGGAACATCATCGTGTCGGGCGACTGCTTGACCTTGTCGACCCAGGCCTGGAAATCGGCTTGCGACGTCACATGGGCGTCGAACAGCATTTCCGAGAAACCTTCGCCGCTGTAGTGGGTCGAACGACCACGGAAGGTGCCGATTTCACTGCCTTCGAGATAGACGTCGTTGTTCATCCCGGCCATGGCATAGATCTGGCTGCCCAGGTTGGGAATCATGAACGAGTTCATCACCGTGCCCGAGGTGACCCGGAAGTGCACCGGCGTATTCACCGGCATGGCCAGCTCGTTGACCGTGGCGATGCCTTGCTCGGGATAGATGAACAGCCATTTCCAGTCGAGCGAGATCGCATCGATGGTCATGGTTTCGTCTGCACTGGCGATCGGCTTGTGCGGATCATAGGAGTGCGACGTCTGCCAGGTGAGAATCCCCAGGAAGAGGATGATGACGCATGGGATGGCCCATACGAAAAGCTCGATGACGTTGGAGTGCTCCCAGTTCGGCGTGTACTTGGCCGCCAGGTTGGTGCCGCGATACTTCCAGGCGAACAGGATGGTCATCACGATGACCGGAATGACCACGATCAGCATCAGACCGAAAGCGGTGATGATCAGTGACTTGAGCCCCTGACCAACAGGACCACTCGGGTCCATCAGTGCCGAACCGCAACCGCTCAACAGCAGTGGTACGGTCAGCCACGTCATCACACTCAAATACTTGAGGGAGTTCCTTTTTCTCATCTCACGACCCCAGTGGAGGAAAGCTTTTGGCCCTGCAACATCGGCTAGCGGCCTGCATCATACGCCGCTCGCCAGGGCTGACAACTCGAATGACGAGAACCGCCGTTGCCATCGGCCTCGACAAGTCGCCAACGAAGTAGGGATTTCGCGGACGACATTGTACCTAAAAAAACCTTGCCCAGCAGGCTGGTGGCGGCAAAGTGCCGCGCGTGTGGCGATTTGTCGCACTATCTGTCGCACCACCTGTCGCAGACGTGGACGTCGGGTCATCCAGGCTGTTTGGCGGCGTCATTCAGACTAGTCCATCGGCACGCGACGTGCGCCCTGAAGGCCCAACCCATTCGGCGTGGGTGCATTTGGCATGATGGGCCAGCGGCACAGCGCAGGAGAAGAACGCGAGCCATCTTGCCGGGACGGGCGCACTCAGACCAGACCGGCGTGCGCTGCATCTGATACAGGACAAGAGAAGCCAAGAAGTCGGTGGCATACGAGGCAGCGAAGCGCTGGGTAGACACGATGATGAAGGGTCATTGGCCACCTTCGTCCTTGGCGACCACCTTGGCAACCAAGACTTCGCATAATATATATTATGTTAAATACACTATGCGAAAGCTTTCCCAGTCGTTGCTGACAGCCATTGGTGCCATCTCCTTTCTGATCATCAGTAGCCTCCTCTACGGGTATCCACCGCTTGCCTCGCGCGCATGCGCGCGTGATTTCAGGCGCCGCGGCATCTGGCCAGGCGCTCGGTGGCTCTGCTCAAGGTGAGCGCGTAGAATGGCCAATTCTTTGTACAACGGCTCGGGATTGTCGATGATCGACTCGGATGCCCTGCTCAGACAGGCAGACCAACAGTGCCAGGAACGCGGCGTGCGCTTCACGCCGATCCGGCGCCGCGTGCTCGAACTGATCTCCGCCACGCCCGGCGGGCTCAAGGCTTACGATCTGCTCGACCGGCTCTCCGACGAACACGCTGCGGCGCGCCCGCCGACGGTCTACCGCGCGCTCGACTTTCTCATCGAGCAGGGTCTGGTGCACCGTATCGAATCGCTCAATGCCTATATTGCCTGCCCGTGCCCGGAGCATGTGCATCGCTTTCAGCTATTAATCTGTCGCCACTGCGGCCGTGTCGAGGAACTGCATCAGGAAGCCGTCGGCGAGATACTGGCGAGTACGGCGCGGGAGCGCGGCTTTACCATCCAGCGCCAGACCATCGAGCTGTTGGGTACCTGCGATGCCTGTCGCGACGGCGCCGAGCGCGCCTGATAGACCGCGAACACCCCGCGAAGCCATCCCTTTGATCCTATTCGGCGAAAGCCTATCTATTTTTTTCCAGCCGACGAGAGACGCCATGTCACGCCTGTTTGACGATCTAGAGACCGCAGCCCCCGGCACTCGGGTGGCACTGGACGAGCTGGTCGAGAACGCCCGCTGGAATGCCGATGGCCTGATGCCGGCGATCGCGCAGCAGCACGATAGCGGTGAAGTGCTGATGATGGCGTGGATGAACGCTGCCGCCCTGCGCGAAACCCTGACCACAGGCCAGGTCTGCTACTGGTCGCGTTCACGCCAGACCTTCTGGCGCAAGGGCGAGACCTCTGGCCAGCGCCAGCGCCTGGTCGAGGCGCGCCTCGACTGTGATGGCGACACCCTGCTGCTCAAGGTCGAACAGACCGGCCCTGCCTGCCACACCGGGCGGCGTGACTGCTTCTACATTCGGCTCTCGGAAGAGATCGGCGAGGTCGATCGTGAACCGCTGATCGCCCCAGAGGCGCTCTACGGCAAGCCACGCTGATCGTATGCTGCGCCGCCTAGCCGCTACCCTGATGACCGGGATGATCCAGGGCTATCGCTACCTGATCAGCCCCCTGCTCGGCCCTCGCTGCCGCTTCTGGCCGACCTGTTCCAGCTATGCGCTGGAGGCGATCAAGCTGCACGGGCCTTGGCGTGGCGGCTGGTTGACGCTAAAGCGGTTGGGCAAGTGTCACCCGTTCCATCCGGGAGGCGTCGACCCGGTGCCCGAGCCGCGTCGTCGCTGTCGCTGCGCGGCTCGCGAGCCGTTCCGCGACGGCGCTATCCACGACACCCCGGTCCATGACACCTGCCAGAGAACAGCTGACGCCACGGCAGCTTCCGAACACGACAAAGACCGCGACGCGCGCTGACGAGTGCAGGCGATGTCGCGGCGCGGCGGCTCAGGCGGCCTGAGCGTCACGTGCTGTGGCGTGGATGCGCTCCAGCATGGCGTGCAGTCCGTTGCTGCGCGTGGGCGACAGGTGCTTGTCGAGCCCCAGTTCGGCGAGGAAGGTCGGCTGGCTGTCGAGAATCTCCTGCGGTTCACGTGCGTCGTAGATGCGCAGCAGAATCGCGATCAGCCCGCTGACGATGGCCGCATCCGAAGTGGCGCGGAAACGTAACCGCCCTGCCTCCGGTGTCGCGGTCATCCACACGTTGGACTGACATCCTTCTATCTTGTGCGCCGGGGTACGGTCCGCTTCCGGAAACGCCGGCAGTTGGCGCCCCATGTCGATGATGTACTGGTAGCGATCCATCCAGTTGTCGAACATCGAGAATTCTTCGAGCAGTTCGGCCTGGGCCTGTGCGATGCTCATGGGCTCTCCTTGGTTGTCGATCGCGCCATTATAGAGGCTGTGACCGGCCGACCCCAGCCGCACCTGCAGTCGGCGCATTACGACTCGATTTTACGTATCGTTTTTACGTAAATGGCCTATGCTGTGAGCAAGACCATCGTCAGTGGCCACAACGCCCTGCCGGTGGCAAGCGTGAAGGCGCCGCAGAAGCGCTTCCAAGACGCTAACAAAGGTACGAAATCATCAAGACAGGGAGCACACCCATGGCTCGTAACGGTATCCGCTACGACGATGTCTGTCGCGCGATCGAGACGTTGAAACACCGCGGTGAGACGATCAGCGTACAGAAGATCCGCGATTTCCTCGGCACCGGCAGCTACACCACCATCAGCGATCACCTGCGCGAATGGCGCCTGCGCCAGGATACCGGCGCGGTCAACAGCATTCCGCGTACCCACGAGCGCCCGGAGCTGCTCGAAAGCTGGGTCGCCGACATCTGGGACAAGGCGCAGCAGGCCGCCTATGAGAAGCTCGCGGTCTATCGCCAGCAGGCCGACGAGCAGATTCTCGACGCCAACGAGGCCAGCCAGGCCGCGCAGCGCCAGTGCGAGGACGCCGAACAGCGCCTCGCTGCGCTCAACGAGCACATGCTCATCGTCCAGGAGCGGCTCGAGAACAAGACCAACGAAGCCGCCCATCTGCAGGCGGAACTACAGGCACTACAGGCCCAGCAACAGCAGCAGCAGAAACGGCTGAACCAGCTGGAGCAGACCTGCCAGCGCCACCAGCAGGCGCTGGAACAGGCCGAGCGCCAGCATCGCGAAGCCTTGGCCAAGCAGCAGCAGACGCACCAGACCAAGCTGGCCCAGGAAGAGAAACGCCACGAAGCCGCCGAGAGTCGCCTGATGACGCTGCTCGACGAGGCGCGCCAGGAGCGGCTCAAGCAAGAGAAGCAGTACGAGCAGCGTCTATCGACGCTGGACCAGCGCAGCGAGCGGCTACAGATCGATCTCTCCGAGCAGCGGCGCCAGTACACTCAGCTGCAGGAATCACTGCGCGCGGACAAGGTGCACACCGAGCAGCTCGAGAGCGAGCGCCGTCTGAGCGACGACCGACAGCAGACACTGCAGCAGGAGAAGCAGCGCCTGGAGGCCGAACTCAAGAACCTGCGCGCGGCCAACCGCGAACTGCACGAGCGCCTCTCCCGCGCCGCCCTGCCCCCGACCGCCGTTTGAGCGCTGGCCTGCGCTCAGGGGGCTGTCGACGCCAACCCCGCTCGAAAGGACATGAAAAAAGCGCTCTGACGAGCGCTTTTCGAGGCGGGTTTGGTAATCCGGCGGTTGGCTGCCGCCGGACCGGGCCTGATCAGTCGTAGGCGTTATCAGTAGTAGGCGTTGGTGGTATCGGTATGGTCGGTGACGTCACGGATGCCGGCGAGTTCGGGGATACGCTCCATCAGCGTGCGTTCGACCCCCTCCTTCAGCGTCAGATCGACGGCGGCACAGCCCTGACAGCCGCCGCCGAACTGCAGCACGGCGACCTGCTCTTCGGTGAGCTGGATCAGGCGGATCTCGCCGCCGTGTGCCGCGAGCCCGGGGTTGATCTCGCTGTAAAGGATGTAATTGACGCGATCCTCCAGCGGGCTGTCGGCGTTGACCTTGGGCATCTTGGCGTTGGGCGCCTTGATCGTCAGCTGCCCGCCCATGCGGTCCGGATTGAAGTCGACCACGGCCTCTTCCAGGAACGGCACGCTGTTCTTGTCCAGGAAGACATCGAACTTCTCCAGCGTAAGGCGCTCGTCGCTGGGCTCTTCTTCACCCGGGCGGCAGTAGGCCAGACAGGTCTCGGCATAGGGCGTGCCCGGCTGGGTGATGAATACCCGCACCGCGATGCCCTCGACGTTTTGCTTGGCCAGCAGTTCGGCCAGGTATTCCTGCCCGCTTTCGGTGATCTGAATCGGTTGGCTCATGTCGCTGCGAACTCTGCTTGAGACGTAGTGGAACGAGATGGCGTGACGCTGGGCTTCGATCTCGTGGATGGCGTCCATGGTAGAAAAAAGCGCGCGCCAAGACAATCCCGAGTGATTTAGTCAGGAAAGTACCGGTACGCTTAACGACAATCCCTGCGCGTCTCGCCCGCCCGCGCTTTCTGCTACCCTGTGGCCCCCATCGCGCTCGACTGAGCCAGGGGCGCGCGAGCGCGCATCCACTCCCTCTTTTCCGAGCCGTTTTGCCGCAGGAGATCCGCATGGCCGTTCACCGCAGACCGTCGTTCGAGGCCCTGAGCCAGACTCTCGCAGCACGCATCGTGATTCTCGACGGCGGCATGGGCACCATGCTTCAGGAGTACCGCCTCGACGAGGCCGATTTCCGCGGCGAACGCTTCGCTGACTGGCCCAGCGAGCTCAAGGGCAACAACGATCTGCTGACCCTGACGCAGCCAGCGGTGGTCGGCGCGATCCACCGCGCCTATCTGGAAGCGGGCGCCGACATTGTCGAGACCAACACCTTCAACGCCACCCGGTTGTCGCAGTCGGACTACGGCATGGAGGTACTGGTGCCTGAACTCAATCGCGAGGCTGCCCGCCTGGCCCGTGAGGCCTGCGACGCGGTGGCCGCCGAGAGCGGTGTGCCGCGTTACGTGGCCGGTGTCCTCGGCCCCACCTCGCGCACGGCGTCGCTCTCCCCCGACGTCAACGATCCGGCCAAGCGCAATGTCACCTTTGACGCCCTGCGTGATAACTACACCGAAGCCGCGAGCGCGTTGATCGAAGGCGGTGCCGATCTGATCCTGATCGAGACCATCTTCGACACCCTCAATGCCAAGGCGGCGATCTACGCCTTGGAGGCGCTGTTCGAAGCCCGCGGCGAGCGGCTGCCAGTGATGATCTCCGGCACCATCACCGATGCCTCCGGACGCACCCTCTCGGGACAGACCACCGAAGCGTTCTGGAACGCGGTGCGCCATGCGCGACCGCTGTCGGTGGGGCTCAACTGCGCCCTGGGCGCGGAGGAGCTGCGCCCCTACCTCGAGGAGCTCTCCCACAAGGCCGATACCTTTGTCTCCGCGCACCCCAATGCCGGTCTGCCCAACGAGTTCGGCGAGTACGACCAGAGCGCCGAGGAGATGGCCGCGATCGTGCGCGAGTTCGCCGAGAGCGGCATGCTCAACGTGATCGGCGGCTGCTGCGGCACCACGCCCGAGCATATCGCCGCGGTCCGGCAGGCGGTCGACGGCGTGGCGCCGCGGCGCATCCCCGAGCGCCCCGCCGCCTGCCGCCTCTCCGGCCTCGAGCCGTTCAACATCGAGGCGCAGTCGCTGTTCGTCAATGTCGGCGAGCGCACCAACGTCACCGGCTCGGCGCGCTTCAAGCGTCTGATTCAGGAGGAGGACTACACCACCGCCCTGGAAGTGGCGCTGGAGCAGGTCGAGAACGGCGCCCAGGTGATCGACATCAATATGGACGAGGGCATGCTGGAGTCGCAGGAAGCGATGGTGCGCTTCCTCAACCTGATCGCCGGCGAACCCGACATCGCCCGGGTGCCGATCATGGTCGACTCCTCCAAGTGGGAGATCATCGAAGCCGGCCTCAAGTGCATCCAGGGCAAGGCGATCGTCAACTCGATCTCGCTCAAGGAAGGCGAAGCGTCGTTCCGCCACCAGGCCACCGAGTGCCGACGTCACGGTGCCGCCATCGTGGTCATGGCGTTCGACGAGCAGGGCCAGGCCGACACCTTCACGCGCAAGACCGAGATCTGTGAGCGCGCCTATCGGCTGCTGGTGGACGACATCGGCTTCCCCGCCGAGGACATCATCTTCGACCCCAACATCTTCGCCATCGCCACCGGGATCGAAGAGCACGACAACTACGCCGTCGACTTCATCGAAGCTACCCGCTGGATCCATGAGCGTCTGCCCCATGCGATGATCTCGGGCGGGGTGTCCAACGTCTCGTTCTCGTTCCGCGGCAACAACACCGTGCGCGAGGCGATCCACTCGGTCTTCCTTTATCACGCGGTCAAAGCGGGCCTGACCATGGGCATAGTCAATGCCGGTCAACTGGCGGTCTACGACGACCTTCCCGCGGCCCTGCGCGAGGCGGTCGAGGATGTCGTGCTCAACCGCCGCAGCGATGGCACCGAGCGGCTGCTCGAGATCGCCGAGCAGTATCGTGGCGACGCCACCGGTGGGCCGAAGAAGGAGGATCTCGAGTGGCGCGGGTGGGCGGTCGACAAGCGCATCGAGCACGCCCTGGTCAAGGGCATCACCGCCTACATCGAAGAGGATACGGAAGCCGCGCGGGCGGCGGCCGAGCGCCCCATCGAGGTGATCGAGGGACCGCTGATGGATGGCATGAACGTGGTCGGCGATCTCTTCGGCGCCGGCAAGATGTTCCTGCCTCAGGTGGTCAAATCAGCCCGCGTCATGAAGCAGGCGGTGGCCTATCTGATCCCCTATATCGAGGCGGAGAAGTCCGGCGAGAGCCAGTCCAAGGGCAAGATCGTCATGGCCACGGTCAAGGGCGATGTCCACGATATCGGCAAGAACATCGTCGGCGTGGTGCTGCAGTGCAACAACTACGAGGTGATCGACCTCGGCGTGATGGTCCCCGCAGAGAAGATTCTCAAGACCGCCCGCGACGAGGGCGCCGATATCATCGGTCTCTCGGGGCTGATCACACCGTCGCTCGACGAGATGGTTCACGTGGCCAAGGAGATGCAGCGCCAAGGCTTCACCCTGCCGCTGCTGATCGGCGGCGCCACTACCTCCAAGGCCCACTCCGCGGTGAAGATCGCCCCGCAGTATGCCGAGCCGGTGATCTACGTCAGCGACGCCTCGCGCGCGGTGGGCGTGGCCAGCCGCCTGCTCTCGCCCACGCTCAAGCCGGACTACGTTGCCGACATCCGGCGCGAGTACGACCAGGTGCGCGAGCGCAACGCCAAGCGCCGGCCCAAGGCGGCCGATCTGGACTACGCCGAGGCGCGTCAGCGTCGATTCCAGGCGGACTGGCAGAACTTCGCGCCGGTAACGCCCGCGCAACCCGGCCTGACGGTGTTCGACGACTACGATCTCGAAGAGCTGGTCCCGCGCATCGACTGGACCCCCTTCTTCATGACGTGGCAGCTGGCGGGCAAGTATCCACGCATCCTGGAAGATGAGGTAGTCGGCGAAGCCGCGCGCAACCTGTTCCGCGACGCCCAGGCGATGCTGCGCCGGCTGATCGATGAAAAGCATCTGCGCGCCCGCGGGGTGATCGGGCTATGGCCGGCCAACAGCGTCGATGACGACGTCATCGAGGTCTATGCCGACCCGCAGCGCTCGCAGGTCGTCGAGCGGCTACACCACGTGCGCCAGCAGAGCACCAAGGGGCGCGACGGGCTCTGCTACAGCCTGGCCGACTTCATCTCCCCGCGTTACGCTGCGGATGGTCGGGAGCGCAATCAGCTCGATTGGATTGGCGGTTTCGCCGTCACCACCGGCCACGGCGCGGACGAGCTGGCCAAGCGCTATGAGGCGGCCGGCGACGACTACAATGCGATTCTGGTCCAGGCGCTGGCCGATCGTCTCGCCGAAGCCTTTGCCGAGCGCCTGCACGAGCGCGTGCGCAAGGAGTTCTGGGGCTATGTGCCCGAGGAGACGCTGGACAACGACGCTCTGATCGCAGAGAAATATCAGGGTATTCGCCCTGCCCCGGGCTACCCGGCATGCCCCGATCATACCGAGAAGGCGACGCTGTTCCGGCTGCTGGATGCCTCCGAGCACAGTGGCCTCACTCTGACCGACAGCTTCGCCATGTGGCCCGCGGCGGCGGTATCCGGCTGGTACTTCGCGCATCCGGCGTCGAAGTACTTCTCCACAGGCAAGATCGGCCGCGATCAGGTCGAGGCGCTGGCCGCGCGCAAGGGACTTGCGCTGCCCGAGATGGAGCGCTGGCTGGCGCCGGTGCTCTCCTATGATCCGGACGACGTGATAACGCCAGCCGCCCGGGCATCATGAGCGTGACTCGGCGGCTAATAACGCTTAAGCAACAAATTATGATCATTTATTCTTTTGTAGAATAAAGCAGAGGCGCTAAGGTGCCCTTGTTGGCAATCCATGACTAGCAGGATTCGGCCCGATGTATCGCTACGATGCCTATGACCAGACGCTCGTCGACGAGCGCGTAAACCAGTTTCGCGACCAGATGGATCGCTATCTCGCCGGCAAGCTGGGCGAGGAAGAATTCCGTCCCGTTCGTCTTCAGAACGGTCTCTATATTCAACGCCATGCGCCGATGCTGCGTATCGCCATCCCTTACGGCATGCTCAGCAGCGCGCAACTGCGCGCCCTGGCGGCGATCACCCGCCGCTACGATCGCGGCTATGGCCACTTCACCACGCGCCAGAACCTGCAGCTCAACTGGCCGGCGCTGGAAGACGTGCCCGAGATCCTGGCCGATCTGGCCAAGGTGCAGATGCACGCTATCCAGACCAGCGGCAACTGTATCCGCAACACCACCAGCGACCAGTTCGCGGGCATTGCCAAGGACGAAGTGGTCGACCCACGGCCTTGGTGTGAGCTGATCCGGCAGTGGTCCACGCTGCACCCCGAGTTCGCCTATCTGCCGCGCAAGTTCAAGATCGCGGTGACCGGAGCCACCGACGATCGCGCGGCGATTCACGTCCATGACATTGGCCTGCGCCTGTGGCTCGACGATGCCGGCGAGTTGCGCGTGCGTGTGCTTGCCGGGGGCGGCATGGGTCGTACACCGATGATCGGGGAAGTCGTGCGTGAGGATCTGCCCTGGCAGCACCTGCTCACCTATCTCGAAGCGATCGTCCGGGTCTACAACCAGTTCGGCCGCCGCGACAACAAGTTCAAGGCGCGCATCAAGATCCTGGTCAAGGCACTGGGCGTCGAGGAGTTCACCCGCCGCGTCGAGGCCGAGTGGGCGCATCTCAAGGATGGCCCGCAGACCTTGAACGAAGATGCTGTGGACGAAGCCAAGACGCACTTCCCCGATCCGGCGCGTCGCCCGGTCGCCGAATCCGCGATTGTCGCCTACGAGACACTTCGCCAGGAAAATCGCGCCTTTGCCCGTTTCGTGACCAACAACGTGATGGATCACAAGGTACCGGGCTACAAGGCGGTCACGCTGTCGTTGAAACGTCGCGAGGCGGCCCCGGGAGATATTACTGCCGATCAGATGGACGCGGTGGCCGAGCTCGCCGAGCGCTACGGCTTCGGTGAACTGCGCGTTACCCATGAGCAGAACCTGGTGCTTTCCGATGTGCCGGTGGACGAGATCGAAACCCTGTGGCAAAAGCTCGATGCCCTGGGCATGGCCAACCCCACGGTAGGTACGCTCAACGACATTATCTGCTGCCCCGGCGGTGATTTCTGCTCGCTGGCCAACGCGGTATCGATCCCGATTGCCCAGGCGATCCAGGAACGTTTCGAGGACCTCGACTACCTCTACGACCTGGGGCCGATCGATCTCAACATTTCCGGCTGCATGAACGCCTGCGGCCACCACCATGTGGGCAATATCGGCATTCTCGGCGTCGACAAGAAAGGCGAGGAGTACTATCAGATCTCGCTGGGCGGCAACGCCGACGACGACGTTTCGCTGGGCAAGATCCTCGGCCCCTCTTTCTATCGCGAAGACGTGCCCGGGGTCATCGACAAGGTGCTTCAGGTCTACGTCGAGAAGCGTCTCGACGATGAACGCTTCCTGGACACCTATCGCCGTGTCGGTCACCAGGCTTTCAAGGAGCGGGTCTATGCCTGAATCGGATACCTCACTCGAAGCACGCGAAGTCGTCACGACTCGCGCGCCGCTGATCAAGCTGGGTCAGCACGTCGAGGACACCTGGGTGCTGTCGCGGGACACAGAGACGCTGCCGGAGAGCCGTCCGGCGATCGTACCGCTGGCGCTGTGGCAGGCGCACAGCGCCGACGCCGAGCTGGCACCCTGGCTGCCCAGTGATACCGAGCTGACCCCGGCGCTGGTGGCCACCCTTGAACAAGCAGCGCTGGTAGCGATCGACTTCCCCGCCTTCACCGATGGCCGTGGCTATACCCTCGCCCGACTGCTGCGCGAACGCTTCGGCTACGCCGGCGAGATTCGCGCCATCGGTGATGTGCTCATCGATCAGCTCTACTACATGAGCCGCTGCGGCTTCGATGCCCTGGCCCTGCGCGAGGATCAGGATATCGAAGCAGCGCTGCGCGCGCTCACGGCGTTCAGCGTCAGCTATCAGCCGGCGGTGGATCTCCACGAGCCGCTGTTCGCCCGCCGTCTGCGCGAGCATCGAACTGGCTGAGCCTGGCTCTGTGACGAAAAAACCCCGGTTTACGCCGGGGTTTTTTATGGCTATCCGCTACCACCCTCCGTTCAGGCTTTGCGTTGACCGGCGCCTCCGCTAGCCGCGCCGCTTCTGCTGCCTTTCGCGGTTGTTGGCGCGGGCGCGCTCCGACTTGCGCAGCATCACGAAGGTCGCGCCGAGCCCGCCCAGCTGGGGCGGCGCCGAGGCAAACGCCTGCACCTCCTCGAACTGCTGCAGCCAGTGATGAAGATAGGAGCGCACGACGTTGGCACGACCGTTGTCCTCGCTGGAACGCCCGTGCACGATCAGCACGCTGCGCAGATCGTGGGCGTAGGCATCCTTGAGAAAGCCGAACAGCGCGCGCCGACATTCGAGCACCGGCATGCGCATCAGGTGCAGACGTGCCTCGGCGGCGTAGCCGCCATGACGCAAGCGCTCGAGGACGCCGATCTGAATACCATCGCGGCGGTACTCGATCGGATCGTGGGCGCCGACCAGATCGACGAACTCGTCGGAGAGAAAATCGCGCTCGTCGGCGCGCCCCTGCTGTGCACTCTCACGGCGGGCCAGCTGCGCTTCCGAGGGCGCTGCGCGCCGCCGCTCGACTCGCGCCTTGTCGCCGCCTTTGGTCAGCGGGCGAACGTCACTGCCCAAAGCTTGTCGGAAGGCCTGATGCTCGTTGGTGGCATGACTCATGATGGCGCTCCTCCTGTGATCGGCTCGGGCACCCCGCACCGCGGGCGATAGAGTGGCACCACGTGATGGCAGACGGTGTGGTGACACAGGACTGATATGAGGATCAGCCTCTTCGAATGCTAGCACGAGGTTCGGCGACTGCCTCAATCATCGCTTGCGGACTCCCGCCATCGCGCAAGCACCGCTATGCTCCAGGGCATGCCGTCACGATCACCGTGCCGACCAGCCCTAACTTCAAGCTCAGGAACATCGATACGCCCATGCTACGTACGCTGAAATGGATCTTCATTGCGCTGTTCGTGCTGCTCGTCACTGCCGCCGGCTGGTTCTGGTACACCTACAAGAGTCCTTACGGCTACCACCCCGCCGAGCCTGCGATGGTGGATACGCGCATTCCGCGACAGGATGTCTTCGTCTACGGCACCCTGCGGTATAGCGGGGTTCGCTGGCTGGTGACCGGCCGTGCCGGCGATAGCCGCCCTGCCACCCTGGCTGGCTATCGTAAACAGGATCTCGATGTGATCCCGGACGACGGTGGTCAAGTAGCGGGTGAGATCATCAGCGTCACACCGGATGAGCTGCGCGCACTCGATCGCTATGAGCGCGTCGGCGTGCGCTACCAGCGCGAGAGCGTCAAGCTCGAGGATGGCAGCATCGTCTGGATCTATAGACTCATCGATCAGTAGGTTCTAACCAAGGATGTTAGATAACGGTATAAGTCTGGTAATGACAGGATCACCCTAGACGTCTCCCGTTTGAGCCTCGTTCGGGGCGAACGTACAATGCAGACTCTCTCTCGACCGAACCTGCAGGCGCCATGCCCACGCTCACGCTCTATCACAACCCGCGCTGTTCCAAATCGCGCGAAGCACTGTCGCTGCTCGAATCACGCCGCGTATCGATGTCATGCTGCATCGCTACCTGGACAATCCGCTCGACCGTGATCAGCTCGCGGCACTGGCCCGGCGCCTGGGCGACGACGCGCCGCAGATGCTGCGCCGTGATGAGTCCGAGTGGCGCCAGATGGGCATCGACGACCCTACCCTGGCGCAGATTCTCGATGCCATCGCCGCCCATCCCCGGCTGCTGCAGCGTCCCATCGCTGATGATGGTGAGTACGCAGTCATCGGGCGCCCTCCGCAAGCCGTACTGCAGTTGATCTGAAGCCACTCGATGCCCGGCCCCTGGCGTCATGCCAAGACGCTACCCCACTACGCTACCCGCTTCTGAGGAGATCCGATGGGCTCTGATACCGCGACCCGGGGCAACGATATGCCCTACGTGCTGGTTCTCTACTATTCGCGCCACGGCGCTACCCGGACCCTGGCCGACGAGATCGCCAAGGGCGTCGACAGCGTGGCCGGTATCGAGGCGCGTCTGCGCACCGTCCCGGCGGTCTCCCCGGTCAGCGAGGCGACCGCACCGGCGATTCCCGACGAGGGGGCGATCTACGTCGAAGAGGAAGATCTACGCCAGTGCGCCGGTCTGGCCCTCGGCAGCCCGACCCGCTTCGGCAACATGGCGGCGCCGCTCAAGTACTTCCTGGATACCACCAGCGGTCTGTGGATGAACGGTGTCCTGGTGGATCGTCCGGCCACCGCCTTCACCTCCACCGCGAGCCTGCACGGTGGCCAGGAGAGTACGCTGCTGACCATGCTGATCCCGCTGCTGCATCACGGCATGGTCTATGCCGGCGTGCCCTACAGCGAAACCCCGCCTGATTCATACCCATAGTGGCGGCACGCCCTATGGCACCAGCCACGTTGCTGGCGCCGATGGCTCGCGCGAGGTCGACGACGACGAGCGTCATCTGGCTCGCGCCCAAGGCCGGCGTATCGCCGAACTATCGCTGGGTCTGGCACGGATGCGCGAGGCGCGCGGATGAGCGAACGACCTGCAGCCGAGCCGCCCACTGATGCCTCGTCAGACGCCTCGATCAAGGCACGCCGCAATGTCTGGATCGCCTATCTGGTGCTGCTGGCGCTGCTGATCATCGGCGGCCTCTGGCGCTACTCACAGGCTCACGCCGAAGCCGCGGCCCTGGTAGTTCGGGCGCTGCCGCTGGTGCTGTTCCTGCCGACGCTGCTGCTGCGCCGCCGGCGTGGCCATTTGTGGCTGACCGCGGTGGGGCTGCTCTACCTGGCCCAAGGCGGGGTGATCATGGCCAACGGCGGCGTGTCACCGCTGGTGATCGCCGAGATGCTGGCCGCGGCGGCGCTGGCGGTCTCCGCCTTTCGCTATTTCCGCAGCCAGGGGCCGCACCAACGCCGTTCCTCATGAGGCCGTCCGGCGCGCTGATCCTGGCCATGCTGGCGCTCAGCGTGATCGCCAGTCTCCTAGCGTGGCCGCTATGGCCGGCGGCGATCCTCGCCTGGCTGGCGACCCTGCGCCTGCTGCGTGGTCTACCACGCGCCTCCCGCCGGCAGGCAGGGCTACTGCTGGCCGTGGGAGCACTACTCTGGGGAATCGCCCTGGCCCGGGGCACGCCGTACCCGCTATCGCACGCCTTCACCACCAACCAGACACTGCTGATGATGTTCGCCGGGGTCAGCTTCCTGACTCTGGCGACCCCGGCGGTGCGTAGCGGTGAAGCGCGCAGCGGTAGCCGGCTGGGGACGCTGTTGGGCGCGCATCTGTTCGGCGCCGCGATCAATCTTTCGGTGGTGTTTCTATTCGGCGAACGCATGCAGCGTGACGGCCGCCTCAACCGAACCCAGGCGGCCATTCTCGGTCGCAGCTTCGCCGCCGCCGCGACCTGGTCGCCCTTCTTCGTGGCCATGGGCGTGGCGCTCACCTATGCGCCCGGACTCGACTACCTGGCGCTGCTGCCCTGGGGCCTGCTGGCCGGAGCGGCGCTTTTATTAGTCAATCTGGCCGATGTGGCGCGCCTGGACGAACCCTTCCAGGGCTACCGATCGAGCGCAGCGCCCTACTGCTGCCGTGCCTGCTAGCGCTCGCGGTAATCGCTCTCCACCTGCTTTGGCCGGCACTCTCGATTCCGCTGATCATTGCTTGGTAGCGCCGCCCTTCGCTCTGCTGCTGATGCCGCGTGACGACCGCCGCACGCGTCTGCGACGCCATTTCACCCAAGGGCTGCAGGGGCTTGCACCCCAGTTTGCGCTGTTCCTCGCCGCTGGGGTCATCTCCACCGGGCTGACGGCACTGCTGGCGAGCCTGCCCCATGGGCTCGATCTGCCACTGTCGCACTTCGGCCACTGGCAGGCGTGGTGTGCCTTGGGGTTGATCGTGGCCATCGCCTTCACCGGCGTGCATCCGCTGATCGGTATCGCTACCCTGGCGCCGCTGGTGGCACCGCTGCATCCCGACCCGACGCTGCTCGGCATGCTGTTTCTGATGAGCTGGGCATTGGGCACCGGCAGCAGCCCGCTCTCCGGCAGCAATCTGGCGATCTGCGTGCGCTACGGCATCAAGGCACGCCACATGCTGCGTTGGAACCTGGCTTATGCATTCGGTGGCTGGCTGGCCTGTGGCGCGGTTTTCGCACTGCACGCCGCCGCGGCATGACGCCGCCGGCGTAAGGAACGGCTTGACGTCGGCCACCGGGCTGCAATGATGACATCAAAGACACGCCAACGGAGAACCATCATGAGCGATCTGGCCGGCCTGCGCCGCGACTACGAGGGCGAGTCCCTGGCACCCGAGCATACCCCCGACGATCCGATGGCGCTGTTCGACCACTGGCTGGAACAGGCGCTCGCCAGTGAGGGACTCGACGCCAATGCCATGACCCTGGCCACGGTAGACGGCGCCGGCTACCCACACGCGCGTATCGTCCTGCTCAAGGGGGTCGATCCGGATGGCCTGCTGTTCTACACCAACTACCAGAGCCAGAAAGGCAACGAGTTGGCTCACGTCGCTCACGCCGCGCTGGTGTTCTGGTGGCCCGGGCTGCAGCGCCAGGTACGCGTCGAGGGCCGAGTGGAGAAAGTCACCACGGCACGCTCGGACGACTACTTCGCCAGCCGCCCACGCAAGAGCCAGTTGGCGGCCTGGGTCTCCCAGCAAAGCGTGGAGATCCCCGGGCGCGACTGGCTCAAGGAGCGTCTGGCGCGCTTCGAGCAGGTGTATGCGGAGAAGGACGTCGAACGCCCGCCGCACTGGGGCGGCTATCGTGTGGTGCCTCAGGCGATGGAGTTCTGGCAGGGGCAGCGCAGCCGCCTGCACGACCGCGTGCGCTACTCACGCCACGACGAGCACGACGCCACCTGGCACCGCACGCGTCTCGCCCCTGAGGCACTCGTCGCCCGTACCGACGCCCCAGGGCCGATAGCGCCAGTCAGAAAAAAACGCCCGGTCGCAACGACCGGGCGTTCTGGTTCGAACCCGACCGCCAGCTTACTCGGCAGTGCCCTCGGTCCACTTCTTGACCACATCGGGATGCTCGCTGACCCACTTCTTGGCATTCGCGTACGGGTCGCTACCCGGCTCCTGGTTCATCAGCATCACCTCGCTCATCTGCTCCGGCGTCCAGTAGAAGTTGTCGAGGATCGCGTAGGCCTGCGGCATACGCTCCTTGAGCCCCTTGTGAACGACAGTGTTGATGTGCTCGGCGTCGCCGTAGGCTTTCTTGGGATCTTCGAGATACTTCAGGTCCCAGCGCGCGAACATCCAGTGCGGGGTCCAGCCGGTGACCACGATGTTCTCATGGTTCTTGATCGCGTTACCCAGCGCCGAGGTCATTGCTGCGCCACTGCTCGACTGCAGCGAGAGGTTGTCGATGTCGTAATCCTTCATCGCTTTTTCGGTCATCGACATCAGGCCGGCGCCCGGATCGATGCCCACGATCTTGTCATCGAAGAGATCCGCATTCGCGTTGAGATCGGCGATCGAGGAGACCTTCTCATAGGTGTACTCGGGCACTACCAGCCCCAGCTTGGTGCCATCGAGATTGGGACCGAGGTCCTCGACCTTGTCCTTCACCTTGGCCAGATAGTCTCCGTGGGTGGTCGGCAGCCAGGCGGCGACGATGGCATCGGCATCGCCGGTGCCCACCGCCTGCCACATCACCGCAGCGGAGAGCGAATCCATGTTGACCTTGTAGCCCTCCTGCTCGAGCACTGCGCGCACCACGTTGGTGGAAGCGACTTCCGATGCCCACTCCACATAGGCGAGGTTGATCGTGCCCTTGTTCTCCTCGGCCTGGGCGGCACCCGCGCTGAGACTGACCCCCGCGGCCATGGCGAGCATGGTGTAACGAACCGATTGCGACAGTAGATTGCGTGTCATCGACTTTCCCTTCTTGTGCTTGGTTTGGCTTGACGTACTGACTTGCTTGACGCACTAACGCTCGGTACCGATCCGGGTTACGGCTGGGCCGTGACCCGGGGCTGCCGGCAGCAGCGTTCGCGACGGCCGAAGCCGACGCGCCGAACTCGGCTGGCCACGCCGCCGGCTGCGGCCGGCGGCGCAGCGTCACTTGGCCCGCTTGCGCCCCCGGAACGACTGGGTCAGACGGTCTAACAGCATGGCCATGATGACCACCGCGAGACCCGCCTCGAAACCGTCACCCGGGCGCAGGCGCTGGATCGCCCGCCACACTTCGCTACCCAGACCGTTGGCACCGATCATGGCGGCGATCACCACCATCGACAGCGACAGCATGATGGTCTGGTTGATACCGCCCATCAGGGTCGGCAGCGACAGCGGCAGCTGCACCTTGACCAGCTTCTGAGTCCGGGTCGAGCCGAAGGCATCCGCGGCCTCGACCAGCTCCGTGGGCACCTGGCGGATCCCCAGGGTGGTGAAGCGAATCGCCGGCGGCATCGCAAAGATGACCGTGGCGAAGATGCCGGAGACCGAGCCGATGCCGAAAAACGGAATCGCCGGAATCAGGTAGACGAAGGCCGGCATCGTCTGCATGAAATCCAGCACCGGCATGATCACACGATAGAAGCGATCGGAGACCGCAGCCAGAATTCCCAGCGGCAACGCGATGACTACCGCTACCAGCGTGGCGATCACCACCAGGGTCAGCGTCTGGATCATCGGGTTCCACAGACCCAGATTCCAGATCAGCGCCAGACCCAGCGCCGCCCCGATGGCGAGCCGACGCCCGCTGAGCCGCCAGCACAGCAGCACGATCAGTCCCAGCAAGGCCCACTCAGGCAACCACATCAGACCGTCGTTGAGCAGATTGATGCCCGCCTGGGTGGTTCGCGAGATAGCCCGCGTCACGCCGGAGAACTCAGTGGTCAAAAAGTTCAGGCCGCTCTCGATCCAACTACCGAGCGGGATTCTTGGGATCTCGAAGTTCATTTATGCCTCTCCCGCCGTCGCCAGTTGTTCGAGTACTGCGCCCTTGACCACCACACCGAGCAGCCGCTGCTCCTCGTCGACCACGGCAATCGGACAGTGGCGCTTGGTGAACATGGAATAGAGTCGGGAGAGCGATTCGTCCGGCCCGACGCAGGGATAGTCGTCATCGATCAGCTCACGAATCGAATCCGCGCCGGCCTTGGCCGCTTCGTCGGCTTTCTCGGCATCGACGACGCCCAGCAGCTTGCGCTCCCGATCGATCACATAGATCGAGTCGAGACTGCTCTCGACCATCTTGCGCAGCACGGTACGCGGGCCGTCTTCGATGCGGGCAGTCGCCCGTACCGGGCGCATGGCCCGGCGTGCCGTCACTACCCGCGACCTGTCGACCCCCTGAGTGAAGCGCGCCACGTAGTCGTCGGCCGGAGAGGTGAGGATCTCTTCGGGGGTACCGATCTGCACCTCCTCACCGTCACGCAGCAGGATGATGCGGTCGCCGATATTGAGCGCCTCGTCGAGATCGTGGGTAATGAAGATAGTGGTCTTCTGCATGCGATGCTGAAGCTCGATAAGCTCCTGCTGCATGTCACGCCGAATCAGTGGGTCCAGCGCCGAGAAGGCCTCGTCCATCAGCAGTACGCTGGAGTCGTTGGCCAGCGCCCGGGCCAGGCCGACACGCTGCTGCATGCCGCCGGAGAGCTGATTGGGGTAGGAGTCCTCCCAGCCTTCGAGCCCGACCTGCTTGAGCGCATCGGCCGCCTTCTTGGCCCGCTCTTCCTTGGGGATGCCGCGAATCTCGAGCCCATACTCGGCATTCATGCGCACGGTACGGTGGGGAAACAGCGCGAAGTTCTGGAACACCATCGAGAAGTGCTTGCGACGGCACTGCAGCAGCGCCTTCTCGCTCAGTTGGGGGATGTTCTCCCCGTCGATGATGATATCGCCCTCGGTGGGCTCGATGAGACGGTTGAGACAGCGGATGAGGGTGGACTTGCCTGACCCCGAGAGCCCCATGATGACCAGGAGCTCGCCCTCATGAACGTCGAAATCGATATTGGAAAGGCCGAGTGTCTGCCCCGTTTGCTCCAGAATCTGGGATCGGTTGAGTCCCTGGTCACGTAGTTGGAGCGCTTTCTTGGTGTCGCTACCAAACACCTTGCTCAAGTTACGAACTTGAATCTTGGCTTGCTGTGCGTTTGTCATTTTGTGGCCTGGTTTGGCTGAGCAAAAAGGTCCCGCGCGAGTGTCACCAAAAGGCCGCCGAAGACACACTGTGTTGCTTTGGATACGCAGTGTTTCTGATGGCTTACACGCGCTCGGCCCGGTCGCATCATACGAAATTATGAAAAACCCTTCAAACGACGATGATTTGTAATTGGAAACTCATTCAAGGCGTCATTTCTGCTGGCGCACGATAGCGTGGCGCTCGGTCTCTCCCCCCTCTTCTGCGCTAGCCTCCCAGGCGCCGTGCGAAAGCTGCTGCGCTCACCGGCTTTTCGTCCAAACCCTGGGTGGCAACATCGCCGGCATCGACGCGACGCGTCGCGCTTCAGCCGGCATCAATCCAGCGCCGCCTCCAGACGGTGGCGCTGCCATTCACTCTGCGGCGCATTGAGCTTCAGCGTCGCGTCGATCACACCCTCCTCCAGATTGGTGACGAGCGTGAATCCCAGCTGCTTGAGCAGCCGTCGCATAGGCAGGTTGTCGGTCATCACGGTGCCGACCATGACCAGGGTGCCCACCTGCCGGCTATAGCGAATCATCTTCTCCATCAGTAGCCGCCCGAGCCCGATACCGTGGAGATCATCACGCACAATGATCGAGAATTCGGTACGGATATTGTCGGGATCGTTCCACACCCGGACCACGCCGAGCATCTCCTCACGGTCTCTCTTTTCCTGCGCCATCGACTGCCCCTCGTCAGCCTCTAAAGGCGGCGAACGGCGAACCGCAATGAACGCCATCTGGCGGTCGTAATTGATCTGGCTGAGCTGAGCCAGCTCGCGCATCGACAGCACCGCCTTGTGATGGAAATAGCGGTAGCGAATGCTCTGCTCCGAGAGCCGGGTATGGAACTGGGTGATCAAGGGGGCGTCTTCGCCGCGGATCGGCCGCACTTCGACCTCGCCACCCGCCAGCGTCACCGTCTCACGCAGCTCTTCGGGGTAAGGCATGATCGCCTGCACCGCGCGCTCACCCAGATCGAGGGCGAAGTCGACCGCAGTGAGCCCA
Organism: Salinicola tamaricis; assembly: GCF_003006155.1. Classification (GTDB taxonomy): domain Bacteria; phylum Pseudomonadota; class Gammaproteobacteria; order Pseudomonadales; family Halomonadaceae; genus Salinicola; species Salinicola tamaricis. The sequence goes on along the minus strand of NZ_CP023559.1, from coordinate 3,649,780 downwards.
TCGCGATTGAGCAGCAAAGGGTTGAGTTCGAGCCCCTTCAGCCGTGGCAGATCCGCCGCCATCTGTGACAGCTTGACCAGCAGCTGCGCGACCTGAGTGATCTCCGCCGCGGCATCCTCGCTGTGGGCGCGAATCAGCCGCCCGGCACGAGTCCGATCGATCAGCTCCTCGGCCAAGCGCATGTTGAGCGGGGGTAGCGCGATCTGGCGATCCGCCATCACATCGATCTTGTAGCCGCCGCTGCCGAAGACGATCACCGGACCCAGCTCGGGGTCGCGGGTGATACCGGCGCTCAGCTGCCAGGAGCCCTTGCCACGCTGCATGGTCTGCAGGCAATAGCTGTAGATGGGGCTCTGCGGCAGCGTTTCGGCGATCCGCTCTCCCAGCCGCACCACCGCGTCGACCACGCTGCCGGGCTGCTCCAGGTCCTGGGCCAGCGCACTGGTCTGACGCGAGGCTTCCCGCCAGTAGCGAAATGGCTCGCAGTTGTCGCGATGTACCACCTTGACCGCCCATGGGCCCGGCAGTGTCTGGGTGGCGCGCTCTGCCTCCTCGAAATCCGCCACATAGCGACCGGGTGCGCTCTCGATGCCGTAGGCGGTGAGCACTTGGGCGGTCTCTTCGTGCGTCAGGCGATCACGCCCGCGGCTCAGCGACGCGTCGATCAGCGCATGGCAGCGTTGGCGGATCTCGGGGCTGGAGTCGAACGGCAGCGAAGGCGGCGTCTCGTGGAGCAGCGCCTGTACCCGGCGATAGCGCACCAGGTGCAGGAAGGCGCGTACCGCTTTCTCCGGCGACAGATAGCTGGGAATACCGGCACGATTGAAAGCCGCCCGGGCCACCAGCGCCTCCTTGAGGCCCATCCAGCTCACCAGCAGCCGATGACGATAACGTTGCCGGGCCGCGATCAGCGCCTCGGCGGTGGCTTGCGCCGGTGCCAGCCGGGTCGGCGCGTGGAGCACCAGCACCGCATCCACTTCGGGGTCGCGGGTGACGATATCCAGCGCCGCCAGATAGTCGGCGGGGGTCGCCGAGCCGCCGAGATCGATCGGGTTACGCCCCGGCCGGCTGACATCGAGCCCCGCCTCGAGCAGTGCCGCTACCGTGGCCTCGCCGAACTCCGCCAGCTGGCCCCCACCGTCGATCAGCTTGTCGATCGCCAGCAGTGCCGGCCCCACGCCGTTGGAGACGATCGCCAGCCGGTCACCCCGCGGCGGCTTGAGTCGGGAGAGCGTCTCCAGCGCGTCGAACAGCTCGTCGGAGTCCTCCACCCGTACCACCCCGGCCCGCGCCAGGGCGGCCTCGATCACCGCATCGCGGCGTTCGATACCGGGCGTTTCCGGCAGTTGATCCAGGGTGGCCTGGGGCGTACGACCGCTCTTGATCGCCAGCACGAGACGATTGCGCGAGGCGTCGCGCAGGGCGGTCATGAAGTGGCGCGCATTGCGGATGCTCTCCAGGTGCAGCAGCAACGCCCGGCACTTGCTGGAGAGATTGAGATAATCGATGACATCGGGCAGGCGTACATCGAGGCTGTCGCCGAGGGTGACCAGGTGCGAGAACCCCACTTCGCGCCCCGCCGCCCAGTCGATCATGGCATTGCCGAGCATACCCGACTGTCCCAGGTAGGCGACGCTGCCGTCGGCGATCGGCTGCGCGGCATAGGTGGCGTTGAGCCGCCAGGAGGGTACCGCCACGCCCAGGCACTCCGGCCCCAGCACGCGCATGCCAGAACGCCGGATCGCCTTTTGCAGGCGCCCACGCAAAGACGCCTCGCGTTCGAGCGAGGCGCCTCCGGAAAGAATGAGTGCAGCACGCACCCCGATCGCACTCAAATCGTCGATCACTTTGGGCAGGCTGCGTAGCGGCGAGCAGATCACGGCGAGATCGGGTGGGCGCGGCAGATCGGCAATGCGGCGCAGGCACTCGACACCATGCACGTCGGCATAACCGCGCGGGTTGACCGTCCAGAGCGGCTTGTCGAACTGCCCTTCCAGCAGATTGCGCAATACCACTCCTCCCAGCGACTCGGGCTTGGGGGACGCTCCGATCACGACCAGTGACTGGGGCGCGAAAAATCGACGCAGGAATTGCGTGGCCACGGTGGACCTCACGGCTCGGGTTATGGTTATTTCAACCCTACACGCTCAGCGCTCCCGCGTTGAGCCCTGGTCTGGATTTAGCCATACCGCCCGACCCCACGGGGTGGGTACCCCAGCACGTCAGCGCCCCGGAGGGTCGAAACCGCCGATGATCACGTCGTACCTCACGCATCCCGACTTCGCTCGGCACGACATGGGCGGCTCGCATCCGGAAGCGCCCGTGCGCCTCGAGGTAATTCGCAAGCGCCTGATGCTCAGCGGCCTGCTGCAACAGACCATGCAGTCGGAAGCACCGCCGGCGAAACCGCTCGCTCTGGCCCGCGTTCACGCCCCAGACTACCTGGAAACACTCGCGTGCCAGCGTCCCCAAAACGGCTTGCAGACGCTGGATAACGACACGCGCATGGGCCCGTGGACGCTCGAGGCGGCGGCGCTCGCTGCCGGTGCCGCGATCAAGGGTGTCGACCTGGTCTGCGGTAACCGCGCCGACAACGTCTTCTGCGCCGTGCGCCCTCCCGGGCACCACGCCGAACGTGCCATGGCGATGGGCTTCTGTTTCTACAACAACGTCGCCGTCGCCGCGGCGCACGCACGAGCCATGCATGGCCTGGAGCGTATCGCTATCCTCGATTTCGATGTCCATCAGGGCAACGGCACCCTGGACATCTTTCACGACGACCCGAACGTGCTGATCTGCAGCAGCTATCAGGAGGCGTTCTATCCTTGGCGCTACCTCGAAGGCGACTGGCCCAACGTGGTCAACACCGCGCTGCCCGCCGGCACCGCAGCCGTGACTTCCGCCTGGCAATCGAGCGTGACTGGCTGCCGGCGCTGGAGCGCCATCGCCCGCAGTTGGTGCTGCTCTCCAGCGGCTTCGATGCCCACCGCGAAGATCCACTGGGAGAACTGGCGCTGGAGCACGGCGATTTCTACTGGATCACCCACCTGGCGATGGATATCGCCCGTCGCTATGCCGGGGGCAAGCTGGTGTCGGTACTCGAGGGCGGCTATCACCCCAAGGCGCTGCCGCTGAGTGTCGAAGCGCATATCACCGCGCTGCTCGGCCAGCCCTATCCCGGCTAGAACGACTGCCGCTCCCGCGACGCTCTCGTCACGCGCAACGTCGTCATGTGGCAGAGCCGGCCCGGGGCGCTGTGATATTCTGGGTCCAAACCGACCCAGACAGAGATTTTCATGGCCGCCAGCAACGATCAGGATGCCGCGCTGCGCATCGCCTCGGGCCGCAAGCCCTTCGTCGAGCCCCTGCGCCTGGGTGAACGGCTCAAGCAGATTCGTCTCTCCAACCAGTGGACCCTGGGCGACGTCAGCGCACGCACGGGGCTGGCACGTTCGACCCTGTCCAAGATCGAGAACGACCAGATCTCGCCCACCTTCAGTGCGGTGCAGAAACTGATCACCGGGCTGGGCATCGATCTTCCGCAACTGCTGACCCCGGCCAAGTCGCGCTCCCACTCCCGCGGGCGGCGCGATCTCACCCCCAGCGGCGATGGTAAGCAGCACCCCACCCCCACCTACGAACATGAACTACTCTCTTGGCAGTTGGCGCAGAAACGCATGGTGCCATTCAAGACCATCGTGCGGGCACGCCGCTTCGACGAATTCCAGGAGTGGGTGCGCCACGCCGGCGAAGAGTTCCTGATGGTGCTGGAGGGCGAGATCCTGATCTACACCGAATTCTACGAACCGCTCGCCATGGCCACCGGCGATTCGCTCTACTTCGACAGCGACATGGGCCACGCGCTGGTCTCCACCAGCGACACCGATGCCGTGGTGCTGTCGGTCTGCACGCCGGGCGAAGGTGACTAGTCAGGCGACACCGATTGTCTGACCCCTTCTTCGCCCGCCCATGCCGACCATAGACCCCGTTTTCCCGATCCGAGGAGCCCACTACCGATGCAACATCTCGACGACGCCACGCGGACCGAACTCGAGGCGGCCGCTTTCCGCCGCCTGCTGCGCCACCTGGATGCTAACAAGGACGTGCAGAACATCGATCTGATGATCCTTGCCGACTTCTGCCGCAACTGCCTCTCCAAGTGGCTGGTGAGCGCCGCCGAAGAGCGCGGTGAGACGCTCGACTATGAAGCCGCACGTGAATACGTCTACGGCATGCCCTACTCAGAGTGGAAGGCCAATCATCAGGCGCCGGCCAGCGATGCGCAGCTGGCCGCGCTGGAAGCGCGCCAACAGCGCAAGGCCAACGGCGGAGCGGATGCATGAGCGAGTCGTTGATCCCGCTGTCGATCGCGGTGTTGACCGTCTCCGACACCCGCGATGAGCAGAGCGACCGCTCCGGCCAGACCCTGGTCGAGCGGCTCGAAGGGGCCGGCCACCGCCTGGCCGAAAAGCGCATCGTGCCGGATGACGTCTATCGTATCCGCGCGGTCGTCGCCACCTGGATCGCCGACCCCGAGGTGCAAGTGATCCTGACCACGGGTGGCACCGGCTTCACCGGGCGCGATTCGACCCCGGAAGCAATAGCGCCGCTGCTCGACAAGCATATCGAGGGCTTCGGCGAGCTGTTCCGCCAGGTCTCGTTCGAGGAGATTGGCAGTTCCACGGTGCAGAGCCGCTGTCTCGGCGGCCTGGCCAATCGCACCGTGATCTTTGCCCTGCCCGGCTCCACCGGCGCCTGCCGCACCGGTTGGGACCGCATCCTCGGCGAGCAGCTCGACAGCCGCCACCGTCCGTGCAACTTCGCCAATCTGGTGATTCCGGAACGAGGCACCCACACGCATGGCTAAAACGACACCCCCGCTGGAGAGCGTCGAGCGCGCGCGGGAAGCCCTGCTCGACGGCGTGACCCCGTTGGGCGCCGAGCGCATCGCCTGCGCCGAAGCGGCCGGCCGCGTGCTGGCGCGGGAGGTTGCTGCGGCGCTCGACGTGCCGCCTGCCGACAACAGCGCCATGGACGGCTACGCCCTGGCCAGCGGCGACTCCGGCAACGCCCTGCCGATCTCGCAACGCATCGCCGCCGGTCAAGCCCCGCAGCCGCTGGCACCCGGCACTTGCGCACGCCTGTTCACCGGCAGCGAGATACCGCCCGGTGCCGACTGCGTGGCGATCCAGGAAAACGTTACCCTCGAGGATGGGCTGGCACGCATACCACCCACTCAGCCGGGCCAGAACGTGCGCCGGCGTGGGCTCGACGTCAGTGTGGGCAGCCGCCTGCTCAGCGCCGGCACCCGCCTGGGCGCCGCCGCTCTGGGTTTGCTTGCGGGCCAAGGGCTGGAGACTGTCGAGGTAGTGAGGCGCCCGCGGGTGGCGCTGCTGCTGACCGGGGATGAGATCGTCGAACCGGGACAGCCGCTGGCGCCGGGGCAGGTCTACAACAGCAACGGGGCGATGCTGGCGAGCCTGATCGCGCGCTTCGGCGGCGAGCTGGTGGCCCAGGTGCGGGTCGCCGACAGTTTCGATACCACCCGCGCCCAGCTCGCCAAGGCGGCGGCAAAGGCCGATGTGATCGTCACTACCGGTGGTGTCAGTGTCGGCGAGGAGGATCACGTCAAACCGGCGCTGGAGCAGCTCGGTGAGCTAACGCTGTGGCGCCTGGCCATGCGCCCGGGCAAACCGCTGGCACTGGGGACCATCGGCACCACGCGAGTGGTCGGTCTGCCGGGCAACCCCGTATCGAGCTATGTCGGCGCCTGGCTCTATCTGCGTCCGCTGCTGGGCGCACTGATGGGATGCCTGGATCAACTGGAGCTGCCCCGGGTCCCCGCCGAGGCGGATTTCAGCACTCGCACCGAGGGTCGCCGCCACTATCTGCGCGCCACCTTGGCATTCGAAGGCGAGCGCATCGTGGCGCGGGCCTATCCGGAACAGAGCTCCGCCGTGCTCACCTCCTGCGCGGCCACCAACGCCTTCGCGGTGATTCCGCCGCACAGCGACATCTCTCCCGGCGATCGGGTCGAATGCCTCTGGCTTGAAGCCTGACGCAGGCGCAGAAACAGAAGCCGCTCGAAGACAGCCGGCGAGCCACTGGGCTCGCTGGCGCTGGCTCATGGTCCCTACCCACTCAGCGGTGACAGCTCCCGGCTCGACGATCACCGATCAGCCGGCAAAGCGCGCCCGCATCTCCGGCCACAGCCTCACGAACGCCGCCTCGAGCCGCGGATACTCGTCATCCAGCCAGGGCGTCAACTCGGCCAGCCGATTGGGGCCACGGAGCCGGCTGCCGATGCCGGCAATCGCGCGACAGGTGAAGGCGAAATCGGCATAGCGCGTCAGCCAATCCCCCTCGATCATCGCCGGCACCAGGCGCCCCAGCCGATCCGGCGCCGGCGTGTTGCCGAGCACGCGATAACAGCGGCTGACCAGCTGACGATCGGGATGGCAGGCGGCGAGGAAATGATCCCACACCAGATCCAGCGCAATACCCACGAAGCGCCGCTGGGCGGCCGGGGCGCTGGCACGCAGCGCAACCACCTCGGGGTGGCAGTCGATGGCGGCATCCACCTGCCGATGGTGACGGATACCCGCCGCCACCGCTGTCGGCCAGTCCGCCAGTTGCTGTCCCTTGACGCCATCGGCGATCAAATTGCCCAACAGGAAGTCGTCACTACCGTGACGAGCGAGCTCGGCATGGGCGAGAAAGTTCATCGGCTGGCGCTCATGTACGCTCGCTCATACGAGGTCACAGGCAGTTGGTCGGCTTGGGCAACCCGGCCAGACGCGCGCCGACCTTGGCCGGGCTCTCCGGAAACAGCCGCATCAGATAGATCGAGCTGCCCTTCTCCTCGCCCAGTGCCTGACGCACCGCCTTGACCAGCGGGCGCATCGCCGGCGCCGCCTCGTAGCGCTGGTAGAAATCGCGCAGCAGCGTCAGCACCTCCCAGTGCGCGGCGCTCAAGGTGCGCCCCTCCTCACTCGCCAGTGCCTCCGCCACCGCCGGCGTCCAGTCGGCAAGCGAAACCAGATATCCTTCGGGGTCGAGAGCGATCTCGCGACCCTCGACCGTTATCGTGCGTGCCATCGTCGTCATCAGAACCAGCTCAAACTACGGGGAAAGGTCGCCGTCAACGCGACGAAGCCTGCCATATCGACCAGCGCCACATCGTCACTCAGACGCCCCAGCAGGCCGCGTGATTCAGCGTCTTCCGAGAGCACCGAGACGCGACCGCCGAAAGCCGCCAGGCTGGCTGCTGCTGCGGGCAGTGCGGCGTAGCAGGCATCCTCGATCAGCAGCAGGTGGTCGTCGGCACCGAACGCCTCGCTCAAGTCCCAGTAGAGACCGTCGAACTGGGGCGAGCGGTTGAGCAGGTGCAGCATCATCGAAATCTCCTCGATCAGAAGAGCAGCGTGCGTGGCTGCGCGTGGACCAGGCGTTCGAGCGCCTCGGCATCGAGCAGTTGCACCGGCAGCATGAGATCCACCGGCGTGAGCCCGCGGGCGCGCAGAGCGCTCGCGCTGACCCAGAGCCGCTCGATATCGTACATCTCCAGCATGGCCAGCTGCGCATGGGTCCCCTTCTGGCCCAGCGGCCCGGCACGCTGCCCCTCGACCAGCGCAAAGACACCATCTCCCTGGAACAGCAGACCAACCGCTTGACCGAAGGCCGCGGCCACCAGGGCGACATCGACGCCCTCGCGCAGCCAGAGCTGGTGCGTGCGGCGGATGGCGCAGTATGACCAGCAGGTCGAGCGATATCGGCTGGGTGTCGGCGGCTAGCGCCGTTTCATCGTCTGTCATGGCACTTACTCTGACACTCACTCGTGAATCGGCTCTCAGGGGGCAAAGGTGATCACGCGATCATTGCCCAGCATGGCATCGACCAGTTGCCCAAGCCCAGTCAACACGAACGGCGGCTCGAGGTTGTGCGCCTCGCGACCGTGACGCGCACTCTCCTCGGCGCTCATCAGACCGCGACGCAGACCCGCCGCCACGCAGATCAGCAGCTCAGTGCCATGTTCCTGCGCCAGTGACCGCCAGCCCTCGGCCAGGTGGACCTCGTCCTGCGGCGGCGCCATCAGCGTCGAAGCGTTGTGCACACCGTCACGATAGAAGAACACGCTCGACACCCGATGGCCCTGCGCCACCGCCGCCTGGGCGAAACGCAGCGCCGAGAGCGCGCCCTGCTCGCTGTAGGGCGCGGCGTGAACCAGCAGCGCATAGCTCAACACGTCGTAGGGCCTATCGATCATGGGAAGGCTCGCATCTTACCAAAGCCGCCCCCACGGCCAAACCTCTACTCCAAACGCAACGAAAACCCCACCGAAGTGGGGTTTCCGTTCAGCGGTTGGGCGGTCATTGCCCGGCGTGCGGATCAATCGTCGGACATCACGCCCAGGATCGACAGCAGGCTGATGAACAGATTGTAGATCGACACATAGAGCGTGATGGTGGCGAGAATGTAGTTGGTCTCGCCCGCCCGGTGAATGATCTCACTGGTCTGGAACAGGATCGCCGCCGACGAGAACAGCACGAAGCCCGCCGACACCGCCAGCGCCAGCCCCGGGATGTTGAAGATCAGCGCCGCGACCATCGCCAGCACCAGCACAATGGCACCCGCCACCATGAAGTTGCCCAAGAAGCTGAAGTCCTTGCGCGTGATCAGCGCCACCGCCGACAGCCCCAGGAAGGTGGCCGCGGTCATGCCCAGCGCGGTCATCACCAACTGCGCACCATTGGGGATGGAAAGGTAGAGATCGATGATCGGCCCCAGGGTAAAGCCCATGAACCCGGTGAACGCGAACGTCGTCAGAATGCCGGCGGCCGAGTTGGCAGTCTTGTGCACCAGGAACATCAGGCCATAGGCACCGATGAAGAAGATGAAGATGTTGATCTGTGTGACGCCTAGCGCCATCGCGACGCCCGCGGTCACGGCAGAGAACATCAGGGTCATGGCCAGCAGCATGTAGGTGTTGCGTAACACCTTGTTGGTGCTGGCCACGCTCGATCGACGCTCAGTGACGTCGTGCGATGTGCGGTAGTCCATACGTATCCCCTCGGTTATGTCGATTACACCCGTGGACCAGAATGCCCTTGCAAAGTTCCCCTGACAAGCGTAAATGGCACCGCCGGAAGTGAAATAACCCTTTGAAAGCTAAAGAACCTGTTGACGACCGAGGGAGAGCTGGTACTATCTCCCGCCGTAAGCCGGAGGGATGGCAGAGCGGTTGAATGCACCGGTCTTGAAAACCGGCAAGGGTTAATGCCCTTCCAGGGTTCGAATCCCTGTCCCTCCGCCACTTACATCTTAAAATCAGTGGCTTAGCTTCTTTTCTTCCTTCCTACAAGCTGCTCGATTGACCTCACCGGTTTTTCAGTGTGACTCGATTGTGATACGAGCCTTGCCACAGCATCTCGCGCTCTGTGCGGCGCCAGGTGGGCATAATTCTCCGTCATCGTGATCGTCGAGTGCCCCAGAACCTCCTTCACATCTGCCAACGGCACCCCTTCAGATACTATCCAGCTGGCTGCGGTGTGGCGTAGGTCGTGAATCCTGAGGTCAGAGATGAACGCCCGCCGGCAGGCGGTTCGAAAGCCCTCATGGGGTGCCACGTAGCGTGAACCGTCACGCTTCGCGAACACCCACTCGCTACCCGGGCAATATGTCGCTACCCAGGCAGCTCGCCTCTTCAGCGCCGCACAGCAACATCGTTGAGCGGCACGGTTCGACGCTTCCCTGACTTCGAATCCTCAGATTCCAGTGTGATGAGATTGTGATTCCAGCTCACACGCCGCCACTGGAGCTTCAGCAGCTCGTAGCGCCGACACCCGGTGTTCAGTGCCAGCTCGATGAAGTCGGCCAGCCGATCACCGTCGCGCAACTATCTGGCATTCTGCATCAGCGACGCAGCCTCGGCGCGAGTAATCCACCTCACCCTGCTCTCTGGCTCCCTGAGCATTCGGCCGCGCAACGGGTTTGGCAGCTTCCACTCGAGATGCACGATGGCGTGGTTGATCATCGCCGAGAGCACGGAGAGCTCTCGATTGATCGACGAGTCTGATACGCCATGGCCCCGGCGCCACTCGATGAATCTGCGGACATCCTGTCCTGCTAGACCACCCATGTCGGTACCATCGAAGTGGTCGTACAGCCGGCCGACCCTTTGCTTGATGTCCGACAGGGAGCGTTTTCCGCTGCACGCGAGCAGATACTCCGCCGCGACGTCCTCGAAAAGCCGCTCTGGCTCTCGGCCCCAATGCTGCTGCTGGAACAACTGGGCTCGCATGCGCCCTTCTATCGCCTCCGCCTCTTTCCGATCTACCGTCCCAGTAGACCGTCTAATCGGCTTGCCGCCCTGGCGGCGTGATGCTGAGCCACCAGTAAGGCGAGGCGGGTCGTTTGTGTGGCATGCCTGTTCTCTCCATTCGGCATGCCTGTTCTCTCCCATTCGGCATGCCTGTTCTCTCCCATTCGGCACGCCGGGCGCACCGGTATACTGCAAAGCCGGTGCATCGGCGTCAATCTGCTCGCGCAACTTGCCCAAGTGCACCATCCGCCTGGATCCGAGCCAGACCCACGGAATCGACCCGTCGTCCATACGACGGCACACCGTGGATCGATCACAGCCCAGTATCTTCGCTGTCTGCGTAGCGCTCGCCAGCCACTGCTCCATCGTCACCCCCGTTGATAGCCAGAAACGTCGCCCGCGCCGCGCTCCCAGATAGCTGCGGCCTCGCGAAACGCGCGCACCCCAGCGCAGCAGCAGTGGTAGGCGCTGGGACACTGGGTCGGGCCAGAGATCTCCATGCCGATCAGCTTGGCCTCCTGGCCATTCGGGCCGCCGAAACCTGGGGCGTCCTTATCGATCCAATTCGCCACCTCGCGCATGGCCTCAATGGCTGCGAGCGCTTCACGTCGCCGCACCGCCTCGGCGCTAGGCTCGCCCTTGATCACCTCTGTCGCATCGCTCAGCAGCTGCGTGAGCGTCGCAACACGCTGCTCCAGGTGATCGATGTCGGCAAGAGCTGGTGGCGCTCGGCTAACTGTTCATGACTGACATCCGCCATGGCTGGCTCAATTACAGCGACGACGGCGGTCGCCGGCGTCTGGTGGTGGGATGTGGACTGGGTCATGGCAGTCTCCATTCGTACATGACTCCGTAAATGCGATTGCCGCCGGTGACGCGCTCAACGAATCCCATCTTCTCCAGCGACTTCATCGCGCGCAGGACCTTGGGCGTTGTGACTGTCCTGTCCCATCCCTCCATTCGGATCGTGTTCTTGATGACATAGGTCGCGGCCGATCGCCGCAGCTTCATGGCATCCAGGCATTGCTTTGGATAGGGCTCATTCGTTGGGCTCCTCGCTTGATGCTTCACTGCTTGGCACCAGCCAGCGCGGCGACACTGGGGGGAACCAGAATTCGGCAAGAGCTTCGTCGAAAGCGTCGGTGTCGAGCACGTCCTGTTCGTGGTCGCGGAAGAGATGCACATTTTTGGGCCAATAGTCAGTTCTCCAGAATCAATAAGGGCTGCAAATCAGGAGACCTCGCTACGTACTTGCGAACGGCTCGCCTAACCACTCGTGCTTATCCATAAGCGCTGCGCCCGATCAAGGCGACGTCGAGCCTAGGTCGCTCTTAGAAGATTTCACCATTGTGGCTCGGTGCACGTTGAGGCCAAAATATTGAGAATATGACACTTCACCAATTCATCAGCATAGATACCGCCATGCAAATTTTGACATGCGCGCAACAATATGCTATCAAGCAGAATTTAAAGAACTCTATCTATACAATTGAGCATTCACTTGAACAGAGATGAATTTTTAAACAGCGCGATAATTGACGCACAATTAACCATAAGGGCGCTAGACGTTAAGTTTGGTTTCTTAGTCTTACTATTATCTGCACCATTAGGAAAAGTGCAGCAGATACTAAATAGCGTATGGATAAGCTGGGAACTAGGCCAACCTTACCTCTTTGGGCTACAGACCACTTGCATTGTCTTTTGGCTGGCCTGCATGTCGATAACTTTATTCGGAGTAGCCGCATCAAAGCCGAGCAGAGCGATATCCTCCCACCGCAAGACAAAATACTTCATGGCCCCACCATCACGCGAAGAGGAGTATCGAAATTATTACAAAAAAATCCTTCAAGAGATTTCATCCAAATCGTGGAGGCCAACTGAAGACTTGGTTTCAGAACTTCTTGCACTTAGCTCTATAAGATCAAGAAAGTCCAAGATTTTAAACATCGCCTTATCTCTTGGCGCAATCGTTATTGCACTCATCACGATCAACTTTGCACTATACTATTCTGGAGTTCATTTTGCTTAACGGGGATCAGAAAGCTGAAATCAATCAGCTGGTTTATAACTGCCTAATACAAGCTGAGGAAAGGTGGGCCCAAAGTGGTCACATCCTTACCAAAGGACTGGAGAGATTTGATGAGTCATTCGACAGTAGCCTTCCTCGTGCCGAAGTAGTACCTTCTAAAATCCCAGGTCATGAGTTCGTCGATTCTCACGACCATAAAACCGAGCAATTGATCGCTATCGTTGCAGACATGCGAGACTCCAGCAAACACCTAACCGAGAGCATATCCAATCGATCCGGCATCACGTTAAACCAAAGAGTTTTTTACGAAACATCCGCATTACTGCCCGCACTAGAAAGAACTATAAATTTTGAAAAAGGAGGTGTCACAGAATACCTAGGAGACGGCTTGCTCGGCTTTTTTAGGGTTTCTAGTGATAAGAAGAAGAGCATTTCGAGTGCTTGTAAAGCCGCACAAGACTGCGTAGGTGACAGCCTAGAAATCGTGAACAATCAATTAAAAATCAGATATGACCTGCCTCCGATTAGTATTGGCGTCGGCATGGATATGGGTTTTTGCATGATCACTACTCTCGGCATACCGGGATCTCTTCATCCTAAAGCCTTCGGCCGATGCGTCTACAATGCAACAAAACTCTCTGACGAATATAATGAAGTTAAAATAACAGACTATCTTAGGGATTCATGGCCATCCACCAAAGGAGGCACCATTGGATTCAGAAAACGTACCGGCCGGAATGGAGTGCCTGGGAATATATTAGTAAATCAGCCCAGTTCGACATGATGAAGAGCAGCTCCCGCCCGCAGTTTGCGATGCGTGGCACGTTCTCAAAGATTAAGCAGCTCCGGCGGATCATCGGCCCAGGCTTCGGGCGTCAGCCAGATGCCGCGCAGCGTCAGCCGGTTGAGCGCCTGGTATTTCGGCGTACTGCTGCGGCTCTGCGACAAGAGCCCCGAGAAGCCCTTGCAGGGAGCGCTGAGGAACACGATGTGCGGCCGCTCGCCGCCCAGGCCACAAAACAGGTGGAAGTGGCGAATCTCGCGTGCTTTTATCATAAAAGGTGCTCCATATCTGGCTAAGCTGACTGCTTAGCTGCTTGGTGTAGGCGTGATGCAGCTGCAACTGACAAGACCAGCTTTATGAAACCGGCTCCACATAGAGGGAACAGAAAATGAAACCAAGCAAAGTCAAAAGAAGTTATGATCGCTTTAATGATTACTCTGCAGATTTGATTAACTCGGACTACAACACTTTCAACGATCGCGCAAATATGCTTATAGATTTTTGCGAGACGGACGAAGTCCTCAAGCTAGTCCATGAGCAACTTATCAATCACAAAAACGTTGACTTCGACACTTGGTATCAAGAACGCAAAGCCACTATAGGTGGAATGGTGGGAAGTGGGGAGTTGACTTTCCCTACCAAAATCGATGACCGCATGGCGATTCAGTATCAATTAATCTACAAAATTAAAGCTGGCGAAATAGATGCGGCTCATTTCGCACATCACTTTTTCCCTACAGGACGGAAGCTCGATGACGCGATAAGAGCATTCAACGAATGCAGTGAGCATGCCCCTTTTTCGCGAGATGAACTACAAGTTCGAAGATATCCTTGAAGAGCTACCGGAAAACAACAAACAGGAGGTAAATCCCAGCGTTATCCAATTCATCGGAAGCGCACAAAGTGTCATTCAACAAAACACTCAAGGTAGCAACAACTCAGTCTCGGCCACCATCAACAATACCGAACTAGAGAAGAAATTTGGAAAGCTTAGACAAGAAGTAAGGAACAACATCACTGCGGAAGACGAAATTCGTCAGCATATCGAATCTATTGATTCAGCAGAAATGTTGCTAGCCAGTCCTTCGCCAAAAACCGGACCGGCCAGAACTTTGCTTAATACGTTACCACACGTTGGGTCCATTGCAGCGCTGGTTGCTAGCGTGCTGCAAATAATAGGTTCAAGGCTAGAATGGAACTTCGTCGTTGAAGTCGTCGAAGCTGCCCGCAGCGGGCGCGCCATAGTTCCCGGCCTGCTGCTGGTCACTTGGCTATTCGGACTTCCATCGTTCTGTTGCCTGTTCTGTGGCTGCTGGCCGTCAGTCGGACGGCTATCGAGCATCTGCATATCGCGCCCGCGAATCTCCGTCGCGTAGCGCTCCTGGCCGTCCTGTCCTTGCCACTTCCGCGATTGAAACTTGCCCTCGATGTAGACCTTCGAGCCCTTTGCGAGATAGCACTCGGCGATCTCGGCTAGCTTCTCGAACAGGATCACGGTGTGCCAATCGGTGTGCTCCTGGCGCTGACCGCTCTGGCGATCGATTCATGCATCGGTAGTCGCGAGCCTCAGTTTCGCGACTCGTGTGCCGCTGGGCATCGAGCGAACCTCAGGGGCGTGCAGCAGACATGGGAATTGCTCGGTGAGATACTTTCGCGACTCGAATCCGAAGCATTGGAGCCCATCATGGCAGCCACCAAAGCAGAAAATAGGCAAATCCGTGAATGCCGTGCCAAAGCAGCATGAGGGTGTCACTCAAAGAACGAGGTTACATCGGGATACCTTTCTTCCAGAATGGCATTGATCAGATCGAAGCGGTATTCCTTCAAATCATGGCCTTTCTTGCGAACCCCCGTGAGGATTTCCTGAAGTGTTCTATTCCCTTTCTTGAGGTTTGAGTTGACCCTCTTCACCTCATGCGGGCGGGGAGGGTTGTAGCCATATCGATCTACAATCTCAAGCGCCGTGGCCAAAGGAGGACCTGGTGTTTGGTCCCAGCAGAAAATAATCAGGTTGATCGCATTGCGCAGTTGCTTTGATGCAGGGTCGTCAGCCCTTGCGTTCCCGGGTCGCCCAGCACCGGTGGCTCCAGAGCCAGTGCCACCAGCATGCGCCGGCTCGAACTTCAATGGGTCAAACCGCTTTGGCGGAGCTACGTTTATCAGCTCAAGAAAATGATCTGCTGCAACCTTGCCGCAGTAGAAGGTGCCTTCATTCTCTGGATTTCCCTTCTCTTTATAAGAGAACAGATAGTATTCACTGCTAAGAACATCCCCCGTGCAGCTATTTTTTTGCTGCCCCTCTAGTATCCTGCTTCGGAACACAGGCACAAAATCATACTTTTGCACAAGCTCTGTGCGGCGCTCGGGATTGCGGCAGTACATCGTGACCCCCAAGGTAGAAGCTGTACTTTGTTATATCATTCTTCTTCCAATCCCTGCCATCGACCACCGGGCTGTGCCTGCGACGGATGACTTTCCCCTACCCCAGCTGCGCTTCGATCGCGCTCTTGTCGATCATCGACAGGACGCTGATGATCTTGCCGTCGTGGCAGGTGTAGAAGACGTTCTCGGCGAAGCGAACCCGCCGGCCATCGACCGCCAGGCCAAGGAAGGTGCCTTGTGGCGTGCAGTCGAACGCCAATCGGGCAGCGATGCGCGGTGGCTCGACCACCAGCAGCTCGATGGTGAAATGCAGATCCGGAATGGTCGCGAAATCCTGCTCGAGCATCTCGCGATAGCCGACGAACCCCAACTGGCGGCCGTTGTGGGTCACGGCTTCGTGGACGAATCGCCCCAGTGTGTCCCAGGCCTGACGGTTCAGGCAGTCGATATAGCCGCGGTAGAGATCGGCAAGGTCGTCTCGGTGCATCGTCGGGCTCCGTGGTGCCACAGCCGCGTAGCGAGGCGTGAATCAGTAGCCCACGCAGTCTGGCATGGCCCTGCGGCGACGGCGAGTCGCTTTACGAACAAGCACTTGAGACATGAATTCTGGTAACAAACCGCGCCAGGAGTGCTACGCTTCGGAGCAGTTCCCGGTGAAGCCTCCATGTGCCGTCTGCTATCCCTCATTCTGATCTGCTGCCTGCTGGCCGGCTGTGTCTCGGCCGTGCCGCGCCTGAGTGCGACGAATTTCCTCAGAGACAGCCGTACCTGCGAACGCCAGACGCACCAGATCGCCGGCGAGCCGGAGTACCAGGCGTGCATGGGCCGGCTGGGCTGGCCGGACCCGCAGAGTCAGAGCGCACGGATTCAGAACGACGCCAGCAGCACCGATCGCGACCAGGACTTGCTCAATGAGGCGGTCAACGGGTTACAGTTTGGATTACAGTGGGATCTCGATCCCGACTAGCACCATGAGGTTTGCTACCCGCCAGCCTCCACCGATCATGACGCCAAACGGTCATAGGTGGGCGTTAGGCTGATCCAGGGCAAGCTTGTGCTGTCGCGGACCCACTCCCCATACCGCGACGTCGCCACCCTTAACAATCACACCCTATACAGCGGCATCGAGTGAGCTACGCTCAACGTTCATCTCTTGCGCGAGGATTCCAGCATGGCCGAGCCTTTCATCGAAGTGCGAAAGACCCTCAAGCCGGGCAGCCACAATCAGGTCTGCTACGAAGTCTTCGACGGCGATACCGGCGGTAGCCTTGGCTATTTCGACGAGGAGTCGCAGGCCCAGCACCGCGCCGCGCGTATGAACGGCATGATCGAGCGCGAGACCGGCAAGCAGCTGAGCCGCCCGTCGCTGGATGCCGAGGTCGAGTAGACCGCCGCCACTCCTTGGTTCGTTCAACCAACACTTCTTTCAGTAAGTACTCGTTTCAGTAAGCACTTTTCGCCATAAGCGCTTCCCACTCGAACCCGGGCCATCTCCTGCCCGGGTCTTTGTCTGCCGGTCCTTCCGCGATAGCTCGGTTTTAGAGAGGCTGTGGTTATCGAGGGGCTCTGGTTTTCGAGAGGCATTGGTTCTCAAGCGAGCTGGGCTTGCCGACACAGGCTGGCTGTCAGTGATAGAGCCTGAGACCGACTCGCGTCACCCGGTTGCCTTCCATCTCGCTGACCACCCAGTGGAAACCATGCCAGTCGACGTCGTCGCCCACCACCGGATGGCCACCGACGCGTAGCGCCACGAACTCGCCTAGCGTCATCTCCTGCTCCCCCGGACTGAGGGTGAGACCGTAGGCATTGGCCACGTCCTGCATCAGCGCTTCGCCGTCGAGCGAGAAGGTGCCGAAGAAGGCGCGCTCGCGCTTCAGCTTGGACTCCCCATTGAAAAGGCGGTTTAGCGAGGGCAGATCGCCGGTGCGCCCGATCAGGCAGATCACGTCCTCCAACCGCAGCCGGGTGCTGCCCTTGGGATGGAGCATGGCGTGCTGGCGAAAGATGGCCGAGATCAAGGTGCCCGAGGGTAGCCGCAACAGGCGAATGGGCACGTCGTCGAGCGACTCGTTCTCGACCTTGTAGACGAACATCTCGTAGTCGTTCTCGGGCAGTACGCCGAGCTGGCCGCGGCGGTCGGGCGTGGTGCTCTCGGGCAGCGCTACGCGCATCCAGTGGGCGAAGCGCGCCAGGGTCGACCCCTGCAGCAGCAGTGAGATCAGAACCACGAAGAAGGCCACGTTGAAGTAGAGCGCCGAGTTCTCGACGCCGCTGATCACCGGGAAGATCGCCAGCACGATGGGCACCGCGCCGCGTAGCCCGACCCATGAGATGAAGCACAGCTCGCGCCAGCGGAAATTGAAAAACGGCAGCAGCGAGGCAAGCACCGCCAGCGGGCGCGCCACCAGGATTAGCGCCACCCCCAGGATCACGCTGGGCACGGCGTAGTCGATCATCTCGGACGGGGTGACCAGCATGCCCAGCACCAGGAACAGTCCGATCTGACTCAGCCACGCCAGACCGTCGTGGACCGGCAGGATGTGAGTCAGGTGGCGCCCGGGCTGATTGCCGATCATCAGCCCGGTGAGGTAGATCGCGAGGAAGCCGCTACCGCCGATGGCGCTGGTAGCGCCAAAGATACAGAACCCCAGCGCCAGGGCGAGCAGCGAGTAGAGCCCCGGCGCCAGATCGAGCCAGCGCAGCATCTTGGCCGAGATCCAGCCACCGCCAAGGCCGATCGCCAGCCCTACGCCGAACTGCAGCACGAAGCGCATCAGCGTGTCGCTCAGTCCGCCCACGCCACCGGTGAGCATCTCCGCCAGGGGTGATGGTGAGAAAGATCGCCATCGGGTCGTTGGTACCCGACTCGATCTCCAGGGTGGCACCGACACGCTCGTTGAGATTGACGCCCTGCCCCTTGAGCATCGAGAAGACCGCCGCGGCGTCGGTGGAACCGACGATGGCCCCAACGAGTAGGCCTTCGATAAGGCTGAGATCGAGCAGCCACATCGCCAGCAGGCCGACGATACCGCTGGTGAGAAAGACGCCGATGGTGGCCAGCGACAGCGCCGGCTTGAGCCCCACGCGGAAGGTCTGGAAGCGGGTGCGCAGGCCGCCGTCCAGCAGGATCATGGCGAGCGCCAGGTGGCCGATCAAGAAGGCTTGCGAGTAATCATCGAACTGGCCGAGCACGCCCTCCTCGCCCGCGAGCATGCCCAGCCCGAGGAAGAGTACCAGCAGCGGCACGCCGATCCGCGAGGAGACCCGGCTGGCGAGGATGCTCAGCGCGATCAGCGCGCCGCAAACGAGAAACAAGCTATTGATCGAGTCCACGAGACTATCGTCGGTATCCGTTCCCAAAGATTCAGTATGCCATGTCGCTACCCGATTGCGCCGGGACGCACGCCGATTTTTTTATCTTTTTCATATGCCTAGAGCCAATAGGGATATTCCCGTAGTGGCGTGCTCCGAGGCCCCAGCACGCCGAGGGCCAGAATGACTGCGCGCATGCCGGCTCGATGAAGGTCGAGCGACGGTAAATGCTCGGCGCCGTATGCCTCGACGAAGGCCTCGCGCTGCGCTGCGTTCTCGAGCATCAGCTCGAGCAGGCACAGGTCGAACTCCAGTGGCGCCCATACCAGCGCCTCCCAATCGGCCCAGTAGTCATCCAGCCCGCCGAGCAGGAACTGATCGGGGCGCAGATCGGGCAGGCTCCAGACCGCGCGGCTCGGCAGCGGCCAGGCCAGACTGGCCAGCGCCACGGCGTCGAGAGCGCCGCGGCTGGCAACGAAGGCGCGCCGCCCGCGGCCAAGCGTCGAGCGCATAAACGCCGCTCGCCGGATGCCCCCACCCCGGCAGCGAGTCATGGTGGAGTCGCCGCAGCTGCCGCCCCAACTGGCCGCGAGGCGGCATCCATCCGCGCTACCGACGCCTGACGCCAGGGCAGGCTCCACAGCGGCGCGCCTTGGAGCCGTCCCAGCCAGGTCAACGGCAACGGCGCCAGCGGCAGATGCTGCGGCAGCGAGCCTGCCAGCGCCGGCAGCTCATGGCATGGCGCCAGCGGTCGACACCGAACAGCTCACGCATGCCGTGCCAGAACGGGTCGTCGTCGGCATGGGTACGAGCCAGCTTGTAGAGCTTGGCGAGAGTTCCTCACTGCGCCACAGCCAGTTGGCGCTGTCGGCAAAGCGTAGCAGCAGCGGCGTCAACGCCACCCCAGCGTAGAGCGACACCCGGCGCGTCAGTTCGGCGTCGGCCATGGGCAGGACATCTGACAAGATCACGACTCCTCTCGAGTTCGGTGCATCGGGCCGAAGGTGGGCAGCGGCTTTCGGGCGGCGTACAATCGGCGCTCACTGGATAGGGGTGCCCGCCGGACGGGCTGAGAGTGCAGCGCACAACCCTGGAACCTGAACCGGTTAGCACCGGCGGAGGAAAGGCCAGCCTGCCCGCGCATGATGCCCCCGCCGTTGCAGCCCCCCGTCATGGGAGTGGTCATGTCACCACCCGGGCTGGACATTCGCCGCGCCTCGCTCACCTTCGGCGCCCGGCCATTGTTCCACGATCTCGCCGTCGAATTCGACGCTGGCAGCTGGACCTGCCTGCTCGGGCGCAGCGGCTGCGGCAAGAGTTCGCTATTACGCATGATTGCCGGCCTCACCCTGCCCGACCGCCATCACATCGAGTGCACGACCAGCGACGGCCAGCCGTTGCGGGGGCGCCTGGCGTGGATGTCGCAGCAGGATCTGCTGGTGCCGTGGCTGCGGGTCATCGGCAACGTAATGCTGCACCCAGTGGCGCGGCCGGCGGGCGGGACCGACAGCCCCGGAGGCGCGTGAGCGCGCGCAGGCGCTGCTCGCCCGTGTGGGCCTGGCGGACAAGGCGGATGCCTGGCGGCGGCACTCTCCGGCGGCCAGCGCCAGCGTGTGGCGCTGGCACGCACGCTGTACGAGGATGCCGGGGTAGTGCTGATGGATGAGCCGTTCTCCGCGGTCGACGCCATTACCCGGCTCGAACTTCATGACTTGGCCAGCGAGCTGCTCGCCACACGCACCGTGATCATGGTCACCCATGACCCGCTGGAGGCGCTGCGGCTCGACCGGCTGCTGGTGTTGCAGGGCGAGCCGGCCCAGGCGGTCCGCTGGCGGCGCCGACCGGCCAACGGCCGCGGGCGCTGGATGATCCGCAGCTGCTGGCGCATCAAGCCGAGCTGGTGGCGCTTTTGCGGGAGCCGGCGCATGTCTGAATCGACGTCGATCCAGAGAGTCCGACCCGGTCTGCCGCGTCAACTTCATGGCCCGGCGCGGGCGCTACTGGCGCTGGCGCTGCTACTTGCCGCCTGGCAGGCTGTCGTTAGCCTCACCGGGGTCCCGCGTTACATTCTGCCATCGCCGCTGGCGGTGGCGCGGGCGCTGCTCGAACAGCGCGCGCTGCTGGCCCATCACGCCATGGTCACCGCGACCGAAATCCTCGGCGGCTTCATCGGCGGCGTGCTGTTGGGGCTGGCCACGGCGCTATTACTGGCACGCTTCCGGCCGCTGCGGCGCACCCTGCTGCCACTGCTGCTGATCAGCCAGGCGATACCGCTGTTCGCGCTGGCGCCGATCCTGATGCTGTGGCTCGGCTATGGGCTGTGGCCCAAGATCCTGATGGCCATGCTGATCATCTATTTTCCGGTCGCCTCCACTGGCTACGACGGCCTGCGCCAGACTCCGCAGGGGTGGCTCGACCTGGCCACCACCTTCGGTCTGTCACGCCGTCAGACGCTGCTGCGGGTTCAGCTGCCGGCGGCGCTGCCGTCACTCGCCTCGGGGCTGCGCATGGCCGCCAGCGCGGCACCGATCGGCGCGGTGATCGGGGAATGGGTCGGCGCCAGCCAGGGCTTAGGCTATCTGATGCTCAACGCCAACGCCCGCCTGCAGATCGATGTGATGTTCGCGGCCCTGGTGGTCCTGGTGGCCTTCGCACTGGCGCTCTATTTCGGCGTCGACGCCGCGATCCGCGCGGCTATGCCCTGGCACCGCGATCGCCTGGAGGCCAGCGTGTGAAACCCGCCCCGAAACCATGCGATCACACGCCGACAATAACCACACCCAGAGGGAACCTGCGTATGCCCACGCTATCTCGAACCATCCCTGCCACGCTCGGACCGCGCCGCCCGGCGCTGCTCGGCCTGATCCTGCTGATGCTGGCTACGCTGCTGCCGCTTCACGCCCAGGCCGATGACGACGCGTTGGTGCCCCCCAAGATGATTCCGCTGAGCGTGATGCTCGACTGGTATCCCAACCCGGTACATGCCCCGATCCTGGTGGCCAAGCAGCGTGGGCTGTTCGCCAAGCGCGGGCTGGACGTCGACATTCAGTCACCGGCGGACCCCAGCGTGCCGCCCAAACTGGTCGCCGCAGGGCGCATCGACCTGGCGCTAAGCTATCAGCCGCAGCTACATCTGCAGGTCGATCAAGGACTGCCGGTGGTGCGCATCGGCACGCTGATCGCGACCCCGCTCAACGCCCTGCTGGTGCGCGCCGACAGCGGTATCGACGATCTCTCCCAGCTCGCCGGCAAGAAGATCGGTTATTCGGTGGGCGGGGTCGAGGAAGTGCTGCTGGCAGCGATGCTCGAGCACCACGGGCTGACCCTGGACGACGTCGAGATGGTCAACGTCAACTTCTCACTGACGCCGGCGCTGATCAGCCAGAAGGTAGACGCGGTCACCGGGGCCTTCCGCAACTTCGAGCTGGCACAGATGAAGCAGGAAGGGGTTGAGGGCAAACCGTTCTATATCGAGGAGGAAGGCGTCCCCACCTATGACGAGCTGATCTTTGTCGCCAACCGCGACACCTGAATCAGCACCGCGACGCCTATCGCCGCTTCATGGATGCAATCGGCGAAGCCACCGCCTGGATCATCAATCATCCGGATGAGGGCTGGCAGCGCTTCATCGCCTACGACCCGACGCTGGATACCCCGCTCAACAAAGCGGCATGGAACGCCACCCTGCCGCGTTTCGCCCTGCGCCCGGCGGCGCTGGACGTCAAGCGCTACCGCGACTTCGAGGCCTTCCTGCTCGAGCGTGGTCAGATCAAGAGCCAGAGCCCGATCTCGCGCCTGGCGGTCGATCTCAACGCGCCCTGACGCACGGCCGGACGAGGCGAACGGCACCGGCCAAGGTGAACAGAATCAGCTAAGGTGGGGAGCATGAGCTCCCCCATGCCCCTCTACGACCCTCGCCGCGATCCCGCCGAGTCGCTGCCCAGCACTGGCATCGATACCCTCGATGCCCTGCCGTCGCGCACTGGCGTCTACGTCTTCTTCGGTCACAACGACCTGCCGCTCTACGTGGGCAAGAGTCTCGACATCCGCACACGCGTACGTACCCACCTGCGCGATCCCGCTTCCGGGCGTCACCGCCATATGCTCGAGCAGACCCAGCGCATCGCCTGGATTCTGACCAGCGGTGACCTCGGCGCGCAGCTGCTCGAAGCCGACCTGATCAAGCGCTGGGTGCCGCTCTACAATCGCCAGCTGCGTCGCCGGGTCCGGCTGATCAGCTGGGACTGGCCGGAGGGTGAAGCGCGCCCCGAACTGAGCGATGGCCAGTGGTGGTCACCGCACGCTCGCGCTTCTACGGCCTGTTCCGTAATCGCCATACGGCCCGCACCACGCTCAAGGACATCGCCACCGAGACGGGGCTGTGCTTGCGAGTGCTGGGGCTGGAGACGGGGCGCGGGCGCTGTTTCGGCTATCAGCTGGGACGCTGTCGCGGTGCCTGCTGCGGCGAAGAGAGTCTGGAGAGCCATGCTCGACGGGCCAAGGCGGCGATGGAACGGCTGCGGATCGAGAACTGGCCATGGCCGGGCCGGGTGGCGTTTCGTGAACGCAGTGACAGCGGCGATGTCGGGCTGCACGTGGTCGACCACTGGCACTACCAAGGCAGCGTCAGCGATCTCAACCAGCTCGAGGTACTACCCGACAACCGCGGTTTCGATATCGACACCTACCGGATTCTCAACCGCTTCCTCGCCGCCCACCCCGACAATCTCGACGTCATTCCCGTGGAGGGAGAGGTAATCGACTAAGGCGAGACGGACGGCACCGATTGAGCGCCACCGAATGGAGCACCGCCGCGTCCACGTCAGCGACGAAGCAGACAGTGGCGGTCCAGGGCTCAACGGTGGCGGTTCGACTCTCGGATAGGGGCGACTCAGAGAGAGGCGAAAAAGCGCGACAGCGCCTGCTGGAACGCTTCCGGCTGCTCGGCATGGAGCCAGTGCCCCGCGCCTTCCAGCGTCTGCCAGGTCGCCTCGGGCATCACTGCCGCCACCGCTTCTCGGTGAGCGTCACGCACATAGGAGAATCACCACCGCGCAGCAGCAGCGCTGGCCCAGGATAGGCGCCCTCGCCGTCCGGCGCGGCAATGATGTCCGCATAGCCGTCGGCGATCTCGTCGAGCCCCACCCGCCAGCGCAGGATCCCGGCGTCGTCGCGTACCAGATTGGTGGCCAGGAACTGGCGCGTGGCTGCGACATCCACGCTTTCAGCTCAGCGCATCGGCCTCTCGGCGCGATTCGGGCTGACCCTCGACAACCCGACGCATGGCGGCAAAGATCTCGTCGTGACCATGCTCATAGGGCACCGGGGCGATGTCGGCGACGATCAGGCTGGCCACCGCTCGGGGCTGCTGCCGGGCCAGGGTGATCGCCACTTTGCCACCCATCGAATGCCCCAGCAGATCGAACTGTTCGATCTCGAGCGCGTCGAGTGACTCAGCGACATCTGCTGCCATCTGCGCGTAGCGCATTCCCGACGCATGCGGCGAACGTCCGTGATTGCGCAGATCGAGCGCCACCACTCGGCGCGCCTGCTGCCACTGCTTGATATGAGAGCGCCAGTTGTCGGCGCTTCCGAACAGGCCATGCAGCACGACAAGAGGGCGCGCCGCATCATCGGCATCGACGACGCCGGTATCGATAGAATGCAGTTGCAATCTGGCTCTCCTCTCTTTTTCTTACACTCACTGGCTTTCCACTACTCGCTGGCTTTCGATCGCTGACTCGTCTTTCGGCCTGCCTTGCGACGACCGGCCTGGCGTTGTCTCGGCATGAGTAGCGAGAATAACAGAGCGCCAGGCAGACCGAGCCCCGGTCTGTTAGCTACGAGCCTCAGCGCCGTGGCAGGCCTGGCAGTGTCTCATCATGGCCACTCAGCACCACCCGTCCCAACCAGGCCAGCAGAACCCCATAGAGCGGCAGGAAGAACAGCAGCTGATGGTCAGCTTCACACCGCGTAGTCGAACCAGGCGATATCGACCCAGTGTTCACGCATGAAGGGTCGGGGCCGTGCCAGAAGGCGATCGCAAAGAACGCGAAGGTATCGGCCAGATGCCGGATGGTCGAGAGCGTCGGCGCCACCCACCCAGGCGCGCAGGCGGCGCAGGCGATCGAAGACATGGATGTCGAGCAGCTTGGCCGAGCACATCGGCCATGAAGCTGTGCCAGGGCGATGCGCCGACGAACAGGTTCCACTGTCCCAGCGCCTCGAAGCCCTGGAAGCGGCCCTGCTGGAACAGCCGATACCGCATAGGACACCATCAGTGCCGGCACCATCACCCCGGCGATGATGCGCCGCGCGGCCGATTTGCCGAACAGCCGCACGGTAAGTCCGTAGCCAGGAAGATGAAACGGGAAGCATGCTCCCCAGGTGGTATGCAGCCCCCACAGCGTGAACGGTAGCTGCACCAGATAGTTGCTGGCGGTGATCACCGCCACATGAAAAGAGACCAGCCACAAAAGCGCCTGGCGAATCTGACTCTCGTCGAGCTTGAGCATGAAAGAACCTTTTTCGTCTGCCGGTCGGCCGAGGGGTAAGGGAACCCTCAGTGACATCGTTCCCGCCTGTCGTGACTTCGGGCGGGCACGGCGGGGGCGCATTATAAGCACCCTCTCGATAGCAGACCAGATGGACCACCAAAAAGACTTTGTAACTTAACGTTACAAAGGGTAATATAAGAAAGGGATGTAACAGATTGTTCAGCGCCGGCCCTGCGAATGCGGACTTCACTATGACGGAAACAGACACTTTCGGAAACTCAGTTCGGGCCAGCCACCGCGACCCTGAAGGCCATGGCCAACGAGAGCCGGCTACGTATTTTGTGCCTACTGATGAGCGGTGAGCGCTCGGTGACCCAGATCAACCAGCAGATGGCGCTTAGCCAATCGGCGTTGTCACAGCATCTCGCCGTGCTGCGTCAAGAGAGACTGGTCACGACACGGCGAAGCTCTCAGATCATCTACTATTCGCTCAACGGCGATACCGCCGGGCAACTGATCGCCACCCTCGCCAATCTAGATCTGGGCTAGGCGCACCCGGCACGTGCCAGAAGTGGGCAGGCCGGGGCGGCGGCCCCACCCGCCGCGCCTCCTCCTGCCCCCGGGCACGCCGGGGGAGCATCTGGGGCCTGTCTGAAAGGCGGCCGAGCCTGGACCGACTCCCCTGCGGGCAGGCGGTATGTTAGCGCCGGGGTCTAATGACGCTCCCAGCTCAGACGGCCTAGCCGCTCCAGCACCCGATCCAGCGTCCGCTCCACTCCCGCTTCGGCGCCCTTGGCCAGACGGCCGACGAGACCGCGGCGACTCGTCAGCGAGACGTGCAGGACCCGCGCCTGGCTGGAGAGCTTCCCCAGCAGGTAGGCATCACTGGTACCGACGGCATCGACCAGTCCCTGAGACTGCGCTTCGCTACCGTACCAGATCTCCCCGGTCGCCACCTGCTCGAGGTCGAGCTGCGGGCGGCGCTCGCCCACATACTGCTTGAACAGATCGTGGGTCGACTGCAGATCCTCGAGAAACTTGGCCCTGCCCTCCTCACTGTTCTCACCCAGCACGGTCAAGGTGCGCTTGTAGCGCCCTGCGGTCAGCAGTTCGACATCGACGTCATGCTTCTTGAGCAGCCGGTGCACGTTGGGAATCTGCGCCACTACCCCGATCGACCCGATCACCGCAAAGGGCGCCGCGACCAGATGATGGGCACAGCACGCCATCATGTAACCGCCGCTGGCCGCGACCTTGTCCACGCATACCGTGAGCCGCGCGCCAGCGTCACGCAGGCGGTCGAGCTGTGCCGCCGCGAGGCCGTAGCTGTGGACCAACCCGCCCCCGAGGTCAGCCGCAGCACCACTTCGTCACCCGATTCGAGCTGCGTGATCAGCAACGACACCAATTCGGACAGCGCCGGCGTCGCCGAAGCCTTGAGGTCGCCCTCGAAATCCAGCACCCAAACCCGCTCACCCACCGCCGCCTTAGACGCCTTCTTCTCTTCACGCTTGAATCGCTTGGCCAGTTGGCGCCGCCCCGACTTAGGCGTCGCCGCCAGCTGCAGCTGGCGCTGACGCCCAGAGAATCGCGCATTCAGTGAGGTCACCCGTAGCTTGCCACCGCTATCGCCACCGCCGCGGCGTCGGCCGTGCGCCACCAGGGCCAGGACCAGCGCCAATGCGACGACGAGTGTCGCCGTCTTGGCCAGGAACATCGCGTACTCCGCCAGCCATCCGATCACGTCTCACTCCTTATATGATTTATCACTGACTCATAACCTATCGACTCACACCGTGGACAACGGCCCTTCACGCCTGGCACACCTCGATACCCTCCACGAGCGGCCAAGAATCGGCTTGAGAAACCGTAACTTGCATAACGACAGGCGCAGTGGTTTGCTTATCCTAAAGCCAATGGAGGGCCATCATGGATGACGACCAGCTGATCACCAAGCTGCAACACCGCTTCGACCCCGCGGCCGCGGGCGATCTCAACGCGACCTATCAGTTTCTGCTGCACGACGCCGACGATCATCACTTGGTGATCGAAGGTGGCAGCCTCAGCGTTCACACCGGTCATCACACAGCCCCCGATGTGACCATCGAGAGTGACACCGCCACCCTCGTGGCCCTGATCAAGAAAGAGCTCAATGCCATGCAGGCGCTGCTCGGTGGCCGGGTCAAGGTCAAGGGCGACATCGGTCTGGCTGCGCGGCTGCCCAAGCTGTTCGGCAAACGCAACGACTAAACGGGCCTCAGCGGATCGCTACTGCGCGCCGGTGGGTCTCGATCAACTGGCGCGAGATCGAGTAGCTGGGCGGCAGCTCCGGCGGGCGCTCCGGCGTGAACCAGGCCGCATCGGCAATTTCCTGGCCGTCGATGCGAATGCGCCGGCTGGTCGCCTCGGCGAAGAAGCCCATCATCAGCGAGTGCGGGAAAGGCCATGACTGGCTCTTGAAGAAACTGACCCCCCCACCTCGACGCCAACCTCCTCCATCACCTCGCGGCGTACTGCCGCCTCCACCGCCTCGCCAGGCTCGATGAAGCCCGCCAGGGTCGAGTAACGCCGCGGCGGAAAGCGCGGGCTACGCGCCAGCAGCATGTCGCGGCCGAAGGTGACCAGGGTGATGATACAGGGCGAGATACGCGGATAGGCACGCAGGCCGCACTGCTCGCAGGTCATCGCAAACTCATGCGCCAGACGCTGAGTCGGATGACCACAGCGCCCACAGAAACGGTGGTCGCGCTCCCAATGGCTGACCTGCAGCGCAGTCGCCAGCAGTTCGCTCTCGGCCGGCGATATCTGCGCCAACCACTCGCGCGCCGCGGGCCACGTCTCGCCGCCGGTCTCGATCGATAGCGCCACCGGCTCGTCGTGCCAGAAGCCAAGGCGCAGCGCTTGCGGCGGCCAGGCCGCGTCGCGTTCGAGCACGCCCTGACCGTCGCTGCTCGGCGCCACGCCCTGAGCGTTCATGCGGAGAAGCCAGCCCCGTCGCACGTCCGCGGGAGGCAGCTCGCGACGCAGCATCAGGAGGCGGCTCCATCACCGTCCAGCGCATCCCAGCGACATTGGCCGGCGGCTTGACGGATCTGCGCCAGACGCTGGCGATGCGCCTCCCACTCGGCCTCGCTGGGCTGCGCCACGACCAGCGGCGTGGCCGCCCGATCGAGCTGGAGATGCGTCTCGGCACCGCTCTCGTCACGACTTTCGCTCTCTTCGCTACCGGCCAGCGACAAAGCCGTCTGGCCGCCGGTCATGGCGAGGTAGACCTCGGCCAGGATCTCGGAGTCGAGCAACGCGCCGTGGAGCACACGCTGGCCGTTGTCGATATCGTAGCGCTTGCACAACGCATCCAGGCTGTTGCGCTGCCCGGGTGCATCTGCCGCGCCATCTTGAGGGTGTCGAGCACGCTGCAGTGTTCGGCCACCGGCCCCAGCACCGGCTCGCCACGCGCGGCCTTGAGCAGGCGGAACTCGTGGTCGAAGAAGCCGACGTCGAACGGCGCGTTGTGGATCACCAGCTGGGCGCCACGCATGAATTCCCACAGTTCGTCGGCAATCTGCGCGAACACCGGCTCGTTGGCCACCCGCTCATTGGTGATCCCGTGGATCTCGATCGCCTCGGCCTCGATGTGGCGCTCGGGGTTGACGTACTGATGATAGGTACGGCCGGTGAAGCGGCGGTTGATCAGCTCGATCCCACCGATCTCGATGATCCGGTGCCCCTCGCGCGGGTCGATCCCGGTGGTTTCCGTATCCATGACGATTTGGCGCATGCGGCTCTCCTCAACTCTCAAACACTCGATCTGCAATAGCTCCGGCGCCCACACGCCGGGGGCCTGGGTTGGCGCACGTCAGTCGCCGGCGATCACCGCATCGATCGCCTCGTTGGCCAGACGATCGGCCGTCTCGTTGCCGGCATGGCCGCTGTGGCCCTTGACCCAGTGCCACTCGATGCGGTGCCGCTGGGTCTCCGCCAGCAGCTCACGCCACAGCTCGGCATTCTTTACCGGCTCTTTCGAGGCGGTCTTCCAACCACGCTTCTGCCAGCCGTGGATCCACTCGGTGATCCCCTTGCGTAGATACTGGGAATCGGTCCACAGCGCCACCTGACAAGGGCGGTCGAGGGCTCGCAGCGCCTGGATCGCCGCCATCAGCTCCATGCGATTGTTGGTGGTATGCCGCTCGCCGCCCTTGAGTGACTTCTGGTGCTGACCCGAGACCAGCAGTGCCCCCCAGCCGCCGGGTCCGGGGTTACCGCGGCAACCACCGTCGGTGTAGATGGTGACCTGAGGCAAATTGCCCTGGGACGTGGCGTCAGCGGTGGAGGCAGATGAAGAAGAAGCTGGCAAAACGTGAATTCTCTGGCGTATGGGTCCATCGGCAGCAGCATCGATGGGGAGTTCGACCGTACCAACGGCATCGGGCGGTCGGGTGTCAGCGCCTGGCAGCGCCCCGGCATCCTGGGGTCAAGCGCCGTGCGGCGTCTCCAGACGTCGCACGGGGGCATCTTGCAGCGGTTGCGCCGAGAGGGAACCATGGCCCCCAGCGACGCCCCGCGTCGGCGCCTGCGGATGATGCCGCGCCAATCCCAGCCAGGCACCGGACTTGGCCCCCATCAGGGTGGGCTCGCGCAGCGCGATCGGCTGCACCGGCAGCGCCCGGCGCCGGGCGATCAGCATATAGGCCTGCCCCAGCGGCACGTTGTAGCGCGCCGGCCGAAGGTCTCCAGCCGCCGGTTGCGTGCCGAACGCCAGGGCAGCCGGAAGCCGCAGTAGTCTACTCGCTCGATCTCGAAGTCGACAAACTCGAGCCAGTCGCGCAGCCGCCGGGGCGTACGCCAGGCCCGCTGCCACGGCGGCTGGTGCCGACGCGGGGCGCCTCCGGTCGGGGCATAGGGGTGCCAGCCGAAGACCACCAGCCGGCCATCGGCGCGGGTCACTCGGGCGGCCTCCTGGAGTACCTGATGGGGGCGCTCGACCGCCTCGAGCAGGTGATGGACCACGGTCAGGTCGAGGCTGTCATCAGCCAGCGGCAGGCGCTCCGGGGCGCAGATCAGGGTATTGGGCTGACGCGCCAGCGCTGCGATGGGCGCCCACTCCAGTGCGTGGCGGATCGGGCTCATGTCACTGATCAGTGGCGCCATCCCGAGCTGGAGACTAAGCACGCCATGGTGATGCTCGCAATGGGGGCCGAGACAGGCACGCTCGGCGCGCCACAGCGCGTCGCCGGGCCCGGACTCCCAGAATTGGCGGCCGCGCCGGACCGCTTCGGCGAGCCGTTGCTGCGTAGACGTGATTGACACGGGCGCCTTAACTCCCCAAGGTTATCGCTTTTTGAGCGGTGTGCGGCGCCATTCTCGGCGCAGCCGAAGGCCGCATGCGGTGGAACCGGCCGGGTCGATTCGGGTCTCAGCGAGGTCGATCGGATCGAGTCCCCTGGCATTGCCCCATCGACGAAGCCTTCAATCCGAGGTCTTTGCCGTCGACGACAGCATCGTTGACGCCCGCTCCCTCGTCGCAAGAGGATGACACATGCTGAGCGTGAAGCCGATTCCCGCGCTGGATGACAACTATATCTGGCTCCTGCGTCAGGACACCACCGATGCCGTTGCCGTGGTCGATCCAGGAGACGCGGCGCCGGTGATCGAATGGCTCGAGCGCGAACAGCTGCGCCTCGAGAGCGTATTGATCACCCATCACCATCATGATCACACCGGCGGTCTGCGCGAGCTGATCGAACGCTATGCACCGCAGGTCTACGGCCCCGAGAATCCGCGTATCGAAGGTATCGATCAGCGTCTCGGCGAGGGTGACGAGTGCCGCGTGCTGGGACGCCGCTTCGAGGTCTCGAGCGTTCCCGGACACACCCTCGACCATATCGCCTTCTATGCACCCGGTACGCCGGGGCTGCTGTTCGCCGGCGACACCCTGTTCTCCGCTGGCTGCGGCCGTCTGTTCGAGGGCTCACCGGAGCAGATGCGCCACTCCCTGGCCAAGTTCGACGCCCTGCCGGACGACACCCTGGTATTCCCGGCGCATGAGTACACCCTGGCCAATCTCGCCTTCGCCAGCGCCGCCGAGCCCGACAATGCTGCCCGCGACGCCTATCGCCAGGAGTGCGAACAGGCGCGCCGGCTAGAGCGGCCGACGCTACCCACCACGCTGGGCCGCGAACGCCAGATCAATCCGTTCCTGCGCCTCGACCAGCCTTCTCTGCAACAGACGCTGAGCGAGCAAGGCGCCAGTGCCAGCGCAGCAGAGGCCTTTGCCACACTGCGTGGCTGGAAAGATCGTTTTTGAACGTTGCTCGCCGATACGGCGCCTCGACCGGCGTCGCGGGCGGCGATTTACACCCAAGGATGTCTGCTGCATGAATGCCCGCTCGACGACGCCGCTATCTGGTCATCGGCCTCGCCGGCAGTCTACTCTGCTCGGCGCTGCCGGCGGTGGCCTGGGACGACGCCGGTCAGCGTCAGTCCGCCCAGCCACGCCCAGCCACCTTCTGGTCGGCACTGCGCCTGACCGAAAGACACTCGGCCGATGCCTGGGACACTCTGCGCCGCGGCTTCGCGCTCTCCCACGAGACCGATAACCCGCGTGTCGCCCACTGGCTCGAGTGGTACCGTGAGCATCCGCACCACGTCGAGCTGATCGCCGAGCAGGCCCGTCCCTGGCTGCACTGGGTCACCCAGCGACTCACCGCCAATCACCTGCCCACCGAGATCGCCCTGCTGCCGTTCATCGAGAGCGGCTACGACCCGACCGCCACCAATCCCGGCGGGGCCACCGGGCTGTGGCAGTTCATGCCCGCCACCGGCGATGCCATGGGGCTGTCGCGTACCGCCTGGTACGACGGCCGGCGCGACGTGGTTGCCGCCACCGATGCCGCCATGCGCTATCTGCGGCAGCTTGCCGACCGCTGGTATGGCGGCGATCTGCTACTGGCACTGGCCGCTTACAACGCCGGCGCCGGCACCGTCAACGCGGCACGCGACGCCGCCGCCAACCGCGGCGAGCCGATCGACTATTGGCACCTGCGCCTGCCGAACGAGACCATGAATTACATCCCGCGGCTGCTGGCACTGGCGGAGGTGATCGACAAGCCTCAGACTGCGATGTCGCGCTGCCGTCGATCCCCGACCGCACGCCGTTCGTCAAGGTAGCCACCGACGGTCCGCTGACGCTCTCGCTGGCCGCCGAGCTGTCGGGGGTCGATTCGCACACCCTGCGCGAGCTCAACCCCGGCTTCAAGCGCGCCTCGACCCGGCCACGCGAGGATGCCAGCATTCTGGTGCCGGTGGCGGCCAAAAAGCGCTTCCTGGCCAATCTCGCCAACCTGCCGGCATCCGAGCGCACTGTGCTCGACCGCTATGTGGTCAAGCGTGGCGATACGTTGTCCGGTATTGCCGCACATTTTGCCACCAGCATCGGCGACATTCGGCGCGAGAATGGGCTCCACGGGAACACCATCCGCATTGGCCAGACGCTCTCGGTGCCCGCCCGGGCCATCGCCAGCAATAGTCGCTGAAGACGGCTCGCGGCTGGCGCCGTCATAACGCTCGACGCGAGCTCGTCCGTTGCGTAAAACATATTGGATTTCAGGCATAAAGCACGGCCACCACGATGAGCACGGGAGCGCGCATGGGAGCACAGCGGCAGCGGGTTGGGCCTTGGGCATGATCCTGGCGCTGATGGCAGCGTTGCCAGCAAGCGCCGCGACCGCCGACACCACGCCTTCGACCAAGTGCCCACGGTGCATGCGCTGGCGCTCTACGACGATCCGGCACTGCCGGCGAACTTCGATCACCTGCCCTACGCCAATCCCGACGCTCCCAAGGGGGGCACCCTGCGCCGCGCCGCCAGCGGCAGCTTCGACTCGACCAATCCGTTCATCATCCAGGGCACCCCCGCCAGCGGGCTCGAGCAGATCTACGACACCCTGATGGCCTCCAGCGCCGATGAGCCCTTCCATGTACGGGCTGCTCGCCGCCGGAGTGCGGCTCGACCCCGACCGCCACTGGATCGAGTTCGACCTGCGCCCCGAGGCGCGTTTCCACGACGGCACCCCGGTCACCGCCGCCGACGTGGTGTTCAGCTTTCGTCTGCTGCGCGACAAGGGCTCGCCCTTCTATCGCGCCTACTATGCCGCCGTCGACTCGGTCACCGCGCTCGACACGTATCGCGTGCGCTTCGAGTTCCCCGACAACCACTCCCGCGAACTGCCGCTGATCCTGGGCCAGCTGCCGGTGCTGCCCGAGCACTACTGGCAGGGGCGCGATTTCACCCGCCCGACCCTCGACAAGCTGCTCGGCTCCGGCCCCTACGCCATCGCCGATGTCGACCCCGGCAGGCGTATCGTCTATCGCCGGGTCGACGACTACTGGGGCCGCGATCTGCCGATCAACCGCGGTCGCTACAACATCGATCGCCTGGTCTATGACTACTTCCGCGATCAGTCGGTGGCGCTGGAGGCCTTTCTTGCCGGCGCGCTCGATCTGCGCCTGGAAGGCAGCGCCAAGAACTGGGCCACCGCCTACGACCCCAGCGGTGGCAGACGGTGCGATCCGCCGGGTAATCGTTCCCGACGGGCAGCCCGCCGGCATGCAGGGCTATATCATCAATACCCGCCGCCCGGCACTCTCCGACCCCCGCGTGCGCCACGCGCTCAACCTGGCTTTCGATTTCGACTGGCTCAACCAGCACATCTTCTATGGCGCCTACCGCCGCACCCAGAGCTATTTCCAGAACTCCGAGATGGCCGCCAGCGGCCTGCCCGGCCCGGCTGAATTGAAGCTGCTGGCCCCCTACCGCGATCAACTCCCGGCGGCGGTGTTCGACCAGCCGCTGCCGATCGACCAGCCCCAGGGGCTGCGCCCACGCTTGCGCCAGGCTCTCGGACTACTGCGTGAGGCGGGCTATGAGGTGCGCGACGGGGTCATGGTCGAGCACCAGAGCGGGCGTCCGCTGACGCTGGAGTTCTTGCTCTACGATAGCCAATTCGAGCGCATCACCCAGCCCTTCGTGCACAACCTGGCCCGGCTCGGCATCCAGAGCCGCATCCGTGTGGTCGATGTCAACCAGTACCTGAGCCGGCTGCGCCAGTTCCAGTTCGACCTGATCGTCGGCAGCTACCCGCAGTCGGCCAACCCGGGCAACGAGCAGCGTGACTTCTGGACCAGCGCCTACGCCGAGACGCCGCAGAGCCGCAATCTCGCCGGGGTCAGCGACCCGGTGGTCGACGCGCTGGTCGACGATCTGATTCGCGCCGACAGCCGCAGCGCGCTGGACACCGCCGCGCGCGCCCTCGACCGGGTACTGCGCTGGGGTTTCTACGTGGTGCCGCAGTGGAACTTCGATGGCACTCGGGTGGCACTGTGGAACAAGTTCGGCTATCCGCAGCCGTTCCCGCGCTATACCCCGGATTTCAGCGTGTGGTGGGTCGACCCGGACCGCGCCCCGGCGATCACCGCGCGTCAGCGCGGGCAGGAGTGAATGTTTCCATGGCCAGCTATGCTCTGCGTCGCCTGCTGCTGATGATCCCCACCTTGCTGGGAATTCTGCTGCTCAATTTCGTGATCGTGCAGGCGGCCCCCGGTGGCCCCATCGACCAGATGATGGCGCGCTTCGAGGGTTTGAGCAGTAACGCCAGCACCGGTCTGGAAGGCGGCGGCGGGGACAGCGTCGGCGGCCAGCGCGGTATGCGTGCAGCGGGGATCGATGACCAGCTGCGCCAGCAGTTGACCCAGGAGTTCGGCTTCGACAAGCCGGCCTGGGAGCGTTTCGCGCTGATGCTGCGCGACTACGCCACCTTCGATCTCGGCGATAGCCTGTTCCGCGGGCGACCGGTGCTCGATCTGATTCTCGACCGCCTGCCGGTGTCGATCTCGCTAGGGCTATGGACCACGCTGCTGGTCTACCTGATCTCGATCCCGCTGGGGATTCGCAAAGCGCTGCGCCACGGCAGCGCGTTCGACGTCTGGTCGTCGGGGGTGGTGATCGTTGGCTACGCCATCCCTGGCTTCCTGTTCGCAATCCTGCTGATCGTGCTCTTTGCCGGCGGCAGCTACCTGAACTGGTTCCCCCTGCGCGGGCTGACCTCGGCCAATTTCGACGAGCTCTCGCTGCTCGGCAAGGTACAGGACTACTTCTGGCACATCACGCTGCCGGTGGCCGCCTCGGCGATCGGCAGTTTCGCCACCCTGACCATGCTGACCAAGAACAGCTTCCTCGATGAGATCCACAAGCAGTACGTGCTCACCGCTCGTGCCAAGGGCGCCTCCGAGCGCCGCGTGCTCTACGGACACGTCTTTCGCAACGCCATGCTGATCATCATCGCCGGGATGCCGTCGGCACTGATCGGCATCTTCTTCACCGGCTCGCTGCTGATCGAGGTGATCTTCTCGCTAAACGGCCTAGGGCTGCTGGGCTTCGAGGCTGTGATGCAGCGCGATTATCCGCTGATCTTCGGCACCCTCTACCTGTATACCCTGATCGGCCTGCTGCTCAAGCTGATCTCGGATCTCACCTACGTCTGGGTGGATCCGCGTATCGATTTCGCTACCCGAGAGGCGTGATGAGGGACATGATGAGCGACGTGACCCCACCCGTGAATGCCGAGGCTTCGCGCCAGCGCCGCTTGCGGCTCTCTCCCATCGCGCGCCGACGGCTGCAGATCTTTCGCGCCAGCCGTCGCGCATACGTCTCGCTATGGCTGTTCACCCTTCTGTTCGTGGTGAGCCTGGGCGCCGAGCTGATCGCCAACGACAAACCGCTGGTGATGCAGTACCAGGGCCACTGGTACGTGCCGCTGCTGGTGGACTATCCGGAGACCGAGTTCGGCGGCTTTCTGCCCACCACCACCGACTATCGCGATCCCTTCGTGCGCGAGCAGATCGAGCATCACGGCTGGGCACTATGGCCACCGGTGCCGTTCTCCTACCAGACCCTGGATCGCGATATCCAGGGTCCGGTGCCTTCGCCGCCCAGCCTGCGCCACTGGCTCGGCACCGATGACCAGGGTCGCGATGTCTTCGCTCGGGTGCTCTACGGCTTTCGCCTCTCGGTCGCCTTTGCCCTCGCCCTGACCGTCGGCTCGATCGTACTCGGCGTGCTGATCGGTGGCGTGCAGGGCTACTACGGTGGCAAGGTCGACCTGTTCGGTCAGCGGCTGATCGAAATCTGGTCGGGTCTGCCGGTGCTGTTCCTGCTGATCATCCTCGCCAGCCTGGTCGAGCCCAACGTCTGGTGGCTGCTGGGTATCATGCTGCTGTTCTCGTGGCTGGGGCTGGTCGATATCGTGCGTGCCGAGTTCCTGCGCGCGCGCAACCTGGAGTACGTGCGCGCGGCACGGGCACTGGGCCTGCCTTCGCGACTGATCATGTGGCGCCACGTGCTGCCCAACGCCATGGTCGCCACCCTCACCTTCATCCCGTTTCTGTTTACCGGCGCCATCACCACCCTGACCGCGCTGGACTTTCTCGGTTTCGGCCTGCCCCCCGGGTCCCCCTCGCTGGGCGAGCTGGTGGCCCAGGGCAAGAACAATCTGCAGGCGCCGTGGCTTGGCATCACCGCTTTTCTCTCTCTCAGCGTGATGCTGTCGCTGCTGGTATTCATCGGCGAGGGCTTGCGCGACGCCTTCGATCCACGGCATATCGTCGCCACCGCCATGCCCGGCGCTATTACCGACAGCCCCGACAGAATCGATAGCGCGAGGGCCTTGCCATGAGCCATCCCCCACTGCTCTCACTCGAAGCTCTGGCGATTCGCGTCGGCGGTTTTCAGGCCGTGACCCGGCTCGATCTGGAGGTGGCGCCGGGCGAAACCGTCGCCGTTGTCGGCGAGTCCGGCTCTGGCAAGTCGGTCAGCGCCCTCGGCGCGCTGGGGCTGCTGCCGCCCGGCAGCGAGGTCAGCGGGCGACGGCATTTTGCCGGCGAAGACCTGGCGCGCCTCACCGCGCGGCAGTGGAATGCCCTGCGCGGCGGGCGCATCGGTTTCGTGTTTCAGGAGCCGATGACCTCGCTCAACCCGCTGCACACGGTGGGCAAGCAGCTGCGCGAGAGCCTGCGACTGCATCAGGGCCTGCGCGGTGAGCGCGCCATACGGCGCTGCCGCCAGCTGCTCGAACAGGTGCGCCTGCCGCGGGTCGAGGAGCTCCTGGCGGCACGCCCACATCAGCTCTCCGGTGGCCAACGTCAGCGCGTGATGATCGCCATGGCCATCGCCAACGACCCGCAACTGTTGATCGCCGACGAGCCGACCACCGCTCTCGACGTCACCGTGCAGCAAGAGATACTCGCCTTGCTCGACGAGCTGCGTCGGGATCACGGCATGGGCATCCTGCTGATCAGCCACGACCTGAATCTGGTGCGCCGCCATGCCGACCGGGTGGTGGTCATGCATCGCGGCCAGGTGGTCGAGAGCGGCCCGACGGCACGGGTATTCGACGCGCCCGCGGCGGGCTATACCCGCGCCCTGATCGACGCCACGCCCGCCGGCACGGCACCGGCGCCGCCCGCCAATGCCCCCACGCTGCTGGCAGCGCGCCGCCTCGGGGTCGAGTTCCTGCGCCCGAAACCCCTGCTGCGGCCGCGGCCGCCGGCCTTCGTCGCCCTGGCACCGCTCTCGCTCAGCCTGCGCCAGGGCGAGACGCTGGGCCTGGTGGGCGAATCCGGCTCGGGCAAGAGCACGCTTGCCGCCGCCCTGATCCGGCTGTTGCCTGCCCATGGCGAGATAGAATTCGACGGTGAACGCCTCGACCGCCTCAAGGGCAACGCCCTGCGCCGACGCCGTCCGCAGTTCCAGATCGTGTTCCAGGACCCCTACGGCTCGCTGTCACCGCGCATGCCGGTCGCCGATATCATCAGCGAGGGTCTGCGCTTCCATCACCCGGAACTGGATGAGGCCACGCTGACGACACGCGTCGTCGAGGCCCTGGCCGAGGTCAATCTGCCGGCAGACTGTGCCCAGCGCTATCCGCACGAATTCTCCGGCGGCCAGCGCCAGCGCATCGCCATCGCCCGGGCGTTGATTCTCAAACCGCGCCTACTGGTGCTGGACGAGCCCACCTCGGCGCTGGACCGCAGCGTGCAGAAACAGCTGATCGAACTACTGCGCCAGGTGCAGGCACGTCATGGCATCAGCTATCTGTTCATCAGCCATGATCTCGCCGTGGTGCGCGCCGTGGCGCACCAGATCCTGGTGCTCAAGGAGGGTCAGGTGGTGGAGAGCGGCGAGTGTGCCCAGGTGCTCGATGCCCCGACCAGCGATTACACCCGTGCCCTGATCGCCGCGGCCGCTCTCGACTAACGTGAAAACGGTATGCCGCGGAAATCATATGAAGAGATGAAAAACAGGCAGACAAGATAACGGTATAAACTGCATAACCCGAGCCCGCCGACGCAGGAAGATGCGGCCTAAAAGGCCGCGATCTCCTCCGGACGCAAATGCCGGCACTCACCGGGTTCGAGCATCGGATCGAGGCTGAGCGGGCCGATCGCTTCGCGATGTAGCGACGTCAGTGGATAACCCACCGCCGTCATCATCCGCCGCACCTGATGATAGCGCCCTTCGGTGACACCGATCAGCACTTCGTGCGGGCCCACCCGCTCGAACGTGGCCGGTCGGGTCGGTTTCTCTTCACCTTGCAGCGTGATGCCCTTCTCGAACTGCTGCGCCACTTGGGCAGCGACGCTCTCCGACATCGCCTCGGCGATCTCGCCACGGTAGCGCTTGACGCAGGCCCGATTGGGCGAGGTCACCCGATGGGTCCACTGGCCATCATCGCTGATCAGCAAAAGCCCCGAGGTATCGACATCCAGTCGCCCTACCGGGTGCAAGCGCTCGATCTGCTCGATCTCGATCAGGCTCATCACCGAGGGGTAATGAGCCGGGCGCAGCGAGCACTCTACCCCGACCGGCTTGTGCAGCATCAGATAGCGCCAGCCGACACGCGCCAGCGGCGCTCCCTGCCAACGAACGTCCTGGGTATCCGAGACCTGACGCGAAGCGTCGCGCACGATCTCGCCATCGACACTGACTTCCAGCTGACGCAGGGCACGCTTGGCCTGGCTGCGCGTCAGCTCGGTGGCTTCACTGAGAAATCTGTCCAACCGCATGAATTCGAAACTTTCCTTGGGGCGGCGGGCTTACAGCCAGCCGCGATACTTGAAGTAGAGATAGGGCGAGATCCCTGATAGCGCCATCAGCCCGATCGCCATCGGATAGCCGAAGCTCCAGTCGAGTTCGGGCATCACGTGGAAGTTCATCCCGTAGATGCTGGCGATCATGGTCGGCGGTAGAAACACCACCGAGGCGATCGAGAAGATTTTGATGATCTGGTTCTGCTCGATATTGATGAAGCCCTGGGTGGTATCCATCAGGAAGTTGACCTTGTCTGACAGAAACGTGCTGTGGGACATCAGCACCTCGACGTCCTGTAGCGCTTCCTTGGCCTGCTGCAGCTCGGCGTGATAGCGCAGGTGGCGAATGAGGAAGTAGAGCGAGCGCTGGGTATCCATCAGACACAGACGGATCTTGCCCACGCTATCCTCGACCTTGGCCAGCCGATCGATCGCCTCCTCCAGATCGGCATCCTCGATCTCCAACACCATATGGCTGACCTGTTCGAGGTCGCGGTGCATGTCCTCGATGCTGTCGGCGAGGTTCTCGACCTTCTGCTCGAACAGCGTGACGATCAACGACTGCGGTGAGTGGGCCTCGGTCTGACCGCGCCGCGCACGCAGCCGGAACAGGCGAAAATCGGCCAGGTCGTCCTCGCGCAGCGAGAGCAGGCGCTGCGATTGCAGGATGAACACCACGGTGTTGGTCTGATGCTTGCCCTCGTTGCGTGACAGAAACAGCGAGTGCACGTGCAGGCCATCGGTGTCGGTGAAGAAGCGTGCCGAAGATTCGATCTCCTCGATATCGGTATTGGCCGGCAGCTCATCGGCGAGGAACGGCTTCAGCGCCTCGCGATCGTCGTCATCGAGATCGTAGGCGTCGATCCAGTTGGCCTCCAGCAGGCGTTCGGCGATGGGGCCTTCGCTGAGCTCTTGAAAATCGTTCTGGTCGAGGCGAAAGGTTCGGATCATTGCCCATCCTTACTCTGCAGGTCATCATCGAAGTCGGTCAACGCAAAGGCATCTGCGTCTCTCCAGGCGGGAAAGGTATCGCGAAACGATGACAGTGCCGCTGCCGACAGTGTCACCGTCTCGACGAAAGGCGTCTCGGGTGGATGATCCACCAGCGGGTCGCCCTTGAAGTCCACGGCCAGGGAGTCTCCGCTGTAGACCAGACCGTTGCCATCCTGGCCGATGCGATTGACGCCGACCACATAGCTCAGGTTCTCCACTGCCCGCGCCTTTAGTAGTGTACGCCATGGGCGCCGCCGGGGCGCCGGCCAGTTGGCCACGCACAGCAGCAGATCGTACTCGAACGCCTCGCCCTGGGGTGGCTGCTGGCGCAGCCAGACCGGAAAGCGCAGGTCATAGCAGACCGCGAGCAGGATCCGCAAACCACGATACTCGACCACCCGGCGCCGGCTACCGGCAGCGTAGTGGCGCGGCTCCTCACCCATTCGAAAAAGATGACGCTTGTCGTAGGTCAGCGTGCGGCCACCGGGCTCGGCCCATACCATGCGGTTGTAGGCTCGCCCACCCTCGGTGATCGCCAGACTCCCGGTGATGGCGCAGCCACGCTCGCGCGCCTGCTGCTCGAGCCAGGCCAGCGAAGCGCTCGACCCGGCGGGCTCGGCCAGTGCAGCGGCATTCATGGTGAAACCAGTGGCGAACATCTCGGGCAGCACGATCAGGTCGGTCTGCGTCGAATCCAGCGCCTCCATCCGTGCTTCGAGCAGCGCCCGGTTGGCCGCCGGATCCTCCCAATGGAGCTCTGTCTGGATCAGCGTGACGCGCAGGTCGCTCATGGGTATCTCCTTGTTCATGCCGGGATTCTGGAACCATTTTCGCACCCGAAGCGCGCCGCGGACATGATAGATTACCGAGCCGCCACCTCGAACAGCCAGAGAATCACCACCATGTCAGCCGCCAAGCGCTCTACCCCGCCATCCGCAACGTCCACAGAGAACGCCATCGCGCAACGTCGCGAGGCGCGTCGTGGCGTCGGCTTCGGGCTGGCCGCCTACGGCATCTGGGGCTGCTTTCCACTGTTCTTCGCCCTGTTCGACGGCGTGCCGGCGGGAGAGATACTGATCCACCGCATCCTGTGGTCGTGCCTGTTCCTGGCACTGGTGATCACCCTGATGCGGCGCTGGTCGCCGGTACAGGCGGCTTTCCGCCAGCCCCGAGGGCTGCTGCCGGTACTCGGTTGCGCAGTGCTGATCGGACTCAACTGGGGGCTCTACATCTACGCGGTCGAGAGCCAGCACGTGCTCCAGGCCAGCCTGGGCTACTTCATCACCCCGCTCGTCAATGTCGCCCTCGGCATGCTGATACTCAAGGAGAGGCTGAGCCGCTGGCAGGGCGTGGCGATCGCCCTGGCACTGATCGCGATTCTGATCCAGCTCGTGGTACTGGGCCGCCTGCCTTGGATCAGTCTGGCGCTGGCGGCCACTTTCGGCACTTATGGGCTGCTGCGCAAGCAGGTGCCTCTCGACGGCCTGTCGGGTCTGTTTGCCGAGACCACCCTGCTGCTACCCTTTAGCCTCGCCGCCCTGACCTGGCTCATGGCCCAGGATGCCTCACACTTCGGTATCGCACTGACCAATACCACCTTGCTGGTGGTCAGCGGCGTGCTCACCACCCTGCCGCTGCTGGCTTTCGCCGGTGCCGCTCGACGCCTGCGTCTCTCCACCGTGGGCTTTCTGATGTACATCAACCCGACGCTGCAGTTCGCACTGGCGCTGTGGGTATTCGACGAGCCCTTGTCGCTGACCCAGTTGATCACCTTCGTGCTGATCTGGGTCGGACTGGCCTGCTATTCGCTCGATGCCTGGCGGGGGCGAAGCACGCGCTGACGCCGACACCCGCCACGGCGACAAGACACAAGCTGGCCA
Source organism: Salinicola tamaricis (assembly GCF_003006155.1). GTDB lineage: Bacteria > Pseudomonadota > Gammaproteobacteria > Pseudomonadales > Halomonadaceae > Salinicola > Salinicola tamaricis. The sequence continues at coordinate 3,607,440 of NZ_CP023559.1, read as the reverse complement.
CCCGTTCAACGCAAAGCGCCCGCCGCTGAAACCAGCGGCGGGCGCCATGACAGCGCATGGGTAGCGCTAAATCTGCATGCTCATGACATCCTTATAGGCAGTCACCAGACGGTTACGTACCTGTACGCCCATTTCGAAGGAGACACTGGCCTTCTGCATGTCGATCATCACGTCGTTCAGGGCGACGTCGGGATCACCGGCCTGGAACGCCATGGCCTGCTGGTTGGCGCTCTGCTGCATCTGGTTGATCCGTCCGAGCGAAGCCTGAAGCTCGCCGGCAAAGCTGCCGGGCTGATCGGGAGCAGCCGCAGCACCGGCACTCTGCCCGGCGGCCTGGTTAGACAGCGCCTGCATCTGCTGCAGCGCGGCCTGAATGGCGGGAACACTCATGCGGATTTCCTGTAAAAGGGTTGCCTGATGACGGTGACCCGATCGACAGCGCCATGGCGCCACACGATGGATGGGACGCTCGCAGACTAGCAGCCAGGGACGCCATGCCATCGCGCTAAATGCGCGCGAAAACATCGGCTTTTCCCGTCTTCGGGGTTTACGTTCAAACACATAATGGCTGCCATCACACCTATGCCCCCGGAGCGGGGCCCGCTTGCGAGCGCGGGCCCCGCTCCGGGACGAGCAGTCCGCGATGCAGGGAACGGAAAAACCGTATGTCGTCGAGTCAAATCACGGTCGCTGAGCGGGGCGCGGCATGAGCACGGCCACGTCGCCCAACGACACTCAGGCAGCCGGCGCGCAGTCATCACGCGCCGGCGCCGCGCAGAAGCCCGGTCGTGAATGGCTGAGCAAGCTGCAGGGTAACCCGCGTATCCCTCTGATCGTCGCCGGCGCCGCCGCGCTGGCGATCGTCGTTGCTTTGCTGCTGTGGGCGCGCGCGCCCGATTATCGAGTGCTCTATTCGACGCTCACTGACGCCGACGGCGGGCGCATCATCACCCAGCTCGATGCCATGGGCGTGCCCTATCGCTTCAGCGAAGGTGGGCAGGCGCTGCTGGTGCCGGCCGACCAGGTGCGCCCGCTACGTCTCAAGCTCGCCGAGCAGGGACTTCCCCAGGCCAGCGGCGTCGGCTTCGAGCTGATGGACAATCAGGCCTTCGGCATCAGCCAGTTCGCCGAGCAGGTCAATTACCAGCGCGCGCTGGAGGGCGAACTCGCCCGCACCATCGCCACCCTCGGCAGCGTCGACCGGGCACGGGTGCATCTGGCCATGGCCAAACCCTCTGTGTTCGTGCGCGAGAGCGAACCCGCCAGCGCCTCGGTGGTGGTCGACCTGCAGCCCGGGCGCGTGCTCAGCCCCGGCCAGGTCAACGCCATCGTACACATGGTCTCGAGCAGCGTACCCGAGCTGGCCACTGACGCCGTCACCGTGATCGATCAGAACGGCGACCTGCTAACCCGTGATCAAGGTGACGGTACACAGCTCGACGGTACCCAGCTCGACTACGTCCACAATCTGGAAAAGACCTACGCCCAGCGTATCGAGGCGATCCTCGCCCCCATCGTCGGAGCCAAGAACGTCAAGGCGCAGGTGACCGCTCAGGTCGACTTCGCCCAACGCGAGCAGACCGCCGAGCGCTACGGACCCAACCAGGGCTCCAACGAGGCCGCAGTGCGCAGCGAGCAGAACAGCGCCTCCTACCAGAGCGATGCCGATCTCGCCATGGGCATCCCCGGCGCCCTAAGCAACCAGCCGCCGGGTACCGCGGCATCGCCGATCAACGCGCCGGGCACCCAGGCAAACGGCAATGGCAACGGCAATAACGCCGGAAACAACAACGCCGGCAACAACAATGCAGGCAATAACAACGCCGCTAACGGAGCGGGCAATAACGCTGGCAACAACAACGGCGGTCAGGGTCAGACCACCCAGAATGGTAACGCCCAGACTGGGCAAATGCGCCGTGACAGCACTATCAACTATGAAGTTGACCGCACCGTCGAGCACGTCAAGCAGCACAGCGGCGCCCTCGAGCGGCTATCGGTCGCTGTGGTCGTCAACTATCGCGAGACCACCGGTGACGATGGCCAACCCAAGGCGGTCGCCCTGAGCGATGCCGAGATGGATCAGATCCGCGGCCTGGTACGCCAGGCCATGGGCTACTCGCAGGCCCGTGGAGACGACCTGGCGGTGGTCAACAGCCCTTTCCAGACCAGCGAGCCGACTTTCACCCCGCAACCTTGGTGGCAGTCGCCTGAGATCTGGAGTCTCGGACAGAGCGTACTGAAATATCTGCTGGTCGCCCTGGTCGCCATGTTCCTGTGGTTCAAGGTGGTCAAGCCACTGGTTCGACGCCAGACCCGCGATGCCCAGCCCGCCGCCTTCAACGCAACCTCGGGTGTCTCGGGCGCGGCCGGCGCCGCCAGCTACCAGCAGGTGAGCGAAGCCGGCGGCGATGACGAGCCTGCTCCCGTCAATTCGACTCGCGAGCGCAGTCGGCGTCGCTCCTCGGGCTACGAGCAGGATCTCAAGGACGCGCGCGAGATCGCCCAGGAAGATCCGCGTCTGGTGGCGATGGTGGTCAGAAGCTGGATGGAGGACAAGTCATGACGACGCAGATGACCGGCGCCCGCCGCGGCGCGATCCTCCTGCTCTCGCTGGATGAAGACAGCGCGGCCGAAGTGTTCAAGTACCTCTCTTCCCGCGAGGTGCAGGAGATCAGTCAGGAGATGGCGCAGCTCGGCCAGGTATCGCACCAGGACATGGCCGACGTGCTGCGCGACTTCCACAACGAGGCGGAACAGTTCACCGCGATCAACCTGCACACCAATGACCATATCCGCTCGGTGTTGACCAAGGCGCTGGGCAGCGAACGTGCCAGCAGTCTGATCGAGGACATCCTGGAGAGTTCCAACACCGCCTCCGGGATCGACTCACTCAATCTGATGGAAGCCTCGATGGCGGCCGAACTGATCCGCGACGAGCATCCGCAGATCATCGCCACCATCATGGTTCACCTGGATCGCAACCAGGCGGCGGACATTCTGGAGCAGTTCGACGACAAGCTGCGCAACGATGTGATGCTGCGTATCGCCACCTTCAGCGGCGTGCAGCCGGCGGCGCTGCAGGAACTGACCGAGGTACTCAGCTCGATGCTCGACGGCACCAACCTCAAGCGCAGCAAGATGGGCGGCGTGAGAACCGCCGCCGAGATCCTCAACCTGATGAACTCCTCCCAGGAGGAGCAAGCGATCGACGTGGTCCGCGCGCACAGCGAAGACCTGGCCCAGAAGATCATCGACGAGATGTTCCTGTTCGAGAACCTGCTCGATATCGACGATCGCGGCATCCAGCTCATCCTGCGCGAGATCGAGACCAACTCCCTGGTCATCGCCCTGCGCGGCGCGGAAGAGGCCCTCATCGACAAGTTTACCCGCAACATGTCCCAGCGCGCGGCCCAGCTCATGCGCGAGGACATGGAGAACCGCGGCCCGGTACGCCTGTCCCAGGTGGAGAACGAACAGAAGACGATTCTCGGCGTGGTACGGCGCCTGGCCGACTCCGGCGAAATCGCTCTGAGCGGTGGCGACGATGGCTACGTCTGATCGCCGACGCGGCGCGAACTCATATGCCGACGGCGAGCGCTGGCACCGCTGGCAAATGGGTGAACTCGAGCGCCAGCACCCCGCGTCGGCCGGCCATGCCAAAGGTGAACATGCCGAGGCCGCAGCGGCTCAGCAGCAGAGCGCCAAGGCAGCGGCTCTGCGCGCCGAGGCCGAGCTGGCACGCAACCAAGGCTACGAGGCGGGTCATGCCGAAGGGCATGGCGCGGGCTACCGTGAGGGCTACGCCGAGGGTCTCGCGGCCGCCAACGCCGCCGCGGAACTCGAATTTCACAAACGCGTGTCGCTGCACCTGACGCCGCTTGCCGGTCTTGCCCAGAGTTTCCGCGAGGCCCTGGCCCAACTCGATGACGAAACCGCCAACCAGCTGGTAGAGCTGGCCCTGATCACTGGCCGCCAGCTGGCCGGGGAGTCGCTGGCCGCCAATCCCGAGCATATCCTGAGCGTGGTGCGCGAGCTGCTCGAGGCGGACCATAGCCTCAATGGCAAGTCGCGCCTGTGGTTACATCCGGACGATCTTGCCCTGGTGAGCGCGGCAATCGGTGACACCCTCGAGGCCAGCGGCTGGGAGTGCTGTGCCGACCATTCGCTCGAGCGCGGCGGATGCCGCGTGACCAGCGCCAGCGGCGGGCTGACGCTAGCCTGGGAACCCAGTGGAAGGCGATTCTCGATCAGCGCCGGCGACGCCAGCCGGCCGCGCCAGACGCCGCTGAGGCCTCCGACACTTCCGATACGCGGGATGCCACAGATCCCGATGAGTGAGCCCGATACCAACACTCCCGACGCCGCGCGCCACCAGCATCACTGGCAGCAGACGCTGGAGAAAGTACGCCACCGCATCGAGTCGCTGTCGCACTACCGTCACGAAGGACGCATCACCCGCGCCACCGGGCTGGTCCTCGAAGCGGTTGGCCTGCGCCTGCCGCGCTGGGCAGTGCCTGCCTGATCGAACTCTCGGGACAAGGTGACGAGCGCTTCGCCGAAGCCGAAGTGGTCGGCTTTGCCGGCGACAAACTGTTCTTGATGCCATTGGCGGATACCAGCGGACTATTGCCGGGCGCGCGTGTGCTGGCGCTGAGCGGGAACCGGCTGGATATCGCCAGCGCGCGCCGGTTCCCGCTTGGCGAGGGGCTACTGGGGCGGATCGTCGATGGCAACGGGCGCGCCGCTCGATACACGTGGCCCGCTCGACCTGACCCCGCACGCGCCGCTGGAGACACCACCGATCAATCCCCTGGCCCGCGCCCCATAGAATCCGCCATCGACGTCGGCATCCGCGCTATCAATGGTCTATTGACCATTGGCCGTGGCCAACGCATGGGGCTCTTCGCCGGTTCCGGGGTGGGCAAGAGTGTGCTGCTGGGCATGATGGCACGCTTCACCAACGCTGACGTCATCGTGGTCGGCCTGATCGGTGAGCGCGGTCGTGAGGTGCAGGACTTCATCGAGAATATTCTGGGTGAGGAGGGACTGGCACGCGCGGTGGTGGTGGCCGCGCCGGCGGACACCTCTCCGCTACAGCGTATGCAGGGGGCCGCCTACGCCACCCGCCTGGCCGAGGATTTCCGCGATCAGGGGCGCAACGTCCTACTGATCATGGACTCGCTCACTCGCTACGCCATGGCCGCGCGCGAGATCGCGCTGGCGATCGGCGAGCCGCCGGCGACCAAGGGCTACCCGCCGTCGGTATTCGCCAAATTGCCGGGGCTGGTCGAACGCGCCGGCAACGGTAAACGCGGCGGCGGTTCGATCACCGCTTTCTATACCGTACTCACCGAAGGCGACGATCAGCAGGATCCCATCGCCGACTCGGCGCGCGCCATTCTGGACGGCCATATCGTGCTTTCGCGGGCCCTGGCCGAGAGCGGCCACTATCCGGCGATCGACATCGAAGCCTCGATCAGCCGCGCCATGCCGGCGGTGGTCAGCGGCAAGCGGCTGCGTCAGGCGCAGCGCTTCAAGCAGTTGATCTCGCGCTATCAGCGCAACCGTGACCTGATCAACGTGGGTGCCTATGTGAGCGGCCAGGATCCGCAGCTCGACCGCGCGGTAGCGCTCTACCCGCGGCTGGAGGCCTTTCTCCAGCAGGGCATGGACGAGATCTCCGACATGGCGCACACGCTGACCGAGCTGGATCGCCTGCTGCCGGAGACCGACTAGGGTGCTGTCGGACCCGAGACGGGCGGGGCCGGGATAGACCCCGAACCGCCCGCTTCACAGGCCGAATAGCCGCTTTCGGCGCACGCTAATCGATGCTTTGCCCTGGCTAGGTGTGTCCCACAATGGCACTCGGTCACGGCTCTCTCATCGCGTGACGTCCGGATCACGGAGGTATGATTTTGGCCAACATGCAAGCCATGGCGATGCTGCGCGATCTCGCGCGAGACAGCAGCGACAAGGCGGTCAAGGATCTGGGGCAGCTGCAGCGTCAGCGCCAGGAGGCCGAGACGCGCCTGGAGCAGCTATTGCAGTATCGCGAAGAGTATCAGCACAAGCTCCACGCCAGCCTGACCGAGGGCGTCTCATCGACCCAGTGGCGAGACTTCCAGCAGTTCCTGGGTTCGCTCGACAGCGCCATTGCCCAGCAGCGTCGGGTGCTCAGCGAGCAGGAGTCGAGAGTCGAGAACGGCGTGACCCGCTGGCGCGGTGAACAGCGCAAGCTCAACGCTTACGACACTCTCTACGCCCGTGGTGAGCGCGATCAGCTGCAGCACCACGCACGCGCAGAACAGCGACACAGCGACGAGATGGCAGCCCAGCTGCGTCGGCGTCAGCAGGATAACGGCCGCACCTATTAGCCAGTGGTTGACTAGCCGGTGGTTGACTAGTCAGCAGTGGGCAACAGTCAGGCGGTAACGGGGCACAGACCCCGACACTCACAGCGAGATGACGACACGCATGGACGTGACACCGATTCCCCGTATGACCGCTACAGGCGATAAGGCAGCAAGTGCCAAGTCGAGCGGCGAGGCATCGCCATCGACAAGCTTCGCCGCAGCGCTGACTCAGGCCGGCGCTCAGCCACGCTCGCCGTCGAACGCTGAGACCGCCGGCGGCCGCGAGGCGCGCCCCGATGCCGCCCGCCTGAACGACGACACCAGCGCTCGACTGCCGGCCGATGCCATCGCCAAACTGGCACTCGCGGACACGGCCAACGCCAGTGGCGACGACATCGCCGAGACACTTGGCGCCCTGCTCGAAAAGGCCACCGGTGCCAGTGACGACGCCATTACCCAGGCGCTCACCGACACGGACGGCCAACGGAAGGCAACCAGCGAACAAGCCGATGCGCTGGCGCTGGCTGCGCTGTTCGCCGGTCTGCAGCCGCTGAGCACCACTGGCGATCAGCGTATGTCGACGGATCCCCGTAGCGGGCAACTCTTGACGCCTGGCATCTCGACATCGAAGGGCCTCGCAGGCTCGGCGAACGTGCTGGCCTCAGCCATCGGACTCGCCACCCGCGACCTCGCCGGTCAAGCGCCCGCCGACGATGGCGAAGCGGCGCGTACCGGCGCTCGCGTGCTGTCGTCCGCACTGGACTCGGCGGCGGCTCAGCGCCATAGCGACACCCTGGCCCAACGCGACGCGAACGCTCGTGGCGAGTCGCCGCTCGCCGCCCTGCTCACGCGCGCGGCGTCAGGGCAGCAGGCCTCGACCCAGGTACAGACGGCTGCCGGTACGGACACACCTTTGACCGCGGAGCAGCTGGCGGCGCGCACCCAAACTGCGGTCCAGGGAGTAGAGCTATCCTCGCTGAGCCGCGGTCACAGCGCCTCAACCGAGGCCAACGCGGGCTTTGCCGGCCAGCTGCAGCAGCACAGCGGCTCACCGATGGCGATGCCGCCCAGTACAGCGCCCGCGGCCGTGCCGAGTCACGCCCTGCCCGTCGCGGTTCAGTCGCCCCAGTGGCCCGCTTCTCTGGGCCAGCAGGTGCTGCAGATGCAGCAGCGTGGCGACGGCCAGATGGAACTGAAGCTACACCCCCGCGAACTCGGCGCCCTGAGTGTCAGCCTGAATGTCCATGACAATCAGGCTCAGCTGCAGATTCTCTCCGCGCACGCGCAAGTGCGCGCGGCCGTCGAAGCCGCCCTGCCACAGCTGCGTGAGGCGCTGGCCCAGAGCGGTATTGCTCTCGGCGAGGCGATGGTCGGCGACCACGGTCAGTTCCAGCGTGACCAGCAGGAAAACGATGGCCGTGGTACACCGGGCGCTGCGCTCGACGCCAGTGCACTGGCCACCCTCGACGAGCCGGCCGACGCGGCCACCACAGCGCTGAACGCGCTGCTCGGCGCCCGCGGCAATATCAACCTTTATGCCTGATCCGTGCTGCCGATAACACGGGGGCCGGCACTCGCCGGCGCCACTCTTGCTGTCGTGCAAGGCACAGGGGCCCGCCCCGTCTGAAAGGCGCAGTTAGCGCAGGGGATGGGGCCCTTTTCCGGCAATGACCGGTCATCGCGACAGCGCATAATCCGCTGCAACTTTCCAGGATTCCTATTCATGGCAGATGCAATGGCTGCACCTCAAGCCGCGCCACGCAAGAAACGCTCGCGCCTGATCATCGGTCTGTTGATCGTGCTGCTGGCAGCCGCCAGCTCAGCCGCGGTCTACTTCTTCCTCGACTCGAAAAGCGGCGCCGAGGACGTCGCTGCGGTAGAGGAGAAGCCGGCCGAACCGCCGACACCTATCTTCGTCACCATCGCCCCGTTCACTGTCAATCTGCAGAGCGATTATGGCGACCGCCTGCTCTATGTGGGCCTGTCGCTGCGGGTCGGTGATCAGACCACCAGCGATTTCCTGGTTCAGCACATGCCCGAAATCCGTAGCCGGCTACTGATGCTGCTGTCGGGCAAGAGTGCCGAAGAGCTGATCAAGCCGCAGGGCAAGGTCGAGCTGAAGCGTGAGATCCTCGGCCTGTTCGATACGCCGATCACCACACCACAGCCCAAATTGTCGATCGACGACGTGCTGTTCTCCGATTTCATCGTGCAGTAGGCGGCGCCAGGTTACCCATGTCCAAGACGATTTGCTGTCGCAGGAAGAGATCGACGCCCTCCTCAACGGCGTCAGCGGCGATGACGACGACAAGCAAGCCGAAGAAGAGGACGTCCGGCGAGAAGCGCACGCGTCCGTTCGATCCGGCCAATCAGCACCGGGTCATCCGCGAGCGCATGCAGTCGCTGGACATCATCAACGAGCGTTTCGCGCGCCTGTTCCGTGTGGCGCTGTTCAACCTGATCCGGCGTAGCGCCGATATCACGGTGTCCGGCGTGCGTTATCAGAGCTACAGCCAGTTCGCGCGCAACCTGCCAGTGCCGACCAATCTCAACCTGATCAGCCTCAAGCCGCTGAAGGGTACTGCCCTGCTGGTCTTTCCGCCCAGTCTGGTATTCATGGTGGTCGACAACCTGTTCGGTGGCGACGGCCGCTTCCCGACCAAATCGGACGGGCGCGAGTTCACCGCCACCGAGCAGCGCATCATCCAGCGTCTGATGTCGCTGGCGCTGGACGGCTACGGCGACGCGTGGAAGTCGGTCTACCCGCTGGAGGTCGAATACATGCGCTCGGAGATGCAGGTGCGTTTCGCCAATATCACCAACTCACCCAATGAGATCGTGGTCAACAGCACCTTCCATCTCGAAGTGGGCAATCTGGCCAGCGACTTAACATCTGTATTCCGTTCTCGATGATCGAGCCGATCCGCGACGTCCTGTCGAGTCCGATCGGCGTCTACGGCAGCAACGACGCCCAGTGGGAGTCGCGCATGGCCGGCGAGATTCGCCAGACAGAGGTCGAACTGATCGCCGACTTCGCCGATATCGATGCCACTCTGGGCGAGGTGATGGCGCTGGAAGTGGGTGACGTCCTGCCCATCGACCTACCGCAGGTTCTCGACGTGCGGGTCGACGGCGTGCCGGTCATGGCCTGCGAATATGGCACGCGTCAGGGCCAGCGCGCTCTGCGCGTCAAGCATCTGATCGACCATGGTACCTATTCCGCCATGAAGGATTTCGACAATGAGTGACGACAACAAGCCCGGCTCACCGGCCGATGGCGCCAAGCCACAAGATGAGCAATCCCAGGCGGCGACACAGGAAGACGCCGAAGATCTCTGGGCTGCCGCCATGGCCGAACAAGGCGTCGAGCCTGAGCCTGAGCCAGAACCCGAACCGCAGCCCGCCGCCAAACCGGCGCCGCGGTCGGAGCCCAAAACGGCCAAGCCGAACAAAGAGAGTGACGATGCGTCCTTCGTCAGCGCTGCCGATGAGCGCACGATGTTCCAGTCGTTCGACGAGGACGGCCCGTCGCATCCGACCCGTGATCTCAACATCATCATGGACATCCCGGTAAAGCTCTCGGTCGAGCTCGGGCGTACGCGCATCACCATCAAGCAGCTGCTGGAACTCGCCCAGGGCTCAGTGGTGGAACTGGACGGTCTAGCCGGGGAACCGATGGACATCCTGATCAACGGCTATCTGATCGCCCAGGGCGAGGTCGTGGTGGTCGAGGACAAGTACGGCATCCGTATCACCGAGATCATCACCCCCTCCGAGCGCGTGCAGAAACTCAACCGATGGAAGATCTTGCCCGCCAGGCCGAGCCGCTGGGCAGTGGCACCCATAGCGATATCGGCCTGCTGATGATGGGCAAGACCGCCGTCTCGCTGCTGGTGGTCATCGCCATCATCCTGCTGTGCACCTGGCTGTTGAAGCGCCTGGGCACCCAGCGACGAGGCGGTGGCAAGCATCTGCGCTTGGTCGCCAGCACCTCGGTAGGCCAGCGCGAGCGCGTGGTCATCGTCGAGGTCGAGAATCGCTGGCTGGTGCTCGGCGTGGGCGGTGGCCAGGTCACCAAGCTCGACACCCTGGACTCACCGCCAGTGCCGCCACCCGCACCCGATGGACCGGTAGGCCCACCGCTCACGGGCAGCTTCGCCAGTCGCCTGCGCCAGGCGATGCAGCACAATCTGCGCCAATCGCTCAAGCCGCGCCAACGCCGGGAGGACGAACCGTGAGTGTCCGCCCTCGCCCCCGTGATGTGGCCCTCGCGCTGATCGCTCTCGCCCTGCTGCTGGCGCCGGCGACTCAAGCGCTGGCCCAAACCCTCCCGGGTATCGTCAGCGAGCCGCTGAGCGACGGCGGGCAGCGCTGGTCGCTCAGCCTGCAGACGCTATTGTTCCTGTCGTCGCTGGCGTTCCTGCCCGCCCTGCTGCTGATGATGACCTGCTTCACCCGCATTATCATCGTGCTGGGGCTGCTGCGTACCGCCATGAGCACGCAGTCGTCACCGCCGACCCAGGTGCTGATCGGCCTGGCGCTGTTCTTGACCTTCTTCGTGATGTCGCCGGTACTCGATCGCGTCTATCAAGACGCGTGGCAGCCCTATGCGGCGGAGCAGATCTCGCTGGAACAGGCACTCGATCGGGGCAGCCAGCCGATTCGCGAATTCATGCTGGCACAGACCCGCAAGAGCGATCTGGCGATGTTCGCGCGAATCGCCAAGATCGGCGAGATGCAGGGGCCGGAAGATGTGCCGATGCGCATTCTCGTGCCCGCCTACGCCACCAGCGAGCTCAAGACGGCATTTCAGATCGGCTTCACCATCTTCATTCCGTTTCTGATCATCGACCTGGTAGTAGCCAGCGTGCTGATGTCGCTGGGCATGATGATGGTACCGCCAGCGACGATCTCGCTGCCGTTCAAGCTGATGCTGTTCGTGCTGGTGGACGGCTGGCAGCTGCTGATCGGTTCGCTGACCCAGAGCTTCTATATGAGTTGACATGCACGGCCACTGCGGTGGCCGGCCCGGAGGTGTGCAATGACTGCCCGAAATGGTATGAGCCTGCCTACCAGGGAATGAGCTTACGCTGATGATGGCCGGTCCCCTGTTGCTCACGGCACTGCTGATCGGCCTGCTGGTGAGTCTGTTTCAGCCTCGACCCAATCAACGAAATGACGCTGTCGTTCATCCCCAAGATTCTCGGGTCTTCACACTGATCATTTCCGGCTCGTGGTTGATCCAACTGCTGAGCAATTTCACCATCGAGCTGCTGACGAACATTCCGCAGATGGTCAACTAAGCCGTTCCGCATGATCGATATCACCAGCGCTCAGTGGCAGGCCTGGCTCCAGCTGTTCGGCTGGCCCAGCGTGCGCATTCTGGCGTTTCTGACCGCCTCACCGATCTGGAGCTGGTCGAGCGTACCGCGCCAGTTCAAGCTGCTGTTTGGCGTGGCCATGGCCTTCGCCATCGCACCGTCATTGCCACCGATGCCCAGCGTACCGCTGTTTTCGCTGGAGAGCGTCGGCATCATGCTGCAGCAGATTCTGATCGGCGCCGCCATGGGCCTGGTGCTACGGATCATGATCGCGGTGGTGATCAACGCCGGCGAATACATCAGCATGCAGATGGGCCTGGGCTTTGCGACTTTCTTCTCGCCCGACTCGGGCACCAATACCATGGTGCTGTCGCGCTTTTTGGAGATGATCACACTGCTGATGTTCCTGGCACTGAACGGACATCTGATCACTCGAGATCCTGGCCTGGACCTTCGAGGTGCTCCCGGTGGGCGCCACTTCGATCGACGCTAGCTTCGCCGAGACACTGGCCCGTTGGGGCGGCACCATCTTCACCTCGGGACTACTGCTGGCTCTGCCGGTGGTTGCTTCACTGTTGCTGATCAATCTGTCGCTGGGAATTCTCAACCGCGCCTCGCCGCAGCTGACGATCTTCTCCATCGGCTTCCCCATGACCCTCACCGCCGGCCTGGCAATGATTCTGGCGCTGACGCCCAACCTGGGTGGTTTCCTGAGCGACCTGTTCGAGCACCAGCTGCAGTTCATGCAGGGTATGATCGAACAAATGGCCGGCAGCGGCTGATTCCCCCAGCGCCCTTTCGGCGCTACTTGAAACCAGCGTTTCTTCGGTGCTCTTTGAAAACGCCGATCGAAAACGCCGACGCCCGGCTACGAAGTGCTTCGCAGCCGGGCGCCGTATTGGGCTCGCCGAACCAGATGACGTTATCTCAGATAACGTTACAACCCGTGTTCGTCAAACCAGGTCGAACAGCGAGGTGCCCTGGAGATTCATGAATGACTTCTGTGCCGCCTGCAACCCGACCTGACGCAGCACATACTCAGAGACGGCCGAGTTGTAGTCGAGATCGATCAGGTCGCTCTTGGTCTGGGTGTAGGCGACATTACGATCGTTACCTACGGTATCCAGCACGTCGAGTTCGTTGAGGCGCGCCCCTACCGACGCGCGTACGGTCAGCACGTTGTCCAGCGCGTTGTCCATCTCGCGACTGGTGGTGGAGAGCGTATTGGTGAAGGCTGCCTGAGCCTGATCGGAATCGATCGGCGTCTCCAACGCACCGAGCATCTTCTCGAGCGCGCCGAAGACGTCGGGATTCATGTTCTGGGCGCGGCCCATGGTGAGCGTATCACCATCCGCCGGGCGCCCCTCGAGCTTGAGGCGCACGCCTCCAACCTCGATCGCACCGCTCTTGCCGTCGTAGGTACCGCTGCCGCCCGGGCCACCGCTCACGTTGTAATCGTAAGTACCATCCCCGTTGTCACTAAAGGTGACGTCGAAGGTGCTGCCATAGCCGTTCGCCGTGGTATCGATGGTCTCGGGGCCGGAGAAGGTGAGTGATCCGTCATTGCCGTCTCCTGCCCGGGCCAGATAGCCGGCACCGGTGGCCACGCGCTGAAACACTTCGTCGCCGGTATTGCCTACCGCCATCAGGCGTGACGGCCCGACCTTCTGCTCGCGGCCCTCGGTAGCCCCCTGGTAGCTGATACCGCCGTTGGTCTCGACAAAGGGTGCCGCGCCATCTTTGTAGCCGCCAAAGAGATAGTTGCCGCTACCATCGGTGGCATTGGCCTGCCCTACCAGCGCCTCGTAGACGCCGCGCAGTTCGCTGGCCATGGACTGGCGAGCGGCGTCGTTCAACGTGCCATTACCGCCCTGTACCAGCAGCTCCTTGGCACGGACCAGCGCGTCGGTCACGCTGTTGAGCGCGCTCTCTTCCTGGCTCAGCGCGTTGCGCGCGGTGATACGGCTGTCTGACTGCTGGTTGTTGGTCGCCATCGACTGCGAGACGCCGACCGCACGCGCTGCCGCCTGGGGGTCGTCCGAGGGGCGCACGACGCGCTTGCCGGAGGCGATCTTCTCGCCGATCTCCATGAACTGGCTCTGCTGCCGGTTCATCGAACTGACGCTGCGCTCGAACATGATGACGGTGCTGACGCGCATGACACTCTCCTGACTGGGTGCCCACAGCGGGCACGCGCTTGGTCGATTCGGTACGCGGCCTTCTCCCTGGGGGACGAAGGCCAAAGGCTTAGCTTCTCAGGCCGAGAATCGTGTCGAGCACCGAGGTGCCGGCATCGATGATCTTTGGCGTTGGCGGTGTAGTACTGCTGATAGCGCAGCAGGTTGGCGTACTCTTCGTCCAAATTGACCCCGGAATCGGCCTGCTGATAGCTGTAGAGCTGGTCCGCCAGCCCCTGCTGAGTGGTGAGATTGGCGTTGATGATCGCCGACTGATTGCCGACATCGCTGACCAGGGCGGCGTAGGCACCGCTGAAGGTGGCCTGCCCACCCACCTGCTTCTGGTTCTGAAGATCCAGCAGCTTGAGCGCGTTGCCGTTGTCGCCACTGCCGCCGTTGGCACTGGCCGCCGCGGCAAAACGGCTGGTATCGGTGAAGGCGATGTCGAAACCCGCCGCGGCATTGCGTGTCGGCTGCACCAGGAACGTATCGCCATCGGCCGGCGTACCGCTAGGCGTGACCACGACGCCCCCGAAGACCAGATCGCCATCCGCATTGGGAGCGACGGTCGAGGTTTCGCCGCTGGTCAGATTCTGCAGCTGATAGTCGCCGCTGCCACCTTGATAGGTAAGCCTGTAGTCATCGGCGCTCACCGGCGTAGCATCGTTGTAGCTGGCACTCAGGGTGACGTTGGAAGCGTTGCGCATATTGGCCTGGGCACTTGGTGAACCAATCGAGAAGAACTTCTCGCCCGGCTCACCATCGAGATCGAAACCCTGCTCCTGCACCGCATTGAAGCTGCTCGCCAGGCTGGCGGCCAGCTGGCCAAGCTTGTTCTGCGCCCCGTCCAGCGTGTCATTGCGGAAACGCAACAGGCCGCCGAGTTCACCGCCCTGTATCACCGAGGCATTGAGCTGGCGCACGCCGCCGGTGGCGTTGCGATAGCCGATCGACTGGTTGGCGCTGTCCTCTTCGCCGGCGATGGCGCGCAGCTGATAGCTCTTGTTACCCGCGACCAGCGGCAAGCCATTGGAGAGCGACACCTGATAGGTGGAGCCATCCTGGATAGTCACATCGACATCCACCAGCTTGCTCAGATCGCCGACCAGCTTGTCACGCTGGTCCAGCAGCGCATTGGGCTCTTCGCCAGTCTTGGCGCGTGCCAGGGTAATCTGCTTGTTGAGATCGGCCACCTGACCACTGAGATCGTTGACCTGGGAGACGACGCTGCCGATCTGGCCATTGACGCCGTCACGCATGTCCTGCAGGTAGGTGTCGAAGGCGCGGAACTGCGCCACCATGCTCTGCGCCGTGCCCAACACCCCTTCACGGGCTGCCGCATCCGACGGCGAGCCGGAGAGATCCTCGAGGCTGGAGAAAAACTTCTGCATCAGCGTCGTGAGCCCTGAGTCGCCATCTGCGAGCAGGTCATCGACCTGATTGATCTGCTGCTGGTAGGTCTCGAGCGCCGTCTCGCGGCTGTTGGCCTGATTGAGCTGACCACTGATATAGGCGTTGTACTGGCGCTGAACGCCGTTCACCTTGACGCCGGTACCCATCTCACCGCTGCTGGCGTTCTCGCCGAGCTGTACCAGCTGGCGATTGTAGCCCTCGGTATAGACGTTGGTGATGTTGTTACTGGTGGTGGAGAGTGCGGACTGTGCCGCCCCCAGACCGCTCAATCCAATCGAGAACAGGCTCATGTCGAATCCCTGTCAGGCGCCATACCGCATGGCGAGTTGCAATCACGTTGAGATCATTATCGGCGCCATTCCAACGCGCTTTAACGTTATGGCCGTTGATTTGGCAATGTTTTGTAATCGGTCTCGCTGGCACCCGATCCTCGAGGTTCGACTCAGAACAGCGTGGTCGGTGCTCGCGCCAGCGAATAGGGGTCGGAGACCGCGGCAAGGGTCGGCTCTGCCGATATCGAGGCCAGATCGCCCAACTGGCCGATGATCCGATTGAGCTTGTCGGCGTAGTTGGGATCAGTGGCGTAGCCGGCTCGCTGAATGGCGTGGGCGGCCTGCTGCGGCGACGTGGCAGCGACCACCTTGCTATAGCGCGGATTGTCCCCGATCAACGCCGCGTAGTCGGCAAAGGCATCGGCGTAGGAGTCGTAGACGCGGAAGCGATCCACGGTCTGGATCGGTCGGCCATTGACGTACTCGGTGGTAGCGATGTCGGTAGTCTTGCCCTGCCAGGCACTGCCCGCCTTGATCCCGAACAGGTTATGACTGTTGCCGCCGGACTCCGTGGGAATTTCCCGCTTGCCCCAGCCCGTTTCCAGCGCGGCCTGCGCCAGGATCAGCTCGGCGGGCACGCCGGAAGCGTGCTCGGCGCGCTTGGCCGGCACCGCCAGTTTGGCGAGGAAATCGGCAACATGCGCAGCACGCCCGGCGAACTGGGTCGCAGCCCCTGCCAGACTGGCTACCGAGGTCGCGAGCTGATCAGTGGCCGTTTCAGGCGCCACATCGCCCGCCTCTGGGGCCACCGGCGAGCGCAGCGCGTTCGTCAACGGTGTGGGGATGCCGCGCGGAATACCCGCGATCAGCTTGCCGATATCCTCCTGCTGCGGCTGGGCCGGCTGGGTACCGGGCAAACCGCTGCGCTCGAGCTGCGTCACCAGCTGCTCGGCCAGGCCGAAGCCTCTGCCGGCCAGCTGCTGAGCCCACTGCTGGTCCTGCATCGACTGCAGCATATCGCCTTGCTGGCTGTGCAGCAGGTCCGACTTGGGGGTGGCCTCACGCATGCTCTTGAGCATCATCTGCAAGAACACCGCTTCGAACTGCTTGGCGGCCTCCTTCAGACTGCCCTGAGGCGAATGCCCGGCGCTGTACTTGAGTTTCTGGATACCCTGGACATCCAGCGCGAACTGCGACGAAAGATCGTTGCCGGTCATCAGATGATCTCCAGTTCGGCGTTCAGCGAGCCGGCGGCCTTGAGCGCCTGCAGAATCGACATCAGATCCTGGGGCGAGGCGCCTAGCGCATTCAGCGCATTGACCACATCCATCAGGTCAGCGCTGGTCTGCACCATCTGCAACGCGCCGCCCTCCTGTTGCACGTTGATGTTGGCGTTGGGCACCACCGCCGTGGTACCGCCAGAAAGCGCGTTGGGCTGGCTAACCTGCGGATTGGAGTCGATCACGACCGAGAGATTGCCGTGGGCGACCGCTGCGCGATTGAGCGTCACGGTATCCGACAACACCACCGAGCCAGTACGCGAGTTGACGATCACCTTGGCCGGCCCGCGATCTGCGGTCACATCGACCCCCTGCACCCGTGCCAGGAAGTTGACACGAGCATTGGGGTCCGCCGGCAGTTGCAGTCGCACGGTTCGGCCATCCAGTGCCGCAGCGACCGGCGCGCCGAACTCCTGATTGATCGCCGCCACCACGCGCCGTGCATTCTCGAAATCGGAGCGCTTGAGGAACATGTCTAGAGAACCATCGGCGGCCCCCAAACGCACCGGCACCTCCTGCTCGACGAGACCACCGCCGGGGATACGCCCTGCTGCCTGGTGGTTGATCGCCACGCTGCTCCCACCGGCCTGAGCGCCGACGCCGCCGACATAGACGTTGCCCTGGGCCAGGGCATAGACGCGGCCATCGGCCCCTTTCAATGGTGTCATCAACAGGGTGCCACCCCGCAGGCTATTGGCATTACCCACCGAGGAGACGGTAACGTCGATCTCCTGGCCCTGGCGCGAGAACGGCGGCAACTGGGCGGTAACCATCACCGCCGCCACGTTGCGCAACTGCATGTTGGTGCCGGCCGGGATAGTCACGCCGAGCTGCGACAGCAGGTTGACGATACTCTGGCCGGTAAAGGGTGCCTGGGTGGTCTGGTCACCGGTGCCATCCAGCCCCACTACCAGGCCGTAGCCCACCAGCGGGTTGTCGCGCACACCGGCAAAGTTGGCCAGGTCCTGGATCGGCTGGGCCTGGACGCTGGTAGTGGCTGCCAGGGTCGCGACGAGCAGCAGCCAGCGAGAAAGACGGGTACGGCAGCGGCAGAGCAGTGTCATAAGCATCAGAACGGCGCGATATTGAGGAAGAAAACGCTGCAACCAACCCATGGTCTGCGCCTCGTTGATGTAACCATCACCAACATACTCGATGCGGGCATCGGCGACCTGAGTCGACTGCACGGTATTGGAACCGCTGATCGAGCGCGGGTTGACCACCCCGGAGAAACGGATGTACTCGGTGCCTTGATTGATCGCAATCTGCTTCTCGCCCCGTACCTTGAGATTGCCGTTGGCGAGCAGATCGTAGACCGTCACCGTGATGGTGCCGGTAAAGGTGTTGTTGGCGTTGGCGCCCCCCGACCCTTTGAAGACATTACTGCCCTCGACATCGGTGCCGTAGTCCTCGAGCACGCTGAGCGGGCTGGGTACCTGATTCACCGTCAAGCCGATGGTGCCGTCGCGCGAGGCGTTCGATGCCGAACTCTTGCTCGCGCTCACCTGCTCATCGAGCACGATGGTGATGATGTCGCCGACCTGGCGCGGGCGCCGATCCTCGAACAGCGGCTGGAAGCCGAAGCGCGCCTGATAGATCGAGCCGTTGGCCTGAGACGGTGGCGTCGAGGGAATTTCGACCGGCGACGAGTTCTCGACCACCGAATGGCGCGGTATCTGAGCGCAGCCGCTCATACCTACGAGCAGGCAGAGCAGCACGACACGGCGGCCACGAGAGCCGCCCTTGGTCAGTAGCCGCCAGGTGCGCAACAGCAAAGATCCCATGAATGCTTGGCCTCGGTTACAGCTGGCTCAGACGCGCGAGCATCTGATCGGAGGTCTCGACGGCCTTGCTGTTGATCTCATAGGCGCGCTGGGTCTCGATCATGCTGACCATCTCCTCGACCACGTTGACATTGGAAGTCTCCACGTACCCCTGATAGACCGTACCGGCGCCTTGCAGACCCGGGGTCAGACTGGTGCTCGGCCCGGACGCATCGGTCTCGAGATAGAGGTTCTGACCAATGCTCTGCAGACCGGTCGGATTGATGAAGGTGGAGACCATGATCTGCCCCACCTGATTGCTCTGCGAAGTCCCCGGCTGGGTGACCGAGACCGTGCCGTCCTGAGCCACGGTAATCGACAGCGCATTCTGCGGAATGGTGATCGGCGGATCGACCGGGTAGCCGCCGGCGGTCACCAGCTGGCCATTCTGGTCGACCTGAAAGCTGCCATCGCGGGTGTAGCCGGTGGTGCCATCCGGCATCTGCACGGCGAAGAAGCCCTTACCGTTGATCGCCAGATCGCGCGAGTTCTCGGTATTCTGCAGGCCACCCTGGGTATGCAGACGCTCGGTGGCCACCGGGCGCACCCCAGTACCCACCTGCATGCCGGAGGGCAGCGTGTCGACGACCGACGACTGAGCGCCCGGCTGACGTACGTTCTGGTAGAGCAGGTCCTCGAACACGGCGCGCGAGCGCTTGAAGCCGTTGGTCGAGACGTTGGCCAGGTTGTTGGAGATGACGTCCAGCTTGACCTGCTGTGCTTCCAGCCCGGTCTTTGCGGTCCAGAGTGATTTGATCATGATGGCATTCTCATAGTCGTGAGCTCGGCACCAGGCGGGCTCAGCTGGTCAGCGACAGCAAGCTATTGGCACGCTGCTCGTTTTCATCCGCGCTCTCGATCATCTTCATGTGCATGTCGTAGCGGCGGGAGGAGTCGATCATCGAGATCATCGCGTCGGGGGCGTCACGTTGCTGCCTTCGAGCGCGCCAGGGATCACCCGCAGGGTATCGTCCGCCGGCACCGGATTGGCGTTCTGCTGCCCCGGCGGCGGCGTCATGCGGAACAGGCCGTCTTCACCACGGACCAGATTCTCATTGCCCGGCGCCACCAGCTTGAGCTTGGCCAGTGGGGCGATGGAGTCGGGGTTCTGGCCCGGCTCGAGCACGCTGATCGAGCCATCCGCGCCGATGGTGACATCGGCGCCGACCGGGATCACGATGGCCTGACCGTTATCGCCCATCACCGGGTTACCGAGCGAGGTCAATAGCCCGGTGGCATCGACCTGCAGGTCACCACGGCGGGTATAGGCCTCACCGCCGCCCGGCGGCTGCACCGCCAGCCAGGCATCGCCCTGCAGCGCGACGTCCAGGCTGCGCCCGGTGGTGCTGATGTTGCCCTGGGTGAAGTCGGATCCCGGGGTAGTCATCATCGACGCAACGCGTGTGGGCAGACGTGCCTCGCCTTCGACCGGGACAGCGCGCATCGCCATCAGCTCGCCGCGGAAACCCGGGGTCGAGACGTTGGCCAGGTTGTTGTTGACCACCGCCTGCTGCGCCATGGTCTGGCTGGCACCGCCGCCGGCAGTATAGAGAATACGGTCCATCTTGAGGCCCTCGGCAGGGCCGGCGTCACTGCACGCTCAGGCGTGCAGCGATCGACCGGCTGGGTGCTGATATCAACGCAGATTGACGACGGTCTGCAGCACCTGATCCTGCGTCTTGATGGTGTTGGAGTTGGCCTGGAAGTTACGCTGGGCGATGATCAGGTCGACCAGCTCCTTGCTCAGATCGACGTTTGAGGCTTCAAGCGTGCCCGACTGCAGGGCACCGAAGGAGCCGGTACCGGCGACACCCACCACGGCCTGACCTGAGGCAGTTGTTTCCTGCCACAGGTTGTCACCGATCGGCTTGAGCCCCTCGACGTTGGCGAAGTCCGAGAGCACCACCCGGCCCAGGGCGACGCTCTGGTCGTTGGAGTAGCTGCCGCGGACGGTGCCATCCTTGTCGATACTCACCCCCACCAGCTGGCCGGCGGCATAGCCATCCTGGTTGGGCGAATTGATCGCGTAGGATTGCTCGGTCTGACTCGATCCATTGAAGTCGAAGTCGAAGGCCAGATTGTTAGCGCCGTTGTTGGGATCGAAGCCCAGGGCCAGGGTCGAGGGGTCGTTGGTCAGACGGCCGTTGGGATCGAAATTCAGGTTACCGGTGCCGGCATTGGCGACAGTGCCATCATCCAGTGCCACCTGAGAGTTCACACGCCACTGGTTCTCGCCAGTCTTGGTGAAGTAGAGCTGCAGGTTGTGCGACACGCCCAGCGAGTCATAGACCGTGGTCGAGGTGCTGTAGTTGTAGGTGTCCGGATCGTTGGCATCGAAAGCCGCGGTGATGGTGTCACCACTGGCATCGAGATCGATGGCCGCGGAGGCATTGGCGGTCGCCTTGGCGGTGATTGAACCACTGGGGATCTGGATCACTTCCGGCTGACCACCGGTCGGCAGGGTCGCGGCAACGTTGGGATCGTTGAAATTGCGCACGTTGTAGCCCATCAGCGTGCCGCCCTGGGCATTGGCCAGATAGCCTTCGGTGGTCATCGTCAGCTGACCGTTGCGCGAATAGCCGACCTGATTGCCCTGCTGGAAGCGGAAGAAGCCGTCGCCGCTGATCCCCAGGTCGAGGTTGCGGTTGGTGGTCTCCAGCGTACCGTTACCGAAGTCCTGCAATACACCAGCCACGCTGGTGCCCAGACCGATCCTGCTGCTGGCGTAGACATCGGCGAACTGCACCGTGGAGCTCTTGAAGCCCTTGGTCTGGGAGTTGGCGATGTTGTTGCCGATGGCGTCGAGCTGCTGCGACGCCGCGTTCATGCCGCTGAGCGCTTGTGAAAAGCCCATGTTCGAATCCCTGCGTTAGCGTTGCGGGCCGATCGCCGGGACGGCGATCGAGGTGCGTATCGAGAAAAGCGTGCTGGCGTCGGCCGGTCAGAGAATCTGACGGACCTCGCCCAGCGTCACCGGACTGCGGTTGAAACCGAGATCCAACTTCACGCCGTCGTCACCCTGCATCACACCGTTGACGAGGGCGTAGTTGAGAACCTTGGGCGATGTACTGCTGTCGCCATCCAACACTTTCATCTCCACCGTATAGGTGCTGTCGCTGGCGGCCATGGAGCCATCCTCGAGCTTGCCGTCCCAGGTGAAGCTATGCACGCCGGCATTCAGCGCGCCGGTCGAGAACGAACGCACCACCTGTCCGTTGGCACCCTTGATGGAGACCTGCAAATCGCCGACCGCGCGATCCAGATCGACACCGACCGGCGTGGTGGCCACGGCACCGGTGGTGGTATCGGCATTGCCCACCAGAATCCGATCGCCGGGCACCATGACGCCCTTGCCGATCAGCGCGGTCGCCTGCAGCGCCTTGCCGGCATCGATCTGCTCGGTGATCGCCTGGAGACTGTCGTTGAGCTTGTTGATACCGCTGACCGTGTTGATCTGGGCCAACTGCGCGGTCATCTGCGAGTTGTCCATCGGATTGGTCGGATCCTGATTCTTCAACTGCGTGACCAGAAGCGTCATGAAGCGGTCGTTGAGCTCGCTGCCGGAATTGGTGCCGCTCGCCTTGCTCGGGGATGCGGTGCCATTGATGTTGGCGAGCGTGCTGCCGCCGATGACTGGACTGGACATACCGTTTCTCCTTGGCGTCCGATCTCGACTGTGGAGACCGCGACTGCCTCAAGCTGGGCCCGGGGCTCAGCCTTCGCCGATGGTTAAGGTCTTGGTCATCAACGTCTTGGCGGTATTCATCACCTCGACGTTGGCCTGGTAGGAGCGCGACGCAGAGATCATGTCCACCATCTCATTGACGGGATCGACATTGGGCAGTGACACGTAGCCCTGGTCGTCCGCCAGCGGATTGCCAGGACGATACTCCTTGCGCAATGGCGTCGTGGTATCTTCCACCACGCGGTCGACACGCACACCGCCCGGGCCGCGCCCATCCTGGCCCAGCGCCTGAAACATGACCTGACGTGCGTAATAAGGCTTGCCGTCGGGCCCGGCCACGCTGTCGGCGTTGGCCAGGTTGCTGGCGGTCACGTTCATGCGCTGAGAGTTGGCAGTCAGCGCCGAGCCTGAAATTTCGAAAACACTGAACATCGACATCGGTTTACTCCGGTTGCATCGCCTTCTTCAGCCCCTGGATCCGGCGACTGACGAAGGTGACATCCGCCTGGTAGCGGACCGAGTTATCGGCGAAAGCGGCACGTTCGCGGTTCATGTCGACGGTATTACCGTCGAGACTGGGCTGATCCGGCACTCGGTAGAGCAGGTCATCGACGCCAGAGAGGCGGGGCCCCTCGGCGGCGATATGCCGGCTGGACGTACGGTTCAACGAGAGACCGCCCTCGCCTGCCGGACGCCCCTGCTGCATGACCCGATCGAGCTCGGCACGAAAGTCGAAGTCGCGCGCCTTGAAGTTGGGGGTGTCGGCATTGGCTATGTTGTTGGCCAGCACCTTTTGGCGCTCGGCGCGCAGGTTGAGTGCCTCCTGCTGGTAACGCAGTGCACTCTCCAACTTGTCGAACATGCCGATGACCTCCTGATATGGCCGGACGGCGGGTGAGCTCATGAGAGCTCGTCGCCGCCTGCTTTCTTGGACAGGGTGGAGAATAGGTGAGTTACGCATGGTAAACTCGTAAACAGACCGTCAATTGCGCGTCATTTCCTGCGATGACGCCGCCCCCCTCACTTTACAATCGCTCTCCATGGTGGAAAGAACCGTGGGGAGCGGGCTTTAGAGGCACGCCTCGCCGCTGAGTTCTTTTCGATACCGACACGAAGCATGCAGCGGGATTCCCCATGACAGCGTCTAGATCGGAAGGCTCTCAAGATGTCTGGCTCGCACGTCGCCCGCGCCTGCGTCGGCTACTGCTCGCCGGCGCCGGCATGCTGCTGCTGACGCTATTTGGGCTCGCCCTGCTGCCATTGCCCTCGATCGCCCAGGCGCAAGGCACTCCCGACACCGACCCCTTGGCGACCAGCGTCAAGCGCTTCCTGCTCACCCAGACGCGCTCGCTGGGTGATCAAGTCAGTGTCAAGGTGCACGACAACACCGCCCGTCTCGGCCCCTGCGTGGCCCCGGAGCCGTTTCTACCGCGCCCGGGGACACCCCAGGGCCGCGTCACGGTCGGGGTTAACTGCCAAGGGGAAGAGCGTTCCCGTTACGTCCAGGCAACGGTATCGGCGAGCGTCAGGCACCTGGTGGCGGCTCGCACGCTCGAGCCCGGAGAACCCATCGACGCCACGGCGCTGACATGGCAATCCTCGGATATTACCCGCCTGCAGCGCGGCTATCTCAGCGCCATGGCCGATGCGGCCGGGCGGGTGGCCACGCGGCGCATCCCTGCCGGGGCGACCCTCACCGACGCCATGGTGAGGCAGCCTTGGCTGGTCAAGCGCGGAGACACCGTGGTGCTGGTCGCCCAGGGGCCGGGGTTTCGCGTCAGTCGCAGCGTCGAAGCGCTGGAAAATGGTGGCATGGGCAATCCCATCCGCCTCAAGACCGAAGGCAACCAGATCCTGCAGGGTCAGGTCACCGGCCCCGATCAGCTACGGGTCAACTTCTAGGGCGACACAATCTGCATACGCAATTGCAAACTTTTTTGACAAAACTCACTCTGCGTGGCCGGCTTTCAGTTTCGGCCATGGCTGCCGATAATCCTTGCAAGCGGCCAAGGCCCTACCCTATCGGCAAGCACATGACCGTGGGCATCGCCCAGAGGTGACGACATGAAGATCGACCAGACCAACTCGCTGACACGCCTGACGCAGAGCGACGCCCTCGACCAGAAGCGCAACGTCAAGAGTACCGAGGGTGCCGCAGCGCCAGCGGGCTCAAAGACTACGCTGAGCCAGATCGATACCCAGGATGCCAGCGGCGATATCGATACCGCCCGGGTGGCAGAGATCCGTCAGGCGATCGCCGATGGCTCGCTGCAGCTCGATACCGGCAAGATCGCCGACGGCCTGATCCAGAGCGTGCGCGATATGCTCAGCGAGCGCGGCTGAACAGTCATCGCGCCTTCCCTTTATTTGGCACATCCTTCTCGAGAGCCCTAGATGAACGTCACAGACCTGCTCACCGAACAGCTGCATCAGCTCGAACAGCTTCTGGAGACGCTGATGTCGGAACGGGAGTGCCTGAAGGAAGGTCGCGCCGACGGCGAGATTCTCAACAACCGCTCGCGACCCAAAGCAGGTGCAACTCGCCGAACTGGAGCGCCTCGAGCATCTACGTCGCGATGCGCAGCGAGCTCAAGACCTCGGTGATGGCGCACGCGGTGCGGAGCAGTTGGCGAGCAGCCATGGCGCCGACGAGCTCTGGCGTCAGATTCGCCAGCAAGCAGACCGCCTGAAGCAGCTGAACCGCCTCAATGGCTTTGTCATCTCCCAGCGCATGGAACACAACCAGCGCGCGATCGATTTTCTCGAGCGTGCCGTGGGTGGCAGCGTCTATGGTCGCAACGGCCAGGCCAAGCCCAAGAACTTCAGCGGTATCAGTTCCCGCGTCTGACATCTTTGCTCTCCCAGGATTTGCTCTCCCAAGAAATGCCCGTTTCGCCGGCAGTCAGTCGACGAAACAGTGGTATATGACGCTCGTCTTTTAACCTGGTTTGAATGGCCAACATTGCCGAACGGCCTGTTCGCCATTGCTGCTCGACTTCTACGTATACCCCTATAGAAGCTGATCGTGACGCGGCTACAGGCGTTTGTGCCCGCCGTGCCGCAGCGCGGGCAAGCGACTGTTTTCGCAGGAGACCCGCCTCAGGCCTCGGCCAGCAACCGCATTCCGCCCCTCACATGAACCTCGACACATTTTTTCACAAAAACCGCAAATCTTTCTCTAAAGCTCCCCGGGGTAGCGCCGATAAATGGGACAACGGCCAAGGGGCCGTTGCAGCAGGATCCGACAGCCATTCGACGTTCTGCGGATCAGGCCCAAATCGCCCTCTCACTGTGAGAAAGGAATACGACAATGGCAGTTATCAATACCAACATCACCGCGCTGATCGGTCAGAACAACCTGAACAAGTCGCAGAGCCAGCTCTCGACCGCCATGGAGCGTCTCTCCTCCGGCCTGCGTATCAACAGTGCCAAGGACGACGCTGCCGGCCAGGCAATCGCCAACCGTATGAGCAGCCAGATCACCGGTCTCAACCAGGCCAGCCGTAACGCCAACGACGGTATCTCGCTGTCGCAAACTGCCGAAGGCGCCCTGGACCAGGTCAACGACAACCTGCAGCGCATCCGTGAGCTGACCGTTCAGGCTCAGAACGGCACCAACAGCGCTGACGACATCGACTCCATCCAGAAAGAAGTCAACCAGCGTCTGGAAGAGATCAACCGCGTCACCGAACAAACCACGTTCAACGGCACCAACGTCTTCAAGACCAGCGCCAGCAACTCCTCGTTCAGCATCCAGGTCGGTGCCAACGATAACGAAACCATCAGCATCACCATCGGCGGCGCCAGCGCTTCCGGCACCTCGACCAACGCTGCCAGCGGCTGGAACATGTACACCAGCACCGCTACCGCCGGCGCATCGGCTGCCAACGGCGGCACTCGTTCCGTCAGCACCAGCGGTTTCGACGTGCTCGCCACCGACGCCCTCAAGGTCCTCGACAACAAGCTCAACAACGTCGACACCGAGCGCAGCAACCTGGGTGCGGTCCAGAACCGTTTCGAAACCGCTATCGACAACATCACCACCACCTCGACCAACCTGTCGGCAGCCCGCTCGCGCATCGAAGATGCCGACTACGCCACCGAAGTGTCGAACATGACCCGCGCGCAGATCCTGCAGCAGGCTGGCACCTCGGTTCTGTCCCAGGCGAACCAGACTCCGCAGACGGTTCTCTCGCTGCTGCGTTAATCCCTCCCCAGGGAGTGATGGAAGGCCGGCATCTTGCCGGCCTTTTTCGTTATATACCCGCCGCATCAAGACCCACGACCGGGAATGGCGCCGTCAAGGCCAACTATTCGCCGCTTCGCTCTTCCCGAGACGTGGGAAGCTAGAAACACTTCTCACCTCCTGCCGGAATATCACCGCTCATGAACCAAAGCCAACACGTCCCCGCCACGCTGCAAAAGCGCTTCATGGACCTCTATCGGCAAGGTGACCATCAGCAAGCCAGGAGAGAAGCCGAGTCCTTGGCACAGCGCTATCCACGAGATGCCTTCTCCTGGAAAGCGTTGGGCAATAGCCAGCTGCAGACTGGTGATACCGCCGGCGCGCTCTCGTCGCTGGAGCAGGCCATGACGCTGACCCCAGCGGACCCCTGGTGCTGACGGCGCTGGCGAAGGCCTACTTCAAGCAGGGTCAGAAGGAGCGTGCCTTCGATCTGCAGACCCGCAGCCTGGAACTCGACGGTGACAGCGCGCAGGCGCACTTCAACATGGCCAACATGTGTTATGAGATTGGCGCCTACCCCCGCGCGGAAAAACATCTGGCACAAGCCGAAAAGGCAGGACATCCGGAAGCGGAAATCCTGGCCATGCGCAGTATCCTGTTTTCACTGCATTTCGAGTTCCAGAAGGGCCTGGAAGCGTTAGAGCGCCTACACGCGCTCAAGCCGGAAGATCCCTCGGTGCTCAACACGCTCGGCAACTACCACAAGGATATGACCGACTTCGCGGCGGCGGAGCGTTACTACGCCCAGGCGCTGCGGCTGAGCCCGCAGTACTACACCGCTTACTCCAACGGGCTGCTGAACGATCACTACAACCCGACGGCCTCCGCCGAGGGCATCCTGGCCAAATCCCAGGCGTGGAAGGATCACTTCACGCCGTCGCGGGTGTTGTCGCATGACGCCAAGGATCGAACATCCGATCGCCCACTCAAGATAGGGCTGCTCTCGAGCAACCTGCGGGTTCATCCGGTCGGCTGGATGGTGAGCAGCGCTCTGGAGAACCTGGCCAGCGATATCGAGATCTACGCTTACACCGATAACGACGCTCACGACCCGATTGCCGAAAAAATCAAACGCCGCTGTCATTGGGTGCCTACCTATCATCTGAGCCATCAGCAGCTTGCCGATAGAATTGTTGCCGACGATATCGATATCCTGATCGATCTGGCGGGCCACGGCGCCCAGAGCCGACTTCCCGTCGTCGACATGAAGCCGGCACCGATCATCATCAAGTGGGTCGGCATGCAGATCAGCAGCATGGGCATGGCGGCGTTCGACTATTTCTTGAGCGATCCGTATGAAACGCCGCCCGGGGTGGATTATCTCTACACCGAAAAGCTGATCCGGCTGCCCAACGACTACATCTGCTATACGCCGCCTGCCTATACCCCCGCGATCACATCGCTGCCGGCCATCAGCAACGGTTACGTGACTTTCGGCTGCTTCAACAACCCTGCCAAGGTCAACGATGTATTGCTCGCCGAGTGGGCCAAGCTGATGCACCAGGTACCCGGCAGCCGCCTCTTCCTGAAAGGCGGTCAGTACACCAGCCCCGACGTGTGCCAACGCATTCTGTCCACCCTCGAGCATCACGGCATCGAGTCCGAGCGCGTCGTGCTCGA
The DNA here is from genome assembly GCF_003006155.1 of Salinicola tamaricis. Classification (GTDB taxonomy): domain Bacteria; phylum Pseudomonadota; class Gammaproteobacteria; order Pseudomonadales; family Halomonadaceae; genus Salinicola; species Salinicola tamaricis. The sequence continues at coordinate 3,579,250 of NZ_CP023559.1, read as the reverse complement.
GGGCCCCTCGGATCATGAATCGCTGCTCAAGAGTTACAACCGTGTCGATATCGCCCTGGATACCTGGCCCTACTCCGGCGGGCTGACGACCTGCGAAGCGCTGCTGATGGGCGTTCCCGTAGTCACACATACCGGGCCGACCTTCGCCGGCCGGCACAGCGCCACGCACCTGTCGAATACCGGCATGCCGGAACTGGTCACGGACAGCTGGGAAGCGTTCCGCGAGCGAGTGATCGAACTCGCGTCCGACCTACCGAATCTGGCAGTGATCCGCGCGGCGCTGAGAACCTATCTCGAACACTCTCCGATCTGTGACGCGCCCAAATTCGGCCGCCATCTGCGCAAGGCACTGAGAGCCGTCTGGCAGCGTTACTGTGAAAGCGCAAAGCCGGCCGCCCTCACCTTCGACGGCCATGGACGTGCTTATTTCGAGGATCGCGACGAGCCGGTGGAAGTGCCCCGTCCGCCCTCACTCGAGACGGATAACGGTTTCGACTGGCCGCTCGAGGAGCCGATCATCGCCATCGACAACGGTGGCCAGCTACTGAACGATGAGAACGTCGAGAAACTGCTGCGAGACGAACGCCTCGAATTGATCGTGTTCGATCCGTCATCGGATGCGGCTCATCACCCCATGAGTCGGGCCGAGCGCGTGCATTACTATGCCGGCCACGGCCTCGGCACGGGCTCACCGGCGACACTATTAACGCCTAGCCCCAATGCGCCGAGCCCACTGCCAGCGAATAGCCAACGTGAGCAGCGACAAACGCAGGTAGCGGCCGAGTCAGCCGCCTTCGACACCCTGGCTCTGGACAGTATCGAGGGGCTACCGGCCCTGGATTGGCTGGTGCTGGACGACACCAGCGATGCTGCCGGCATTCTGAGCCATGGCAGTCGGTCGCTGGCCGCGGCACTACTGATTCAGATCAAGATCGCCTTCCAGCCGACCCACGAGCGCCAGCCCGATCTCGGTGAGGTTCAGCGCTGGGCCAGCGAGCACGGCTTTCGCCTCTATCATCTGTACGATCAGCAGCATCGCAGCGCACTGCTCATGGATGAGATCCCCGCTGACGCGGTCGTCTCCGAGCTGTGGTCCGCCCAGGCGCTGCTGCTACCCGACCAGACACGCATGGCGACCATGAGCGATAGCCAGCGGATCAAGCTGGCTTTCCTGCTGCACGTCATCTATGGATTCAAGGATGCGAGCGGCAGCTTGCTGCATCACCTGGATGCAGCGCTGGCCCGTCGCTATCTCGACAGGTTCTTGTCCTCGGAGAGTGGCACAACCCAGACACCGGCCCCAATCAGCGGTGCTCAGGACAAAGCTGAGCCACTTCTCGCTCAACCCGCCGGTGTGACCAAGGGCTTGAATCAACTGCGGAAAGCGCTTGGCAATCAACAGCTATGCTTGGTAGACACGGGTAGTCTCGCCAACCATGGGCAAGTTAGCAGCGGATTACGCCATCTTTACCATACTCTAGAGAGCGGGGGATGCCATGTTCGCTGGCTAAATTCACATGACGTCACGCCAAGCGAGTTGATGTCGATTGCCACATCGAAAGATCAGATTTTGATCGGCGGGAATCGATACTATGATATGTCGCTAAGCGCCAGCGGGTACGGCACCGCCAATATGTTCCAGCTGCACCACCGCCCTGTCATTGGTGCTGTCTACGACCACCCCTATGCAGAATTCATGCAGGACAGGATCAAATCCGCCTCGGCCTCCGGACTCTTTGTTGCCAGGACCTCTCTGAGCACCGAACTGAGTTTTATACGTCCGGATATCTCTTTCATTTATAGCCCTACACTAGAATCCCGTCCCGAGCATTGGCAGGGGTGCGATACTCCCCATGATTCTAGAGGTATCGATATTCTGGTACCGATGAACCTAAGCTACGCTGCACTCAGCGACAGCCTTCATCAGCAGCTCCTTGAGACAGCAGAGACCTACGGTCGAAGCTATTTGAGCTGGTTGACAACATCCTAGAGCAGTTTACGGACTTCTCCACCTCTCTTCTCACTGTATTCTGCGCCACTCATGAAAAAATATTCAATCAGACATGGAAACCTAGTTTTCCCTGGCTACCAGAAGATGAAAAATTGCTACGACTGCTGAGTTTGATCGATGACGTTCTCAGGAGCCGGGCACGGCGGCAAATCTTGGAAAAACTGTCCCAGATGAACTCAACCGCCAACATTGTGGTACTGGCACCAGAAAAAGCGCGCGAAGTGCTTGGTAGATTCTTGAACAAGGACGCGATTGCTGAATGGCAATTCATAGGCGAGCAGAGCTTTGAGAAGCTGCGCACTCTATACACACAATCGCGGTACGTCTTGAATGTCTCGCCTACCTATCATGATTGGCTGCACGAACGTATCCGTCATGCGGCTGTCGCCGGTTGCGCTATCATCTCTAATACGACACTCAGGGCTGAAGAGTTCTTTACGCATGGAAAAAATATCCTTTTCTACGAGGATAATACTCTGGATGAGCTCTACTCTTATCATCCCGGAGAAAGCCAAGCGATAGGCTTCGCCGCTCAGGCAAAATCCGAGGCGGAACTCGCCAGCGAGGATGAAAGCTATGATTGCATGCTTTCTGCCTACGCCAACTATATTGAGAGTTTCGGCAAGGTACGAGCTAGTGTCGAGAGCACTTCTCACGCCGAGTCAACATTCTCACTCCCTGACGCGCCTTTCATGAGTGCAGTGGAGAAACAACTTTTCAGCGACGCGCTCGCCGGCACCAACAGTTATTTCGAATTTGGATCGGGAGGTTCTACTGTATGGGCCATCGATAGAGGCTTATCTGTAGAAGGCGTTGAAAGTGATGCAAACTGGATCGACGCGTTAAAGCTAAAACTGGGAGACAAATGTCGTCTAAAACATGCTAATATCGGTCCCACCAAAGAGTGGGGGTTTCCTGTTTCAGATCAATATAGCCATAGGTTTGAAAACTATAGCAAACATATCCTTAGTTTTCCTAAGCCCTTTGATCTCGTCTTGGTCGATGGACGCTTTCGTGTAGCGTGCGTGATAGCAGCCATCATTCAGATCACGCGAACTGCCAAAGACGTCGCCTCCTCCCGGATATTCATTCATGATTTCTGGAATCGCCCGCACTCTAATATCGTACTCGACTACTTGGATCTGGTTCACCGCGTCGACACGGCAGGTCTCTTCAGCGTCAAGACAGGGCTAAACGTAAAAGATCTAGAAAATATCCGCGCTCAATATATTCAAGATCCCCGGTAGAGCTTGAGCGAGGCGCTTAACCTCTTCGGCGACACGAAAATACGTGTCGCCGAAGACCATATAACTCTCGACCTTAGCCAAAGCCTCGATCATCCCCAACCCTGACTAGAGAAAGATATCAAGTATCGGCAGCATACTCAGTCCGAATATGCAGCCAGCAAAAAGCAGCTACCCATCAAACAGATTCTGGTAGTCATGAAATCTCGAGAAACCCAGTCTCTTGAAAAGCCTCATCGGCAAGCCATAACACGCTGAAAAATATCCGTGTGGCAAAGCATTTTCCGCAGGTTTCGGCGCAATATCAGTATCCAGCATGCTCCTCAGCATTTCCCGCGATGAGGGCTCATAGACGGCGTCCAATCCTTTGTAGACGGCATTCCCTAGCACGATACTCGGGATGCCCAGATAAGCGGCCTCGATACCCGCCGTCGAAAAAAAGCAAAGCACCTTACTGGACTGCCTCATGAGATCATAGGAACTGACAATGGAGTCGCTTGGTATGATGTCAACGTTCTCTCCCTGGAGATTATGCCAATAATCAAAATCACGGCGGCAGACACTTGCCTGATTGGGGTGATTACGAATGACCAAACGATAGCGCTGTTGCTGGCCTGCCCAAGCTATCAGCCACGCCACGGCCTCCCGCTGTGTGGCGAAAATACCGGACAAAGTGATTCGCGGATCAAGGGAAGCATATTCGTCTTCACTCGATACAAAATAAACAACATACTCGCTGCCAGCGGAAAAAGATTTTGAGAAACCTTCCGCAAAAACATTGGTTCTCTGGGTCTCAAAAAGGCCTTGGCCCTCTCTTCCTTAAAACCATCCTCAGAGCCCTCCCAAAATGCCTTCACCAAGTGAGAGGTAGACAGAAAATCATGAATCCGACAGGTTTGAGTTCTCAGCGATTCGCCATCCCCCATTCTCTCGTAGTAAACAATCTCTTTTCCAAAACCCTCTACAATCAAACTTTGCGGATACGTATTATAAGACCGACCATTGTAAAAACAAAAAATATCCCCGTCGCTTACTTTCACTGCAGCCAAAGCACGCAGGAAGCTTACTACGAACAGCATTGAGAAAAATAAATAAGAGGCTATATCACCCCGACATTCCTCAACATCCAGCTGCGTGCACCGGCGAGCGGAAATGAGACTAGATGCCACCGAGATGCCAATATTGATTCCTTGGAACTCGACCTCTCGAAGCTTTCTATACTGGAGACGGACGAGGCCAGCGCTTGCGCTGACTCATGGATGTTTCGCCGGGAAAGCTCACAATTTGAAACCGACTGATAATAGCCGGACTTCACACCCAGCTCATTTTGGATGAACTGATCTACCATTGACAGCCTTGATGCATCACGCTCACCTGCAATGACCAGCGGCACGACCTCTAATTCGTCGCGGGACTTGAGTTCGCTCACAAGCTCCAGGAAGGTACCGAACACCTGATAGTTGCTCAAATCGCTGCAGTAGACAAAGGCTCTACGTGACATCACCTACCCCAGAAAAATGAATGATCTATACGACGCTTTATCAAAAGACTCCACCCCAAAATCCAGTGTACACTGGACAGCCATATCGAGCCGCATCTCATTCACGCTCAACTTCTTCCCAGCGACGACTCTTGACTGATGCAACCATTGCTTCGATAAATTTCAGGCCAGACACGGACAACTTTGCACCAAACACTTCTTCAGAAGATTGAGCACCATGCTCCCGGTAGTACAGCAAGTCTGAGTAAATATCTTGGTAAAGATTAGAGAGTGCCTCAATGAATCCCGCAGGATGCCCCGCCTTAAATCGCATGTAGCGCTCATTGGCGGCTACTGAAACACCTGAGGCATTGTCTACGGTCATACGCTGACCATTGGCGTAGCTGATCGTCAGCTCCTCTGGCTTGCATTGCATCCACTCGACGGAGCCTAAGGTACCGAACACCTGTAGTTTCAACCCATTACGAAAGCCCAACGCACTTTTACTGAACCATAGGTGGCCTTGACTTCCATTGTCGTATCGGCAAAGACACTGAGCATCATCGATGACATCATAACGCCCACAGCTTTCCTGGTCGGCTATGACAGCTGCGGGAGAAAGCCCCGTCACATAATAAATCAGATGATGCAAATGGATGGCTAAATCGAGATACAAGGTGGGCGCGCTACCATCACAGAGGCGCCAGCCCTGAGGCCCCCTACCTTTTTTATCGCTGGGCTCTCGCAAAAAACCTTCCTGAGGCATTTCGGCACGAACATTGACGATCTCTCCCAAGCTCCCGCTTTTTACTAATGAGCGCATTTCCCGCGCCATAGGATAGCCAGAATAATTGTAGATGACTGCCAAGAAGCCACCGGATGCTTCGCTAACGGACTTTATTTTTCTTGCCTTCTCACTACTTACCGTCAGTGATTTTTCACAGACAACGGGTAGCCCAGCATCAAGGCATTTCAATACGGCATCTTCATGCACGGGCGTTGGTGTCAAGATCAGCACCGCATCCAGGCGGCTCCCTTCTTTTTTCAGCAGCTCTTCGACATTGCTAAACACCCTATCGTTCGGCACACGATAGCGCGCAGCACTTGCCAAATTGACCTCGTGATCCCGACTAAAAACCCCGGCATAAAACTCCCAGAGCCCATCCAGGTGGGCGGCGACAAAGTGAGCATAACCTACAGCCGAATTCAGCCCGCCACCAACCACACCCAACTTCAGACAACTCATGGCAGCTCTCGCTTGAACAGTGTATAAAACCCACCATTTCTTATCGAGGTATAAACTCGTGCTCTCTCTACACTGTCGCTCACCTCAAAGAAGGCCACTCCCACCCGATCTCCCGCGTGTAGAACATCGCCCGCTGCACACATCGGCAGAAAATATTTAATCTTAGCGGCGTCAGCAAAGGAAATGCCTAGATAACGCCCATTGGATGCCGCCGTAACCGTATGACGAACGATCTCTTCTTGGACACCAACGGAATCGAAGTCGTTCGCCTCTTCCGGCACGAACTGAGAAGCATAACGCTGCGCATAACGGTAACCCGTCGAATACTCTATAAGCTCTGAATACAGATCTCCGGGGCAGCGACGAGTACATTCGATGAGTGTATATTCATCTCTCTCGGAGATGAATTGAATATGAAACAGACCATCTTTCAGATCGAGATACCGACTCAAACACTCGATTTCATCTATGACATTTTTCTTGACCGACTCGCTCAGATCATCAGCCAGATAGCTGTAATCGACCGTATAGGGGTTACTGATGGAATCCTCATGCACGAAAAAAGATCGCTGCACTTGCCCCCGCGTAATAAATGCAGAGCAGCTATATAGCTGCCCCGTTTTGTGCTCCTCGATCAAGAACGCGCCAGACCTAGAGTGTTTTATAGCCACTTCTATCGCCGATTGAGTAGCAGACCCATCGCTAGTGTCTATTGTAGTGACGCCTCTCCCGCTGTAGCCATCAGCAGGTTTGACAATCACGCGAGGAACCTCTTTCAAGTCCGCAAGAGCCATCCGCCTAGCGACCGACAGCCCCAAGGACTCAGCAATGTCTTTGAAGGCAATCTTGTCCGTCAGGTAATGAGTATTCTCTTGGGACTCCAAACTGGGATACAGATCACTCAATTGAGAACACGACACATAAGAGGCATCGGTACAACCAGGCACGATGTAGTCATAACCACCTTCCAGCACCAGACGACGAAGGGTGTCGGCACAGGAATAATCCTGCTTTATATACTTGTCATTATGCTTGGCAAGAGGCTCGTCAGAACGCCCGCCGACGACCCAAACCTCATGGCCCTTGCCTGTCAGGAATTCCCAGACGGGGATCATTGCCCTGTTTGTATCGACAATCAGAATTTTTGCCATGTCACCACTATAGTCTCTAAAAAACCAACGCGAAGGCGAAGTCACTACCCTGCCAGCAAAGCCACCACTCTCTGCACCTCGCCGAGCTCAATCTGACCAGAAATAGGCAAGCAGAGAATCTGCCGAGACATTTTTTCTGCGACTGGAGTCTGTGCTGGCGAATGGTCACGATAACAGCTATGCGCACTTAGCAAGGGATAAAAGTATCTTCTGGCGTATATCCCATGGTCGCGCAAATACTCATATAGTTCGTCTCGAGTCATTCGATAATGTTCATTGACGAGCAGCGGAAAATAAGCGTAATTCGACTTACCGCCCGCGACGTTCTCAAAAATGTCGAGCCCATCTACGCCACCAAGATGGGACAAGTAGTGACGATACACCTTCTCCCTGTGGGAAATAGCTTGGTCTATATGCTTCAGCTGCAGCAAACCAAAGGCCGCGTTGATCTCGCTCATCTTGCCATTAATGCCCGATGCCACCACTGTCGTCTCATTGACGATGCCGAAGTTCTTGAGGTTATCGATATGACGCTTGGTCTTGGCGTCAGGGCAGACGATGGCACCGCCCTCGAAGGTGTTGAACACCTTGGTAGCGTGGAAGCTGATCGCGCTCAGGTCTCCATGGCGCAGAATGCTGCCGCCCGCGTCCTCGACGCCGAAGGCGTGCGCGGCGTCGTAGATCACCTTGAGGTTGTAGGTATCGGCGATCTCCTGGATCGCCGCGACATCGCAGGGGTTCCCGTAACAGTGCACGGGCATGATCGCGGTTGTGCGCGGCGTGATGGCCGCCTCGATCTTCTCGGGGTCGAGATTGAACGTCTGCGGATCGATATCGACGAAGACCGGCGTGATGCCGTTCCAGAGCAGAGAATGTCCGGTAGCCACGAACGAAAACGGCGTAGTGATCACCTCGCCGCCGATTCTCAGCGCCTGCAGCGCGGTAAGCAGCGCAATGGTGCCGTTGTTGAAGAGCGCGATCTCCGGCACGCCCAAGTAATCACGGAGCGCTGCTTCGAGCTGCTGGTGCATCGGCCCGTTGTTGGTCAGCTTCTTGCTCGCCCATATCTGCTCTAGATAGGGGATGAACTCGTCTAGCGGTGGCAGATACGGCTCGGTGACGTAGATGGGCTTGTCGTTCATGTATGACCTTCTGAGATTGCCCATCAAGGTAGAAGACGCTGGGCCTATCGCCGCTGAATGCCAATGCCGGGAACATACCAAGCGATACCGACCTTGGTCGGACATTCCGCCCTGATCGAGACGGACCGTTCCATCACCTTGAAATGGAACCCGGCCGGCGCACTCTCGACCACCACAGCATGCCCGCATCGGCGACAAGCGTTACGGCGAATAAGTGCCTCTACGCGCTCCAGTTCGTCGCTTATCGACGATCCAAGAGTCTCGCTCGATACGCGGGATTCAGAAGTCAGCGGATGATGAGCGACCGCCACACCGGGAAGGCCTCGACACACGCCTTGGCTTCATTCGGCCGCTCGATCAGCGTTGACATCCTCAATCTCTTCGCCACTCTGCACCGCAGGTGTCGGAACCCCCGGGCCATCCTGGCGCTCGGTGCCAAATGCCTCGCGCAGCACGGCGTGCTCGGCGTTCATATCGATGTTGCCGTGGAAGGCCGCGCCATCTTCGAGGATCAGTCCAGGCGCGTAGAGTTCACCCTGCACCTCGGCCGTGGCTTTCAAGGTGATCCGCTCGGCGGCGATGAGCTGCCCCTCGACCCGCCCTTTCACCGTGATTTCTCGGGCGATCAGGCGCCCTTCGACCTGGCCATCGCTGCCAACCGTTACCGCATGATGGGGAAAGCTGACATCGCCGACGATTCGGCCTTCGATCAGCAGGTCCTCGTCGCCGTTGACATCGCCACGAATCGTGGTCCTGGCGCCAATCCGGGACATGCCGTGCAGAGACTGGGTGGGCTCGCCACCGCGGGTCGGCGTGCTGGCGGCCTCACTCGAAGCGGTCTGGCGAAGCGCTTGGCTGGATTTGGGAAACATCGGACAACTCTCGATCACGGGTTGGCGATATTCGGGCGCAAGCTGCCCGAACGCTGAATTCCTTCATCGGCGATCATGCCGATATCTTGATCACGAGTGACCTCGATCACCCGCCCCGCTATAGGCGCTACTCGCTCCTTTCAGATATCGCCAGCTCATGACTCGACAGACGCAATGGGCAACATCGCGTGGCATGCCATCGGAAAACCGCGGCTGCCTTAAGGTTTGCGTATCAGCGCCGATACAAGGATCAACTACCCCCAAACAATAGAGTGGGGAACACCACCCCTGCACCCTGCCAAAGCCAGGACGCGGAGGTGGGCGTCTTGACGTGAACAGACGCGGATTCGGGCGTCTTGACGTGAGCAGACGCGGATTCGGGCGTCGTGAACGAGCACCGAGACAGGCGGGTCTAGCGCACAGGAAGAGAGCGGAATGGATTTGGGAGAATGGCTTCTACTGGGCAGCCTGAGCTGCTGTCTGATGCTGCTGGTCGACGGCTATCGTCGGGCCCGCCGGCGGCGTGAGCACGCGTTGTCAATGGCGCGATCTTCCTCGCTGCCGGCGAGCCACATCGATAGCGAGCGCGCCGAGCCCGATCGGACCCAGGCCGCAGCGGAAGATTCACCTCCCTATTCGTCCGTGCCCTCTTCGGCACCGGCAGGCTCGTCATCGAGCATCGAGGATGACGAAGCAGCGACCTGATCGGCGCCAGTATCAACGTGATCGGCGATATCGACTGCGCCGAGTCGATCCGTGTCGAGGGCCGGCTCGACGGCCTATTGGTCGCCGATGAACACCACGTCGTCGTCGGCGCACAGGCCGAGGTCGGCCCGCAGTTGAGGGCCGGCACGCTGCATATCGCCGGCCGGGTATCGGGTGAGCAGCATGTGAAGGGTGCGGCAGTGATCGCTCTGGCGCACGGGTACAGGGCACGCTCAAGGCGCAGCGCTTGAAGTGCGATGAGGGCGCATGCCTGTCAGGAAGCTTCAATGTCGGCGGCCATCGCGTGGGCGACCCGCAGCGTTGAGTCGAACAGGGTTTGTACGAAAAGTCAGCGAGCGCAGGTAGTTTTCGTGCACAGCCTAGTCAACGAATGGCTGACAGCGGCTGGATGCTGGCAGCAGAGGTCTCTGATCCAAGTATCGCAACGGGAGTGACAAGCCATGCCCAGCCCCATCGATCTCAACACGCTATCGCTCAATCTGGGCACCGGGAGTTCGCCGCAGCAGCGCCTCGATACCCTGATGCAGCAGGCGCGGCAGAATCTGCCATTCGCCCAGGAGGCCAGTGCGGCCGCCAACGATGAGGAGCGTAAGGGCAAGGGCTATCTGAGCGACCAGATCGATGAGCTCAACGCCGTGATGTATCAGTACGGCCTGCGCTTTGAACTGAGTGACTTCGATAGCCAGGTGATTACCCAGGTCGTCGACCGAGCCACTGGCGAGGTCATCCGTCAGATCCCCTCGGAAGAGATGCTACGCATCGCCCAGGCCTTCGCCGACGATCAGGGGCGCCTGGTCGACGCCTCGGCCTGATGCCACCAGCGCTACCGCTACGGCACTGTTACCGCCATCGGCCTGCGCACCAGGATGGGATAGCCTCAGAGATAGTGTCTGGTATCGCGTGGGGGATAGCGGGACAGGCCCTGAAGCCCGGTCCCAAACTCGTCGGATCGCGCGCCAGCGCTTACGCTGAGGTCACGACTGACGGCCGAGGGAGCGGCGAGATGATGGCGCGATGGGTGGTGAAATGGCGAACGCAAACGATGACGCGCGCGCTGCGTGCCCTGCGAAGCTTGAGGGAAATGGGGGTCTGGCTACTGATGAGCGTGGCGCTGGGCGGCTGCTCGACCTACGTCAACGCACCCGACGATTCCGGCGCCGCGGCAGCCCGCACCCCACAGGGGCTCGACTACCAGGTTCTGCATGACCAGCGCTTCACCCCGGCGGACTGGCCGCAAACGCTGACGGCGGATATCTATCTACCCGATACTCCGGACACCGAGCTGCGCCCGGCGGTGATGATGGTTCACGGCGGCGGCTGGGAGGGGCGCTCGAAAGACGACATGACCCCGATCGCCAAGCGCTTCGCCCGCCACGGCTACGTGGTGATCAACGTCAGCTACCGTTTCGCCCCCGAGTTCCGCTTCCCGGCGCAGTTGCACGATCTGCAGCTCGCGCGTCACTGGATCGATGCCCACACCGCCGAGTGGCGGATAGACCGCGCACGCATCGCCGGGCTGGGCTACTCCTCCGGCGCCCACCTGGTCAGCCTGCTCGCCCTGGTGGCCGGCACCGACAGCCCGCTCGATCGCCCCTACGGTGGCGCGGATACCGGCTTCGCCGCGGTGGTCTCCGGAGGCACACCGGCGGATCTACGGCTCTGGGACAGCGGCCGGTTACTGATCCAGCTGCTGGGTGGCACCAAGGAGGAACTCCCCGAGGCCTATGCCGCCGCATCGCCGCTGACCCACGTCCACGCCGGCGCCCCACCCTTTTTCCTATTCCATGGCACCTGGGACGACCTGGTGCCACCGAGCACGCCCGGGTGCTGTTCACCGCCCTACAGTCGCACGGCGTCCACGCCGAGCTTTACTGGATGCGCTGGCGCGGCCATATCACCGCTTTCCTGCTGCGTGGCGATGCAGAAGCGGCGGCGCTCGATTTTCTCGCCCGAGAGATGCCGGCCAATTGAGCACGTCCAGCGGCGGCCCGCTTGCATGCACGCCGGCGAGCGCGCACCATTATCGCTTCCAACGATAAGCTTATGAACAGAGGCCGAAAACACGATGAGCCGATGGCGCCGATGGCTCGCTAGCGAGCCCCGCGAACGGATTCGGCTGCGCGCTCGCATCGCCGGCTACTTTCCCATCATCACCTGGCTGCCCTACTACAATCGTCATCTGCTCAGCGAGGATCTGATCGCAGCGGTCATCGTGACCCTGATGGTGATACCGCAGGCGCTGGCCTATGCCATTCTCGCCGGGCTGCCGGCGGTCGCCGGGCTCTATGCCAGTATGCTACCGCTGATCGCCTATACCCTGTTCGGCACCAGCCGTACCCTCGCCGTCGGCCCCATGGCGATCGTCTCGCTGATGACCGCCGCGGCGCTGTCACCGCTGTTCGTGCCCGGCAGCGTCGCCTACAGCCAGGGTGCGGTCACGCTAGCGCTGCTCTCGGGGCTGATACTGGCACTCATGGGCCTGCTGCGGCTGGGTTTCTTCGCCAACTTCCTGAGTCATCCCGTGGTCTCGGGGCTGCTGACCGCCTCGGGAGTACTGATCGCCGCCAGCCAGATTGCTAGTCTGATGGGTATCGGCGGCTCCGGCTTCACGCTGCTCGACCAGCTCCTGCACATCCTGCGTCATCTCGACCAGTTGCACTGGCCCACCCTGGGGCTGGGCCTGAGCGCGCTGATCTTCCTGCTGCTGATGCGCCGCGCCGCGCCATTACTGCGTCGCCTGGGGCTCGCCGCCGGCACCGCCACCTTCATCGTGCGCCTGGGCCCGGTGATGGCGGTGGCCATCACCACGCTACTGTCGTGGGACGCTCGACCTGCCCGCACTGGGCGTAGCCGTGGTCGGTGAGATTCCCGCTCACCTGCCACCACTCAGCCTGCCCTCACTCGATCCGTCAGTGTGGCGCGAGCTGCTGCTGCCCGCCTTTCTGATCAGCGTGGTGGGCTTCATCGAGTCGGTGTCGCTGGCACAGATGCTGGCCGCCCGGCGGCGCGAGCGCATCTCTCCCGATCAGGAGTTGATCGGCCTGGGCAGTGCCAACCTCGCCGCCGCCTTCACCTCGGGCATGCCGGTCACCGGCAGCTTGTCGCGTACCGTGATCAACTTCGATGCCGGTGCGCGGACCCCCGCCGCGGGCGCGCTGGCGGCGTTCGGCGTGGGCCTGGTGATCCTGTGCCTGACGCCACTGATCGCCTATCTGCCGATCGCCACCCTGGCCGCCAGCATCATCGTCTCGGCCATGACCCTAGTCGACCTGCCCGGGCTCAAGCGGACCTGGCGCTACTCACAAAGCGACTTCGCCGCCATGTTGATCACCATCGTGCTCACCTTTCTGGAGGGGGTCGAGGCTGGCGTGATGGCCGGGGTAGGTGTGTCGCTGGCGCTCTATCTCTATCGCACCAGCCGCCTCACACTGCCGTGGTGGGCCGGCTGCCGGGTACCGAGCACTTTCGCAACGTGCGCCGCCACGAGGCCGAGATCGACGCCGAGATCGCGCTGCTGCGGATCGACGAGAGTCTCTATTTCGCCAACGCCCGCTATCTCGAGGATACCGTCTACGCGCTGATCGCCGATCGCCCGGCGATGCGCCACCTGGTGCTCATCTGCTCGGCGGTCAATATGATCGACGCCTCGGCGCTGGAGAGCCTGGAGGCGATCAATGCGCGCCTGGCCGACTCCCAGATCGCGCTCAACCTGGCCGAGGTCAAGGGCCCGGTGATGGATCGGCTCAAGAAGAGCGACTTTCTCGACCATCTGAGCGGCGAGGTCTACCTCAGCACCTACGCCGCCTGGACCGAGCTGCGCCACCGCCTGGACGACGAGGCCCGTGCCGGCGCCGAATCACCGGACGCCGCAGCTGACGTCTTAGGCATCGGTGAGCCCACCACCGATGATATGCCCCGGTCTCTCCAGCCCCTCGCGACGACGCAGAATCGGCAGCAGCAGATAACAGGCCGCCAGCGGACGGCGGTCGGTCTTGCCCAGCGGACTCTTCTCTCGCGAATAGGGGCGATTGTCCGCGGTCAGCGTGGCGTACCAGCCGCGCCGCGCAGACATCGATCATATGCTGGCCGCAGTAATCGGCGATACGGTCGTACCAGCGCCAGTAGCGCGGCTGGCCGGTGGCGTCGGCAAGTAGCGCCGCGGCTGCCAGACTCTCCGCCTGGACCCAGTGCTGCTTGTCACGATTGACCACCTCCCGGCGCATGTCCACGCCGCTGACCAGGCCACCATGCACGGTGTCCCAACCCGCCTCCATCGCGCCGACAAATAGCGACCCGGCGGTGTCCAGCAGCCAGCCGCGCGCACTCGGTGCCCACGCGGCGAGTTGCGTCATCAGCTTGGCCCACTGGGCGAGATGGCCGATCTGAAAGCCCCAGGGGCGATAGCGGTCATCGGGGCGGTCACGGTGCAGCTCGAAATCCACCCGCCAGTCGCGGTCGAAGTGCTCCCATAGCCAGCCGCCGGCGAGTGGTGCCAAGTGCTGCCAGACGCTGCGGGTCACGCTCAGCGCCCGCGCCAGAGGCTCGGCATCGTTGCTCACCGCCTGGCAGGCCAGCAGTGCCTCGCACATTTCCAGGTTGGCGCGTTGACTGCGGTAGGGCGCGATGCGCCAGCGCGCATCCGCCGAGTCGGCGTAGCGCCCGCTGCCGATTTCGTATAGATGCTTGTCGATCAGTGTCCGCACCCGCGAAAGCCCCGCCGCCGCCTCGCCGATACCAGCCTCCAGCGCCACCGCATAGGCCTCGAGCACCCGCGCCAGCCCCAGACAGCGCTGGGTCTCGTCTTCCGGCGTGGCGCTGTCGAGCAGCCAGGCGTAGCCCTGGGTTCGCGTCTGGTAGTGATGCTCCTCGAGAAATCGCAGTCCGTGACGCGCCCAGTGCAGATACTCCGGCTCATCGCAATGCACCGCGTAGCGCGCATAGTTGATCACGAAGCCGGCGCTGGAGAGCAGATGACGACGCTGGGGCTGGAGCCGCTCGCCGCTATCGGTGAAGGCATGGAAGAAGCCTGCCTGGGTATCGATGCAGCGGGGGTGATAGAACCCCATGAGGCTATCGATCTGGTGAGCGACTTGAGAGGCTGAGGTCAACGGCATGAGCAAAGAATCCTTAGGGTCGCTCTGTCTGGTGTAGCCTGCCAGCCAGCGCGATGCAATGCGTCTCTGGTCGCGCTTCTCAAGACGTCGATATTTTCGTTCAATATCGATATCTCTTCCTCATTCACCCTCCCGGCCGACTCGCCATGCCAACCGATACCCCTCGGAGCGCTCCCAGCGCCGCTCCCCAAAGTGCCGAAGCCGCCTATGTCGCGCTCAAGCGCGATCTCGTGCGGGGCCACTACGCCCCGGCGGAAAAGCTGCTGATGAACGAACTCAAGGCACGCTACGCCATCGGCGTCGGGCCACTACGCGAAGCGCTGACCCGCTTGGTGGGCGAGCGGCTGGTGACCAGTGTCAACCAGCGCGGCTACCGCGTGGCGCCGATGTCGTTCAACGAGCTCGAAGCACTCTACGATGCGCGCGCCGAACTCGAGGGGCTGCTGGCCAAGCTGGCGATCGAACGCGGCGATGACGCCTGGGAAGCGGCGATCCTGGCCGCAGCGCATCGCCTGTCCCGGGTCAGCGAACTGCACTCGGGTGATGACATGCTCGATCTATGGGATGCACGCCATCAGGCGCTACATGCGGCGATCGTCGACGGCTGCGGCTGCCCACCACTGCTGCAGGCGCGCGCGGCGCTGTTCGATCAGGCCCAGCGCTATCGCCACCTGTGGCTGCACCAGACGGTATTCTCGACCGAGGCGCTGGCCGCCAAGCGAGTCGAACACGCGGAACTGGTCGAGCGCGTGCTGGCGCGCGATGCCGAGGGTGCCGCGGGCGCACTGCGTGATCATCTGCTGACGCCAGTGGCGATCATCCAGCGGCGGCTGGCGGAGCGTGGCTGGGCGTAGCCGGCACGTGGCTGGGCCCGAACCAAACGAGGCTGGGCCCGAACCAAGCCTGGCTGGGAATAGACGGCATTAGCCGATCACACCGCGCTCGCGCAGCGCTTCCCAGTCGGCAGCGTCGGGGCCCAGCCACCCCTGGAGCACGGCCAGGGTATGCTCGCCCAGCCGCGGCGGCATATCCGGCGCGCCCAGACGCTCGCCATCCAGCTTGATCGGATTGCCGACCAGATGCGCGACGCGGCCATCGTCACCACGGCGCTCGATCTGCATCCCGCGATGGCGTACCTGTGGGTCGTCGAAGACCTGATCCAGGGTATTGATCGGCCCGCTGGGCACCCCTGCCCGCTCCAGCGCCAGCAGCCAATCGTCGCGACGTCGCTCGCTCAGGCGCACCGCCAACTGCGCCACCAGCAGCTCGCGGTGGGCTACCCGGGCGGCGTTGGTGGCGAAGCGCGGATCGTCGGCCAACCCCGCCAGCGAAAGCACCTCGCATAGGCGCCGGAACTGGGCGTCATTGCCCACGGTGATGATGAGATGGCCATCGGCGGCGGCAAACGCCTGATAGGGCACGATATTGGGGTGAGCGTTGCCCAGCCGCTGGGGCACATTGGCGCTGGTGAGATAGTTGAGCGCCTGATTGGCCAGCACGCCGACCTGGACATCGAGCAGCGCCATGTCGATATAAGCACCCTTGCCATCTTGTTCACGCCGGCGCAGCGCCGCCAGGATGGCGTTGGCGGCATACAGCCCGGTGAAGATATCGGTGAGGGCCACACCCACCTTGGTCGGCTCGCCGCCGGCCGCGTCGGGCTGCCCGGTGAGGCTCATCAGCCCACCCAGGCCCTGGATCAGAAAGTCGTAACCCGCCCGCGCGGCGTAGGGGCCATCCTGACCGAAACCGGTGATCGAGCAGTAGACCAGGCCGGGGTTATCCGACTGGAGACTGGCGTGATCGAGCCCGTAGGCGGTCAGGCCGCCCACCTTGAAATTCTCGATCAGCACGTCGGCGCACGCCGCCAGCCGGCGCACCAGCGCCTGGCCCTCGGGGTCGGCGAGATCGATCGCCACCGAACGCTTGCCCCGGTTGGCACTCAGGAAGTAGGCGGACTCCTGGGTGCCGGGTAGCCAGGGCGGCCCCCAGGCGCGGGTATCGTCGCCGCGCCCCGGGCGCTCGATCTTGATCACCTCGGCCCCCAGATCGGCCAGTTGCTGGGTACACCAAGGGCCAGCCAGCACTCGCGACAGGTCGAGCACGCGGAGGCCGGCGAGCGGGAGTCGACTATCGCCCATGGCCTTATCCGAACGCCTGGATGCCGGTCTGAGCCCGCCCCAGGATCAGCGCATGGATATCGTGGGTGCCTTCGTAGGTGTTGACCGTCTCCAGGTTGAGCATGTGGCGGATCACCCCGAACTCCAGCGAGATACCGTTGCCGCCATGCATGTCGCGAGCGGCGCGCGCGATATTCAGCGCCTTGCCGCTGTGATTGCGCTTGATCAGCGAGATCATCTCCGGTGTTTGCCTTGCCGGCATCGAGCAACTGCGCGACGCGCAGACACGCCTGCAGGCCCAGCGCAATCTCGGTTGCATATCGGCCAACTTGAGCTGGATCAGCTGTTCGCCGCCAACGGCCGGCCGAACTGCTGGCGATCCAGGGGTGTATGACGCGCCGCATGCCAGCAGAATTCGGCGGCGCCCAGGGCGCCCCAGGCGATACCGAAGCGCGCCTTGTTGAGGACAGCCGAAAGGCCGCTCAGGCCAGCGGCACGGGCAGCAGTGCCTCCTCGTCGACGAAGACGTCATCGAGTACGATCTCGCCGGTGACCGACCGCCCGCAGCGTGCCTTGGCCTGAATGGTGGGGGTAGAGAACCCCTGCGCACCGCGCTCGACCAGAAAGCCTTTGATGCGCCCTCGTGGGCATCGGATTGGCCCACACCACCGCCACATCAGCGATCGGACTATTGGTGATCCACATTTTCTGGCCGCTGAGGCGGTAGCCCCCCTCGACCTTGCGTGCCCGGGTCTGCAGGCTACCCGGGTCGGAACCAGCGTTGGGCTCGGTCAGCCGAAGCAGCCGACCAGCTCGCCGCGTGCCAGACCCGGCAGCCAGCGCTGCTTCTGCGCCTCGCTGCCATAGGTCTCGATCGGATACATCACCAGCGACGACTGCACGCTCATGGAGAGCGGTAGCCGGAATCGACCCTTTCCACTTCGCGCGCGATCAGCCCATAGGCCACGTGGCTGGCACCGGCGCCACCGTAGGTTTCACTCACGGTCGCGCCGAGCAAGCCCAGTTCCCCCATCTCGGAGAGAATCTCGCGCTCGAAACGCTCCGACTCGAACGCCTCCAGCACCCTGGGTGCAACCGTGTCTGGCAGTAGTCCCGCGCCACCTGCTGTATCTGGCGCTCGGCGTCGTCGAGCTGCTGATCGAAAGCAGCGGATCGTCCCACTGGAAACCGGACATGGCACACGCCTCCTGGCACTGAGTCAAAGGGAGAGATGGCGCATGAAAGCAGCGCCTGAGGAGCAGCGTACGCCAGGGTCGAGGCAGGAGATATAAGAAAAACGTCGATATTATCTACAAAATATCGACGTTTTTGGAGGGCATTGATCAGCTAGGCATCGATGTCACACGGGAATAGTCACGTCTTGTGCAGCGTAGCCCCCTGGGCGCCGGGCACCAGGCTCCAGCAGCTATCACAAGTCGGTAGCGCGGCGATTCATGCGCCAGCAGCGCGGTTGCGCCCGGCCAGCCAGTGCGCCAGCGCCGCTTTCACTACCTGTGCGGTCGACGCATCCAGCCCGCTCAGCGGCTCGTCGAGAATCACCAGCGGCGAATTACGCAGCATCACCCGCGCCAGCGCCACCCGACGCGCTGCCCACCGGAGAGCTGACGCCCCTGCTCGCCGACCCAGGTCTGCAGCCCCTGCGGCAGCGCCTCGGCCCACTCGTGCAGATCCACCTGCTCAAGCACCGCCCAGAGCTGGGCGTCGCTGGCGCGGGGTCGCCCATGCGCAGGTTGGCCGCCAGGGTGTCGTGGAACAGCTCGCTGCGCTGGGTGAGATAGCCGACACGCGCACGCAGAGAATCCGGCGACAACTCGGCGACCCGATGATCATCGAAGCGCAGTTCGCCGATATCCGGGTCGAAGGCGCGCACCGCCAGCTGCGCCAGGGTCGACTTGCCGCTGCCGGAGGCGCCGATCACCGCGACCTGCTGCCCCGGTGCCAGGATGAGATCGACCCCGCGCAGAACCCAGCGTCCGCCCTGGCACAAGCCGACATCGCGATAGACCAGATTCGGCGCGGCGCCACCGCCCTGCAGCGTCACGCCCGCCTGCTCGGGCGTCAGCGCGGTCTGGGCATTGAGGCGCTCCGCCGCGCGCTGGGTCGCGCCGAGCTGGGTGAACGCCATCGGCAGGCCGCCGAGGCCCTCCGCCACCGCCAGCGTACCCAAGGTCAGCATCACCATCTGTGCACCGCTCGACAGCGCCACCAGGCCGAGTGCGAGCACACCCACGGCGGCAAACTGGATCACCAGTGTCGTCAGCGCGTTGGCGGCGGCGGTACGCTTGCCCAATAGGCGCTGATCGTCGAGCAGTCCCTGCTCCTCGGCCCGCCAGTGGTCAAGATGCGTTTCCAGGGCACCATAAGCAGTGAGTTCGGCCAGCCCCTCTACCTGCTCCACCGCACGCACCCGCAGCGCCTCCTGGCGATCCACCCGGCGATGGCTGGCACGCCAGCCCCACGCCGCACAGCCAACCGTCAGCACCAGCCACAAGGGCACCAACAGCCCCAGCAGCAGCCAACCCGCCGCGGGCAGGAACAGCATGGCGAACAGGGCGAAACCGAGAATCGCCACCAACGCCACCAGCGGCGGCGCCAGCAGACGCAGATAGAGGTTGTCGAGGGTGTCGATATCCGCGGTGAGGCGGTTGAGCCACTGCGCGGCGCGGGCGCGGGAGAGCGTGCGTGCGTCCAGTCGCACCAGCCGCGCGAACACGCCACCCTCAGATCCGCCAGCAGGCGCAGGACGGTGTCGTGATTGTAGAGCCGCTCGAGATAGCGGCTCGCGGTGCGCGCCACGGCGAAGGCGCGTACCCCGCTGCCCGGCGCGAAGACATCGAAGAACACCGGTACGGAGAGCGCCGCCACCGCGGTGGCGGTGATGAACCAGCCAGAGAGCGACAAAAGGCCCAGCGCGCTCACCAGGGTCGAGAGCATTAAAACGGCGCCGAGCCATAGGCGGCCGTGTCGCGCACCAAGCACGCCGAGCCACGGGCGCAGGCTGCGGTAGGAGATACGTCAGTCCAGTTGCCAGCGTACTCATGAATTCGAGGCCTCCTGCCACAGGGTGCCAGGTGCGCTGACCAGGCGGCCGCCATCGAGGGCGAGCACACGATCGGCCATGGCCATGAGCGCGGGATGATGGGTCGCCACCAGCAGTGTACGGCCGCTGGCAGCGAGCCGCTGGAGTGCGGCCACGACCGCGCGCTCGGTCTCTGGATCGAGGGCCGCCGTCGGCTCGTCGAGCAGCACCAGTCGAGCCGGCGACAGGAAGATCCGTGCCAACGCCAGACGCTGGCCCTCACCGCCGGAGAGCCCGACACCGCGTTCACCCAGCCGGGTCTCGAGGCCGTGGGCGGCGGCGCGCATCCAGTCGCCAGGCCGGCCTCCTCCAGCGCCTCGTGCAGCGCCGTATCGCTCGCCGACGGTGCCACCAGGCGCAGATTCTCGGCGAGTGTGCCCTGAATGATCAGCGGACGCTGGTCTAGCCAGGCGATCGCCGCACCGGGGGCCACCGAGACGCGGCCGCGTCGGCGGCGACGAAGCCGGCAATCAGTTGCAGCAGGCTAGACTTGCCGCTGCCGGAGGGGCCGATCAGCGCTACCACCTCGCCGGTTTCCACGCGTAGCGAAAGCGGCCCCAACACCTGCTGACGGCCGACATGACTAAGCTCGACGGCCTCCAGCTCCACCGCTGCCGCCACTGACGCACTCGACGTTGGCGCCGATGCGGGGCGTCTCTGGCACCGGCTCATCGAGCAGTGCCATCAGCCCTTCCGCAGCCCCCAGCGCCGAGGCGCGGCGTGGTAGTGCTGCGACAGCGTACGCAGCGGCTGGAAGAACTCCGGTGCCAGCAGCAGGATGAACAGGCCGCTGAACAGATCGAGCTCGCCGGCCGGGCCATAGTCGATATAGCCCAGCGGCCCAGGCCGATGTAGATCGCCACCCCGCGACCGAGACGGCAGCGAAGAACTCGAGCACCGCCGAGAGAGAGAAACGCCACGCGCAGGGTACGCATGCTGCGCCGCCGGTAGTCATGGGCGACGTCGCTCACCTCGGCGGTGGCGCGCTCGCCAAGGCCAAACAGCTGCAACGTGGTGATCCCGCGCACGCGGTCGAGAAAGTGGCCGGAAAGTCGCGTCACGGCGCGAAACTGCGCCTCGTTCAAGCGCTGCGCGCCCATGCCGATCAGCGCCATGAACAGCGGAATCAGCGGTGCGGCGATCAGGAGCCAGACAGCGGCCAGCCAGTTGAGCCACAGCACCACCGCCAGATAGAGCAGCGGCACCGCCAGCGCCAGCATCACCTGAGGACGAAAACGCGCGTAATAACCCTCCAGCGACTCGACCTGATCGACCAGCTGGCTGGCGAGGCCCGCGCTGTGCCGGGAGGCCAAGCGCACCGGGCCGAGCGCGTGAAGCTTGGCCAACAGCTGCGCCCGCACGGCGCGCTTCACTGCCAACCCGCAGGCCTGGCCGCTCACTTCCTGCCCCCACTGGGCGGCGGCGCGCAGTATCAGTGTCAGCGCCACCATCAGTAGTGCCGGCCACAGCTCGATGATGCCCTGCTTGGCGATCACCGCCTGGGCGACGATCCAGGCCAGCCCGCCCAACTGAACCAACGTGGCCAAGGCCGCAAGCAAACCACAGCCCAGCGTGCGCCGGTGCCACGGCCGAATGGCCGTGGCTTGGGCTTCCAGCCACGCCCGCGACGGATTGCGCGGACGTGAGCTGGCGCGTGAACGCGACGCTCGGCTCAATGGTAGCCCTCACCGACACGAACCTTGCCGCGGAATACCCAGTAGGACCAGGCGGGTGTAGGTGAGAATGATCGGCAATACGAAGAGTACCCCGATCAGCAGGAAGAACTGCGACTCCGGCGCCGAGGCGGCATCCCACAGGGTGATCTGCGGCGGCACCACATAGGGCCAGCGGCTGACGATCAGGCCCAGATAGGTGCACACGAACAGCCCCAGGGTGAGCAGGAAGGCGCCACCCTCACGACCGTGGCGGTTGCACAGGAAGATCCCCAGCGCGCACAGCAGCGCCCCGCCAGGCAGCAGCCAGATCACCTGTAGGTGATCGAACCAGCGCTCGAACACACCGCGGTCGATCCAGGGCGTCCACAGACTGACGATGGCGAACACCGCGAGTACCCCCAGCAGCAGCTTGGGCACCAGCGCCCGCGCCCAGTCACGCACGTGGCCTTCGGACTTGAGCACCAGCCAGGTCGCCCCCAGCAGCGCATAGCCGACCACCAGCCCGAAACCGGTGAGGATAGTGAACGGCGTCAGCCAGTCAAAAGCGCCACCGACATAGACCTCATTGGCGGTCTCGAAGCCCTGGATATAGGCACCGACGACGCAGCCCTGAGCAAAGGCCGCGACGAACGAGCCCCCGGCGAAGGCGCGATTCCACCAGTGGCGCGTGCGCCGCGACTTGAAGCGGAACTCGAATGCCACGCCACGGAAGATCAGCCCCGCCAACATCAGGAACACGCCCAGATAGAGCGCCGGCAGCAAAATGGTGTAGACCAGCGGGAAGGCAGCGATCAGTCCGGCACCGCCAAGGACCAGCCAAGTCTCGTTGCCGTCCCACACCGGCGCCACCGAGTTCATCATCACATCGCGGGCGTCCTCGTCCGGCGCGAACGGGAAGAGGATACCCAAGCCCAGGTCGAAGCCATCCATCAGTACGTACATGATCACGCCGACCGCGATGATGACCGCCCAGATCAGAGAGAGATCGAACATTTCCATGCGCTTAACTCCTGGAGGCCGAAGTGTGACCGTCGAACGGCACGTGGGTGGCGGAGAGCGGCCGAGCGGGGCGATCCGCGTCGTGAATCTCTTCGTCCGGATCGAGCTCGTCGAGCCCCTGGCGAATCACCTTGAACAGGTAGTAGACGCCGGAGATGAAGATCACCGCATAGACCGCGACGTATCCGATCAAGGTCACCAGCACCATCCAACCGGAGAGCGAGGGCGTCACCGCATCCTTGTAGGAGAGCACGTTATAGACCAGCCATGGCGAACGTCCGATCTCGGTGACGAACCAGCCCGAGAGCACCGCCAGGAATGGCGCCAGACTCATCAATTGCAGCCCGCGCAGATAGAACCGCGAGGTGTAGAGGCGGCCCCCCTTACGCAGGAACAGCCCGGCCAGCGCGAAAGCGATCATCAAAAGCCCCATCGCCACCATCACCCGGAAGCTGTAGAACACCATCCACACGGGTGGTTGCTGCGACTCGGGAATCTCCTTGAGCCCCGGCACCACACCATCGACCGAGTGACGCAGAATCAAGCTGGCGCCATTGGGAATGCCAATCTCCACGCGGTTAGCCTGCAGTTCGCGATCCGGCAGCGCGAACAACAGCAGCGGCACGTGGGATTGGGTATCCCAGTTGCCCTCCATCGCCGCCACCTTCATCGGCTGGTGCTCGAGGGTATTGAGACCGTGCTCGTCACCGACGAAAGCCTGCAGTGGCGCCAGAATCAGCAGCAGCCACAGGGTCATCGACAGCGCGCGGCGGTGAGCCTCGACGTCACGCCCGCGGATCAGGAACCAGGCGCTGACACCGCACACCACGAAACCGCCAGTAAGGAAGGCCGCTAGCGCCATGTGGGGTGAAGCGATACGGGAACGAGGGGTTGAAGACCGCCTCCATCCACGAAGTGATATGTACCACCCCTTCACGAATCTCGAAGCCCTGCGGAGTCTGCATCCAGCTGTTGGAGACCAGAATCCAGAAGGCCGAGATGAAAGTGCCCACCGCTACCATCAGCGCGGCGAAGAAGTGCACCGAAGGCGACACCCGGTGGCGCCCGAACAGCAGCACACCAAGAAAGCCCGCCTCGAGGAAGAAGGCAGTGATCACCTCGTAGCTGAGCAGCGGTCCGATGATGTTGGCCGCGAAGCGTACGAAGTTGCTCCAGTTGGTACCGAACTGAAACGCCATCACGATGCCCGAGACCACGCCGATACCGAACACCACGGCGAAGATCTTGGTCCAGAAGTAGCCCAGGCGATCCCACACCGCGTTGCCAGTAGCGACATAGAGCCCCTGCAGCACGGCGACGTAGGAGGCCAGGCCGATGGTGAACACCGGAAAGATGGCGTGGAAGGAGACCACGAAAGCGAACTGCAATCGTGAGAGTAGGATGGGATCTAGTGCCATGGCTGGCTCCTCGGATGCGTGGGAGCGTCGCGAAGCGGCTGAACGGATGGAGCCATCCGCGCCGCCGGGCGCGCTCCCTCTATAGTGACCGGCCGTCGAGGTCGGCGGAGATCGACCCTTGCAGGTCTTGGCGATGATGATACGGGCGCTGACAGCCGCTCACACGATGTCGCAATGTCGCAGTCCTGCCGCAGGCCCTGAGCAAACATTAGGCAAATCTGCTAAAAGCCGCCAACCACGCGGCCTGGCGCCGCCCAATACAGGAACGGCACGCCCAGCGTCCCGCCCTGGGGTGCGACAATATGCCAACTCCTGGCGCTTGCCTTTGTCGGCCCCTTATTCACTAGAGAGCCATCGGCCTCACACCAGTACCGTGGAGACCAGCCAGGTGGTGTAGGCGATGAAACTGGCCAGCAGCGCCCCGCCTTCGAGTCGATTGATCCGACCCTGGCGGCCGCGCAGGCCGATGCCAAAGACCAGTAGCGCCAGGGTCAGCCCCGCCATCACCGGCCAGTCTCGGGTCACCACCACCGTATCCACGGCGATTGGATGAATCATCCCAGCCAACCCCACTACCGCCAGTGTATTGAAGAAGTTGGAGCCCACCACATTGCCGAGTACCAGATCGTGCTCCCCTTTTCGCACCGCCACCAGCGACGAGGCGAGTTCCGGCAGCGAGGTGCCGATCGCCACCACGGTCAGGCCGATGACCAGATCGCTGACCCCCAGGGCCTGGGCGATGCTCACCGCGCCCCATACCAGCAGCCGCGAGCTGGCGATCAGCAGCAGCAGCCCGGCGAGGGTCCAGAACAGGCCGCGCTTGAGGCTCATGGCGTGCGCTGCGGCGTGACTCTCGACGTCGACTGCCAATGTGTCGTCATCCTGACGCCGCGCGCGTAGCACGCTGTAGATCAGGTAGAGTGCCAGCAGGCCCAGCATCAGCACGCCGTCACCGCGCGAGATATCCCCGTCGTGCAGGCACCAGAGCGAGACCAGGGTCGCCACGCCGAGCAGCGGCAACTCCTGGCGAATGACCTGCGAGTTCACCAGCAATGGGCTGATCAGCGCCACCAGCCCGACGATCAGGCCGATATTGGCAATATTGGAGCCGTAGGCATTGCCCAGGGCCAAACCCGGGTTGCCCTGGCTCGCCGCCAGTGCCGAGACCATCAGCTCCGGCGCCGAGGTGCCGAAGCCGATCACCAGCATGCCGATCAGCAGCGGCGGCAGTCCCAGATGGCCAGCGGTGGAGGCCGCCCCCTCGACGAAGCGGTCGGCACTCCAGACGAGCAGCGCCAGTCCAATGATGATTGCCCCAAGAGCCAGCATGGCTATCCTTCTCCTTAGCGATCATTCGAGCGCACCCAGAGGGGTGCGCGTTTTACTCATCGACGGCGCGTAAGCGATTGTTCTTCTAAGGCGCTCACGCCTTGACCTACTATAGTATCGGAGCGCATGCGTAACCAGCGTCGCCCACACGCCTAGCGGATCGCGCTCCACGTTTCCGGTGACGTACTAACTTTCCGGTGACGTACTAACAACCCAACAAACATGCATGAATGTATGTACTCAGGTAACATGACGATCCGGCACGACCGCGACTCGAAGGAAGCTTGATTGCCTCTCTGCGTATCGACCACCCTGTCGCTCAGGATACTGCGCCGTGGCACCCCACCGCGCGCCGCCGACGGCTGCGTGCCTGCCATGAGTGCGACCTGCTGGTGGCACTACCACCGCTGCGACCCCACCAGCGCGCCAGTTGCCCGCGCTGCGGTCATACCTTGAGTCATCGCCACGCGCGCCCGGCTCAGCGCAGTCTGGCGTTGGCGATCACCGCGCTGATCGCACTCGTGGCGGCGCTGAGCTTTCCCTTCATTCGCTTCGAAGCGCGCGGGGTCAGCAACGCCATTCAGTTGACCGATACCGCGATCAGCCTGGTCGACTTCCACGAACCTTTCGTCGGTATTCTGGTACTTCTTACCGTCGTGGTGCTCCCGGTGTTCTATCTGCTCAGTGTGATCTGGCTGCAGATCGGCCTGCTGCGCCGTCGACCGTTACCGCGCAGCCGGCGCATCGCGCGCGCCCTGGTGCAGCTGTCGCCGTGGATGATGGCGGATGTCTTTGTGATC
This sequence comes from Salinicola tamaricis, assembly GCF_003006155.1. Classification (GTDB taxonomy): domain Bacteria; phylum Pseudomonadota; class Gammaproteobacteria; order Pseudomonadales; family Halomonadaceae; genus Salinicola; species Salinicola tamaricis. The sequence continues at coordinate 3,552,822 of NZ_CP023559.1, read as the reverse complement.
GGCGCTCTGGTCAGCCTGATCAAGATCGCGGGCATGGCTTCGGTCGACCTGGGGCTTTCATTCTGGTCGTTCTGCGCCTTTGCCCTGCTGCTGCTGTGGACCTCGCGCTCGCTGGACATCGACTGGATGTGGTTCTCGCTTGCTGGCGAGCCGCCGGCGCCGGAGCACTGCCGGCTCGGCGAACCGGCGGCAGCGCAGGGCGTGACCGGCTGCCCCACCTGCGGCCTGGTCAATCGGCTGAGCCACTTCGGCCGCGGGCGCTGCGCGCGCTGTGGCGAACGGCTGCGCTTTCGCAACGCGCACAGCCTGCAGCGCACCTGGGCCCTGCTGCTGGCAGCGGTGATCCTCTATATCCCGGCCAACCTCTATCCGATCATGACCACCACCTCGCTAGGCAGTGAGACCCCGTCCACCATCATTGGCGGGGTGCTGATCTTTCTTTCCCATGGTGACTGGCCGATCGCGCTGATCATCTTCACCGCCAGCGTGGTGGTGCCCATCGGCAAGATTATGGCCATGGCGTGGCTATGTATCGTGGTCCGCAGACGCGGCCAGCTCAGCTACCGCCACAAGCGACTCAAGCTCTATCGCATCACCGAGTTCATCGGCCGCTGGTCGATGATCGATGTCTTCGTGGTGGCCATCCTGGTCTCCCTGGTGCATGCCGGTTCGCTGCTGGCCATCACGCCGGGGCCGGCGGCGCTCGCCTTCGCCTCGGTGGTGGTGATCACCATGCTGGCGGCGATCACCTTCGATGCGCGCCTGATCTGGGACACGCGCGACGTGCAGCCCCACATGCCAGCGGCGCTCAAGCGCCAGTCCCCCTACTCTCCGGTCAAGGAAGCCGACGATGTCTGATTCGCTGCAGCGCGCCAAGCGCTTTCCAGTCGCGCCTGTCGCCGATCTGGATCGTGCCGCTGCTGGCGGCGCTGATCGGTGCCTGGATGGTATGGGACACTCTCTCCAGCCGCGGCCCGCTGGTGACCCTGGACATGGAGAATGCCGAGGGCATCGAGGCCGGCAAGACGCTGATCAAGACACGCAACGTCGAGGTCGGACACGTCGAGAGCGTGCGCCTCTCCGACGACCTCTCCCATACCGTGGTGACCGCGCGCATGTCCAGCGATGCCGGACGCATGCTCAACAGCGACACTCGCTTCTGGGGGTCAAGCCGCGTATCGGCCGCGAAGGCATCAGCGGGCTGGGCACGGTGCTTCAGGCGCCTACATCCAGCTGGCGCCGGGCAAGAGCGACAAATATCAGGATCACTTCGAGGTGCTCGACCAGCCGCCGGTCGCCCCGCCCGATGCGCCGGGGCTGCGCATCAATCTGGTCAGTCAGGTGGGCAACTCGCTCAGCGCCGGCGACCCGGTCACCTACCAGGGCTACACCGTGGGTCGGGTGGAAAGTACCGACTTCGACCCCGAGAAGCGCGAGATGCGCCACCGCCTGTTCATTCAGGCACCTTACGATTCGCTGGTGACCGACACCACGCGCTTTTGGAGCGCCTCGGGCATCGATGTGCAGCTCAACTCCGAGGGCGTCAGCGTCAACCTGGATTCGTTCGAGACCCTGATCAGCGGCGGTGTCACCTTCGGTGTGCCCGAGGACGTGACCCAGGGCAGTCCGGCCAAGCAGAACGCCACCTATACGCTCTACAACAGCGAGGAGAGCGCCCGCGAAGGGACCTACGACCAGTACGTCGAGTACGTGCTGCTGGTCGATGATACCGTGCGCGGCCTGAGCCGCGGCGCGCCGGTGGAGTATCGCGGCGTACGCGTGGGCACCGTGGTCTCGGTACCGTGGCACTTCACCGCACCGCAGCCGGACGGCCTCAACCAGTTCGCGATTCCGGTACTGATCCGGATCGAACCGCAGCGGCTGGAGAGCGGCGAGGACATCAACGAGAAGATCGACGATCAAGAGGTGCGCCAGCGCTTCGAGAAGATGTTCAAGGATCTCGGTCTGCGCGCCACGCTCAAGGCCGGCAACCTGCTCACCGGCGCGCTCTTCGTCGACCTCAACTTCAGCGATGACGCCCCCGCCTACAAGCCGATGACGTTCGACGGCAAGCCGGTCTTCCCGACGGTCTCCGGCGGCTTCGCGCAGATCGAACAGAAGGTCTCCAACCTGCTCGACAAGCTCAACGACCTCAAGATCGAGCCGATCCTGTCGAGTCTCGACAAGACCATGCAGACCTCGCAGAAGACCCGAGCGGTGCAGCAGATTGCCGAGTCGGTCAATGCGATCGTCTCCGATCCGGCCACCCAGCAACTGCCGGGCAGCGTCAACGACACCCTCGAGGAGCTGCAGAACACCCTGAACGGCTTCTCCTCGGGATCGTCCGGCTACCGCCAGCTCAACGATACGCTCAAGCAACTGGAGCAGCTGATGCGCGACCTGCAGCCGGTGGCACGCACGCTGAGCGAGAAACCCAATGCCCTGATCTTCGATCGTGAGGTTCAGGCCGATCCCACGCCGAGGGCCGCACCATGAGATCGTCTTCCGCGACACTGCCCACCCTATCGATACCCCAGATGCAGCGCCGGGTACCGGCACGAAAGGGGCGTGTACGCCGCCATGCCCTCGGCCTGCTGCTGGTCGCCGGCCTGTTCACCCTGGCCGGCTGTGCCGGCACGCCCAGCACTCCCAGCCGCTATGTCCTGCCGGCGGCCGGCGACGTGACACCGGTGACCGGCGTCAGCACGTCGACGCTGGTGGTGCAGCCGGTGGCGATCTCGAGCTATCTGGATCAGGAAGGCATCGTGATGCAGTTGAGCGATATCGAGCTCAATAGCGCCAATCAGAACCTGTGGGCCGACAGCCTGGGCAGTCAGCTGACCCGTAACCTGCGCCAGACCCTGACTCAGGCGTTGCCGCAGACCCTGGTACTGGGGGCGGGCAGCGGCAGTGACGCACGTCTCAGCGTCGAGGTGGATCGCTTCCAGGGCCGCTATGACGGTCAGGCGGTGGTGTCGGGCGAGTGGCAGTTGCGCGAGGGCAACCGCGTGGTGCGCCAGGTACCCTTCAACATCACCCGGCCGCTCACCGCCGATGGCTATCCGGCGCTGGTGCGCACTCTGGGCGAGGCTTGGGAAGCGGTTGGTGAGCGCATTGCCAGCGAACTAGCACACCCGAGCGGCAGGGCGAGCCCCTGAGTCTGATCGCAGCCCTGGGCCAGACCGGAAAGACGCCGCGCCAGAAAAGCGGCGACCCGGGCGAAGACAGACTTCGCCCGGGTCGCGGGACGCGCATAGACGGCCGCCAGCGCGGCCAGTGTCAGGAAGCGGTCAGTCGATCCGGCGATCACCGTCGACCAGACGGCGTAAGGTTTGTGCGACAAGTCGGCGAGCGTAGGCCATTTTCGTAAAAAACCTAGTTGACCAGACGGCTACGCAGGCGGGCCACCGCCTGGCTGTGCAACTGACACACGCGAGACTCACTCACCCCCAGCACCGCGCCAATCTCCTTGAGATTCAGCTCCTCCTGGTAGTAGAGCCCCAGCAGCAGCTTCTCGCGCTCCGGCAGTGCATCGATCGCCGCCATCAGGCGCTCGCGATTGTCACCATCGAGCAGCGCCTCGAAGGGTGACGGCGGCCCGCCCTCGCTGACCGCGCCCACGCCGTTCTCGCTGTCGCTCTCATCGTAGGCGAGCAGGAAACCGTTATTGGCATCTGTCAGCAGCTGGTGGTATTCGCTCTGAGAGATGCCCATCTCCTGGGCGATCTCGCGCTCTTCGGGCGTGCGCCCGAGTCGCTGCTCCAGGCGCCCGACTGCCTGATCGAGGGCTCGCGCATTACGGCGCACGCTGCGCGGCATCCAGTCACGGCTGCGCAGCTCGTCGATCATCGCCCCACGAATACGCTGATTGGCGTAGGTGGAGAAGCTGGCGCCATGGGCATTGTCGTCGTAGCGCCCCATGGCGTCGAGCAACCCCACCATGCCGGCCTGGATCAGGTCATCGAGTTCGACACTCGCGGGCAGCCGAACCTGCAACGAGAGAGCGTGTCGCCTCACCATCGGCATGTACTGTTCGATCATTGCCCGCTGATCGATCTTGCCCTGTACGGTATACATCGAATCGCCTCGTGATTAACCCGTCCGGCACGACCTAAGAGCAGTGCCAGTCGATCCATTATGCACAGCCAGGGCCAGGGCTAGCCGTCAAACTCCCGTGCTCGGGTACGCTATTTTGCCTTTTTGTCGCGCGGCGGCGGTGTGCCACGCGCGAAATCCACCATGACCTGGCCTCGGCTGATCACCGCGCGCGCTCCACTCTGCGGGCGTAGACGGAACCAGAACCTCAGCGGCTGCGCGGCATCTCGGCCGGCAAAGCGCCGGGTGCTGCCATGGGTCGCGTCCAACACCACGCAGAGTTCGGCCTGGCACAGCCGCGCCTCGAGCCCCTGCACCGGGCCCTCGACGTCGAAGCGCCAGGCCACGCGGGTGACGCTGGCCTGGCCGAGGTGCGCGGGGGGCATGACCGGATCGCTGCTCAGCGCGCGTTGACTGGCCACCACCACCTGCCGTGGCAGCGCGCCGACCCAGGAGCCGGCCGCCGCGGCCACCGCGGCACTCGTTCCCAGCGTAGCGCACATCGCCAGCGCCAGAGACATCCGTGCCGCGCGAGACATCAGCCGTTACCACCAATGGTCGCGGTGACCCGCAGCGAGCGGTCATCGGGTATCTCGGCCTGGGAGAGCACCACCAGTGACTTGATCTGGCGCCGCAGGAACGCGCCAGCAGCGCGCGCAAGCCGTGTTGGACCACCAGCACGCGGGCTCGTCACGGCTCTGCTGACGCTCGACCGCGGCGGCAGTGCTGCTTCATCAGGGTATCGGCCAACCCCGGCTCGAGCGCCCCACCGTTATTGAGTGCCTGGGTCAGCACCTGCTCGAGACGCGGTTCGAGACCGATGACATGCATCGGCTCGTGTCCGGGGAACCACTGCTGGGTGATGGCACGGCCCAGTGCCACGCGAACGATCGCGGTAAGTTCGTTGGCGTCGGTCTGCTGCGGCGCGAACTCGGCGAGCACATCGAGAATGGTGTGCATGTCGCGAATCGGCACGTCTTCGGCAAGCAGGTTCTGCAGGATACGCTGCACCGTGGTGAGCGGAACGAGCTTTGGCACCACGTCCTCGACCAGCGACTTCTGCTGCTCGGAGACCTTGTCCAGCAGCTGCTGCACCTCAGCACGGCCCAGCATGTCGTCGGCATGCTCGTGCAGCAGGTGATTGAGATGGGTCGCCACCACGGTGCTGGCGTCGACCACCGTGTAGCCGTAGATCTGTGCGCGCTCGCGCTGAGCGGTATCGATCCAGTAGGCCTTGAGGCCGAATGCCGGATCCTCGGTCTCGACGCCATCGATCGCACCGGACACCTGACCCGGATCGATCGCCAGCCAGCGTCCGGGGAACGCCTCGGCGCGACCGATCTCGACCCCCTTGAGGGTGATCACGTAGGTATTGGGGCTGAGCTCGAGGTTGTCGCGGATATGCACCACCGAGGGCAGGAAGCCGACGTCCTGAGCAAACTTTTTGCGCACGCTCTTGATCCGCCCCAGCAACTCGCCTTGCTGGCGCTGATCGACCAGCGGAATCAACCGGTGCCCGACCTCGAGCCCCAGGGTGTCGACCAGCTGCACATCGTCCCAGCTCGCCTCCGGGGTTTCCTGCACCGCAGCGGGCGCTTTCTCCTCCACGCGCTGTGCCGCCTGCTGCTGATTCTGTCGCGACAGCCACCATCCCAGACTGCCGAGGGCGATCGCGAACAGCAGAAAGACCAGGTTGGGCATACCGGGAATGACCCCGAGCAGCGTCATCACGCCGGCGGCGAGGTACATGACCCGCGGATTGTTGAACAGCTGGCTGAGCAGCTGCTGACCGACGTCCTGGTCGGTGTTGACGCGGGAGACAGTGACACCCGCTGCGGTGGAGATGACCAGCGCCGGAATCTGCGCTACCAGGCCGTCACCCACGGTGAGCAGCGTATAGGTCTTGGCCGCCTCGGCGAACGGCATGCCGTGCTGACCGATACCGATCATCAGCCCGCCGATCAGGTTGATCACCATGATCAAGAGCCCCGCCATGGCGTCGCCACGCACGAACTTACTGGCACCATCCATGGAGCCGTAGAACTCGGACTCCTGATTGATCTCGCTGCGCCGCCGGCGCGCTTCCTCTTCACCGATCAGACCGGCGTTGAGGTCGGCATCGATCGCCATCTGCTTGCCGGGCATGGAGTCGAGGGTGAAGCGCGCGCCGACCTCGGCGATACGCCCCGCCCCCTTGGTGATGACCATGAAGTTGATCACTACCAGAATCAAAAACACCACCAGCCCCACGGCGAAGTTGCCGCCGATCAAGAAAGCCCCGAAAGCTTCGATCACCTTGCCCGCAGCGTCTCCCCCCTCATGCCCATCCATGAGGACGACACGGGTCGAGGCCACGTTGAGTGACAGCCGCAGCAGGGTCGAGAACAGCAGCACCGCCGGGAAGGCAGCAAAGTCGAGCGGCTTCTCGGTGAACATGCTGACCAGCAGCACCATGATCGAGAGCGCGATATTGAAAGTGAAGAAGAGATCGAGCGCGAACGGCGGCAGCGGCAGGATCATCATGCTCAGAATCATGATGATCAGCACCGGGCCGGCCAGCAGCTTCAACTGTGAGTTACCGGACAATTGTTGCCGGCCGAACCACTGGGTCAGCGCGTTCATTCACCCTCCTTGGGGGCATCGGAACCGTCACCACGATCGTCGAGACTCGACGGCACGGGAAGATCGTGCGGCGTCGGCGGCGTGTCACCGCCCTCGCTCGCTACCTGTTTGAGCTGGAACGCCCAGGCCAGCACCTCGGCAACCGCGGTGTACAGATCAGCCGGAATCTCGTGGTCGAGATCGACGTGCCGATAAAGCGCCCTTGCCAGCGGCGGCGCCTCCAGTCGCGGGATGCCGTGCTCGTCGCCCAGCTCGCGAATGCGCGCAGCGACCTCGTCAGCACCTTTCGCCACCACGCGCGGTGCCGCCATCGAACTCTGTTCATAGCTCAGCGCCACAGCGTAGTGGGTCGGGTTGGTCACGATCACGTCGGCATTGGGCACCTTGCTCATCATGCGCCGGCGTGCCATCGCCTGCTGCTGCGAGCGAATGCGTCCCTTGACGTGGGGGTCGCCCTCGCTCTCCTTGTGCTCCTGGCGGATATCTTCGCGGCTCATGCGCAACTTCTTGTGATGGCTCCAGATCTGATAGGGCACGTCGATCAGGATCACCACGATCATCGAGGCGACGATCAGCCCACAACCGATCGCCGCCATGCGCATCGCCGTGGCCAGCGCCTGCTGTATCGGCATCTCCATCAGCCCCAGCAGGTTGCCCTTGTGCGACCACAGATAGTAGACACCGACCCCGCCCACCAGCGCCGACTTGGCGATCGCCTTGGCCAGCTCGGCCAGCGCCTGGGTCGAGAACATGCGTTTCAACCCCTTGAGCGGGTTGAGCTTGCTAAGCTGCGGCGCCATCGACTTGGCCGACATCAGCCAGCCACCGAGCAATGTGTGCCCGAGTACCGCCGCCACCGCAAACAGCAGAAACAGCGGCAGCAGCACGATCAGGGTGCTCTGGCCCAGCGTCCAGACGTGGCTGAGCGTGCGCGAGGTGTCGAAGATCATGCCACGGTCGAATATGAACGATTGTTCCATCACCATGCCCAGATCGTCGTACAGATTGTGCCCCATGAGCCACAGCCCGCCGACACCGCAGACCAGCAGCAGAAAGGTCGCGAGCTCGCGCGAGCGCGCGACCTGCCCTCCTCGCGCGCCTTCTGCAGGCGCCGAGGTGTCGCTGGTTCGGTTTTTTCCTGATCGCTATCGTTCTGCTCGGCCAAGCGGACTCCGCCACGGTAAGGCGCATCATCGCGTGGACGACATTCTGCGTGGCGGAGTGAGAAGTCAAAGGCGGAAATAGCACGGCCAAGTAGCGGCTATTTATCGTGCGAGCACTGCGGAACGACCAAGCCCCGGCCCAAGGCAAGGGCATGGAAGGTCAGCAGCGAGGTGCCAGCTGCGAGATGCGGGCCGGCGAGGCGCTAGCGATGGAAAGGCCTGCCGGGGAGAACTGCCGCGGCCCCGATGGGGCCGCGGCATCGCTCAGAAGCCGAGGCTGTCGAGCAGATCGTCGACCTGATCCTGATTGCTCACCACATCGGCGGCCTGCGGATTGACCTGAGGGCCGTTGAGCAGGGAATTCGACTGCTTGGCCGCAACGGTCGCCGAGAGCTCGCGCCGCTCGGCGCTGTCCGGGGCATTGTCGATCAGCACCTGCAGCAGCTGCTGCTCGATCTCACGGATGACGTCCATCATCTTCTTGATCACCTGACCGGTGAGATCCTGGAAGTCCTGGGCCATCATGATCTCGAGCAGCTGCGCGTTGGTCGCGCTGGTCTGCTTGGGTACCGTCTGCAGGTAGCTGCGGGTATCGGTGACCAGCGCCTTGGCCTCATCGAGTTCCTTGGGCTCGGCGAACCAGGCATCCCAGCGCTTGTCGAGCGCCAGCGCTTCGCTCTCCAGCGAGTTCTGGATCGGCTGCGCCTGGTCGATGGCATTGAGCGCCCGCTCGGCGGCCTGCTCGGTCATCGACGCGACATAGCTCAGGCGGTCGCGAGCATCGGGAATCGCCTGAGCCGCGCGCTCGACCTCCTTATCCAGGCCCAGCTCACGCATGTTGTCGCGCAGCATGCGCGTGAGGTGGCCGATGCGACGAATCAGGTCGTCGGGAGCCGCCGTCTCTTGAGGGTTGGCACCGCTCATGATCTACCCTCCTGTGGCGTCATTTGCCCAGTTTTTCGAAAATTTTGTTGAGCTTCTCTTCCAACGTAGCTGCCGTGAACGGCTTGACAACGTAGCCGTTGGCACCCGCCTGGGCGGCGGCAATGATGTTCTCTTTCTTGGCTTCCGCCGTGACCATCAGTACCGGCAGTGAGGACAGCGCCGGATCCTGGCGGATCTCCTTGAGCATCTCGAGACCGTCCAGGTTGGGCATGTTCCAGTCCGAGACTACGAACTCGAAGCCTCCGGCACGCAGCTTGGTCAGCGCTTCCTGGCCATCTTCCGCCTCTTCGACGTTCTCGAACCCGAGTTCCTTGAGCAGGCTGCGCACGATCCGGCGCATGGTCGGGAAGTCATCCACGACCAGAATGCTCATGTTCTTGTCAGCCATCGTCTTTCCTCAATCCTTGTCAATACGCGGGCGATTGCCCTGATTATCGGCTACCGCGCCGCCAGCTTTATCAAATCCGCAGCCTTTATCAAACGCGCTGCGCGCGACCGGAGACGTGCATCTGTTGAACCAGATGGCTTGCGATATCCGGCAGCGACACGATCTCTTCGGCACCGCCCAGGGCGATCGCCTCCTTGGGCATGCCGAACACCACGCAACTGGCTTCGTCCTGGGCCACGGTGTGCGATCCTGCCTGGCGCATCTTGAGCAGACCGGCGGCGCCATCCTTGCCCATGCCAGTGAGAATCACCCGAGCGCGTTGCGCCCGGCGCAGCTGGCCGCTGAGTCGAACAGCACGTCGACCGAGGGCCGGTGGCGATTGACCGGCGCGGTATCGTCCGCGCGATCACATAGTTGGCACCGGAACGCGCCAGGCGCATGTGCCAGTCCCCGGGCGCGATATAGACATGGCCCGGCAATACTCGCTCGCCCTGTTCGGCCTCCTTGACCGTGACCCGACACAAGCGGTCGAGACGCTCGGCGAACGAGCGGGTGAAACCGCTCGGCATGTGCTGGGTCACCAGAATCGCCGGGCTGTTGGCGGGCAGCGGCTCCAGCACCTGGCGGATCGCCTCGGTGCCGCCGGTGGAAGCGCCAATGATGATCACCTTCTCGCTCGACAGCATCGGCCGCCTTGAGCGCCTCGCGGGGTACCGCCGGCGCCGCAGTCTCGGGCTGGCGACGCGGCCGCGCCTGCGCTGCAGCGCGGATCTTGTCGGCGATCAGGTCGGCATAAACTCGAGCATGCCTTCACGAATACCCACTTCGGGTTTGGCGACGAAGTCGACCGCGCCCAGTTCCAGCGCCCGCAGGGTGATCTCGGAGCCGCGCTGGGTCAACGAGGAGACCATCAACACCGGCATGGGGCGCAGGCGCATCAGGCGTTCGAGGAAGTCGAGCCCATCCATTCGCGGCATCTCGACATCCAGCGTCAGCACGTCGGGATTGTGGCGCTTGATCAGATCCCGCGCCACCAGCGGATCGGGCGCGGTGGCCACGACCTCCATGTCCGGCTGCGACTCGATGATCTTGGTCATCAGGTCACGAATCAGTGCCGAGTCGTCGACGCACAGTACTTTGATCCGGGGTTTCATGCAGGGCGCCCTCCTCGCGCGGCACCAGCGGCGGCATTCGCCGCCAGCGTATAGATGGTCTGACCACGCAGTCGGAACGTCTGGTTCAGAAACGAAAAGTTTTCGGAGTGACCGGCGAACAGCAGGCCATCCTGCTTCATCTGGGAGGCGAAACGGCGCAGGATCGCCGACTGGGTCTCCTTGTCGAAATAGATCATCACGTTACGACAGAAGATGATGTCGAAAGGCGCATTCAGCGACCACTTGTCAGTGACCAGATTGAGCGTGCGGAAATCGATCATCGACGCCAGTTCCGGCCGCACCCGCGCCTTGCCCGCGCGCGCGCCACTGCCGCGCTGGAAGAAGCGTCGGCAGCGCGCCTCGCCCAGCTTCTCGACCGCCTCCAGCGGATAGATGCCCTGACGCGCGGTATTGAGCGCTTCGGTATCGATATCAGTGGCCAGGATCTTGACCTGGGAGGCGGCCGAACCCAGCACTTCCTGGACGGTCATCGCCAGCGAGTAGGGTTCCTCGCCGGTGGAAGCGCCAGCACACCAGATCTTGATGCTCGGGCCACGGCGCTTGATCTCCTCCGCCAGCACGGGGAAGTGGTGAGCCTCGCGAAAGAACGCGGTGAGGTTGGTGGTCAAGGCGTTGGTGAACGCCTCCCACTCGTCGGACTCGGGGCGTGCGTCGAGGTGCGCCAGGTAGTCACCGAAGCGCGTCATGCCATGTAGCCGCAGGCGCTTGGCCAGACGGCTGTAGACCATCTCGCGTTTATTGTCGGCCATGACGATACCCGCGCGCCGATAGATCAACGCCCGCACTCGCTCGAAGTCGCGCACGGTGAAATCGAGATCGCGAGAGAAGCTCGCCGGGGCATCGGCTGCTTCCGAATTGGCAGCAGCAAACATGGTCTGATCGTTTTTCAAAATGCCTCCCACTCCCCTGTATCGTTACCGCTGGCCGGACGTGTCCGGGACTTGTCGTTCGATACCAACGCCGGAGCAGCACGTTTCGACGCTGCCGGTTTAGACGTCAGACGAGGCTCTTGGCCACCGCCAGGCACCCGTTCTCTACCACTTCCGGCAAGCCGGAACACCGCAATGGAGCGCGCCAGGCTGTCGACGCTGGTGCGCAGCTCGGCCGCGGACGCGGCGCTGGTCTGCACCCGCTGGGCGTTTTGCTGGGTCACCTCGTCCATCTGTGCCACCGCCTGGCTGATCTGCTGAATGCCGCTGGTCTGCTCTTCGGAGGCAGCCGATATCTCACTGATGATGTCGTTGACCGGGTCACCGCGTCGACGACCTCTCCGATCGAACTTTCGGCCTCGCGTACCAGATCCGCGCCGTGACCCACTTCCTGCGTCGAGCTGTCGATCAGGTTGCGAATCTCCTTGGCCGCGTCTGCGCTGCGGCTGGCCAGACTGCGCACTTCACCGGCCACCACCGCGAATCCACGCCCCTGCTCACCCGCTCGTGCCGCTTCGACCGAGGCGTTGAGCGCCAGGATATTGGTCTGGAAGGCGATCGAGTCGATCAAGCCAACGATGTCCGCGACCTTGCGCGAGCTGTCGGTGATCCGTCCCATGGTATCGACCACCTGTCCCATGACCTCCCCGCTGCGTCTGACCGTATCGGTTGCGCCTCCCGCCAACTGACTCGCTTGGCGTGCGTTGTCGGCGTTCTGCTTCACCGTCGCAGTCATCTGCTCCATGCTGCTCGCGGTCTCTGCCAGAGAGGCGGCCTGCTGCTCGGTACGCGAGGAGAGATCCTCATTGCCCTGGGCAATGTCCTGGGTCGCCGGACGCACCACCGCCACGTTGGCATCGACATCACCGACGATGGTTCCCAGGCTCTGACGCATACCATTGAGCGCAATGATCAGTTGTCCCAGCTCATCCTTGCGCCGCTGGCTCAGCTCGGCGCCGAGGTTGCCGGAAGCGATCTGACGCGTGAAGTCGAGCGCTTCACGCACCGGCTTGAGCGCCGCGCGGATCGTAGTCGCGCCGATGACCAGCAGTACCACGGCACCGGCCAGCAGCAGTCCGATCAATACCATCAGAGCACGGTGCTGAGCCGAGTTGGCGGCCACGACCATCTCCTGAGCGTTACGGCGCTTGGCATCCACCAGCACGTTGAGATCGGCGCTGCTCTTGTCACTGTCCGCCTGCAGGACATCGTTGAAGGCGACGTAGGACTGATAGAAATCACCGCCCTCCAGCGCCTTCATCACCGCGCCCAGGCCCTGCTCCCGATAGCGTTCGAGGTCGGCGGCAAAGGTCTCGGCCGCGGCCGTATGATTCTCCGGGCGACCTTCATAGTAGGCCTGCCAGGTGGATTGCAATTCGTCGGTCAAGGCATCGACCTGAGCCTTGATCGGTGCCAGATCCGCGGCCATGGGGTTACTGACCGGTTTGGAGACCAAGTCGCGCCCTTTCGACATCAACTGATCGATCTTCTGCAGGCGAGCCAGATCGCCCATACCCTCCTCGGCGAGGGTTTGCAGACGTTCACCGCTGGCATTGAGCGCGTAGACCGCAAGCCCCCCACTGGCCCCCAGGATCAAGAGCGCAAATACCATCATTGCGATCAGACGACCCTTGAGAGAGCCCAGGTTGAAACGTCTGAGCGCCGCCAGCGCGCCACGCCGCTGCAGACGCCCCTGCTGCAGGCGATAACCTCGACCGCGACCGGCGAGCATGCGCGGATAGACAACCTCGGCAAGTTTGCGCTCCTCGTCGCTGGGCTTGACGCGCACCGAGGTGTAACCGACCACTTCCTCGCCGTCGATGATCGGCGTTACCGTCGACTGCACCCAGTAGAAGCTGCCGTCCTTGCAGCGATTCTTGATCACCCCGCTCCAGGCCTTGCCCTGCTTCAGCGTCTGCCACAGATCGGCGAAGGCCGCCGGCGGCATGTCGGGATGGCGCACGATGTTGTGCGGCTCCCCGAGCAGCTCTTCGTAGCTGAAGCCACTGACGCTGACGAAAGCCGGGTTGGCATAGGTGATCCGGCTGTCGAGATCGGTGCGCGAAATCAAATAGGCGTCGTCGTCCAGCAGGACTTCCCGGTCGATCACGGGTTGGTTGTTTCGCATGGCAGATTCCCTGGCATTGTCATGGCTCCGTGGACGACCTGGCTCCCCGGAACCGTTTTATTAGTTGCTCTAGCTATCGGCGTATTGGGCCCGAACTTTAGTCTCGCCGGCGGCGCCCGGCCTCAGGCCGTCGTGGCCGTCAGCCGGGTTCGCGCCGCGGGCCGATGCTCGAGATGGGCATGGCTGCCAGAGGCATCGGTGGCCTGCACCCGATACTGCTCGAGCGCCGCCTCGAGGCGCTTGGCCTGCTCGACCAGGGACTGCGATGCACTCGCGGTCTGCTGCACCAGACTGGCGTTCTGGCCGGTGACCTGATCAAGCTCGGAGATCGCCTGGTTGACCTGCTCGATCCCGGTACGCTGCTCGCGCGAAGCACCCGCGATCTCGTCCATCAGGCCGCTGACACTGGATACCGACGCCACGATCTCTTCCATCGCCGTCCCGACCTTGCCGACCAGGTCGACCCCAGTCTCCACCTGCTCACCGGCGGTGCCGATCAGCCCGCGAATCTCACGCGAGGCATCGGCACTGCGGCTGGCCAGGTTACGCACTTCCTCGGCGACCACAGCAAAGCCGCGACCGGCGGTACCCGCACGCGCCGCCTCGACCGAGGCGTTAAGCGCCAGGATATTGGTCTGAAACGCAATGTTGTCGATCATGTCGACGATCTCGGCCATGCGGCGTGAGCTGTCCTGGATCTTGGCCATGGTCGATTCGACGTCATGCATCATGCTGCCGCCCTGCTCGGCCCGATCCCGGGTCTGCGCCGCCGCCTGGGTCGCGGCGTCGGCATTGTCAGCGTTGTGACGCACGGTCTGGGTCAACTGCTCCATGCTCGAGGCGGTCTCGACGATCGCCGCCGACTGCTGGTCGGTGCGCACCGCCAGATCCTGGTTGCCGCTGGCGATCTGCCCCGCGCCCACGTTGACCCACTCGGCGCTGGCCCGCACATCGGCGAAGGTCTCGTTGAGCCGTTGGCGCATGCCCTCGATGGCATGCAATAGGCTGCTGTCGTCGCCGGACTTGAGTGCCAGTGGCTGGGTGAAGTCTCCAGCGGCGATGCGCTGGACGCGCTCCCGAGCATGCCCCGGGTCGCCACCCAGACGCGCCAGGACATTGCGAATGACCCACGCCATGATCAGCGACAGCACCCCGCCGATGGCCAGAATCAAGCCCAGATAGACCAGCAGGCCGCGCATGATGATGGCATCGATGTCATCGACGTAGACCCCAGTGGCGATCTGCCAGTCCCAGGCCGGGACACGCATGACATAGCTCAACTTGTCGAACATCTTGTCGCCGCCGCTGCGCCGCGACACGTAACTCACCAGGCCACCGCCCGGCTGCTGCCCTGCGGCGAGCATGTCGCGATATAGATAGTTGCCGTTGGGGTCCTGATAATCACGCATGCTACTGCCGGTGTCGCGGCGCGGGTGATAGACGATATCGAGCTTGGAATCGAAGACGAACAGATAACCATCGGCGCCAAAACTGAGATGGGAAAGATCGGCAATAGCGCGAGCCTTGGCTTCCTGCTGGCTCAGTTTGCCCTGCTGCGCCTGATCGACGTAGCTGTCGACCAGCTGCTTGGCGCTACCGATGAAGTACTCGAGACTCTGGGTTCGCTGTTCGAACAGATTGGCACGCATGGAGTAGAGGGACCATCCGGCGACCATGATCAGTCCGACCCACATCAGAATCAGGGTCGCCCACAGCTTGCGGCGCATGGTCCAATCACGAAGGTTCAACATGTCATTACATTCCTGGAAGTTGGCAAGTGCCGCTAACCGATGTCTGCGGCGGCGATAACGTGATTCCCGGGGCCGCGCGCCGAATCGATGACTTGAGATATATCGGCTAATACAGCGTTGTCTTAAACCTTCCATGGCCTTTCATCGACTTGGCCTGTCATCGACGTGGACTGGATTGACCGTCACCTGAATCTTCCCTGATCCATCTCTACTTGAACTTGCACCCCATCACTGCGCCGGATGCCTCGATCGGCCTGGCTCGCCGACCGCCGCCGCGTGTCGAGATCGGGGGCACCAAACGCAAGACCGCAGCCGAGGCTGCGGTCTTGATCTGCATGGGGGCTGGCGATGGCTCAACCCTGAGTGGCGGTGCGGTCGACCAGCTGCATCTCTTCGTGGGTCAGCAACTTCTCGATGTCAACCAGTACCAGCATACGATCATCGAGGCTGCCGATACCGTTCAGGTAGTCGGAAGAGAGAGTGACACCGAACTCAGGAGCGGGCTTGATCTGATCGGGCGTGAGGCTCATGACGTCGGAAACGCCGTCGACCACGATACCCACGATGCGATCAGCCACATTGACCACGATGACCACCGTCTGACCGCCATACTCGACGTTCTCGAGATGGAATTTCAGGCGCAGGTCGATGATCGGCACGATGACGCCACGCAGATTGGTCACGCCCTTGATGAACTCGGGCACGTTGGCGATCCGGGTGACATTCTCGTAGCCGCGGATCTCCTGGACCTTGAGGATGTCGACCGCATACTCCTCATCGCCCAGGGAGAAGACCAGATATTCGTTACTGGCTGCCTCGCTGACGATGGCCGCCACGCTCGCTTGTGCTGTCATGCTGGCTGTACCTCCACTGAATGATGGTGTTTCGCCTTATGGCGCTGCTGGGACTTGCGCCGATCGAGGCGATGCAAGTCGGCAATATCGAGAATCAGGGCAACGCTGCCGTCGCCCAGGATGGTCGCCGCGGAGATACCCGGCACCCGGCGATAGTTGGTTTCCAGGTTCTTCACCACGACCTGCTGCTGACCGATCAGGTCGTCGACCAGCAGCGCATAGCGGCGGCCCTCACCTTGCACGATCACAGCGATCGCTTCGGTCACTGTGGTCTTGGCACCCGGAATGTCGAGCGCATGGTGCAGCGTGATGATGGGCAGATACTCGTCGCGCACCTTGAGCACCTGGTCATCGCCGGCCATCGAGTAGATGTCCTCGGCCAGCGGCTGCAGCGATTCGAGCACGGCGTTGAGCGGTAGCAGGAAGGTCTCCTTGCCACAGCGGATCGACATGCCGTCGAGGATGGCGAGCGTCAGCGGCAGCACGATTCGCGTGTTGGTCCCTTTGCCCGGCTGACTCATGATCTCGACGTGGCCACCCATCTCCTGGATGTTACGCTTGACCACATCCATGCCCACGCCGCGGCCGGAGACGTCGCTGACCTGCTCGGCGGTGGAGAAGCCCGGTGCGAAGATCATCTGCCAGACGTCGTCGTCACTGATGTTATCGGGAATGGTCAGACCGTTGGAGCGTGCCTTGGCCAGGATTCTGTCACGGCTGAGCCCGGCGCCGTCGTCGATCACCTCGATCAGGATATTGCCGCCCTGATGCTGGGCCGAGAGCGTCAACCGACCGGTGGGCGACTTACCCGCGGCCTCACGCTTCTCCGGCGACTCCAGGCCATGATCGAGACTGTTACGCACCAAGTGCGTGAGCGGATCGATGATGCGCTCGATCAGACTCTTGTCGAGCTCGGTCGATTTCCCCTCTGTGACCAGTTCGACGTCCTTGCCCAGTTTGTCGGCAAGGTCGCGCACCAGTCGCGGAAAGCGGCTGAAGACGTAGTCCATCGGCATCATACGCACCGACATCACCGCTTCCTGCAGGTCACGCGCGTTGCGCTGGAGCAGGTTCATGCCGTTGACCAGCGGGCCGTGGGAGACGATATCCATCTCGCTGGCGGTCTGCTCGAGCATCGACTGGGTGATGATCAACTCCCCCACCAGATTGATGATCTGATCGACCTTGTCGACGGGTACCCGGATGGTGCCGGACTCGCCACCCTTGGACTTGGCCTTGGCCGCCGCCTTCGCCTTGGCACCACCCGCGGCGGGCGGCTTGGCGGCCGTTGTCGCAGTAGCGCTGCCCGGGGCACTGTCTCCGGTACTTTCTCCTGCACTCTCCGCGGCCGTCGTCGTGCTGGCCTGGACCGGCTCGGCAGCCCCTGATTCGACATCGGCATTTGCGCTGGCAGCAGACGCCTCGATCTGCAGCTGCTCGGGCTCGATGATGAAGCACAGCACTGCCTCGATGTCGCTTTGAGATTCAGAGCTCTCGAGAGTGACCTGGAAGCGTGCCTCGTCGCCGGATTGGGCGCCGATGTCACCGAAGTGCTTGAGCTCATCGACCAGCAGCTCGCGATCCTTGGCGCTCACTCCGAGCAACGTGATGGTAAGCTGACGCGTCCCCGAAGCCGCAGTCTCGCTGTCGCCAGAGGCCTCGGCCTCGGCCTTGGGTGTGGGCTCGGGCTCGGGCTTCGCAGCCTCAGTTGGCGCAGCCGCCGGCTTTTCCGCCGCTGCAGAGACAGCGTTGCGCAGACCCAGCTCGTCCTGCGCGATCTGCTGGAGGATGCGACAGATGCGCTCGAACGCCTCGGCGTCGGGTTCATTGCCGTTGCGATAGGCATCCAGTTGATCGTGAAGCATGTCTTTGGTTTCCAGGAACGTGTCGACGATGTCGCGTCGCAGGGTCAATTCGCCACGCCGGGTATAGTCGAGCAGGTTTTCCAGGATGTGCGTCGTCTCCTGGAGCACCGTGAAACCGAACGTGCCTGCGCCGCCTTTGATGGAGTGCGCGGCCCGAAAGATGGCGTTGAGATCCTCGACATCGGGATTCGTCCACGTCCAATTCGCAGCAGGCGTTCCATGTCCGCCAGAAGCTCCTCGGCCTCTTCGAAGAACGTGTCGTAAAAATCACTTATGTCCATTATGAAGCACCCAAGCCATTGATAATGCTGGCACGATAGCGAACTCGGCACGGCCTAACCGCTTGCACCAACGCCTGCTCATGGCAACACCTGCGCTGAACAGCGTCGTTACCTGCCACTATCGGCAGCGCATGCGGATTGTTTAGGCGTTGCCGTTAAATACCCGTCTCGGCAGACCACCTGGCGGGCGGGCAGTCAACAGGCTTGGCACGGGAATGCCCGGCAGGACGCGCTGCCAGCCACTCGACCGAATGACTGTCAGCGCGCGCAATACCCAGATTCGCAGGCCCTTTTAGGCGCGTGCCTGATCTGCCGCGAGACGGACACGTCCATCGTCACCCACGCAACCCCTATCCGGACTGCGCAGCACCTGCAGCCGGCGCTGCTGGCGTCTGGCCATCCGTTGCTGCCGCACCACCATTGGCCGACGCCGGGCCCGTGGGCGTCGCGTCTCCACTGGGAGCGGCGGTGGCAGCCGGCGCTGCTGACGCCTGGCCACCCGGCGTGGCCGCCTCACCACCCGGTGATGTCGCCTCACCACCCGGTGATGTCGCAGCCCCCGTGGGCGCCACGTCGGCACCCGGCACAGCGATTGCCGGCGTTGGGATATCGGCACCCGCGTCAGGCTGCCCCTGCCCATCGAGCGGGTTGGGCAACACCGATTCGTCGCGCTGCTCGATAGCCCGCGAAGCGCGGTTATCGAGTACGACGATACTGATGCGGCGGTTGACGGCGTCGGTCGGGTCGGTGCCCGGCAAGGTGACACGCGAGCCCATGCCGGCGACGCGCAGCAGCTTGTCGGGCGACAGCCCGCGGCGATCAGCTCGCGCCGCGAGGCATTGGCGCGGTCGGCGGAGAGTTCCCAGTTGCTGTAGCCTTTTTCGCCCCCGGCATAGGGCAGCGCATCGGTATGCCCACTGATACTGATCAGATTGGGCATCTCGTTGAGCACCGGCGCGATCTTGTGCAGGATCTTGACCATGTAGGGCTCCAGCCGATCGCTGCCGAGCTCGAACATCGGCCGCTGATCGCTATCCACGATCTGCACGCGCAGCCCCTCGGGGGAGAAATCCATACGCAGCTGCGACTGCAGCTGGCGTAGTTGGGGGTCATTGCGGATCACACTGCTCAGGCGATCACGCAGCGCACGCAGCATGCGCTGCTCGTCGCTCGGACGAGTCTGCTCACGTACATCGATGCGCCGCACCTCGCCTTTACTGGCGGTGGGGTCGGCGCCACCACCGGGAATGGCGCTGGTACTGGCGGTATTCTTGTCACCACCAGTCAGGGCCACCGCCAGCGGCGTACGAAAGTACTCGGCGATACTCTCCAGCTCGTTCTCGCTGACGGTCGAAAGAATCCATAGCACCAGGAACAGCGCCATCAGCGCGGTCATGAAGTCGGCGTAGGCGATCTTCCAGGAGCCACCGTGATGCCCTCCCTTCTGGACACGCTTGCGCTTGACGATGATCGGCCGCCGCTCGCCCCCTGCACTCATGAGTTATCCGTCCCGGTGCCTCGCAGGGTCTGGCCGCTCGAGCGCACATGCTCCTCGAGCTCACTGAACGAGGGCCGTACCGCCGTGAACAGGGCCTTGCGGCCAAACTCCACCGCCAGCTGCGGTGCCAGGCCATTGAGGCTCGCCATCAAGGTCACGCGAATGCACTGAAGCATCTTGGTCGCTTCACCCACCTGGAGATTGAGATGGTGTGCCACTGGAGTGACGAAGCCGTAAGCCATGAGAATCCCGGCGAAGGTGCCCACCAGCGCCTGGGCAATCATCTGCCCCATCATGGCCGCCCCCTGATCGGCGGCACCCAGCGCGTGAACCACCCCCATGACCGCGGCCACGATACCGAAGGCAGGCAGACCATCGCCGACCGCGGAAAGTGAATGCGCAGGCACTTCGGCCTCGTGCTGAAAGGTTTCGATCTCGTGCTCCATCAGCGCATCGATCTCGAACGGATCCATGTTGCCGCTGACCATCAGCCGCAGATAGTCGGTCAAAAACGCCATGATCATGGGATCGGAGAGAATCTTGGGATAGTCAGCGAAGATCGCGCTCTCCTGAGGCGAATCGATGTCGCGCTCGATCGCCAGCATGCCGTCGCGGCGCGCCTTGGTCAGCAAGCGATACTGGAGCGCCATCAACTCCATGTACATCATCTTGTTATAGCGCTTGGTCCGCTTGAGCTTGGAGAACGATTTCAGCGTGGCCTTGATCGCCTTGCCATTGTTGGCACAGATGAAGGCACCGATCGCGGCACCACCGATCATCACGAACTCCCAGGGCTGTATCAGCGCGCCCAGGTGGCCGCCGATCGCCGCATAGCCTCCGAAGACGCTACCGATGACGACGATGTAACCGATTAAAATCAACACGAGGCATGCTCCTGGGGATGATACATGGCGAATCTGCCTTTTCTATCGGCAGATGCCCGGGCCCACTTGAGGGTGAACGTCACAGAAAGCCGGCCGCTTGCCTCATCCCGACCATCAAACGCAAGACGGGCCCCCGAAGGGGCCCGTCCAGGGTCGTGCCGAGTCAGCTCAGCGCGAGGCGGCACGCCGCAGCGGCTGCGCTTGCTCGGTATCGCCAATCGACTCCTCGCTGTCGACATCACGCTTGGCCTTACGCGTCTTACCCGCGCGCGACGGCGGCTGGCAGATGCCACAGACGTAATCCCGCGTCGGGCTGTGGGCATGGGCGACAAAATCGCCGCCGCAGCTCTGGCAGCGCGAGAGCTGGAGCAGATCGCTCTCGAAGAAGCGCACCAGCGTCCAGGCGCGAGTCAGACCGAGGGTGGGCTCCGCCTGATCCAGTTGTACCTGCTCCAGGTAGAGCCGGTAAGCCTTGACGAAGGCACTCATCCGCTCGCAGCCGAGCTCTTCATTGAGACGACGATAGATGTTGTAGAACAGCGACGAGTGAATATTGGGCAGCCAAGTGACAAACCAGTCCGCGGAGAACGGCAGCATCCCCTTGGGCGGCGACATCCCCTTGACCTCTTTGTACAGCTTGATGAGCCGGCACGGCTCAGTGCGGTCTCGGTCTCGAGCACCTGCAGACGAGCGCCCAGCTCGATCAGCTCGATGGCCAGTTGAACCTGCAGCATCTCCCCCACCAGGCTCTTATCGCTCATGGCTCAACCCTCCTGGGATGATGGCAGCGCGATACGATTGGCTCCCGCCATCAGCAGCGCGGCATGGGTCTGACTGAGCCCTGGGCAGCGGATTGTTGAGCAGCAGATCGAGCTGACGCGCATCGGAGAAGCGCAGATGGCACAGCAGCTGATTGGTGCGCGAGAGTTGGTCAACTGCTTGATCGATAGCCCGGCGATGGCATCGGCCATCTCGGCATCGAGATTCAAGCGAAACATGGCGGTCTCGCGATCTTCATTCAGAAGACGCTGAACCAGCAACAGATAGGACAGATTGAGGTCCTGGATGTCTTCGAGATAGCCGTTCTTATGCATGCCTAGGGGTCCCTGCGTGTGGGTTTTTTGTCGGCGCCCGTACACCAGGCGCTCCGCCTGCTTGTAAGCCAATCAGACTTACATCAGATCTTTGTGATAGATATAGTGTGCAACCTTTGGATGAAAAAAATCAACCTTTGTTACTAAATTTTCTTAGGGTAACATTTTTTGTGGTGCAAGCGTCCCATTTCCGGCCGAAAGTGACTGATTGCTATAGGTGTTTTGGGAAGGTTAGCGCTATTGCGTTACAAAATGATGAGACTCAAATGAGACCACCAGGCGTCGGACACACCTGTAACTAGCGCATATCACCCGCCAGCGCGGCGCCATCGACCTGGGCGATCCATACCAGCAGCTCTGCGACCACCTGATAGAGAGACTCGGGAATACGTTCGTCGAGGTCGACCTGCATCAGCAGCGCCACCAACTCGGGCGCATCGTGCACGAAGATGCCCGCAGCGCTGGCCGAGGCAATGATGCGCTCGGCCACATCACCATATCCTTTTGCAACCACTCTCGGGGCGTCGTGTCGCTCGCCCGAGTAGGCCAGGGCTACGGCACGCTTGCGCGAATCGCTGTCACTCATGCCAGCTTCTCCTCGGTCATCTCGAGATCGACGCGCAGCTGTCTTGCGATCAACTGCTCGCGCAGCGCCGGCAACTCCTCGGCGATGCGCTGTCGCGCCTGCGCATCGCTCGCGGCAATGACGATACGCCAGTGATCGGCGGCGACACTCTCCAGTTCGACCTCGATCTCGCCCAACCTCGGCAGCGTCAGACGGATCTCGCCACGCCATTGACGCTGCGCCTGCTCACGCTCGCCCGAGCCCTCCGACTGCTCGTGCGATTCCCGATAGGGAACCTCCGTGAGCATGAAGAACATCGGCATGCCCGGCAGCAGCTGCCCTTCCCAGCGTAGTGTCGGCGATGCCATCAACTCGAGCTGATGACGTACCAGCGACTGTAGATGCTCGGGCGGTTGATGCGATAGCTGATGCACCTGCCTCGGCGCTACCCTATCGTCACCCAGCATGGCTTGTCCGCCCCCCAGCGGCGGCGACACCGCCGTCACACCGCCAGCAGGCCGCGCTGCGACCTGGGTACCATCCGCCCGATAGGCGCCGGCAGGGGCACTTGACGAAGTCGCTGGCGCGCCCCCTCGCGGCGCGGCGCTGGCCGCGGAAGCGGTACTTCCCGCATTCCCGTCACTGCGCGGGGACAGACCAGAAGCCGAGCTGCCCGGGCGCTCGAGCAGCAGGGAGCGCCACGCCGCCAGCAACGGCGAAAAGGCAGCCTGGGGCTGAGGACTGGGACGGAAGCTGAGCCCCATCCAGGCTTGAGGCTCCTGCCAAAGCTTGGCGAGCGGATAGCTGCCCTGCAGCCAGCGCGACAGATGGGACTCATAGAACACGCCGCTGCCGCTGATACTGTTGGCCAGCGCGCTCGCTGCCGCCTCGGCGCTGGGGTTACGCGTCGACAGCAGCGCCGCGGTGGACGTGATGGCAGAACTCTGCGCCACCGGGTGGCGTGCCAGCAATTGGGATATCTCAACGGCAGCGCGACTCAGAGAGGTCTGCGCCGAGGCCAGCGGTATCGGTCTCTCTGATGTGAGCGGCGTCTGACGCCCCGTTGTCGAGCGCGCCAGATCGCCCTCAGCCGCAGTCAGCCTCGGCTGGCTCTGGCCATGCAAGCGCGAATCGCTGCGGGCGGGTTGAATCGCATCGGAAGAGGCCTTGGGCGAGACCGGCGCCGGCTGATCCCGAAGCACGGGCACATCCACCCGCTTGCCCAGCACCTGGTGCAGCAAAGTGTCCAGAATCGGGGTAATGCCGCTCACATGCTACCGTCAGGCGCGTTGAAACGGAGGCGCGTGGAGATACCGCCCCGACCACCTTGGTACGACCTGCCCCACGGCCTGCTGGCGCCGGGAGTTGCCGATCATCTGCGCCAGCTCGTCGCGGCGTGCATCGAGCAGACGCCGCGTCTCCGCATCCTGGGTCAGGATCTGCTCGAGCAACTGAAGCTGAGCCTGACGCTCGCTTTCGCTGAACGAGCCTGGATCGCCGATCAAACGCACCCATCCAGCTCGACCGCGTAGAGCCTCCTGCTGGATCAACGCCTCCCAATCCTGGGACCGGGCATGGCCCAGCATCGTGCTGGAAACTTCCAGCAGCTCGCGGTAGCGCGCCACCATGGACTCATGCTCGGCCATTCGACCTCCTTCACTCACGGTGCAGCTCCGGCGGCGCGCAGCTCGCGCCAGCCCGAGCCGAGATCAGCGAGGATAGCCGCAGCCTGAACCAATGGGGGGCGTCGTCCCGCAGGTTCGCCTGCAGCAGCAGACGCGACACGTAATCGTAGAGTCGTGCCAGATTGGCCGCGATCTCACCGCCCTTCTCATGATCGAGGGCTGCGGACAGGCCGTTGTTGACGATATCGATCGCCTTGGAGATCGCCGCGCCTTTGGCCGCGCGGTTGCCGTCCTGCAAGTGCAGTTGGGCGCTACTGATGGCGGCCTGAGCGCCATCGAACAGCATCACGATGAGCTGGTGTGGATCGGCGGACATCACCGCCGACTCCACCCCTACCCTCGCGTAGGCACCTGCGCCCCGTCGGTTGGTCATCATCATGCTAGGCACCTGTCACTACTTGGTTTGTGCGCTGAGCGCGCTGAACTGCTGGTTCAGATAACTGCTCATGGAATTCATCTGCGACACCAGTGAATCGAGCTGGCTGAACTGCTTGCGATAGCGGTCAATGGTGGCTGGAGATCGAATCCTGCATACGCGAGTAGCGATCCTTGAGGCTCGCCAGCGTCGAGTCGATGCCGTCGGTCGCCGCTTCCAGCGAGCCGCCACTGTCTAGAATCGTCCCCGGTCTTGTCGAAGCTGCCGATAAAACCGCTCTCACCGTCGGCACCGGAGAAGAATTGGCTGACACCCGCAGTATCATCGGCCAGCGCCTGGTCGAACTTGTCGCTATCGATCTTCAGCGTGCCGTCGAGCTGACGCTCGATGCCCATATTGGAGAGCAGGCGGTAGCTGCCGCCGTCATCGTTAGGCGTGCTCAGCGCACCACGCAGCCGCGACTCGATCGAGCGCATGGTGGAGTCGCCCAGCAGCAGACCCGCGGTGTCGGTGTCCGCGTTGTATCCCGTGAGTGCATCGGCGGTCTTTTGCACCGCATTGTAAGCATCGACGAACGCCTTGACCGACGCGCTCATCGCCTCGGTGTCCTTGGACACTGTCAGGGTGGCCGCAGCGTCAGTCGTGGCATCGAGCTTGAGCGTCACCCCCTGAATGGCTTCTTCGACGGTATTCGTCTGGCTGACGATATCGATGCCGTTGACCTTGAGCTGGGCGTCCTGCGCCGCCACCTTGGTCTCGAAGCTGAAGTCGGTGTCACTGGAGAAGGCAATCTCGGCGTCGGTGCCGGTTTCGCTGGAGGTCATCACCAGCCGATAGCCGCTACCGTCATTGATGATGGAGGCATTGGCCCCTGCATCCTTGGCATTGATGGCATCGCGAATATCACTCAGCGAATCGCCGCTGGCATAGTCCACATCGATCTGGTCGCCGCTGCCGACAGTAAAGCTCAGGGTACCGCTGATACCCAGATCATCGGACTTGCTGGAGAACCCCTTGGAGGCGGAAGACTGTGCCTGGGCCAGTTGCGACACCTCGATCTGATAACGACCCGCCTCGGCGCCCTTGCCCGTGGACACGCTCACTGCACTGCCGGTGATCTCGCTACCGACAGCGGTGAAGGTCGCCGGATCGCCGAGCTTGCTGGCCGCATCGCGCAGCGCATTGAGCGAGCTCTCCAGCTTGCCGAAAGCCGACAACTTGGTCTTGTAGCTGCTCTGCTGCGCAGCGATCGGTTCGAGCCGCTTGTTCTCGGCTTTTTCGAGATCGCCAAGCAGCCCGTTCAGATCCAGGCCGGAGCCGATACCCAGGGACGCTATGCTAGCCATGATGCCTCTCTCGTTCTGGATGCCATTTCTACCACGCCGGGCTCGCACACAGCGGCTGAATAGGCGTGATTCGGGTCGTCTTATTACATGATCGGCCGACGACGCACAAAACTTTAGCATTTACCGTAGCATCTTCATGTCGCCATGGGACCCGAGACCGTGGCGTCACGAGAGAAAGGCGCAGGCGCGCGTGGGCGAGCACGCGCGGGTGGCCAGACGACGGCCGAATAGGCGATCATAGGCGGCTGACGATTCGTCATTACTGGAGAAGACATGGACGCGAACTCCCTGTACGCCGACTACCGCCTGTGGCAGCGCTTCCAGCGCCAGGATCAGCTGTCGCGCGAGCATCAGGCCGCCGTGCGCAAGCTGGCAGAGACCGGGGCCATGGCGTCGCGTGTCACCGAGGCCTACCGCAGCATGGCGGACCGCGGCGCCAAGGAGGGCGCGAGCTATCGCACCCTGTTCCAGCGCCAGCGCGACAACGGCGACAATCTGGCCTGTGAGGGCTGGCTTTTCGTTCGTCGAGTGCTCACCGAAGGTGGCACCACGCGCATCCGCGCGACCCTGTTCGAGGGGTTCACACTCGAACAGGGGACACTGACGCCCACCCCCGACACGGGCATCAAGATCACGCTGGACATCTATGACGAACTGCTGATGCAGAACAGTCTCAAGCTCGGCTGTCGCACCGATCGCCACGACGACGCGCGCGATACGCGCTTCATCACCTTTCTGGATAGCGTACGTGGCGATCTGCAGCAGCGCGGCTGATGTCGCGCCACCGACTTAATCCGCCGATCTGCCGCCGCGTGAGCAACGTCACCGCGGCAGGTCGGCAGCGCTCTTCCTTCATGTAGATACATCTCGATTCAGACACTTGCCGGGAGATTTTCGATGGACAAGACCCCCCACCCCTCCAAGGTCCACTTCACCGCGCTACCGCTAGCCAGCCTCGATGGTGTCAGTGGTATCGTCCAACCCGAAGCGCCGACACACAGCGTCACGCTGGAGAGCCCGGCCGTGCTGCTGGTCACCGATTTCAGTATCAGCCGACCGCACACATTGCCGACCTCCAGTTCCGTCGATCAGGCGCTGGAGACCATGAAGCAGGCCGGTGTGCGGCTGCTGATGCTGATCAACCCCGAAGGCCGTTTCACCGGCGTGGTCAATGCGCGCGAGCTGATCGGCGGCCGTCGCGTCACGCTGGCCATGCAGCAGCATCAGATCGGCCGCGACGAGGTAACGGCGGAAATGATCCAGACACCGCGCAGCGAGCTGCACGCGCTCTCCTACAGCCGAGTCTCACATGCCAGTGTCGGTGACCTGGTCGAGACACTGAAATCCTCCGGCGATCAGCACGTTCTGGTCACCGAACCGGACGGCCAGGGCGGCGAACGCATTCGCGGCATGATCTCCGCTTCCGATATCAGTCGTGCGCTGAGTGTCGATCTCAACCATCCGCCGGAAGCGCGCACCTTCGCCTCGATCTGCAAGGTGATCCGTGGTTACGACCTCTGATACGACACCGCTACCACTGCTCGTCATTTACGCTGGCGGTACCATCGGCATGCAGGCCTCGAGCCGCGGGCTGATCCCCGCCGGCGACATGGCGCCGCGCCTGGAGGCGGCACTGGCAACGCTGCCGCCGCTGCGGCGACGCGCGCTGCCAGCCTATACGCTATGGGAGTCTCCCGAGCCGATCGACTCCAGCAGCGCGACCTTCGCCGACTGGTCGGCGCTCGCCGCCCTGATCGCGGCGCAGCACGAAACCTATGCCGGTTTCGTCATCCTGCACGGCACCGATACCCTCGCCTGGTGCGCCTCGGCGCTCGCCTTTCAGTTGCAGGGGCTGACCAAACCGGTGGTGGTGACCGGCTCGCAGCGTCCGCTGGGCCAGCCCGACAGCGACGCGCTGGATAATCTGGAAGCGTCACTGGCTTTCGCCGCCACCTGGCTGGCGCGAAGTCGGCCTGTGCTTCCACGGCCGGCTGCTGCGCGGCTGCCGTGCGCGCAAGTGGTATACCCGTGACGACACCGGCTTCGAAAGTCCCAACTGGCCGCTGCTCGGCGAACTGGTGGATGGCGTGGCCGCGCTCTATCCCGCCCGCGCCTGGCGCGACGAAGGCGCACCGCGATTCGAATTGCCGGCACGAGATCCAGCGCCTCAGGTGGTCCGCGTAACGCTGTGGCCCGGTATCGATGCCTCGCTGGTCGAACGCTGGCTCGACGCAGCGCAGGTGGCCGGCGCGGTGCTGGAGTGCTGGGGCAGCGGCAACCTGCCCGACGATCCGGCACTGATCGGCGTGCTCGCGCGCGCCGCCGCCGAAGGCAAACCGCTGGTCGCCCTCAGCCAATGCCCGATCGGCGGCGCTGCCCCCGGCACCTACGCCAGCGGCCAGATCCTCAACGATATCGGCGTCATGTCGGGTGATGACATGACCGTCGAGGCCGCCTGCAGCAAACTGACGCACCTGCTCGCCCAGGATCTCCCCCAGGAGGAGCTCAGACGCCGTTTCCTCACCCCGCTGGCCGGCGAGCGCGGCGCGTTCACGTCACAGGTAGATTGCGCATGACTTCTCCTTCGACACCCGTCTCGGCCGAACCCGCCGTGGTGATCTACTCCGGCGGCATGGATTCGTTCACCGTGCTGCATCGCGCGTTGCGCGAAGGCTACGCGGTCCACGCGCTCTCGTTCGACTATGGCCAGCGCCACGCCCGCGAGCTGGAGGTTGCCCGCCATGTTTGCCAAGCGCTCGGCGTGCCCCACCGGGTGGTCGACATTCGCGCCATCCATCAGTTGATCGGCAACTCGGCGCTGACCGACAGCAGCCGCGAACTACCCAAGGGCGATTACGGTGAAGAGAACCTCACCGCCACGGTGGTGCCCAACCGCAACATGATCCTGCTCTCGCTGTCGATCGGACACGCCGTCAACATCGGTGCCGCCAAGTGCTTCTACGGCGCCCATGGTGGGGATCACGTGCTCTATCCGGACTGCCGTCCGGCATTCGTCGAGCGCATGAATGATGTCGCCGCCATCGCCAACTTCGAAGCGGTCGAGATCGTCGCCCCCTACCTGCACGCCGACAAGGCGCGCATTCTCGCCGACGGGCTCGCCATGGGCCTGGACTACGCCGACACCTGGACTTGCTATCTGGGTCAGGCCCACGCCTGCGGCGAGTGCGCTAGTTGCCGCGAGCGTCTGGGCGCGTTCGAAAGCCTAGGGGTGACGGATCCGCTGCCCTACGCCACCTCCTGACCATCGCCAGATCGAGACATCCGCTTCATGTATAGCGTCAAGGAAGCCTTCTACACGCTCCAGGGCGAAGGCGCACAGTCGGGACGTGCCAGCGTTTTCTGCCGTTTCACTGGCTGTAATCTATGGTCCGGGCGCGACATCGATCGCGCCCGAGCGCAGTGCACGTTCTGCGATACCGACTTCATCGGCACCGACGGCCAGAACGGCGGTCGCTTCGCCGATGCCGAGGCTCTGGCCACGCACCTTGCGGCACTCTGGCAGAGCACCTCGGACTCCGCCGTGGCTCGCCGCTACGTCGTGTTCACCGGCGGCGAGCCCCTGCTGCAGCTAGACCCAGCGCTGCTCGCGGCGATGCACGCGCGCGGCTTCGAGATCGCCGTGGAGACCAACGGCACCCTGCCGGTGCCGCCCGGCGTCGACTGGATCTGCGTCAGCCCCAAGGGCGACAATGCGCTGGTCCAGACCCGCGGCGACGAGCTCAAGCTGGTCCACCCGCAGCCGGGCGTGGACCCACAGCGTTTCGCCGGGCTCGACTTCACTCACTTCTTCCTGCAGCCGATCGACCCTGCCCCGGGGCGCATCGCGACAGACCACGCCCCCATGGCCAGCGTGGTCGACTACTGCTTGCGCCACCCCCAATGGCGCCTGTCGCTGCAGACGCACAAAATCGCTGGAATCGATTGATGACCCTGTTCGTGAAACCTGACCAATATCGACGCCTCGATCTGGTCTCCGCAGCTCGGCCTGATGGGGGCGAGCTGGCACGTCGACGTCGAGCTCGATGGCGAGCTCGGCGAGGACGGCATGCTGTTCGACTTCGGTGAGGTCAAGCCATGGATCAAGTCACGCCTGGACGCCGGCCTCGACCACACCCTGCTGGTCCCCGCCCAGGCCACCGGGGTCAAGGTCGAGGAGTGCCTGGAAGGGCTGCATCTGAGTGCCGAACTCCCCTACTCGTTCGAAGTGCGCGCGCCGCGCCAGGCCTTCACCATACTGCCCTGGGGCGAGATCAACGCCGAACGTCTCGGCGCCTATCTCAGCCAGGAGCTGAGCAAGCGCCCGCCGCCGCGGGTGGAAGCGATCCGTGTGCGCCTGCGCGAGGAGCTTCCCGACGGGGCTATCTACACTTATAGCCATGGCCTCAAGCACCACGCCGGGAATTGCCAGCGCATCGCCCACGGCCACCGCTCGCATCTGCGCATCTGGCGCGACGGCCAGCGCGATCCGGAGCTCGAGGCCCACTGGTCGCGTCAGCTCGACCACAGCTATCTGGTCGATGAAGAGGATGCGCTCAATCCACGCGAGAGCGGGCCGCTCAAGGTGCGCTATCGCAGCGCCCAGGGTCAGTTCCAGCTACGCCTGCCGCGGGAGCGCTGCCATATTCTGCCCGCGCCCACGACGGTGGAGCATATCGCCGCCTGGCTCGCCCGGCAGATCGCCCAGGCCAGCGGCGCGCATATTCGCGTGCAGGCGTTCGAAGGTATCGACAAGGGCGCCCTGGCCCAGCACCGAGGCGAGCCGAGCCCCGCATGAGCACCTGTCGTCCCGGCTGCGGGGCCTGCTGCATCGCCCCGTCGATCACCTCCCCCATCCCCGGCATGCCCCAGGGCAAGCCGGCGGGGGTGCGCTGCGTCCAGCTCGATGACGACCATCTGTGCCGGCTGTTCGGCGACCCCCGCCGCCCTGCGGTCTGCGCCCGTTTCGACTTCGACATCGAGCTGTGCGGCGACAGGCGCGAACAAGCACTGCAGCTGATCACACGGTGGGAACACGCCACGCAGTAGCCAGGCGAGGCAGACGCCGGAGACCTGTGCAGTGCCGGCAATCTGCACGACGCGAACATCCGCACTAAGAAAAAGACCTTGGCGATGCAAAAGGCCTCGGCTGCAGATAGCAGCCGAGGCCTTTCATTTCACGGGAACAATCAGAAGATAACGGTATAAACTCAGACGTCAGCGGCACTGGTGTCGAGTCGAACCAGCATCTTGCCCTCGTTGTCACCGGAAAAGAGTTTCAGAAACGCTTCCGGCGTCCGTTCGAGCCCCTCGACTACGGTCTCGCGATAGCGCACCTCACCGGCGGCGACATGCGGTGCCACCTCGGCCAGAAATGTCGGATAGTGAGCCCAATGCTCGGCGACGATGAATCCCTCCATACGCGCTTTGCGGAACAGCAGCCGGTTGAGATTGCGCGGCCCATCTCCCGCCTGGGCGTCGTTGTAGCGGTCGATCAGCCCGCACACCGCGATCCGCGCATGGTCTCGTAGATTGGCCAGCGCCGCATCCAGCAGCGGCCCGCCGACATTCTCGTAGTAAACATCGATGCCCTCCGGCGCGGCCTCGGCCAGCGCCAGGGTCAGCGCCTCGACATCCTTGCCGCGGTAGTTCACTGCCCGCGCGCCGAGCCCCTCGAGCCATTCGCACTTGGCATCGCTGCCGGCGACACCGACGACCTGGCACCCCGCCGCCAGCGCCAGCTGCACCGCCAACGAGCCCACCGCCCCGGAGGCCGCACTGACCAGGACCCGCTCTCCCGGCTGCATCTGCGCGATCCGATTGAGCCCGGTCCAGGCGGTCATTCCAGGCATGCCGAGCACGCCGAGGTAGGCCTGAGGTGGCACATCGTGCTCGGGCAGCGGTTCGACCTGATCGGCCGACAGCTGGGCGACATCGCGCCACCCCGCCATATGGCGGACGAGATCGCCCGGCGCATAGCGGGAATCCTTGGACTCCACTACCTCGCCGACGGCACCGCCATCCATCGGCGCATCGAGCGCGTAAGGTTCGACGTAGGTGGTGACGCCACTCATGCGTCCGCGCATGTAGGGGTCCACCGACAGCCACAGATTGCGCACCCGCACTTCGCCCTCCGCCAGAGGCGCCAGCGGCTGTTCACGCAGCGCAAACTGATCTTCACGCGGCAGGCCCTGGGGAATCTCGGTGAGTGCGATATAACGACTGGTAGCCATAAACGAAAAAGCCCTCCTGGCAAGTAGATACGTCGATCTAGCCTAGGAGGGCATACGATTTCCAGCAAGCCATGCGCTTGCCGCAACGCGAGCGCCGGGCACGGACACCCGGCGCTCGAAGAGACAGCTCATTGCTTCTCGATCTTCGCCTCGCTCTGCAGCGACTCGCTCAAACCCTGGATGGCATTCTGCGCCTTGATACGCTGAGCCAGACGATTGGTGAAGTCGGCGCTCTGGGCGTCGGGCTTGCCGGCCTCGACCTTGTCGAGCGCAACGATGGCAACGGCATCGGGCAGCTCGACGCTGGTGTAGCTAGCACCCTCGGCGGCCGGGCGCGGCAAGCCGAAAGCTGCCTCCAGTACCGGCTGCGGCAAGCCGTCGGCGCCGTCGCGAGTGACCGCATCGACGCGCCGCCAGTTGAGCTCGGATACCGTCTCGCCCTGCTTCAGGCTCGCCACCGCCTGCTCGGCCTGTGCCTTCAGACGCTGGCGCGTCATCTCGGCCTTGACCGCCGCGGTGACCCTGTCGCGCACCTGCTCGAGCGGCAGCACGCTGGCATCACGATGATCGATCACCCGCAGCACTACGCGCTGCTGAGCGTCGGTCTCGATGGCCTCGCTGTTGTAGCCATCCTCGAGCACGTCCGGCGAGAACGCGGCGGCGATCACGTCGGGATTGGAGAGCACGCCCTCACCACCACCATCGCGAGAGAACCAGTCGCTGCTCTTCAGCGTCAGCCCCATCTCCTTGGCCACGCTGGCGAGGTCGTCGGCTTCGTAGGCGTCATTGGTCAGCTTCTGCACCGCCTCGTTGAAAGCGTCCTGCGACTGCGCCAGCTGCACCTCCTTGACCAGCGCCGCACGATCCTTCTCGAAGCTGGGGATCTCGATGTCGGTTACTTTGATCAAGTGAAGGCCGTAGTCCGACTTGACGATCTTCGAGACCTGCCCCTGATCCAGGGCGAAAGCGGCATCGTCGAAGGCCTCACCGAAAAAGCCCTTCTGGATGACACCGATGTCACCGCCCTTGGCCGCGGAGGAGCTGTCGTCCGAGTAAGTCTTGGCCAGCTTGGCGAAATCCTCGCCTTGATCCAGCTTGGCCTTTACCTCTTCGAGCCGCGCACGCGCCTGCTGCTCGCTACGGTCGCCATCACCGTAGGTGACCAGGATATGCGAAACCCGCCGCGGTGCCGCTTTGCGATCCTGCTCGTAGGCTTGGCGCAGCTCGGCATCGGTCACCTCGACGTTATGGGCCAGCTCCTGCTGGTTGAGGACCAGGTAGTTGACCTTGACCTGCTCCGGGCGTCGGAAATCATCCTGATGCGCCTCATAATACTGCTGGATATCGGCATCGTCCGGCGTGACCGGCTGGGCCAGATCGGCCGGCGTCAGTCGCGCGTAGCGGAAGCTGCGCTGCTGCTGCTGGAGAGCAGCGAGACGCTGCTGCTCGCTGGGCAGCACGAAGGCCGACACCGCCAGCCCCTGCTGAATCTGACGCCGCAGGGTGTCAGCACGAAGCTCGCGACGGAATGCCGCCGGTGTATAGCCGGCCTGGGCCAGACGGGTGGTGAACAGCTGGTCCGAGAAGCGGCCTTGCTGATCCTGGAACTCAGGCAACGATACGATGAGCTGATCGAGCTGGGTATCGGAGACGAACAGCCCCCCCGCTTCAGCGTACTGGTCCAGTGTCTTCTGACGAATCAGCTGGTCGAGCACTTGGGCACGATACTGGCGCTCCTGCTCCGGCGGCACCTGGCCGGAGCGAATGCCTCTTTGCACCTGGGTCTCTACGGCTTGGCGACTGATCGCCTCGCCGTTGACCTGGGCCACATCGTTGCTGCCCGACTGGAAATAACTGACCAGTGACTCGGCGCCGAACAGCGCGAAGGTCACGATGATGGCCCCCACGATGACCTTCGCCACCCAGCCCTGGGAGCCTTCACGAATTTTCTGCAGCATGCTGTCCTCGCATGTCGGTAACCCTATCTCCGGGGCGCATCGTACACCGCCGCGTGCGACCCATGCATCCTCATCGCGCGCGCCACGCCGCTATGGCAAGGGCAGCGACAGTGGTCGTCGCACATCGAGACACCCCAGCGCACATCGAGACACCCCAGAAGGCGGTCATAAAAAAGCGCATCGCTGAGGCGATGCGCTTACATGGTTACGGACCTGACCGTGCGTAACAGCCGCAGCTAAGTCACCCGCGGGAACAGGGCCCGTATCACGCGGCAAACTTAGTTGACAGCGTCCTTGAGCGCCTTGCCCGCCTTGAAGCTGGGCACCTTGGCAGCACTGATGTTGATCGGCTTGCCAGTCTGCGGGTTACGGCCGGTGCGTGCAGCACGCTCCTTGACCGAAAAAGTCCCGAACCCAACCAGTGCCACGGAGTCGCCGTTCTTCAGGCTGTCGGACACGGACTCGATCATGGCGTCGAGTGCACGTGTCGCAGCTGCCTTGGGAATATCGGCAGACGCGGCAATGGCTTCGATCAGCTCGGATTTATTCACACTTCACCCCTTGACTGTGTACAAAATTGAGAGGAAATCGACGCGCAATCTCTAACTGCGATAGCGATCACAACAAGTGGGCATTTTATAGCAATGCTCCAATTATGCTGTCAATCAAGATCTTGAGAAAAACCGCGTCATGTCTGACTTCACGCCTCGGATTCGCGCCGGAATTCGATCAATGTGTGCTGACATTGGCCTGCGATGAAGCGGCATCGTCAGCACGCTTTTCATCGACTTCCATCGGGTTCGTCAGCGCCACCGCCAGCACTTCGTCGATCCATTTCACAGGGCGGATATCCAACGCGCTCTTGATATTGTCAGGAACCTCCTTGAGGTCCCGACGATTCTCTTCGGGAATGAGCACCGTCTTTATACCACCGCGCCGTGCAGCCAGCAATTTCTCCTTAAGGCCGCCGATCGGCATCACTTCGCCGCGCAAATTGACTTCGCCGGTCATGGCCACGTCGCAGCGAACGGCGCGCCCGCTGTAGGCCGAGATCATGGCGGTGACCATGCCGATGCCAGCGCTGGGGCCATCCTTGGGGGTGGCGCCCTCGGGCACGTGGATATGCAGGTCTTCCTTCTCGAAGCGCTCCGGGTCGATACCCAACTGCGGGGCCCGCGCGCGCACCACCGTATGGGCAGCGCTGACCGACTCCTTCATCACGTCACCCAGCGAGCCGGTCTTGTTGAGACGTCCTTTGCCCGGGGTCACCACCGACTCGATATAGAGCAGCTCGCCGCCCACCGAGGTCCACGCAAGACCAGTGACACGCCCCACCTGATCGTCCTGGTCGGCCAGGCCGTAGCTGTAGCGGCGCACGCCGGCATAGCGATCGATATCCGCCGCTGCCAGAGTCTGCCCCGCCTGGGCACCCTGACCCTTCTCCGCTTCCAGGCGCTCGCGCAGCACCTTGCGGCACACCTTGGCGATCTGGCGCTCGAGTTCACGCACGCCCGCCTCACGAGTGTAGTAGCGAATCAGTTCGAGTACCGCTTCGTCACCGAAGGTCAGCTCCTGGTCCTTGAGCCCGTTGGCCTTGAGCTGCTTGGGAATCAGGTAGCGCTTGGCGATGGCGAGCTTCTCGTCTTCGGTGTAACCCGGCAGCCGGATCACCTCCATACGATCGAGCAGCGGCCCAGGAATATTCATCGAGTTGGCGGTGCAGATGAACATCACATCGGAGAGATCGTAGTCGAGCTCCAGATAGTGATCGTTGAACTTGTCGTTCTGCTCCGGATCGAGCACCTCAAGCAGCGCCGACGCCGGATCGCCACGATGGTCCATGCCGATCTTGTCGACTTCGTCGAGCAGGAACAGCGGGTTGCGCACCCCGGCCTTGCTCATGCGCTGGATCAGCTTGCCCGGGAGCGATCCGATATAGGTGCGCCGATGACCGCGAATCTCGGACTCGTCGCGCACGCCGCCCAGTGCCAGACGCACGTAGCGACGATTGGTCGCACGTGCGATCGACTGCCCCAGCGAGGTCTTGCCTACCCCCGGCGGGCCGACCAGACACAGCACCGGCCCCTTGAGCTTCTTGACCCGCTTCTGTACCGCGAGATACTCAAGAATGCGCTCCTTGACCTCTTCGAGGCCATGGTGGTCCTCATCGAGCACCTTGGCCGCCAGCGGTAGATCGTGCTTAACCCGAGTGCGCTTCTTCCACGGCACCGACAACACCCAGTCGAGATAGGAGCGCACCACCGTGGCCTCGGCGGAAGTCGGCGACATCATCTTGAGCTTGTTCAGCTCTTGGGTCGCCTTGTCCACCGCCTCCTGCGGCATGCCCGCTTCCTGGATCCGCTGCTCGTACTTCTCGGCCTCGTTGGGCACGTTCTCGAGCTCGCCCATCTCCTTTTGGATGGCCTTCATCTGCTCGTTGAGATAGTACTCGCGCTGGGACTTCTCCATCTGATCCTTGACCCGCGAACGGATCCGCTTTTCGACCTGCAACAGGTCGATTTCGGACTCGATCAGCGCCATCAGGTGCTCGATGCGATCGCGTACGCGATCCATCTCCAACAGCTCCTGCTTGTCATCGATCTTCAGCGAGAGGTGCGCGCAGATGGTGTCGACGAGCCGGCTGGGGTCCTCGATCTCCTGCAGCGAGGAGAGCACCTCGCTGGGCACTTTCTTGGACAGCTTCACATACTGCTCGAACTGGTTGAGCAGCACCCGAACCAGCGACTCCTGCTCGCGCTCGCTGAGCGGCTCGCTGTCACGCGGCGTGGCATCGGCGGCGATGTAGCCGCTCTCTTCCTCGACCACGCGCTGCACGTCGACGCGGAAGGCACCTTCGATCAGCACTTTCACGGTGCCATCGGGCAGCTTCAGCAGCTGTTTGATATCGGCGACGGTGCCGACGCCGAACAGATCATCGGCGCCCGGGTCGTCATGCGCCGCTTCGCGCTGG
The DNA here is from genome assembly GCF_003006155.1 of Salinicola tamaricis. GTDB lineage: Bacteria > Pseudomonadota > Gammaproteobacteria > Pseudomonadales > Halomonadaceae > Salinicola > Salinicola tamaricis. Next base: position 3,516,019 of record NZ_CP023559.1, on the reverse strand, counting down.
GCGACCAGCAGGACGCGCTTGTCGCTCTCCATGGCTGTCTCGAGCGCGCGAATCGACTTTTCGCGCCCGACGAACAGCGGGATGACCATCTGCGGATACACCACCACGTCGCGCAGCGGCAGCAGCGGAAGTTTGAGTGTCTGGTCTGAGCTCTGCGCCATTACAGCATTTCCTCGACAAACGTTCGGATGGGTGAGCCACCAGAGCGGCAATAGCGGGGTACGTGGGGGCGAGGCCCCCAGGTTCCAAGGGGGCGTGACCTCGACCTGACACGTCGATGTCACGTCTTTGACATCAAAGGCGGCCTGCCAACACCGCTGGACGGCCGAGAGCGCGGCCCCGACATGAAGAAGGGGCCCCTGAGGGCCCCTTCCCTGAGTCGAGACGTCAACGCGGGAGGCATCAGCCGTCCTTGTTGGCGACCCGGCTCTCTTCCTGCTTGGAGTAGATCAACAGCGGCTCGCTATCACCCGAGATGACGGATCCATCGATCACCACCTTGGTCACGCCCTCCAGAGACGGCACGTCGTACATCGTCTCCAGCAGCACCGACTCGAGGATCGAGCGCAGACCACGCGCACCAGTCTTGCGCTCCATCGCCTTGTGGGCCACGGCGCGCAGCGCGTCCTCGCGGAAGTCGAGCTCGACGCTCTCCATCTCGAACAGGCGTGAGTACTGCTTGACCAGCGAGTTCTTGGGCTCGACCAGAATCTGGATCAGCGCCTCTTCGGTCAGCTCGGTGAGTGTGGCGATAACCGGGAGACGGCCGACGAACTCGGGGATCAGGCCGAACTTGACCAGATCTTCGGGCTCGACATTGGCCAGTACATCACCGACGCCCTTGTCGCTCTCCTTGCTCTTGACCGTGGCGTTGAAGCCGATGCCACCCTTCTCGGCGCGATCGCGGATCACCTTGTCCAGGCCGGCGAAGGCGCCACCGACGATAAACAGGATATTGCCGGTATCGACCTGCAGAAACTCCTGCTGCGGGTGCTTGCGCCCACCCTGGGGCGGCACCGAGGCAGTAGTGCCCTCGATCAGCTTGAGCAGCGCTTGCTGGACCCCCTCCCCCGAGACGTCACGGGTGATCGACGGGTTGTCCGACTTGCGCGAGATCTTGTCGATCTCGTCGATGTAGACGATGCCGCGCTGCGCCTTCTCGACGTCGTAGTCGCACTTCTGCAGCAGCTTCTGGATGATGTTCTCGACATCCTCGCCGACATACCCCGCCTCGGTGAGCGTGGTCGCATCGGCGATGGTGAACGGCACATTGAGCAGCCGCGCCAGCGTCTCCGCCAGCAGCGTCTTGCCGCTGCCGGTCGGACCGATCAGCAGGATGTTCGACTTGCCCAGCTCGATGTCGTCGTTCTTGCCACCACTCTTGCCGCCGCCACGCAGCCGCTTGTAGTGGTTGTAGACTGCCACCGACAGCACCATCTTGGCGCGATCCTGACCGATGACGTAGTCATCCAGCGTATTGCGGATCTCACGGGGTACCGGCAGGCGATCCTCATCGCTCTCGGCGTCGGCTTCCAGCACCTCTTCGCGGATGATGTCGTTGCACAGATCGACACACTCGTCACAGATGTAGACGGACGGCCCTGCGATCAGCTTGCGTACCTCGTTCTGGTTCTTGCCGCAGAACGAGCAGTAGAGCAGCTTGCCGTTGTCGTCTTTGCCTTTACCGTCGGCCATTCGTGTACCTCGTCAGGACGGCGATGCCGAACATCGCCGTGTGAAACCTTGACTCAAAACGCTATCAGGATACCGGGCGCTTATCCAGTTTGGCGTCGATCAGCCCGTACTCGACGGCCTGGTCGCCATCCATGAAATTGTCGCGATCGGTGTCCTGGGCCACCTTGTCGATATCCTGACCGGTGTGATCGGCCAGAATCCGGTTGAGCTTGTGGCGGATCGTCAGAATCTCCCGGGTGTGGATCTCGATGTCGGAAGCCTGCCCCTGATAGCCGCCCAGCGGCTGGTGAATCATCATGCGCGAGTGCGGCAGGCAGTAGCGCTTGCCCTTGGTACCCCCGGTCAACAGGAGTGCCCCCATGCTCGCCGCCTGACCGATACACACGGTCGACACGTCCGGCTTGATGAACTGCATGGTGTCGTAGATCGACATGCCCGCGGTGACCGAGCCACCAGGAGAGTTGATGTAGAGGTGGATATCCTTGTCCGGATTCTCGGACTCCAGGAAGAGCAGCTGCGCCACCACCAGATTGGCCATGTAGTCTTCGACTTGGCCGACCAGGAAGATGACACGCTCCTTGAGCAGCCGGGAGTAGATGTCGTAAGACCGCTCGCCGCGCGCACTCTGCTCCACGACCATCGGAACCAGGCCGCCGGCATTACTGATGTCGAACTCGTTACGCATCGCGATTTCCTTGCATCTGGTGAGTGTCACACCCCTCTAGACGGCGGCCGGGAACCCACGTTGCTTTCTCCGACCACCGCCGAACCCCGACATCTCGCCGGGGTCCGTCGCTTACCAAGCAGCGCTCATGCTTTGGAATCGCTCTCTTCACTCTCATCTTCATCGGCCGCATCGTCCGATTGTTGAGCGGCCTGCAGCACGTCTTCATAGCTCATGCTGACGTCTTTAACCTGGGCCTGAGCCAGCAGCTTGTCAACGGCCTTGTCTTCGAGCACCGCAGACTTGATCTGGTTCTTGAGCTCGTCGTTCTTGAGGTACTGCTCGACCACCTGCTCCGGCTGCTGATACTGGGTCGCCAGTTCCTCGGCACGGGCACGGATCTCGTCGTCGCTCGCTTCGAGCTCGTTCTGCTTGATCACTTCGGCCAGCAGCAGGCCAACCTTGACTCGGTTGCGCGCTTGATCGGCGAACAGCTCGTTGGGCAGCTGGCTGACGTCGAAATCGTCACCCAGGCCAAACTGCTGCGCTGCCTGACGCTTGAGACCATCGGTCTCCTGATCGATCAGCGACTGCGGTACGCTGACTTCATTGGCCGCCTGCAGCGCCTCGAGCACCTGCTGTTTGACACGGTTCTGCGTGGCCTGCTTGACCTCGCGCTCCATGTTGCTCTTGACTTCGGCGCGGAACTTGTCGAAATCACCATCGTCAACGCCGAACGCCTTGATGAACTCGGCGTCGACTTCCGGCATCGTCTTGGCCGACACTTCGTGCACCTTGACTGCGAAGGTGGCTTCTTGACCGGCCAGATGCTCGGCCTGGTAGTCTTCCGGGAAGGTCACCTGGATGCGCTTCTCTTCGCCGGCACTGGCGCCCACGAGCTGCTCTTCGAAGCCCGGGATGAAACGGTTGGAGCCCAGCTCCAGTTCGTGCCCTTCGGCAGCACCGCCCTCGAAAGGCTCGTCACCGAGGAAGCCCTCGAAGTCGATCTTGACCTGATCGCCCATCTCGGCGCCACGCTCGACCGGCTGGAACTCGGCGCGCTGGGTGCGCAGGGTCTCGATCATCTGATCGATGTCGGCTTCGGTGATTTCGGTCTGCGGACGCTCGACCTCGGTACCGGCGATGCTCTGAAGCTCGATCTCCGGGTACACCTCCAACGTGGCCACGAACTCGAGATCCTTGCCGTCCTGGTTGACGGTCGGTTCGATCGAGGGGTAGCCGGCCGGATTGAGGCTCTCTTCGGTGATGGCGCGCACGTAGTGCTGGCGCATCAGTTCGCTGACCACCTCGTTGCGCACGTCCTGACCGAAACGCTGACGCACGACGGCCATCGGGATCTTGCCTTGACGAAAGCCATTCAGACGAACGCGCTTGGCGGTGTCTTGCAGACGAGCGGCGACGGCCTGATCGACCTCGCTCGCCGGCACCTGGACGGTGATGCGACGTTCGATCTGGGAAGTCGTCTCAACGGAAACTTGCATAGATGATCCTCTACCGACGGGAGCGTTCTGTGATTGCAACTTCAAAAAAATAAGGGTGAGATTCTATGAATCCCCATGCCTACTGGCAAGCAGACTTGCCGCCTACATTGGGCTGAAGCGCCCGAAAACCAAGGGGCAGCGACGAAAATCGACAGAATAAAAGGACGACTCGTCGTCATCGACAGGCAAGCATCGCCGCCAGACAGCTACGAACATGGCGCGCGAGACTGCCAGCCACGACATTGAGCGCGCAAGGCGTCGACGATCAGCCATCGGACTTCACGTAGCGCAAACCAGGTAGCCAGAGCAAAACTGGGCAGGGAGAACCAGGAGGACATCCGAAGAGACAGAAATGGGGTGGATGATGGGGATCGAACCCACGACCACCGGAGCCACAATCCGGGGCTCTACCACTGAGCTACATCCACCATTTCTGGGTGCGTGTCGAAAGTGGGGTGGATGATGGGGATCGAACCCACGACCACCGGAGCCACAATCCGGGGCTCTACCACTGAGCTACATCCACCATCTCGACACTGGCATCGCTTGGAACCGCCGCAACCCATCCAAACGCTTCACAAGGTGAAGCCATCCGGAGAGTGGCGCGCCCAGCAGGACTCGAACCTGCAACCTACGGCTTAGAAGGCCGTTGCTCTATCCGGTTGAGCTATAGGCGCATTCCAATACCGGCTGCCTGTCCACCGATCGCCGACCTACTGGTCGGGGTAGAGGGATTTGAACCCCCGACATCCTGCTCCCAAAGCAGGCGCGCTACCAGACTGCGCTATACCCCGTCACCGGACGATGCGATCGATGACGCTACGAGCCCCTCGATGCGCTGCGTATTCTACGGATCATTTCTGTCAGGTCAAGCCCTTACGTGCATTTCAGACGACCCCGGGTCGTATCTGCCCTGCCCCACTGTCGCCACAGTGACAGCCATCCTCAAAGCCTGCGTTGACTGGATCGGCTGGCGTGCGAAAATTGCCGCCTTCGCCGGCCTGGTCGAAGCCCTGCTTCGCCCAGCGAGACCGGCCGCTATCTCCGCTACTCAGAAAGGACAGTCGATGACCGCTCAGTTGATCGACGGCAAACGCATTGCCGGCGCCATCCGCGAACAGGTGACCACCGAGGTGGCCGAGCGCCTCCAGCTGGGACGCCGACGCCCGGGCCTGGCGGTGATTCTGGTGGGCCATGACCCCGCCTCCGAGATCTACGTGAGCCATAAGCACCGTGCCTGCGAGCAGGCCGGCATTCTCTCGTTCAGCCATCGGCTCGATGCCACCATCAGCCAGCAGGCGTTGGAGGCGGTCATCGACGAACTGAATGCAGACGACACGGTCGACGGCATCCTGCTGCAGCTGCCGCTGCCCGAGCACCTCGATGCCAACCCGCTGCTCGAACGCATCCGCCCGGACAAGGACGTCGACGGATTCCACCCTTACAACCTGGGACGCCTGGCCCAACGCATGCCGCTACTGCGCCCGTGCACGCCCAAGGGCATCATGACCCTGCTCGAACACAGCGGTATCGAACTGCGTGGCCTCGAGGCGACCGTGGTCGGCGCCTCCAATATCGTCGGTCGGCCCATGTCACTGGAGCTGCTGCTGGCGGGCTGCACCACCACTGTGTGCCACCGCTTCACCCGCAGCCTGGAGGAAAAGGTACGTCAGGCCGATCTGCTGGTGGTGGCCGTGGGCAAGCCGGGCCTCATCGATGGCAACTGGATCAAGCCGGGCGCCGTGGTGATCGATGTCGGCATGAACCGTAACGATGACGGCACTCTGGTCGGCGATGTCGACTTCGCCAGTGCCGCCGAGCGTGCCAGCTTCATCACCCCGGTACCCGGCGGGGTCGGCCCGATGACGGTCGCGACCCTGCTGCAGAACACCCTGCAGGCCGCCGAACTCCACGACGCCCATTGACCCTCGCCGCCACTCAAGGAATCTCGTGATGCAAACCATCGGCCTCATCGGTGCCATGGAGCAGGAAGTCACCCTACTCGCCTCGCAGCTGGAAGACGCGCGCGTCGAACGTCACGCCGGCGCCACCTTTCACTGCGGCCGTCGCCACGGTGTCGAGATCGTGCTGCTGCAGTCGGGCATCGGCAAGGTCAATGCCGCCGTCGGCACCACCCAGATGATGAATCGCTTTCGCCCCGATGCGGTGATCAACACCGGTTCGGCGGGCGGCTTCGGCGCCGAACTGGAAGTCGGCGACGTAGTCATCTCCAGCGAAGTGCGCCATCACGACGTCGACGTCACCGCCTTCGGCTATGCCCTGGGCCAGGTGCCGGGCATGCCGGCGGCGTTCACCCCCGCGCCCGAGCTGGTCGGCGCCGCGCGCGCAAGCATCGAGAGCCTCGGCGAGCTGCGCGTGTTCGAGGGCCTGATCTGCACCGGCGACAGCTTCATGTCCGACCCGGCCCGGGTCGAGGGACTGCGAGCACACTTTCCCGAGATGCTGGCGATCGAGATGGAAGCGGCGGCGATCGCCCAGACCTGCCACCTCTTCGACTGCCCGTTCGTGGTCATTCGCGCACTCTCGGATATCGCCGGCAAGTCCTCGCATCTCTCCTTCGACGCCTTCCTGGAGCGCGCCGCGACCCACTCGGCACGCATGGTCGACGCCATCGTCGCGCGCCTGGCGACGCGCTGACCCGCCCCACTTGAGGCGCCCGGAAACGACAGACTCTGACAACGAACGCCTCTGACAACGAACGCCTCTGAAAACGAATAGGCCCCGCCAGATCGGCGGGGCCTATTCGTCACTGGCAAAGACACGGCAACAGCCCCCGACGCAGCTCTCGCGCTCGGTCGCGGCCGTCTTCAGTTCAGTCGCCAGCCGCCTCCAGACTCCATCGGGTACCCTCGCGGGAGTCCTTGAGCACGATACCCAGCGCCGCCAGCTCGTCGCGAATACGGTCGGCGGCGGCAAAGTCGCGCTCGCGCTTGGCCTGGGCGCGCGCCTCGATACGCGCTTCGATCTCCGCCTCTGCCAGCGGCAGCGCCTGGGCGCCGGCCTTGAGAAATGCTGCCGGCTCGCGTTCGAGCAGACCCAGCACCCCAGCCAGCCGCTTGAGTTCGAACGCCAGCGCTGCGGCCCGTGGCATATCCGCATCGCGCAGGCGATTGACCTCGCGCACCAGTTCGAACAGCACCGACAGCGCTTCGGGGGTGTTGAAGTCGTCGTTCATCGCCGCGCTGAAACGTGCCGCATAGTCCGGCTCGACCTCGCCCTGGCACGGTGTGATGCCATCCAGCGCGTGATAGAAGCGCTCCAGCGAGCGCCGCGCCTCGCCGAGGGATGCCGGCGCGTAATTGATCGCGCTGCGATAGTGGCTGGCCACCAGCAGGTAGCGCACCACCTCCGGATCATGACTCTCGAGCACTTCACGAATGGTGAAGAAGTTGCCCAGCGACTTGGACATCTTCTCCTGATCGACGCGCACCGCGCCGGCGTGCATCCACACATTGACGTAGGGCTTGCCAGTGGCTGCCTCGCTCTGGGCGATCTCGTTCTCGTGGTGGGGAAAAGTCAGATCCGGCCCGCCACCATGAATATCGAACGTCTCGCCCAGGCAGCAGGTCGACATCGCCGAGCACTCGATATGCCAGCCCGGACGCCCCTCACTCCATGGCGAAGGCCAGCTCGCCTCGTTCGGCTTGGCCGCCTTCCACAGCACGAAGTCGAGCGGGTCCTCCTTGTGCGTATCGACCACCTCGACCCGCGCCCCGGCCCGCATCTCGTCCAGATTGCGGTTGTTGAGCTTGCCGTAGGCGGCGAACCGGCGCACGCGGTAGTAGACGTCACCGTTGTCCGCGGCATAGGCGTAGTCGTTGTCGATCAGACGCTGGATCATCGCCACGATCTCGTGGATATGCCCAGTGGCCCGGGGCTCCAGGTCCGGGCGCAGTACGCCCAGACGCGCTTCGTCTTCGTGCATCGCCGCGATCATGCGCTCGGTCAGCGCCGAGATCGGCTCGCCATTCTCCTCGGCACGCTTGAGGATCTTGTCGTCGATATCGGTGATATTGCGCACATAGGTGACGTCGAGCCCGGTCTGACGCAGCCAGCGGGTGATCACGTCGAAGGCCACCATCACCCGGGCATGCCCCAGGTGGCAGTAGTCGTAGACCGTCATACCGCACACGTACATGCGCAGCTTGCCGGGCTCGATCGGTTGCAGCGGCGCCTTGCGCCGCGTCAGCGTGTTATAGACCTGCAGCTCGCTCATGCCGTCCCCTGCTGCTTCTGCTGAATCTTGGCCCAGGAGTCCTTGAGCCCGACCGTGCGATTGAACACCAGCTTGCCATCGCGGCAGGCATGGCGGTCGGCGCAGAAGTAGCCCACCCGCTCGAACTGATAGCGCGCCTCCGGCGCCGCATCGGCCAGCGCCGGCTCGGCGATACCTTGTACGGTGACCAGCGACTCGGGGTTGAGATGATCGAGGAAGTCGGCATCCTTGTCGCGATCCGGCGCCTCGTCGAGAAACAGGTTGTCGTAGAGGCGCACTTCGACCGGCACGCCGTGCTCGGCGCTGACCCAGTGGATCACCCCTTTCACCTTGCGCCCCTCGGGGTTCTTGCCCAAGGTCTCGAAGTCGACCGAGCAGTGCAGCGCCGTGATCTCGCCGCCATCGTCCTTGATCACTTCATCGCAGCGGATCACGTAGCCGTTGCGCAGACGCACTTCCTTGCCTGGCGCCAGGCGGAAGAACTTCTTCGGCGGCTCCTCCATGAAGTCGTCGCGATCGATCCAGATCTCACGCGTCAGCGGCAGGCGCCGGGTCCCCATGTCTTCACGCGCCGGATGCCCCGGCACCTCGAACACTTCACCGTGGTCGGCGCTGACGTTGGTCAGCACCACCTTGAGCGGGTTGAGCACGCACATCGCGCGTGGCGCGTTGTCTTCCAGATCGGAGCGAATCGCGAAGTGCAGCATGGCGATATCGACCACATTGGCCGCCCGGCTGACCCCGGTCATGTCACAGAACTTGCGCAGCGAAGCCGGCGTGTAGCCGCGCCGGCGCAGCCCGGAGATCGTGGGCATGCGCGGATCGTCCCAGCCGTCCACCACCTGCTCGTCGACCAGCAGCTTGAGTTTGCGCTTGGAGGTCACGGTGTAGTTGACGTTCATCCGCGCGAACTCGGTCTGGCGCGGCTGCGAGGGCACCGGCAGGTGTGCCAGGAACCACTCGTAGAGCGGGCGGTGATCCTCGAACTCGAGCGTGCAAAGGGAGTGCGTGATGCCCTCGATCGCATCCGACTGCCCGTGGGCGAAGTCATAGGAGGGGTAGATCTTCCAGGCATCGCCGGTCTGATGGTGATGCGCGTGGCGGATACGATAGAGGATCGGGTCACGCAGATTGATGTTGGGCGCGGCCATGTCGATCTTGGCCCGCAGCACCTTGGCCCCCTCAGCGAACTCGCCCACCCGCATGCGCTCCAGCAGGTCGAGGTTCTCCTCCACCCCTCGTTCTCGGTAGGGGCTCGGCCGGCCAGGTTCGGTCAGGGTGCCGCGGTATTCGCGAATCTCTTCCGGCGAGAGATCGTCGACATAGGCCAGGCCTTCGCGCACCAAATGCTGGGCCCAGGCATAGAGCTGATCGAAGTAGCTCGAGGCGTAGCGCACCTCACCGCTCCAGCGATAGCCGAGCCACTCGATATCCTCACGAATGGCGTCGATATAGGCCTGCTCTTCCTTGGCTGGATTGGTGTCGTCGAAGCGCAGATGACAGCGGCCGCCGAACTGTTCCGCCAGACCGAAATTGACCCAGATCGACTTGGCGTGACCGATGTGCAGAAAGCCATTGGGCTCCGGCGGGAAACGGGTCACGATCGTCTGGGTCTGCCCCGATTCGATCTCGTCACGAATCTGATTGCGCAGGAAATTCGGGGCTCCGTGCTGGGTATCGTCGTTCTCGACGCGACTTTCGACCTCATGGAATGCAGACAACCTCTGTAATTCGTCGGACCGTGCGGTGACGGCGCTGGTGAAGGCAGGTTAACACGCGTGCCGGGCGGTTTCTCCCACCCGCGCAAAGCGGCTATTATAGCGCGACGCGCGGTCTCGGCGCCAAGCCGGCGCCGGCCCGGAACACGCCCTTTCGCTCAGGAAATCCCATGATCGTTCTGCACACCAATTACGGCATCATCAAACTCGAGCTGAACGCCGACAAGGCGCCCAAGACGGCGGCCAATTTCGAGCAGTACGTCCGCGACGGCCACTACGACGGCACCTTGTTTCACCGCGTGATCGACGGCTTCATGGTCCAGGGCGGCGGCTTCGACACCGACTTCGAGCAGAAGGCGACGCGGGCGCCGATCGAGAACGAAGCCGACAACGGTCTCACCAACCAGAAGGGCAGCGTCGCCATGGCGCGCACCCAGGACCCGCACTCGGCCAGCGCGCAGTTCTTCATCAACGTCTCCGACAACGACTTCCTCAACCACCGCGACAAGAGTCTGCCGGGCTGGGGCTACTGCGTGTTCGGCAATGTCGTCGAGGGCATGGACGTGGTCGAGCGTATCCGCCAGGTCGCCACCGGGCGCCGCGGCATGCACAGCGACGTGCCGGTCGAGGATGTCATCATCGAACGCGCCGAAGTCGTCTGAACGGCCGCCCTTCGCCCTTTCCTACCGACCGCCACTGCCATCGAGTCTGCCATGCAACTACTGATCGCCGATCTTCATCTGCAACCCGACCAGCCCGAGATCGCCCAGGGTTTCATCGACTACCTGCGCGGCCCCGCCCGCGAGGCGTCGGCGCTGACCATTCTCGGCGACCTGTTCGAAGCGTGGATCGGCGATGACTATCGTGGCGAATTCGAGCAGCGCATCATCGCCGAGCTGCGCGCCTGCCACGATGCCGGCACGCGGCTCGCCTTCATGCACGGCAATCGCGATTTCCTGATCGGCGAGGCCTTCGCTGCCGACAGCGGCTGCGCCCTGCTCGAGGACCCCACCGTGGTCGAGCTGGGCGGACGGCGCGCGCTGCTGATGCACGGCGACAGCCTGTGCACCGGTGACACCGCCTATATGGCGTTCCGCCGTCAGGCTCGCGATCCGGCATGGCAGGCACAGATCCTGGCGCTGCCGGTGGAGGAGCGCCTGGCGCTGGCACGCAAGCTGCGCCAGCAGTCCGGCGAGGCCAACTCCAACAAGGCCGAGGACATCATGGATGTGACCCCGGCGGCGGTGGTCGATACGCTGCGCGCGCATGAATCGCGCCTGCTGATCCATGGCCACACCCATCGCCCGGCGGTGCACGAGCTGGAGGTCGACGGGTGAGCGCGCCGAGCGCTTGTCATCGGCGACTGGCGGCCGATCAGGGCTGGGCAGCTGAGAGTCGAGGGCGACAGCCTGACACTGGAGTCGTTTGCCCTGGCCGAACCTGCCCTTCCCTCAAGCTGCCCCGCCTGAGCCCGCACGGGCGGCGGGGCCAGCGGTTCCCCAGCGCCAACTTCCTGGCGCACCGTTTATCTTGCGACGCCGCTGCCTATGCCGCGGAACACCTGCCTAGCCCGCTGTGTCACCTCCCCGGAGGCGAGTCTCTTGCCGGCCATCCGCGTATCAGCCATGCCGCGCCCGGGTCGAGGCGTCCCGCCGACCACGCCGGGGGCGCTGCGGCGGACGCGCCTCGGCGCTGAGGTTGTCGAGCAGCGTGCGCCAGCGAATCAGCACCGGCGCATCGCAGAGCGCGACCTCGCCCAGGCGGTAGCGCAGCGCACGCTGGCTCTCGGCATCATCGGGATCCACCAGGGTCAGCCACAGCGCCAGGCTGTGCAGCTCGAGATGGGCACAGCCGGCCTCCTCTGCCCACGCCTGCGCCTCGGCGATCAGCGCCTCGATCTCGGCCATTGGCCGCCCCTGACGATGCTGGATCCGCGCCATCTGTAGCAGCAGCTGCGGCAGCATCGTCGAGCGGTTGTCACGCGCCTGAACCAGGCACGGCAGCAGGTAGTGTGCTGCGCGCTCGAGCTGATCGAGCGCCAGACAGGCATCGCCGTACCAGAGCGAAGCGCGTTGGTGGCGGGCCGTCCGGTGAGCTCGATCAGCCGTTCGACCCCCGACTCGACCTGATCCAGACGGCATCGCCGGCCAGCGCCTGCCCCCAGCCGAGCACGCAGAGTGCCTCCAGATGCCAGCGCTGCAGATCCTGTGAACGGGTCATCTCGAAGGCTCTCTGGCCGCGCTCCAGGGCGAGATGGACATGCCCCAGCTGACGGTAGAGCGAAGCCGCAAAGATCAGCGCCATGGCCAGCGATGCTGGATGGCCGATACTCTCCGCTAGCCGGATCGCCGCCTCCATCTGCTGCTCAGCACGGCGATAGTCACCACGCAGGCACAGCGCCCAGCTCTGATAGCAGCTCGCCGCCACCTGCGGGTGATCCGAGTAAGGCAGCCACTCGAGCACCATCGGCTGACGCAGAGGATCGATCTGCTCCAGATGCTCGAAAGCCCGCCCCACCTCGCCGCTCCAGTACTCGCCATAGGCGCGGGCATAGAGCGCCAGTCGACGGTAGCGCGGATCGTCGATGCGCTGTGCCAGCTCACGCAGATGCTCGGCCAGGGATCGGCATCGCGGTTGGCATAGCGCTGGCTGGCGCCGACCCATAGCCCCCAGGTGACCAGGAAGGCCTGATCCTCGGCGTCCTCCTCCTGCGGGGCCGTCACGCCACAGCTGCTGCGCCTCGATGAAGCACGCCTGGGCCGGGCGCGAACCGTGTCCTTCCAGCGCGTAATAGGCCTGACCCTGTACCGTCAGCAGGCTGATCCGCCGCTCCGCCGCGCCACCCGGTACACGCGCCAGACAGGCAAGACCCGCCTCGGCCAGGCGCAGTGCGGTACGATTGGCGCTGGCGCGCAGGGCGCCGCGAGCCGCCATCTCGAAGTAGCGTGCGCCGCGCCCCGGGTCCCCGCTGCGCTGCAGATGCTCGGCGAAATCGCCGGGTGGCGGCTGATCCAAGCCGGGCGCTGGGACTCGATCAGCCCGACCAGACGGCCGTGCAGGGTCACGCGAACATCCTGGGGGCAGGACAGATAGGCGGCCTCGTGCAGCAGCGGATGGGTGAACTGGAAATCGAACGGCGCGGCCTCGCACGGCTCGATGATCTCGAGCCGGCGCATCTGCTCGAGTGCCGCCCGCAGCGCCGCGTCGGTGGTATCGAGACACGCTCTGAGCAGCGCGGTTTCGAACTGGCGCCCGCATACCGCCGCCATGTGCGCCACGCTACGATCCTGGTGCAGCTGATCGATGCGACTGGCGAGCAAGCCGAGCAATCCACGGGGCAAGGCGGCGGCATCGAGGGTGCACCCCTCCCGACGGTCGATCTCGAGCCAGCGGCAGATCTCCTGCAGATAGAGTGGCACGCCCTCACAGCGCGCGATCAGCTGCTCGCGCAGTGACGGATCCAGCGTCAGGCAGTGACGCCGGGCGAGCACGTCGAGCATCTCGGCCGACTGCTCGGGGCCAGGCGGCCGAGCGCGATCTGCTGGTCCCAGTTGAGCCGAATCGAGGGCATCTCGCGGTTCTGGTGCGACGCCAGCAGCAGCAGCGAGGAGTGGATCGGCAAGCGCACCTGCAGGTTGTGCAGTACCTTGAGCGAAGGCTCGTCGAGCCACTGCAGATCGTCGATGATCATCACCAGCGGCCGGCGCGTCGCTGTCAACCGCAGGATCAACGACTGGGTCAGATGACTGACCAGCTCCACCGCCTCTTCGGCCGCCTCGCGGTTGGTGACTTCACGCACCAGCACGTCGAGCAGCAGGCGGCGCCGCTCGGCGCCGATCTTGGCCAGCGTCGGCGTGGCATCGATCAACGCCTCCAGGCTGGCGAGCGCCGGCTCCGCGCCGAGATGCCAGCGCAGCAGCGACTGCACCACCGCATAGGGCGTCTGGCTCGACAGCCGTGTGGTCTGGCGCCAGAACAGCGCGACGTCCTCATGCTGCAGACATTCGCGGAAACGAATCATCAGCGCCGACTTGCCGATCCCGGTATCGCCCAGCACCAGAAGGCTCTGACGCAGCCCCAGCGCAACCCGGGCCAGGGCATCACGCAGCTGGCGCAGCTCGGCATCGCGCCCCAGCAGGCTCGGCACTCGGGTCACCCGTCCGCCGTCGCCGGACGCCAACGCCAGGGCGCGCCGCGCGATCCGGCCATCGGCACTCAGCAGACGTGGCGTCAGCCGCGCCTGCAGATCGAACGCCGGCGGCAGGTGCTGGCTGGCATTGAGCGAGATCATCAGTTCCCCCGGCTCGGCCATGGCCAGCATCGCCAGCGCGACCTGGGTGACATCACCGAGCGGGTCGATGGTGCGACGCTCCGGCAGCCAGATCACCCGGCCGCTATCCAGTCCCGCACACAGGGTAAAGGCAGGCGACGGCGTATCACCCTCCCAGCAAGCCGCGACCTGCGCCGAAAGCCCCTGCTGGCAGTGGTCGTAGAGCGCCACCAGCTCGGCCAATTGGTGGGTCGGGCCATGGGTGGCAAAGCAGGCCAGCCCTACCCCGCTACCCACCGCCGCCTGCCAGAAGCCGCCGAGCTGATGGCACTGGGTCTCCAGCCAGCGGAACAGCCGATCCTGCAGGGTCAGACAGGCCAGCGCCTGACTGATGTCGTTGCCGCTTTCCGGCGGCTTGAGTGCGATCGCCATGATCGCCACCTGGCGAAAGTCGATCTCCGCCGCCGAGTAACCCTCTGCCGGGACGGGAGATGCCGGTGCTGGCAGCGCGACCTCCGCCGTCGGGGTAATATCCGGCCAGTCACCGGCGAACTGCAGGAACCCCGGCTGGGCTGCTCGCCGGAGAGCGCCAGTTGACGCAGCAGGGCATGAAAGCGCTCGCGCGCGGCGGTCACCTGGCCGTGGCCGGCGAGGCAACGTATCAGCTGCTCCTGGAACGCCACATGCTCGGGAAAACGTGCCAACAGCGCCCGCAACAGCGCCTCGGGCTGCATCTGCGCTTGGCTCAGGGCGCGCTCGGCGTAGTCGATCACCCGCTCGCGCCAGTCGCTACGCGCCTGCGAAAGCCAGCGACTGAAGCCCTCGCACTGGGGCAGCGCCAGCTCTGCCACCAGCTCACCGCGATAGTGGCTCAGCAACCTTTCGAGCCTCGTCAGGTCCGGCGTCAGCGCCAGTTCGCGCTCGATCTCGCGCAGATCCCAGCCACCGACGCCGGGGTACGCAGGCGATGGTCTGACGGGTGACCGTCAGCCAGGTCTCGGCGCACTCGCCCAGAGCGTGGCGTAGCGAATGCAGCGCATGGCGCAGATTGGTGCGCGCGGCGTCGAGACGCTGCTCCGGCCACAGCAGCGCCGCCAGCTGGGCACGGCTGACCGGCTCTCGCTGCAGCAATAGATAGAACAGCAGCGCCTTGACCTTGTCATAGCTGAACTGGGTCAGCGTGGTAGCACCTTGGTGCAGGCCGAACTGCCCGAACAGGGTCAGGGTCGTGCTGGCGGATGGCTGCGTCATGCGTCTCCTCGAAGGTACCCAGCGCCGCGCCCGCGGCTGGTGTCATACCGCGGCCGGCACCCCGCTGTGGAAGCGAAAGTGGGTGTCCGTGTCCTCGATCAGGGCACGCTCGTGGGCGGCGAAGACGGCGATTCGCTCATCGACTGCGGCGGCGCCGGCGTAGCGCCGGGCGAGACCGATATAGTCTTCGAAATGGCGTCCTTCCGAGCGCACCAGCGAGCGGTAGAACTTGGCCAGCTGCGCGTCGAGCCGCGGGATCAGCCGCGCGAAGCGCTCGCACGAGCGCGCCTCGATGAAGGCACCGACGATCAGGATGTCGATCAGGCGCTGCGGCTCGTCGCGCGCCACATGGCGCCGCAAGCCTTCCGCGTAGCGTGACGCCTGCAGATGGCTGTAATCGACCCCGCGCTCCTGCATGATCTCCACCACCTGCTCGAAGTGCAGAAGCTCCTCCCGTGCCAGCTGCGACATCTTGACCAGCAGTTCCGGGCGATCGACATAGCGGAACATCAGGCTCATGGCGGTGGAGGCCGCCTTCTTCTCGCACTGGGCGTGGTCGATCAGCAGCAGCGCCGGATGGGCGAGCGCCGCCTCGATCCAGCTTTCGGGGGTCGCGCAGGGCAGGAACTCGAGCAGCTCCTGTGGCAGCGTGGCGTCGGTCTCGGTAGCGGTATAAGCAGTCATGACGATGTCGTCCGTGGTCGATCTCGGGCGGCCTCATGTTAGGGAAAGCCTGTGCAATGTCTCCACGCGCACTGCCGGCGGCGCGAAGCGCCCCCTGACGGACCCGAGCTCCACCCGCCGAGCGCCGCCATGACGGGCCTTGAGCCGCTCGCCTTAACATTGTCGACAGTTTCACGTAGACTGCGCAGCGCCCACCGCAGCCGGTCGTTTGCCGCCGCCTCCCCCGCCCTCCAGGCGGAGTCTTCGCGCGCTGGCGCCGCCGCTCTCGCTGCGGGCTCTGACATTAGATGAGGGTTCAACCGTGCTCGAAGCTTACCGCCAACATGTCGAGGAGCGCGCCCAGGAAGGCGTGCCGCCGAAACCGTTGACCGCCGAAATGACCGCCCAACTGGTCGAGCTGCTCAAGCAGCCGCCCGCCGGTGAAGAGGCATTTCTCCTCGAACTGATCACCGATCGCGTGCCGCCCGGTGTCGACGAAGCCGCCTACGTCAAGGCCGGCTTCCTCACCGCCATCGCCAAGGGCGAGGCGACCTCGCCGCTGATCGACAAGATCCACGCGGTCAAGCTGCTGGGCACCATGCAGGGCGGCTACAACATCGCCACGCTGGTCGAGCTGCTCGACGACAGCGAGCTGGCTCAGGAAGTGGGCGAGCAGCTCAAGCACACCCTGCTGATGTTCGACGCCTTCCATGATGTCGCCGAGCGGGCCAAGAACGGCAACGCCGTGGCCCAGGGCGTACTCGAGTCGTGGGCCGAGGCCGAGTGGTTCCTGGCCAAGCCGGCGCTGGCCGACAAGATCAGCATCGCAGTGTTCAAGGTGCCCGGTGAGACCAATACCGACGACCTGTCGCCGGCGCCAGACGCCTGGTCGCGCCCCGACATCCCGCTGCACGCCAACGCCATGCTCAAGAACCCGCGCGACGGCATCGAGCCGGAAGTGCCGGGCAGCAAGGGCCCGCTGGCGCAGATCGAGGCGGTCAAGGCCAAGGGCTTCCCGGTCGCCTATGTGGGCGATGTGGTGGGCACCGGCTCCTCGCGCAAGTCGGCGACCAACTCGGTGCTGTGGTTCTTCGGTGACGACATCCCCCACGTCCCCAACAAGCGCGCCGGCGGGTTCTGCTTCGGCGGCAAGATCGCACCGATCTTCTTCAATACCATGGAAGATGCCGGCGCCCTGCCGATCGAGATGGATGTCGACAAGCTCGAGATGGGCGACGTCATCGACGTCTATCCGTATGAGGGCAAGGTGACCCGCCACGACAGCGATGAGGTCATCTCCACCTTTGCGCTCAAGACCCAGGTGATCCTAGACGAAGTGCGTGCTGGTGGACGCATTCCGCTGATCATCGGTCGCGGCCTCACCGAGAAGGCACGCGACGAGCTAGGCCTGCCCGCCTCCGACGTGTTCCGCAAGCCGGAGCAGCCGGTCGATACCGGCAAGGGTTTCACCCTGGCCCAGAAGATGGTCGGCAAGGCGTGCAACCTCGAGGGCGTGCGTCCGGGCATGTACTGCGAGCCGAAGATGACAACGGTCGGCTCCCAGGACACCACCGGCCCGATGACCCGCGACGAACTCAAGGATCTGGCGTGTCTCGGCTTCCAGGCCGACCTGGTGATGCAGTCCTTCTGCCACACCGCCGCCTACCCCAAACCGGTCGACGTCGAGACCCACCACACCCTGCCGGACTTCATCCAGAACCGCGGCGGCGTCTCGCTGCGTCCGGGTGACGGCATCATCCACTCCTGGCTCAACCGCATGCTGCTGCCCGACACCGTGGGCACCGGCGGCGACTCGCACACCCGCTTCCCGCTGGGCGTGTCGTTCCCGGCGGGCTCGGGTCTGGTCGCCTTCGCCGCGGCCACCGGCGTCATGCCGCTGGACATGCCGGAGTCGGTGCTGGTGCGCTTCAAGGGCAAACGCCAGCCGGGTATCACCCTGCGTGATCTGGTCCATGCGATCCCCTACTACGCGATCCAGCAAGGGCACCTGACGGTGGCCAAGTCGGGCAAGAAGAACATCTTCTCCGGGCGCATCCTGGAGATCGAAGGTCTCGAGGATCTCACCGCCGAGCAGGCGTTCGAACTCTCCGACGCCTCTGCCGAACGCAGCGCCGCGGGCTGCACCATCACCCTCTCCGAAGAGAGCGTGACCGAGTACCTGACCTCCAACGTCACCCTGCTCAAGTGGATGATCAGCGCCGGCTACGGCGACGCCCGCACCCTGGAGCGTCGTATCCAGGGCATGGAAGCGTGGCTGGCCAACCCCAGCCTGATGCGCGCCGACGCCGACGCCGAGTACGCCGCGGTGATCGAGATCGACATGAGCGAACTCGACCAGCCGGTACTCTGCGCCCCCAACGACCCGGACGACGCGCGTCTGCTCTCCGAGGTCGCCGGCGAGAAGATCGACGAGGTCTTCATCGGCTCGTGCATGACCAACATCGGGCACTTCCGCGCCGCCGGCAAACTGCTCGAGAAGCAGCCCGCGGGCAGCCTGAAGACGCGCCTGTGGCTTGCGCCGCCGACCAAGATGGACCAACATCAGCTGACCGAGGAGGGCTACTACGGCATCTACGGCAAGGCCGGCGCCCGCATGGAGATGCCGGGTTGCTCGCTGTGCATGGGTAACCAGGCACGTGTGGCGCCGAAGTCGACCGTGGTGTCCACCTCGACCCGTAACTTCCCCAACCGTCTCGGTGACGGCGCCGATGTCTATCTGGCATCGGCAGAGCTCGCGGCGATTGCTGCCGTCGAGGGCCGCCTGCCGACGGTCGAGGAGTACAAAGCGACCATGGGCGAGTTCGATGCGATGGCGGGCGAGATCTACCGCTATCTGAACTTCCATGAGATCGAGGACTTCCAGAAAGCGGCCGCTACCGTCATCCCGGTCGCCCAGGAAGCCTGATACGACTCTTCCGATGCTCGCAGCTTCATGAAGAGGCTACCGAAACGCCCCGCCCCGTGCGGGGCGTTTTTTATGTGCAAGGGCCGCTGGGCCGCCAGGTTCGAGCGCCCGTCAGCGGGCCGTCAGACCTTCGATGCCGTGGCACCAGTGTGCCTGCCAGACGTGGGCGGCGGGTGCGACGCGCTCGATCGCGTCACGCTCTGCCGGCGTGGCGTAGACGAGATAATCGACCTCGAAGCGACGGCACAGCGAAAACACCTCGCTGGGGTAGTAGAGTAGTACGCCCTCGACCCGGGTGGCGTGCTGCCACGGCGCCTCGGTGACCATGGCGACCACCTCGTGGGTCGCGCCGAGGGTGCGCAACCAGCCGTAGTGGCGTGCGTCACAGCCGCACAGCACGACACGTGGTGAGCGGCGGCGACCCCACTGAAGGCCGGCGGTCAGGCGTCGCAGCGCGTCGATGGGGTGAAGGAAATCGATAACGGCAGCGCCTCGTCGCGGTTGATTGGGCTACCCCATTGTCGCTCGCACCCGTGCCGGCGCCAAGCCGGACCAAGATCGCACTGGGCTTGCGCCGGGACGGGTAGCAAATTAGAGTTTTCAGATAAAAGAACAGCGTTCATCAACGGGATGGAGATGGAAAACATGAAGATCAATACCTGGCTGGCACTCCCGCTGGCGCTGTCGCCGCTGCTGCTGGCGCCTGCCGCCCAGGCGGCCAACGCCGACGGCCTATATATCGGCCTCGGCGGCGGCTACGGCAAGGTCACCAGTAGCGACAGCGATGTCGGCCACTTCGCCGGTGCCAGTGGCAGCGGCTACCACGTGGATGACGACGACAGCGTCTACAAGGCCTTCGTGGGCTACGAGTACAACCCCTACTTCGCCACCGAGGCGTTCTACGCCGACCTGGGCAAGCCCAATATCATCCGCGGCGGCAACGTGGTCGATCTCAAGACCCGCGCCTACGGCCTCAACCTGATCGGCAAGTATCCGCTGGTCGCCGGCTTCGAAGTGTTCGCCAAGGCCGGTATGGCGAAGTGGGACGTCGACGCCCGGGGCGATCTCGGCGCGGGCTCGAACCTCGACGATAACGACGGCATCGACCCGGTCTACGGCGCTGGCGTTCAGTACCACTATCAGCATCTGCTGCTGCGCACCGAGTACGAGCGCTACGACTTCGACAGCGACTACAAGGTCGATGCCTACACCGCCTCGGTGGGCTGGCAGTTCTGATCTTGGATCATCGCGCTACCAAGGCCGCCTGCGGGCGGCCTTGACGTTTTCAGCGGATGACAATCCCTTTCGGACGGCGGGATCACCTGTGCGACTTGGGAACGCTGAATAAATCGCCGAACGAGATGCAGGGCAAGGCGCCCGGAGCACAGACTCGCAGCAACGCGTAGAGAACGCCCGCAGGGCGGCCCGTCAGGGCAAGTTGCCGAAGGCAACGCGTCAAGCGAGACATAACATGGGGTTAGGCGAGCTTTCGACCGGGCTGGCGTCCCCGTACCGCGTCACGCAGCCATGCGCTGGGGACGCCGAGTCCGTGCAGGCATTTATGCAGTGATTCCCTTGCGCCGATGACACTTTGAAGACAAGACTGACAGGGTCACAAGGAAGATGACCCCACACTGACCAGGACGTCGACGACCGCGATATGCTTGCCCCACGCCCGCTGATCAAGGACATCACGCGCCAGATCGCCGTACACTGGCGCGCGCTCATCGCTTTTCATCTCTTCTTCACCCTACTGGCCACCGCACTCTGGGTGCCACTCTCTGCAGGCACCCTCGCCGGACTACTGAAGCGTATCGGCCAGCCGGTACTCAGCAACGGCCAGATCGTCGACGTCGCACTCTCGGCCAGGGGTCTGCTGTGGCTGCTGGCGGCGCTGGGGCTGAGCTTTCTGGTGATCTTCCTGCAGCAGGCGGGCATGATGCGCGTGGTCTCCAGCCGCGACGGCGGGCGTTATCGGGTCGCCATGGGCGCCCTCTGGCATGTGCTGCGACGCTTCCCGGCACTGCCGCGCTGGCCTTCCTCCAGGTCGGTGCGCATCTGCTGCTGGCGGCGCCCTTCGCCCTCGGCGTAGCCCATCTCTATACCTGGCTGCTGGGAGACACCGAACCCTATGTGCTGATTCGCGTGTGCCCGCGGCGCTGTGGCAGTTCTCGCCCTCGCGCTGCCGTGCTGCTGGTCTGGGCAGTGCTCGCCGGCCCACACTTTATCTGCGCTGGTTTCTCGCTCTGCCGGCGCTGGTGCTGGAGGGCCTGGGGCCGCTGTCGGCGCTGGCCCGCAGCCATCGATTGACCCGCCGGCGGCGCTGGCGCATGGCACTGCTGGTGCTGGGCACGGCGCTATCGGTGGCGGCGATCCCGGTCGTCTTCAGTCTGCTCTTCAACGCCCTAGGCGGGCCGCTGCTGGGGCATCTGCCCGAGCGCGCGAGCGTGCTGATTCCGGCCATGCTCGCGTATCTGGCACTCTATATCGTGGCCACCATCGCCCTGACCTTCCTCGGCGTCAGCGCCAACAGCCTGCTGGTCACCACCCTGTTCCAGCGCGCCAGCGGACGCGCGCCGGTACTCGACGGCGAGCCCGCACCGCGGCGTTCGGGGCTGATCGCCTGGGGCGCGGAGATTCTGGTCCTGGCCTTCGCACTGCTCCAGGCGGGCTGGATTCTCCAGGGGTTCGAGATCAACGATACGGTCGCCATCACCGCCCATCGCGGCGCCTCGTATCAGGCGCCGGAAAACACCCTGGCGGCGCTGGAAGGTGCCATCGACGCCGGGGCCGACTACATGGAGCTGGACGTGCGCCTGAGCGGCGATGGCCAGGTAATCGTCGCCCATGACGACAACCTGCGCCGGCTCACTGGCATCGATCGCCGCTTGAGCGAGATGACCCTCGACGAGATTGCCAGGTCGACGTCGGGGCCTGGTTCGGCGATGCCTTCGTCGGCGAGCGCATCCCCACCTTTGCCGCGCTACTGGCGCGCGCCCACGGGCGGATCGATCTGTATGTCGAGCTCAAGCGGCGCCGCTGAGCGCCGATCTCCTGGCCCGCCAGGTGATTGCCCAGATCGCGCCAGCGGCATGGCCGACCAGGTGGTGATCGCGTCGCTCTCGCCGTCGGTGGTGGCGCGGGTCAAACAGCTGGCGCGGACATCCGCACCACTGTTCCTGCAGTTCATCCTGCCCGGGGCGTGGCGGAGACCCCCGCCGACATCATCGGCTGCGCCATACCCAGGCCAACCCGAGCCTGCTGCGGACCCTGCACGGCAGCGGCCGTGGCGTGGCAGTGTGGACGGTGAACAGTACCGGCGCCATGTCGCGCTATATCGACATGGGCGTGGACAACATCATCACCGACCGCCCCGAAGCGCTAAGCGCCCTGCTCGCCGAACGCCGTGAGATGTCCGATGGTGAGCTGCTGCTGGTCAAGCTGCGCAACTGGTTGAGCTCGTGAACGCAAAAAGCCGGTGCGATCGCTCGCACCGGCTTGGATGACGCCACCTCGCGCGGCGAGGCCTGGCTGGCCATCAGCCGAGGGTTTCGCCGGCCAGCATGAACCAGGTCTCGAGCACCGCGTCCGGGTTGAGCGAGACGGAGTCGATACCCTGCTCCATCAGCCACTTGGCCAGCTCGGGATGATCCGAGGGGCCCTGGCCCGCAGATGCCGACGTACTTGCCTTGAGCCTTGCACGCCTGAATCGCCATCGACAGCAGCTTCTTCACCGCCGGGTCACGCTCGTCGAAGAGATGCGCAAGATCCCGGAGTCGCGATCGAGCCCCAGGGTGAGCTGGGTCAGGTCGTTGGAGCCGATCGAGAAGCCGTCGAAGTACTCGAGGAACTCATCCGCCAGCAGCGCATTGGCCGGCAGCTCGCACATCATGATCACTTTGAGGTGATTCTCGCCGCGCTTGAGTCCGTTGGCCTCGAGCAGCTCGACCACCCCCTTGGCTTCGGCCGGGGTGCGCACGAACGGCACCATGATCTCGACGTTGTCCAGGCCATCTCGTCGCGCACGCGCTTGAGCGCCTGGCACTCCAGCTCGAAACAGGGGCGGAAGTCGTCGGAGAGATAGCGTGAAGCGCCGCGGAAGCCAGCATCGGGTTCTCTTCACCTGGCTCGTAGAGCTTGCCGCCGATCAGATTCTCGTACTCGTTGGACTTGAAGTCCGACAGTCGCACGATCACCCGCTTGGGGTAGAACGACGCCGCCAGGGTCGAGATACCCTCGACCAGACGATCGACGTAGAAGCTGACCGGATCGGCATAGCCGGCGGTGCGCAGGTCGATGGTCTGCTTGAGATCACTGGAGAGCTTGTCGTAATCCATCAGCGCCCGCGGGTGCACGCCGATCATGCGGTTGATGATGAACTCCAGCCGCGCCAGCCCCACGCCCGCATTGGGCAGCCCGGCGAAAGCGAAAGCGCGATCGGGGTTGCCCACGTTCATCATGATCTTGAACGGGATATCGGGCATGCTGTCGACGCTGGTGGCCCGGCACTCGAACTCGAGCTTGCCATTGTAGACGTGGCCCGTGTCACCCTCGGCGCAGGAGACGGTGACCTCGAGCCCATCTTCGAGCAGCTCGGTGGCATCGCCGCAGCCCACCACCGCGGGGATGCCCAGCTCGCGGGCAATGATCGCTGCGTGACAGGTGCGTCCGCCACGGTTGGTGACGATCGCCGAGGCGCGCTTCATGATCGGTTCCCAGTCGGGATCGGTCATGTCGGTCACCAGCACGTCGCCGTTCTGCACCTTGTGCATCTCTTCGGGTGACGCCACCAGCCGGACCTTGCCCTGGCCGATGCGCTGACCGATGGCACGTCCATCGACCAGCACGCGCCCCTTCTCCTTGAGGGTGAAGCGCTCGAGGGTGCCGGCATCCTGGTTGGAGACGACGGTCTCGGGCCGCGCCTGAACGATATAGAGCCTGCCGTCGTCGCCGTCGCGCGCCCACTCGATGTCCATCGGGCGACCGTAATGCTGCTCGATGGTCACCGCCTGGCGCGCCAGCGCCATGACGTCGTCATCACTCAGACAGAAGCGCTGGCGGTCGGCATGCGCGACGTCCACGGTCTTGACCGAACGCCCGGCGGCGGCGTCCTCGGTGTAGACCATCTTGATCCGCTTGGAACCCAGAGTACGCCGCAGCACCGCTGGCCGACCGGCCGCCAGGGTCGGCTTGTGCACGTAGAATTCGTCGGGGTTGACCGCCCCCTGCACCACGGTCTCGCCCAGGCCCCAGGCGCCGGTCACGAAGACCGCATCACGGTAGCCGGACTCGGTGTCCAGGGTGAACATCACACCGCTGGCCGCGGTCTCGGAACGCACCATCTTCTGCACCCCGGCGGAGAGCGCCACGTTCTCGTGGGCATAGCCACGATGCACGCGGTAGGAGATGGCGCGGTCGTTGAATAGCGAGGCGAACACTTCGTGCACCGCGCGCTTGACGTTGTCGAAGCCGTCGATATTGAGAAAGGTCTCCTGCTGCCCGGCGAAGGAGGCATCGGGCAGATCCTCCGCGGTGGCCGAGGAGCGCACCGCCACCTTGAGCTGCGGGTAGCGTGCCTGCAGGGTCTGGTAGGCGTCCGCCAGCGCCGCCTCGAACGCCGGCGGCAGAGGCGTGTCGATCACCCAGCCACGAATCTTTTCGCCGACCTTGGCCAGTGTCTCGGTGTCGTCGACGTTAAGCGTAGCGAGTTCGGCATTGATACGGTCGTTGAGCCCTTCGTGCTTGAGGAATTCGCGGTAGGCATGTGCCGTGGTGGCAAAACCGCCCGGCACGGTGACGCCGGCATCGGCCAGATTCGAAATCATTTCGCCGAGGGAGGCGTTCTTGCCGCCCACCCGCTCGACATCGCCCATACCCAGCTGATCGAAAGTGATGATGAAGGGTTCCAAGGTCCTCTCCTGCTGCTCGTTTCGGCTGACGTTGCGGCACGTCCTCTGCGCCTCGCTGGAGCCAGAAGCTAACAGCCGCTCACGGCCGGCGCCAGCAGTTTAAGGGCGTAGGGTTTGGAGTATTTCTACAAGAATCCGGCCTTTTCCCCGGTTCTTGTAGTCAGCCGACGAATTCGCTGTGGAGTCTTCACAAGTGGTTGCCTGAACAGGAAATCCGGGTCGACAATGGGCTATCGATGCCGAGGAACGCCCACCATGACACGCACCGCCTTCTTCATCTCGGATGGCACCGGGATCACCGCCGAGACGCTGGGACGCAGCCTGCTGTCGCAGTTCGAGAATACCGATTTCCACCTGGTCACCAAGCCCTATATCGACACCCTGGACAAGGCGCGCTCGCTGGTCGGCATGATCGAACTCACCGCCGAGCGCGACGGCGTGCGCCCGATCGTCATCGACACCATCGTCGACCAGTCGGTGCGCGCGATCGTCGCCGAGGCACCGGCGTTCATGGTCGATATCTTCTCGACCTTTCTCGCCCCGCTGGAAGAGGAGCTGGCGACCCACTCCACCTATACCGTCGGCCGCGCCCATGCCATGGGGCGCGATGATGTCTACATGCACCGTATCGACGCGGTGAACTTCGCCCTCGATAACGACGACGGAGCACGCACCCATCAGTACGAGGAGGCGGACATCATCCTGGTCGGGGTGTCGCGCTGCGGCAAGACGCCCACGTCGCTCTATCTGGCGCTGCAGTTCGGTATCCGCGCCGCCAACTATCCGCTGACCGAAGACGACCTCGACGAGAACGGCATCCTGGCCCTGCCGGCATCGCTGGCCAAACACCGCCACAAGCTGTTCGGCCTGACCATCGATGTCCGGCGTCTGGCCGCGATCCGCACCGAACGCCGCCCCAACAGCCGCTACTGCTCAATGGACCAGTGCATGCAAGAGATCGAGCAGGCGGAGGCGCTCTATCGGCGCCAGAACATCCCGTTCATCGATACCACGCGCTTCTCGATCGAAGAGATCTCCACGCGAATGATGAACGAGACCGGCTTGCAAAGACGCTTCAGCCCACGCTAGCGACAGCGGTGGGCCGCGATGAACGGAGGCAGAGGCGGCAGTGGGCCGCAATGGACAGAGGCCGCGATGGATAGCGGCAGCGGCGGCAGGGGGCCGCAATGGACAGAGGCCGCGATGGATAGCGGTAGCGGCGGCAGCGGGCCGCAATGGACAGAGGCAACGGCGGGCCACGATGGATGAGCGGTGTGGCGCACGCTGCCTCCCGGCTCATAGGTCCTTGGGCGCGAAGATACCGGGGGCGTTGCGCCAGTAGCCCTTGTAATCCATACCGAAACCGAACACGTAGCGATCGACCACTTCCAGACCGCAATAGGTCGCCTTGAGGTCGGCGAGGCCTTGCGATCATGCTGCTTGTCGACCAGCACCGCGGTGGAGAGACTCGCCGCACCCGCCTGACGGCAGTAGTCGAGAATCGCCGCCAGGGTCGCACCCTCGTCGAGAATGTCGTCGACGATCACCCGTGGCGCCCAGCCATGGGGATCTCGGGCGAGACCCGCCAGAACAGCTCTCCACCGCGGATGCCGCCGCGGTAGCGGGTAGCATGGAGATAGTCGACCTCGAGCGGAAACCCGAGACGGGCAGCAGATGCCCGGTGGTGATCAGACCGCCGTTCATCACGCAGTAGAACACCGGCAGCTTGTCGCCGAGATCGCGGGTGATCGCCGCGGCCATCCGGTCGAGGGCCTGCTCTACCTGGCCCTGGTCGATCAGACAGTCGGCGTTGTCCATGACCTCCTGCATCGAGTTCAGCGCATCGGGGAGCGTAGATTGAGTCATCGTATTCCGTATCAATAGCAGTGGGCGGCAACCGGCAGTGCCGGCGCCGCCTGGGAACAGAGGGCGGATCACTCCGCCTCGTTGAGAGCTTCCAACCGGGCGTGGGTGCGCCGCCAGCGCGAGATCACCGCCAGCGACTCGAGGCTCGGCCTGGCGCGGGCGTAACGCAGCTTGGCGATCCGCGGCGCCTGGCGTCCGCTGCAGGCGTCTACCACCTCGCGCGCCGCCGCGGGGTCGTTGCAGATCACCGCCATATCACAGCCGGCGGCCCAGGCCGACTCGGCGCGTGCCGCCGGTGACCCGGCAGCGTGGGCGGCGGCCATGGTCAGGTCGTCGGAGAAGATCGCACCCTTGAAGCCGAGCTCTTCGCGCAGCAGCCCCAGCCAGCTGGGCGAGAAGCCCGCGGGGCGCTCGTCGAAGGCGGGAAAGATCACATGGGCCGGCATCACTGCATCGAGCTTGCCTGCCAGCCGCGCAAACGGCACCAGATCGTGCGCTCGCAGCGCGTCCAGCGAGCGCGAGTCCCGGGCCACCGCATGGTGCGAATCCTGACGCGCCCCGCCATGGCCGGGAAAGTGCTTGCCGATGGCGACCATGCCGGCATCGTGCAGGCCATCGATGAAGGCACCGGCCAGCGCCGCGACCACCTCCGGGTCGGGCGAGAAGCTGCGCGAGCCAATCGCCGGCGACTGGTCATCGTCGAGATCGAGCACCGGCGCGAAGGTCAGGTCGAAACCGCACGCGGCCATTTCCATGCCCAGCAGCCAGCCGGTATCCAGGGCCAGGGCCAGGGCCGCCTCCGGCGCCTCGGCGAACTGCCGCCCCAGAGAAGCCATCGGCGGCAGCCGGGTCACGCCCTGCTTGAGCCGCTGCACGCGCCCCCCTTCCTGGTCGATGGCGACCAGCAGATCCGGGCGGCAAGCGCGAATCTCGCCGATCAGCGCCTGGGTGGTGCCTGCATCCGGGGTATTGCGCGCAAACAGAATGACGCCCCCGACCTCGGGGCACGACAGCAGCCGCCGCTCCTCCTCGCGCAGTCGAGTGCCCTCGACGTCCAGCATTACCGGACCCAGCGGTTGTGTCATAGCCGTTACCTGAAACCGTGAAGCGCCCGATTCTAGACGACCCGCCAGCGTCATGACAGAGGTCGGCACCTCTTCGTCAGGTCGCTACCGGCTCTGGCGATTCCAACGGTGCCAGCATACCGGCTGCCACCACCGGCTTGAGCCGCCGGATCAGATCGCGCACGGTGACATGCTCGTGGTACTCGTTGTCGGCGATATCACGCAGCGCATCCAGTCCGGAGAGCGTGAATACCACGGTCCCGAGCATGAAGTGAAGCCGCCAGAAGCGCTCCGCCTCCGGCAATTCCGGCGTGGCCAGACGCAGGCAGGCGACGAAGCGGTGGAAGGTTTCGCCATAGTGCGCCTGGATGTAGCGCCGCAGATGTCCCTGGGCCTGTGTATAGGCCAGCCCCAGGAGCTTCATGAATATCTTGAGACTATGGCGCTCCGCCGGGACCTCGAGCACGCTGTTGGCGAGGCGCTCGAGCAGCACCTCGAGCGGAATGGCCTGCCCGCCATAGTGACGCTCGAGTCCATCCAGCGCGTGATTGAGGCGCTCGGCGAAGGGATCCAGATAGCGCGCGAAGACGGCCTGGATCAGCGCCTTCTTGGAGCCGAAATGATAATTGACCGCCGCCAGGTTGACCTTGGCCCGGGTGGTGATGTTGCGCAGCGACGTCTCGGCGAACCCTTTCTCGGCGAACAGCACCTCGGCGGTGTCGAGAATGCGGGTCACGGTGTCGGACTGGGCCATGGACTACCTCTTTCCTGTCGACATCGGCGGCGGTTGGCTGATATCCCACCCACCGGCCGACGCCTGTCGAGTCAGCTGAAAAACGCCTGTTTAAAACGCTTTTGAATCTAACCACTCCCGGCGCGACGGCACAATCGCGGCAAACGTCGAAGGCGCCCTTTCCTTGAGTCCTATCCCTGGGCCCTTTCCCGCACCCATATCCTCGCCAGCCCCTTTCCCTGCCCTGCATGACTGGATACAATTCCAGACTGTATACATGACCAAGCCCTGACAGGCCCCGGGGAGACGCCCAATGTCGAGACCGCTCACCGCCCGGCAGCAGAACGTCTATGATTTCATCGTCAAGACGATGACCGAGTTCGGCTATCCGCCCACCCGCGCCGAGATCGCCAAGGCGCTGGGATTTCGCTCCCCCAATGCCGCCGAGGAGCATCTGCGTGCGCTCGATCGCAAGGGTGTGATCCGCATGATCCCGGGGACCTCCCGCGGGATCCGCCTGCCCGCCGCGGCCGGCGCCCCGGACCCCCTCGAGCCC
The DNA here is from genome assembly GCF_003006155.1 of Salinicola tamaricis. GTDB lineage: Bacteria > Pseudomonadota > Gammaproteobacteria > Pseudomonadales > Halomonadaceae > Salinicola > Salinicola tamaricis. The sequence goes on along the minus strand of NZ_CP023559.1, from coordinate 3,486,965 downwards.
GCCGAAACCGGCCTACCGATCGTGGGTAATGTCGCCGCCGGTAGCCCGATCCTCGCCGCCGAACATATCGACCGCTACTGCCCGCTACCGCCAGACTATTCGCCCCCAGAGCTGACTACCTGCTGCGTGTACGTGGCCTGTCGATGAAGGATATCGGCATCTTCGATGGTGACCTGCTCGCCGTACATCGCACCCAGGAAGTGCGCGACGGCCAGATCGTGGTCGCCCGGCTCGACGACGAGGTCACGGTCAAGCGCTTCCAACGGCACGGGCGCCGCGTCACCCTGCTGGCGGAGAATGCCGACTTCGCCCCCATCGAAGTCGATCTGGAGCATCAGCAGCTGGATATCGAAGGTCTCGGCGTGGGTATCATCCGCGGCGGCAACGGCCTGGGCCTGCAGTAGCCGCCAGCGGCCATGCGCAAGATCCTCCACGCGGACTGCGACTGCTTCTACGCCGCGGTGGAAATGCGCGACGACCCCGGGCTGCGCGATCTGCCGCTGGCGATCGGCGGCAGTGCCGACAAGCGCGGGGTCATTGCTACCTGCAACTACCCGGCCCGGCGCTACGGCATCCATTCGGCGATGCCTACCGCACGCGCCCTGCGCCTATGCCCTGAGCTCAAGCTGCTGAAGCCCGACTTCGACCGCTACCGCCGCGTCTCGCATGACATCCAGGCGGTTTTCCACGAGCTGACCCCGCTGGTGGAGCCGCTCTCTCTCGACGAAGCCTATCTCGATGTCAGCGAGGTCACCCGCTTCCAGGGCAGCGCGACCTGGATGGCGCACTGGCTCAAGCAGGAGGTGCTCACGCGTACCGGCATCGTGGTCTCGGTGGGTGTAGCGCCCAACAAGTTCCTGGCCAAGATCGCCAGCGACTGGGACAAGCCCGACGGCCTGTTCGTGATTCCGCCCACGCAGATGCGAGCTTCATCGAGGGGCTGGCGGTCGACAAGCTGCACGGGGTCGGCCCTGCCACCGCGGCCAAGCTGGCGGGTCTAGGCATCGCCACCTGCGCCGAACTGCGCGCCCGCCCGCTGGAGCAATTGATCGACGCCTTCGGCAAGTTCGGCCAGCGCCTGCACGAGCTGGCCCACGGCATCGACGACCGTCCGGTCAACGTCACCCGGGAGCGCAAGTCGGTCAGCGTCGAGACCACCTACGACAGTGATCTACCGGATCTCGCCCAGTGCCACCAGGCGCTGGCACCGCTGATCGCACGTCTCGACGAACGCCTGGCCCGCCATGGCCACCCCGATATCGGCAAGCAGTTCGTCAAGGTGCGCTTTCACGACTTCACCAGCACCACCCAGGAGACCGGCGCCCGCGGCGTGATCCACGCGCGTTTCCACGAGTTGCTGGAGAGCGCCTGGCAACGCGGCGGCCGCCCGGTACGCCTGCTCGGGGTCGGCGTGCGCCTGGCGCCGGAGGCCGAACAGCGCCAGCTCAGCCTGTTCGACGGCGAGCAGCCGACCTGACGCCGCAGGCGCAAGGCCTGCGATACCGGGCAGGGAATCAGGAGAAGACGACGGTCTTGTTGCCATGGATCAGCACGCGGTCCTGCAGGTGCCAGCGCAAGCCACGGGCGAGCACCGCCTTCTCCACATCGCGCCCCAGCCGAACCAGATCCTGGGCGTATGGCAGTGCGAGACCCGCTGAATGTCCTGCTCGATGATCGGCCCCGCGTCCAGCTCCTGGGTGACGTAGTGGCAGGTCGCACCGATCAGCTTGACCCCGCGCTCGAACGCCTGGTGATACGGCTTGGCGCCGGCAAAGGACGGTAGAAAGCTGTGATGGATATTGATGATGCGCCCGGCGTAGCGCTCGCATAGCGCTGGCGGCAGGATCTGCATGTAACGTGCCAGCACCACGCTGTCGGCATCGGCCGCATCGATCAGCCGTTCGACCTCGGCGAACGCGGGCGCCTTGTCGGCGGGATCGACGCTCACGCGATGGAACTCGATGCCGTGCCACTCGACGAGGGCGCGCAGATCGTCGTGGTTGGAAATCACGCAGGGAATATCGCAGTCGAGCTCTCCTGCCGACCAGCGATAGAGCAGGTCGACCAGACAGTGCGACTCGCGCGAGACCATCAGCACCACACGCTGACGCCGGCTGGCGTCGCTCAGCCGCCAATCCATCGCGAACTCGCGGGCGATGGTCTCGAATTCGGCCCGGAAGGCCGCGGCGCCCAACGCTTCCGACTGAATGTCGTAGCGCATGAAAAAGCGCCCGTTATCCAGGTCGGAGTGCTGGTTGGCCTCGATGATGGAGCCACCCTGGGCGGCGATGAAGCCCGAGACCCGGGACACGATCCCGACCCGGTCGGGGCAGGAGACGATCAAACGATAATTGTGCGGCATAACTCACGCTGACAGGGTCGATGAAACGAAAAGTCGCCGCGCACCGAGAGAACGCGACGACGCAACCTACCCCGGCAGCGGCGGCGCGACGTCCGCTGCGCTCGGGGCGGCGATATTGTACCCGATTCGCCGTGGCTGCGGCGCTGGCCTTTCCGCGGTCCGATCCCGGTTTGAGCGGGCCGAGAGCGATGCCTTATAGTGAGTCGAGACTTTTCCCGTTAAGGAAGCCGATGTTTCGTCCGCGCGCGCAGATTCGCCCCCGTACCTATCCGCCCCTGCTGTTTCATCCGTTGGGCGGCTGCGGTGAGATCGGCATGAACCTTTCGCTCTACGGCTATGACGACCACTGGATTGCGGTCGACTGCGGTATGATGATCCGCCAGGATCTGCCCGACGCACCGCTGCAGATTCCCGATGTGGCCCACCTGGCGGCGGAGGGCATGATCCCCGAAGCGGTCTTCATCACCCCGGCCATGAGGACCATATCGGCGCCCTGGCCTGGATCTGGCCGCACTGGGGCTGCCCGGTCTATGCCACGCCGCTGGCGATCGAGATGCTGCGCGCCAAGTTTCTCGAGCGCGGTCTGCGCACCGATGCGCTGCGTGCGGTGACACCCGCAGCAGCGTCGAGCAGTCCCCCTTCAAGGTCGGCTTCGTGGCGGTCACCCACTCCATCCCCGAAAGCTGCGCGCTGGCGATCGAAACGCCCGGGGCGCGCGTGCTGCACACCGGCGACTGGAAGCTCGATCCGGCGCCGCTGATCGGCCCACCGATCGATTCGCGCCCGTTCGAGCGCCTAGCGCCGGTGGACCTGGTGGTGGCCGACTCGACCAATGCCGATGTCGAGGGCCACTCGCGCAGCGAGTCGGAAGCCGGCGCCGCGCTCGAGGCGGTGATCCGCGAGTGTCGCGGACGTGTTGCGGTCAGTTGCTTTGCCAGCAACCTTGCGCGCATCCAGTCGCTAGGGCAGATCGCCGCGCGCTGCGGACGGCGCGTGGCGCTGCTGGGTCGCTCGATGGAGCGCATGGTGGCCATTGCCCGCCAGCTCGGCTATCTGGAGGACTTCCCGCCCCAGGTGCCGACCTATGATCTCGGCTATCTGCCGCCGGAGGAGATCTTGCTCATCGCCACCGGCAGCCAGGGAGAGCCGCGCTCGGCCCTGTCGCGACTGGCCCAGGGCCGCCATCCGCTGCTGGACCTCGAAGCGGGTGATCACGTCATCTTCTCGGCCCGCGCCATCCCCGGCAATGAACGCCCCATCGAACGCCTCAAGAACGGTTTCAGGCGGCTCGACGTCCACATCCACGACGAGCACTCCGACCCGGCGCTGCACGCCTCCGGACACCCTGCACGGGCCGAACTACGCCAGCTCTACGGCTGGCTCAAGCCACGCCTGCGGCCGGTACACGGCGAGTTGACGCACCAGGAGGCCCACCGCGAGCTCGCCGAAACGCTCGGCATCGCGGTGCCGAAACCGGGTCGTCAACGGCGATCTACTGGCACTGGAGAACGGCACGCTCAGCCCGCGCCGACACTTCCACCTGCAGCCGACGCTGCTCTCGCCGCGCACCCGCGCCGGCCGGCCCGGCGCAGCCAGTACCCCCCGCGCCGCGCCGCCAGCTCGCTATCGATCGCCCTCACACTGCTGCCGACCGAAACCGGCTGGACGCGTATCGGCAGACTGCTGTGGGATAGCGAGAGCGCGCTCGATCTGGACGAGGAGGCTCTGGCGGACTGGCTCGACCAGCGCATCGACGCCATCCCGGCGGAGTCCTTGCTGCAGCTGCGTCAGCAACTGTTCGCGCCGCTCAACGAGTGGCTGAAGGCACATCTGGCCAAGCTGCCGGAGCTGCATCTGCAGCTGATGCCCGCCGACCCTCAGCCCGAACACGAGGTGCGTACGGCCTCCGGCTGAATGCCCGCTCCCTGCGCGCGTTCAACTGCGCGCACGAAAAACGCGCCGAGCAGAAGCTCGGCGCGTTTCGACTCGACGGGAGTGACGCAGCGATAGCTGGACACCACCTACCGGGATCTAGCCGCTAACGGTGTGACAGAGGCCACGGCGCCGGGCGCCAAAGCTCTTGCGATATCTCCCCGAACTCGCCACGGCTCATCACGGCTCGTACCTGCTAGATGCTAACTTGACTCGCTCGCATCGACCAATATCTCCCCAAGCCAACGCTCAGACTTTGCTGGCGTTCTTGGGCGGACGTCCACGGCGTTTACGCGGCTGTTCGCCGACCAGGTCGTCCATCGACAGCCCAGCATCGTTCATCGCTTCACGAATCTCGGCAAGCTTGCGTTGCTTGTCGGCTTCGTCTTGTTGGCGCTGATGATCTTCCTGCTGTTTCTGCTCGATCACCTCATTGATGACCTCGGACAACTTGTGCAGTTGCTCCATGCTCAACTGACGAGCAGCGGCGCGCGCCACGTTCTTATTGCGCGCGATACGTTCCAAAGATTCCGTGGACATCGTCCCTCCTTACCATGCGCATTGACGGCTTTGCGCCGAATCATTTTCAGAAAGTATATTCCCGAGACATAGTTTGGCAAGGATTTAAATCAAAAAAGGCCGGCACAAAGTGCTGACCTTTTAATAATCGCCGACGTCTTAGCGGGGACGCGAAGTCGATTAGCCACCCGTCATATTCATGAACCTCACGACCTGTACATCGCCGTCGGTGGTGAAGTGATGGCGCTCCGGCTTGAGCGCCATGGCCGCCACGATCTGCTGTTTCAACGGCTCGAGTTCACCGGGATAGCGGCGCAGCGTATGGCGTAAATCGACCGAGTGCTCATTGCCCAGACAGAGCAGCAGGCGCCCTTCCACGGTGACACGAACACGATTACAGGTGCTGCAGAAGTTGTGGCTGTGGGGCGAGATGAAACCGATTCGGCTGTCGCTGTCGTGCATCCGAAAATAGCGCGAGGGTCCGAGCGAAGATTCAGCCGAGGGGAGCAGCGCGTGCCGGGTTTCGATCCGCGCCTGGACAGCGTCGCTGGAATAAAAGGTCTCACCGCGCGAGTGATCGGAGACATCCCCCAGCGGCATCTCTTCGATAAAGCTGATATCCAGGCCTTCCGCTCTGGCAAAGTCGACCAGATCGAGAATTTCGTCGTCGTTACGCCCCTTGAGAATCACCGCATTGAGCTTGATACGCTCGAAACCGGCATCTTGGCGCCGCGTGGATACCATCGATCACCTTGGCCAGATCACCAGTACGAGTGAGACGGCGAAAACCGCTCAGGATCGAGGGAGTCGAGGCTGATGTTGAGCCGCGACAGGCCGCCACGCTTGAGCGCGACCGCGTGCTTGCCCAGGCTGGCACCGTTGGTGGTCATGGCCAGTTCGCGCAGGCCAGGCAGGCCACCGATACGCTCGACCAGCCCACTGATTCCCTGGCGCACCAGCGGCTCGCCGCCAGTCAGTCGAACCTTCTCCACGCCCAGTTCGGTAAACGCGCGCGCCACCTGCTCGAGCTCCTCCAGGGTGAGCACCTGGGCCCGCGGCAGAAAGGTCATCTCCTCGCTCATGCAGTAGACGCAGCGGAAATCGCAGCGATCGGTGACCGAGATGCGCACGTAGCGCACCCGGCGCGAGAAGTCGTCGATCAGTGCTGTCATGCTCGCTCCCAACGACCGGCATCGTCATGGTCGCTCTGTCGTTCAGAAACCCAGTAGTCGCCACTGGCCGTGTGCTCTTTCTTCCAGAAAGGTGCTCGCGTCTTCAATCGATCCATGATGAAGTCACAGGCCTCGAAGGCCGCCCGTCGATGTGCGCTGGTCACCATCACCAGCACGATCGGGTCCCCTGGCAGCCGACCGACCCGGTGGACCACGCCAACCCCCGTGAGCGGCCAGCGCGCCCCGGCATCACGAGCGATGGCCTCGAGCGCTTGTTCGGTCATGCCGGGGAAGTGTTCGAGGGTCAGCGCTTCGACGTCGGGACGCTCGTTGATGTCACGAACCAGGCCGGTGAAGCTCACCAGCGCGCCGATATCCCGACGCCTGGCGGTCAGCCGCTGCTGCATGGCAACGGCATCGAATGCTGCCTGTTGTACGCGAATGTCGATCTGCATACCCTGCTCCCCGGGCTGTTCGCCGCCATGGCTCATGTCGCTAGCCGCCGGTCACCGGCGGAAAGAAGGCAACCTCATCCCCCGGCGCCACCGGCGTCGCGTCGGTGGCCATGATCTGATTGCACGCCGCCAGCACCCGACCTTCCTCGAGCAGCGCGTAGCGCGGATCGGCCGCCATCAGCGCACGCTTGACCCCGGCGATGTCGGCCACCGCCAGCTGCGCCGGATCGAGTTCGGTCTGCTCCGTCCCCAGGCGCTCGCGCAACTCGGCGAGGAAGCGCACCGACACGACCGGCGTCTCGCCGTGCAACGGGTTTTCACCGCGCACCGCCGGTTGCACATCGGCCGCCGCCTCCTGCGTCTGTTGCGCCTGGCGCGAGAAGTCGCCGGAGCGCCCGCCACGCTTTTCCTCGAGCTGCACGCCGTCGATGATCATCGCCTTATCCACCGCCTTGCACATGTCGTAGAGCGTCAGACACGCCACCGATACCGCAGTGAGCGCCTCCATCTCTACCCCGGTGCGGCCATTGAGACGGCAGAACGCCTCGACCCAGACGCAGCCTTGAGTGCTGTCGAGCTCGAAATCGAGCGTCACCTTCGACAGCGCCAACGCATGGCACAGCGGAATTAGCTCGTGGGTGCGCTTGGCCGCCTGGATGCCGGCGATACGCGCCGTGGCCAGCACGTCGCCCTTGGGCAAACCACCCTCGGCCAGCAGCGCCAGCGTGGCCGGCTGCATACGGATGCGGCCCCGCGCCCGCGCCTCTCGCCGACTCTCCGGCTTGTCGGCCACATCGACCATGTGCGCCTCGCCACGGGCGTTGAGATGCGTCAAGGTCATGACAGGATTCGCCTCGCTTTCAAAGTCTTACGCCGAAACTCTCAGCATAGTTAATTTCCCGGCGTTACGCCCGCACGTCGGAGCCTCGAAGCCCGCCGCGCCCCGGACACCGGCTAACCCGGAGGGGTGTCTCGTACCGCGTCGCGACGCTCGGCCCAGGCCAGAATCCAAGCCAGGATGGCCGCGTGATCATCGAGATCGAGCAGCGCCACCCCCGCGCCACGCGCTCACGCGCCGCGGCAATGGCGCCGGCTGGCTTGAGCGCCACCGCCTCGACCCAAGGGTCGTCACTGGCCAGCAGCGGCTGATCATGCTCGCCCCGATAGAGTTCGAGCTTGGGCAGCGGCCACTGCTTGAACCCCTCGACCAAAATCAACGCCGGCCGCAAGGCAGCTACCTGGCGCACCAGCGCGGGCAGGTCCGGTTCGTCGCGCCCCGGCGTCTCCATCATCAGCGCAAAGCGCTTGCCGGAGGCCACCAGCATGGGTGTCGCACCGGCCTGGCGCAGGCGGTGGCTGTCCTTGCCCGGCTGATCGATGTCGAAGGCGTGATGAGCGTGCTTGATCACCGCCGCGGGCCGGCCATGCTCGGCCAGCCGAGGCAGCAACGCCTCGAGCAGCGTGGTCTTGCCGGTACCACTCCAGGCCACCACGCCGAGTAGCGGAATGCCGCCGGCGCAGGCGGCAAGCGATTCACTCATCTCTCGCCCTCATTCCTGCCCTGATCTCTCACCCTCATCTCTACCTCCGGACGAGCGTTCAGCACGCTCGCGCTCCTGCGGCGTGTTGAGATTGGCAAAACTCGCGCGGCGGTCGGCGAAGTCGATCTGGCACCAGCGGTGGCGCTGATAGAAGTCGAGCACTCGCCCCGCGCCGCTCTCCAGCCAGCGCGCTAGATCCGCCTCGAGGGAGGTACGCACCAGCGCCGTCAACGGTTGCAACCGTGCGCCGTCATGCACCACGACGATATCGGCCTGTTCCGCCGCCTGTGCCAGCCGCCGGCAGAGATCGGGCGGCAGCCAAGGCGTGTCCACCGGCGACAACAGCCAGGGCGTGAGGCGACCGCATGGCAGCCAGCGCGCCGGCCAGCGGGCCGGGAAATCGGGCTCGCTATCCGCGACCACCGGTACACCATAAACCGCGGTAGCGCGGCAGATGGCGGTTGGCACTGATCATCAGTGCGCCGACCTGGGGACGCAGGCGCGCCAGCACATGCTCGATCAGCGGGCGCCCGGCGAGTTCCACCCAGCCCTTGTCCTCACCGCCCATGCGCCGTCGCGGCCACCGGCCAATACCACGCCGGTGATCTCGGTGGTCGCGATCACCGGGTGCCGAAGATCTTGTCGCCGGCATCACCCAGCCCGGGCACGATATAGCCGTGCTCGTCGAGCTTCTGGTCGACCGCCGCAGTGTAGATTTCGACCTCGGGATGCGCCTGCTGAACGCGTTCGATACCCTCCGGCGCCGCCACCAGCACGATCACCTTGATCTGCTGGCAGCCACGCGCCTTGAGCATGTCCAGCGTCGCCACCATGGAGCCGCCAGTGGCCGCATGGGGTCGATGACGATCGCCAAGCGTTCGTCGAGGGCGCTCACGAACTTCTCGAAATAGGGTACCGGTTCGAGGGTCTCCTCGTTACGATAAAGACGACCACGCTGATGCGCGCGCTGGGGATGAGATCGGTGACGCCGTCGAGCATGCCCAGGCCGGCACGCAGGATCGGCACGATGGTGACCTTCTTGCCCTTGATCTGCTCGACCGCAATCGGCTCGCCGTTCCAACCCTCGATGGTCGCAGGCTCCAGCTCCAGATTCTGGGTCGCTTCGTAAGTCAGCAGCTTGGCCATTCGCAGGCAGTTCGCGAAAACTCTTGGTGCTGATATCGGCAGCCCGCATCAGTCCGAGCTTATGTTGAACCAGCGGATGGGCGATGGGATGAACACCTGAATAGGCGCCTTCGTCAGCAATGAAAAACCCGCCTATTGTACGCGACAAGCCCGCCCTGCGGCGACGCGAACTCATCCGCCCACCGCGCGGGTCATTTGCCCTGCCCCCGGCGCCCATCGTCAGAGGGTTGGGAAAATGGGCTCTTACTCGGGTGTCGCCGGCAGCTGCCAATCGATGGGGTCACGCCCGCGGGCGGCGAGGAAGGCATTGGCCTGGGAGAAGTGGCGCTGGCCGAAGAATCCCCGATGGGCGGAGAGCGGCGACGGATGCACCGAGTGCAGCACCAGTGGCGCTGGCGGTCGACGAAACTGGCTTTCTTCTGGGCGTAGCTGCCCCGAGCAGAAAGACCACGCCTCGCACTGCTCGTTGACCACCTGGATGGCGCGATCGGTGAAGCGCTCCAGCCGCGGTTGCGGTGGGAACCGGCGTTGCCCTGCTCCACCGTGAGCACGCTGTTGAGCAGCAGCACGCCTTGGCGCGCCCAGTGCTCGAGAAAGCCGTGGGAGACCGCCATGGTGCCGACGTCCTGGGCCAGCTCCTTGTAGATGTTCTGCAGCGACGGCGGCGTGGGCACGCCCGGGCGCACCGAGAAACACAGGCCGTGGGCCTGGTTGGGGCCGTGGTAGGGGTCCTGGCCCAGGATCACCACCTTGACCTGCGACAGCGGGTCAGCTCGAAGGCGCGGAACCAGTGCGAGGAGTGCGGGTAGATCACCTTGTGCGCCGCCTTCTCGGCCGCCAGAAAGGCCCGCAGCTGGTGCATGTAGTCAGCGTCGAACTCCGCCCCCAACTGGGCGTTCCAGCTGTCGGGCAACGGCGTTTTCGCAGGCATGCCAGTGTCTCCGTGGGCTGAGGGAAGGCGTAATGGAAAACGGTGGAAGGTAGTGCAACTGGCGGATGCCGCGCTCACGGCTTGGGCGCGCGCACCTGATCGACCAGCGGCTCGACATAGGCGTGACCCAAGTCCCAGGGGAACTGGATCCAGCAATCCTGCGCCACCTCGGTGAGATACTGATCGACCAGCGGCCGCCCTTCCGGCTTGGCATAGATCGTGACGAAATGCGCCTTGGGCAGCATCTCGCGTACCGCCCGCGCGGTCTTGCCGGTGTCGACCAGGTCATCCACCAGCAGCCAGCCGTCGCCGTCGTGCTCGACCCCTTTCATGACATCGAGCTGGCCCTGAGACTGCTCGTCATAGCTCTTGATGCACACCGTGTCGATCAGGCGCACGTTGAGCTCGCGCGCGATCAGGGCAGCGGGAATCAGCCCGCCACGAGTGATCGCGACGATCCCCTTGAAGTCACGCTCGACCAGATGGTGGCAGAGCGTGCGCACGTCCCGGTGGAGTTGATCCCAGGAGATCGTGAACAGCTGATGATAACGATTGGCGCTCATGCTCTTTTTCCACCCGATGATGGCGCCGCCGCCGGTGATCGGCGGCGGCGTGAATCACTCGTCTTCGTTGAAGCTGCACACGGAGAAGACGCTGTAGCCCGCCTCGCGAATCTTGGCCGATCCGCCAAGCTCGGGCAGATCGAGAATCGAGGCCAGTTCGACGATATGCCCACCGCTGCGGGTGATCAGCGACGCCGCGGCCAGCATGGTGCCGCCGGTGGCGATCAGATCGTCGATGATCACGATACGATCGTGCTCGCGGAAGGCATCCGAGTGCAGCTCGACGGTGGACTCACCGTACTCCAGCGTGTAGGTCTCGCTGATCGTCTTGAACGGCAGCTTGCCCTTCTTGCGTACCGGCACGAAGCTGCAGCCCAGCTCGTAGGCCAGCGGCGCACCGACGATGAAACCGCGCGCGTCGACCGCAGCAATGGCATCGACCTCGAGTTCCTGATAGCGGTGCACGAAGCTGTCGATCAGCTTGCGGAAGGCGGCGCTGTTCTGCAGAAGCGGCGTGATGTCACGGAAGTTCACGCCGGGCTGGGGCCAGTCCGGCACGGTACGGATGACCGACTTGATATAGTCGCCGTAGATACTGCTCATCTAAAGAAACTCCATTGGCCGGAATCGGCGCATCCTGGTGAGGGTACCCGCGCGGCTGACTCTCGGGCACCGCCCCTCTAGTGCTGACGTTCTCGTACTGACATTCTGACGCTGACCACAGCACGCGCCAGAAGACGAGGCACAAAGGCGCTTATGTTACCCAAGCAGCCGCAGCGACGCGACCCATGTGCCGCCACATGAACGCTGGGTGGCCGAACTAGCCCCGAGCGGCCAGCACGCGCTCCACCGTCTCGACGATCGCCTGGGTCTGCGGGTCGACCTCGACATTGACCTGATCGCCGGGCAGGCGCTCACCGATGGTGGTCCGCGCCAGCGTCTCCGGGATCAGATTGACGCAGAAGCGCTCGCCGCGCACCTCGCCGATGGTCAGACTGATGCCGTCGATACCGATATAGCCCTTGTCGAACACGAAGCGTTCGAGCCCCGCCGGCAGCGCGAACCACAGCCGCCGATTATTGGGCGCCTCGTCGATCTCGGTCAGCCGCGCCATGCCCATGATATGCCCGGACATGGCATGGCCGCCTATCTCGTCACCGAAGCGCGCAGCACGCTCCAGATTGACCCGATCGCCGACCTTGAGCGCGCCGAGATTGGTCAGACGCAGGGTCTCGCGCATCAGATCGAAACTGACGTGCTCGCCGTCGATCGCGGTGACCGACAGGCAGCAGCCGTTATGGGCCACCGACGCGCCCAGCGCCAGCCCTTCACGCAGCGCCGGCGACATCGCCACCACGTGCGTGTGCAACTGCTCGCGTGGTTCGATGGCAACCACGGTCCCCATATCCTGAACGATCCCGGTGAACATCGCAGCGATCTCCTCTTCACGTTTGAGCCAGCGGTCGAGAGTCAGTCGAGCGGAAAACCCCAGCCCGGCAGCTGCTTGCCAGACCCGCCCAGAGCGCTGCGTAGGGTAGCACGCGAGCGCACGCGCGACATTGACGCCCATCGCACGGCCTGCCTACTATGATCGCCCGCGTGATCACAACCGCCCACGTGTCCGGCACACCCCGGGGGAAACCAGCAGCGCAGAGACGGCCGGTCATGCCGCGGCCACACCCTGTCGCCCGAAGCCCCCAGCTGTGACGAATGTGCAGCCCTGCTGCTGTAACGAATGTAATGAACGATAGCCATGAGTCAGCGTTACAGCCCATGACCAGCTCTCCCCGACCGACCACAGCGCGGGCGCGTGCCAGCGAAGCACGGCGCCAGACGATCCTCGATGCGGCGTTGTCGCTGTTTTCCCAGTTCGGCCTGCATGGCGCCAGCCTCGACGCCATCGCCGAACTCGCTGGCGTCTCCAAGACCAACCTGCTCTACCACTACGCCAGCAAAGACACTCTACCTGGCAGTGTTCGAGCGTATCCTGAGCTGCTGGCAGGTTCCCATGGATCTGATCTGCGCCAGCACCCCGCCTGAAATCGCCATCCGCCGCTATATCCAGCAAAAGCTCGAACTCGCACGCGATCAGCCACAGGCGTCGCGCCTCTACTGCCTGGAGGTGATTCAGGGTGCACCGCTGCTGGGCAAGGTGCTGGCCGAGCAGCGCAGTCTGATGGCCGAGAAGGCACGCGCAGTGCAGCAGTGGGTCGACAGCGGCCAGCTTGCCCCGGTCGCCCCCTACCACCTCATCTATCTGCTGTGGAGCACCACCCAGCACTACGCCGATTTCGCGGTACAGATTCAGGCCATCTCCGACCAGGATCTCAGCGATCCAGCATTCTTCGCCGCCAGCGTCGACAACGTCCAGCGCATCGTGCTCGGCGGATTGCTGCCGCGACCAGAGAAGGCATGACCCGCGCCCGCCGGCCGGCCCGCGGCTGTCGCCCTGCCCTGTCCCGATCAGTATACTAGCGCGCTTCGTCGACGCCGGGCCGCGCTCGCGCCAAACCCCGCGGCGTCTTACGCCTCCATATGCACGCCCCCAGGGTAGCGATACGTTTCATGATCACACTTGAACGGGTTTCCAAGACCTACGGCAGCGGCGGCCGCGCGGTGCAGGCACTCGAGGATATCGATCTGACGGTGCCCAAGGGCACTATCCACGGTGTCATCGGGCTCTCGGGCGCCGGCAAATCGACCCTGATCCGCTGCGTCAACCTGCTCGAGCGCCCCAGCGCCGGGCGCGTCTTCGTCGATGGCCAGGAGCTGACCGCGCTGAATCCGGCCCAACTGCGCCAGGCGCGCCACCAGTGCGGGATGATCTTCCAGCATTTCAACCTGCTGACCAACCGCAGCGTCTACGACAACGTGGCGCTGCCGCTGGAGTTGATGCGCGAGTCCCGCGGAGCGATCCGTGAGCGGGTCATGCCGCTGCTCGAACTCACCGGGCTGGCCGACAAGGCACGCCAGTACCCGGCCGAGCTCTCCGGCGGCCAGAAGCAGCGCGTGGCGATCGCCCGCGCCCTGGCCAGCCGGCCCAAGGTGCTGCTGTGCGACGAGGCGACCTCGGCCCTCGACCCGCAGACCACCACCTCGATCTTGTCGCTGCTGCAGGAGATCAACCAGCAGCTGGGGCTCACCATCCTGCTGATCACCCACGAGATGGAGGTGGTCAAGAGCATCTGCCACCGGGTCGGCCTGATCTCCGATGGGCGCCTGGTCGAAGAGGCAGACGTCGGCGACTTCTTCACCGCCCCGGCGACCCGGCTGGGGCGCGAGTTCCTCAACGACTTTCTCGAACTCGAACCGCCCCAGGCGCTGGTCGAGCGACTGGAAACCGAGGCCGGCGCGCATACCCACCCGGTGGTACGCCTGACCTTCTCCGGCGACAGCGTCTCGACCCCGCTGATCTCGCGGCTGGCCCGCGAGCACGGCATCGACGTCAGTATCCTGCAGGCCAAGGTGGAGTCGATCCAGGGCCGCACCCTGGGGCTGATGATCGCCGAACTGATGGGCAGCGCCGAGCAGACACGCCAAGCGCTCGCCACGCTCGAATCCTTCGACCTGCATGTGGAGGTGCTCGGCCATGTCCAGCGCACTGATTGATCTCGTCTGGCAGTCCACCCTGGAGACGCTCTACATGGTGGCGGTCTCCAGCCTGATCGCTGCCCTGCTCGGGGTGCCGTTGGGCGTGCTGCTCTACGTCACCCGGCCGCGTCAGATTCTCGCCCAGCCGGTGATCAACGGCCTGCTCGGGGTGATCACCAACGTCGGCCGCTCGATCCCGTTCATCATTCTGCTGGTGGCGATCATCCCCTTCACGCGGATGATCGTGGGCAGTTCGATCGGCACCAACGCCGCCGCGGTGCCGCTGACCATCGCCGCCATCCCGTTCGTCGCCCGCCTGGTCGAAGGCGCGCTCAACGAGGTCTCGCCGGGGCTGGTCGAGGCGGCACAGTCGATGGGAGCCACGCCGATGCAGATCATCCTCAAGGTGCTGCTGCCGGAGGCCCGTGGTGGCATCATCAACGGCCTCACCATCACCGTGGTGGCACTGGTGAGCTACTCCGCCATGGCCGGCGCGGTGGGCGGCGGCGGCCTCGGCGATCTCGGCATCCGCTACGGCTACAACCGCTTCAACCCCACCGTGATGCTGATCACCGTGGTGGTGCTGGTGGTGATGGTGCAGCTATTCCAGAGCCTGGGCGACTATCTGGTGCGCAAGAGCGATCATAAATAGACCCCGCATGCGTATCGCTCCGGCACGCCGGGGCGATGGCTCTCATGACCCTTCCCCATGACCACGCCACATCATCCACTCTCTTGATCAGCCTTCATAACCAGAATGCATTACCAAGAGAGTGGTTATTCCGTTATATTGAATCGGTCACGCGCGGTCGACCGCCGGCCGCCATTCGCTTCATCGATCAGGGAGAGTTTCGTCAATGCCGATTTCACTCACGCGCGCGCTCGGCGCCACCGTTCTCGGCCTGGGGCTGATCACCGGTACCGCTCACGCGGCTGACGACACCATCAAGGTCGGCACCATGGCTGGCCCGGAAAGCGATGTCATGCAGGCCGCCAAGCAGGTCGCCAAGGAGAAGTACGGCCTCGACGTCGAGATCATCGAATTCACCGACTACGTCACGCCCAACGCGGCGCTGGCCGACGGCAGCCTGGATGCCAACGCCTATCAGCACGAGCCCTACCTGCGTGCGATGATGAAGGATCGCGGCTATGACTTCGCCATCGCCGGCAAGACCTTCGTCTATCCGATCGGCGCCTACTCGGCCAAGTACGACAGCATCGACGACCTGCCGGACGGCGCTACCATCGCTCTGCCCAACGACCCCACCAACGAAGGGCGAGCACTGATCCTCATGCACAACAAGGGGCTGATCAAACTCGACGATCCGAGCAATCTCGAGGCCACCCCGATCGACATCGTCGACAACCCCCACGACTACTCGTTCAAGGAGATCGAGGCCGCGCAGATGCCGCGCGTGCTGCCGGACGTCGATATGGCCTTCATCAACTCGACCTTCACCCAGCCGGCCGGCCTGACGTTGGACGACGCGCTGATCAAGGAGGGTTCAGAGTCGCCCTACGTCAACCTGATCGTGGTGCGCGACGGCCACCAGAATGACAAGGCGGTACAGGAGCTGGTCAAGGCCTACCAGTCCGATGCGGTCGAGCAGAAAGCCGAAGACATGTTCAAGGGCGGTGCCGTTCCCGGTTGGAAATGATCCTCTCGAACGCCATCTGAGAACCAGCGCCACGGCGCTGGTTCTTTCGTTGGAGGCCGCCTCTGACCTGCCGACACCTTCACTTCACACCCAGGAGCGCCTTTTGCATGTCCGCTCGAACCGATACTGACTACGCCAGCCTGGCACGCCAGCTGCACGCCCTGCTCGACACTCGCGACTGGCTCACCAATGCCGCCCAGACCAGCGCCTTCCTGATGCAGGCGCTCGACGCGCTCAACTGGGTCGGCTTCTACCTGCAGCGCCAGCCGGAAACCCTGGTACTGGGACCGTTCCAGGGCCAACCGGCGTGCAACCCGATCCCCTTCAGCCGCGGGGTGTGCGGTGCCGCGGCGCGCT
The DNA here is from genome assembly GCF_003006155.1 of Salinicola tamaricis. Taxonomy (GTDB): domain Bacteria; phylum Pseudomonadota; class Gammaproteobacteria; order Pseudomonadales; family Halomonadaceae; genus Salinicola; species Salinicola tamaricis. Next base: position 3,470,738 of record NZ_CP023559.1, on the reverse strand, counting down.
CGCGCACCACCCAGCGCGTCGACGACGTCCACGCCGTGCCGGACCATATCGCCTGCGACGCCGCCTCACGCTCGGAGCTGGTGATACCCATCGTGGTCGCGGATCGGCTATGGGGCGTTCTCGATATCGATAGCCCCCAGGCGGCACGCTTCAGCGCCGCGGATCAGGCCGGTATCGAAAGTCTGTGTCGGGTCTTCGTCGAGGCGAGCGATCTGGACGGCTGAGCACCCGAATAGGCTGGCGACGGCGTCCGGCGTGGCCTTCAAGCCTTGCCCAGAAACACGTCGAGCTCGTCATCGCCGCGCAGGCTCGACACGCTCTCTTCGTAGAGCGCCAGCAGATCGAGGGCGAGCGGCCGGCGCACATCCCGCGGCATCTCGCCCAGGGCATGCTCTTCGCGCTGGCCGTTGGCGACGTCGCGATCGATACCGATGGCCAGATGCACCGCGGCGGCGTAGGGCGAGAACGGCTCGGCCTCCAGCGGCGCGCTCTGATAGGTCAGCGCGCGGCAGATGGTCTCGGGAAAACGCCAGCGGCGCCCCAGCTCCGCCCCCACCTCACTGAAGGTGTAGCCGAACTGGCTCGACTCCAGCTCGCTGCGCGGTGCACCCTGGGCCACCAGCGCATCGATGCGCGCCATCACCTCGGGGTGGGCGATATGCATCAGCGCCGAGCCGACGTGGTGCAGGATGCCACAGGTAAAGGCGGTCTCCGGCGACAGCCCCCCGACACGGCTGTGGCGCACGATCGCGCGGGCCAGATTGGCGACCGTGAACGACGTCTTCCAGAAGGCGCGCCGATCCAGCCCCGGCACGTGCTCGATCACCCCGACCATGCCCGAGGCGATCACCAGCGTGCGTACGCGCTCGAACCCAGCGCAGGATCGCATCGTCGATCGAGGCGACGTTGCGCCCGACACCGTAGCGTACCGAATTGGCCGCACGCAGCAGCTTGAGACTGAGCCCCGGATCCTTGCGTATATGACCGACACCTGCTGAATGCTGGCGCGATCATCGTCGAGACTGGCGATCAGCTCGGCGACCACCCCGGGGATGCTGGGTAGACGGTGAACATGCTCGAACAGCGCTTGATAAGGCATCGACGACTCTCCTCTGGGCCGGCATCGACGCAAGGCTTGCTACGGAACTGCCTACGCTCGCGACGTTTCATTCACAAGCCGAACGCGCGGCCGCACCTGCGGCTACCCAGCCAGGGAAGGCAGCGGCAAGACAAACAAGAAAACAAAAAGGCCCGCCAAGTTGGGCGGGCCATGATAGCGCTGCTGGTCGTTGTCAGCGACCGTTTTCCACCCTCAGCTCTCCTGCCACGACTTGACCATCTCGGCGTAGGGAACGGTCTTGCCCTGAGGCTTCTCGTTCTCGAGCTTGGGCTTGGGCGCACCCGGCTGGTCGAGCCAGTACTGTGCATCGCGCGGCTCGTTGAGCTTGGGCCGCACTGCGGCTGGACGTTGGCGCGTTCGAGACGCTCCATGATCCGATCCTGGGCATCGGCCAGGCCATCGAGCGCGTTCTGTACGCTGGTCTCGCCGCTGACCGCCCGCGAGATGTACTGCCACCACAGCTGCGCCAGCTTCGGATAGTCGGGCACATTGGTCCCGGTCGGCGACCACTCCAGCCGCGCCGGGCTACGATAGAACTCCACCAGCCCACCCAGATTGGGTGCGGCGTCGGTCATCGCCTGGGACTGGATGTCGGATTCGCGGATCGGGGTCAGCCCCACCAGCGTCTTCTTCAGCGAGACCGTCTTGGCGGTCACGAACTGGGCATAGAGCCAGGCGGCCAGGCGGTTCTTTCCGGGGTCGACTTCATGAAGGTCCACGAGCCCACATCCTGATAGCCCTTCTTCATGCCCTTCTCCCAGTACGGCCCCACCGGCGACGGCGCCATGCGCCACTTGGGCGTGCCATCGGCGTTGACCACCGGCAGCCCCGGCTTGGTCATGTCGGCGGTAAAGGCGGTTTACCAGAAGATCTGCTGCGCCACGCTGCCCTGGGCGGGCACCGGGCCGGCTTCGGAGAAGGTCATGCCCTGCGCTTCCGGCGGCGCATAGGCGTGCAGCCAGTCAATGTACTTCTGGGTGGCAAAGACCGCCGCCGGGCTGTTGGTGCCGCCGCCCCGGGACATGCTCGAGCCCACCGGATGACACTGCTCGACGCGAATGCCCCACTCGTCGACCGGCAAGCCGTTGGGCAAGCCCTTGTCGCCTTCACCGGCCATGGAGAACCAGGCATCGGTAAAGCGCCAGCCCAGCGACGGATCCTTCTTGCCGTAATCCATGTGGCCATAGACGCGCTTACCGTCGATCTCCTTGACGTCATTGGTGAAGAAGTTGGCGATGTCCTCATAGGCCGACCAGTTGACCGGCACGCCGAGCTCGTAGCCGTACTTCTGCTTGAACTTGGCCTTGAGATCGGGATCGTCGAACCAGTCGGCGCGGAACCAGTAGAGGTTAGCGAACTGCTGATCGGGCAGCTGGTAGATCTTGCCGTCCGGGCCGGTGGTGAACGACAGCCCGATGAAGTCGTCGAGATCCAGCGTCGGCGAGGTCACCGCGGCGGCATCCCCCTTGATCATATCGGAGATCGGAACCACCTTGCCGTAGCGCGAGTGGGTCCCGATCAGATCGGAATCGTTGACGTAGCCGTCGTAGATGTTGCGCCCCGACTGCATCTGAGTCTGCAGCTTCTCGATCACGTCGCCCTCCTGCAGCAGATCGTGATGCAGCTGAATGCCGGTGATCTCGCTGAACGCCTTGGCCAGCACCTCGGACTCGTACTTGTGGGTGGTCAGCGTCTCCGACACCACGTTGATCTGCATGCCGCGGAACGGCTTGGCCGCATCGATGAACCACTGCAGCTCCGCCATCTGCTGCTCGGGACTCAGGGTCGAGGGGGTGAACTCATCTGCAGCCAGCGCTTGGCCGCATCCTGGTATTGGTCGGCCTGGGCCGCACCGCTGGCGAGTATCAAGCTCAGCAGGCCGAGCGTGAGCGGCCGGTAGCTGGCATGGACTTGTCTGAACATAGCGTTACCCGGTTTTTGTGTGGTTCTGCGCCCTGGCGGAGACTGCGGCCCACGGCCGCGCGAGTGACTCCTTCAGCGAGTGCGCCGGTGACGTCCAGCTCGGTTTTGCGGTGTCTCACCCCCATTTCAGCAGTGCGATCAGTCCCGCCACGCACACCAGCGTGACGATCCACAGCGGCCAGCCGGTCAGCGCCAGTGCCAGTAGATGGGCATAGGCGGCGGCCAGCAGGCCGATGAACAGGCGATCACCGCGGGTGGTGGAGATCGGCAGGAACCCCTTGCGCTGGTGTCCCGGCGACACCGTCTGCCAGATCGACATCCCCACCAGCATCAGCGCGATGATCACGAAGAACGACGCCGTCGGCAGCGTCCAGGCCATCCAGCTCATCAGCGTTCCCCCATAGGTTTTGCACTAAAACTGCCTACGCTCGTCGACTTTTCATATAGCACCTAGGTGCTGTCTGAAAAGTCGACGAGCGAAGGCCAGGCAAGGCAAAAATCGGCGAAAACGCGGAGTTTACGGGTTGTAAATGAGCATTTTGAGCCGATTTTTAACGCCGCATGGGCGAGCGCAGTACTTTTCAGACAGTGCCTAAGACGAAGGCTCGAATCGATTGCCATGACTCACACCCGCCCCAGGGCGAAGCCCTTGGCCACGTGGTTGCGCACGAAGTAGATCACCGCGATGCCCGGCAGCAGCGCTACCACGCCAGCGGCCGCCAGCACGCCCCAGTCGATCCCGGAGGCGGAGACCGTACGCGTCATCTGCGCCACGATCGGCTTGGCGTCGACCGAGGTCAGGGTGCGCGCCAGCAGCAGCTCGACCCACGAGAACATGAAGCAGAAGAAGGCCGTCACGCCGATCCCCGGACGGATCATCGGAATGAAGATAAAGACGAAGAAGCGCGGGAAGCTGTAACCGTCGATATAGGCGGTCTCGTCGATCTCCTTGGGCACCCCGGACATGAAACCCTCGAGAATCCACACCGCCAGCGGCACATTGAACAGACAGTGGGCCAGCGCCACCGCGATCGGGGTGTCAAAAAGCCCCACCGCGGAGTAGAGCTGGAAGAACGGCAGCAGGAATACCGCCGGCGGCGCCATGCGGTTGGTCAGCAGCCAGAAGAACATGTGCTTGTCGCCGAGAAAGCGGTAGCGCGAGAAGGCGTAGGCCGCCGGCAGCGCCACCAGCAGCGAGATCGCCATGTTCATCGACACATAGGTGAGCGAGTTGAGATAGCTCGTATACCAGCTCGGCTCGGTGAAGATGACGCGATAGTTGTCCAGCGTCGGCGCCACCGGCCACAACGTCAGCCCGCCCAGGATCTCCTGGTTCGATTTCAGCGACATGTTGATCAGCCAGTAGATCGGCACCAGGATGAACACCAAATAGAGCAGCATCACCAGACTCTTGCGTACGTGCATGGCGTCTCACCCCTTGTCGTCGTTGTGGGTCATGGCGGTGTAGAACACCCAGGTCACCAGCAGGATGATCAGGAAGTAGATCAGCGAGAACGCTGCGGCCCGCCCCAGATCGAACTGTCCCAGCGCCATCTGGGTCAGGGTCTGGCTCAGGAAGGTGGTCGCCGTGCCCGGCCCGCCGCCGGTGAGCACGAAAGGCTCGGTATAGATCATGAAACTGTCCATGAAGCGCAGCATCACCGCGATCAGCAGTACGTTCTTGAGCTTGGGCAGCTGGATGTAGCGGAACACCGCCCAGGCGGAGGCGCGGTCGATGCGTGCGGCCTGATAGTAGACATCGGGGATCGAGCGCAGCCCCGAGTAGCACAGCAGCGCCACCAGCGAGGTCCAGTGCCAGACATCCATGATCAGCACCGTGATCCAAGCATCCCGCGGGCTGGAGGCGTAGTTGTAATCGATCCCCAGGCCGTTGAGCAGCGACCCGTAGAGACCGATGTCCTCTCGCCCGATGATCTGCCAGATCGTGCCCACCACGTTCCACGGCACCAGCAGCGGCAGCGCCAGCAGAATCAGGCTGACCGGGACGCCCAGGCCGCGCCGCGGCATCGACAGCGCCACGATGATGCCCAGCGGAATCTCGATCGCCAGCACGCAGAAGGAGTAGATGAACTGACGTACCAGTGAATCGTGCAGGCGCGGGTCGCTGAGAATCTCGCGATACCACTCGGTGCCGACGAAGTAGCGCGTGCTCGGGTCGAAGATGTCCTGCACCGAGTAGTTGACCACCGTCATCATCGGAATGATGGCGCTGAAGGCGACCAGCACGAAAACCGGCAGTACCAGCCACCACGCTTTGTTGTTATACGGCTTCATCGGAGATCTCCAGCAGCAGGTCGTTGGCGTAGAAGCGCATCCACGCCTCGGGCAGATGCAGCCCCACCGTCTCCTCACCGAGGCTTTTGTACTCGTCGACCCGCACCTTGATGAGCTGGGCCGGATCGGCGGTGAGCGCCACATCGACGATCTTGAACGAGCCCTGATCCTGGATCAGGTCGACGCGCCCGGTCAGGGTCGCCTCGTCAGCCGGCACCAGCTCGACGAATTCCGGGCGGATGCCCAATTGCAGACGCGCGCCCTCCTGCGCGGCCAGGCGCGCATGCCACGCCTCGGGCAGCGCCAGCTCGAGGCCGTGACAGTGCGCACGCCCGGCCACGATCTCGAGATCGAGCAGGTTCATCCCGGGGCTGCCGATGAAGTAGCCGACGAAGGTATGGCGCGGCGTCTCGAACAGCTCCCGCGGGGTACCGAACTGCACGATCTGGCCGCCGTACATCACCGCGATCTTGTCGGCGAAGGTAGCCGCCTCGAGCTGATCATGGGTGACGTAGACCATGGTCACGTTGAAGCGCTGGTGGATCTCCTTGAGCTTGCGCCGCAGGCGCCATTTGAGCTGCGGGTCGATCACCGTGAGCGGTTCGTCGAACAGAATCGCGGCGACGTCGTCACGCACCAGCCCGCGCCCCATCGACACCTTCTGCTTCTCATCTGCGGTGAGATTGCGCGCCTTGCGCGTCAGCAGCGGCTCGATCTCCAGCGCCGCCGCCACCTCACGCACGCGCGCCTCCACGGTCGCCTTCGGCTGGCCCTGATTGCGCAGCGGGAAAGCCAGGTTGTCGAACACCGTCATGGTGTCGTACACCACCGGGAACTGAAAAACCTGGGCGATGTTGCGCTGCTGCGGGCTCAACGCATTGACCGCCTTGCCGTCGAACAGCACCTCACCCTCGGACGGCGCCAGCAGCCCGGACATGATGTTGAGCAGCGTGCTCTTGCCACACCCGGAGGGCCCCAGCAGCGCGTAGGCACCGCCCTGCTCCCACACATGTTCCATCCGGCGCAGGGCGTAATCCTCGGGCGCACTCGGGTTGTCCTGATAGCTGTGCGCCAGCTGGGCCAAGCGAATCTCTGCCATGATCGTCTCCTCAGGCGCGCGCCGCGGTGGCAGGGAGCGCCGGCGAGAGCAACAGCTCCCCACCCGGCTCGAACACGAACATCTCGGCGCACGGCAGATGGATCTCCAGCGCCTGATCCACCGCCAGCTCGTGGATACCGCCCAGATGCGCGACCAGATCGATCTCGTCATGGGTCATATGCAGGAAGGTCTCGGAACCGCCGATCTCGGCCACCCGCACCTGCACCGGCAGGCACAGCGCCTCCCCCGTGGCCAGCGGCGCCAACGACACATGATGTGGCCGCACGCCGAGGCGGTAGTGGCCCTCTGCCAGACGCTGCCAAGCCGCCGGCAGCGGCAGCCGCTGCCGGCCGATACGGCACTCGCCGCCGGCGATCTCGGCCGCCAGCAGGTTGATCGGCGGCTCGCCGAACAGGCTCGCCGCCTCCATGTTGCAGGGCTGGCGATAGACCTCCCCGCTGGGGCCGCTCTGGACGATGCGCCCCTCCTTGAGCAGCACCGTGGTACCACCCAGCGCGAGCGCTTCGGCGGGTTCGGTGGTGGCGTAGACCGCCAGGGTGTCGCGCGACGCGAACAGCTTGCGCATCTCCACCCGCAGTGACTCGCGCAGCTTGTAGTCGAGGTTGACCAGCGGCTCGTCGAACAGCACCAGGTCGGCATCCTTGACCAGCGCTCGCGCCATCGCCGTGCGCTGCTGCTGGCCGCCGGAGAGCGCTTGCGGAAAACGCCCGAGGAGATGGTCGATGCCCAGCATGTGGGCGGTCTCCTCGACCCGGCGCTGGATCTCGGCCCGCGCCACCTTGGCCTGCTTGAGCGGCGAGGCGATATTGTCGAAAACGCTCAGGGTGGGGTAATTTATGAACTGCTGATACACCATCGACACGTTGCGCTGGCGCACCGGCACATCGGTCATATCGCGGCCGCCCAACCATACGCGGCCGCGGCTGGGCGTATCCAAGCCCGCCATCAGGCGCATCAGGGTAGTCTTGCCGGCCAAGGTATGACCGAGCAGAACGTTGAACGAGCCACTGTCCAGCTGCAGATTGGCCTCGTCGATATAAGTCTCGCCGCGCACCTTCAACGTCACGTCTTCGAGTTGTAATGACATCGACCGGAGAACCCCTTTGTTTTCTTTTCCGAGCATCGTAGGACAGCCACTCGAAAAAGCCATAGGGCGCGCCCGCCACGTCTGGAAGATAATTACTTAGATTTTGATTTATAAGTATTTATAGGACATTGAACCTTAGTATCAGCGACCATTTGACGAGCCAAGGCCGCCCGCCTCATACGACCAAAGTCACTATCCCTGTTGGCTTCGAAAGACTTTGCTTTTCGAAAAATGACATGCCAGTGCAGCGGGGACGTCCCGACAAGCGAAGGAAGCGGAGAGAAAAAGGCGCAGAAAAAGGCGCAGAAAAAGGCGTCGCGAAACGTACAGGGGAGAAAATAAAGAGGGAGGAAATAAAGAGTCAGGGGAAGGAAAAAAGGCCAGGATCGAAAAAACCGGCGCGGACAAAGGCGGACAGCCGATACCAACGTAAAACCCCAGGCCATTGGCCTGGGGTTTCGAGATGGTAGGACCGAGCGGATTTGAACCGCTGACCTCCACGATGTCAACGTGGCGCTCTAACCAACTGAGCTACGGTCCTGCAAACTGGGGCAATCTGATGCGACTGGTAGGACCGAGCGGATTTGAACCGCTGACCTCCACGATGTCAACGTGGCGCTCTAACCAACTGAGCTACGGTCCTTCTGGCATCGCTACGGCGCTGTCGCGAGACTGTTACTTCATTTGCCTCTGCACCGAAGTCATCCGGCCTGCCTCGCCGTGACAACGGAAGCGAATTCTACCCATGCCGCAGAGGATTGCAACCCTCTGCGCGTAAAAAAATTCGCCAAGCCGTTGTCTGCCCTGACTTTAATCTCCCCGGGTAAGCAGATACTAGCCGCACCGGGCGCCCGGGTCGCGACGACAGCCGTAGCGCCGTGGCCGAGGGCCCGAGCAATCGCCATGAACCCGTCAGCCTGAGCGATGCTGCTGCGCTCGATCCATCCACGCTTCGGAGGTAGGCGGGAGGTAGGCGCTTTATCGCCATCGCTTTACTCTCTGCCGCTTCGGCTCGAGAAGCGCTCGCTCGCCAGGATGGTCGTCCGCACTGACAACTCCGTTCTTACGTTCACTTGGCAACAGCATGAATTCGTCTTTCGACACCTAGACCATAGTCTAGCGCCCTGCAGTCAACGTCTCGCCCCCTTTATGGCTGCGCAGGCGGCACCTTCTGATAATATTCGGATCACAACATCGGCCGTGCAGCTCGCCGGCCATGGCAGGACACCGCCTTTCACACGCGCGTCTCGACCACGCACCAGCGGCGTTGTCACCGTGTCGCCAGCCGCCTCAGGACCCAACATGACCCAGCAGGACCGCCACGACGCCATCATCGCCCTGGTCAAACGTCAGGGCTACGCCGCCATCGAGCAGTTGGCGACAGAATTCAACGTCACCCCGCAGACCATTCGCCGGGATCTCAACCAGCTCGCCGAAGAGGGCGCCGTACGCCGAGTCCATGGCGGCGCCGGGCTGGAATCGAGCACCGTCAACACCGCTTACCACACGCGCAAGACGCTCAATCTCGAGGCCAAGCGACGCATCGCCGAGCTGCTGGTCACCCAGATCCCCGACTCGGCGTCGCTGTTCATCAACATCGGCACCAGCAACGAGTTCATCGCCGAGGCGCTATGTCAGCACAGCGGGCTCGAGGTGATCACCAACAATCTCAACGTCGCCGCCATCCTGCAGCACAAGACCGACTTCAACGTCATCGTCGCCGGCGGCCAGGTACGCTCCCGCGATGGCGGCATCATCGGCGAAGCGACGATCGACTTCATCAATCAGTTCAAGGTCGACTACGGCATCATCGGCATCAGCGGTATCGACCGCGACGGCTCGCTGCTGGAGTTCGACTATCAGGAAGTGCGCGTGGCCCAGGCCATCATCCGCAATTCGCGAAAGGTCTACCTCGCCGCCGACCACTCCAAGTTCCAGCGCAACGCCGTGGTACGCCAGGGCAACCTGAGCCAGGTCGACGCCTTCTTCACCGACCGCCAGCCGCCGGACACCCTGGTCCGTCTGATGCACGAACACGGCGTCGAGCTGCATGTGGCTGGTGAACCGGTAGCGGCCCAAGCCACGGCGGACTGAGCGGGCGTCGGTGATCCCGGCCTGCTCTCCCCTTCCCGCCCCGTCGGCGCCGTCACGGCGCCGACATATCTTCTATCCCCCCTGAGCGCGTCTCGAGACGCCACCGCGGCACGGCCAGGCGCACCACTGACGCCGCGGCACGGCATCCCACGCCTCGGCGATCCGACGCGGGTGGTGCGTCTGCGATCCATGATCCCGTGCTCGACATCAGTTTTCACCGCGAAAGCCGTTCTCGCCTATTGATGTTCGAAATTGATTAGTCTATTTTCGTTTTCGAAAACACATCTCACACCACGCGGGGGAGACGGCATGAGCACGGTGGCTAACGACAAGACCTACGACATGATCGTCGTGGGCGGCGGCATCAATGGCACCGGCATCGCCAACGATGCCGCTGGCCGCGGTCTGTCGGTGCTGCTGTGCGAGCAGGCCGACCTGGCCAGCGCGACGTCTTCCGCCAGCAGCAAACTGATCCATGGCGGGTTGCGCTACCTCGAACATCGCGAGTTTCGGCTGGTGCGGGAGGCGCTGCGCGAGCGCGAGGTGATGCTGCGCAAGGCACCGCATATCGTCTGGCCGATGCGCTTCATCCTGCCCCACCAGCCTCACCTGCGCCCCGCCTGGATGATCCGTGCCGGGCTCTTCCTCTATGACCACCTCAGTCACCGCGACAGCCTGCCCAACGCCAAGCGGCTGAAGTTCGATGCCCAGGGCCCCCTCGTACCGGAGATCAAGCGCGGCTTCGAGTACTCCGACTGCTGGGTGGACGACGCCCGCCTGGTGCTGCTCAACGCGCTCCAAGCCCAGGACAAGGGTGCCGACATCCGTCTGCGTACGCGCTGCAGCGCGGCGCGCGAAGAGCACGGCGGTTGGCGGGTGACGCTGGAGGACCGTCTCTCCGGCGAGACCAGTGAAGTACGCGGCAAGGTGCTGGTCAACGCCAGCGGCCCGTGGGTCGAATCATTCGTCAAGGGCAGCGCCCAGCGCCAGTCGCGCTACGGTATCCGCATGATCCAGGGCAGCCATCTGATCGTACCGCGGCTCAACCAGGACGAGCGCGCCTACATCCTGCAGAACCAGGATGGACGTATCGTCTTCGTGCTGCCCTACCAGCAGCACTACAGCTTGATCGGCACCACCGACCGCCGCTACCAGGGCGATCCGTCCCAGGTCGGCATCAGCGAGGAGGAGATCGGCTATCTGCTCGAGGTGCTCAATGGTCACTTCCAGCGTCAGCTCAGCCGCGACGACGTCATCACCTACTCCGGGGTACGCCCGCTGTGCGACGACGAGTCGGAAAACCCCTCGGCGATGACCCGCGACTACACCCTGGACCTGGACACCCACGGCGCCCCGCTGCTGTCGATCTTCGGTGGCAAGATCACCACCTATCGCAAGCTCGCCGAGGCGGCCCTGCGCAAGCTGCAGCCGCTGCTGCCGGAGATGCGCGCAGCCTGGACCGCCGAGGCCACCCTGCCCGGGGGCGATATCGACGGTCGCGCGGCTTTCGCCGCCCGCCTCCAGAGCGACTACGCGTTCCTGCCGGCGGCGTGGGCGGAGCGCTTCGCCTCCAGCTACGGCATCCGTGTCTTCGCTTCCTCGAGGTGCGTTACTCGCCGTGAAGCGCTGGGTGAGGAGTTCGGTGGCGGCCTGACCCGTGCCGAGGTCGACTATCTGATCGGCCACGAGTGGGCCCGTACCAGTGACGACATCCTGTGGCGGCGTACCAAGCTGGGGCTGGTGCTGACGCCGGCCCAGGTCGCGGCGCTGGATGCCTATCTCGCCACCATCCTCTCCTTACGGCAGCCAGCCCCGCGGACGCCGTAGCCGAGATCTGAGCCGGGCAGCGATCCCCACGCGGGGCGTCGTCCCCGGCGCCCGGAAAACGGCGGTGTGTTCCTGGCCCTCTGCTACGCTGGAGGCACCGCCGTTCTTTTCCGAGGATCTCCGCTTTGCAACTTCTTTTCACGCTGCTGGGCTGCCTGGTGCTGATCGTGACCCTGGTGCCCTATCTGCGGATCCGGCACTGGAGCGTGAGAAGCTTCGACTTCCCCCTGCTGCAGATCGCCTGCATCGCCACCGCACTGGCGTTGCTCCAGCTCGCCTGCCAGCCCGACGCCTGGTGGCACTGGTGCGGCGTTGGCGCCAGCCTGCTCGCCGCCGGCGTACAGTGGGCCCGCATCTACCCCTGGACCCCGCTGGCTCGCTGCGCCGTCGTCAAGGCACACGAGCGCGATGCCAGCCGCGAGATCACGCTGCTGGTCTCCAACGTGCTGACCCCCAATCGCCAGGCTCACAAGCTGATCGCTCAGGTCGAGCAGCACCAGCCGGACCTGCTGCTGACGCTGGAGTCCGACCGCTGGTGGGGAGACCGCCTCGATGAGGCGCTGGGCGGGCAGTTTCCAAACGCCGTGCGCATTCCGCTCGACAACCTCTACGGCATGCACCTCTATTCGCGTCTGCCCCTCGAAGAGGTCGAAGTGAAGTGGCTGATCCAGGATGACATCCCGTCGATCCACGCCTGGGTCCGTCTGGAGAGTGGCAAGCGCGTACGTCTGCATGCACTGCACCCGCGCCCACCCGCGCCTTCGGAAAGCGACGAGTCACTGTGGCGAGATGCCGAGCTGCTGCTGGTGGGCGAAGCGATCGCCGGGGACGAGCGGGCGACGCTGGTGGCCGGCGACCTCAACGATGTCGCCTGGTCGCGCACCACCAAACTGTTCTGCAAGGTCAGCGGCATGCTCGATCTACGCCGCGGCCGGGGTCAGTACAGCACCTTCCATGCCAAGTACCCGTTCCTGCGCTGGCCGCTGGACCACGTCTTCGTCTCCGAGCAGTTCACGCTGGTGGCGATGCGCCGCCTGAAGGAGATCGGCTCGGACCACTTCCCGATGCTGGTCACCCTGCGCCACGACCCCAGTCGCGCCGACGAGAACGAGCCGGAAGCCGCCGATGCCGAGGAGCGCCGGGACGCCGACGACACCATCGAAGAGGCCAAGGAGCGTCACGGCGAAGCACCGGTATGAGCTGACGCTACTGTCTTTGACCGACGCCTTTTTACTGACGCCTCGCTTTACCGACGCCTCGTTTTACCGACGCTTTTCTTCAACGAAACGCCAGTGCCACCCGATCCATACACCAACGCCACCCAAACGGGTGGCGTTAATGTGTGCGTGTAGGCTCACCGCCTATTCGGGAATACCGCCTTCGGTCAGCTTGGCCGGGTCGAGCAAGCGCTCCAGCTCCTCACGGGAAAGATCGGTCTCCTCCTCGGCCACATCGATGATCGGGCGGCCCCCTTGGTAGGCTTTCTTGGCCACGGCGGCGGCGGAATCGTAGCCGATCACCGAGTTGAGCGCGGTGACCAGAATCGGATTCTTGGACAGCGGCGTCTCGATGTTGTCCCGACGCACGTTGAAGGTGGCGATGGCGCGATCCGCCAGCAGCCGGCTGACGTTGGTCAGCAACCGGATCGATCCGAGCAGATTGTGGGCGATCAGCGGCAGCATCACATTGAGCTGGAAGTTGCCGCTCTGGCCCGCCACGGTGATCGCGGTGTCATTGCCGATCACCTGGGCCGCCACCTGGATCGCCGACTCCGGAATCACCGGATTGACCTTGCCCGGCATGATCGAACTGCCCGGCTGCAGCGCCTCCAGCTCGATCTCGCCCAGGCCCGCCAGCGGCCCCGAGTTCATCCAGCGCAGATCGTTGGCGATCTTCATCACCGCGCAGGCGTAGGTGCGCAAATGCCCCGAGAGCTCCACCGCCGCGTCCTGGGAGGCGAGGCTGGCGAAGAAGCTGTCGTTGGGTCGGAACTCGAGATGGGTATCGCGGGCCAGCCGCTCAGCCACCCGCTGGGCGAACTCGGGATGGGCATTGACCCCGGTTCCCACCGCGGTGCCGCCCAGCGCCAGGCGCGTCACCCGCTTGAGGCCATCCTCGAGGCGCTCGATCGCCTGCCCGATCTGACTCGACCAGCCGCCCAGCTCCTGGCTCAGACGCACCGGCATGGCATCCATCAGGTGGGTGCGCCCGGTCTTGACCACGTCGTCGACACTCTGCGCCTTGTCGTCGATGCTCGAGCGCAGATAGTGCAGCGCCGGCAGCAGCCGCTCACGCACCTGGACCGCCGCGGCCAGATGGATCGCGGTGGGGATCACGTCGTTGCTCGACTGCCCCATGTTGACGTGGTCGTTGGGGCCCACCGTGAGCGACTCGCTGCTGGCCAGATGCGAGATCACCTCGTTGACGTTCATATTGGTCGAGGTGCCGGAGCCGGTCTGGAACACATCCACCGGGAACTGATCGGCGTGCTCCCCGGCGATGATCTCGTCGGCGGCGGCAATGATCGCCCGTGAGCGCGCCTCGTCGAGCAGCCCCAGCTCCTGGTTGACCTCGGCAGCGGCGCGCTTGATCCGCGCCACCGCGGCGATGAACTCGCTCGGCAGCGGCTGACCGCTGACCGGGAAGTTGTTCACGGCGCGCTGGGTCTGGGCGCCGTAGCGCGCACTGGCGGGCACCTCGAGTTCGCCCATGCTGTCACGTTCGATACGCTGTTGCGTCATGATTGCCTCCTGACGATGGCGGATGAATGCCGTTGAAACCGGGTCGCGCCGCCGCAGGGCGGCGACAAGAAAACTCACGGAACTCACTCAAGACTAGCAGGCCCCGCACCGCTTGCAGCGACCGTCGCCAGCGTTGGCGCATGCCCGGAAAACGCCACCGCCCGCGCCGACGTGGCACGGGCGGTGGCAGGTCTCGCCGAGGAGCGGCCTGGGCGTCAGTCGAAGTCGATGATCTGGCGGATCGCCTCGCCGCTGGCAAGCCGGTCGAAACCGAGGTTGATCTCGTCAAGCTTCAGACGGTGGGTCAGCAGCTTCTCTACCGGCAGACGGCCGGCGCGGTAGAGCGCGATATACTCCGGCACGTCCAGCGACGGCACGTGCCCGCCCAGATAGGAGCCCTTGAGGGTACGCTCCTCGGCGACCATCCGCGTGGGACTGATGGCGAAACGCACGTCCGGGTGCGGTAGCCCCGAGGTCACCGTGGTACCGCCGCGGGCGGTGCACTCGTAGGCGAACTCCAGCGCCTTGGAGACACCGGCAAACTCGGCGGCGATATTCACCCCGCCGCCACTGATCTCGCGCACCTGGTCGATGGCATCGGCATCGCCACTATTGACCACATGGGTGGCACCCATTGCCTTGGCGGTCTCCAGCTTGTCTGGGGCGATATCGGCGGCGATCACCTGGCGAGCGCCGCCCCCGGCCGCGCCCATCACCGCCGCCAAGCCGACTCCGCCGAGCCCGACCACCAGCACCGACTGCCCTAGACGCAGGCCGGCGGTGTGGACCACCGCACCGACCCCGGTGAGCACGGCGCAGCCGAACAGCGCCGCGATATGAAACGGCAGATCGGCATCGATCCGCGTCAGCGAACGTCGCGAGGCCACCGCGTACTCGGCGAAGCCGGAGACGCCGATATGGTGATAGATCTTCTGCCCGCCCTTGTGCAGGCGCATGCCGCCCCCCAGCAGGTGTCCGGCACCATTGGCCACCTGCCCCGGCGCGCACAGCGCCGCGCGGCCGGAGAGGCAGGAGGCGCAGGCGCCGCAGCTGGGGGCGAACGAGAACACCACATGATCGCCGGGTGCCAGATCCTCGACGCCATCACCGACCTCGACCACCTCGCCGGCAGCCTCGTGCCCCAGCACCATGGGTAGCGGCCGCGGCCGATCACCGTTGATGGTGGAGAGATCCGAGTGGCAAAGCCCGGCGGCGCGCATGCGCACCAGCACCTCGCCGCGCCCAGGTGGATCGAGTTCGACCTCCTCGATCGACAGCGGCTGCGACTCTCGGTACGGGCGTGGCTTCTGCATCTCGTGGATCACGGCGGCATGCATTTTCATCGCGACTTCCCTATTCAGTGGGTCGACCCGTCGCGCCTTGACGCGCCGGGTGCGATTGACATTCGTATCTCAGGCGTCTCTCAAGCCGAGTACTCGGTCTCTCAGGCCAAGTACTCGGTTTCCCAGATCAAGCGCTCAGCATTTCATGCATAGTACTCGGGCGCGTGCCGGAAGGTCGGCCACGCCTCGGGGTCGTGGCCAGTGACCACCAGCGCCCCGGTCTTCTCGGCCAGCGCGTGCAGCTTGCGCACTGAGCGCACCGTATCCACGGTCGAGGCAAGAAAGCCAGGCAGCGCCTTCTCCTCCCAGTGATCGGTGGTATAGGCCGCATCCACCGCCAGCAGCACCGGGCCGGTCTCGGGGAGCTGGAGCAGGAAGCTGGCGTGGCCGGGGGCGTGCCCCGGGGTGAAGATGAAACGGATGCTGCCGTCGCCGAAGACGTCATAGCCGTCGTCGCCATCCTCGAGCAGATGCCACTTCAATCCGGGGCGATCGAAATCGGCGCGGATATAGCCGCCGGCGGAAAACCAGTCCGGGGCCATCGCATACTCGTATTCGCGCCGCCGTACGATATGCGTGGCATTGGGAAAGCGTCCGGTCGCCCCGGTGTGATCCAGATGCAGGTGGCTATGCAGGACATAGCGAACGTCCTCGGGCTCGATGCCGACATCCTTCAGCGCCTGGACACACCCCTCTTCCTCACGCATCACCGGCCAATAGACCGCGGTGATATCGCCCCAGGCTTCTTCGGATCGCTGGCGCACTCGACGGCACAGCCACCATCGATGACCACATTGCCCTGCGGATGCGTGATCAGATACCAGGGCACGGGAATCTCGTACTCATCCAGCCCCGCATTCATCTTGATATTGCACACCCGGCACTTGAGCGTGCCGGTCTGGAACATGTAGAGACGTGGGGTAGTCATGACGCACTCCTGGTTTAACCCTATGAAGACGACATTGCCCACTAGGTGAGCACTTCGGTTCTCGGCATCGACGCTCGCAGCCGGGCGACCGGACATGTCAGAGTAGGCCACCGCTAAACGGCATGAACAGCGGACTTTGGTCCCAGACATGCACGCTCTCAACATACTCACGGAGACGTCTCAACCATGTGGCACCGCCAGCAATTTACGCTCTCCGCGCGCTCGCGCGGCTTTCATCTGGTCACCGACGAGATCCTGGAGGCCCTGCCGCGACTGGCAGAGATCCAGACCGGTCTACTCCATCTGCAACTGATGCACACCTCGGCCTCGCTGACCCTGAACGAGAACGCCGACCCCGACGTGCGCCATGACATGGCGCTGTTCGCCGCCCGGATCGCCCCCGAGCGGCTCGACGGCCTGCGCCACACCCTCGAAGGCCCCGATGACATGCCCGCCCACGTGCTCGCCAGCCTGTTCGGCACCCAACTGACTCTGGCGGTGGACAACGGCCGCCTGCTCAACGGTACCTGGCAAGGCATCTGGCTCGGCGAGCACCGCCAGCACGGCGGCGCGCGCCGGATCACCGCGACTCTGAGCGGCGAGTGATTCCGCCGGACCAGCCTCTTAGTGCGAGTGCCGCGGCACCTCGGCGCCGCGACAGCCGCGCAGGAAGTCGAAGTCACAGCCCTCGTCGGCCTGCAGCACGTGCTCGATGTAGAGCTGGCGATAGCCGCCGCTGCTGGCGATCTGGTTCGACGCCGCGGTAGGGTCGGCGGCAGCCAGGCGGCGTGCGATCTCGGCATCGTCGACCTCCAGCTCGAGCTTGCCGCTGTCGCAGTCCAGGCTGATCCAGTCGCCATTCTCGACCGCCGCCAGCGGGCCGCCGGCGGCCGCTTCCGGGGCCACGTGCAGCACCACGGTGCCGTAGGCGGTGCCGCTCATGCGAGCATCCGAGATGCGTACCATATCGGTGATGCCCTGCTCGAGAATCTTCGGCGGCAGGCCCATGTTGCCGACCTCGGCCATGCCGTGGTAACCCCGCGGGCCGCAGTGCTTCATCACCAGGATATCGTCCGGCGAGACCTCCAGATCGGGGTCGTTGATGCGCGCCTTGTAGTCGTCGAAGTTCTCGAACACCACCGCCCGCCCACGATGGGTCATCAATGCCGCGGTCGCCGCCGACGGCTTGAGCACCGCACCGTTGGGCGCCAGGTTGCCGCGCAGGATGCACATGCCACCGTCGTCGCGCAGCGGGTTGTCGAGCGGGCGGATCACGTCGTCGTTGTAGAGCGGCGCCTCGCGCACGTTTTCCCACAGCGTACGACCATTGACCGTCAGCGCGTCCGGGTGCGGCAAGCGGTCGGCATCGCCCAGGCGCTTGAGCACCGCCGGCAGGCCACCGGCGTAGTAGAACTCCTCCATCAGGTAACGCCCGGAGGGCTGCAGGTCGACGATCGTCGGCGTGCCGCGACCGATTCGGGTCCAATCGTCCAGTGGCAGGTCGACCCCGATACGCCCGGCGATCGCCTTGAGATGGATCACCGCATTGGTCGAGCCGCCGATGGCGGCATTGGTGCGAATGGCGTTCTCGAACGCCTCACGGGTGAGAATCTTCGACAGCTTGAGGTCCTCGTGGACCATCTCGACGATACGGTTGCCGGAGAGATGGGCGAGCACATAGCGGCGTGAATCCACCGCCGGGATGGCGGCATTGTGGGGCAGCGACACCCCCAGCGACTCGGCCATGCAGGCCATCGTCGAGGCCGTGCCCATGGTGTTGCAGGTACCCGCCGAGCGCGACATGCCCGCCTCTGCCGCCATGAAGTCGTGCATCGAGATCTGGCCCGCCTTGACCTGCTCGGAGAGCTGCCACACCACCGTGCCGGAGCCGATATCCTTGCCCTGGTGCTTGCCATTGAGCATCGGCCCGCCGGTCACCACGAGCGCCGGAATGTCACAGCTCGCCGCCCCCATCAGCAGTGCCGGGGTGGTCTTGTCGCAGCCCACCAGCAGCACCACGCCGTCGATGGGGTTGCCGCGGATCGCCTCCTCGACGTCCATGCTCGCCAGATTGCGGGTGAACATCGCCGTGGGCCGCAGGTTGGACTCGCCGTTGGAGAACACCGGGAACTCCACCGGATAGCCCCCCGCCTCGAGCACGCCCTGCTTGACGTGCTCGGCGAGCTTGCGGAAATGGGCGTTGCAGGGCGTCAGTTCCGACCAGGTGTTGCAGATGCCGATGATCGGCTTGCCCTGGAACTCATGATCCGGAATGCCCTGATTCTTCATCCAGCTACGGTACATGAAGCCGTTCTTGTCGGCCCGGCCAAACCACTCCGCGGAGCGCAGTCGCGGGGTCTTGTCGCCAGCATCGCTCATCTCGTCTCTCCTTGGTCCGCCGGGGCCGGCAACGCGGCCCCGCAGGGTCTAGTACGTGTCAGGGTCGTGCCTACAGTGCCGCGAACAGCAACCAGGCCAGGGCGAAGGCCAGCAGCGAGATCGCGGTGGAAATCACGGTCCAGGTCTTGAGCATGGTCTTGGTATCGACGGCGAGAAAACGCCCCACCAGCCAGAAACCGGAATCGTTGACGTGCGAATAGCCGATCGCGCCGGCGACGATCGCCACGGTGATGCAGGCCGCCGGCAGCCCGGCCAGCGAAGGGTCGGCGAGGACCACCGGGGCCATGATGCCGGCGGCGGTGGTGCCGGCCACGGTGGCCGAGCCCTGGGCAACACGGATCACCGCGGCGATCACGTAGCCGGCGAGGATCACCGGCATACCCAGCGTCTGCAGACTGTCCGCCAGCGCATCGCCTATGCCGCTGGCCGTCAGCACCCCGCCGAACATGCCCCCGGCCCCGGTGATCAGGATGATGCTGCAGACCGGTGCCAGCGCCTGCTCGACGATCTCGTTGATCGACTCCATCGCGCCGCGCTCGCGTGAACGCAGCACCAGCAGCCACATCGCCACACAGGTGCTGATGAGCATCGCGATCGGCGTCTCGCCGATCAGCATCAGCGCGTGCACCAGGGCGCCATCGGCGGCGATCGCCCCACTCTGGGCCAGCGTCGACAGCCCGGTGTTGAGAAAGATCAGCGCCAGCGGCAGCAACAGTACCAGCAGCACGGTGGCAAATGCCGGGCGACGGGCCGCAGGGACCTGCTCCTGCTCGCCCCCCATCAGATCGGGCACACGCTGGAAGGGGGCGCGACGGGCCAGGAACAGCGACAGCCGATAGCCCATGAGATACCAGGTCGGCAGCCCCACCAGCAGCGCCACGAACAGCACCTGACCGATATCCGCGTGCAAAAACACCGCCGCGGCCACCGGCCCCGGATGCGGCGGCATCAGCGCATGCATGACCAGAAAGGCGCCGGCGGCCGGCAAGCCATAGAGCAGCAGCGAGGCCTTGAGCTCGCGGGCCACCGAGTAGATCACTGGCAGCATCACCACGAAGGCGGCGTCGAGAAAGATCGGAAAGCCGAACAGCAGACACGCGATCGACAGCCCCAACGGGGCCTTGTCACGCCCGAACAGACGAATCAGCGTGTCGGCCAGCACCCGTGCCCCGCCGGAAACCGCCACCAGACGGCCGAGCACCGCCCCGAAGCCGATCAACAGCGCCACATTACCCAGCGTCTTGCCGAAACCGCCGAGCAGCGTCGGCAGCAGGTCGGCGACCGAGATACCGGTCGCCAGCGCGGTGCCGATACTGACGATCACCAAGGCGAAGAACGGATGCAGTCGTACCCGAATGATCAGCACCAGCAGGATGGCGATAGCCAGCGCCGCGATCCCCATCAGGCCCAGGGTCGACAATCCCGAAGCCGCCTGTGCGCTCTCTTGCATGAACTCCTCCTCACGGGCCCGGGCGGTGGCCCGGGCGTCTTGGCGTGGAAGCCTGCACGTTACGGGCGGAGATCAATAACCAACTAATAGCAATTTAGGCTTATTTAGATATATTTTTTAATATCAATCTTGCAAAACCGGCACCCCGTCTGCCGCGTCCCACCGTGGCGGCTGGAGCTACCCAGACCAAAGTCGAGGCACCGGAGACCAAAGTCGTAGGCCAGATCGTCGCCGCTCACCCCGCCCTTCGCGCCTGTTTCCAGCGATCGAACATCACCGCCAGCAGCAGGATCGCGCCGCGTACCAGGTATTGATAGAAGGTCGGGACGTTGAGCAGCCCCATGGCGTTCTGCACGCAGCCCATGATCAATACCCCCACCAGCACCCCGGTGATCGAGGCGACCCCGCCGGAGAGCGAGACCCCGCCCAGTACGCAGGCCGAGATCACCGCCAGCTCCAACCCCTGGGACGTATTGGGGTCGCCCAGCCCCATGCGTGAGGTGAGCAGAACACCGGCGATACCCGCCACCAGCCCCTGCAGCGCGAACACGGTGATCTTGAGCCGGCGTACGTTGACCCCGGCCAGCGCCGCGGCCTCGGCATTGCCGCCGGTGGCCAGAGTATTACGGCCGAAGGCGGTCAGGTTGAGCACCACGCCGAACACCACGAAGCAGGCGATCATGGTCCATACCGGCAGGGTCAGGCCAAGGAAGGCGGCACTGCCGAGGTCGAAGAAGCCGGGCACGGTGATCATCACCGCATCGCCGCCGGAGGTGATGTAGGCCAGCCCGCGCACGAACTCCATCGCCGCCAGGGTGGCGATCAGCGAATTGATACCGAAGCGCGCCACCACGAAGCCGTTGAAGGCGCCCACCGCGGCCCCGGCGGCGATCCCGACCAGCACACCGACAGTCACGCTGCCGGTATTGGAGGTGACCATCGCCGCCACCACGCCGGCAAAGGCAACGATCGAGGCGACCGACAGATCCACCTCACCCAGCGCCAGCACCATCATCATGGTGGTGGCGATAGTGCCGATCAGGGTCACCGAGAGCAGCAGGCCGACGATGTTGCGCCCGGTCAGGAAGTCCGGCACCAGCACCGAGAGGCCGATGAACAGCAGCACGAACACTGCGATCAGCCCCGAGGTGTCGAGCAGGGTGCGCAGCGGCTTGGGCAGCCCGCGCCGGCCCACCGCGGCCGGCGCTGCCTGGGAGACGAGTTTGTCACTGGACATGCGGGGTCATCCTCTGGAACGAAAAAGGTCGATAGAGACCGCCAGCGGCGTGCTCAGTTGGACCGCAGCTCACGCCGGTAGCGCCAGGCCGAGCAGGCGCTCAGGGGTGGCCTCCTCGCGCGGGACCACCTCGATCAGTTCGCCGTCGCGCATCACCCCGATGCGGTCGCAGATCGAGCTCACCTCGGCGAGGTCGCTGGAGATCACCAGCACGCTCTTGCCCTGCTCGGCGAGATCGTAGAGCAGCGCGTAGATATCGCGCCGGGCGCCGACGTCGATGCCGCGGGTCGGTTCATCCATCACGAACAGCTCGATCTGCTCGGCCAGCCAGCGCGCCAGGATCACCTTCTGCTGGTTGCCACCGGAGAGATTGGCGATCGGCGTACGCGGCCCGGGCGTCTTGATCCGCAACTGGCGAATATAGTGGCGCGCGTTCTCGGTCTCGCGGGCAACATGGCGGAACACGCCCCAGCGGCGGAAGAAACGCCGGCAGCTGATATTGAGATTGTCGGCGACGCTGGCGACCGGAAAGATGCCCTGGGACTTGCGATCCTCGGGGCACATCGCGATGCCGGCACGAATCGCCGCCCGGGCGCTGGCGAAACGTCGCGCCTCGCCGGCGAACACCACCTGCCCCGCCGAGGCGCGCTCGGCACCGCAGACCAGGCGCATCAGTTCGCTGCGTCCGGCGCCGACCAGCCCGAACAGCCCCAGCACCTCACCGCGGTGGATCTCCAGCGACACCGGAGCACGCACGCCGCGGCCCGCGAGCCCCTCCAGGCGCATCAGCACCTCGCCCTGCTGACGCGCGCGATAGCCGTAGACATCCTCGATCTCGCGCCCCACCATCTCGCTGACCAGGGTGTCGTGGTCGAGCCCGTCGAGGGTCGGATGGGTCCGAATATGGCGGCCGTCACGGAACACCGTGACCGCATCGCACATCTCGAACACCTCCTCCATGCGGTGGGTGACATACAGCACCACCCGGCCCTCGTCGCGCAGCCGCGACACGATACGCTTGAGGTGGCGCGTCTCCTGCACCGACAGCGAGCTGGTGGGCTCGTCGAAGGCGATGATGCGTGCATCGCGCAGCAGCGCGCGGCCGATCTCGATCATCTGCTGCTGGCCGATGGAGAGCTCGCGAACCTTGGTCGCAGGGTGAATGGCGCCCTCGCCCAGCTCCTCGAGAATGGCCAGCGCTCGCCGACGCAGGGCGCGCCGGTCGACCATGCCGTAGCGCACCGGCAGCTGGCCCAGCAGCAGGTTCTCGGCCACCGAGAGGTTGGGCGACAGCGTCAGCTCCTGGTAGATGATCGCCACCCCGCAGTCGAGCGCCTCGCGGGCGTTGGCGAATACGTGGCGCTCGCCGTCGATCCACAGGGCGCCGTCGGTGACCTTGTTGACGCCGCTGAGCACCTTGAGCAGGGTCGACTTGCCCGCGCCGTTCTCACCCATCAGCGCGTGCACTTCGCCACGGCGGGCCTCGAAGCTGACCGCATCGAGGGCCTTGACCCCGGGAAAGGTCACCGTGACGCCCTCGACGCGCAGATAGGCTGGGGAATTCGCCATCTCGACTCTCCTGGTCGCGGCCTTGAAGACCGCCGGGAAAACACTGAAAGGCAATGCAGGGATCGCTGGCAGCGGCCGCGGCGGTGCCCGAGGGCACTGCCGCGTCACGCGCTCAGAGCCCCAGGTCCTCGCGCACCTGCTGCCAGTTGTCGCGGGTCATCAGCGTGCCGGTGGTTTCGGTATTGGCCGGGGGTTTCTTGTCCTGGGTGATCCAGGTGTAGAGATTGTCGGCGCTCTGGCGCCCATGCATGGTCGAACTCACCGCTACGGTGCCGTAGAAGCCAGTCGGCTTCTGGCGCGAGAACTCGGCAAAGGCCGCCCCCGAACCGTTGATGCCCACGCCGATCACCTGCTCCGGGGAGAGGCCGTACTGTTCGCTGGCGCGCACGCCGCCGAGCACGCTCTCCTCGTTGAGGGCGTAGATCACCCAGTGTTCGAAGCGACCGTTCTTGGAGAGCACCGGCGAGGCGGCAGCGAAGGCACTGCTGGTGTCGGTGTTCTGCTGCGGTGCATCGAAAATGTTCTGCTCGACGAAGCCGGCATCGAGCAGCGCGTCGGTGGCGCCGTCGGTACGCGCCTTGGCGGTGGGCAGCTCGTTGTTGCTGATACGCAGCGCCGCCACCTCCTGCGGGTCCCAGCCGCGCCGCTGCATCTCGGCGGCGATCGCCTCGCCTACCTGGCGCCCGATCTTGTAGCCCGACATGCCCAGGTGGGGCACGTCCGCCATCGGCTTGCCGTCGGCGCCCAGGAACTGGTCGTCGACGGTCACCACCTTCATGCCGTACTGCTTGGCACGGTTGGCGATCGCCGGCCCCAGGCGAACGTCCGGCGGGCAGATCACGAACCCCTGCGCCCCCTGGGAGTTGAGATTGTCGATCGCGCTCAGCACCTGCTGGCCATCCTCGCCGGCCAGCCGCACCACCTCGAAGCCCTTCTCCTGGCCGAGCTTGGTCGCTGCATCCTGCTCATTGATGAACCACGCCTGCTCCGGCTTCTTGACGATGAAACCGATCTTGACCTCATCCTGCGCCAGCGCAGGCGTGAGACACAGGCTCAGGCTGACGCCCAGCGCCAGCAGCGACGGTATGACCTTGCGATTCATGCGACTCTCTCCCTGCCCTCGTGGGCGCGTGGTTGTCATTCTTGGCGCGCCGGGAGCCGGCGCCGTACGCGCTCGACGATAAGCGCTGCCGCAATAACCAACTAATAACAAGGATCGCGATTTGCGATACGCAAATGAATATCCAGCGAGAGAGACACGAGACGCGGCGCGGGGCCGCCGTCTGCACAGTGTCGATGGCGCCAGACTAAAGTCTTCCGCGACTTTCGTTAACAGCGTCAACTAACGCCGAGCAGCGCGGCGCGGATCGCCACACCCCGCCGGCGCTGGCTGAGGTCGCCCCGGGCCGAAGAAGCGTCGCGACGCCAACCATCAGGTGGAAGCGTCGAGGCAGGAGAAGCGATAGCGGGTGCGCGAACGGTAAACCTCACCCGGCTGCAGGATCGTATTGGGGAAGTCGGGCCGGTGCGGTGAATCGGGAAAGTGCTGGGTCTCCAGCGCCAGCCCGGCGTGCTGCCGGTAAGGCTGGCCGGCCTTGCCCTTGAGCGTGCCGTCGAGGGCGTTGCCAGCGTAGAACTGGATGCCCGGCTCGCTGGTGGCGACCTCCAGCACCCGGCCACTCTCGGGCTCGATCACCCGTGCGGCGAATCTGAGACCGTGGTCGTCGGCGTCACCGCCATCGAGCACGAAATTGTGATCATAGCCGCCGGCCCGGACCAGTTGCGGATGGCGCTGGCGCGAGCGCGCGCCGATCGCCGTCGGCGTGGTGAAATCGAAGGGTGTGCCCGCCACCGGCGCGATCTCGCCGCTGGGAATCAACTGCTCGTCGACCGGGGTAAAGGCGCTGGCCGCCAACATCAGCCGGTGGTCGAGCACATCACCGCTGCCCTCGCCGCGCAGGTTGAAGTAGCTGTGCTGGGTCAGATTGACCGGGGTCGCCCGGGTGGTTTCGGCGTGGTAGGCGATCTCGAGGCTATCGTCATCGCCCAACAGATAGCTGACCCGCACACTCAGTCGCCCCGGATAGCCCGCCTCGCCATCGTCGCTGACACGGCTCAGCACCAGGCCGCTGCCGCGGGCCTCGACGAAGGTCTCGGCGCGCCATAGGCAGCGATCGAACCCCGGGTCACCACCATGCAGCGAGTTACCGCCGTCATTGCTCACCAGCCGGTAGCGCTGGCCCTCCAGACTGAATTCGGCGCCGCCGATACGATTGGCGTAGCGTCCGATCAGGGCACCAAAGTAGGGGTTGGCCTGACGGTAGGCCGGCGAGAGATAATCGGCCAGCGAATCGAAGCCGAGCACGATATCGTCGAGCCGCCCATCACGGTCCGGTGTCTTCAGCGAGAGGATGATGCCGCCGTAGTCGATCACCCGTAGCTCGATGCCGCTTTCGTTGGTGATCCGATAGCAGCTGACCGGGCGCCCATCGGGCAGGGTGCCGAAATCAGTGCGCTGGATGTTGGCAGGCAAGGACATGGGGGCTGAGACTCCTGTGGCAGAGAGAATCCGCGGCGACCGGGGCCGCCGACGGGTCGTCGCGCCGATTGAGCCTGTGCCAGGCGGCGATCGCTATCGGTAAAACGTCGAATGGAGGCATCACCCAGCGCATGAAATCCCGACCCGAGGCCCCGCTACCCGCCGACTGGTTCCTGAAGCACGGCTCAAGTTCCGCCCACCTGCAGCTGTTCGTGACGCTCGATGAGTGCCGCAACCTGCACCGCGCGGCGGCACAGCTGGGCATGAGCCAGCCCGCCGCCTCCAAGCTTCTCGGCGATATCGAAGGCCAGCTCGGCGTCAGCCTGTTCGAGCGCCACGCTCGCGGCGTGACGCCCAACTGGTACGGCGAGATCCTGATCCGCCACGCCCGCAGCATGTTCACCTCGCTGGCCCAGGCCGGCGACGAGCTCAATGCCTTCAGCGCCGGCAACGCCGGGACGGTATCGGTGGGCACGGTGCTGGCGCCGGCGGTCACTCTGCTCGCCAGCGCG
Organism: Salinicola tamaricis; assembly: GCF_003006155.1. GTDB lineage: Bacteria > Pseudomonadota > Gammaproteobacteria > Pseudomonadales > Halomonadaceae > Salinicola > Salinicola tamaricis. The sequence goes on along the minus strand of NZ_CP023559.1, from coordinate 3,444,553 downwards.
GTCGAGCGCGTACACCGCGACAGCCCGCACCTGCAGGTCAACATCGATGTCGATGTCAGCCACAACCTGGTGCCGCGACTGCGCGACGGCGAGTTCGACTTCGCCATCGCGCGCATTCCCAGCGCCCTGCCCGCGGGCGACTTCGTATTCGAGGAGATCGGCGAGGAGGCGCTGTGCTTCATCTGCCGCCATGACCATCCGCTGACCCGCGTCGAGGCGCCGGCGCTGAGCGCCATGCGCGACTACCCCTGGGTATTGCAGCCGACCGGCTCACTCATGCGTCAGCGGGTGGAGCACCTGTTTCTGCACTTCGGTGTCGCGCCCCCCGAGCGCATCATCAACACCCCGGACATCTACATGGCGCTGGCGATGGTCGACAAGTCTGAGGCGATCACGGTGACGACCCAGGAGGTCGCCGAGCTGCTCTGCGCCCAGCCGCGCTTCGCCACCCTGCCCTCGCCCGAGGCGCTGAGCGTGCAACCCTACGGCCTGATCAGCCTGCGCGAGCGCCGCCTCTCGCCGGGGGCGGCAAGGCTGATGCACGTCCTGCACCTGATGATCCGCGACTACCGCAGCAACCCGGGCAGCGCCTGACAAGCCCCGCACTCGACGCTCGCTGCCAACCGAGTGCCGTCCGCGGCCGTCCAGTGGGAGCCTCTCAGCGGTTCCGTCTCAGAGACGATCGCGCAGCCGATAGAAAGTCGTCGCCAACGCCAGCAGCGGCACTCGCCAGCGCTCGCCACCGGGGAAGTGGCGATGGCGAATGGCGGCGAAGTCGTCGAAACGCTCGAACTGCCCGCCGATCGCCTCGGCCAGAATCTGCCCGGCGAGGCCGGCCAGGGCCATACCGTGGCCGGAGTATCCCTGGGCGTAGTAGAGGTTGCGGCCGATCCGGCCCAGGTCGGGGGCACGATTCAGGGTGATGCCGACATCGCCGCCCCAGCGATAGTCGATGCCGACGCCGCGCAGCGCCGGAAACAGCGCCTGCATCTTGTCACGCATGCGCCGATCGAGCCCGCGCGGCTCGCGCCCGGTATAGCTCACCTCACCGCCGTAGAGCAGCCGGCGGTCGGCGGAGAGGCGGTAGTAGTCGAGCACGAAGTTGGCGTCCGAGACCGCGGCATCGCTGGGCAGCAGACTCGCCGCCCGGGTCTCGCCCAGCGGCTCGGTGGCGATGATGTAGTTGGCCACGCGCATGATACGCCCGGTCAGCGCCGGTACCAGGTTGCCCAGATAGGCGTTGCCGGCGACCACCACGGCATCGCAACGCACCTCGCCGGCCGCAGTGGTGACCCGAGGCCGGTCGCCCTGGATCACATCGAGAGCACGGCTGTCAGGATGCAGTTCGGCCCCGGCGCGCTGGGCGGCACGGGCTAGCCCCAGGGTGTAGTTGAGCGGGTGCAGGTGGCCCCACCGGCATCGTAGAGCCCGCCCAAATAGCGCGGGGTGCGCACGTGGGCGGCCAGCGCCTCGCGGTCGAGCCACTGCTCGCCGTGGTAGTCGAAGGTTCGCGCCATGTAATCGGCGTGCTCGCGCATTGCCTTCAGGTGGCGCGGCTTGACCGCCGCATGCACGTAGCCCCAGCGCAGATCGCAGGGAATCGCGTGGGTCTCGATCAGTGTCCGGGTCAGACGCACCGCCGCAGCTCATTGACCAGAGCCGCCGCGCCGCATCACGCCCCACCGCCTTGTCGATCACCGGCATCTCGGTGCCGAAGCCGGGCAGGATCTGGCCGCCGCTGCGCCCAGAGGCCCCGTGGCCGATCTCCCCCGCTTCGAGCAGGACCACCCGGTAGCCGCGCTCGGCCAGATGCAGCGCCGCCGAGCAGCCGGTGACGCCGCCGCCGATCACGCAGACATCCGCCTTGACCTCCCCCCGGAGCGGCGCGGTGGGGCGAGATCGACCTGGCGACTCGCCCGGTAGTAGGAAAGCGGCGCCTGGGCCGTGGTCTGGGCTGTGATCAAGGCATCGAACTCCACCAGTGGGAAGGAAAGCGCCGCGTCGCGGCCCGCGCACATCGTTATACGGTCTCGCATCGACGACTCGCGTATCGGCATCGAGAGGCGCGAAAGATTAAGCGCCGCTTAAACGAAATGTTAATATCGGATGACATCGCGTGGTATGGCGTGCCGCCGTCGCGCCATCGACGATACCACGCCCCGCCCTGGCCACAAGTTCGAGAATGCCCGTGAAACGCTTCCTCTCCGCCGACGCTCGCCCCTACTTTGCCGCCCACGAGCTAAACGACTTCGACGCCCTCTGGTCGCTATCGCTGACGCCGGTGGACGCGCCCAATCTGGAACGTGGCGGCCACTCGGAGGTGTGTCGCATGACCCTGGAGGCCCCCGGACTGCCACCGCGGGACTTCTTCCTCAAGCGCCAGACCAATCATCTCGGGCGCAGCCTGAGCCGCCCCTGGGGCGAGCCCACCTTCGCCCGCGAAGCGCGCAATCGCAGCCTTCCAGCGCCTCGGTATTCCCGCGCTGGAGAGCGCCTACTTCGAGGAACGACGTCGCGACGGACGCTGGCAGGCGATTCTGGTGACCCCAGCACTGAGCGGCTACACCGACATGATCGAGCATCATGCCCACTGGGAGACGCTCGAGCCAGCCACCCGGGACGCCATCGTCGACACCTGCGCCGACCTGCTCGGTACCCTGCACCGCCGCCGCTGGCGCCACGGCAGCCTGTATGCCAAGCACGTCTTCCTGCGCCCGGCAGCAGACGCGCCCACCGGCTTCGAGGCCCGCTTCATCGACCTGGAGAAGTCACGCCCGCTGCTCAACGCCGGCCGCGAGAAGCGCCGCGATCTCGAGGTCTTCGCCCGCCGTCTGCCGCAGTGGCGCAGCGCCACCTGGCGCCGCTTCCTTGGCCGCTATCTTCAGCGCCCGGCGGAGAGTGCCGAGGTCGAGCGCTGGCTGGGCGCGCTGACCCTGCCCAACCGCTGAGGCGGCACCCTCAGCGCGGCGCGCACACCGGACAGGCCGGGTCCCGCGGCAGCGCGAAGTGGCGCCACTCGCCGTTGAGCGCATCGAAGGTGGAGAGCCCGCGGTGCACTCGGCCGGCGCGCGCTCAGCCACTTGAGCGCCTCCAGCGCCTGGAAGCTACCGATCACTCCGACCAGCGGCGCGATAACCCCGCTCTCGGCGCAGCTCAGCGCCTCGTCGTCTCCCTGCTCGCCGTAGAGGCAAGCGTAGCAGGGGCTGTCGTCGGCGTGGTCGAACACCGCCAGCTGGCCCGAGAAGCGGATCGCGGCGCCGCTGATCAGCGGCGTACGGCTCGTCACGCAGGCGCGGTTGATGGCGAAGCGGCTGCTGAAGCGGTCGGTGCAGTCGAGCACCAGGTCAGCCTCGGTGACCGCGGCGAGCAGCGCCTCGCCGCTCAAGCGCGTTGACAGCGGCTGCGCCTGGCAATCCGGATTGAGCGCACGCGCCGCGGCGCACGCCGAGCGGGCCTTGGATTCGCCCAGACTGGCCTGGGTATGCGCGATCTGACGCTGCAGATTGGAGAGTTCGACGTGGTCGTCATCGGCGATGCTCAGCCGCCCCACCCCCGCTGGCCAGTAAAGCGCCGCCGGTGACCCCAGCCCGCCGGCCCCCACGATCAACACATGGGCATCGAGCAGACGCTGCTGCCCCTCGATTCGATCTCGTCGAGCATGATATGGCGGCTGTAACGCAGCAGTGCTTCATCGTTCATCGTTCATCCCCTGGCGCCCGTGCCGCGCCAGCGGACGGGCTACTTCTCTTCCAGCCGGTCGAGTCGGGGATCGGCAGTGCCAGCTCCTCCTTGACCTCTTCCATGACCACGTAGCTCTTGGATTCTTTCACGCCGGGCAGGGTCAGCACCACATCGCCCAGCAACTGGCGGTAGGCCGACATCTCGGGAATACGGCACTTGAGAATGTAATCGAACTGCCCGGAGACGAGATGACACTCCTGGATCTGCGGCAGCTTGGCCACCGCGCGACGAAATTCGTCGAACACCGAGGGTGACTGCGTGGTCAAGCTGATCTCGACGAACACCAGCAGGTTGGCGCGCAGGGCCGCGGGATCGAGCACCGCCTTGTAACCGCGGATGATGCCCGCCTTCTCCAGCCGTTTGACCCGCTCCAGGCAGGGCGTGGTGGAGAGCCCAACCTGGGCTGCCAGGTCGACGTAGGAGATGCGCGCATTCTCCTGCAGGCAGCGCAGAATATTGAGATCGATCCGGTCCAGCGATCGTGATTTGGCTTTCATTGCTGTCGTTGTTCCAAGCCGGTGAAAGGTAACGTGACGAGTCTCCCAACCGCCGCGCGCGGCAACAGCCGGCAGGCCCTGCCATCCAAGATGGCGACGCCAGCCAACGGCGCTTACGGGTAAGGGGGCACTATTACTAACACGATGTCACATGCCAGCTCCAGGCGCGCGCAGGACTTGAGAAAACGCTGTATCAGCAACGGTCGGAGATAGGTGTAGGGAATGGAGAGTGGGGAATGGAGAGTGGGGAATAGAGGCCGGGTGGATAGAGGCTAGCGCGTCATCCCCGGCTTGCCGCCAGGTTTCAGCCCCAGCGGCCGCCGCTGACACGCTCGTGCCCGCCCAGGTCGGTGAGCGAGGCGATCTGGCCGTAGCCCGCGTCGCCGAGGAGCGCACGCACCACACCCGCCTGGTATAGCCGTGCTCAAGCCATAGCCCCGCCGGGCTCGAGAAAAGCCGGAGCACTCGCCACCAGCGCGCGAAGATCGGCCAGCCCCGCGTCCGCAGCGACCAGCGCCCGGCGCGGTTCGAAGCGTACGTCATCGCGGCCCAGATGGGGGTCATCGGCATCGATATAGGGCGGGTTGGAGACGATGATCGCAAAACGCTCCCCGGCCAGCGCATCGAACCAGTCGCTCTCGACGAAACGCGCATTGGCTAGCCCAGGCGCGTGCCATTGGCGCTGGCCAGCGCCACCGCCTCGGACTCGACGTCGACTCCCAGCACCCGCCAGCCGGGGCGCTCACTGGCAAAGGCGAGCGCCACCGCGCCAGTGCCGGTGCCGAGATCGAGCAGCGTACCCCGGGCCGTCGTCGCGACCGCCAGCGCCGCCTCGACCAGCCGCTCGGTATCCGGACGCGGAATCAGCGTGGCCGGCGAGGTATCCAGCTCGAGCCCCCAGAATTCGCGTCGCCCGGTCAGATAGGCGACCGGCCAGCCCGCCACGCGGCGTTCGACCAGCGCCTCGAAGCGCGCCACACTCTCGGCCGGCAGCTCGCGGTCGCCCCAGGTGTAGAGCCAGGTGCGATCCACCCCATGGGCGTGCATCAGCAGCACCTCGGCATCCAGCCGCGCGCTGGGCGAGGCGCTCAGGCGCCGGGTCGCCTGACGCAGCGCCTCGTCGGCGGTCACGCCTCGCCCTGCAGTGCCGCCAGCTGGTCGGCCTGATACTCGTTGACCAGCGGCTGCACCACTTCGTCGAGATCGCCGGCCATCACCTCACCCAGCTTGTAGAGCGTCAGGTTGATGCGGTGGTCGGTGAGCCGCCCTTGGGGGAAATTGTAGGTGCGGATACGCTCGCTGCGATCCCCCGAGCCCACCAGCGAGCGTCGGGTATCGGCCTGCTGCTGGCGCTGGGAGTCGACCGCGGCCTGCTTGAGCCGCGCCGCCAGCAGCGACATCGCCTTGGCGCGGTTCTTGTGCTGGCTGCGCTCCTCCTGGCACTCCACCACCAGACCCGTGGGCAGGTGGGTGATACGGATCGCCGAGTCGGTGGTGTTGACGTGCTGGCCGCCGGCACCGCTGGAGCGGAAGGTGTCCACGCGCAGGTCGTTGGCGTTGATGTCGACGTCGCCGACCGCGTCGGCCTCCGGCATCACTGCCACGGTGCAGGCGGAGGTGTGGATTCGCCCTTGGGACTCGGTCGCCGGGACCCGCTGCACGCGATGCGCGCCGGACTCGAACTTGAGCACGGCGTAGACGCTGTCACCCTTGACCCGGGCGATCAGCTCCTTGTAACCGCCCTGCTCGCCATGGCTGGCGCTGACCACCTCGATGCGCCAGCCGCGGCGCTCGGCGTAGCGCGAGTACATCCGGAACAGATCGCCGGCGAAGAGTGCGGCCTCGTCACCACCGGTGCCGGCGCGGATCTCGAGGAAGACGTCGCTGCCGTCGTCCGGGTCCTTGGGCACCAGCAGGCGCTTGAGGGTCTCTTCCTGGGCGGCGAGGCTGGCACGCCCGGCGTGCCACTCCTCCTCGGCCAGCTCGCGCATCTCGGGGTCGCTGTCCTTGAGCATCTGTTCCGCCGCTTCGATATCGCCCTCGGTGCGACAGTAGTCGCGCCAGGCCCCGACCAGCGGCTCGAGCTCGGCGTACTCGCGGGAGTAGTCGCGAAAGCGCGGCTGGTCAGCGATCACCTCGGGCTCGGAGAGCAGCGCGGAGAGTTCCTCGAAACGGTCACGGAAGGCGTCCAGTCGTTCGCGTAGAGACGCTTTCATGCCCATCCCTGTCTTTTCATACCGAGTCCTGTGTCGTGGCGGGGGCGCCGACCAACAAACTGTCGGCGGCCTGAATGATTCCTGGCGGGACTGCCCGGAGGCTTCACGCAGACGCAGCGTAGGGCCATGCATCAGCTTGTTGGCGAGCTGGTGCGAGAGGCGTTTGATCACCGCTTCCGGTCCTCGCCACGGGCCAGCTGGGCCAGCGCCTCGCGCTCGGCGGCCTCGCGCAGCGATTCGCCGTGCTGGCGGTAGCGCCGGATCAGATCGCCGGCACCGCGCACCCGACGCTCGTGCAGCCACTGCTCCACGCCGTGTTCGATCAGCGCCTCGGCCTGACGCGCCGCCACCTCGCGGTGACGCCGGTTCTCGGCGATCACCTGCTGCAGGTCATCGACGCTGTAGAGGAAGACATCGGCGAGATCGCCCACCTCGGGCTCGATGTCCCGCGGCACCGCGATGTCGACCATGAACATGGGCCGGTGGCGCCGCACCTTGAGCGCGCGCTCGACCATGCCCTTGCCCAGAATCGGCAGCTCGCTGGCGGTGGAGGCGATGACGATGTCGGCCTGTTCCAGCGCATGGGGAATATCGCTCAATTCGATCGCCCTGGCACCGCAGGTCTCGGCCAGCGCCTGCGCCCGCGGCAGGGTGCGGTTGGCCACGGTCAGCCCCATGATCCCCGCCTCGCGCAGGTGCCGGGCGACCAGCTCGATGGTCTCACCGGCGCCGATCAGCAGCGCCCGGGCGCGGCCGAAATCATCGAAGATGCGGCTCGCCAGGCTGACCGCGGCGTAGGCCACCGAGACGGGGTTCTCGCCGATCGAGGTCTCGGTGCGCACCTGCTTGGCGATCGAGAAGGTCTGCTGGAACAGCCGCTCCAGCTCGCTGCCGAGTCCGGCGTGCTGCCGTGCGATCTGGTAGGCATCCTTGAGCTGGCCGAGAATCTGCGGCTCGCCCAGCACCATCGAATCGAGGCCCGCGGCGACCCGCATCAGATGACGAGCAGCCTCGCGCTCATGATAGTGGTAGGCGCAGCTCAACAGGTCCTTGGCCGGCATGCCGTGGAAGTCGCCGAGCCACTCCACCAGTTGACGCTCGCCGTCGTCCACCGTGATGCAGTAGAGCTCGGTGCGGTTGCAGGTCGACAGCACCGCCGCTTCGCGCACATCAGGCAGCGCCCGCAGCTGCGTCAGCGCGGATTCGAGCTGCGCCGGCGAAAAGGCGACGCGCTCGCGCACGTCGACCGCGGCGGTCTTGTGATTGATACCCAGAGCTAGCAGCGTCATGAAATCACGGTCAAAAATCTTGCAAGAGGTCGAGGCACCATCGCCACCTGTCGTCTCAGGCCAGCGGGCGGGTGAGCGGATTCGGCGATGTCAGGTCGCGGCCCGCGCGCTTGCCACTTCGGCATATCCTGCCCGCCGCCGTCGACGGCTGCGCCATTTTAGCACAGCCGAAGGACACTTAGCAGGCAACCCGTCTCTGCTCCCTGCGTCATTGCCGCACGCCCCCCCCGAGCCCGGGTGATGCGTCGAGATTGACCCGCGACCGCCAGCCGTTATGCTGAGTCGATCGACTGATCCCGAGGACGGCATGCCCAAACGTCTGTTATACGCCGCCGGCTGCGCGGCTCTGCTGGCCGGCTGTCAGAGCATGTCGGCCGACACCGCTGCCCCTGTTGGCGATCCCATGGCCTCGGCGCCGCCGATCACCCGCGGCTTCGACGCCGCAGGTCTTTCGCAGGTGCTGCTGTCGGAGATGGCCGGGCAGCGCGGCGACTTTCACCGTGCGGCCACCGGCTACCTGGCCGCTGCCGAACGCTATCGCAGTGCGGCACTGGCCGAGCGCGCTACGCTCGCCGCGCGCTACACCGACGACACCGGTCTGCTCGCCACCACGGCCTCGCGCTGGCAGCAGTACGCCCCCGACGACAGCGCCCCGGAGGAGCTGCTCTCGGGCATCGCCATCGATCGCGGCGACTGGCCCGGCGCGCTGCGTCACCGCCTCGAGCTGGCCCGAGACGGGCAGCCGGCGCGCCTGCTCGAGCTGGTCGAACTGGCGATCGAGGCACACACGCCGCTGTCACCGCTGCGCGACCAGCTGCAGGCGTTTCTCGCCACGCATCCGACCCAGCTCGACGCCCAACTGGCCATGGCACGGCTGGAAGCGGCCAGCGGCGAGGCCGATGTGGCGCAGCAACGTCTGGCCCGACTGACCCGCACCCACGCTGCCGAGCCGCTGCTGTGGCTGACCCGCGCCCAGATCGCCATCGAGTCCGGCGACAATGCCCAGGCCGCAGCGCTGGCCCGGCGCGGCCAGGCCCTGGCTCCGGATGACGCCCGCTTCGTGCTGGCCCTGGCCCAGGCTGAGATCGCCGCCGGCGATCTCGACGCCGCCGAGATCCAGGTGAATCAGCTGCTGGCCGCGCACGACAACACCCCCAGTCTGCGCCTGGGGCTGGCTCAGCTCTATCTCGAGGCCGGCGCCCTCGACCCGGCGAAGCGCCTGCTGCTGCCGCTGCTCGACCGCGACGCCACGCCGCCGGCTGCCTATCTGCTGCTGGGTACCATCGCCGAGTCCCAGGACGAGCCCGACAATGCCCTGCTCTACTATCGCCAGGTGCCACCGGGTCCAGGCTTTGCCGAATCCCGGGCACTGGCGGTACAGATGCTGGTCGCGGCCGGACGCCTCGACGACGCCGAGAACTTCTTACGCATCGAGAGCCTGCGCCACCCACGTCAGCGCGCGCTGCTGACCCAGATCGGCGTGCAGGCGCTGGACGCCGTCGATGACAGCGCCCGCGCCGACGCCCTGCTCGCCGACAGCCTCGCGCGCGACCCCGACAACAGTGACCTGCTCTACAGCCGGGCGATGCGTGACTACGCCCAGGGTGATGTCGACGCCATGATCGCCACGCTGCGCGATATCATCGCCCGCGAACCGGACAACGCCGCCGCGCTCAATGCCCTCGGCTACACGCTCGCCACCGACAGCGACCGCTACGACGAAGCCTTCGGTCTGATTCAGCGCGCGCACCAGCTGGAACCGCAGAACCCGGCGATCCTCGACAGTCTCGGCTGGGTCCACTTCAAGCGCGGTGACAGCGACAAGGCGTTGGGCTATCTGCGCCGCGCCTATGCCGGCCAGCCCGACCAGGAAGTCGCCGCGCACCTGGCCGAAGTCCTCGCCGCCAAGGGCCTCGACGACGAGGCCAGAGCGCTCGTCGCCCGCGCCCTGGCCGCCAGCGACGAACATCCGGATATCGACGCACTGCTGAGCCGCTATCCCCGATTGACCCCTTCACCCGCTTCGGATTCGACAGGACGTCCCGATGACACCAGCGTACCCAACCCCTGACCGAGCCAGCACGTCGCGTGCGACTCCGTCATCTCTCTCGGCATTCGCGTCACGCCACTGGCGTCTGCTGGGCGCCGCCGCCCTGAGCCTGTGGCTGGCGGGCTGTGCCGGTCAGACTACCGCCCCCAGCGCGCCGCGCCAGGCCGACGACTGGCAGCGCCAGCAGAGCCGGCTCGAAGCGCTCGATACCTGGACCGTGGCGGGCAAGGTGGGCCTGCGCACCCCGCGTGACAGCACCAGCGCCAACCTCGACTGGACCCAGACGCCGCAGCACTACCGCATGCTCATCAGCGGCCCCTTCGGCACCGGGCGCAGCGTGCTCGAGGGCCGCGCCGGTGCGGTCGAGCTGACCACCGGCGACGGCACCTTCCAGGCCAGCTCGCCGGAGGCACTGATGCAGCAGCAGCTCGGCTGGTCGCTGCCGATCTCGGCACTCGACTACTGGGTGCGCGGCCTGCCGGCACCGGGTGCGGCACACGATGAGACCCGCGACGACCTGGGCTTCCCGGCGCAGCTGCGTCAGGCCGGCTGGACCATCGCCTACCGCGACTGGACCTACGCCGGCGGGCTGTGGCTGCCGCGGCGCCTGGTCATGACCTATGACGACATTCGCGCTCTGCTGGTGGTCAACGAATGGCAGCCGGGGCAGGCGGACACCACACCATGACGCCCTGGGTCCTGCCGGCCCCGGCCAAGCTCAACCTGCTGCTACGCATCACCGGACGCCGCGCCGACGGCTATCACGAGCTGCAGACGCTGTTCCAGCTACTAGACCACGGCGACACCCTCAGCTTCACCCCGCGTGACGACGGCGCCGTCACCCTGAGCCCGGCGCTCGATGGGGTCAGCGCGGAGGAGAATCTGATCGTGCGGGCGGCGCGCCTGCTGCAGCACGAGACCGGCTGCCGTGCCGGGGTCGATATCCTGCTCGACAAGCGCCTGCCACTGGGCGGCGGGCTGGGTGGTGGCAGCTCCGACGCCGCCACCACCCTGGTCGCGCTGGACCGGCTGTGGCAGCTCGACCTGGGGCACGAACGGCTCGCCGCGCTGGGCCTTGGCCTGGGTGCCGATGTACCGGTATTCGTGCGCGGCGACAGCGCCTGGGCCGAGGGCGTGGGCGAGCGTCTGATCCCGGTGGCGCTGGCCGAGCGCTGGTTCGTGGTGGTTCATCCGGGGGTCGCGGTCTCCACCGCGGCAGTGTTTGGGCATCCCGGTTTGACACGTGACAGCACCGCCATTAGTATGCGCCTCGCACTCGACGGGGCCACCCCCGAGACGGTGTGGCGCAACGACTGCGAAAGCGTCGTCCGCGCGCTCTATCCCGAGGTCGACCGCGCCCTCGCCTGGCTTTCACGCCATGGTGACGCGCTCCTCACCGGGACCGGCGCCTGCGTCTTCTGCCCTGTCGCGGACGAAGCGTCGGCCGATGCGGTCATCGCCGATGCGCCCGACGGGTGGCAGATCTTCAAGGCCCGCGGCGCGGCTCGCTCCCCGCTGCATCGCGCTCTGGAGATCATATCGGCCTGACGACGATAGTCACGCGCCGCGGTGCAGGGTTCTCATGCCCGACGCACTCAGGAGCGTGGTTTTTGATCCACGGCTAGCCAACGGTCGGCGCTTTTACGCATAATATGCGCTGCCGACGATTGCTGGGGTATCGCCAAGTGGTAAGGCACCGGTTTCTGGTACCGGCATTCCCAGGTTCGAATCCTGGTACCCCAGCCACTTCCTTGACTCTTTGCAAGCCTGCCTACGGAAACCGGGACGCGATGGCCACTCTGCCCACACGACTTCCCTGCCGGCGCTGCTGCTTTTCCTGTCGTCCCATGACTGCCGCCCTGCGCCTCGAGCGTCTGGCGTCGTCGTGCGTGACGTCATACCGCCGGTATCTCGGCACTCTCCGTCAGCGTCCGCTCTCCCGCCGCAGTCTTGCTCGTCTCTGCTTCGATCGAATGTCCCAACTGACCTTCAAACAGCTCTCAAAGGTGGCCGCGCGTGTCTAAATTGATGGTTTTCACCGGTAACGCCAACGCTGCCCTGGCGGCGAAAGTGGCCGAGTGCCTCGATAACCGGCTCGGCCACGCCACGGTCGGCCAGTTCAGCGACGGTGAGATCGCCGTCGAGATCAATGAAAACGTGCGCGGCAAGGATGTCTTCATTCTGCAGTCGACCTGCGCGCCGACCAACGACAACCTGATGGAGCTGATTCTGATGGTCGACGCGCTGCGCCGCGCCTCGGCGACCCGAATCACCGCCGTCGTGCCCTACTTCGGCTATGCCCGCCAGGATCGCCGCGTGCGCTCGGCGCGCGTGCCGATCTCGGCCAAGGTGGTCGCCGACATGATGGTCAAGGCCGGCGTCGACCGCGTCATGACCATGGATCTGCACGCCGATCAGATTCAGGGCTTCTTCGACGTGCCGGTGGACAACGTCTACGGCTCGCCGATCCTGCTCGACGACATCGAGCGCCAGAACTACGACGACCTGGTGGTAGTCTCCCCCGACGTCGGCGGCGTGGTCCGCGCCCGCGCCATCGCCAAGCAGCTCAACGTCGACCTGGCGATCATCGACAAGCGCCGCCCGCAGGCCAACCAGGCCCAGGTGATGCACATCATCGGCGACATCCAGGACCGCACCTGCGTGGTAGTCGATGACATGGTCGACACCGCCGGCACCCTGTGCAAGGCCGCCGAGGCGCTCAAGGATCACGGGGCGCGCCGGGTGGTCGCCTACGCCACCCACCCGATCCTCTCCGGCCCCGCGGTCGACAATATTAGTGGCTCGGTGCTTGACGAACTCGTGGTTGCCGATACCATACCGCTCTCCGAGCCTGCGCGTCGCAGTGGCAAGATCCGTCAGCTGACGGTCGCCGGCCTGATCGCCGAAGCCATTCGCCGTGTCAGCAACGAGGAATCCGTCAGCGCGATGTTCCACTGACCGGCAACTACGGTCAGTAACGCGCGCCGACACACAGGCGACTGCCGTGAGGGCAGTCGCGCCAATGGAGACGGCACGGCCTGGTCGCGGGCGGTGCCGTACTCCTTTTCTATCGATAGAGGTGACAACTCATGTCCCATTACACCCTGACAGCCAATGTTCGTACGGAGCTGGGGAAAGGTGCGAGCCGCCGCCTGCGCCGCAAGAACGAACAGGTCGCCGCGATCATCTACGGTGGCGAAGCCGCCCCGCAGCCGATCACCATCGACAAGCCGGCCTTCTACAAGGCGATCGAAGACGAAGCCTTTTCTCCTCGATCATCGATATCCAGATCGACGGCAAGAGCGAGCAGGTTGTCATCCGTGACCTCCAGCGCCACCCGTACAAGGCCTTGGTGACCCACGCTGACTTCATGCGCGTCGATGCGACCCACGAGCTGACCCTGAACGTCCCGCTGCACTTCCTCAACGAAGAGAGCTGCAAGGGCGTCAAGGACGAAGGCGGCGTGCTGCACGTGCTCAACAACGACGTCCAGATCAGCTGCCTGCCGTCCAAGCTGCCGGAATACCTCGAAGTCGACGTCGCCAACCTGGGCCTCGGCGAGACCATTCACCTTTCCGACCTCAAGCTGCCGGAAGGTGTGACCCTGGTCGAACTGACCCACGGCGAAGAGCACGATGCCGGCGTGGTCAGCGTGACTCACCCGACCGTGGCACGTGACGACGAAGTGGCCGGTGAAGGCGTCGACGAAGACGGCGAACCGAAAGGCGAAGCGTAAGCTTCACGGCACGCGACAAGAGCAGGCGACGGCATGGGCGACGTGAAAGCGATCATCGGTCTCGGCAACCCGGGGCCGGAGTACGAAGACACCCGCCACAATGCCGGCGCTTGGCTGGTCGAGCGCCTCGCGAGGGACGCAGCGTCTGCGCTGCGTCCCGAGCGCAAATTTCTGGGTCTTTACGCCAAGATCCGCCTGGGCGGGCACGATCTGCACCTGCTCAACCCCACCACCTTCATGAACCGCAGCGGTGCCTCCGTGGCCGCGCTGTGCCAGTTCTTCAAGATTGCCCCGGACGAGGTGATCGTGGCTCACGACGAGCTCGACATCGCCCCGGGTACGGCGCGCTACAAGACCGGCGGCGGTCATGGCGGCCACAACGGCCTGCGCGACATCATCAGCGCGTTCGGCAACCACAACGGCTTTCATCGGCTGCGGGTCGGCATCGGCCACCCGGGCAGCGCCAAGCTGGTGACCAACTATGTGCTCGGCCGCCCTGGCAAGACGGAGCGCGACGCCATCGATGCAGCGCTCGACGAGATCGTCGTCACCCTGCCCGACGCCCTCGACGGCCACTGGGCCAAGGCGATGAATCGCCTGCACGCCTTTTCCGCCTGAGCCACGCTCCCGTCAGCCGACCCTGCGCCATACACGTTATCGCCGACGCCACGGGTCGAGTAGAATAGCGATCTTTCACGCGTCACGAACTCTCTTTCCAGGAAGCGCTCATGGGATTCAACTGCGGCATCGTCGGTCTGCCCAACGTCGGCAAGTCGACGCTCTTCAACGCCTTGACACGCTCCGGCATCGACGCCGAGAACTTCCCCTTCTGCACCATCGAGCCGAACACCGGCATCGTGCCGATGCCGGACCCGCGGCTCGACAAGCTGGCCGAGATCGTCAAGCCGGAGAAGGTCGTGCCCACGACCATGGAGTTCGTCGATATCGCCGGTCTGGTCGAAGGCGCCTCCAAGGGAGAAGGCCTCGGCAACCAGTTCCTGGCCAACATTCGCGAGACCGACGCGATCGCCCACGTGGTGCGCTGCTTCGATGACGACAACGTCATTCACGTCGCCAATCAGGTCGACCCCACCGCCGATATCGAGACCATCAACCTCGAACTCGCGCTGGCCGATCTCGACGCGGTGGAGCGCTCGATCCAGCGTCTGACCCGGGTGGTTAAGGGCGGCGACAAGGAAGCGATCGCCACCAAGGCGATCCTCGATCGCATCCAGCCGCATCTCGCCGAGGGGCAACCACTGCGCAGCTTCGGCCTGGACGAAGACGAGCAGCGCCAGCTACGCAGCTTCGGTTTCCTGACACTCAAGCCGACGATGTACATCGCCAACGTCAACGAAGACGGCTTCGAGAACAATCCCCATCTCGATACGGTGCGCCGCATCGCCGCCAGCGAGAATGCCGTCGTGGTGCCGGTATGCAACAAGCTGGAAGCGGAGATCGCCGAGCTCGAGGACGAAGAGCGCGCCATGTTCCTCGACGAGATGGGCATGGAAGAGCCCGGACTCGATCGCGTCATCCGTGCCGGCTATGGCCTGCTGGGCCTGCAGACCTACTTCACCGCAGGCGTCAAGGAAGTGCGGGCGTGGACGGTCAAGGTCGGCGCCACCGCCCCGCAGGCGGCGGGCGTGATCCACACCGACTTCGAGAAAGGTTTCATCCGCGCCGAGGTGGTCAGCTATGACGACTTCGTCGCCTTGGGCGGTGAGAACGGCGCCAAGGAAGCCGGCAAGTGGCGCCTGGAAGGCAAGGCCTACGTGGTTCAGGACGGCGACGTGATGCACTTCCGCTTCAACGTCTGAGCGCGGCCAACCGCTGGGGCCAGGTAGCCACGCCCCGGTACCGCCCGATGGCCGGATTCGTGCAAAAAAGCGTTGACGTTTCATCGGGTTATGCTAGTATTCGCCTCCGTTGTCACACATCAGGCGTGACCACAACGGCTACGTAGCTCAGCTGGTTAGAGCACATCACTCATAATGATGGGGTCCCCTGTTCGAATCAGGGCGTAGCCACCAGATACGACGCCAAAGCCCACCTCGCGTGGGCTTTGGCGTTTTTGCAGGTCATCGTCTTGCCGGTCCTCTCGGCAAGCCTGGCGGGGCTCAACCCCAGAGTGCCGGCGGCGCGGGATGCACCCCCATCGCATCGTAGTGCAGCCCCGGGTCGCGATCCCTGGCCAGCAGCAGCGGCCCATCGAGATCGACCACCGCGGCCCCCTGGGCCACCAACAGTGCCGGCGCCATCGACAGCGATGATCCCACCATGCACCCCACCATCACACCGAACCCCAAGGCCTGCGCTTCCTGCTTGAGCGCCAGGGCTTCGGTCAGCCCGCCGCTCTTGTCGAGCTTGATATTGATCATGTCGTAGCGCCCCATCAGCGCTGCCAGTGAGCTGCGATCATGACAGGCCTCATCGGCACACACCGGCAAACGCCGCTCGATCTGCGCCAGTGAGGCGTCGTCAGCGGCGGGCAGCGGCTGCTCGACCATCTCGATGCCCAGTTCGGCCAGCCGCGGCGCGAGACGCTGGTAGATGGACAGATCCCAGCCCTCGTTGGCATCGACGATGAGCCGCGCCCGCGGTGCCCCCTCGCGCACCGCGCGCAGGCGTTCGAGATCCCCCTCTCCACCCAGCTTGATCTTGAGCAGCGGACGTTCGGCGTGACGCCGGGCCTTGTCACGCATGGCCGCCGGCGTATCCAGCGACAACGTATAGGCGCACACCTGCGCCTGCGGCGGCGCTAGCCCCGCCAGCGCCCACACCGGCGTAGCACGCCGCTTGGCTTCAAGATCCCATAGCGCGCAGTCCAGCGCGTTGCGCGCCGCCCCCGCCGGCAGTCGCGTCTGCAGCGCATGGCGGTCGAGCCCAGCGGCCAGAGCCGTACGCAGAGACTCGATCTGCGCGATGACGCTCGCCACCGACTCACCATAGTGGGCATAGGGCACGCACTCGCCATGGCCCACGTGGCCGGCATCGCTCAGGCTCACCGTCACCACCCGCGCTTCACTGCGCGCCCCGCGCGAGATGGTGAAGCGCTCGGCCAGCGCAAAGCGCGTCTCCTCCACCCTCAGTGTCGCCATGCTGTTCCTCCTCGGGCCTAGTCAGAGAATCGGCCAAGAGCGCCTTTCACAACCGCTGGGAACGCGACGGCAGGGCGTCGCGAGGGCGCTGTGAACCCCTCCTTGGGTGCTACTATCTTTGTCATCCCTGGCAAAGGACCCTCGCTTTGCCCGGCCCCCGCGCCCCCTCGTCAGAGCATCGGGAATGGGCCCTAAGAGGCTTCTCTTTTCGTACAAGCCCTAGTGTCGTACAACCCTTAGGCGTCGTGCGCCGGGTCTAGCGTCGCCCGATTGTAGAACGCGATCAGCGCCCGAATCAGATAGCCCGGGTCGCGGGTGCCGGCGGTCTCGCGGATCGAGTGCATGCCCCACTGCGGCACGCCGACATCGATCGTGGGCACACCCAGCTCGGTGGCGGTGATCGGCCCGATGGTGCTGCCGCAGCCCATGTCGGCACGCGTCACGAACTGCTGCACCGGCACCTCGGCCTCGCGGCAGAGATCGTGGAACAGCGCGGCGGTCGCGCTGTTGGTGGCGTAGCGCTGGCTGGCGTTGACCTTGATCACCGGGCCGGCGTTGATCGCCGGCCCATGGTGGGGGTCGTGCTTGTCGGCGAAGTTGGGGTGCAGCGCGTGGGCGTTGTCGCAGGAGATCATCAGCGAGCGCTGGATCAGGCGCACGAAGCCCTCGTCACCCGCCTCGCCCAGCGCCGCATTGACCCGGCGCAGCACATCGGCCAGAAACGGCCCCTGAGCGCCGCAGGCGCTGGCGCTGCCGACCTCCTCATGATCGTTGGCGACCAGTACCGCCCCCTGGCTGCCATCGCAGCCGAGCAGCGCCTCGAGGCCGATGAAGCAGGAGAGCAGATTGTCGAGCCGGGCGCTGGCCAAAAGCTCCCCCGCGACCCCGACCCGCGCCGGTGGCTGCACGTCATGGAAGCCCAGTTCGAAGTCGACGATCTCGGCGTCCTGGATGCCGTGCTCGGCGGCGATCCACTGCTGCAGCAGGCGCGTCACGTCCTCTGCCTGGCCACCCTGCAGAAACACCGGCGCCATCTGGGTCTGGGCATTCATGGCGCGGCCGCTGTTGGCCTCACGATCGAGATGAATCGCCAGACTGGGGATGATCGCCACGGGTTCGGAAACATTGATCAATAACCCTTGCAGTCGACCGTCGGCTCGACGAACATGCACCCGGCCGGAGAGTCCCAGATCACGGTCGAACCAGGGCGCCAGCAGTGCCCCACCGTAGACCTGCACGCCCAGCTGCAGCCACCCCTTGTTGACCACCGCCGGCTGCGGCTTGAGTCTGAGCGCCGGACTGTCGGTATGCGCCCCGACCATGCGCAGCGCCCGCAGCGGCGTGGCCGGAAGCTGCAGCGCAATCAGCGAGCTGTCGTTGCGCGTGACATAGACCTTGTCGCCCGGCGCCAGCTGCCAGCTGTCGGTCTCGCGCAGTCGACGATAGCCGGCGTCTTCGAGACGCTCGACGAGATTGGCCGTGGCGTGCCAGGGCGAAGGCGAACGGGCGAGGAAATCGATCAGACGATCGATAACGGCGTTGTTGGCGAGCGCAGTGTCGGAAATGGCATCGGCGGCGACGGGGTCGGACATGAGGTTCCTCGAACGGCGGTCGGTCGGCAGTCGATACGACTGCTACAATGGATTTTGGACCTGAAAAGATTCATGGATCCGGTGGTCTGAAAGGGAACAGCCGGTAGTCTTAAAGGGAACAGAGTGTACAGGAAACCGGGAGTGCTTCATTGATAACCCTGACTGTCGCCGCTCGGCACGCGGCCATGTGTTTGCTACTGCTGGCATGGAGCGTCGTGGCGCTGGCCGGTCCTACCCCAACCGATGCACAGCGCCAGGCGGCGACGGAAGTGGCGGAGGCGATCCAGTACGGCTCCTATGCCGAAGTCACCCTCGACAATGCCTGGTCGAAGCGCGCCTTCAAGCGCCTGCTCGACGTGCTCGACGATCAGCGCGCCTATCTGCTGCAGCGCGACGTCGACGACTTCAGCGACCTCGACACCACGCTCGATGACGCCGTCGAGGATGGCGATCTGGACCGCGTCTATGCCTTCTATTCACGTTATCAGGACCGTGTCGAAGCACGCCTGCAGTGGTTGGTGGCGCGGGTCGATCAAGGCATCGACTACACCTATACCGGCAACGAGCGCCTGGCGCTCGACCGCAAGGACTCGCCCTGGGCCGGCAGCGAGGCGTCGCTCGACGCGCTGTGGAGCAAACGCCTCGAGAACGCCGCACTGACGCTGTCGCTCAACGACCAGACGCCGGAGCAGATCCAAGACGCTGCACGATCGCTACACCAACCAGCTCAACCGAGTGCGTCAGACCAACGCCGAAGACGTGCTGGTGCTGCTGATGGCCGCGGTCACCGGCACCGTCGACCCGCATACCGAGTATCTCTCGCCGCAGCAGGGAGAGTCGTTCGATATCCAGATGCGGCTGTCGCTCGAGGGGATCGGCGCGCTGCTCCAGAACGACGGCGAATACGTCAAGGTTTCCAGCCTGGTCCCCGGCGGACCGGCGGACAAGAGCGGCGTGCTGCAGCCGGCGGATCGCATCGTCGCGGTCGGTCAGGGTAACGACGGCGACATGGTCAATGTGGTCGGCATGCGTCTGGATCAGGTGGTCGAGCTGATTCGCGGGGCCAAGGGCTCCACCGTGCGCCTCGACATCATTCCGGCCAAGGCGGTCGACGTCACCCGCACCCAGCAGGTCAAAATCGTTCGCGACACGGTCAAACTCGAGGATCAGGCTGCCCACAGCAAGGTCGAGGAGATCCAGCGCGACGGTCAAACCCACAAGATCGGCATCATCACCGTGCCTGCCTTCTACGTCGACTTCGACGCCTGGCAGGCGGGTGAGACCGACTATCGCAGCACCACCCGCGACGTCGCCAAGGAGATCGCCAAGCTCAAGGCACAGAACGTCGAGGGCATCGTGCTCGACCTGCGCAACGACGGCGGCGGCGCCCTGCAGGAGGCCAACTCGATGATCGGGCTGTTCATCGACCGCGGCCCCACGGTGCAGGTGCGCGACGCCCGCGGCCGCATCAATCTGTATGGCGATACCGATGCCGGCGTCGCCTACGACGGCCCGTTAGCGGTGCTGGTCAATCGCCTCTCCGCTTCGGCCTCGGAGATCTTCGCCGGCGCGATCCAGGATTACGGCCGCGGCCTGGTGATCGGCAGCCGCACCTTCGGCAAGGGCACGGTGCAGACCCTGAGCGATCTGAGCCACGGCCAGATCAAGCTCACCCGCGCCAAGTTCTACCGTATCTCCGGCGAGAGCACCCAGAACCGCGGCGTCGAGCCCGACATTCTCTTCCCCAGCCTGATCGACCCCGACGAAATCGGTGAAAGCGCCCTCGACAACGCCCTGCCCTGGGACCGCGTGCGTCCGGTGCAGTACCGGCTCTACGGCCAGCCCTGGCGCTACCTGGAGAGCCTGCAGGATCGCCATGACAAACGTGTCGCCAACGATCCGGACTTCGTCTATCTGGAAAAGCAGGCTCAGTTGATCAAGCGTCTGCGCGAACAACAGACCAGCATCAGCCTCAACGCCGAGCAGCGTAAACGCGAGATGGAGGCTCAGGAGACCGAGCAACTGGCGCTGGAGAACCAGCGTCGTCGCGCGCTGGGCCTGGAACCGCTGACGAGCTGGGTCGACGCCCGCGATCGCTCCACGCCCGACGACGGCCAGTCGGACGCCAGTGACAGTGGCGCCAAGAACGATAAGAGCGCCAAGGACGACAAGGCAAGCAGGAAGGTAAAGCCGACAAGGCCGACGACGTCGAGCCGATCGACCGCGCCGAGCTGCAGGAGACCTCGCAGATCCTGCTCGACTACGCCCAACTGATGCAGAAGCCCCCCGCCAACTGAGCGACCGCGCGCCGGCCCATCACCACGGGCCGGGCGCCATGGAATACCCGGCGCCCCATCCCTGCATGGGGCGCCTGGCGTTTCGGCCCCGACAGTTTAGCGCCCTCTTCTTTTCCCGGGCCCCACCGCCAGCGCCCTACCGGACTGAGATATCTCGGCCCGGGGGAAGCGAAAACGCTGACATAAGCCAGCGTCAGATTCATGCGATCGGGTCATGCCACGGCGCAACGCCGTCGCTAGAGTCAGAAGACCCCGCCGGCATCGCCTTCCCGCGCGCTCATAACGGGCATCATCACGGGCATGCGCACACCGGCACTGACACGCCGGACACGCCGCCATGTTCTTTCCCCAACGCACCTATCTGTTCCTGGAAGGCCCCCGCCTCTCCTTTCTTCAGCCAATTGGCTCAGCGCCTGCTGGACGATGGGCATCGCGTGGTCAAGTTGCACTTCCATCTCGGTGAGCGCCTCTACTGGCACCACCCCGACGCGCTGACCTTCCGTCATCCCCTGGCGATGCTGCCCCACGTGCTCGGCGAGCTGTGGCGTCAGCACCACGTGACCGACCAGGTGCTGTTCCAGATGCACACGCCCGCGCACGGTCTGGCGGTTGCGCTCGCACGGCGCTACGGCATCCGCAATCACCTCTTCGAGCACGGCTATCTGGGCCCGGGCCGCATCACGCTGGAGCGTGAAGGTAGCGGCGCACGCTCGCTGCTGCCACGCGACCCCTGGTGGTTCCACGCCGCCGCCGAGGGGCTCAGCGAGCCGGCCGCAGCGGTCGTATGGCCAGCGCCCGGCACTCTGGCCCCGTTGCTGCCGGCGCTCTACCGGCTGGGCGCACGGCTGCCCCCGCGGCGCGCGCCACGAGCGGAACGCAAGTGACCGGCCAGCGGCCCCCCATCTGGCCCATGACACCATCGCCGACAGTCCCCGGGGCAAGTGCCACTGAGCTCGACCTGGGGCCCTTTTTCATTCTCTCCAGCGGCGGCCAGTTGGGACGTGACGATCAGGCTCCTCAGCGCCGCCACCTCGAGCGCGTGATCGCCGGCTTCGCCCGCGTCGCCCCGGCCCGCTGCCGGTTGTTGCTGCTGCCGACCGCAGCCGATCGCCATCGACATCCCCCCCGCCGCTGGTTGGCACGCCTGGCACGGCGTCTGGCACTGGGAGAGCGTCTCGGCTTTCTCGACCCCATGCAGCTACCGCGACTGCTACCCCACGCCAGTGGCTGGGTCGGCCAGGGCGAACCCGAAGCTCACCTGGCCCTGGCCGAAGGCTGTCCGCTATTCGCCCTCAGCGACGCCCACTACTGTCTGCCGGGGCTGGCGGCGAACGACGATCTGGAGCTGTTCTGGCGCTATCCGCGCGCGCCCGAGGCCGATCTCTACCAGGCCTTCCGGCGGGTGCTGATCCACGCCACCCAGATCGAGGGCGACTTCCACGCCAGCGCCGGCCGCGATCGCGCCGTCATGGAAGCCGCCGAGCGGCTCACCGCCAACATCTCGCCGATCGAGCGCCTGCTTCACGCTTCCCACGCCCGCGTCGCCTCCTGAACCGCGCCGGCGACCTTGCACGCCGCTGCCATCCGCCCCAAAACGCCCACCGCCCGCCCGAGTCTCCCCGGGCGGGCGGTCTCTTCTGATACTCCACTCAGCGCCAGCCTTGGCGTGTCAGCGTCGCGCCCACCAGAACGCCCGCGCCCGCGCCGGGTCGCCGAGTTCACGCGCCTTGTGTGCAGCGCGGCGAGCCATCGCTCGGGCCTCGCCGGGCTGCTGTACCAGTCGCTCGACGGCCTCGCGCCAGTCCACCTCGGCGTTATCCACCAGCAGCCCGTCGACACCATCCTCGACCACGTCGCGGTAGGGCGAGCAGCGGCTGTAGATACCCACGCTCCCCATCAGCGCGTTATCGAGAAACTTGATGTGCGACTTGCCGGCATTGAACGGCGTGTCGACCATCGGTGTCAGGCCGATGTCCGCACTATGCTGCCCGCGGTAGCGCTGAAAGGCGCGCCAGTTCAACGCCCGCGGCGTCTGCACCCGGGCGAGCCCCTGCAGTGCCCGCGGCGTGTGCTCGCCAAGCATGATCTCGAAGGAGAGATCGGTATGGCGTTGGTGCAGTGCTACCAGCGCCGGCGTGATCGCCTCGAGATCACCTAGGTGCGCGCGCGAACCGTAGAAGCCGATGCGCGTCAGCGCCGGCGGCGGCATGGTCGCCAGCGGTTCGCCGATCAGCGGCGGGGTCAGTACCGCCACCGCCGGATGATGGCGACTCAGCTGCTGGCCCAGCGCGGCGCTGCTGGCGATCACCTCGTCGGCCAGGGCGAACAGCCGCGGCTGCAGCTGCGTGGCGACATGGCGCATGCGCCGGCGATAGCTCGCCGGCAGACGCGGGTCCTCGGCTGCCGCGGGGATATCGTCGTCGATCAGGTAGCGGACCGTCGCCAGACGCTCGCGATTGGCCTCCAGCCAGGAGAGCCAGTAAGTGTTGAGCGAACGGCAGACCAGGACATGGGCATGGCGCATCTCTCCCACCAGCCACGGCATGCACATGATCGGCAGACGCCAGTAGCTGGTATCGATACGCCTGACCTCGACGCCCCGAGCCTGCAGCCAGGGTGCCGCCGACCCCAGGAAATAGATGTCCTCGGTCGGGCAACTGCCATCGCTCAGTACCACCCAGCGTGGATAGCGCATGATCGGGTCCCCTCTCGGATTGGCGTTGACGCTGCGAGTTAGGCAGTGGCCACGCCGGTCGCGGTTCAGGCCGGCGGCGCGAGCAGCGCGCGGCCAATGTCCAGGCGCGGCTTGACCATCAGCTTGGTGAAGGCCATCAGCACCATCTCGTCGATTCCCGCGCCCAGGTGGTGCTTGAGTTCGTCGTAATCCTTGAAGCTCGGCTCCGGCGCCACGCACATCTCGAAGAAGTGCTGGCGATTGACGTGCGGGTTGTCGAGGAAGAAGCGGCTCAGCCGGTTGTGCTTCTCCTGCTTGGCGGCGCTGGCGACGTAGTTGCCGATACGCGCGAAGAACTGCTCGACGTTGCGCAGCGGCAGGTGGTAGACGCACGCCTCCCACTCGCGGGCAAAGGCGGTCGCCTCGGCATCCGGCTCGAGCACGCTCTGGTCGCTCTTGGCCATCAGCCAGTGGTAGCCCATGTGCAGGCGGTGGGATTGGCGGTAGAGACACAGCGCCTTGGTATCCGATGCCTGCTCACCCAGCGACCAGTACTCGGCATCCAGCAATCGCCCGTGGAGATCGGGCTGGGGCGGAATCGGGGTCTTGCAGATCACGTTGATCCAGGGCACGCGGAAGTAGAAGCGCTTGAGGTTCTCCTCGCCGGGGAAGCGCTGGCAGAAGGCATCGAAGAACGCTTTCACCCCCCGCCCATGGTTGAAGGTCAGGAACTCGTCGGCGTCGAAGCCATAGACCACGTTGTGGCAGTCACGCTTGAGATAGATCTCCAGCGCCCCCTGGATATAGTCGGCCTTGCGCTTGGAGAAGCCCTGCTCGTCCTCGATCTCGATGAAGCCGATTTCACGCTCGGGGAATTGCGCCCGCAGCCGCGCCACGCATTCGCGCAGGAAGGTGTGCTCGACATGGCTGAGCACGACCAGGCGGTCGAACCCCAGGCGCAGGTGGTGCAGGCAGGCGGCATAGACCACGTCCTCCTCGCCTCTGACCATGGTGATGGCGGTGAACTCGGTATGCATGTTCGGCTTCCTGTCGTCAGGGTGGAAAGATCAGCGGCGACGACCCGGATCGACGTCGTCTCGGCGTAAAGAAGACACGGCATTCGCACGCCTTCTCGGCCACCTGGGTGGCCCGGCTCAGCGCAGCGAAAAATCCTCGTGGGTCAGGGTCAGGTGCTGGTGGTAAGCCGGATCGGTGAACAGCCTTGCCCCCAGCGGCGGCGCATGTACTGAGCTTCGCTGGCCGCCCGCGCGCGTTTGGCCTGGGTGTCATCGCTGCCGCGCGAAACCGATTCGTGGTGGTAGAGCTCGGCAAACGGCGTCCACAGGTTGCGATAACCGGCGTCACGTACCCGCAGGCAGAAATCGACATCGTTGAACGCCACTGCCAGGTGGGCCGCGTCGAGGCCGCCGACGGCGGTGAATATCTCGCGGCGCACCACCAGACAGGCGGCGGTCACCGCGGAGTAGTTCTGGGCCAGGTGCAGGCGCGAGAAGTAGCCCGGCTGATGCCCGCTGAAGTACTTGTGCGCATGCCCCGCCACACCGCCCACGCCAAGTACCACACCGGCATGCTGAATGGTGCCGTTGGGGTAGTAGAGCTTGGCGCCGACGCAACCGATCTCGGGGCGACAGGCATGGGCGACCATCTCCGTGAGCCACTCCGGATGCATCGGCTCGATATCGTTGTTGACCAGAGCCAGCAGCGCCCCGCGGGCCTGGGCCGCACCGACATTGTTGAGCGCCGAGTAGTTGAACGGCCCCGGACAGCGCAGCACCCGCACCCGCGGGTCGGCGGCGATCGCGGTAAAGAAGTCGAGGGTGGCGGGATCGCGCGAGTCGTTGTCGAGGATCAGCAGCTCGAGGTTGGGATAGTCAGTGCGCTCCAGCAGCGCCCTCACGCAGGGTTCGAGGATCTCGACCCGATCGCGGGTCGGCACCAGCAGGCTGACCAGCGGTGCCGGCTGCGGCAACGGCCAGTGAATCCGATAGGTATTGGGAAAACGCCCCGCCTCGACCCGCACCGCGGGGGTCTCGATGGCCAGATGCTCACGCACCGCGCGCAGCCCGGCGGCGCCGGTATAAGACTTGGCCGCGGCCGCGCCGGCGGTCGAGGTACCGGCGGCCCGCCAGTGATACAGCACCAGAGGAATATGTACGATGCGTTCGGCGCTCAGCCCGCGGGTGCAGCGCAACGCCAGGTCATGATCCTGGCTCCCTTCCAGGCCGAGGCGGAACCCGCCTAGCGCCCGCACCCGAGCGGTGCGGTAGACGCTCAGATGCGATAGATAGTTCTGGCCCAGCAGCAGATCCGGGTTCCATGCCGGCTTGAAGTGGGGATCGAAGCGCTCGCCGCGTTCGTCGATCTTGTCCTCGTCACTGTAGAGCACCTCGGCATCGGGCTGGCGCTGCAGCGCCTCGACCACATGAAAGAGCGCATCCCGGGCCAGCTCGTCATCGTGGTCGAGCAGCGCCACGAACTCGCCCCGGGCCTGCTCGAGGGCGCTGTTGCTGGCGGCGCAGATATGCCCGTTGTGCTCCCGCCGTACCAGCGCGATGCGCGTATCCGCCGCGGCGTAGCGCGACAGCGTTCGCATCACCTGCGGGTCCCGCGAGGCGTCGTCGGCGATGCACAGCTGCCAGTGGGGGTAGCTCTGCGCGAGCACCGAGTCGAGACAGCGCGTCAGATAGGCGGGCTCGGTGTCATGCGTCGGCAGCAGGATCGAGATCGTCGGGGTCCAGTCGAAGGCGGCCAGACGCGCGGCGATCTCCGCCGCCGCCGGCGTGGGGTGGCGATCGAGCCAGGCCCGGTAGCTGGCGCTGGGGCAGGTCCGGGCGAAGGTCGCCTCGTATTGCGCCAGCGCCAGCTCGCGCCACGCCACCCCGCGCTCGCTCGCACGCTGCTTGAGTGCCGCGATCAGCTGCTGCCGAGGGGTCTGCAGCCAGTCCGGATGCAGGTTGGTCAACCGCTGGGCGAGCCGCTCATGGGCAAACCCCGGGGTCAGCCAGACCAGGCGCAGATGCTCGACGCTGAACTCCCCGGCGCTCTCCAGCGGATCGAAGCGGATCGCGCGCAGGGTCGGTGGGATATAGCACAGCCGCTTGGAGACGCGCCCGGCGCGCAGCGCCAGATAGAGGCTGTGCGCCTCGTCGAAGCCGTCGCCGGTATCGAAATAGAGCTTGACCGCGGCGCTGGCGCCAGCGTGATCCAGACGTACTTCGAGCATGTGCCAGCCGGGCAGCGGCAATTGTCGCCGCCACAGGAACTGGGGGTCATCGTCGAGCGCCCGCCAGGCGTGGCGCGACGCCGGTGCCAGTGCCTCGAGCCCGGACAGCGGCAGCAGCCGCGGCTGGCAGACCAGACGCGTGGCGCGCTTGAGCCAACCCCAGGAGGCCGGTACCGGCGCCAGCGGCGCGGGCGAGCTCAGCGGGCGCAGCATCACGGCGCCAGCGCCTGAGACAGGCGTTCATCGACCGCGATCTGACAGCGCCCCAGCGACTGCCCGGTCAGCAATACACGGCACTCCACACGGTCACCGGGGGCCGCCTTGAGCGGCAGATGAAACCCGACCTGGGCGGCGCGCGGCGCGCCCCAGCGCAGAAAGCCCCCGCAGCCCGCTGGCCACGCAGCAGCCAACGCGCTCATCGTTGACGCGCACCTCCACTCGACCGACCGGTAGTCGTCGACCGCCCCCGGCCCACCCCACCCACCACGCGGTCCTGCTGGCACTGCTGAATGCCGCCATGGGCGTAGGGTCGGCCCTCGCGCCACAGCGCCAGGCGCGTCTCGAACAGCGCCAGGGCCTGCTCATAGAGGCTGAAGTCGCACGCGTTGAGTTCGCGTAGCGCGGCCTCATCGATGGTGTCGATGGAATAGACGTGGCTCACCGAGTCGTGGCCCAGATTCTCCGCCAGACCCGGTATCTGCCAGCCGTAGCGGTCGTTGATCAGCGCCAGCGAATCGGCATAGCGCTCGGTGATGCCGACCATTCCCAGCGCTTCGAGCCGCGTCGACTCGAGAAAACGCGCCTGGCGGTTGATCATGTCCTGGCGGCGGTAGAAGGTCTGGAAACTGTCGCGGTACTGGTGGTGGCGCACGAAGTGGTGATACTCCGACGCGATCCGCTGCAGCGGCTCGCGCACGAAGGTGAAGCTATCGCGCAGGCCGGCCAGATGGCCGTACTTGTCCATGCCCACATGGCCTGCCAGCAGGCACACCTGGCGCTCGCGCAGACACTGCCAGAGCTGCCAGCTGTCACGCCGCTGGTGCGCCCACAGCGCCACCTCGGGGGCAGTTTCGCGCTGTTTCTCGCCGTAATCGTGCCACACGCCCTGGCTGCCCAGCTGGTGACGGGCACCCAGGCGAAAGCTGGTACCGGCGGTCTTGGGGATATGCACGAAGAAGCGCGGCGGCGGCGGCGGAGTCATCACCGGCAGCAGCAGCCGGATCTCCTCGCGCAGGCGCGCCAGCAGCTCCGACGAGAAGCCAAGGCACTCCTGGTTGAGGTCGTGATTGCGAAAATACTGCATGTCGCGGGTATTACCGGCGGGCATGTTGGCACGCCCGCGGTTGAGCTTGGTATCGATGAACTCCTGGCGCGACTTGATGTTGTAGTGATAGATCTTCAGCGGCGTGGCGATAACCTCCCGGGTCCGCCCGGAGCGCGGCTGATCGTCGAGGAACGTCACCGGATCGCCGTTGGCGCTGACGTAGCGATAGCCAGGCTCCAGGGTCGCCGCATGCGCGGTCATCGCCTTGACCCGCTGCGGCCTGACGATCGACTTGAAGTGGCAGTTGACGGCATGCGCCTCGACGCTGGCCCGGGTGAACCGCTCCAGCACGCCGCCGGGCTGGCGCCGCTGCATGTGCGAGGAGCCGAAGATGCGCCAGTTGATCGCCACCGCGCCCACATCCGCCGGCGCCAGTATCGGAGCCAGCCACTCCAGCGGCCGGTCGCAGTGGGGAGGACCAGGAACTCGTCGGCGTCGAGAAACGCCATGAACTCCGCCTCGCGCCCCCAGGTCTCCAGGACGTGCGCGTACCAGCTGGTCTGCGCCTTGTCCTCCGGCGTCCAGCTGCAGGTGGTCACCAGACCCAGCCGCTGCCAACTCGCCAGCAGCAGATCGGTGCCGTCATCGCTGCCGTTGTCGGCGATATAGAAGTGCTCGACGCCGATCATGCGGTGGTAGGCGACCCACTCGGGCAGGTAGTCGTGCTCGTTCTTGACGATCGCCACCATCGCAAGGCGGTAGCTCAGCGCCGGGTCTCTGCGTGCCATCATCTCAACCATGAACCTCCGTCCACCGTCGTGCCGGGTCGCCCCGGCCCGCGGTCGTCACTCACCGATGAAAGGGTTGCGGCCGACTTCACTGATCAGTCGGCCCCACTTGAGGATCTCGCCCTCGTCCAGCGCCTCGTCACCGATGAGCACCTCGGGGAAGCCGAGCGCGCGCCACTTGTCGCGGGGGTGCAGGATATGGAAGGTCGCCAGTCCCAGGTCGCCCGGCATCTGGGCGTCCGCGACCACGTTGTCGCCGATGTGCAGATGGCGCTGGACACCCTCGGCGGCCAGGTCCTGCTTGACCTTGTGCCAGAGGCTGCCGTTGTCCTTGCGCGCCTGCTCCGCGCTCGACACCATCAGCCGGTAAGCCGCGGAGACGCCGGCCTTGCGCAGCATCAGGCCGACCTGATCGCGGGTGTAATAGGTATCCGAGATCACCCACAGCACGTGGCCGGAGGCCGCCAGATGGTTGAACAGCTCGACCATCTCGTCCTTGGGCCGGATCATCTCCAGATCGAGTTCGAACTCCTGGCGCATCCACGCCTGGGCCTGAGCCGGCGAGACCTCCAGGCGCTCGGCGAGCTCGTCGTAGATCGCCACGATGTCGACGTCACCCTGGAAATTGGCGCGTTGGCGCAGGCTCGCCTCGGTCTCGTTACGCAGCTTGACGAAGGCGCGCGCCGAGGCGACCCGTCCCTGCTCGGCGAGCCGCTTGCCGAGCTTGAGCTTGGCGTAGTCGGCCACCATGTATTCGCGCCGCACCAGAGTGTCGAAGACATCGAAGCTGATGTAGGAGTGAGCCTGGATACTCGCCAGGTGGTTACTCAGCCGCCCGTGATAGCTGGCGGTGATGTAGCCCGAATCGGTGGTGAACTGACCGGTCGGGGGATAGAAGAAGAGCTGACGGAAGCCTCGGTGCTCGACCAGCGGGCCAAGCACCCGCTCCAGCGCGTGCAGCATCGAGTTATCGTTGGGCAGCGGCTCTGGCGGAAAATCGTCGTAGGCCCAGCCGCGGTCGATCACGCCATGCAGAGCCTGCGGGCGTGCCCAGAACATGCCGCCGGCGGGATAGCTGAGGAAATCGGGGATCGGTCCCAGCCCCAGCTCGCGCTGCCACGTCTGCATGAAACCCTTGTTCATGGTCTGGTGATTGACCCAGGCCGGCATCATCCAGAAGGTGGTCGGATAGTAGAGTCCCAGGCTCTCGTCTTCGGCGAAGGCGTTGAGCAGGCGCGTGATCACCGAGACATCGCGCAGCAGATACTCGATCAGATACTCCGCCCACTGGGTCTGCTCCTTGCCGGAGTAGAGCGACTTCTTCGAGTGCAGGTGGCACAGCAGGTCGTACTCACCCAGCTGCGGGCCGAACTCCACCAGCATCGGGCCGAAGTTGCGTCCACGATTGGGCACGACCCGGGTGTGCAGCGCGCGCACCCGAGGGTGTTCGGCGAACGCCGCCTGTGCCTTCTCCTCGTGCTCCGCTGCCGCCAGCGTCAGGAACACGTCCACCTCGATCGGGAAGCGCGCGATCGCCTCGGCGAAGCGGTCGAGGAAATCGGCATAGAAGACGTGCAGGCACAGCGCCACCTTGAGCGTCGACGCCGCCTCCCCCAGCACCACGCTGGGCGTCACCACCTCGCGCGGGTACCAGCGCACCGTCGCCGGCACGTGCTGGCGTCCCTCGCCGCGACCGTGCAGCAGATAGTGCTGCAGCGGGCTCTGCTGGGCGTGGAACACGTCCATGTACATGCGGTGATAGGTCTCGCTGTCGAAGCGCGGCGACGGGTTCACCGGCGCGAAGCGCGACTTGCGCAGATAGTCGTCGAAGGCTTCGCGCTGAGTGGCGAAACGCAGGCCATAGGTGGACTGATACCACTTGGGATCGAACAGCCCGGTGCTCAGCGCATCGATGAAGGCCTGGCTGATCAGCGCGGCGTGGCCGTCGCCGCCGGCCTGGCCCAGCGGCAGCTCCTCGTTGGCCGGCTGGCGCTCGGTCAGCGCTGCGGCCTCCTCGGCGCGGGTGGCAGCCACCGCGTCCACCGGGACCACATCACCACTGGCCATCGCCGCCGCCATGTCGACCAGCACCGGGTCCGGCGCCGGCGATTCGGCTGCCTGCTCCGGATCCTCGAGAACGGACTGCCGCCGGCGCGCGCGTCCCAGCAGATGTGCCTGGAACAGCCATGGCAACAGCGCCGTCACTTTTCCCTCTGGTTTCATGAGATGTCCCTTGCCCTGGTTCAGATCGCGAACATTTGCATCGGATTGATGATGCCGTTGCCGGTAATGTCGTCATCGACGCTGAACAGGTGCCAGACGTCGTGCGGAATGCAGTTGGGCCGCGTGGCGAACACCTCGTAGAGGTCCTGGACGTCGCGCCGGGTGTAGCTCACGCCGTGGCGGCGGCAGTCGATGACATGGTCGATCGCGCCATCGAAGACCATCTTGAGATCCTGGAAGTGGCGCTGGGTGGCGGCCTCACGGCCGTAGAAGTACTCGAAGCCGCCATCGTGTTTCTGGCGGATATCGACCATCTGGCCGTGGGGCGCGGTCAGCAGTGACTCGAACAGCAGCGAGCGGTTCGAGCATCACGCAGCCATTGCGCCAGCCCACGCCCTCGTGGAAGACGCCCTTCAGATGGGCATGATGGGTCCCCACCGCAGCGTCACCCGGCTTGGTAGCGATGAAGTAGAGCCCTGAGGTATCGCGCCCCAGCACATGCGTGAGCACCTTCTGGATCGTTCCCGAGTAGCCCAGGTCGAGCATCAGCGGGCGCCTGTCGGGGTCGTCGAGCCCGCACTGCGTCAGGTAGGCGCGCAGCGCCTCGCGGGTCGGTTCCACCAGCCGGGCCAGCCCCGCCATGTGCGGCGCCAGCCACTGCTGTACCAGCGCCTGATCGCGCGGCAGCTCACAGGTGAAACGCAGCAGCTCGATCGGTAGCGTGGAGAAAATCTCGTGCAGTTGCAGGCCGAAGCGCTTGCGCATCAGGTCGAGCACGCTGCCACTGAAATCGTTGCCCAGTGCCATCGGCATGATCGCGGGGTCGCCGAGCATGGCGCGGAACAGCAGCGTGCGAGAGACGCGCAGGTAGATCGGCGCATGCGGCAGCGAGATCAGCGAGGCCCGCTCGAGGCGCTGCAGCAGCCGATAGAAGCACCACCCCTCCCGCGCCAGACAGACCGGCAGGTGCCCTTCCACCTCGGCCTCGATGGACGCCGCGTAGCAGTGGAGTGCCGGGCCGAGAAAGGTCGATCCGAAGTCGTGGAGTGCCCGACTCTTGGCTTGCATGAACTATCCCCTTGGCGTCGCCCAAATGGTGCGTCGTCGTTCGATCCCCGCCGGACCGCTATTCACAGCGTCACGGCGATGAGCTTCATCAAACTCTGGCTGCTGGTTTTACTGATACGGCTCTGCGTTAATAAAGGCAGCTTCACTGCGCTAGAAAAGACACGCCCACTGCAGAAATAAAAGTTTCGTTACCGAGAGAGATATTCCATGAACGCCAAGCCGCTTCATTTTACGGACATCGAATACCGTCATCTCATCGCGCAGTCATGACATCAGCAATATCATCGGTCGACCTGCTTCGATGAATCTTGTATTCCGCCACTCGTCAGCGCCGCGGCCCACAACCGATCACCGTTTCCACCTTGCATCTCCTGGATAACGTCGCCCAATAAGTCGCCACCGACTGGCCATTGGTGAGGCGCGCATCCGTCGAGACATCAGGGAAATAAAAGATCCGATGCGCGTATCCTGGCGCTGGTTTCAGCCGCGAGTCATCACTTGCCAATCGCCGCTGGCCCATACGCCACATGACCCCAGGGGTAAAAAAATCCATAAAATCATATACTTGAAAACAAAACCCAAACGACAGGCAAGCGCTTGGCGACAACACGTCGATGGCGCCGTCATCGCTTCGTATTCAGACCGTCATGTAAGGCTCACCTGCTCGCCGCCAGCTACCCCTGGTACTTTTCCAGCAATTGTTCTAGACACGGGCTGCGACAACTGTTACTGAAAAATATTTTCTTGGCGACTTCTGCAACATGCCGAACATGTTCACTCAGGGATGACGCCTATCCGATGCCATGCATTCCCACAGCAACAGGCCATGGCATTCTGAATGTTCGATCGGCAACCGATAATCGCTTGTTCTCGTCATTCACCCAAGTGGCATTTCCGCCATCAAGGAGAGGTGCTATTTCATGGCTTCCAGAATAATCTCGCCCCCGTTCGAGTAGAAGATGGTTTTACTCATCGATATCCGCGAAGTGTGGATCAGGCGAACTCACACTCGTCAGATGAGAAGACGCCGTATTGCCGGCGCAGGTAGTTTTCGTGCAGAGCCAAAGGGGCCCGCCGACGCGGGCCCCGCTCATGCCGTCACCTCGGCGAGCGTCTTGCCCCGCCCGACCGCGTAGTAGTCGATACCCGCGGCACGCATGACCTCCGGGTCGTAGAGGTTGCGGCCATCGACCACCACCGGATGGCGCAGCTGATCGCGAATCCAGGCCGCGTCCAGGGTGCGGAACTCCTTCCACTCGGTGCAGATTACCAGCGCATCGGCCTTCCTGACCGCCTGCACCCGATCGGCAACCAGGACCAGGTCATCGCGCTCGCCGTAGATCCGCCGGCACTCGCGCATCGCTTCCGGATCGTAGGCCTGCACCACCGCCCCGGCCGCCCACAGCGACGCCATCAGCGTGCGGCTGGGCGCATCACGCATATCATCGGTTTCCGGCTTGAAGGCAAGCCCCCAAAGGGCGATGGTCTTGCCCTGCAAGTCGCCACCGAACGCTGCGGAGAGCTTGTCGAGCAGGGTCGTCTTCTGGCGTCGGTTGACCGCCTCCACCGCCTCCAGCAGCTCGGCGTTGTAGCCCACCTTGGCCGCAGTGCGCGACAGCGCCTGCACGTCCTTGGGGAAGCAGGAGCCCCCATAGCCGCAGCCGGGATAGATGAAGTGATAGCCGATGCGCGGGTCGGAGCCGATGCCGCGGCGCACGTCCTCGATATCCGCCCCCAGGCGCTCGGCCAGATTGGCGATCTCGTTCATGAAGCTGATCTTGGTCGCCAGCATGGCGTTGGCGGCGTACTTGGTCAGCTCCGCCGCGCGCACGCTCATGAACATCATCTTCTCGTGGTTGCGGTTATAGGGGGCGTAGCACTCGCGCATCAGCTCGTCGACCCGGGGCGAAGCCGACCCGACCACGATCCGCGCGCCGCGGGTGAAGTCCTCCAGCGCCGAGCCCTCTTTCAAAAACTCCGGATTGGAGCAGACGTCGAACGCCAGATCGACGCCGCGTTCGGCGAGCACGCCGCTGATACGCGCCTGTACGCGGTCGGCGGTACCCACCGGTACGGTCGACTTGTCGACCACCACCTTGTACTCCTCCATGTGGTGGCCAATGGTCGCAGCCACCGCCAGCACGTACTGCAGGTCGGCGCTGCCATCCTCATCCGGCGGCGTGCCCACGGCGATGAACTGCAACACCCCGTGGCGCACCGCCTCGGCGGCATCGGTGGTGAAGGCGAGCCGCTCGGCTTCGACATTGCGCAGCACCATCGACTCCAGCCCGGGCTCGTAAATCGGGATCTCGCCGCGGCGCAGGCGCGCGATCTTGTCTTCGTCGATATCCACACAGACCACGCTGTGGCCCACGTCGGCGAGACAGGCGCCGGTCACCAGGCCAACGTAGCCGGTGCCGAATACGGTAATTTTCATCGACATGCATCCTCTTGGAAAAGTGCGCAAGGCGCGGGTAAGACGGTCAGCAGAGACGTTCAAGAAAGACGTTCAGGAAAGGCGTTCAGGAAAGACGTTCAGCAAAGATGCCCAGACCAGGCGGTCGTGCAGGAGCCTCGGGAAAGCGCCTCCCTGCCAACAGGCCCACCAACCGCAACGTAGCGGTCCGCGTGATGGGCGGCGTGGTGAGGGCATGTTGTGAGGGCATAGAGGCGACATGGGCCCGACAGATCAGGCGAAGGTGGGCGCTTCGGCGAGCGAGCTGGCCTCGGCATCCTTGGCCGAGAGCACCGGCGCGGCCTCCACCAGCGGCCAGTCGATGGCCAGCGCCGGATCGTTCCAGGCCAGGCCATACTCGTCGCCGGGGGCGTAGTAGTCGGTACACTTGTACTGGAACTCCGCCACCTCGGTGGTGACGTAGAAGCCGTGGGCGAAGCCCGGCGGCACCCATAGCTGCTGCTTGTTGTCGGCGCTCAGCAGCGCCCCGACCCAGCGCCCGAAGGTGGGCGAGCTGCGGCGTAGATCCACCGCGACATCGAACACCTCGCCGCGGGTGACGCGGACCAGCTTGCCCTGGGGATGCTCGAGCTGATAGTGCAGGCCGCGCAGGATGCCGCGGCCCGAGCAGCTGTGGTTGTCCTGCACGAAGCGGTAGTCGCCGCAGTGGGTCACGAACTCGCTATGGCGGAAGGATTCGAGAAAGAAGCCGCGTGAGTCGCCGAATACCTGCGGCGTCATCAGCACGACATCGGGAATCGCCAGGCGCTCGTAGATCATGGTGCGCACTCCCCTCTTCTATATGGATGGCCATCGATGGATGGCGATCGGTGAACGACGCTCCGGCGTAGGCCCCGCGATCGGCTCTCGGGTCCTGGGGCGCCGAACTCGGCTTTCGGTTGTCGGGAGCGGACCTGGCAGCTAAGCCACCGAACCCGGCTGTGCGTCCTGCAAACGCTGCATCAGATACTGGCCATAGCCGGTCTTCTTCAACGCCTCGGCGCGCGCCGCCAGCTGGCGCTCGTCGATCCAGCCCTGGTTCCAGGCGATCTCTTCGAGGCAGGCCACCTTCAGCCCCTGACGGTGTTCGATGGTCTGCACGTACTGCCCCGCTTCGAGCAGGCTGTCGTGGGTGCCGGTATCCAGCCAGGCGAAGCCGCGGCCGAGACGTTCGACCTGTAGATCGCCGCGCTCGAGATAGGCGTTGTTGACGCAGGTGATCTCGAGTTCGCCGCGGGCCGAGGGCTTGACGCTCTTGGCGATCTCGACGATGTCGTTGTCGTAGAAGTAGAGACCGGTCACCGCGTAGGGCGAGCGCGGCCGGATCGGCTTCTCCTCGATCGATAGCGCCCGGCCGTCGGCATCGAACTCGACCACGCCGAAGCGCTCCGGGTCCTTGACCAGATAGCCGAACACGGTGGCACCGCGCTCCCGCGCCGAGGCGCGCTTCAACTGATCCGAGAAGTGCTGACCGTGGAACAGGTTGTCGCCGAGCACCAGACACACCGGGTCGTCGCCGATGAAGGTCTCGCCGATCAGGAATGCCTGCGCCAGACCGTCCGGCGAGGGCTGCACGGCGTAGTCGAAGCGCACCCCGAACTGCTCGCCGTCACCCAGCAAGTTGCGGTACTGGGGCAGGTCGTCCGGGGTCGAGATGATCAGGATGTCGCGGATGCCGGCCAGCATCAGCACCGAGATCGGGTAGTAGATCATCGGCTTGTCATAGACCGGCAGCAGCTGCTTGGAGATACCCTGCGTGATCGGGTGCAGCCGCGTGCCGGAACCGCCGGCGAGAATGATGCCCTTGCGTGCCATGGTAGAACTCCCTGTCGGTATGGCCGACGAATCGTTGGATCGCACCGTGACGCCGGTGCCAGCGTGACGCCGGGGTCAGCGGCATCGAAAAGAGCGGAAGGAAACGCGCGTCGCCTCAGCCCAGGCGCTCGTCGAGCGTCAGCGCCAGCTGCGTGCGCCAGTCCGGCAGACGCACACCGAGCGCGCGCTCCAGCTTGTCGAGCGCCAGGCGCGAATTGAGCGGACGCCGGGCTGGCGTCGGTAGTCGGCGGTGGCGATGGCACCCACCGCCTGGTCGTCGGCCAGCGCCAGGGGCACGCCGCGGGCACGGGCCTGGGCGAAGATCTCGCAGGCGAAACCGTGCCAACTGGTCTCGCCGCGGGTAGCCAGGTGGTAGACCCCGCCCGGGAGTTGCCCGGCCAGGCGCGCCCGCAGCGCCAGCAGCGACAGCGTGGCGATCAGCCGCGCCGGGGTCGGCGCACCGATCTGGTCGGCGACCACGCCGAGCCGTTCGCGCTCGGCGCCCAACGCAGCATGGTGTCGAGGAAATTGCGCCCACGGGCGGCATAGACCCAACTGGTGCGCAGGATCAGCGCCTCCGGTGCGGTGGTCAGCAGCGCCTCGTCGCCGGCCAGTTTGGTCGCGCCGTAGTGGCCGAGCGGGCCGGTGGCGCTGGTCTCCTGCCAGGGAGCCTCGCCGCTGCCGGGATAGACGTAGTCGGAGCTGTAGTGCAGCAGTTCGCAGCCACCGCCCGCGGCGAAGTCCGCCAGCTGCGCCGGCAGCTCGGCATTGAGCCGCTGCGCCGCGGCTCGCTCTTTTTCGGCGGCGTCGACCGCAGTCCAGGCGGCGGCGTTGACGATCACCGTCGGCCTCAGGGTATCGAGGGCCGCGGCGACCTTGGCCGCGCTCATCAGATCGAGCTCGGCCCGGCTCGGGGCGACGATCTCGCCCAGCGGGGCCAACTGCCGGCGCAACTCGAAACCGACCTGGCCGCTGCCCCCCAGAATCAGCAGTGTCATGCGGTCTCCCCCAGGCGTTCGCCCTGATAGCTGCCGTTCTGGACCCGCCGCCACCAGACCTCGTTGTCGAGGAACCAGCGCACCGTCTTGCGCAGCCCACTGTCGAAGGTTTCGCGCGGCTGCCAGCCCAGCTCACGCTGGATCTTGCTGGCATCGATGGCGTAGCGCTGGTCATGCCCGGGGCGATCGCTGACGAAGGTGATCAGATCCGCGTAGTGCGTCACCCCCGCCGGCTTGATCGGTGCCAGCTCCTCGAGCAGCGCGCAGATCGTGCGCACCACCTCGATGTTGGTCTTCTCGTTGTGCCCACCGATGTTGTAGGTCTCGCCCACCGCGCCTTCGGTCGCGACCTGGATCAGCGCCCGCGCGTGGTCCTCGACGTAGAGCCAGTCGCGCACCTGCAGGCCATCGCCATAGACCGGCAGCGGGCGTCCGGCGAGGGCGTTGAGGATGGTCAGCGGGATCAGCTTCTCGGGGAAGTGATAGGGCCCGTAGTTGTTGGAGCAATTGGTGACCAGCGTGGGCAGGTCGAAGGTGCGCTGCCATGCCCGCACCAGGTGGTCGGAGCTCGCCTTGCTGGCCGAATAGGGTGAACTCGGTGCGTAAGGGGTGCGCTCGGTGAACAGATCGTCGACGCCGTGGAGATCGCCGTAGACCTCATCGGTGGAGATATGGTGAAAGCGGAACGCCGCCGCCTTGGCCGGATCGCGCGTCTTGAGCTCCTTCCAGTACTGGCGCGCCGTCTCCAGCAGCGTGTAGGTGCCCACCACATTGGTCTCGATGAACGCCGCGGGGCCATCGATGGAGCGGTCGACATGGCTCTCCGCGGCCAGGTGCATGACCACGTCCGGGGCCAGCTCGCGGAACAGCCGCGTCATCACCTTGGCATCGCAGATATCGCCGAGCCGGAACTCGTAGCGCTCGCTGTCATCGATCGGCGCCAGCGACTCCGGGTTGCCGGCATAGGTCAGCTTGTCGACGTTGACCACGCGGTGCGGGGTCTCGCGGATCAGCTCGCGGATCACCGCGGAGCCGATGAAGCCGGCGCCGCCGGTGACCAGAAATGTCTTGGCAGAGGTCGTATCGATGGATTCGTTCATGGTCGTGTTCTCGTTCTCATGGGCGCCGTCTGTGGCGATAGGCGCTGTCTGTGGGTGCCGTTCAGGTGCCTGGGGGTGCGTGACGCCCGCCGGCGGAACCCGCCGGGAGCGCACAAGGCATCAGTCGCGATGGTCTTTCACGATCAGAATCAGCATGTTGAGAATCAAAGTGAGGAACAGGGCGATCACCGCGAACACCACCGAGTTGTAGAGCCGCTCGGGCTGTTCGGGGTACTCCGGCAGGGTCGGCTCCTGCAGCAC
This sequence comes from Salinicola tamaricis, assembly GCF_003006155.1. GTDB lineage: Bacteria > Pseudomonadota > Gammaproteobacteria > Pseudomonadales > Halomonadaceae > Salinicola > Salinicola tamaricis. Next base: position 3,406,144 of record NZ_CP023559.1, on the reverse strand, counting down.
CGAGACCTGCTTGAGCTTGCGTGCCGCTTCGATGCGCGTGTTCTCCAGCGCCGCCAGCGCGCCGGAGTAGCTGTCCTGGGCGAACTGCGCCTTGAGCAGCAGGGTCTGGTACTCAGAGGAGATACGGTTGAGGGCATTGCCGGACTGGCGCGCCAGGCGCTCGCGCTCCTGCACGATCTGATTGTCGAGCGCTGATATCTCGCTCTCGATGCGCACCATCTCCGGCGAGCGCGTGCTCTGATAGCTGGCCAGCGCCCGCTTGCGCGCCTTGGCAATGGCCAGTTGCCCCTCCAGCCCCGATACCACCGACTCCAGGCTCTCTACGGTACCGGTGGGCGAGACCAGGCCGTTGACGTTCTGGTAGTCGAGCAGGTCGTTGCGGGTCTGCTGGAACTGCTTCTCGAGCACGGTCACCTGCTTTTCCAGGAACTTGACCTGCTCCTGGGCCAGGCGCTGCCCCATCTCGTTCATGTGGCGCTCGCCATCTTCCAGCAGCAGCTCGGCGATACGGTGCGCCTCCTGCGGGGTGAACGCCTCGACGTCGATGCGCAGCACGCCGGCATAGTCGTCGAGCTCCACCGAGACCCGCTTGAGGTAGTAGTCGTGGAGCGCCTCCAGCGGCGCATTCTCATCGTCCAGGGCGCTGAAGAAGTCGGCGCCGGCGTTGGCGTAGTGCTGGCGGAAGTCGGCCTGGGTGATCAGCAGCTTGAGCATGTCCACCGAGCGCAGGTAGTCACGCAGCAGCAGCATGTCGGCGGTATTGGCGGCGCCGCTGCCACTGAGCAGCGAGCTGAAGCTGAGTGTGGGGGCGGCGATCTGCGGGCTCTCGAGCACCACGTTGGCGTGGGAGACATAGCGGTCGCTGGCCCATAGCGCCCAGTAGGCCGAGACCCCGGCGATCGCCACGAAGCACAAGATCCAGTGCAGGTAGTTGCGTACAGAGAGCGGCTTCTTCATGACCGTTTCGCCTTTGCTGAGGTCTTGTCGGGGGACGTGTTGTTGGCCGTGGGCCTTTCCTGGCCCCGAGGGCCACCTTTGCGCCCCTTGCGGGCGGTGAACTGCTGCACCTGGCGACGCGCTTCGTGGACCCGTTCACGAGCGTCGTCGAGGCGCCAGCGCAGGGTCTCCTCGGGGATTGCTGCCGTTTCCGCGGCGCTGTCGCCGGCGGCATCGAGGGCTTCCCGGGCGGCGTCGAAGCGCGCATTGGCCTCGGCCAACGCCCGCTTGGCCTCCTCCAGATTGCGGGGCGCGGCCGGCCGCGGCGGTGCGTAGCCGTCACCGGCACTGTGATAGGCCTCGATGGCAGCCTCTATCTCGTCGAACCAGAACGCGCGGCCGCGGTCGAGCAGAATCCCGGCCTGGCAGAACTCGCGCAGCACGCCCTCGCCGTGGGAGACCATGATCAGGCTGGCGCGGCCGATGCGCGCCTTGAACGCCTCGCTCGCCTTCTGCTTGAAGTGGCGGTCGCCCACCGCCGTGGCCTCGTCGGAGAGGTAGACATCGAAGTCGAAGGCCAACGACAGCCCGAAGGCGAGCCGCGAGCGCATCCCCGATGAGTAGGTCTTGATCGGCTCGTCGAAGGCGCGGCCGATGTCGGCGAAGCTCTCCACCGCCGCGATGATCTCCTCGATCTCGTCGTTGGCGCCGTGGATCCGGGCGACGAACTTGACGTTCTGGCGCCCGGTCATCGAGCCCTGGAAGCCGCCGGCCAGGCCGATCGGCCAGGAGACCCGGCTGGCGCGCACGATCTCGCCGCGATCCGGGGTATCCATGCCGCCGATCAGCCGCAGCAGGGTAGACTTGCCGGCACCGTTGCGCCCCAGCAGGCCGACGCTGACCCCGGCAGGGATGCTCAGATTGAGTCCTCGAGCACCCACTGGCTCCGTGGTGGTTGTGATAGCGCTTGTAGAGATGACGGATATCGATCATGGCTCGCTCCTCCGCGCTAGTGCGCTTTCAACCTGGCGGCGAAACGGATGTGCAGCAGCAGGCCCAGCGCCAGCAGCGACAGCGCCCAGAACCAGAGGTAGGTCATGTCGATATCGTTGAGGGTGTGATAGCCGGGAAAGAACGCGACCCGCATGCTCTCCAGGCCGTGCACCAGCGGATTCCACAGCAGGTAGTCGCGGTAGGGGTAAGGCATGTACATCACCGGCAGGATCACGCCCGAGAGCAGCAGCAGCGGCAGGTTGAGGATGCGCACCACGCGGCCGAACTCCGGCACCAGATCGCCGAGCACCGAGACCGTCAGCCCCGCGCCCCACCCCAGCGCCCACAGCGACAGCCAGTCGAGCAGCACACCGAGGGGGTGGTCCGGCATCAGCTCGAACTGGAGCAGATCACCGATCAGCATGAACATCAGAAACAGGAAGGACTTGAGCATGCCCTCCAGGAAGCAGCGCACCAGCACGGTATCGACTGGCTTGACCTGGCGGTAGGCGAACAGCCCCTTGTTGGCGTCGATCGCCCCCAGCGCACGCATCATGTTCTCGCGGAACAGTCCGAAGCCCATCAGCCCGACGATCATCCACGGCACGTGGTCGGCGCCGGAGATCTCGCTGCCCGACATGAACAGTCCGCGGATCGAGACCATCACGCCGATGATCGCCAGCGGTTCGAAGATCATCCAGAACCAGCCCATGCGGTCGGCCATGGTGCGCGAGATCGCCTCGCGCATGAACATCGCGAACCACACGCTGCGGGCCACCCGCCAGGCACCGCGCGAACGCGCGCCGGCGATCGGAAGCATCGAGTCAGCCATGCGCGCGCCCTCCTCTCGCTGCGGCGCTCATAGGTCGAGCGCCACTTTGGTCGCTACCGCAACCTGATAGAGGATCTGAGTGATACTCGCCGCCAGTTCGATATTGCTGGTCGGTGCGGCGGGCAGCACGATGATCTCGTCACCGGCACGCATGCGGGTCTGGCCGGCATGCATCACCGCACCGTTGCGATGTACCACCAGCACCTGGTCCTCGTCGGCACGCGGGGTGAAGCCACCGGCCAGGCGGAGTAGTAGTCGTCGGCGTTCATCCCCGGGGTGAACACCAGCGCCTGTGGAATCACCACCTCGCCGCTGAGCAGCACCGAATCGGTACTCTCGGGGATGGTGACGATATCGCCATCCTGCAGGCGGATATCGGCGACCCCGCTGTCACGCGCCACCACCAGCCGGCCGTTGGGCTTGACCTGGGCCGCCTTCTGCACGAAGCGCTCGATCAGCTCCGCCTGGCGCACCTGGATCTCGCCCTCCTTGGCGGTCCGCGAGGGGTAACCGAGATAGGTGGTCTCGAGCCGGCGCAAGCTCTCCTTGAGTGACGCCGCCTGCTGGCGGGCGACGCTGATTCGCCGGATCGAGACATCGCGATAGCTGGTCATGTCACGGGGCACGCTGATCGCGTTGAGCAGCTCGCCCAGCTTGGCGTTGCGCGGCAGCGCATAGCGCGAGGGGCCGTAGTAGCTGCCTTCGACCTGCACCACGATGGTCTCGTCGCGCTGATCGGCGCTGAACAGCACCTCATCACCGCGCCGAACCTCGGCAGCGCGGAAGGCGGCCAGCGGCAGGTAGCGCGACAGCGGACCTTCGGGCCGGCTGCCACGCAGCAGCACGTGCGAGACACCGGCCTTGAGCCGTGCCAGGTCGAGCACGTCCTGTCCGGTCAGGCTGTCGCCCACCAGCTCGTAGCGATAGTCCTTCTGCACGTCCCCGACCACGCTGATCGCCGGGCCGCGCGCCTCCACCACCAGGGTGTCGCCGTCGCGGAACTGCGGCCGCACGATCTCGCCATCGAGCAGGAAGTCATACAGGTCGACCACGCCGATCACCCGGCCGCCGCGCTTGATCAGCACCCGGCGATAGCTGCCCAGCGCCTGGTCGATGCCGCCGGCCTGGTCGAGAAAGTAGAGCACCGAGTCGTTAGGGGTGCCCGAGTAGCGGCCGGGGCTATTGACGTAGCCGGTCACGAACACGCCGACCGGCTGCACGCCCTGCAGATTGGTGTAGACGCTGACGTTCTCGGGGTAGACCGACTGGATCGCGCCGCGCACCTTGGCGTTGAGCTGGGCATTGGAGATGCCCTGGACCTGCAGCGGCCCGATCCGCGGCAGGAAGATGTTGCCCTGGGCGTCCACCACCAGCACCCGGTCGAGCTCCACCCCGCCCCACACCCGAATGGTGATCTGGTCGCCCGGCTTGATCAGGTAAGCCGGGTTGAGGCCATCGGCCATGGTGCCGCGGAAGCCCCCGGTGAACAGGTTGGCGCCGAACGGCGGCAGCGACTCCGGATCGACCGGCGCCTGGGTGCGCGGATCGACCGGCCCATAGGTGCCGCTGTCCCAGTCGGCCCGTGGAATCGTCTCGACCCCGGCCGCGCTCGAATCCGCGGTCAGCGGCTGCGCCTCGGCATCGCTGCCGAGCAGCGAGCTGCTATCGACGCCGATCGACTGCGCGTGGACCGCGCCGGCGTTCAGCCACGCTACCCCACCAGGCACATTGCCCGGGAAATCCATGCTGCGCGCTTCATGTTGTGTTCCTGCCCTAGACTCGTTGTCGGCCGGCGCGGGGGCTCAAGGCGCCCGGCTGCGGCTCGGTTATTGGCCGCGCAGCGTGACCGCGGCCGGTGGCGGCGGCTCGCTGCGGCGGCGGCGCTGGCTAGCGCACCACCTCGGTCACCAGCCGCTGGGTGTACCAGCCGCGGGCGGCGACCCGACAGGCCACCTCGCCGCTACCCAGTGCCGCCGGCACCGCCCCGCGGCTCACATCGAGCCGCAGGCACTCATGGCCGCTGGCGGCGAAGTAGCGCTCGCGGGCGTAGACGGTGACGTTGCCGCCCCAGGGCGATGCCGCCAGCGTGGTCACGGCGCCATCCGGCGCGCGCTCGAGAAAGGCGCTCAGGGCCGGCCCTGCCGGCGTGGCATCCGCCATCGCCAGGGTGTCGGCGGCGCCGAGCTGGCCGCCCGGTGCGGCACATCCGGCCAGGCCGGCGGCCAGCACCAGGGTGGCTGCCAGCCACACCGACTTGTCTCTGCGAGCTCGCGCCTGGCTGCGGGCTCGCGTCTGGGGTCTGCGTACGCGTTCTGTGTGCTGCATGCGGGTTATCCTCCTGCTTGTCCTGCCTGGCCCGCCGGCCGCCCGGCCAGCGGGATCACTCCGAATGGCGGTTCAAATGACGCCCTCGTGCCGCAGCGCGGCGATCAGCCCGGCGACCGTCAGCGTCAGGTCGTTGTGCGAGGTATCGATCTCGATCTCGGGCTGCTGGGGCGCTTCATAGGGCGAGCTGATACCGGTGAACTGGGCGATTTCCCCCGCCCGGGCACGACGGTAGAGCCCCTTGGGGTCACGTCGCTCGCACACCGCCAGCGGGGTATTGACGAACACTTCGATGAACTCGTCCGGCGCCATGCGCTCGCGCACCCGCTGGCGCTCCTGGCGGAAGGGGGAGATCAGTGCGACCAGCACGATCATGCCGGCGTCGACCATCAGCCGAGCCACCTCGCCGACCCGGCGCATGTTTTCCTGGCGCTCGCGGTCGCCGAAGCCCAGATCGCTGCACAGTCCGTGGCGCAGGTTGTCGCCATCGAGCAGATAGGTGCTGTGCCCCATGCCGAAGAGCTGGCGCTCGAGCGCATCAGCGACGCCGATTGCCGGCGCCGGAGAGCCGGTGAACCACACCACGCAGGGCTTCTGGCGGTGGCGCTCGGCGCGGCGACGCTGAGTCACCGCCATGTCGTGCCACACCAAATTGGCCGCGCTCAGGGTGTCGATGACCATGCCGGCGGCGACGGTCAGATGGTTGAAGCGATCGATCAGCACGAAAGCGCCGGTGCCCGGGGAGCGCTGATAGCTGTCCAGCACCAGCGGCTGATCCACCTCGATCTGGCAGCGCGCGATCCCGTTGAGGGCGAGCCGCTGCGTAGGCATGTGCGCCAGGGTGTCGACATCGACCTGATGCAGCAGTCTCACCACCCGCGCGCAGACGTTACGGGTCGCCGCCTTGAGCTCGTACTCGTGGCCCAGCGCCAGCGGCGTCTCGTGCAGCCACACCAGATCCGCGCTGAAGGCGCTGCACGGCGTCAGCTCCGACGCTTCCGCCACCAGCATGTCTCCGCGCGAGACGTCGACCTCGGCGTCGAGGGTCACGGTGATCGACTGGCCCGGATAGGCGATCTCGAGATCACCATCGTTGGTAACCAAGCGCGCCACCCTGGCTCGCTGCCGCGAGGGCAACACCCGCACCGCATCCCCCGGACGCAGGGTGCCGGCGGCCAGGGTGCCGCAGTAGCCACGGAAGTGAGGGTTAGGACGATTGACGTACTGCACAGGAAAGCGCAGCGCCTCGAACGGCGCCGGGGTGGTGATATCGATCTGCTCGAGCAGCGGCAGCAACGCCGGCCCGCGCTGGCCACCGAGCTGATACCACGGCATGCGCTCGCTGGGGTCGACGACGTTGTCACCCTCCAGCGCGGACAGCGGCACGAAGCGGATGTCGGTGGCCGTCAGCCGCGTGGCGAAATGGCGGTACGCCGCGACGATCTCCTCGAAGCGCTCGCGCGAATAGCCGACCAGGTCCATCTTGTTGACCGCCACCACCAGGTGGCGAAGCAGGTCGCACAGATAGCTGTGCCGGCGGGTCTGCGCCTTAACCCCGAGGCGCGCATCGATCAGGATTACCGCCAGGTCTGCGGTAGAGGCGCCGGTGACCATGTTGCGGGTGTACTGCTCGTGCCCCGGGGTATCGGCGATGATGAACTTGCGCTTGTCGGTGGAGAAGAAACGGTAGGCGACATCGATGGTGATGCCTTGCTCGCGTTCCGCTTGCAGGCCGTCGACCAGCAGCGCCAGATCCATGCGCTCACCGGTGGTGCCACAGCGCTTGGAGTCCCGCGCCACCGCCGCCAGCTGATCCTCGAAAATCATTCTGGCGTCGTGCAGCAGCCGCCCGATCAGGGTCGACTTGCCATCGTCGACGCTGCCGCAAGTGATGAAGCGCAGGATTCCCTTGTGCTCGTGCACTCTCAGGTAGGCCTCGATGTTGTCGGTGATCATGGCTGACGCGTGTGACACGGTGTTCCCTCTCGATGGCCTGCGGCGCCCGGGCGCCGGCCGCTGGTTCTGGTTCGATTCCTACGTCGCCGCCTCAGAAGTACCCTTCGCGTTTTTTCTTCTCCATCGACCCCGCCTGATCGTGGTCGATGGCACGCCCGAAGCGTTCGCTGGTGCGGGTCAGCAACATCTCTCGAATGATCGCGGGCAGCGTCGCGGCGTGGGACGCCACCGCGCCGGTGAGCGGATAGCAGCCGAGGGTGCGGAAGCGCACCCAGCGCTCCTCGGGGAGCTCGCCGGGGGCCAGCGGTAGGCGCTCGTCATCGACCATGATCAGCCGGCCGTCGCGTACCACCACCGGACGCGGTGCGGCGTAATAGAGCGGCACGATGGGAATCGACTCGAGGTGGATGTATTGCCAGATGTCCAGCTCGGTCCAGTTGGAGAGTGGGAATACGCGGATCGACTCGCCCGGCCCGATCCTGCCGTTGTAGAGATTCCATAGTTCCGGGCGCTGGTTTCTGGGATCCCAGCGGTGGTGCCTGTCACGAAAGGAGTAGACCCGCTCCTTGGCGCGGGAAGCTTCCTCGTCGCGCCGCGCGCCGCCGAAGGCGGCATCGAAGCCGTGGGTATCCAGCGCCTGCTTGAGCGCCTGGGTCTTCATGATGTCGGTGTATCTGGCGCTGCCGTGGTCGAAGGGGTTGATGCCGGCGGCTCGCCCCTCTTCATTGATATGCTCGATCAGCGGCATGCCGACCTGGGCCAGGACGCGATCGCGAAAGGCGATCATCTCCTTGAACTTCCAGGTGGTATTGACGTGCAGTAGCGGAAACGGCGGCGAGCCCGGATAGAACGCCTTGCGCGCCAGATGCAGCATCACCGAGGAGTCCTTGCCGATGGAGTAGAGCATGACCGGGCGGCGAAACTCGGCCACGACTTCGCGGATGATGTACATCGACTCCGCCTCGAGCTGCCTCAGGTGCGTCTGGCCCAGCGTCCCCGGCACGCTCATGCACGTGACTCCGATCGACGCCGCCGCGGCGCAGCGGCAAAGTGGCCTGAACTGGCCCCTGCGGGGATGCCTTGGGTCTCGAAGTCATGTACACCGCTGATGCTGGCAGACGCAGACATGTCAATTCCTGTAATCACGGGCCACTCCGGCGCCGGCCGAACCCTGTTGACGTTTCGCTACACGACCGCGAACGAGACGATAATCAGTGATATCGCCAGCGCTCTTGAACGGGCTAACTTGCGCTCTTTTTCGGTGAAACCCCACGGCGAGTCAAACGTCAAAAAACGTCAATGTTTCTTTTTGTAAATTGACATTATTGATCGACGACATGAATTTCTGAATCTGTCGATCAACAATTCATTGAGGACACTGAGTTTTCTAAACCGCCTCAAGACACTGTTTCAAAAGGGTTTAATGGAAAAAACAGAGGCGGCCACGAGGACTATTGGCTTACCCACAACGCGCCTGTTTCGGCAGTGAATGGACGCCATCCTCTGCGTTTCATGAGAAAGCCAGACATCGACACCGAAACGACCATGAAAGAAAACGGAGAATGCGACGCGTCAATACATGAGAGTTCTCATACAGGCATGACTCGTCTTTTCCATGAGAAAACCTTGATTACATTTGCGCCTTCGATTAGCGCGTTAATCGATACACAATGAAACGCCTGACTCAATCTCTTTCGCCATCGCCAGACAGCGGTTGAAAACGCCCCAAATCCGACCCCCGATGCGCTACACTGCGCGCACTCTCCCGTACGCCGCCGGCGATTGCCTAATGCAGGGAAGTTGCGTAGCGTGGCGATCCATTTCGATGACGGTCTGGCCTTTTTCTCGCAATATGAACAACGATCCGACAGTCTCGTCGTCTTCTTCACTGCCCGGAGCTGCGGGCGGCCGCGTGGCCGGCTATCTCTCACGCGGGCTGGCGCGCTGGCGCGTCGTGGGATGTCTGCTGCCGGAGTATCCGCAGCTCAAACATGTCGGACCGTACAGCCGGCGCCCGCTGGATGCGGTCGTCGGCTGGGGGCTCAAGCCCACCGCAGCTCGGGCACGCCACCTCGCCGCCCGACGTGACCTGCCCTACGTGGCGATCGAGGATGGTTTCCTGCGCTCGCTGGGGCTGGGAGTCGACCACGCCCAGCCGCACAGCCTGGTGGTCGATTTCAGCGGCATCTATTACGACGCCACACGGCCCTCCGATCTCGAGCGCTGGCTCAACCACGCCGAGTTCGACGCCGCCGAACTCGACCGCGCGGCGCGCGCCATGCAGCGTCTGCGCGAGCTGCGCCTGTCCAAGTACAACCATGCCCCGGATCGCCCGCTGCCCCGGCCGAGCGCCCGCGCGTGCTGGTGGTGGATCAGACCCGCGACGACGCTTCGATCACTCATGGCATGGCCGATGCGGACGCCTTCACGCGGATGCTCGAGCAGGCACTGGCCGATCATCCCGAGGCAGAGATTCTGATCAAGACCCATCCCGACGTGATCGCCGGGCGCAAGCGCGGCTATCTCACCGCGGCAGCGACGCAGCCGCGCTGTCGCCTGATGGGCGAGGACATCAACCCGTGGGCGCTGATGGACGCAGTGAAGGCGGTCTACGTGGTCACCAGCCAGCTCGGGTTCGAAGCGCTGATGGCCGGCAAGCCAGTGCACTGTTTTGGTGTCCCCTTCTACGCCGGTTGGGGACTCACCCGGGACGCCCAGGCGTGCCCGCGACGGCAGCGACAGCGCTCGCTGGAAGAGCTGTTCGCAGCGGCCTATCTACGCTACTGCCGCTACGCCAACCCCTACACGGCTACGCCTTCGACGCTGGAGGAGACCCTCGACCTGCTCGCCGACCAGAAGCGCCAGCGCGACCGCTTGGCGGGTCGCTGGCTGGCACTAGGCTTCTCCAACTGGAAGCGCGGCTTCGTCAGAGATTTCCTGGCCCGGCAGCCACGGTGCAGTTCAGCCACGAGAAGACACCGCTGGCGGCACAGCTCGCGACCTGCGACAGCCTGGTGGTGTGGGGGCAGAAACTCACCCCGGAGATCAAGACGCTGTGCCAGGCGCATGGCGTACGCCTGTGGCGCATGGAGGATGGCTTCGTGCGCTCGGTGGGGCTCGGAGTCGACCTGACTCGGCCACTGTCGCTCGCCTTCGACGCCCGCGGCCTCTACTACGACGCCAATCACACCAGCGATCTCGAGCAGTTGCTCGAGCACACCCCCTTCGATGCCGCCCTGCTGGCGCGGGCGGCGCGCCTGCGCCAGCGGCTGATCGATCTCAAGCTGTCGAAGTACAACGTCGCCGGGCGCAACCTGCCGGCGCTGCCGCGCGAGGAGATCGGTACGCGGCCGATCGTCCTGGTGCCGGGCCAGGTCGAGACCGATGCGTCGATCGCCCAGGGCTCGCCGGAGATCAAGACCAACCAGCAGCTGCTGGCGGCCGTGCGCGAGCGCCGCCCAGATGCCTTCATCATCTACAAGCCGCATCCGGACGTGACCTCGGGGGCACGGGTCGGGCTGATCGACCGCCAGGCCCAGGACCTGTTCGACCTCGAGCTGATCGACTGCGACATCATCGATCTCATCGACCTGGCCGACGAGATTCATACCATGTGCTCGCTGACCGGCTTCGAAGGGCTGATGCGCGGCGTCGCGGTGCACACCTACGGGCTACCGTTCTACGCGCTGGCTGGGGGCTGACCCACGACCGCCTGCACAGCCCCCGGCGCACGCGCCGCCTGAGCCTCGATGCGCTGATCGCCGGGGCACTGCTGCTCTATCCGACCTATGTCGACCCACAGAGCGGCGACTACTGTAATGCCGACACCGCCATCGAGCTGATGCGCCAGCAGCGCAACGCGCGCCGGGGGCTCTCCCTGCGCACCCGCGCCTATCGTCTCTACCGCAACCTGTTCTCCAAAAGGCAATGAGTTGACGACGTCCCGCAAGTGTTTCCTGCTGTTGCAAGGTGTCTGCTCGCCGTTTTTCGACCGGCTTGGCGAGCAGCTGCTTGCGGCAGGGCATCGTGTGATCAAGGTCAACTTCACCGTCGGCGACAGTCTCTACTGGCACCACGGCAACACCTACGCCTATCGCGGCCACGCCGAACGGATTCCCGCCTATCTGGCGCGGATCTGGGAGCGCCACGCGGTGACCGATCAGGTGGTGTTCGGCGATCGCCGCCCGGTGCATCGCCGCGCGATTCTCGCCGCGCGTGAACGCGGTATCCGCAATCACGTGTTCGAAGAGGGCTACTTTCGCCCCTACTGGGTCACCCTGGAGCGCGAAGGCGTCAACGCTCACTCTCGCTACTGCCACGGGACCCGGAGTGGTACCGCGAGGCGGGCAGACGGCTGCCCAGCGCCGGCAAGCCCAGCCCGTTTCCCAATCAGTTCAGCACCCGCGCTCGCCACGACGTGCTTTATCACCTGGCGGGAGTGGCCAACCCGTTTCTGCATCCGCACTACCGCAATCACGCGCTGGTCACCGCACCGGTGGAGTATGCCGGGTTTCTGCTGCGCAAGGCGCGCATGCCCTATCTGACGCGGCGCGACGACGAGCGCATGCACACGCTGCTGAGCGAAGACCATCCGTTCTTTCTGCTGCCGCTGCAGCTCAAGAGCGACGCCCAGATTCGCTATCACTCCGACTTCAAGAACATGCAGGAGGTGATCGGCAAGGTGGCGGCCTCGTTCGCCTATCATGCCCCCGCCGATGCCCGCCTGGTGATCAAGAACCACCCGCTGGACATGGGCCTGGCCCACTACGCCCGGCTGATCAAGGTGCTGATGAAGGAGTACGATCTGGCGGGACGCCTGGTCTATCTCGAAGGCGGCAATCTGGAGGCGCTGCTCAAGCGTGCCAGTGGATTGGTCACCGTCAACAGTACTGCCGGCAACGTCTCGCTCGGCTTCGGCTGCCCCACCCATACCCTGGCCTCGCCGATCTACGACATGCCCGGACTCACTCACCAGGGCAAGCTGGACGATTTCTGGCAGAATAGGCCGCAGCCGGATGCGGCACTGTTTCGAGCCTATCGCCGCACCGTGGCGCAGACGGTACAGATCAACGGTGGGTTCTACTGCCGCCCGGGTATCGAGCTGGCGGCCGGGCATGCCCTGCAGGTCATGGAACGTGACCGCTCGCCGCTGCAACAACTCAAGGACGAGATTGCTTCATGAGACGTATCGTCATCACCGGAGCCACCGGTGCCATTGGCGCCGCCCTGGCCAAGCACTACGCCGAAGCGCATGCCAAGGGCTGCCGGCTGGTACTCCACGGGCGGCGCAGCGACATGCTCGACGAAGTCGCCGGCGCCTGCCGACGGCTAGGGGCCGAGGTCGAGACCAGCCGCGTCGACCTCGAGGACGACGACGCCCTGTTCGCCTGGCTCGAATCGCTATGCGCGCCGACGCCGCCCGACCTGGTCATCGTCAACGCCGGCATGAACATCGATATCGGCACCGACAATCAGGGCGAAGCCTGGGACGACGCCAGCCGCCTGCTCGCGATCAACCTGCGCGTACCCATGGCGATGGGCAACTTTCTGGGCAAGCGCATGCGCGCCGCGGGGCGTGGCCAACTGGTCTTCATGAGCTCGCTGGCCGCCTACCACGGGCTGCCGGTGACGCCCAGCTACAGCGCCAGCAAAGCCGGCGTGAAGGCCTATGGAGAGGCTCTGCGCGGCTGGCTGGCGCCCTATGGCGTCGGCGTCAGCGTGATCATGCCAGGCTACGTCAGCTCGCAGATGTGCCATGACATGCCCGGACCCAAGCCGTTCCTGTGGCAGCCGGAGCGGGCCGCCCGGCGCATCGCCACGGGCGTTGCGCGCAACCGCGCCCGCGTCAGCTTTCCCTTCCCGCTCGACTTCGGCTGCTGGTGGCTGGCGGTACTGCCGGCGGCGGTCTCCCAGCGCCTGCTCAAGTGGCTCGACTACGCCGAGGGCTCGAAGTCATGAGTGCCGGTATCGCTCAAACCCTTGGCGCTGCGCTGATCACACTGCTGCTCACGTCGCTGTTCGAGCTGCTGCTCGTGCCACGCCCGCGCCCGCTATGGCGTCGTTCGGCTGCGGTGATCGGCGTGCACGCGGCCACTACCCTGCTGCACTTCACGCTGTGGCTGCTGATCGTGCAGCGCCCGTGGTTCGCAGTGGTGATCGCCGGCTCGCTGCAGATGGTGATCGTCCAGGTCAACAACACCAAATCGGCGTCGCTACGCGAGCCCTTCCTGTGCCAGGACTTCGAGTACTTCGTCGATGCGGTCAAGCACCCGCGCCTCTATATCCCCTTCTTCGGTATCGGTTTGACCATCGCCGCCAGCAGTGCCGGCGCCCTGGCCATCGCCGCCGGGTTCTGGCTCGAACCCTCGCTGTTCGCCCGCCCCGACGCGCCCTGGAGCCTGTTCGTCACCCTGGCATTGAGTGCCGCCAGCGTGATCGCCCTGTGGCTGGCGCTGCCACGCATGCCAGCCTGCAACCTGGAGCCCAACCACGACCTGGTCGAACTAGGCATTTATCCCTATCTGTGGGCCTACGGCAGGTTACTGCGCCAGCCGCTGGCAGCGGGCGGCAACGCCGCGGCCTTCCCCCAACCGGCGACACCGCCGGCCAGCAACACCCTACCGCACCTGGTACTGGTGCAGAGCGAGTCGTTCTTCGATCCGCGCAGCTGGTACCCCGGCATTCGCCCGGAGATTCTGCGCGAGTTCGATACTCTGAGTGAGCAGGCACTGGCGGCAGGCCGTCTCGAGGTGCCCGCCTGGGGCGCCAACACCGTGCGCACCGAGTGCGCGGTGCTTACCGGTTTGACCCCGGAAGCCCTCGGCGGCCATCGCTTCAACCCCTACCATCAACTGGCGCGGATGCCGGTACGCAACCTCGCCGGTGCGCTCAAGGCGCTGGGCTATCGTACGGTCTGCGTGCACCCCTACCCGGCCAGCTTCTATCTGCGCGACCGAGTCTATCCGCAGCTCGGCTTCGATGACTTCATCGATATCCGCGCTTTCGACGAGAGCGATCGCGACGGCCAGTACACTGGCGACCTGGCCCTCGCGGCGAAGGTGCGCGAGATGCTCGCCACAGGCCCGACGCAGCCGCTGTTCGTGTTCGTGATCAGCATGGAGAATCATGGCCCGCTGCATCTGGAGACGCCAGATGCCCGCGTCGCCGCCGACTGGCTCGAGGGCGAGCTGCCCGAAGGCCATGGCGATCTCGCCGTTTATCTGCGCCACCTGCACAACGGCGACAAGATGCTCGCGCGCCTCAAGGCGCTGCTGACGACGGCTGACAGGCCCGGCATGCTGGCGTTCTACGGCGACCACGTACCGATCATGCCGGGCGTCTATGCCGACCACGGCGAACCGGATGGTTTGACGAACTATTTCATCTGGCAGAGCGACGCCGAGCCAAGCGATAAGGTGCGCCAGACACTGTCAGCGGATAAGCTGGGCACCACGATTTATCAGACCCATCATCGAGCGCAATAAGCAGGCAATCGACGGGCAATCATGGCGGCAAGATGCCTGATCACGTGCACAGGCAGTGAACGTATCGAGCGATCTCGACGCCACACGGGCGCAGCGCTGCGCCAAGGACGTGGATGCCCCAACGGGATGCTGTCTTCGCCTATCGCGAACACCACGATAGTGCACACGGCACCCCGGCGATGACGCAACAATAGCAAGGCGTAGCCCCAGGCTACGGAGAAAGGAGTCCCAATGACCCAACGCGTTGCCATCATCGGCGCGGCTCATCGTTTCCCGAGCGCCCCGACTTCAGAACGTTTCTGGCAAGCGCTCAAGAGCGGCGAAGACCTGGTCACCACGGTTGCCGCGGACCGCTGGGACCATGAGGTCTATCGCCACCCTGACAAGCACCATCCCGGCACCAGCTATACCTTTGCCGCCGGTAGCCTGGGCGACATTTCCGGCTTCGATGCGGCGTTCTTCGGCATCTCCCCGCGCGAGGCGGCACAGATGGATCCGCAGCAGCGCCTGCTGCTGGAGATGACCTGGGAAGCGATGGAGGACGCCGGCATTCCCCCGCAGCGCCTGCGTGGCAGTCAGTGCGGGGTGTTCATGGGCGTGGCCAGTCTCGACTACTCCTATCGCATGGCCGACGACATGTCGGCGATCGATACCTCGACCGCCACCGGCAACACCTCGAGCATCGCCTCCAACCGCATCTCCTACCTGTTCGACCTCCACGGGCCGAGCATGTCGATGGATACCGCGTGCTCGTCGTCGTTGGTGGCCTTCCACCAGGCGTGCCAGTCGATTCGCAGCGGTGAGACCGAGCTCGCCCTGGCCGGCGGGATCAGCCTGCATCTGCATCCGTTCGGCTTCATCATCTTCTCCAAGGCGAGCATGCTCTCGCCCACCGGACGCTGCCAGGTGTTCGACGCCAACGGCGATGGCTACGTGCGCTCCGAGGGCGGCGGCGTCTTCCTGCTCAAGGATTATGACAAGGCAGTGGCCGACGGCGATCGCATTCTCGCCGTGGTCGCCGGCAGCGGGGTCAATACCGACGGCTACAAGAAGGGCCTGACCGTGCCCAACGCCGACGCCCAGGTGGCGCTGATGCGTCAGACCCTGGCGCGTGCCGGCCTCACCCCGGACGATATCGACTACCTCGAAGCCCACGGCACCGGCACCGCGGTCGGCGACCCGCTAGAGACCCGCGCCATCGGTGCGGCGATCGGCCAGCAGCGACGTCAGCCGCTGCCCATCGGCTCGGTCAAGTCGAACCTCGGCCACCTGGAGACCGCCTCGGGGGTCGCCGGCCTGGCCAAGGCGATCTACGCCCTGCGCGAGCGCGAAGTTCCGGCGACCATCGGTATCCGCCAGGTCAACCCGCGCATCGATCTCGACGGCTGGAATCTGGAGATCGTCGACAAACCCCGCCGCCTCAAAGCCGAGGGCACGCTGACCATCGGCGTCAACTCGTTCGGCTTCGGTGGCGCCAACGCCCATGTGCTGCTGCAGTCGGCACCGGCGATGGCGCAGCCCGCGGCCGCTGATGCCGACCGCCAGCTACCGCTGTGCCTCAGTGCGCGCAGCCCGGAAGCGCTACGCGAATTCGCCAGCCGCCTGAGCGCCACGCTGGCCAGCCACCCTGAAGCCTTCTACGACACCGCCTATAGCCTGGCTTTCCGCCGCGAGGCTCACCCCCACGCCGCGGTGCTATTCAGCACCAGCGCGGGAGACGCAATCACTCGCCTGGACGCCCTGGCCGCGGGCGAGAGCGTCCCCGGCAGCGCCAGCGCCGAGCGTGTCGACGACGGCCCACGGCCCGGTATTCGTGTTATACCGGCAACGGCTGTCAATGGGAGCGCATGGGGCAGACCCTATGGCGGAGTCGGCGGTATTCGCCGCCCGCCATCGACGAAGTGGATGCGCTATTCCAGCGCCATGCCGGACTTCTCCCTGCGCGAGGAGCTCGAAGGCATCAATCAGGCCCGCGAGAGTTCAGGTGAGGATCGCCTGGCGCGCACCGAGATCGCCCAGCCGGCGCTGTTCGCGCTGCAGGTGGGACTGACCCGGCTGCTGGCCGCCGAGGGCGTACGCCCGGCGGCAGTCACCGGGCATAGCGTGGGTGAAGTCGCCGCCGCCTGGGCCTGGGCCGCGCGCTGACGCTGGAGACCGCGGTCAGCGTGATCTTCCATCGCAGCGCCGGCCAGGGCCGCACCCGCGGCAGCGGCGAGATGAGCGCCGTGGGCCTGGGCGCAGAGGCGATGCAGGGCTGGCTCGACGCGCCCGAGTACGCCGAGATCGTGATCGCCGGGGTCAACAGCGCCAAGGGCGTGACCCTGGCCGGCCCGGCCTGGGCGCTGACGCGCCTGGAGAGCGCGCTCACCGCCGAGCGCATCTTCGCCAAGCGACTGCCGCTGGACTACGCCTTCCACAGCCCGGCGATGGACCCGATTCGCGCCCCCGCTGATCGATGCCCTTGGACACCTGACACCCAATGACGGCGAGCTGCCGTTCTACTCCACCGTCTCCGGCACACGCCTACCCGGCCGCGAGCTGGGCGCCGACTACTGGTGGCGCAATATCCGCGAGCCGGTGCAGTTCGCCCCCGCCATCGACGCCCTGATCGCCGCCGGCGCGCGCACCTTCGTCGAGATCGGCGCGCAGCCGATCCTGCGCCGCTACCTCAGCGACGCCCTCGCCGCCGACGCTCAGCCAGGCTGCGCTGCTCGGTACGTTGGCCCGCGGCGACGATGGACTCAGCGCCGTCGAAGCCAGCCTTGCCGGGCTGCTCGCCAGCGGCAGCGTGTCACCGCGCCACTGGTTCCCGGTGGTCGGCCGCTTCGTCGACCTGCCCCACTACCCCTGGCAACGCGAGCGCTACTGGGTCAGCCCCACCGGCGATACCCAGGGGCTGATGGCACGTCACTACGAACACCCACTGCTCGGCTACCGTCTCGCCCGCCAAGGCTGGGCCTGGGAGAGTCAGCTCGATAGCCGGCGCCTGCCGTGGCTGGTCGACCACCGCGTCGGCGATGCCACCGTGTTCCCGGGTGCTGGCTTCGCCGAGCTGGCGCTGGCCGCCGCCAGCGCCTGGAAAGCCAGCCCACTGCTCGATATCGAGGCGCTCGAGATCCTGAGCCCGCTGCTGCTCGACGCCAGCCACGGCAAGAAGCTGCTGCTCGAGCTGCAGGAAGCCGATGGCAGCCTCACCATGCAGACCCGCGAGCCGGCCAGCGACGATGCCTGGACCCTCAACGCCCGCGCGCGTATCGCCGCCCAGACCCGCGGCCTGCTGCTGAGCCGGCGCGGAACCGGCCTGCCCCAGCGTACCCCGGACATCAGCCGCGAGCGCCACCTGGCGATGGCGGCCCATGTCGGGCTCGACTACGGCCCCGGCTTCCAGGCCATCGACGCCATCTGGCTCGAGGATGACCGCGCCCTGGGCCGCATCGACCTGCCGCCGGCGATCGCCGAGGGGCAGCGCGACTGCCTGCTCGCGCCGGGGATTCTCGACAGCGCCTTCCAGCTGTTCATCCCGCTGCTGGCCGACGAACTCGCCGCCGCCGGCGGCATGGCCTTCGTACCAGTACGCCTGGAGCGGCTGCAGCTACGCCTCGACGCCGCACCGCCGGCGTGGATGGAGGTCCGCCTCACCAGCCGGGCACCCCACTCGCTGTGCGCCGAGGTGGCGCTCTACGCCGCCGACGGCCAGGCCATCGCCGTGGTCGAGGGCGCGCGGTTCAAGGCCGCACGCCTGCGCCATGCCCCCCAGCACCGGTTGAGCTATCTCGACCACCGCCTGGTCCCGGCACCGCGGGAAGCCGCCAGCCTACCGCTGGATGATGCCAGCGCGGAGCTCGCCCTGAGCGAGTTGCAGGCGCGCTACCGCGAAGTGACCGGCGGCCGCTACGCCGACGAGGTCGCGCCGCTGCTCGACACCTTGGTCGCGACCTTCCTCGATCAGGCCCTGCGCCCGCATGCCGATGCCGATGGCCAACTGCCGCAGGCGCGCTTCGACAGCGGCCCGGCCGATCTGCGCCAGCGCCGCCAGCGGGTGATCGAGCTTGCCATGGCCAGTGGCGTGGTCAGTCAGACCGATGCCGGCTGGCAGCTGCGCGAGGCGGAGGAGATCGATGCCGCCACGATCTGGAACCTGCTGATCCGCGACTACCCCGACTACGCCGCTCTGACCCACAGCGTCGGCCGGCTCGGCCTGCACCTGGCCGAGTGGCTCGACGGCCAGCTCGACGCCGAAAGCCTGGGGCTGGACAGCGCACGCATGACCCGGCTGATCCAGGCCAGCGTGGGTGAGCGCGGCTGGTTCGCGCTGGCCGACACCTGGCAGGCGCAGTACCAGCTCTCGCTGCAGCTACTGCCACCGCAGCAGCGGCTGATCGTGCTCGAGGCAGCGGCATCGCGGCCACAGCTGGGCGAGCGCCTGCTGCAGGGCATCCCCGGTGACCGCGCGGCGTTCCGCTTCCTGCCGCTGCGCGACAGTGCGCGCCAGGAAGCCGAGGCGCTGGCCGAGCAGGATGCGCGTGTCGAACTGATCGCCAGCGACGCGGCCCTTGCCGATATCGGGGCAACGGTAGCGCTGATCACCCTGGACGGCACGCGCGAAGAGACCGCCGCCCTGCTGCGCGCGCTGCCGCAGCAGCTCGCGGACGACGCGCAGATCGCACTGCTGGCCCAGGATGACAACGACTGGCGTCATTTTCTGTCGCTGGCCCTGGAGGACGACGCCCTGCCCGCGGCGCTCACCGAGGTCCGCGAACAGCTCGACATGCTGGGCTACCGCGGAATCGCCGAGCATGCCCTGGAGAGCGACCACGGTGGGCTGGTGCTGTTGACCGCCCAACCGCCGCTGTCCAGCGCCACGCCGGGCGATAATAGCGACGAGCGTGCCGAGCCCGCGCCGGCACACTGGCTGATCCTGGCCGACGCCACCTCGCAGCCCCTCGCCAACGCGCTGGAAGCGCGCCTGCAAGCCCTCGAAGAGACGGTCTCGCGGCGCGACGATGGCGAGCCGGCGGCGCTGCTCGCCGAGGTCGCCGCGACCCAGGTGGTCGACCTGCGCGGCCTCGGCAGCGACGCCGAGACCCGCTGCGTGCTCGCCATGCAGTGGCTGCAGAGTCTCGAAGCCAGTGGCAGCGAGGCGTCACTGTGGCTGATTACCCAGGGCGTCGGCCCCACCCTGGGCGCGATGGATACCCTGAGCGCCACACCGCCCGATCGGTTCATGCCGCCCGAAGACGCGGCTGGTCGGTTCATGCCGCCCGAAGATGCGGCAGATCGATCCACGCCGCCCGAAGACGCGGCCTTGTGGGGCTTCGGCCGCTCATTGCAGAACGAGGCCGGTAGCCGCCAGGTGCGGCTGCTCGACCTGCCGGCCAATGCAGCGACTAACGAGGCGCTGCTGGACGCCCTGCTGTTCGAGCTGGAGATGCCGGATGCCGAGAGCGAGGTCGTACTCGATGCCGAGGGCGCGCGCTGGGTGCCGCGTCTCGGGCTCGAGCCCGCGCCGGGCAGTGTCAACGAAGCCGAGCAGCGCGAGATCGGCGCCGGCCACGCGGTCAGCCTGGGTTTCGAACTGCCCGGCCAACTGCGCCATCTGCGCTGGCAGCCGCATACGCTGGCCGCGCCCCAGTCAGGTCAGGTCGAGGTGGCGGTCAAGGCCACCGGGCTCAACTTCCGCGACGTGATGTATGCCCTCGGCCTGCTCTCGGACGAGGCGATCGAGAACGGTTTCGCCGGCCCCACCCTGGGGCTGGAGTTCGCCGGCGAGGTGGTGCGGGTCGGCGATGCCGACAGCCCGCTCAAACCCGGCGATGCCGTGGTCGGTTTCGGCCCGGCGAGCTTCAGCGACCGCCTGATCGCCGATGCCAACGCCGTTGCCGCGATTCCGGCGGAGATCGGCTATGCCGCCGCGGCGACCATCCCCACGACCTTCTTCACCGTCTACTACTCGCTCAAACACCTGGCCCGCCTGCAGCCGGGCGAGCGCCTGCTGATCCACGGTGCCGCCGGCGGCGTCGGCCTGGCCGCGATCCAGATCGGCCGCTGGCTGGGCGCCGAGATCTACGCCACGGTCGGCTCGGCGGAAAAGCGCGACTTCCTGCGCCTGATGGGCGTGGAGCGGCTCTACGATTCGCGCAGCCTGACTTTCGCCGAAGAGATTCTGCACGATCTCTCGGTAGACAACGGCGGTGATGGCCGCGGAGTCGACGTGGTGCTCAACTCGCTGGCCGGCGAGGCGATCAACCAGAACCTGCGCGTGCTCAATCCGTTCGGCCGCTTCATCGAACTGGGTAAGCGCGACTTCTACGAGAACACCAAGGTCGGGCTGCGTCCGTTCCGCAACAACCTGAGCTACTTCGGGGTCGACTCCGACCAGCTGATGCGCGAGCTACCGCGCCTGACTGGCGAGCTGTTCGGCGAGATGATGGCGCTGTTCGCCGACGGCACGCTGGCACCGCTGCCCTACACCGCCTTCGGCAGCGATCGGGTGGTCGAGGCCTTCCGCTACATGCAGCAGGCACGCCAGATCGGCAAGGTGGTGGTCACCTACGAGCGTCCGCCGCAGATTGCCCCGACGCCCGGCGAGGATCTCACGCTCAACCTGGATGCCGCCGCGACCTACGTGGTCACCGGCGGGCTGGGCGGTTTCGGCCTCGCCACCGCCGAGTGGCTGGCCGCCAAGGGCGCCCGCAAGCTGCTGCTGCTGGGACGCCGCGGCGCCACCACCGAAGAGGCCCAAGCCGGCGTGGCACGCCTGCAGGCCGCGGGCGTGAGTGTGCGCGCCGAAGCCTGCGACGTGACCGACGCCGAGGCCCTGGGCGCTGTGCTCGACACGGCCCGCGATGCCCTGGGTCCGATCAAGGGCATCGTGCACGCCGCCACGGTGATCGACGATGGCCTGATCCGCAATCTCGACGCCGAACGGGTGCGCCGGGCGATGGCACCCAAGCTCGACGGCGCGCGCCATCTGGATGCGCTGACCGCCGATGACCCGCTCGACTTCTTCGTGGTCTACTCCTCCGCGACCACGCTGTTCGGTAACCCCGGCCAGGCCAGCTACGTGGCCGCCAACCACTGGCTGGAAGCGTTTGGCGCACAGCGACGCGCCCAGGGCCGCCCCGCCACCGTGGTGCGCTGGGGCGCGATCGAGGATGTCGGCTTCCTGGCGCGGCATACCCAGACCCGCGACAGCCTGCAGGAGCGCCTGGGCGGCGAAGCGCTCACCTCGCGTGACGCCCTAGACGTGCTCGAACGCATGCTGGTCGCCGATGTCCCCGCGCTCGGCGTGCTCGAACTGGAGTGGCGCGCGCTGGCACGCTTCCTGCCCACGGCGGAGACGCCGCGCTATCGCGAGATCGCGCGCAGCGCCAGCGACGACAGCGGCAGCGAAGGCGACGACGACCTGCAGCAGCTGCTCGCCAGTCTGGAGCCGGAAGCGCTCTACGACACCCTGATCGGTGTCCTCAGCAAGGAACTCGCCAAGATTCTGTTGATCGATGAAGAGAAGATCGACATCCACAAGTCGGTCTACGACATGGGCTTCGATTCGCTGATGGGGGTCGAGCTGGTCACCGCGCTGGAGTCACGCCTGGGCATTCAGGTTCCGGTGATGGTACTCAGCGAGGCCGGTACCCTGGCCAAGCTGTGCGACTATCTGATGCACAAGCTGCGCGGCGAAGGCAGCGACAGCGAGAGTGAAGAGGAATCGATCAGCAGTCTCGCGGCCCGTCACGGGGTCAGCGAGCTGCAGGATGGGCAAGCCCCCGGAGAGAGCACACCGTGAGTCAGTCCGATACGCTCAAGCAGCGCCTGCTCGACCAGGCCCGCCAGCGACGCCAGCAGCGCCCGACGGGTGACGCACCCAGCTCGCGCGCCGCTGGCACCGGGGTGGACGAACGCTTTACCCGTTTCGACCGCCACCCCGGCTATCAACAGTTGAAGCTGATGCGCGAGGGAGGCCAGCGGCTGGGTATTCCCGACCCCTTCTTCAAGGTCCACGAAGGGACCGCCGGGGCCACCACCACCATCGGCGGGCGAGAGTGCATCAACTTCGCCAGCTACAACTACTTGGGCTGGCCCACCACCCCAAGGTGATCCAGGCCGGCATCGAGGCGCTAAAGCGCTACGGCAGCTCGGTCTCGGCGAGTCGCCCGGTCTCCGGCGAGCGCCCCATCCATCATGAGTTGGAGCACGCCATCGCCGAGACCTACGAGGTCGAGGATGCGGTGGTGTTCGTCAGTGGCCACGCCACCAACGTCTCGACCCTGGGCTACCTGCTCGGGCCCAAGGATCTGGTGCTGCACGACGAGTACATCCACAACAGCACCCTGGTGGGCGCCCAGCTCTCCGGCGCGCGGCGGATGAGTTTCGCCCACAACGACCCGGCGGCGCTGGAAGCCCTGCTGGCCCGCCATCGTGGGCAATTCGAGCGCGTGCTGGTGGTGATCGAAGGGCTCTACAGCATGGATGGGGACGCCCCCGATCTGAAGCGCTTCGTCGAGATCAAGCAGCGCCACCAGGCGTGGCTGATGGTCGACGAAGCGCACTCCTTCGCGGTAATGGGCGACACCGGCCTGGGGCTGCGCGAGCACTGCCAGGTCGCATCCACTGATGTGGATATCTGGATGGGCACGCTTTCCAAGACGATGTCCGGCTGCGGTGGCTATATCGCCGGCTGTCGCGAACTGGTCGAGATGCTGCGCTACTTCGCGCCCGGCTTTCTCTACAGCGTGGGCATGCCGGCCCAGGTCGCTGCGCCCTCGCTCGCCGCGCTCGCGGTGATGAAAGAGGAGCCGCAGCGCCTGCGCGATCTGCATACCATCTCGGGCTACTTCCTCGAGCAGGCCAAGGCGCGCGGTTTTGATATCGGCGACAGCATCGGCGTCGCCGTGGTGCCGATCATCGTCGGCAGCTCGGTGCTCGCTGCCGGCCTCTCGGATGCTCTGCTCAAGCAC
This sequence comes from Salinicola tamaricis, assembly GCF_003006155.1. Classification (GTDB taxonomy): domain Bacteria; phylum Pseudomonadota; class Gammaproteobacteria; order Pseudomonadales; family Halomonadaceae; genus Salinicola; species Salinicola tamaricis. The sequence goes on along the minus strand of NZ_CP023559.1, from coordinate 3,382,661 downwards.
GACATCAACGTGCAGCCGATCCTCCATCCAGCGGTGCCAGAAAAGAGCGCCCGTCTACGCTTCTTCCTCAACTGCGAGCACACTCGCGAACAGATCGACCGCACCCTGGACGCCCTGCAGGCCGAGTGGCAGGCCCGCACCGAGCAAGCCAGTTCCAAGTAAGCCGGTTCCAAATAAACCAGCTCCGACCTATGACCGCGGCGCCCTGCCGCGGTCGCTACTCTAACGGTGCGTCACGCGCCGCCATCTGCCAGAACAGACCACCTGTAGGCGCGAGCTTCGCTCCTGGACGAAGCATCCCTGCGTCTCGCCACAGCCACCTTGCCGCATGAAGACCCGATCCCCCTGCCATCGTTTCAAACACACATATTAGATTTTTATTTTATTTATCACCCGGTAGTCTGAACTTTCACCGCTATTTGCCGATGACAAAACTCATAGACACCAGCAGAGAACACAATCTATGCGGATCGACCTCAAGGCGGCCGTGCTCGGCCTGAGCGCGCTTACTGTCTGCCCCACCGTGGCCGCCGCCGGCTTCGGCCTGGCCGAGCTGATTCAACTCGGCCAGGCGCTGCCCGATGCGCAGACTCAGGGTGACATCTCGAAGAACGACACCCGGGCCAGCCTGAAGTTGAACAACGGCCGCGAGTTCACCATCAGCTCACCCGATGGCCAGACCTCGCTAGCCGACCTGATCAAGGGCGACCGCGTGACACTGGACGTCGACGGCAACACGGTCGACTTTTCCACCACCGCCGCAAGCATCGAGACCGGGTACGACAAGGGCGATCAAGCGGCGGTCTACTCGATCTCCAGCGTGGTCGACTCACGGCCACTGACCTTGAGCTGGGAGGGGGCGCCCGATTCGCTCGCCAGCGCCAACCGTCTATCCGCCACCCTCAACGGTCAGCCGGTCACGCTGGTTCTCCCCGAGGGCCAGACGCTGGACGATTTCAAGGGGTCGACGCCGATCACCCTGCTGGACGCCAACGGCAATCCACTGGTCGATGGCCAGTCGCTCAAAGCCCTCTCGTCAAAACGCCTGCTGCAACTCGCCGCCCGCCTGGGGATGCTGGATACCGACATGGCGCTACGCGGCGCCCAGAAGCAGGCGATGGCGCAGAACTTCGGCATTCTCTCCAGTCAGATCGACAGCGCCATGCAACCCGGCCGCACGCCCGCGCCAAGCCAGGGGCAGCGATTCGCCGCCGGGCATGGCTTCAACGTTTGGGTGGCGAGCGAAGCGAGCGACCTGGAGGGGCGTGCCAACACCACCGCCTATGACGGCGACGGCAAGGCCGCGTTCGTTGGCGTCGACTGGAAACGCAACGGCTGGCTACTGGGGCTCGCTGCCGGGCACAGCTCGGTCGATATCACTACCCGCAACCAGGTCGCGCGTGCCGATCTGGGCGGCGACGTGATCGCCCCCTACGCCGCTGTGGCCGTCGACGATGGCCGCTGGGTGTTCGATGCGGTCGGACTCTATCAGTCGCTGGATGGCCGCAGTCGCAACCGCTATCTGGACGGCGACGTCAATCTCGACGGCGAGCGCTGGGGCGCGCGTGGCTCGACGACCTATTATCTGCCGCGTCTGGCCCGGGGCAGATCGGGGTGACCGCCGGCGGCGCCTATCTCAACGACAAGCTGCAGGGGCGCTATCTGGGCACCCAGAGCGATTACGGGGTCGAGCTCGGCGAGCTCTTCGGCGGGTTCAAGCTGGGCTACGATCTACCCCACGGACAGCTCTACGCCAGCGCCCTGCACTATCACAACATCACCGCCCACGTGGACAGCCGGGTCAACCTCATCGAAGAGGACGACCCCAGCCGCGAGCAGTTGAAGTTGGGACTCTCGCATGAGCTGGGGCAGCGCTGGAACGTCGACTTTGCCGGCGTCGCCGTGGTCGGCAGCAGCGACACCCGCTATCGCAAGCTGCAAGCGACCCTGGCCTATCGCCTCTAGGTGCTTGAAGTGACTACAGGGGAAAGTACGAGAAATTACTGAGTGCGTCTGAAACGCACAGCGCTAGCGAGATCGGGGTGTCATATCACCCCGATATGCTGATCCGGGCGGCTCTGCAGTGTCTGGGCAATATCACCCAGTGCCACCGCCAGCGACTCGCGGCTGATGGTGCCACCCAGGCAGACACGCACCGCTTCCGGGGCCTGCCCGGAGACGGTGAAGGCATCACTCGGCACAACGCTGATATCGAAGCTGCCCAGACGATGAGCAAAGGCCGCGCGGCTCCAGTGCGATGCCAGGGGTATCCAGATATGGAAGGCGTCCGGTTGCCCGCGGAAGCTGCCTTGGGGTAGCCACTCGCCGACCAGCGCGTAGCGGGCACGCGTTTCGTTGCGTATCGCCTCCAGCCAGCGCGCGCCGACGCCACTCTCGATCCACTCGGTGGCCAGCGCCGCACTCACGGGTGACGCCATCACCGTGGTCGCGCGCAGGGCGCCGGCCAGGCGCCGTGACTCGGCCTGCCCCGGCGCCACCACATAGGCCAGCCGCAGGCCCGCGCCCAGACACTTGGCCAGCCCGGCATATAGTAGGTCAGCTCCGGCGCATAGCTTGCCAACGGTGCCACCGGCTGGCGCGGTAGCGCGGCGTAAGCGTCGTCCTCGATGATCGGCACCTGGTAATGCCGCGCCACCTCGGCGATCGCCTCGCGCCGGGCAGGCGGCATCGTATAGGTGGTGGGGTTGTGCAGCGTCGGATTGCAATAAAGCGCGCGTGGCGAATAGCGTGCACAGGCCGCAGCGAAAGCTTCGGGGTCGATCCCCGCCTCGTCGACCGGCAATCCGACCAGTCGGATACCCAGCTGCCCGGCCACGGCGCGTAGACCGGGATAGGTGAGCGCGGCACAGCACACCACGGCATCCGGCTCGGTCGCCTTCAACAGCGTCAGAATGGAGAGCAGCGCGCTCTGGGCGCCGGAGCAGACCTGCAGCCTGGTAACGGGCACTTCCGGCCAGTGTCGCGATAGCCAGTTCGCGCCGGCCTCGCGGTCACGTATCGAGCCGCCGAACTCCTGGTAGCGCAGCAGCTCGGGCAGGCGCGGCTGCAGGGCCGCCAGACCAGCCTGCATCTGCGCTGCCAGAGCAGTGTCCGCCGGTTCCGGCGGCAGGTTCATGCTCATGTCCGCACCGCGCCGAACTTCCGGCGGAGGCAGCGGCGTAGTCATCTTGGGGGGCCGCGGCTCACCACGCACGTAGCTGCCACTGCCCACCCGAGCTTCGATCAGGCCACGCTCCCGCGCCTCGTTATAGGCACGGGTCACGGTGGTGAAGTTGATCCCCAGATGCTCGGCGATGGCGCTGGGTCGGCAACTGCTGGTTCGGCGCCAGGCGGCCGCTGGCGATATCCTCGGCAATCGCATCGGCAATGGCGCGATAGAGCGGTCGCGTCGCCAGCGAGAGTCGCGGCAGCCACGGCATGGCGTCCTCGGCCCAGACCGGCATCAGGCGAGATACCGGTTGAGACGGCCAATGCGATAGAGATCGTGCAGGTAGAGATCCAGCTTGGCCACCGCGTGGGTCAACAGGATCACCAGCACCAGTAGCACCAGGATCACCACCGGATCGTTCATCCAGGCAAAGGTAGCGCCGGGCACTTCGTAGGCAACGGTATAAAGGCTCAGGCCGCCCAGAAACATGGCGATCAGGCAGTCGACCAGCACCACGATCAACAGGGCCTTGCGCCAGTCATGGGCCACCGGACGGCCGGTCCACAGCGACAGATAGCGAATCTTCACCCCCTGCTCCAGCACGATGCTCTTGCGCCGGCGCAGCAGCGGCTCGGGGTTGCGTGACAGCGTCTCGTCACGCTGTGCCGCGCTCACCAACCGCTCGGGAAAGACCCCGCGCAGCGCCGCAAACGCGCTCTCTGCCGCGGAAGTACGGCTCGCCTCTTCACGCACCGCCAACGCTTCGTCATCGCCGACGTTCTGCGCGTAGTAAATGTCGTAAACCTGATAGACGGCGAATGCCACCCCGATAAAGATCACCGCCAGCACCAGTATTGTCTGGATCATAACTCGCTCCTCGCTTTCATCTCGCCATCGCTCAAACCGGGAAGAGTCGTATCGGACACTACCCGAGCCCCGTAGACACCAAAATGATAGCATCCATACAAAAACCACTCAATACGGAAGAATTTACATGCAAGCTAGATTTGTATGCAATTGGAGTGGAATGTATGCCCGTGCGGATGAGCCGTTGAGGGGCGAGCTTTGCTCGCGAACAATCGGAACGCCGAACGAAAAAGAGCCTTTCCGGTGCCGGGTTTCCCCGGTCGTGAAAGGCTCTCTCGACGCTCTGCCGATGATCTTTACTGCTGCCCCACCCCAACGGCGGGCGAGCAAAACCTCAAATACGCTTGCGCGGAATCACATGCCACGAAGAGCGCCCCCCCTTGGCTGCGGCCCGGGCATCCTCTTTCAGGCGCATGCGCTGGAGCACGCGATACTGCAGCCGATTGAAGTAGCCGAACCCCAGCCCAGGCAGCGGTACGAAGGGATTGGTTCGGCTCATGCCCCACAATGCCAGGCGCGAGCTGCCGGGTTCGGCCTCACCCCGCGCATGAACGCCAAAGGTATTGGCGATCAGCAGCGTATTGCCCTTGACCCGGAACGCCTGCGGGCCGCCATGGCCCAGGCGCTGCGCCTCTTCGGCACTGACCCGGAACGAACCGCGCGCGGTGTAGCTATCCGCGTGTTGGCGCGCACGCACGCTCATCTCATACTCCCACTTCAGCCGCTCCCGGTGCGGCCGGTTCGAACCCGGCACGAACACGAAAGGCCCATTGTGGTCGGTGACATCTTCCAGGTAGAGCCAGAACTTCATGGTCGGCTGGAAGGTATCCACGTGCAGGTTCTTCTGCGGGTCGCGCTTGTGCTTCTCGGGGCGATCTCCATTGTGCACGTTCTCGATATGGCAGATCGGCAGGCGCGCGTGCCCTGCGCAGTAGCGGAATAGCCGCTTCAAGGCCGGGTCTTCCAGTACCGCTTTCACCTCCGGCAACTGCGCGACCACCTCCGGCGCCAGCAGGATACGGTGGGTGTCGGTATCGCCCTGGCAGCACTCGCGGATTTCGCCCTCGTAGGCGCGCACCGCTGCCACCAGCGACTCGAACTGCGCCGGCGGCAGGTAGTTCTCCTTGAGTACATAGCCCTGGCGCTGGAACGCGATCCGATCCGCCTTGGGCACGCCGGGCGCGAACATCGCCATGCGCAGGCGCGAGATCCAGTAAGCCAGCCACACCCTGGCCGCGTGCAAGCCCCAGCGGTTGAGCCGCTCGCTGCCGAGCACCGGATTGCCCTTGAACGACTTGGCGCCGGTGAACAACTCACCGAGCCAGATCGGATACCGAGTCCAGGATTTCATACTATCAACCCTCAGTGGCAACTGATAAAGCCAGCCATATTATCCAAATCATTCAAACCGAAGGACAAACAAGTCCTTACCGAGACAGCTTATAAAACGGCACATCTGCGTCAACGCATCGCCAAAAACATATGCAGTGTCACGCATATAGCGAAGTGCATTTTTCTGAAAAGGCACATTGGCGCCCCACGAGTGAGAAATAGTCCAAGATGTCTTCAAGCTCACAGGCGCGACCGAGAACGGGGCTATAATAACGAGAAAGCTGAATATAAGAGACATAGAATATCTCTTCTAGCGATCTGACGCGTGAGCGTCGATCGAGGGATACTCGATCTTTCGTCAGTCCCCAGCCAGAGTAAAAAGGAACGCCATAACAGTGAACAGTCTTACCTGCCATCAATGCTTCAAACCCCATACCTGATGTAACGACGTACACATCAGAAGCCAGCTCCAAGAGCCTGAATGGGTTAACATCGAAGTCTATCAAATAGATATTATCAGCGCACATCTCAGCACTGATGTTTTCGTCACTGTAGTAGCTTGATTTACTTCCCCCAATGGCATCAGGATGTCTTTTCACAAGAATATCGGCGTCGGGATTATCTGCGACAGCATCTTCAAGCATTTGCCTGAAAACTTGAACGCTCCCCAGACCGGACACTACAGATTGGTCTCCATATCGCTGATCAACAACCAAAATCTTACGACGACTAGGACTCCCAATGGAAACTTCAACGTCCGGCGCGTGGTTATACTTGGATATCCGTGTGTTTTTTATAAGCTCAATAGCATCACTGGCACGTTGCTTACCAGCATCATCAATGACCGGCCCGTGCTGTAGAATGAGCTCCATCCTCGATGGCCTAACAGCATCATAGTGAGCAGTCAGATCATCAATCACAAGAGACAAGCCGGCCTCGCCAGAAAGACCAATCGATGAGGATCTGATAAACCCGTCTTCTATATAAACTACTTTTCTACCCAATTGCTTGGCAATAGACCTTTGATGCTTCTTACTTTTGCTATCTGAAATCCCCCACTGCACGAACACGTCTACGGCAACAAGATCAGCAATGGTGTTTATATCACCCTTGGAGCTGATTAGGGAATTTGCAACAAGCATATCTTTCACGTAAACCTGAACACTCTCCAGCACAGCTTTGCTAGAAGGTATGGCGACGACATCTATAGCCTGCTTTTTCAACATCAATTCGAAGGGACCCCTTGGCTTCGCCCAAAGGTCGCCGCCAAAGGCGTTTTCTTTCAACAAAGCCTGTATCCTTGATGAGGCCAACCCATCTGCACAATCAGGAGTTAGTAGAGCTGTAGAATTGCCAACCTCTTCGACTTCACAAAGACTTTCATACGACAAAAATTTATCAAGAGACTCAGCCAGCTCACTTCTATTGCGAACCACAGCTGTATCTACCGATGCCCAGTTTCTAGTGAAGTCAAAGTATTCCAGGGAAAGCGTCGCCTTACCCATTAGTTTGGCTTCTGCTACCCCGCCTCCACCAATTGACGAGACAAAGTCCGAGTGAAACACCGCTTCTTCAAAAGACACCATACAGAAAGTGGAATCATCGGTAGCCACATGATCAGCGTCGTTCAACACCGCTAGCATATCGGAGTCCATCACGTTATCTGCGAAGCGTGGCAGCCTAATCAGCAGCTGCATTCCCAATAGTCGAGATAGCTCCACCATATCAAGAACTGCATCTTTCTGAGCAGCAAATGCTGCACCTGTCCTTGATGACAGCATCAATGACTGGATGACGAGCAAAATTATCTTTTTCTCGGGCTCCAATCCAAACAGCCTGGAAAACTGCTGCCGGGATAACCTTGCATCATAGTTAACATATTCATCCAATGAGAGACTACCCACACTGAGGAATTGAGCCTCAGGATACCCGCGTTTGGTAAAGACTTCTTTCTGGCGATCATCCCATCCTAGAACGACATCCGCAGATGGGAATGAAACCAACGTTCGAGCATCCCTGTAATATACACCGTCATCTAAAGGAGCAGATTCATAGGGAATCAAGATTCTAGGGATGTCTAATTCGCGGCAAACGTGGGATATAATCCTCATAGGCGGCGCACAATCAGATGCAAAAATAATGCCAGCAACATTATTGCAAAAAGGCGTCAAACTCCCGACAACCATTTTTCTATACAAAACGGGGTTGGCGTCGATAAAATCAATTGCTTTTTCTTTATCATTGCCAGCAATCGGAAAAAACTCCACAGGCAAGACTTCGTACTCATGACACCGGATACTACCAATGATCGAATCAGACCGTCACATCCCCAAGGGATATAAAAGTAGACAGGCTTTCCATCTTTGCAGCCTGATTCAACTCAGAACCAATGCCTGGCTTGTACCAATCAGGAATTCTATATGGAGCTGAATCATCCTGAGCCAGCAGCAGACTGATCACTCTCTCTATTTATCGAGACAGCGCCGGCATAACGCTCCACCTCTATTTCCGATTCTTTTTTCCAGCAACTGCCTGATAGCAGCAATTGTGCTTTCGATTGTTGCTGGCTTCTTATAGATGGGATCGAAATACTCCGGATAGAGAATATAGGCGCCTGCAAAAAGTTCCTCGATGGTCAGCTTACGTTTACGTCGAGTGTTTTCCTGCCTATCGTCAGTAAGCCCCCAGCCGGCATAGAACGGGCACCGATAGTCGTCACTCTTATCTTTCTTATCAACGCTTCAATGCCGACCTGGGAAGTGATCGTATAGACGTGGTCTATAGTTTCAAGCACATTGCAAGGGCTATATTCTCCGTTATAACGTAACAAAGCCCTTGCACTTCCTCAAGGTTAGAGATTGCCTTTCTTTTCTTTTACCGTGCAAAAACATCAGGATGTGGCTTATAATGAACCTCGGCGTCAGGGTTTTCAAAGACCGCAAGCTTTACAACATCATTATTAGTCCAACGAACATCACAACCATAAATAATTGATGCATCGTCTTCTACCTGCCCCACAACCAAAATTCTCTTCCGGTCTTTTTTAGCAGGATATATCTTTCGCGTATCAATCCGTCTGGCGCTGTTATACTTACTCAATCCGTGAGAGACGATGTCTACGATATTTTTGCGAGCCCGCTCAATAAGATTAGGATCGCTAGAAAAATCGTACGTGGAGAGCAAGTATTCCAAGTCAGATTCTTTGCGAGCATCAAAATATGCTGTCTTATAGTCAAAGTTCAATGAAAGCGGGGGGACATGCTTAGAACCAAGCCCTATGGACCTAATAAAACCGTCCTCAACAAACCGGATAGGCTTTGTGGTATGGCTGATCTCGGGAGGCAGGTTCATCCCCCAAACTAGAATTTCCGCCCCAGCAGTTTTTTCGATGAGAGGCAACCACTTTTTCTTAAGGTCAACGCTTTTAGTCTTGAACGGCACGTAGATGAGAGTTTTATCGGGCAGCCATGCTTCTATCGTAGAGCGTTTCCAGTGGTGAATTCTGAAAGCAAAAACAGGAGCTTTGATTTTCGCCAGCCTTGCCAACTCTCTCTTCTTTTTTGCGGCATCCTTGAAAAACTTAACAGGATGCTTAAACAGCTTGGTCAACCTACTCATTCTAATCATCCAAATTACTAACAACCAGCCTTAGATTTACTCTCTGCAACACCTAATAACCGCGCATCGAAAGCAAGGTAAAATCCTTAAGAAACCGCACTCAATTTCATTCAAAAATCATGGTGTTGTTAAGAGAATGTTTACAAATCATTAGGCTCCGAGGGTCAATCAGTTGAGCAAATGACGCCCCGCTGCCAACCAGACCCACGCCTCCGATATCTCAACACGTCGGTCATGGTTCATCACCAGCCGACGTGCCTTTTCGATCCACGCATGGGTGCGTTCAGCCACCCAGCGCTTCGGCAGCACCAGGAAGCCCTAGGCATCTGGCTGGCGCGTAAAGAGGTCGTCCTGATCCGGGAGACACCAGCGGCCGACGTTGGCATTAGCAGGGTAGCGCACGACTTTGACCGTCACGCCATTCTGTTGGTGGATCATCTGGGCGAAGCTCCCGGCATAGCGGGCATCCACGAACACCGTGTATAATCCGGCGTACTTGTCCAGTCCGTTGGCCATGACCGGGTGAGCCCATTCACGGTCCTGACCACTAGCGACAGTCACGTTCACAGCGAGCACCAGTCCCAGAATATCGACCAACACATGGCGCTTGCGACCCTTGATCTTCTTCCCCGCATCGTAGCCACTTGGCCCACCCTGCGGTGAACTTCGCGTCAATTGAGCATCCAGAACAACAGCGCTGGTCATCGGGTCACACCCTTCACGTGCCCGCCATTGCGCGTAATCGGTCATGCATCTGTTCGAATTTGCTCTGTTGGCTACAGCGACGGAATAACCGATAAACGTTCTATCAGCGCGGGAAATCCCGAGGCAGCCATGCGCCACGAATAGCCACTGCGGACATATAACGGCACGTATCGACCAACAGACGCCGAGAGTAGCGAGGCGGCGTACCGCGCAGGGCTTACTGCCACGATGCACCATTCCTCATCGGTCAGCGAGCTAGGGTAGCGCTGTTCCGGGGGTTGGCGACGATGGTCAGGTTGGTAGCCATAACGCCGCTCTGGCTCGCTTTGGCGCGAAGGAGGTGTTGCCCGCTGACGCTGAAAACCCATCTCCTCTAGGCGCCTGCGGACGGTCATGTGATGGAAGAAGAGGCCCGTTTGCTGGCAAAAAGCCTCCGTCAGTTCGCTCAGTGTGGATAGCGAATTTTACGCAACCAACTGGCGGAGAGGATCTTTTTTCACTTCGCCAAATTTCCTGAGGCGCCCCCCTTTCGACAAGGGAGCTCACCTTGAGTCGTAAGCTTCCACGTTCTCAAGCAACTATTGTTTTTGTAAAAACCCTCTTAGACTGAGACGGCGGAAGTAGCGGCTCGACGTATCCCAAGGTTCATCGGATGCTATTTTCTTAGCCGCACTCATCATCTAGGAATAACTGACGCTATTTACAAAGCTTTGAAAGCTATCTGAATGAAAGACATGGCAGAACTTTGAATTTGGCAATACCGTCAAGAAAAATCATAGCAACCTATAGGCATTGTAGCCTTCAGACACATTCGGTAATGGCAGCTTAGAACGCAAGGAAATTAAGGCCCCAACATCTCCAACCATCAATTATAAGCTTCTAAAATATAGCTCACCACAAGCCAATAGTTATAGAAAATTGGTAAAAGCCACACGATGGCTAGGAGAAATTAAGCGTCAAAGCTCTTTACCACACCAATGGGATAACCTTCTTCGGCCACGATCAAAGAGGTCAACTTACGCCCACGCATCAGATGTTCGCAGTCGAAGAGGTTAGCATCGGCGGAAACGGCCACAGGCATGGTGCCCATGATGTCATTGGCGGTCAGATCCTCGGTTTGCCCCTCTTTTCAATGGCACGCCGCAGATCACCATCCGTGACTACGCCGATCAGTTTCCCGGCAATCTATAACGCAGGTAATTCCTGCTCGCCTTCGCTGATCTCATGCACCACCTCAGCGAACGGTGACGTTCGCGCTAGAGACGGCACCTGGTGCATCACGTCACTGGCCTTAGTCAATAGCTTGCGTCCGAGTGACCCACCTGGGTGGAAGCGCGCAAAATCGACCGGCATGAACGCGCGGCGGCTCATCAATGCCACGGCCAGCGCATCCCCCATAACCAAGGTGGCCGTGGTCGATGTGGTAGGCGCCAAGTTGTTCGGGCAAGCTTCTCGTTCGACGGAAACATCCAGATGCACATCCGCACTGGTAGCCAATGTGGATGCCGGGTTGCCAGTAATCGCTACGCTGCGCGCCTGAATATGACGCAGATAGGGCAATAGTTTGATTACTTCATCAGTTTCGCCACTGTAGGAGATCAGAATGACCAAGTCGTCACCGCCGATCATTCCCAGGTCGCCATGATACGCCTCGCCAGGATGAACAAAGAAGCTAGGGCTGCCAGTAGAAGCCAGCGTTGCAGCGATCTTGCGACCAATGATTCCCGACTTTCCCATACCGGAAATTATCACCTTGCCGGTGCAGGTATAAATTAGCTCTACGGCATCCAGAAACCCATCGCTGAGAGAGTGCCCGATATGGCTCAGTGCACGTGACTGGTCCTCAAAAACACCTTTAGCGAGTTCAAGAGAACGAGCTGTCATCGGCTCACCATCACCGAACGAAACACGAGTGGACATCACGAAACCTTTAACCTTATTTGACAATAATCATCTTTATTGCAACGACATATCCAGCACCTAAGCCATCAACAGCAAACCTACATCACAGACATATCCAAAAGAAAGCAGGATTGGGAAATCCGAAGATCACAAACACAACTTAAAGACGTTATAGCCGGAGCAACCTCCATCGCCCCGGCCACGATCAATCAATCAAGGAATCGACTACTGGTGAATTGGCAGCAACATCATCTCTAACCCTTTTCCCCAAAATAGACTTAAGATGCTTTGGTGCCATTCCATAACCAGGCCTTACGCTACGAACTGCATCCTCGGTAATAAGATCGCCGGACTTCAATGCTTTAACAAAATACAGAGATCGCCGAAACTGAACATTGCCCTGCTCGCTCGATTTGCGACCATAGTCGACTCTACCCATCGCTTTCCAAGCGGTTTTTGTATCGCGACAAAGCGCCTTTAGCTCGGTAGGTTCCAGAGAAAAGCTATCGTCTGGCCCACCACCATTACGGTCCAATGTGACATGCTTCTCAACAATACTCGCACCTAGTGCAATACTGGTTACCGCTGTGGTGTTATCGATCGTGTGATCTGAGATCCCGGTAACCACACCAAAGCGCTCAATCATGTCGATATAGTGCGAAGATTATAGTCCTCTGCAGGCGCCGGATAACCGCTGACACAATGCAGTATGGCCAGTTGTATGCAACCGGCTCCTTGAGCAGCCTCTATCGCCTCCTGAATTTCCTCCGCATCAGCCATGCCGGTGGAGATAATCATCGGCTTGCCTTTGCTCGCCACATACTCGATCAGTGGAATATCGATAGCTTCGAACGAGGCGATCTTGTATGCCGGGGCTCCAAGCTCTTCTAATAAATCGACCGCAGTGGCATCGAAAGGAGAGCTAAAAATTGTGATGCCTAGCTCCCGCGCGCGCTCGAACAGAGGCTTGTGCCAATCCCATGGCATATGAGCTTCTTCATAAAGCTCATATAGCTTGCGTCCGTCCCATAAGCCACCCTTGATGATAAACTCTTCATTATCACTATCGAGAGTATGGTGTCCGGGCGATAAGTTTGGAGCTTGACAGCGTCAGCGCCTGCTTTTTTGGCTTCGTCGAGGATACGAAATGCATTCTCTATGTTGCCATTATGGTTGGCTGACAACTCAGCAATAATATAGGGCGGATCATCCACACTGATGCGCCGACCTGCTATTTCAATAAAGGGAGTCTGCATTACTTAAGTTCTCCTCTGCACCTTCCATTCAGCAGCCAGTAGACCGAAGCCAATGACATCATGGTAACGACTTCCATCGCAGTGATGCTCACGCAATATTGCTTCTTGCTTGAAGCCCAACCGCTCGTGAAATTTTATCGACCGGTGATTATATGCCAGCACCTCTCCGCAGAGCTTATGTAAACCTAAAGACTCAAACAAACTCACATGCTTGACTCCCCAGAAGGGAACCACTGCCCTTAGCAGCCATAGGAGAAAGGTAGAACCCCCACTCGGCCCTTTTATCACTTTTAGAAACAATATTAATATTGAGCACGCCAGAAGGAATGCCATCATTCTCAAAAATCATCACATACGAATTATCTCTAGCACAAACGCTTTCGAACCAAGCGAGATGCTCTTCCCAGGCGATTTCCTGCTGCGTATACATGTACTGACGCACATCTGGATGATTACGCCAAGATAGGACGGAAGAAAGATCCTCACGCCGGATAGGTCGGATCTTTGTAAGCATTGATGTTCCTCAACTTGCTTGAGTCAACTCGCGAGCTATTCGAGATGCCCCGAGCCCGCCTGTCAGCTCACGAGCGCAGACACTAAGGCTAGAAAGACGCTGGATATTTTTAATTTCGGAAATTGCATCGATCATATTATCTTTCAGTGCCTCCCGATCAAGAGTCATGGACGCTCCCCGAAATTCGAGATTGGCAGCGATATCGCGCTGATTTTCGGCCAATACCAGCATCAGGGTCGGCAGGCCCAGACAGCAACGCTCCCATGAGGTACTGCCCGCCGCGCCGATCGCCAGATCCGCCTCAGCCATACGTCGCGCCATATCACTGACGTTGGTAACGACCTCGGTGGGCTGTTCGAGGGTTTCCGCTACACGCTTCACCGCCTCGATCCATGGCGCGGTGGCCCCCATCACTACCGTGATCCGGCACGCTCCTGGCAGCTCGGCATCGCGCAAAACCCCCAGTACCTCAGCAGTGACATTGTCTTTATCTACCCCACCCAAGCTAATCAGCAACTGAGACAGCCCTGGCTGGCTATCGCGCCTTTCCAGACTCGGCCGACGCCACTCGGCAAACTCCGGGCGCAGCAGCGCGTAATCCGGGCCAATCATCAGCCGGCAGCTTGCCGGCACCAGGTCCGCGTAATCCTCTGCCAACCTGCCTAGGTTCTGATCCAACAGCAGATCGGCGATGTGCTCACGGTCTGCGAGATCATCGATGACCAGCAGCCGCACGCCCGATGGAAGCACGGCCGCCTCCCAGCGCGCATCCAGGGCATAATGATCCAACACCAGCCAATCGGGCTCGAGTGGCGCGAGCAGGTCCGCGCTCTCGCGGGCATCCTGCGACCAGTCGACGCCCAACCAGGCCGCATGGGCGGTCTCGTCTGCATCCTGACCCGAGTGCGATGTCTCTGCTGCCGAGGGTGCCGCTAGCCGCAAGACCTCGAACCCCTCGGCTTCGATGCGTGCGATCAAATGCCCGGGAAGTTCGCGACACAAGAAATAGCATCGCACCGCGTGATGCTCACGCAGCGCCGTCGCCAGCGTCAGGCAACGCATGACGTGCCCGGTACCAATCTCCACCGAGGCATCGACGCGAAAAGCCACACACGCCATCAGACATTCTCTCCCGATGCAGCCTTCCAAGCCTTGAACAACCATTCGGCGCGCTGCCAATCTTCCGGCGTATCAATATCCTGCACCCGATGACGAGGCAGCTTGACCGGCACCGCACGCGCCGAGAACAGCGGCCGGCCTGCCAGCCAGGCCTCCGGGCGGCCCCAGTAGAACTGACCGGCGTCGTGCCACGCCTCTTCCAGATCCTGGGAACGGGTGTTGAAGCGTTCCGGCTCGAACATGGCCACCCGCCCTTCGGGCGTCATGCGTAGCGCCCGCTGAATCGGGAAGGCGTAGCTAGTCACCGAAAAGGCATAGTCGACGTCCCTCCCTCGAGGCGATCGAGCCCCGAGATCAGGTCGTCGGCAGAAGCAAAGGGGGCCGTGGCGTAGAGGCAGCAGACCGCCTCGAGAGAGACTCCCGCCTGTTGAATCTCCGTAATGGCGTGGGCGATGACCGGTAACGTACCGGTATGATCATCCGATAGCGCCGCCGGGCGCGTGAAGGGTGTCTCCGCCCCCCATTCCCTGGCCACTGCGGCGATCTCGTCATCGTCGGTCGAGACGATAACGCGATCGAAACAGCGGCTCGCCAGCGCCGCCTGGATGGACCAGGCGATCATCGGTTTACCGCAGAAGGCTTTTATTCTTGCGCGGAATCCGCTTGCACCCCGCGCGGGGATCACTGCCAGCCGCATCACACCAGCACCTCGGATAGCACGCGAATCACCTCGTCCTGCTGAGACTCACTCAGGCTTGGGAACAGAGGCAGACTGATCGCCTCGGCGTAGTAGCGCTCTGCCTGAGGGAAGGCTCCGTCACTAAACCCGAGCGCTCGGTAATAGGGCTGAGTGTGCACCGGTATGTAGTGCAGATTGACACCGATACCACGTGAGCGCAGTGCTTCGAACACCTCGCGATGAGAGGCCGAGATTCGCTCCAGCTCGAGCCGGATGACATAAAGATGGCGCCCGGAGTAGCTATCCGGATGCTGCCAGGGTGTCACCACCGGCAACTCGGCCAGCGCAGCGTCGTAGCGCGCCGCCAGGCGGTGCCGCTCAGCCACATAGTGATCAAGCCGCTCGACCTGGGAGACACCCAGCGCGGCCTGCAGCTCGGTCATACGGTAGTTGAAGCCCAGCGCGATCTGCTGATAGTACCAGGGCCCGTCGGCTTCATGGGTCATGACAGCTGGATCACGCGTGATGCCGTGGCTGCGCAGCAGCGACATTTTTTCGGCGAGAGTATCGTCGTTGGTCAGCGCCATACCACCTTCCGCGGTGGTAATGATCTTGACGGGATGAAAGCTGAACACGGTGATATCGCTGTAGCGACCGCTGCCGATGAACTCCTCCTGATATTTGCCACCCACCGCATGCGAAGCATCTTCGATGATCCGAAAGCCAAAGCGCTTACTCAGCGCATGGATCGTCTGCATCTCGCAGGGCTGGCCGCACAGATGCACGGCGACCAGCACCTTGGGCAAGCGCCCCTGGCGCTCTGCCTCTAGCAGTTTGGCCTCCAGCGCCTTGGGGCAAAGGTTGTAGGTTCTAGGGTCGATATCGACGAAATCGACACGTGCACCGCAGTAACGGCCGCAATTGGCAGAGGCCACGAAGGTCACCGGGCTGGTCCAGAGCCAATCCCCCTCCCCCAAGCCCAGCGCTAGGCAGGCGATATGCAGCGCTGACGTAGCGCTGTTGACCGCCAATGCATGTCGAGCTCCCACATGCTCAGCCAGATTTTTTTCGAACAGGGGCACCTGTGGCCCCTGCGTCAAAAAGTCCGACTGCAGCACGGAGAGCACAGAATCGATATCTGTTTGATCGATCTCCTGCCGACCGTAAGGAATCATTAGATGGCTCCAATCTTTTCCCAGTTACGGTCAATCCACGCCTGCAACTGCGCATCTGTCATCCACTCGGCGTTATTGTCGCTGGAGTAGTTGAAGTCATCCTTGACCTTGACACCATCCTTGATGCGGTTGACGTCTTTGTCCCAATTGTTGATAGCAGGCAGAATCTTATAATGCTCAGGATACTCGTAGGTGTAGATAGCATCCTCTTCACCGATCATCTGCTCGTGCAGTTTCTCGCCCGGCCGAATACCAACCACTTCTTGCTTGGCATCAGGTGCGACGACACGCGCTAGATCGGTCACCTTCATCGACGGGATCTTCTTGACGTAGATCTCACCACCCTCCATATCCTCAAAAGCGTGCCAGACCAGCTCGACGCCCTCTTCCAATGAGATCATGAAGCGAGTCATACGCGGATCAGTAATCGGCAAAATGCCTTTATCTTTGACAGACATGAAGAATGGGATAACCGAACCGCGGGAGCCCATGACGTTACCGTAGCGGACTACGGAGAAACTAGTATCGTGCCCACCGGCATAAGAGTTGCCTGCGACAAACAACTTGTCCGAGGTCAGCTTGGTTGCGCCGTAGAGGTTTACCGGGCTGCTCGCCTTGTCGGTTGAGAGCGCAACCACCTTCTTGACGCCCTTATCGATGCAGGCATCAATGAGGTTCATGGCGCCCATGACATTGGTTTTGACGCACTCGAATGGGTTGTATTCAGCCGTGGGCACGATCTTCGTAGCGGCCGCATGGACAACATAGTCCACACCATCCAGCGCCCGATAGATCCGCTCGCGGTCCCTGACATCACCGATAAAGAAACGCACACGACTATCGTCTTTGAAAAGCTTTGCCATCTCCCACTGCTTCATCTCGTCACGAGAATAAATAATAACCTTATGGGGGTTATATTTTTCGAGCACCATAGGGACAAATTTATGGCCAAACGAGCCCGTACCGCCTGTCACAAGAATTGTTGAACCTTCAAACATTTCCAACTTCCTCTGTCTCTGTTTTCTCAACTTCTGCGCGAAGCAGCTGCACCAATCGATTCACCAAAGCTGACTTATTGCCCTTCTCATCAACATCGATTATTCTTGTTGAGCCATGCCAAACATCCGTACCGTAATCGTCTTTTTTCCTCCAATCCAATTCGGAAGAATTGGAAAATAGCCAAGTCCGGCAACCCAACGCACCCGACAGCTCTGCAACCGTAGTGGCTGGAGAAATAACAAGATCCATGCATGACATGAGCGCAGAAACGCTTTCAAAATCATTGTAATGATCAACATCATCAATATCAATAATCTTTCCAGGGAAATTCACTTCCGCCCACTCAAGCTCCGAAGAACACTCATCGTATTGAAAATTAACGAACTGAACGCCAGGAATACGCAGCATATCTGCAAGCTCAAAGATCGTAACATAATGTTCATTCCTGGAATAAGTTGCTAAGCTGCTGCGCCACGAAATACCAACGACCAACTTGTCAGAGGGGAGTTTTTCCCTAAATCTTTTGACCAATTCAGCGTCAGGAATTAAATAAGAATCGCCTTTAAAGCTATCATAGCCAGATAGTATCTTGTGAAGCATGTCCGTAACGAACATAACCTTATCCGCGCGGTCAATCGCATCAGCCGCCGCATTATCAACCGCACCAACAATATCTGAACCTGGGACGCGACTGTATTTCTCAATATTTATTTCATCAGCACTCCTAGGCCTCTCGACAGGGACAAAATGAAGCTTAGGAAACGATCTCGAAAACAAAGAATGGAGACGAGGGCTGCATGCAACACTCAGGCTTTCAGATCCCAGAAAGCTTATCAATTGATTGTATATAGAAGCAAACCTGAGCTCATCACCAGGGCCGAATATCGACAACAGAAATAGATTTTCTCCCGGATTTAAAACCTCATCCAAGCCTAGATACTTGCTCTTGTAATACTTAACAACTTTTTTGCGAAGACCTATGTCCAAGAAGGTTTCAAAAGCCTCTTTGGGCATTTTTTTACCGAAATAAAGCTTTCTTCGATGCATATCGCCGACAGGCAAATTTGCCGCAGTAGCTTTATCCAACAGCTGACCGCTCTTAACATAATTGCCAGCAATGACATACAATCTCATCATCTCGGCTACGATCATAGGGGTTAAGCGTGAATTACACCTAACTTCCATCACCTCTATTGCTTCTTCCAACTTACCATTAAAACTAAGCGCTTGCGTATATTTCACTAACTGAGTGTCATGCAATCCATTTATAGCTCGCTTAGCACATTGACGTGCAAGATACTCGGCCTCATCAAACCTTTCGAGATTTATATAAGCCTGCACCAAGTTAAAATCATAAGCCCATTTTGCATTTATTACGCCGATCAATAGATCCTTATCACCCTCGAGAAAGCCATCTTTAAACTTATCTATATGAGATAGAGCGCTTGCAATACTATCCGGCTTGTGGTTTACATAATCAACTAGTATGTCAAGAGCAGCTGTTCGGCCAAGAGAATTCTGAGAATAATTCGACTTAAAAAGAGTGGAAACCGAAAGCTTGTTCGCGTAATGCAGATTAAGACCAAAGAGCAGCTCGGAAAAGCTCTTCATAGACGCATAATCAAAAATTAGCTCGCTATAAACTATCAACAGCTTTAAAACTCGCGAAATATCTTGATAATGCAGACATATTTCGGCAGCATCAGAAGCCAGCCCATCAAGCTCCCTATTCTCTAGCTTATATTCAAGATATGCCATCTGTAATTCGATGTCAGAAGGAGCTTCTTTTAATTCCTGATCGGAGAATGAAGAGTTAATTGTAGATAAAGAGCTCGGTAAGATTTCAGATGGTAGGTCAAGGCCATTCTCAGAACTATAAGACAGCACCAGAGAAGACCAAGGCTTAACGAGATACCTGCCAGGCATGCTCTTCTGTAAGCTTAGAAGAAGCTTATTAGACTCATGGTATGAGAAATGCTTACTTAGAATAATGCTGTTCAAATAGCGCTCTTTAGCCTTATCACTCGAAAGAAGACCAAGAACAATATATGGCAGTGAGGACCTATACACAGCGCCCTTAACATTAGCCATTTGCCTACCGTGATCCACGCTGATCACGAAGTTAGACTCTTCTCTCGACTGGTCTGCCGAAAAACTACTGAGCACGAGAGGCCAAACAAAGGAGTCTTTATAAAAAAGATAATCAAAGGGCTCTCCGCTATTTTTTCCCGCGTTCGCTAGCTGCTTCTTAACCGTATTAAAAGTCAGCAGCTTCTTATCTGACTTTATCTTGAACGCAGCAGACCAAAAGCCTAAAAAGGGATCTTGCAGGTTAGTCAAATACTTTGGATAAGATATATATGTGGCATAAAAAAGCTCGCTTAATGTGAGCTTACGAGACCTTCTGACATTAATTGACCTATCATCAGTCAGCCCCCACCCTGCGTAAAAAGGACTACCAACAACGACAACTTCCTTACCTCTAATCAGCGCTTCCAACCCACTTAAGGACGAAATCGTATAAACGCGAGAGGCAGACTGCAAGGTATCTACTAAACTAGTCTCAGGAGAAACAAGTTTTGCATATCTTTCAATTCTCTCAGATACTATCGAGCTTTTTTGATAGCCTTTATATACTTCAGGATGCGGGCGATACAAAACTTCACAACCCAGATTTTCGTAGCTCGCCAGCTTTATCAAATCGAACGTCGACCATCCATCTGGGTTTCCATATTTTATTGAAGCATCATTATCCACTTGACCAAGAACGACTACTTTTTTACCAAAACTTTTATCTTCCTCACCTTTTTGCTCGGGTAGATTATACTTTGAAAGCCTAGAATCAAGTATCAACGAAAGACCCAAGTCAGACCTTTCGTTAAAATTTTGAATTTTACTTGAATCAAAATTCTGTAGGATACTCTCTATCTCTGTTTGCTTGGAGGCATCATAGTAAATTTCTTTTTTATCGAAAACCAAAGAGTATGGTGTTGCATGCGACGCACCAAGATCGGCAGATCTGAGAAAGCCATCTTCAGTGCGCCAAACTTCTGCTTTAAGAAAGCTTAAATAAGAACGAAGTATCGGACTTTCGGTCTTCCCCCACACAACATATATTGCAGGCTTTATTCTTAACTTGCGTAAAATTTTTATAGCATCGAAGCCTGTTTTTTTTCTCGGCAAAAATGCACATCGGTAGCCGCTCAAATAGCTAGCCAAGAAACCCAGCTTCCAATAATTACACCCAATTAAAACGCAAATTGGCTTTATTGAGGTTTCCCAACTCCTACCAACTAAAAAAAGCCCCTCAAAACCAGAGTCCTTTCCTATAACTTGCTCAGGATCCAAAAGGTCAAAGGGATATTCGAGGGCCTTTTCTTCTTTCGAAAAACGCCTTCTACCACGAAATTTTCGACTAAGTCTAGAAAATCTTTTCCTATTGTAATCAAATTCCGCGACATCATTATTCAAAAAAACTTCCTTATCATGCGTCATGTTAGCCCCCAAGACACCTTATGATCCGAAGAACCCGAAGAACCCGAAGAACCCGAAGAACCCGAAGAACCCGAAGAACTTAATCGCGATGATCCTTTACAATCAAAATAAGCATATTGACGATTAATGTGAAGAATAAAGCAAGTATGATGAATACGGTGATGTCGTAAATTCTATCGGGCTTTTCAGCGTACTCAGGGGTGGTGGGTGACTGTAATATTGACAATTGCTTCAACTTTCTTGCTGCCTCTATCCTGGTATTTTCCAATGCTCCCATCGCACCTTGATAAGCCTCCTCTGCAAATTTTGCCTGAAGCTCTAAAGCTCTATACTCACTAGAAATTGAATTAAGGGCACCTCCGGCTTCCATTGCCAGCCTTTCTCGCTCTTGTTTGATTTGCTTTTCAACGGCTTGGATCTGACTGTCAACTCTAACTACTTCCGAAGACTGCTTGCTTTGGAAACTTAACAACGCACTTTTCTGG
The DNA here is from genome assembly GCF_003006155.1 of Salinicola tamaricis. GTDB lineage: Bacteria > Pseudomonadota > Gammaproteobacteria > Pseudomonadales > Halomonadaceae > Salinicola > Salinicola tamaricis. The sequence goes on along the minus strand of NZ_CP023559.1, from coordinate 3,361,346 downwards.
TGCTTTGAGCTTTGCCAGCTCGCCTTCGAGACTAGCCACTACAGAACTCACACTATCAATTGTACCACTAGGAGACACTAAACATGATTATTTTGATAATTGACGAGACTTTCCCCCGAGCTTGGTTATATCTATTTTCATCAGCATCAAACTTGACCGTCCAGAAATTTAACTTGTTCCTCTGCTAAGCGTCTGCCCATATCGTTCATATGGCGTTTCGCCTTGGAGATAAGCATCTCAGCTAGTGCTTAGCTTTCTGAGGGGTAAATGCTTCGACATCAATAGTTAGCAAGCCGGCATAATCATCTAACTCTACAGAAACCCTATCAATAGTACCTGTGTAATTTTTCCAATGGTGCATCTTTGTCACTTAACCTCGAAAAATAATCAGCACTGCATTTGAGTAGTGCTCTCTAAAGCCAGCATGCTTAGTTAAATACGATAGCATATCGGTGGATCTCAAATACGCCCTAAGCAAAAGCATATCTGATGTATTTGTGCTCCCGCCAATAAAAGGCTATTAAAATCTAGACTTGGGCTGCGATCTCGGGACTCTGCAAGACACATCAGCATGGGATACGTATCGATCAGTTGCCCACCAGCCCCAGTAAACTGTTGCGCAGAATATCGATAGCAGCACATACAACCCAATGCGCCTGGGTCAACAGCAATTTTTTAAGCTTCATCTGGCAAGACCATTATAAACATTTAAGCATTTTACTTTCGCGACGTCGGAGCTAGCTCATGATATCTCTTAATGGCATCATCGATACTGTCGTGCCATTCAGCCTTACCATTATCAACCACTACTCCAGCTTGGCACAAGTCTTTCAAAATCCCTTCGCTGTGCGACAGACTCCATTATCAGGCTTGACTTATTAATCCTTTCTCTAAAAGCTTGCTTTGCTTTTTCTTTGAATTGCCTATCGCCTACTGAAGTGGCCTCATCCGACAGATAAACATCAAAATCAAACGCTAAAGACAAACCAAATGCTAGTCTCGACTTCATGCCAGATGAGTATGTTTTAACGGGATCATCAAAGCTTCCCCCGATTTCAGCAAAATCCTCTACTTCTTTAATTATTCGGCTTACTGTTGATCCTGCGCCATGCATACGCGCAACAAATTTCACATTTTGCCGCCCAGTCATACTGCCCTGAAAACCACCCGAAAGCCCGATTGGCCAAGAGACCTTGGCGTTTCTATCTATGCGCCCTCTGCTAGGGCTATCCATCCCTGCAATGAGTCGTAGTAACGTTGACTTCCCAGCTCCATTTCTACCGAGCAAGCCCACGCTTACATTCTTAGGAAACAACAAATTGACGTCTTCTAAAACCCAACTACTATCTTGATGATTATGATATCTTTTATAAAGCCCCGAAACGTTTATCATGCCATTCTCTGCTTTTATTTGGCTTTCAGCCTATAGGAAAATCTAAGATGCATAATCATGCCAAGAACTAAAAGGCCTGCGGACCACATCCACAAATACGTCATATCAACGCCACCTAAAGTATGATATCTAGCAAAGAACGACACCCTCATTGATTCAATGCCATGAACTATTGGATTCAATAAAACAATTTCCTGCAACTGATGTGGAAGATAATTTAATGGCAAAATGACACCCGACACTATCAGTAAAGGTAAGCTAATCAGCCGGACAACTCTTCCAACCTCTTCCACTAATGTGGCAATTACAGACAATGTCAAACCAACACCCCACCCCAGTGCCCATATGGAAAGCCAATCAAAAGTAGCTTCTAGCGGAGAATCAGGAAGCAAATCGAATTTCAACAACGAACCAACACTAATGAAGATTAAAAACACAAAAGTCCTAACAATTCCTTCAACAAAGCATCTTATCAACACAGGATCTATTGGTTTAATTTGCCTGTACGCAAACAGACCTTTGCTTGCATTCACAGCGCCGATAGAGCGCATCATGTTTTCCCGGAAAAGAAAAAAGCCCATCATACCGACCACCATCCAGGGGACAAAATCAGCTCCGCTTATGTGCCTGTGATGACCCAAAATTACAGTTCTTACGGCAATCATGATGGTAATAATTGCGATAGGTTCAAAAACCATCCAGAACCAAGCCATGCGATCAGACATGGTCCTCGCAACCATTTCCCGCATGAACATGGCGTGCCATACGCTCCAGGTAACGTTCAGCGGGTGCCTGGCCCCCGTGCCATCATTCAAAGAAAACATATCCAAAACCTAAACGGCGAGGCGTTGCCGCCCCGCCGCTGAGTCAGAGTTAGAGATCCAGCGCGACTTTGGTCGCCACGGCCACTTGATAGAGGATCTGGGTAATACTGCTGGCCAGCTCGATATTGCTGGTCGGTGCGGCAGGCAGCACCATGATCTCGTCACCGGCGCGGATCTTGGTATCGCCGGCGTGAACCACGGCACCGTTCTTGTGCACTACCAGTACCTGATCGTCATCTGCGCGCGGGGTAAAGCCACCCGCCTGCTGGATGTAATCGTTGGCACTCATGCCGGGGGTAAAGACCATTGCCTGCGGAATGGTGACTTCACCGCTCAGCAGTACGGAATCGGAGATCTCGGGGATGGTGATCACGTCGCCATCCTGCAGGCGCACATCGGCGATGTTATCGCCGCGGGCCACGACCAGGCGCCCGGTGGGCTGGGTCTGGCGCGCCTTCTGCACGAACTTCTGGATCAGCTCGGCCTGGCGCACCTGAATCTCGCCCTCTTTGGCGGTGCGCGAGGGGTAGCCCAGATAGGTCTGCTCGAGCCGGTCGAGGCTTTCGTTGAGCGACTCTTTCTGCTGCTCCTTGACACTCTCGCGGCGGATCGAGATGTCCTTGTAGCTGGTCATGCTCTTGGGCACGCTGATCGCGTTGAGGAACTCACCCAGGTGTGCGTCACGCGGTAGTACGTAGCGCGAGGGGCCGTAGTAGCTGCCCTCTACTTGCACAACGATGCTTTCGGCGCGCTGGTCGGCGCTGTAAAGCACTTCATCGCCCTTCTCGACGTTGGCTTCGCGGAATTCGCTCAGCGTCAGGTAGCGGGCAATCGGGCCGCTGGGGCGGCTGCCACGCAGCAGCACATGAGAAACACCGGCACGCAGGCGCGCGAGGTTGGTTACGTCACCGCCGGTGAGCTGCTCACCCGCCAGCTCGTAGCGGAACGGCTTTTCGACATCACCCACCACCGCAACCGCCGGGCCGCGCTGCTCTACCACCACAGTATCGCCATCACGGAACTGAGTGCGCGGCATGTTGCCGTTGATCAGGAAGTCGTAGAGATCGACCGTTTCGATCGCGCGGCCGTTACGCTTGACCACGATCTGGCGATAGCTGCCCAGCGCCTGCTCGATGCCGCCGGCCTGATCGAGGAAGTAGAGGATGGAGTCGCTGGGGGTGCCGGAGTAACGGCCGGGATTCTTGACGTAGCCGGTCACGAACACGCCCACCGGCTGCACGCCCTGCAGGTTGGTATAGACCTGCACGTTTTCCGGGTAGACGGACTTGATCGCTGAGGTGACCCGCTTGTTGAGCTCGCTGTTGGAGGTGCCCTGAACGTTGAGCGGGCCGATACCCGGCAGGAACACATTACCCTGGGAGTCCACCGTCAGCACCTGCTGCATCTCTACCCCGCCCCAGACGCGCAGATTGATCTGGTCGCCCGGCTTGATGGTATAGGCGGGGTTGAGCCCGTCGGCCATCACACCGCGGAAGCCGCCGCTGAACAGATTAGCGCCGAACGGCGGCAGCATATTGGGGTCGATCTGCGCCTGATTGGGGTCGAACGGGCCGTACTGATCGCTGTTCCAATTGGCACGCGGGGTGTCATCCACCGCCTGCGCCGCCTGCTGGCCGTTGGCTCCTTGCTGGCCACTGGCGCCCTGGGGCTGCATGGTCATGGATTGGGCCTGCTGGCCCTGCGGGAGGATATCGCTACCCGATTCGAAGGATTGCGCGCTCGCCAGGTTGGCGTTCAGGCACGCTACCGCCACCAGGCACCCGGCCCGGAAAAACGATGCTGCACGTTTCATGCAAGACTTCCTGTGGTGTTCGTGCGGCTTCCGCGCCGCCTATATCGTCGTCGACGATACTCGGCTCGCTGGGCGCGGTTGCAGCGGAATTTTGTTACTGATTGCTGGTTGCGGGCAGCACTTGTGTCACCAGGCGCTGCGAGAACCAGCCATTATCCTTGACCAGACAGGCGACTTCGGCCTGATGCAGCGCCGCCCCGCTCTCGCGGGCGATATCCAGGTGCGCGCAGAGCCTGCCGCTGGCAGCGAAGTAGCGTTCCTGAACGATCACTGAGACGTTCGAGCCCCACGGGCTCTTGGGGAAGGCGGCGATGCTGCCGGGCGTGGCGTTATCGAGAAAGGTGGATATCTCAGGGCCGAGCGCGGCACCACCACGCATGTTCTGCACGTTGTGAATGCCCTGCTGGCTCTGTGTGGCACATCCGGCGATGGCGACAGAGAGGACCCCCAACTGGAAGAATTTCCCTAACCGGCCGACGCGGCGGGACACCCCATGGAAAGCGTTAGACATGTTTTGTGATCAACCCGATTGACTAAGACACCGAGCCTCGCCGCACGGGCATATGCCCGATACGTGCGCCGAGATCGGTCTGCAGGAATGGATTAGGCCCGAAGCATCAGGGCAGTCCAAAAAAATAACCGGTGGCAAGATCCCTGCCCTCGAACACATTGATACATTCAGTAGGCCGAATCCGTGGCCCTTGAGCCACACGATTGTATTGGGCCGGGCCCGATTTGCCTACCGCGAAGGCGAATTCCTCGTATCTGTGATGGCAAATCCTCCTTCGTGAGCATCGCTCGTTCCTGCAGGTGGGCCAACCAAACCCAGATGATGGCGACCAGGCTAGGGATGCCTTCTATCCATAAATGCTGATATTCACACCGTCGCTAGAAGTGCCAGATCAGCGGTATCAAGGTGACGCTGACCAGGCCGACGATCAGGCTGAGCGGCACGCCGAGCTTGAGGTAGTCGTGCATGCGGTAGCCGCCAGGGCCCATCACCATCAGATTGGTCTGGTAGCCCAGCGCGGTCATGAAGCTGGCCGAGGCAGCAATGGTGACGGCGATGACGAATGGCATGAAGTCGACCCCGAGCTGGTCGGAGACCGCCATGGCGATGGGAAACATCAGCACCGCGCGGCAGCGTTGTTGGTGATCATCTCGGTGAACAGCACCGTCATCACATAGACGAAGAGCAGCGCCAGCCAGGGGGTGTGGATCTGCCCCACTACCTGCTCGGCGATGGCCTGCGCGGCGCCGGACTCACTCATCGCAGTACCCAGGGAGAACGAGGCGGCGATCACGATCAGCACGGAAAGATCGATATAACGGCGCGCCTTGCCCATGGTCAGGCAGCCGCTCACCAGCATGGCGCCGGCGGCAAGAAAGGCCGCTTCGAGAATCGAGGTCAGGTTGGTGGCGCTGAGCAGCACCATGACCCCGAGAATGCCCAGCGAGAGCGGCGCCTTCTGGAAGTTGGGCGGCGTGGAGTCGTTAAGCTGGCTGACCAGCAGGAAGTCCTTGCGGTAACGGTACTGCTCGACGAACTGCTGCCCGGTCTCCAGCAGCAGGGTGTCGCCAACCTGGAACTCGACGTCACCCAGCTTGCCCTCCAGCCGCCGCCCGTGGCGGGAGATGGAGAGAATCACCGCCTGAAAGCGCGAGCGAAAACGCGATTCACGCACGCTCTGGCCGATCGCGGTGAAGTCGGGGCTGATCACCGCTTCCACCAGACAGCGTCGATGGTGGGCGATCTCCAGCTTCTGCACATTGCCGTTGGTGGGGACCAGGCCGCGCACCTCGCGCAGTTCCCGGGCGCATTCGGGCGCGCCGACGAAGATCAGGGTGTCATCCGCTTGTAGCCGGGTTTCCGGTGGGACCGCGGCCATCAGCTCGTCACCGCGCTGGATATCGGTGAGATAGCCGAACTGCAGGTTGCGCAGCCCCGCTTCGGCGATACTTCGACCCACCAGCGGCCCGCCCGGCTTCACGTCGACCTCGACGCTGTACTCGCGGATCTGGTCGAGCTGCGAGCTGGTGCCGTCGCGCTGGGGCAGCAGCCAGCCGGCGAACAGCAGGATGAAGCCGCCACCCACGATCAGGATTGGCAAGCCCACCCAGGTGAGTTCGAACATGCCCAGCGAGATGCCGTGGCGGCTCTGCAGCAGGCCATCGACCACCAGGTTGGTGCTGGTACCGATCAGGGTGCAGGTCCCGCCGAGAATGGAGATATAGCTGAGTGGCAGCAGCAGTTTGGAGGGCGGCAGGCGCAGGCGGCCGGACCAGTCCTGGATCGCGGGAATGAACATCGCCACCACGGTGGTGTTGTTCATGAAGGCGCTCAGCACCGATGCCGGCAGCATCACCCGCCACTGAGCCCGGCGCAGCGTGCTCGGCTGGCCGAGCAGCAGGCTGGCGATCCACTTGATCGCCCCGGTCTCCTTGAGCGCTGCCGCCACCACGTAGAGCGCGGCGATGGTCATCACCCCGGTATTGGCGAAGCCGGCCAGCGCCTGCTGCGGCGTGAGCACGTCGGTGAAGATCAGAAACGCCATGGCGCCGACCAGAATGGCGTCCGGCGCGATGCGCGTGAAGACCAGTGTACCCAGGACCGCCACCACGGCCGCCATACTCAACCAGGCATCGATACCCATGCCAACTCTTCCTCCTTACCGTTATCGATGCCGAAACTCGCGGCGTGACTTTTACGCCTACATCGCCCGATTAACGCCTTTGAGTTATGACGTTATGCCAATTTCAATGAATCGATTTCACGTACCGACCGAACCGCGATTCTAGGCACACAAGTGTGATAACGCTACGTAAAGTGCTCTACGAACGGTGAATAAAACGTCAGGATTTGTCTTGTGACTGTCCGCGAATCGCGACAGGTTCCGTTGTTCACCATTAGCGCCTTTTACCGCTGATGCGCGCGATGGCGGGTTCTATGGCTTGGTTCCAGGAGGTGGTTCCAAGGCTTAGCTCCAAGGCAAGGTTCCATGGCTTGTTCCCATCCTCTTGTCGCCGGACCGGCGCTGTCCCGGGAGCGCTAGCTGGAGCAACGTCGAGGTCGGCCCGCCTCGCTGTGCTGGGTGGTCAGGCCGGATCAACAAAAATTGGCCGGAGCGTCGCTCCGGCCAAAATGCTCATTTACCTCCTGTCAACGTTGCTCTCAGTGAAGGTGTTCAATCAATACCGGGCTGCAATGTCAGGATCTGCATCGCGAAAGACTCGGGCGTGACAGGATTGCCTCCCAGGTCCGTGAAGTGCAGGTAGACGCCAGTGCACTGTCGGCGCGTCCCCGAGCTGTTGATATAGCCATCGACATAGCTCCAGCCGTCGAAGCGCACACCGCGATCTTCTACCGACACCTGGATGAGAGGGTTGTCGATCACGTACGGGAACACGAGCTTGACGACACCTTGCTGGGAGACGTCATGCGATTGCAGCGCCCCGAGACCGCGGGAGAGCCCATCCTGGCGCCACAGGAAGTGCTGCGGGATGCCGGTAATGGCTTGCTTGGTCTCACCGTCCACGACCACATCGGAGAGCCCCGTCAGGCCGGCAGTGCGCTGGCCACGCACGTTCTTCGCCAGGGTGAAGCGTTCTTCCAGGCTATCGCCCTTGTCGAACACCAGCGCGCCGCTGAAGCCGTTTTCCGCATCGTCCTCGAGGCGCAGCGGCCCACCGCCAGAGCGCAGCGTCATGCCCGGGCGTCCGGTCAGGTTGTGGTTGGCATCGATGACAAACGGCCCCAGACCGGCATAGGGTGCGCATTCACGGAAAATACCGGTATCGGTGATACGCATGGCCCGGCCGGTGCTATCGCGCACCACGACATCGCCGTCATTGAGAGACACACCGCCCATCTTGCCAGCGTGATTGTCCGTGGCGAACACATCTGCCCAGCCGTAGGACATGCTGTTGCTCGAGGCAAAGCAGCGCATCATCTGCTGGCTTTTCAGCGTGCGGACACAAGGATAGCCAGCCCCCTCGGCTTGAGAGGCATTGCCGAATGGGGATTCCGTGCCATCCGGGCGGCGCTTCTCCCACCAGTTGCCCACAAAAGTGCCGTTGTAGATGAGCGCGGCCACGATTGCATCGCCACTCATGAACTCGAAGATATTGTCGATGAACGACGGCCCCTTGAGGTCGCGATCATATACGACACCATTGCCGCAGTTGTTGAACTCATTGCGGACGAAACGGGTAGTCGTCGAGACGGCGTTGTTGACGTCACGGCAGCGCAGCCCCGTACCGGTCATGATGAAACGACAGTCCACCACCGAAAAATGCACGGTGATTTCCTCGATGTCGATGGCCGTGCCAATCTGGTCAAAACGCACATTGTGGAACAGGCCGTTATAACCCCGGGCGGCGAAGGCGGTGATACCACGTTTCTCGCCACCGCCGTAGATGTGCAGATCAGAGATCACAGCGCCCTGATTGGTGAACATCGGGCCGTCGATGTTGCCGGCAGGTCGCAAACGAGAGGCGCCACCATTGCGGTTGCGGGCCAGGCCTCGCATGCTTTTGCCCTTCAGATCGACGGTCTGGGCGATGACATAATCGCCATCGGGGACGAAGACTGTGCCACCGTCAGCAGCGTCGGCCATCGCCTGAAACGCAGCAGCGCTGTTCTGCTTGCCAGAAGGATCGGCACCATAATCGATAACAGTTTTCAGGTCAGACATTTCATTCTCCTTGGGTTGTACCGCGAGACAATGCTGGCACGGAGTCTGATGTCGTCACCATGAGCTGGCGTCGTGATATCGCCCTATACAACGGGCACAGAAAAGTCATCGAAAAAACAGGTCATGTGCCCGAACGGGACAAGCCAAGGCCGAACTGTAAACGGCACGTTTATTGATATAAACGCCGTAGGGAGTGATGGGGGCGCCGTATAGGCTTACGAGGATGTTATTTGTATTGACGAGCCACTACAGGGATCCGAGAGAACCTCATGCGGGCCATCAAGCTGTAGTTTTTCGCCCTGAACGAGCCAGCTCGCGCCTGAGATTGGCTGCTTCTTACATCAGGCCGCCTATTACATCAGGCCGCCTCTTACATTAAGCCGCTTTTTACATTGGGCGGCGAAGACCGGGACGCTGGCGTTGGGCGGGAAAGCTGCTGGAAGCGCTGAGCCAGGTAGCTGGCATCCGCACTGCCGATGAAGTCGGCTTGGCGCAGGGCCAGGGAAAGATATGTGAAGATGACCCAGCCCAGGCGTAGCTGCCGCGAGCCGCCGATCCAAGCTTCGGCCTGACGTGGGGGTACACCGAGTAGTAGCCGCGCCAGATCGGCACCGAGCGGCAGCAGGCCGGCGTTGTCCCAGTCGATCAGCAGCGGCCGCCCGCTGCCCGCGTCGACGATGACATTCTCCCGGTGCAGATCACCATGGGAGAAGACCCGCGGCAGCCCGCCGGCGCTCCATAGCATGGCCAGGATCAACCGTAGGTCGCCGCCACGCCGCCCCACCAGCAGCTGGCGCCAGCTACGCGCGATCAGGCGGTCGGCGTGATTGCGCTCACGCAGTTGCGCGACCAGCGCCGGCGTCGGTTTCAGATCGTTGAGGCGCTTGGCCCACTCGATGGTCGTGCGCATGGCTCGCGTATCGGTCAGCCCGTGCTTGTCCAGGGTGATGCCGGCGACATAGTCGGCACACAGCATGACGCCGCCCGCAGCATCGACCCGTAGCGAGATCGCCGGACAAGCGATCCGATGGGGTGCCAATAGCTCGCGGTAGAGACGGTCCTGGCGTCGGGCCCGTGCCGCAGGCATGCCCATGGGCACCACCGTGCGCCCTTCGGGCGTCTGCAGCGCCATGGCGGCCAGCTTACCGGTCTGACCGAACAGCGGGCGGAAGGCTTCGATCTTGAATCGGGTGCGCAGCGGCTCGAGCAGCTGGCGATAGGCATCCAGCCCGCCGTAGGGTGTCAGCGGCATGAAGCCCGAGTCGTTGGCGCGGCCGCGCAGCGGCTCATCGCCGATCACCGCCACGCCGTTCTGCAGCATGTGGCCGCCGAGACCGAAGCGCACGCGCACCAGATCGCCCGGCTTCAGCGTGAGCGGCGCGCGAAAGCCCACGTGGGGGTCACGCGCGGCCCCGGCGCGTACCACGTCGGGCCTGGGGTCCTGGCAGAAGGCGCTGAAGCGGTCGATATCGTTGACCGAGATCACCACCACGCGGGATGCCCAGCGCCCTCTTCCCGGCAGCGGCTGGGTTCCTCTGCCGACACACCAGCCGGCCACGCCACCGGCATCGATATGGTCCACCGAAACCGAACATGTTACCCCCGCCGATCCGCTATCATTTCGGGGCAATCTAGCGCGCCGTAAGGCCGCGATCAGGAACCATTTTCGAGATCCATTACCACGGGGGAGGCCCTCCGTCATGTCAGGTATGAAGAAGTTGAAGCGTTCGTCTTCACGAAACAGGTGGCCAGGGCGGTAGGTCACGAATGGCAGGTCTACGAATGGCAGGTCATGAATAGCAGGTCTACGGGCGCAGGGGTCACGACGGTCATCAAGGCGGGAGGTAGACGAGAAAAAACCAGCCCCGGGATCGCCGGGGCCAGGGTAAAACGCGGATCACGCGGTGTCGCGGCGGGCAGCCAGTCTCAGCCGAACTGGTTCATGGTATTGTGCGTACCGCCAGCCTTGAGTGCAGCGGCGCCGGAGAAGTACTCCTTGTGATCGTCGCCGATATTGGAGCCGGCCATGTCCTGATGCTTGACCGACGCCATGCCGCGACGGATCTCCTGGCGCTGCACCCCGGCCACGTAGGCGAGCATGCCCGCTTCACCGAAATAGCCCTGGGCCAGTTCATCGGTGGAGAGCGCTGCCGTGTGGTAGGTCGGCAGTGTGATCAGATGATGGAACACACCGGCCTCCCGGGAGGCGTCGCGCTGGAAGTTCTGCACCCAGCGGTCCGCTTCCGCCGCCAGCTCGGAGTCGTCGTACTCGGCGCTCATCAGTTGGGCGCGATCGTAGGCGGAGAGATCCCGGCCTTCGCTCTCCCAGCGGTCGAAGACCTGCTGACGGAAGTTGAGCGTCCAGTTGAACGACGGCGAGTTGTTGTAGACCAGCTTGGCGTCCGGCACCACCGCGCGGATCCGGTCGACCATGCCGGCGATCTGGCCGATATGCGGCTTCTCGGTCTCGATCCACAGAAGGTCCGCCCCGTTCTGCAGCGCGTTGATGCAGTCCAGCACGACCCGCTCTTCGCCGGTGTCCGAGCGGAAGCGGTAAAGGCCGTTGGCCAGCCGCAGCGGCTTGCGCAGGTCGCCATCGAGCTTGATCACGCTATCGCCCTCGTCGAGATCGTCGGCGCTGCAGATCGGCACGGTGTAGAGGAAGCTGTTGTACTGATGGGCCAGATCGCCCGGCTCCTTGCTCACCGGCAGTTTCTGGGTCAGACCGGCGCCCAGGGAGTCGGTCCGCGCGACGATCACTCCCTCATCGACCCCCAGCTCCAGGAAAGCGTGGCGTACGGCGTTGATCTTGGCGACGAAGTCCTCGTGCGGCACGGTGACTTTACCGTCCTGATGGCCGCACTGCTTGGCGTCGGAGACCTGATTCTCGAGCTGGATGCAGCAGGCACCGGCTTCGATCATCTTCTTGGCCAGCAGGTAAGTGGCCTCCTCGTTGCCGAAGCCGGCATCGATATCGGCAATGATCGGCACCACATGGGTTTCGAAGTTATCGATCTTTTCGAGCACACCCCGAGCGGCGACCTCGTTGCCCTGCTTGCGCGCCTGATCCAGTTCACGGAAAAGGTGCGTGAGTTCCCGCGCATCGGCCTGACGCAGGAAGGTGTAAAGCTCTTCGATCAGCGCCGGCACGGCGGTCTTTTCATGCATCGACTGATCCGGCAAGGGACCGAATTCCGAGCGCAGAGCGGCAATCATCCACCCGGAGAGGTAGAGGTAGCGCCCCTGTGTGGTGCCGTGGTGCTTCTTGATCGAGATCATTTTCTGCTGACCGATGAACCCGTGCCAGCAGCCCAGGGACTGGGTGTAGCGGGACGGATCACGGTCGTACTCGCGCATGTCGCGGCGCATGATCGAGGCGGTGTAGCGGGCGATATCCAGCCCGGTACGAAAGCGGTTCTGCGCCCGCATACGCGCAACCGATTCGGGATTGATATTGTCCCAGCGTCCTTCCTGCTCGCGACACAATCGCTTCAATGCGTCGAGGTCACTCTGGTAGATAGACATGCTGTACTCCTTTGGGCGTCGGCTTCGTGACTATCTCTGCCGAAATCGTGACGACGAAAAACGTGCGTTTTAATTCGATCAATGCTGCGTCTAGCGTCGTTCGGCAAGGTCACTATGGAAGCCTCGGGCACAGCACCACAATCAGTACTTCGGTGGCGTGGGGGTAAGGCTTTTACCCAAAAACGCCGGTTTTTGCGGTTTTTGTAGTCATGTATGACATATGACCCCGACCCATCCAGTAATGTGAAAATGCTTTTCAAAAATCCCGGCTGACGCTGCATAAGCAGAGACGCACATTAAAACAGGCGTTTTATCATGACCTTGTGAGCACAACGCCAGGATAGCCACGCAGCAGCGAGCGACACCGACCGGGCATGGACGCGACAATACCTCTACGACCTTGGTCGAGCAGGAGCTAGCCGATTTTCAAGCGTCGTGACGTTAATTTCCTACGCGATGGCGCGATATCACCTTGTCGGACGCGCCTTGGTACCCATAGCGACACCGGCATGGGTCATCTATCGGCACGGGCATCGTGGGCGAATGGTGGTACTGGAGAGGGAACTGGCGAGCGAATGGCGGTAATGGAGAGGCGGTAATGGAGAAAGAGCACCCCTCGGTACACGAGGAGTGCTTGGGGGCGTCAGGCGTCGGCAGTGGCGATCTCGAGCCCTTCCCGCGTGACCTCGGCGACGAGCGCCAGCTCTTCGTCGCTGATCACATAGGGCGGCATCCAGTAGATGACGTTGCCCAGCGGGCGCAGCATCACACCGCGGGAGATGGCGTGGCGGAAGACCCGCAGCCCGCGCCGCTCGCGGAAGTCGTAGGGGGTGAGGCTGGATTTATCCTTGACCATCTCGATCGCCAGCACCATGCCGGTCTGGCGCACATCACCCACATGCGGGTGGTCACGCAGCGGCTCCGCCAGGCGACCCATCAGTGCGGCCTTATGGCGGTTGGCGGCTATCACGTCGTCCTGCTCGAAGATATCCAGGGTGGCCAGCGCAGCGGCGCAGGCGAGCGGGTTGCCGGTGTAGCTGTGGGAGTGCAGGAACGCCTTGAGCGTCTCGTAGTCGTCGTAGAAGGCGGCATAGATCTCGTCAGTGGTCATCACCACCGAGAGCGGCAGATAGCCGCCGGTCAGCGCCTTGGAGAGACACAGGTAATCCGGGCGTACGCCGGCCTGCTCGCAGGCGAAGAGCGTGCCGGTACGCCCGAAGCCGACCGCGATCTCGTCGAAGATCAGCTGCACACCATGGCGGTCGCAGGCCTCACGCAGCCAGGTAAGGTACTCCGGCGGGTACATGCGCATGCCGCCGGCACACTGTATCAGCGGCTCGACGATCACCGCCGCCAGCTCGTCGGCGTGGCGCGCCAGCGCCCGTTCCATTTCGGCGAAACGCGCCCGGGCCTGCTCGACCCACTGCTCCCTCGGCAGCCCGAAGCCATCCGGTGCGGGCACCTTGATCACATCCAGCAGCAGCGAACGGTAGGTGTCGGTGTAGAGCGCCACATCTCCCACCGCCAGCGCCCCCAGGGTCTCGCCGTGTAGCCGTTGGTGATGGTGAGAAAGCGCCGCTTCTGCGGCTTCCCGACATTGCGCCAGTAGTGGTAGCTATCTTGAGCGCCACTTCGATCGCCGAGGAGCCGTTTGTCGGCGTAGAAGCAGTGTCCCAACCCGTCGGGCGCGACCGCCCCAGGCGTTCGGAGAGTTCGATCACCGGCTGATGGGTGAAGCCGGAGAGAATCACGTGCTCGAGCTCGTCGAGCTGCGCCTTGATCCGCGCATTGATGCGCGGGTTGGCGTGGCCGAAGACGTTGACCCACCAGGAGCTGACAATATCGAGATAGCGCTGGCCCTCGAAATCCTCCAGCCCACCCCCTTGCCACGCCGAATCGGTACCACCGGCAGCGTTTCGTGGTCCTTCATCTGTGTGCACGGGTGCCAGAGGCTGGCCAGGTCGCGCTGCATCCAATCGCTGTTACGGTTCATGTGTCGTCTCTTGCGGAGTGAAACCTCGCCGCCCCCGCCCGCTACGCTGGCTCAGCTCAGGCTGCCGAGCAGCGCGTCGAGGTCGAGCAGGTCGGCGGTGGCCTCGGCGTCCGGCGTCTCCAGCCAGGGCACCACGCCCAGGCAGGGCGCGCCGCCGTGCTCGCCGAGCCAGTGCGCCAGCGCATCGAGGTTCTCCTCCATGCGCGGGGTATCGGGTTCGAGAATGTTGGCGACCCAACCGGCCACCTTCACGCCGTCGCGCTGAATCGCCTCCAGCGTCAGCCGGGCGTGGTTGATCGCGCCCAGGCGCACGCCGACCACCAGTACCACCGGCAGATCCAGTTCGATCACCAGATCGGAGATCGATTCGCGCTCGTTGAGCGGCACGCGCCAGCCGCCGGCGCCTTCGATGACGGTGAGATCGGCGCCGCGGGCGAGCAGCGCGCGCATCGGCTCGGCCAGCATCGAGACCCCCAGCGCAATGCCCGCCTCACGCGCAGCGATATGCGGGGCGATTGCCGGTGCCAGGGCGACCGGGTTGACGCTGTCGTAGTCGAGCGCTGGATTGCACTCGGCCAGGATGGTGGTGGCGTCGCTGTTCCTGAGGCCATCGCGGGTCTGGTCGCAGCCGGAGGCGACCGGCTTGCCGCCGACCACGCTCAGGCCACGCCGGCGCGCGGCCGCCATCAGACCGGCAGTAATGAAGGTCTTACCGACTTCGGTGTCGGTACCGGTGACGAATAGTGCTTGCATGGGGGCTTCCTCCGCTTCAACGCTGCATCACAACCGTAGCCACACGATAACTGATCGGGATGCCGGCCGGTCTTCGGTATTCTTCGAATGCAGCCTCGAGTCGAGCCAGCCGCTGGCGTCCGGTCAGCCCGCGTAGCGCATGCGCGGAGGAAGACGTGGCAGCGACCACGGTATTGGCGCCGATCGCCTTGAGCGCCTGACGCGCCGCGGCCAGATCGGGATACCAGCAGCGCCGGGTCGTGACCTCATGCCGGCACCAGCGCCAGCCGGGGCGCGCCAGGGTGGCCGCGAGCGTCTCCTCGGACAGGAAGCGATTGACGTGGGCGCCGTCATCCACGGCGCGCCAGGCGCCCTGCCACTCGTGCAGGCTGCCGTCACACAGCGTGGTAAAAGCGAGATGGCCACCGGGGCGCAGCACCCGCCAGGCCTCGTCGAGCGCCGCCTCAAGCGAGTCGCACCACTGCAGAGCGAGGCTGGAGGCGATCAGATCGACACTGCCCGCCGCCAGCGGCAGCCGTTCGGCCGCACCCGCGAGCCAGCGAATGGCCAGCTCAGGATGGCTGGCACGGGCGGTCGCGAGCATGCCGGAGGCCAGATCCAGCCCCAGGGTGGTGCTGGCGTAGCGCCGTGCCAGCGCAGCGGTGACATAGCCAGTGCCACAGCCGATATCCAGCACCGTCGCCGTGGGGCAATCAGTGGGCAACCGCGCCAGCAGCGTGTCGGCCACCTCACGCTGCAGCCCCGCCGCAGCGTCGTAGCTGCTCGCGGCACGAGAGAAGCCGCTGGCGATACGCCGCTGGCGTGCCAGCCGTGGGGTGTCCACCAGGGCACTCATGGCCGGCTCCCCACATCAGCGTGTTCGAGGCGATGCGAGGTAATGAAAGCCACCATTCGCGCGGCGGTCTCGCTGGCCCGTTCGCGTGGAAAGGCGTGGCCCGCCGCCGCAATCCGCTCGGCGCGGCCGGAGGCCGGCAGGCAGTCGGCGACGGCCTGACAGGCGCCACCGGGCACCAGCGCATCGTCGGCGGCGAACAGATGCAGTTGGGCCGCGGTCAGCTGCCCCAGCGTCTCGCGCAGGTCCAGTGTCTCGAGCAGCGAAAGCCCTGCCAGTGCCTGATCTCGCGGCGTCTGCGCACAGGCGGCAGCGAGCTCGCGGGCCAAGCGGGCACTCCCCGCCCGGTGCGGCTCACCGCCCTGGGCGACCAGTTGAGCAAAGCGCTCGAGAGTACGCGCCGGCGCGCGCTCAAAACCCAGGCGGAAAGCCGCGAAGGTTTCCGCCGCCATCGCTGCAGGCCAGCCTCGCCTCGTCACGAAGCTGGCATTGGCGGCGAGCGTAATCAGACCAGGAGCCCGTTCGCCGCGCCGAGCCGCCAGCGCGCTGGCGAGCATGCCGCCGAGTGACCAGCCGCACAGCCAGGCACCATCCGGCAGCGCACGCTCGAGCGCCGCCAGCCAGGCATCGGCGTCGTGCCTGGCCAGGCGTTCGCCCTCGGGGCATGTGAGCATGGCGTAGTCGAGCAGCGTGATCTCCCAGCCGGGCAGACCCTGGTGCAGCGCGTCTGCCAGCGGCTCGAGTGGCGTCACGCCTAACGCCCAGCCGGGCAGAATCACCAGCTGCCGGGAATCGCTCCGGTCGGGTACTGGCAAGGCGGTCGGGCGAGGGTCATCCGGGTACGCATCAGCGAGATGCCGACCAGCCAACTGGCGAGCTGTGGACGTCATGCCGGTGCCCTCGGCGCCACCACCGCCCCGCCCTGCCCGATGACCTGGCGCGCAGCGTCATGGAGCGCTTCACCCAGGCGGTCGATATCGGCCAGCTCATGGGCCGCACTCAGGGTGATGCGCAGGCGCGCGCTACCCACCGGTACCGTCGGCGGGCGGATCGCGCTGCACCAGATACCACGCGCTTCCAGCGCCTGGGCCAATGCCAGCGCCGTGGCCTCGTTGGCCCCTTCGCCATGCTGCATGATCTGCAGCGGCTGGATCGGTGTGGCCGAGGGCAGCGGTGAGAGGCCGACCTCGGCAAGGTCGGCACTGTGCTGGCGAAAGCGCGCGATCAGTGCCTGCAGATGGGCGCGGCGCTCCGGCTCGTCACGCACGATATCCAGACTGGTCAGGGTGGCCCAGGCCAGCGCCGGCGACAGGCTGGTGGTGTAGACATAGGGCCGGGCGAACTGGATCAGCGCTTCGATCAGCGTCTCGCTGCCGGCGACGAAGGCACCATGGGTGCCCAGCGCCTTGCCCAGGGTGCCGACCAGGATCGGCACCCGCCCCGGCGCCAGCCCCTGGGCTTCACGGGTGCCCGCCCCGTGTTCACCCAACACACCGAGGCCGTGGGCGTCGTCGACCATCAGCCAGGCGTCGTGACGCTCGCAGTGGGTCACCAGCGCGTTCAGGTCGGCACAGTCGCCGTCCATGCTGAAGACGCCGTCGCTGATCACCAGCCGGCGGCGCCCGCTGCCGAGCGCTGCCAGCCGCGTCTCGCAGGCCGCGGCATCGCCATGCGTGAAGCGTTCGAGCCGGGCTCCGGCGAGGCGCGTACCGTCGAGCAACGAGGCGTGATTCAAGCGGTCATGCAGCGCGATATCGCCACGCCCCAGCAGCGCCGAGATCACACCGAGATTGGCCTGATAGCCGCTGGAGAAGAGCAGCGCCCGTTCGCAGCCGGTCCAGGCCGCCAGCCGCCGCTCCAGCGCCTCGTGCGCTTCGCTGTGGCCACACACCAGGTGCGAGGCACCGCCGCCTACGCCGAAACGCCGGGCGCCCACGGCGAGCGCTTCGGCCAGGCGCGGATCACCGGCCAGCCCCAGATAATCGTTACTGCAGACATTGAGCCAGTCGCGGCCGTCGCGACGAACCCGCGGGCCCACGCCGCCGGTGGTGTGGCGCTGTCGATAGCGCACCCGCGCGCGCTGCTCGGCCAGACGCGGTGCCAGCACCGCATCGAGCGAATTCACGCTGCGCATCAGACGTCCGCGGCCGCGCCGCGGGTGGTATGCCGTGGCGCGCTGGCATCCGTGGTCAGTGCATCCAGCCGGGCACGCGCCATTTGCGCCTGCAGCGCTGCCTCTTGGGTGGCGTCGTCGACCTCTTCACGCTGCTCGGGGTGGAGCCCGAGCCGGTCGAACAGCTGCTTGTCATGGCTCGCCTGCGGATTCTGGGCGGTGAGCAGGCGCTCGCCGTAGAAGATCGAGTTGGCGCCGGCGAAGAAGGCCATCGCCTGGGTCTCGTCACTCATCAGCTCGCGCCCCGCCGCCAGGCGCACGTGGGAGCGCGGCATCAGAATGCGCGCCACCGCGATGGTGCGGATGAAATCGAGCGGATCGAGATCCTCCACGTGCTCCAGCGGCGTGCCCTGAATACGGATCAGCATGTTGATCGGCACGCTCTCCGGGTGGGTGGGCAGATTGGCTAGCTGCTGCAGCAGGCCGGCGCGGTCATTGACGCTTTCGCCCATGCCGAGAATACCGCCGCTGCAGATCTTCATGCCCGCCTGACGCACGTGATCCAGCGTCTCCAGGCGATCAGCATAGGTGCGGGTGGTGATGATCTCGCCGTAGTACTCCGGCGAGGTGTCCAGGTTGTGGTTGTAGTAGTCGAGGCCGGCGTCATTGAGCTGCTCGGCCTGCTCGCGGCTGAGCATGCCCAGAGTCATGCAGGTCTCCAACCCCAGCGCGCGCACGCCCTTGACCATCTCCAGCACGTAGGGCATGTCCTTGGCGCTGGGATGTTTCCATGCCGCGCCCATGCAGAAGCGACTGGCGCCCACCTCTTTAGCGCGGCGCGCCTGTTCCAGCACCGCCTCGACCTGAAGCAGCTTCTCGCGCTCGAGCCCGGTGTTGTAGTGGCCGGACTGCGGGCAGTACTTGCAGTCCTCGGGGCAGGCGCCGGTCTTGATCGAGAGCAGCGTGGAAATCTGCACCGCGTTGGGGTCGAAGTGTTCACGGTGCACGCTCTGCGCCCGGAACAGCAGGTCGTTGAACGGCAGCGCCAGCAGCGCCTCGATCTCACCGCGCTGCCAGTCGTGGCGGGTCGCGGGGGCCGCAGCTGCAGTGCGGGAATCTGGGGTGGCGGTCATCTTTGTCAACTCATCCATGCCTCACGGGTTGACCAGATGGTGCCACGGGGCATGGTCAACCTCAACACCAAGACAGGTTGACAACAACCCCACCCCTTTTGTGATCGATGTTTGCGCCCGCAGGTACGCTTCGCCTTATCGGTGCCTGGGTCGACGCATAGGGATGACTGACGTCAGCGCTGCCACAGCACCCGCGGTTCTTCCAGCGGTAGCGCCACGGCGGCGTGCCAGGGCCTGACCCGGATGGTGTAGTCCGCGGCCGGGCGAGTGGTCTCGATCTCGGCGACGAACTCGCAGGCATCCGGTGTCGCGCCAGGTGTGGCGTGCATCTCGTGGCAGGCGGCCGGCTGGTCAGCGCTGGCTTCGGCGTAGAGTTCGACCCGCACATCCTCAGGGGTGAGACCGCCCAGATGTAGCCAGATCTGGAAACGGTAGCCACCCGCTTGGGTGTCGACATGGCTGTCGCCGAAGCGCAGCGCCGGCCAGGCCTGCTCGATGGCGTGGTGCCAGGCGGCGATCTCGCGCCCCAGTGCCCCGGCGTTGGCGGCGCGCTGCCGGTAGGCCTCGGCCGCCGGGCGGTAGTAGCGCTGGTAGTAGTCGCGCAGAGTGCGGCTGACCGAAAAGCGCGGGGTCAGGCTGCTCATGCTGGCGCGCATGCGTTCGACCCAGGCCTGTGGGATGCCCTGCTCGTCACGGTCGAAGAAGGTCGGCACGATCGCCTGTTCGAGCAGATCGTAGAGCGCCAGGGCCTGGGTCGCATCCCAGCCGGGGTCGTCGCCGTGCTCCTGCTCGTCGCCCAACGCCCAGCCGACCTCCGGGCGGTAGGCCTCGACCCACCAGCCGTCGAGTTCGGAGAGATTGAGCCCGCCGTTGACCAGGATCTTCATGCCGCTGGTGCCGCACGCCTCCCACGGCCGGCGCGGGGTGTTGATCCACACATCCACCCCACGCACCAGCTCCTGGGTCAGACGCATGTCGTAGTCTGCGAGGAAGATGACCCGGCCGCGCACGTCGTCGCGGCGCGAGAACGCTACCCACTGCTGGATCATCGCCTGGCCCTCGCGATCCGCGGGGTGGGCCTTGCCCGCCACCAGCAGCTGCACCGGCCGCACCGGGTCGGCGAGCAGCCGCGCCAGCCGCTCGGGTCGTGCAACAACAGGTTGGGCCGCTTGTAGGTGGCGAAACGCCGGGCGAAGCCCAGGGTCAGCGCATTGGGGTCGAGCACGTGGCGCGCCCGCTCGGTGATCTCGGCGCCACCGCCGGAAACCGCCACCTGGCGCGCCAGCAGCTCGCGGGCGTAGCTCACCAGTTGGGCGCTGGAGGTCTTGCGCAGTTGCCACAGCCGGGCCGCCGGCACCTTGGCCATGGCGCTGCTGAGTTCGCCTTCGCCGGCCAGCCAGTGGGGCTGGCCGCAGAAGTGGGTCCACAGCGCCTCCGCCGCCGGTGACGCCCAGGTCGGCATGTGTACGCCATTGGTGACGTGCCCGATCGGCACCTCGGACGTCGGCCAGCGCGCGAACAGCGGGCGGAAGATCTCCCGCGAGACCTGCTCGTGGAGCAGGCTCACGGCGTTGACCGCATGGCAGCCACGGCACGCCAGATAGGCCATGTTGAAGCGCTCGCTGGCATCCTGGGGTTGCTGCGCCCCAGAGCCAGCAGCGCCTCGATACCGATACCCAGTCGCTGCTCGGCGTAGGCTTCGAGATAGCGCACGATCAGATTGGGCGAAAAGCGATCGAACCCCGCCTCCACCGCGGTGTGGGTGGTGAACAGATTGCCTGCGCGGGTGATGGCAAAGGCGACCTCGAACGGCTCGCCGGTACGCTCCATGCGTGCCCGCGCGCGTTCGAGCACCACCAGCGCGGCGTGACCTTCGTTGAGATGGCACACCTGCGGCGTGATACCCAGCCGCTCCAGCAGCTGCCAGCCGCCGATTCCCAGCAGCATCTCCTGACGCAGACGCATCTCCTCGTCACCGCCGTAGAGCTCGCTGGTGATACCGCGATAGGCGGGATAGTTGGCGATGTCGTTGCTGTCGAGCAGGTAGAGCTTGGTGTTGCCCACCCGCGCTTCCCACACCTGCAGCCAGATCGCGTAGCCCGGCAGCGCGACCTCGATGCGCAGCCACTCGCCGTCGGCGGTGCGTACCGGCGAGATCGGCAGTTGGCCCGGGTCGTTGTAGGGATAGAGCGCCTGCTGCCGGCCCTGAGCATCCAGCGTCTGGCGGAAGTAGCCGCGCTGATAGAGCAACCCGATACCCACCACCGGCAGATGGAAATCGCTGGCCGCCTTGAGCTGATCACCGGCGACGTTGCCAAGCCCGCCGGAGTAGATCGGCAGCGCCTCGCTGAGCATGAACTCCATGCTGAAGTAGGCAATCGTAAAGGGGTCGCTGTCACTGCCCAGGGGCGAGGCGGCGTGATGGGTCGCCTGGCGGTGGCGCGCTTCGATCAGGGCGTCCAACTGCTGGGCATTCTCGGCGTTGGAGAGAAAGGTGCGCAGGCGTTCGAGCGAGACCGCCTGGAGCACCGCCCAGGGGTTGTGGGTCAGCTCCCACAGCCGCCGGTCCAGCGCGCGCCAGATCCAGTCGGTCTCCTGGTGCCAGGTACAGCTCAGGTCGAGGGCCAGTTCGGCCAGATGGGCGTAGCCGGGCACGCCGCGCGCGGCGGCATCGTCGCGGGAAGACATCGCATTACCTCGTGGCAGGCATTGACGAAAAACGCGCGCACTCGGCGGCGGCTGGAGCGGGCGTCAAGGCCAGCATATACCCAAAGCGCCGCGGCCCGGAACGCCCCCCCTCACGCCTCACGTCTCACGCTTCCGGCCCTACTCCTCACGTCCTTGCGGCTGGCGCTGGCCATTCGACCTGCATCCAAGCGAGATCGATGGCACTATCCGCCGCGCCATATCGATACGCGTCGCAGCTGTTCTGTGGAATGACGCACCTGAAACAGTCGTCGCGGCGTTCGCGCTTACGATGATCCGATACCAACCACAATCGAGCGATGCACCATGACTTATACCGTCGCCATCGTCCTGAGCCTCGTCGGCTATTTTGCGATCGGCCACTGGGCCGGGCGCCGCGTCAAGCATCTCGACGACTATCTTGTCGCCGGACGCAACGCGCCCACGTTCCTGATTCTCGGCACACTGGTGGCGAGCTATCTCAGCACCAGCGCCTTTCTCGGCGAGACCGGCTTCGCCTATGCCGGCTACCCGTTCGTGATGCTGCTGTTCGCCGCCATCAGCACCTCCGGCTGCCTGCTGGGGGCGCTGGCCTTCGGGCGCTATCTGCGCCGCAGCGAAGCGCTCACGGTGCCGGAGTTCTTCGGCAAGCGTTTCGCCTCGCGCCGGGTGCAGCGTATCGCCGGGCTCACCACGGTGGTCGGTCTAGGCGCCTATCTGCTCGGCGTCATGCAGGGCGCGGGGATCATGTTCGAGGAGCTGACCGGGCTGCCCTACTGGGTCGGCCTGCTGCTGGTGTGGCTCACCTTCACCGGTTTCATCCTCTACTCGGGCTCACCCGGCGTCGTGCTCACCGACACCGTGATGTTCGTGATCTTCTCGCTGGCCGCGGTCGGCGGTTCGCTCTATATCATCACCGCCTGGGCGGCTGGCAGGGGGTGATCGGCGGGCTGCTGGCGCAGACCGACAAGCCGGCATCGCGCTGTGGCACGGCATGCTAAAGGGCGATGACGCCGCCTTCGCCACCCCGGCGAAGCGGCTACCTGGGGCATCACCCTAGGGCTGGTGTGGGCCGCGGTGCTGGCCGCCAGCCCATGGCAGTCCAGCCGCTATCTGATGGCGCGCAACGAGCATGTGGTGATGCGTTCGGCGATGCTCACCGCGGTGGCGCTGGCAATCTTCTATGCGCTGATGATGCTCACCGGCGCGGCGATCAACCTCTATACGCCGACACTCGACGCCGAGCGTTCGATGGTGTGGGCGGCGCTCAACGTGCTGCCGATGTGGCTGGGCATGGTCATCCTGACCGGGGTGTTCGCCGCCGGCCTCTCCTCCTGCTCGACCTTTCTCTCGATCATCGGCTTCAGCATCGCCAACGATATCCTCCCCGCCTCGCGCAGCGGCGCTGCCGCCATGCGCACCAGCCGCATCGCGGTGCTCGTCTCGGGGCTGGTGACCCTGGTGCTGGCGCTGTTCCAGCCGCCCGCGGTGATGGCGGTGGTGTGGTTCGCGGCGACCCTGTTCGCCTCCTCCTGGGGGCCGGTGGCGCTGATGAGCATCTGGAGCCGGCGCATCACCGCCGCCGGCGCGGCCTGGGGGCTGAGCGTCGGCTTTCTCGGCAACCTGCTGCTCTCGCTGGCGCTACAGGCGGAGTGGTTCACGCTGCCGGTCTATCTGCACCCGGTGGCCGTCAGCACCGTGGCAGCCCTGGTCGCGATCGTGATCGCCTCGCGCCTGACCCAGGTCAGCGACGCCGAGCGCGCGTATCTGGCCAACCTGCATCGTCCGCGCGAAACGTCGTCGCCAGCCACCGAGAAAGGGACCCGCGGTATCGCCATCGTCACTATGCTGGGCGGGCGTGGCGATCGGCGCCTTCCTGTGGTTCCAGTACGCCGACACCCTTGCCGGCTATGCCGCCGACTACGGCCTCTCACGCTCGGCGACGCTGGGTGCCTATGCGCTGGCGCTGGGCTGCGGCGCCATGCTGCTGGTGGCCGGCGCCGTGGGGTATCGGGTCGCCGGGGTGCGCGGCAGCGCGCGGCTGGCAGCCCGCCGGGGTAACGCCTAGCCAAACAGGCGTTGCCCGCAGGCGCCAAGGAGAGCGCAAGCGCCCGGCCACGGCGGCCGGGTGTGTCGATCAGGGAAAGCAGGGAGAGAACGCATGATGATTTGGTCACCCCAGGGCCACGCGCGCGGCGTGGCCCTGGCCTTCGGCGGCATCGTGGTACTCAGCTTCGATAGCCTGCTGGTACGCCTGGCCGACAGCGATGGCTGGAACATCGCCTTCTGGCGCGGTGCCCTGATGGCACTGGTGGTGGGGCTTTGCTACTGCCAGCGCCGGCGCCTGGCCACGCTCAACGCCCATCGCGGTGCGGCGCTGGTCTCCTCGGCGCTGCTCGCCGCCATTTCGGTGCTGTTCGTGATGGCGGTGGTAAATACGCGGGTGGCCAACGTGGTGGTGATCCTGAGCACGGCCCCGCTGTTCGCGGCGATCCTGACGCGCTGCGTGCTGCGCGAGCCGGTGGCGACACGCACCTGGCTGGCGATCGGCCTGGCGATGCTGGGGCTGCTGGTGGTGTTCGCGGGCTCCCTCAGCGGCGACGGCCTGTTGGGCGATCTCTACGCGCTCGCATCGGCCCTGGCGGTGGGCGCCAATCTCACCTTGCTGCGCCGCTACCCGACGCTCGACCGCCTGCCGCTGATCGCCGGCGGCGGCGTGCTCACCGCCCTCGTTGCCTGGCCAATGGCGACGCCGCTGGCGCTGGATACCCAGAGCTATGCCGTACTTGGTGTCATGGGCCTGCTGCAGATGCCCCTGGCCACGGCGCTGATCAACACCGCCACCCGCTACCTGCCCTCCGCCGAGGTGGCGCTGTTCTATCTGGTCGAGGCGATCCTCGGCACGCTCTGGGTCTGGTGGCTACTGGGCGAAGACCCGCCCAGCGCCACGCTCTACGGCGGCACGCTCACCATCCTTACCCTGATGGCCAACGCCTGGCTGGGCATGCGCGCCCGACCCGCCCGCTGAGGTCGCTGAAAAACGCCACCGTCGGGAGCACCGCTAGAGCGCCTGGCGGACGGCCGGACGCCCCAACTGCGCCACCATCCACGGGCTGAACACGCAGGGCGTGGCGGCCTGGGCGGCGATCAGATCCTTCGCCGACACCCACTGCCACGCCATCACCTCATCGGGATTGGGCGCCAGCGGCGAGCTGGCGCGGGCCCGGAACACCGGGCAGT
Source organism: Salinicola tamaricis (assembly GCF_003006155.1). Lineage (GTDB taxonomy): Bacteria > Pseudomonadota > Gammaproteobacteria > Pseudomonadales > Halomonadaceae > Salinicola > Salinicola tamaricis. The sequence continues at coordinate 3,336,348 of NZ_CP023559.1, read as the reverse complement.
ACTCGTTCTCGACCACCCCGCTGTCGTCGCGGGCACGATAGCGAAACTCGCTATCCAGCAGCACGATCTCGGTCAGCGTCACGCCCAGCTCGAAGTGGGCTCGCCTTGCCACCGCGGTCTCCAGCGCCTCGCCGGGTAGCGGATGCCCACAGAAGGCGTTGGACCAGACGCCGGGCCAGGCACGCTTGGTCAGCGCCCGACGGGTGATCAGCACCCGCCCCTCGGCATCGAGCAGGTAGCAGGAGAAGCCCAGGTGCAGTGGCGTATCGGCGTCATGCACGATCGCCTTGTCACAGCTGCCGATGGGACGGTGCCCTTCGTCCAGCAGAACGACCTCTTCGACAGGCATAGGGGGCTCCCCCACGGATGATGATTGATAACGGAGAAAACAGATCGAACACGCCAGGCCAGGCGGTACGAAAGAGTCGAAACATCTTGCCTCAGCGCAGGAGGATAGCGCCCGGCATCAACGCTCAAGGGTCAAAAAAAGGCACAAAAAAAAGAGTCTGACGTGAACATCAGAACTCTTGAGATCAGCTATGCCAGACGTGCTGTCGTCTACGGTCTTCGCACCCCGTAAGTCCCTGGCTGCAGCCTTCCCGGCTGCCTTCCCTGCGACACCCCATATCCTTGGAGTGCGCTCACGGTACGCGCTATTCAAGGCGATAGATAGCGAAAACCAAATTATATTTCGATGACACTTGCTATGGCATCCGAGCGAGCCTGCCCAAGGCTGCGCAAGGCCCAGCCGATGGTCGAATCCACCGCCTGGCGTGACCTTGGCGAGACACTGAACAAAGCCATCGCCGCCGTTCATGACGCGCGACAGCAATCCCGTTCAGTGCCATCGCCAGCTAGGACAAGATCATCGCAAAATAGCCCCCGATCAGGGCCAGCACCGTCGTCAGCGCGTAACTCACGGGATAGGGCACAGCCGCTACCGAGCTCCCCGACTCCTCGATGATCGCGTTCAGCCCTGGCGTGCTGTTTCGCCCACCCGTGGCAGCACCGTCGGCGATGATCGAATTGAGTCCGAAAAACTTGAACCCGACCCAGAAGGCAATCAACGGAGGAATCAAGGCCCCCAGCGTACCGATGAGGGCCAGCCAGACCAAGGTGTCGCCACCCAGTGCGGTGATGACTTTAGGCCCGACGTTCGCGGATAACACCACGACGAAGGCATTCAGCCCGAAGTCCTGAAGAAAACTGCGAGCCCCCTCATGGACCGGCCCGCCGAACTCTGGGTTGCGACTGCGGAAGTAGCTGACGCCCACGCCAGCCAGAATGCACCCTGCCGACGTCCCCAATGAGAATGGGATACCCGAGATGGTCACACTCACAATGCCCACCAGATACCCTACCAGCATGGCCAGCGAGAGATAGAGAACCTCGGATTTCAGGGTCGGCAGGATCGCACGTCCACCCAGTGCCTTGGCCGCAGCCTTGATCGCCACGTCAGGCCCCGTCAGACGTATCACGTCGCCGAACAACACGACGCTAGCCGGCCCCAGCGGCAGTTCATTACCCGCCCTGAACAGCGCCTGTACCGTCACCCCGCCCGTTCCGTGGCTCTCCAGTTCTTGAAGTGTTTTACCGGAGACCGCATGGGAGCCGACGTGGATATCGGCCACTTCCAGAGGCACGTTACGGGCCAGCGCTTCATCGGCCTCCGGGCCTATCAACTCCCCCTCTTCAAGGATCAGGTCGTGCACATTGCCACGCACCGTCACGATATCGTTCTTCTCGAGCACCAGATCATCGGATAACTCTAGAACCTGATGGTCTCTCACGACACGCAGAATCGGTACCTGAGGATACTCCTTGGCAAGTTGCGCAAGACGCCGACCGATGAGCTGCTGGTGAGTCACATAGAAGGCACGAAGATCGTAAGGTGAGAATCCCATGACCAGTGCACCTGGCGCGCCTGGAACAGGATGAGTAGCACCGCCACTGTATTCCCTCTCGGCCTGCTTCGCGTCGGCCTTGGCATCGCGCCCAAAGATCCGCGGCAGATACCGAATCAGCAGGATGATCCCGACGCTCGACAATACGTAGCTAATGGCATAAGCCGCCGCCATATTGGCCCCCACCTGCTCCACTGTCATACCGACAGGGGGCGTATAGGCACCGCTCGAAAGCGCGCTTTGGCCAACGCCGAGAATGGCCGTAATGGTATAGCTACCTGAAATCAATCCTGTCGCATACCCGGGCGCCAACCCGGCCCAGGATGCGCCGAAGTAACAAATGACCCAATTCAGCACCCAGACGATGACACCGACACCGACGAAGGCCAGCCCACCTTTTCGCAGACCCGAAAAAAATTGCGGCCCCACCTTCAAGCCCAGTGCATACATGAACAACAAGAGCATGAAGGATGAGAGAACTCCGGGAATGGAGTAGGTAATGCCATAGGCGGCTTCGGCCACCATCGAGATGATGACACCGACCAGCAATGAACCAGCAGTCGAGCCCAGAGATACGCCCTTGACATCGAGCTTTCCGATCAGATTCCCCAGCGCCAAGGCGAGAAGAATAAACGCGATTGGCTGGTGACCGAGCAGCTCGAAAAAACCGTGGATTCCACTTTCAGCGGTGGGCCTCACGCTATCGATGATGTGACCCACGGCGTGCCCTCCAGCGGAGGGCGCGCTTTCCTGGGCAACGGCGGTCTCGGTGAAAAGGAGGGTCAACAGGCCTGCGTAGCGAATCAGGACGCCTGGCGACGTTCGTCCGCGATGAGATGTATCAACCATGGTGGAACCCCGGTTTGGCCGTCGAATGGGGTACCGGGTTGTCCGATAGATGCTTGATCGCGCGCTTCATATCGTCGAGAAGCAGACGTGCCAGATCGCGACTCACCCCATGCCGGATCAAGATGCGCTGAACGACGGTTTCCTGACGATGCGAAGGCAGCGGATAAGAGGCTATCTGCCAACCGCGCATCCGCAAACGCTCCGACAGGTCATAGAGATTGAAGCCATGATCGGCATCGGTCAGCTTGTAAGCGACCGCCGGCAGTCCGCCATGGCCGTCGTAAACCATGTCGAAAGGCCCCAGCTTGGCGAGTGCCTTGCCCAACCACTGTGCCGTATCGGCGCAGGCTTGCTGAATCGCCGTATAACCATCGCGGCCCAGGCGCAGAAAGTTATAGTACTGTGCGATGATTTCCCCACCGGGACGAGAGAAATTGAGCGCAAATGTCGGCATATTGCCGCCAAGGTAGTCGACGTAGAAAATCAGGTCTTCGGGCAGATCTTGTTTTGAAGCCCAGATGATCCAGCCCACGCCGAGTGGGGCCAGTCCATATTTGTGGCCCGAGGCATTGATGGAGCGCACCCGTTCGATCTGAAAATCCCATACCAGGTCACGCTGGATGAAGGGCGCGATAAAACCACCGGATGCCGCATCGACATGAATCGGAATATCCAAACCCAGGTCGCGTTCGATGGCATCGAGCTCGCGCGCCAGGGCCTCGACGGGTTCGTAGACACCGGTGAACGTCACACCGAGCGTTGCCACAATCCCTATCGTGTTCTCATCACAGTATTGTCTAAGATCCGCCGGCTGTAGACCCAGCGCATCGCCTTCAAGCGGGACCTCTCTGATCTCGACATCGAAGTACCGCGCGAACTTCTTCCAGCAAATTTGAACGGGGCCGGTCACGATATTGGGCTTGCTCGCGTCCTGCCCTGCGGCTTCGCGCCGCTGGCGCCATTTCCATTTGAACGCAAGCCCACCCAACATGGCCGCTTCACTGGAGCCTGTGGTCGAACAACCTACCGTTTCCCAAGATTTCTGGGCGTGCCATAAATCGGCCAAAATATGGACGCAGCGATTCTCGATCTCCGCCGTCTGGGGATACTCGTCTTTGTCGATCATGTTTTTATCGACAGCATCCGACATCAACTGCTTGACCTCGTCCTCGACCCAGGTGGTACAGAAGGTCGCGAGGTTCTGACGGGCGTTGCCATCGAGCAGCAGCTCGTCTCTGACGAGAGAGTAAGCAGCGTGCGGCTCGGTTCGGCTCTGCGGGATGCGAAATTTAGGCAGGCTTGCTTGCGATGTGTCGGTGGTATAAATATCGCGGATGATCGATTGGTCATCTGAGCCAAGATGATGAATGGGCATACAGTTATCCTCGCGGTAGGTGAAAGATTCCCCTAAAACGACCGCGTTCCGACGCCCCATCAGGCCCTTTATTGTTATCGATCTTAAGTTTCGTTAGCTAGAAAAGCCCGTATCCAGCCGGAGGACTCAAAGTCTACTTTGCCGTCAAACATCGCCCTGCGACGCTTAGTAAACTTAGCCGAGCTGCTGAAAATGCTCACTCCTTGGCGTGCACACGCGGTCAATGAGCATATTCATTTATTGATTAATGGCCGACCAATTAGTTTGCTAATTATAATTAGATGCTACGTTCACGCCTTGAAGGCCAATGCCAAGATCGTCACCTCTCGAAACGCTCACGCAGCGCCACTTCGACCAGGCGCCAGATAGCGTCGGCTGCCGTGGATTGATATTTAGAGACGACCGGTCTAAATTGGTCCGCATGCAGACGCCAACGACCCCCAGCAAACGCCGCGGGCGACCACCAAAGGTTCCCCGCGCCAACCCGGACACTCGGGACGCCCTGATTCGGGGTGGTATCGAAGTGCTCACCGAGCAGGGATTCGTCTCGACCGGGATCGATGGCGTGCTGAAACGGGTCGGCGTGCCGAAGGGATCGTTCTATCACTACTTCGACAGCAAGGAGGCGTTCGGTCACGCCGTGTTGTCGCGATATGCCGATTATTTCGCGCGCAAGCTCGACCACCGGCTGCTCTCTGCCGAACTGCCGCCCCTCGAAAGACTCCGCCGCTTCACCCAGGACGCCCAAGAGGGCATGGCGCGCCACCACTATCGGCGCGGCTGCCTGGTGGGCAATCTGGGCCAGGAGGTCACGCTGCTACCCGCTGGATTCGATGAACGGCTGGAAGCCATTCTTCAGGACTGGCAGCGCCGGGTCGCCGACTGCCTGCGGCTGGCCCAGGCGCACGGCGAACTGGCCGCCGATACGGATTGCGACACCCTGGCCGCTTTCTTCTGGATCGGTTGGGAAGGTGCCGTACAGCGAGCCCGCCTGACACGCGAGCCGACGCCTCTGGCGCTCTTCAGCCAGGAATTCTTCGCTCGGTTATCCCGCTGATATCGATCCGGCGATCGTCAAATCCCCTCTCCGACTCATCGTTCAATGCTCAGGAGGTTCACGTGTTCAGCGCCATTCTCGTACAGCAGGCCGAAGCCGATCAGCGGAGTCACGCCGCGCTGACGCAGCTCGACTCCGAATCACTGCCCCAGGGCGACGTCCTGATTCGCGTCGAATGGAGCACGCTCAATTACAAGGATGCGCTGGCGATCACCGGTAAAGGGGCCGTCGTGCGCCGCTTCCCCATGGTGCCGGGCATCGATCTTGCCGGTGTGGTCGAGCAGAGTGAACATTCGGCATGGGCACCGGGCGATCGCGTCCTGCTCAACGGCTGGGGCGTCGGCGAGGCGCACTGGGGCGGCCTGGCGCAGCGCGCTCGGGTCAAAGGCGAGTGGCTTACCCGACTGCCCCCCTCTCTCAACACGCATCAGGCCATGGCCATCGGCACCGCTGGCTATACCGCCATGTTGAGTGTGCTGGCGCTGGAGCGTCATGGCCTGACGCCGGACCGCGGCGAGGTACTGGTGACCGGCGCCAACGGAGGCGTCGGCAGCTACGCTATTGCCGCACTGGCGGCACGCGGCTACCGCGTTATTGCGGCCACCGGGCGCCCTCGAGAATCGGCCTTCCTGGAGCGCCTGGGCGCCGCCGAGATCATTGATCGCAGCGAACTGTCAGACCCCGGCAAGCCTCTGGCCAAGGCCCGGTGGTTTGCCGCCATCGACTCGGTGGGCAGCCATACCCTGGCCAACGTCTGCGCACACACCTACCCGGATGGCCTGGTCGCCGCTTGCGGCCTCGCCCAGGGCATGGACTTCCCCACCACTGTGGCCCCCTTCATCCTGCGCGGGGTCAGCCTGCTCGGGATCAACAGCGTCACCCGCCCCGCCGAGGAGCGTCAGCAAGCCTGGGCGCGGTTGGCCGAGGATATCGACCCTGCCCTGCTCGACGAGATCTCCCATGACATCAGCTTGGGCGACACGCTGGAGGCGGCCGAACGACTTCTGGCAGGGGAAATACGCGGCCGGCTCGTGGTGGACGTCAACGCCTGATAACACCCTGGTTGACGAGAAGATGGCGAGAAAGCGATCAGCCGAGTCACACCAGTCTGAATGCAACTGCATATAGGGCAGGCCCATGGATCCAGCGCTGCCCATTCTCAGTGGAGCAGCATCTTGCGATCCAGCATGTGCTCGGTTCGCATCCCGGGTGACCCCAATAGCGGGCTCCGTATCAGACATGCCATTACGTCCTCGGCACTCGGCTGGTACAGCGCTTTGTCAGCAAGCCCGTGAGGCACGAACTTGTAAGACTTTTCGCTATTCAAGACCGCAACAACAGGCACTCCCAAGGCACTCGCGATATGCATGGGCCCAGTGTCGGGTGTGATCAGCGTGATGACATGAGTCAGCGCCGCTGCAAAATCACGCAACGGCAGTAGCGGCAAGATCCGGCCCTGGGCGCCACAGGCCTTCGTCAACGCCGAGCGGTGCTGCTCCTCTTCAGGCCCCAGCATGACGAGATAGCGCTCACGACTCTCGTTAAGCGCCTCGAGCAGGGAAAGCCAGAAATTCAGTGGAAGCCGCTTGTCCAGGTGGCCACCGACGAAAAGACCAACGACCCCACCGCGAGTGGCGCTCGGCAAGAGAGTTTCCACATGGGTGGCCTCGTCTTTCGTCACGAGCATCCAAGGCAGCCGCTGACATGTCAGACCCAGGGCCCGGGCAATGTTTCCTGATAAATCATAAGCATGCCGGGTGGTGTCATCCAGCAACCAGTCATAGGTATGCTGTAAACGCCAGGCTGACCGAGCAGCCGGTTGGCACCACATAGCTGCAGGAAAAGCCAACTGGTGAGGGAAACCTTCTCCTACCTGTATTGCCAGATCGTATCGATTGCGGCGAAGCGCCAGGATCAATCTAATCAGTGCCCAGAGGCGCCAGGAAAAACTACGGCTGTGCGCGTAATAGCGCTTTAAAGGCATATGTTTGAACAGCTGGCTCGTGGTATCCGTACCCAGATAATCGATGGCGATATCCGGCCGGGACGACGCAAAGGCCTCGATCAACCGAGCCCCGATCACCGCGTTGCCCAGGCGAAAATTCGGCCTGACCAGCAGTACACGATGTACGTTCTGCAATGTCTCCGGCGAGACGGCCTGCGATTCTCGCGAAAAACGTGCCAGCAGGCTGTATGCCATCGATTTGCAGCGCCGCTCCAGGCGCTTGCCCAAGCGTCGCATCCCATCGTGACGTCTAACCTGGGTGAGGACGGCACTCATATCGAACTCCAGAGAGAGGTAAACGCCGCCTACCATCGCAGCCAAAGCTTAACGCAGCATTGTCGAAGCAGCATCAGAACGAAAGCGTGACCGTCGTCCTCTACCGCAGAGCCCACGAGATGCCGTACCGTATCGGTGCTCGGCCTCAATTCTCTTGCTGACACTCCCGAAAATCCAACGGCGGGCGTGTGCAGGGCTCTGTTAGCTCTCTATGTCGTTCTTTTTTGTATCGTTCTTCTCTGTGTCGCTTTTCTCTGAATAGCTCTCATCCGTTCAGCTATATATGCCTCGCCTGTGAGTTCTCTTTTACGGAGCGCTCCACTTGGAATTTCGTTTTCACGCAGGTGCTGGGCCCAGGCAATAGCCTACGCCGCGGACCGTGACGATGGCATCTCGGTGGGTCATTTTTCGAAGCGCGTGAATGAATACCTGTACCGTGTTCGACTTGGCATAAAAGCCGGCACCATACAATATCTGCTCCAGCTGAGCTTTCGTGAACACGCGATACGGTTGAGAGGCCAGTGCCTTCAGAATCAATAGTTCCTTGGCGGAGGGATGGATCGGAAGGTCCTGCCACCTCACTTCCATCGTTGTCATGTCTATCATCAAGCCGCCGGCAGAGATGACTCGACCCGGAAGCTTGTCGGAACGTCTGCATTTGCAGCGCACCCTAGCAAGGACTTCCCTGGCATCGGTATCAGCCGTCAGGAAGTCGTCCGCCCCCGCGTCCAGAAACCGGGCCGCGTCTATTGAACTCATGGCATCGACAATGACGAGAATGGGGAGTTCTAGAAATTCTCGAAGACAACGCAGCGTCTTCAGGCTATTGCTGATATCAGCACCGCCGACCACAAGGATCAGGGCGTTGACATCGCCCGCTTCCACCGCCGGGATCGCCTGCTCGACGCGATGAAACAGCGTGACTCGTTGAGAAAGTCGTGCCAGACAGCGGCGCCACGGCTCAAGAGAGAGGGCACCTTCTCCATGAATCAAAAGATGCAATTCGATCACCCCGAAACCACGGGTTGTTATGATTAAATATCAGCAAGACATCTAGATGACTAACTACAGCAAAGCGACAGCCAATTACTTCATCGAAGTCACTATATTATAAAAATCTTATTTCGAGTTCAATGACACCTCCACCACCGGCTATTGAAAATCATTCCCATATCTGGCGCTCGGCAGCTAGTCTTCTCCGCACATAATGTTTTCCTAAGACTGTCTGGGCAAGCTGGCGGCAAAATCCAATGAGCAGCCTGCTTCACATGAATAGATTCCCTCTGCCTCGCTGGCTCACGGCTCCCCCCCGCGGAGACATGCTAGTCATCGCTCTGCTGTGGCTGTTGGCAGTCACCAGCGCCCTCTCCCGCTCTTTCCTTCCCATCGATGAAACGCGCTACGTATCCGTCGCGTGGGAGATGTGGCACACCCACTCATTCTGGGTGCCCCACATGAATGGCGAAACTTACGCCGACAAGCCTCCGCTGCTGTTTTGGCTGATACATGCCGGTTGGGCCATTTTCGGCGTCAACGAGTGGTGGCCAAAGCTCATCGGACCGCTGGCATCGCTGCTCGCATTGGGGCAGCTCTACCGCATCGCGAGGCAACTGGGGTACGCACAGACATCGGCGAGTCTGGCACCACTCGCACTCATGGCGATGCTGATGTGGAAGCTCTACAGCGGCGCGCTGAGTTCGACATCCTGCTGACCGCCTGCTTACTGGGAACCCTCAGCCCACTCGTCTCCGATCACTTCACCTGGCGCAAGCACTGGTCAGTGGGATATGCTGGGCTGGCCTGCTGGCCAAAGGGCCAGCGGTATTCGTAACACTGCTGCCGATCGTGGCCAGCATACCCTGGTGGCGCTCGGCACCGCTCGGCGGAGCCGGCTGGCGCCGACTGGCGCTCTCCCTGCTCATTGGCAGCGCACTGCTCGCAAGCTGGGCGCTCTCCGCCGCCTGGCTGGGCGGCAGGGATTACGCCCAGGATCTGCTATGGGGTCAGAGCGTCAATCGACTACAGAATTCCATGGCTCATGCCCGTCCTTTCTGGTGGTACTTCCCGCTGTTGCCGCTGCTGACATTTCCGTGGCTGCTGTGGCGTCCCGCTTGGCCCTTGCGCCCACGTCAATCACGCCAGCGACTCCTCTGGATATGGATGATCACCCCCATCGCCATTTTTTGCTTCATCAGTGGCAAACAGATTCATTATCTCATGCCTATGCTCCCGGCTCTGGCACTCCATCATGGATCGACTGGCCAGCAGCCCGACAGCACCCAACGCTGTCGTCCGAGCGCGCCTCCCCTCGCTCGCCATCGCCGTTCTGGGCATCGTTGGCTGCGGCTTGAGTCTATTCGGCAAGGGGGCCGTGGGTCCGGATAACCTGTCGACAACGGGCGCCGTCGCACTCGTCCTACTGGCAGTGGGGATATGGCGACAGCGCTGGCCAGATAGCGCTTCTGCCGCACGCGGGCTCGCCGTGGGTACCGGTATCGCGATCTTTGTGGCGACCCAGTGGATGATGGGGCCATTCTGGAGTCGGTATGACGTGAGGGCCCCAGGCGAGCTGCTGGGGACACTGGAGTCGAGGCAACTGCCGGTGGCTTACAATGGTGGGGGCTACCAGGCGACGTTCCAGTTCGCGGGGCGGCTGACGCGCCCCCTGATGACCCTGGACAATGCCGCCGAAGCTCTGTGCCGATACCGTCTCGCCTATCCCGACGGTTGGCTGGTCACGCGCCATCGGGATATCGACCAACTCGCCGTAGACGAGAGTGCCGTTCATCACTTCGACTATCGAAGCGGGCAGTTGGACATCCTTCCCATCAGCGCCATACGGCCCGAGGCGTTCGATCCAGACTGCGTCGCCCCCACTGACAGAGCCGAAAAGAAACATTCCATGGATTGATGAGCGACCGTGCGGCGCCTTCGGCGAGGGCTGGTGTCGAAACCTTCGCCGATTCCGCGGGGCAATGCGGCGAAGAAGAGCAACATGATCGACTCACCGGATAACAAGACGCGTCTTATTTCAGGGCGCGCCTCTACTCACGTCACTAGAAACCATCCATCGATAATCCTCACGGGATTGCGCTTTTTCGATAGTAGCGATCAGTTTGTCATAAGCCTTGTGACTCACACTGAAATGGCTCCCTAAAAAAGGGATGCCACCCACAGTGAGGACATCATGACGACACCATCACTATCCGCTGAACGTCGACCAAGCTGGACGAACAAGGTACCAGAAGTCACGCTGGTCTTCTGGCTCATCAAGATGATGTCGACGACCGTAGGAGAAACGGGCGCCGATTTTCTCAACTTCAATCTTGGCTTCGGGTTGACTGCCACGTCGCTATTGACCGGGATACTGCTAGCCTTGTTCCTGGCAGCCCAGCTCAAGGCCAAACGTTATATCCCCTGGCTTTACTGGAGCAACGTGCTCTTGGTCAGCGTGTTCGGCACCTTGGTGACCGATAATCTGACTGATCAGCTACATGTTCCTCTGATAGATTCGACACTGGTCTTTTCGACACTACTAATCGCTGTCTTCATCGTCTGGAAACGAACCGAAAGAACGCTCTCCATACATTCGATCACGACCTTGCGGCGCGAACTGTTCTACTGGACTGCCATTCTCGTCACTTTCGCACTGGGCACCGCAGCCGGCGACCTGGTTGCCGAAGATTTTGGCCTCGGTTACCTGCATGCGCTGCTCCTGTTTGGCTCATTGATCGCGCTCACCGCGTTTTCCTGGATCTTCCTGAAGGCCAACGCCATCGTCGCTTTCTGGATCGCCTATATCTTGACCCGCCCGCTGGGTGCCTCTCTTGGCGATCTCCTGACGCAGCCTGGCACCAACGGTGGACTTGGCCTGGGTAGCACGGGGACCAATGTCCTCTTCATATGCGCCATCATCGCCCTGGTCGGCTATCTTTCTCGACGGGAAAGGCGCGCAAGAGCGCTGAAAACGGCATCATGAGCTGAACGCAACTCTTTCCCGCTCCCCCTATCCCCAGCGACAGGCATACCATGCCTCGAACCTGGGATCAGCCTACGGGTTGATCCCAGGTTCGAGGTTGGGAGCCCCTCATTTTCCATGGCAAAGCTATCAGCTCCCCCCTGCCCAGACTCGCTACCCAGGCCACCCCATCGAGTAACAGAACCGGCAAACAGCTACCGCCGCCGTGAACCAAAGCGTGATGAAGACGGCGGAGGCGAGATGGCTGACAGGGCGCTCGGCGCGTTCGTCCGCCAGGCGACGAGTGATCTCAACTCGACTGCACTACGGCAGCAACGCCACCACCGGCGCAGGCGCTCATGACACGCCATCTTTCTGCTCCCTATTTCGCTTGCAAGGGGGGCCCAAGTCTTGCGCAGCCGTAAGCCAAAGTGCCGTTGCCTCGCTGGAGGTGACCCGATGGGCGGACAGGCCAGCGGATTGACGCAGCAGTCTCCTGGCCAACACCCCGCTGGCGTCGCGAGAAGACGGAATGTCGCGCTCCAGCGCTACCACTCCCAACAGACCGTCTCGTTGCTGCCATCTCAATGAGGCGACCCACAGCGGCTGAGACGATGGCCGACAGGTACCCTTGAGCGTGAAGTCAGTGGGCCAGACGTACAGAACTAGACGCCTGCGCGCCCCCCCGGCATGGCGTAGGTAGCAATCAGCGACGGGGGCCGCCCCACGTTGAGTCTTGGCAGGGCCGGCAGTGCCTTGTCGGGACTGGCGGGATTCAGCCAGTGGAGGGCACTCATCGCGGTCCAGGGGGTGTCGACTTGCCAGCCGGCATCACCCAAGCTCCGGCGCAGTGCACCCAACCCGCCCGCCCACTGCATGACCATGGGTTCTTCTCTGTCACCGCCCAGATCGATGCGACGCTGCGGCAATTGCTGATACCCACCCTTGGACCAGGAACTCCATGTCATCTGCTGGATGTCAGGTTGCGGGGTATAACGAGCACGATCAGCGGCCAAGTTCTGGTAGAGGTGATACGGCCACACCACGGCCAACGTCAGCAGAACCATCGCGAGCACTCCTCTTGCTTCGGCTGGTGGGGCATGGCGACGCTGATGACTGATCGCCAGCAGAATCACCCATGCCGTACCGATGGCCATCCCCGCGAGGACATCGGCCAGCCAATGCGCCCCAAGATAGAGGCGAGAGAGCGCGATCCATATGACGGTCATCATCGCCGCGCCGATCACCCAGCCACGCTGTCTTGCCGGCAAGCCTCGAGCGACGAGATAAGCCAGAAAGCCATACAGAACGGTATTGATGGTGGCGTGACCACTGGGAAAGGAAAAGGCTTCCCAACCGCTGTAAAGCCCGGCAGTAGGACGCGGCCAATGCACCATCGCCTTGATCACCGGCGTGAATAGCGCGGCTCCCCCTACCGCTGCCAACCAGTAGAGCGCCCCATGCCAAGCGCGGCGAAGCAATAGCCAAGCCGTCACTGCGATGGTGAGGCTGGTGGTCACGAAGCCATCTCCCAGCTCGGTGATCGCCAACATCACGGTGTCACCCCAGTGGGTCCGCAGCGCCTGCATCGCGTGAAAGACCGCCTGATTGGCCCTCACCAGCGGATCTCCCGCCATCAAGTTCTCAAGAAGAGCCGTAAACATCCATAGGCAGCCGAGTAGCATGGCAATCGCAGCGACCAGCATGAGCCCTTCACCGCTCAGGCTATTCATCAACCGATAGATGGTGCGCTGAAGTAACGTCGAACGCGGTCTGCACCACTCTGCCAGTCGCCCACTACCAGCTTTCAGCCACGTGACGCCGTGGGGCAGCATCACTCGGCGCGTCGTCCACACGACAAGCCAGCTCAACAGCAGTAAAAGCCCCAGCATCAGCACCAGCCTGATCGCGACCTGGGCAATGACCTGCAGCGACGCCCCCAGCGCGATACCGGCCAGCACGTGAGTGGCGGCCCACAAGACCGCCGAAGCAACGTTGAAGACGTAGAAACGCCCAGGCGACATCCCGCTCATGCCGGCGGTGAGAGGCACGAAAGCACGCGGCCCTTGGATGAAACGGGCCAGAAACACCCCTTTACCCCCGTGGCGCTGGAAAAACATTTCGGCTCGCGCGAGCCAACGCGGGTAACGACTGAACGGCCAGTAACCCGCGAGGCGGGCACCGTAGTGATGGCCAAGCCAGAAGGAGATCCCGTCGCCGGTGATCGCCCCGAACAAGGCAGCGAGAATCAGCGGTGCACTCGCTAGCGCACCGGTGCTGACCAGAGCACTGATACCCACGATCAGCATGGAACCCGGCACCAGAGTGCCGACGATCGGCAACGCCTCAGCCATGGCGGCCACACCGACTAGGAAATACGCCACCAGAGCATGCTGTGAGGCCAGTCGAGTGACCTCGGTAACAACGGCGTCCAGCATCGGCTACTGCTCCAGAATCTAGGGCGTGAAACGTTCATGTCCATGGACACGTCACCCTGTCAGCACGACGTTAAGAGCGCCTTATAGCCTTGTTCGCATAGCCAAGAGTGCGCGAATCACCCGGCGCCAGACAGCAGGGAACTCATCGAGACCTTGAGCCCTCTGTGGGTAGCCTCTGATGGGATAACGGGTAGGAAATAGCTGGGATGTGCTGGAGCTCAACCACTGGAGGTCATGACGCCTTGGGGGAAGGCACCCATCCGGAGAGGATCGAGACCAAGAGCGTTTCATCGCTCATGAGGTCTGACAGCCAATATTACACAAACAGGAAGGGACTTTTACTGGATACCGCTAGCGAGAAGGAATAGCGCCAATCGCAAACTCACTTGTGAGCGATGGCTCCCCGAACAGGACTCGAACCTGTGACCCAATGATTAACAGTCATTTGCTCTACCAACTGAGCTATCGGGGATCGATATGTTACCGGCAATGTGGGGCGATGATGGCTCCCCGAACAGGACTCGAACCTGTGACCCAATGATTAACAGTCATTTGCTCTACCAACTGAGCTATCGGGGATCGGATTCATCGCGTGCTGGCTGTTGGCTCCCCGAACAGGACTCGAACCTGTGACCCAATGATTAACAGTCATTTGCTCTACCAACTGAGCTATCGGGGAACATCTGTCAGCACGCGGCGTAGTATACGGGCTGGATTCGAGGCGTCAAGGGTGAATCGCACATCGGGTGAGAATTCCTGGCGCTGAATTTCTCAACGCAATCAATGTGCTGGGCACGCGACCGAAGAGAGCGCCCACCTCGACACGCCCCGCCGAGGGGCCTCCCGCCCTGCCCCGGCTACCTCCGCCTTGCCCGCCGCAGACGAGGCGGTGAGCGGGCACTATCGCGCACACTACCCCTGCTCGCCGCGTTGACACCCCTGCCCATCCGGCTTAGCGTCTATTCATTATAATCAATAGCGCTCCCCGACCGGCCGCGAGGCACCGACATACAGCCCGGCGGAGAGCGACGACAACAACAAGATCTCTCAGGAGGTGCCCATGACGGCACGCGATACCTCGACCCGCAAGCCCTGGTACCAGCGCATTCCGCACCCAGCCATTCTGATCTTCTGCCTGCTCTGCGCGGTCTGGCTGCTGACGCAGATCATCCCTGCCGGCACCTACGAGCGCCATGAGGTCAATGGACGCAGCGCAGTGATCCCCGACACCTTCCACCTGATCGACCAGCCGGCACCGTCGGTACTGCAGATATCACGCCATCCCGCTGGGCATGATCGCCGCGGCCAGCGTCATCGTGATCGTGTTCATCGGTGGCGGGCTGTTTCGGGTGATGGAGGCGACCGGCGCGCTGGAGAATCTGGTCGGCACCCTGGTCCGGCGCCTGGGTCGCGAGCGCCCCAGCGCCCTGGTGTGGCTGATGACCTTCGTCTTCGGCGCACTCGGCGTGGCCGTGGGCTATGAGAACAACATTGCGCTGATCCCCCTGGCGGTACTGCTCGGCCTGGCCCTGGGCGGCGACCGTCTGGTCGGCACCGCCATCGCCCTCGGCGGTGTGGGGATCGGTTTCGCCACCTCGCCGATCAACGTCTACACCGTCGGCGTCTCGGATCAGATCGCACAGCTGCCACTGTTCTCCGGCGCCGGGCTGCGCAGCGTGCTCTGTGTGGGCGCGCTGGCACTGCTGGCGCATCACACCAGCCGCTATCTGAAACGCGTGCGGGCGGATGCCGAAACTTCACTGCTCGACCGCGACGATCGCTCAGGCAGTCTGGACAAACCGGTCGAGAGCTACCGCCTGCGTGCTGCCGATATCCGCGTCCTCGCCACCTTCGTCGTCGGCCTGGCGATCATGCTCTACGGCGTCTTTGCCCATGGCTGGTACATCAACGAGATCTCCGGCGTGTTCGTGGCCATGGCACTGGCCATCGGCGCCATGGCCAAGCTCTCCCCTTCACGCATCAACCAGTACTTCTTCGAGGGGGCGGCCTCGGTGACCAGCGGCGCGCTGCTGGTGGGCTTGGCTCGTGCACTGCAGGTGATGATCGAGCAGGGCCATATCGGCGATACCATCGTCCATGGCCTGGCCGAGCCCCTGGCCAGCCTGCCGGTGCTGGTCTCGACCCTGGCGATGACCCTGGTGCACTCGGTGATCAACGTCTTCATCCCCTCCGGCAGCGGCCAGGCCATGGCTACCATGCCGATCATGATCCCGCTCTCCGACCTCATCGGCATGACCCGCCAGACCGCGATCCTGGCCTTTCAGGTCGGCGACGGGCTGACCAACATGGTGGTGCCCACCTCCGGCGGCACCCTGGCGATGCTGGCGATCGCCCGCGTGCCCTACGACCGCTGGGTACGCTTCTTTTTTCCGCTGCTGATCCAGGTATTCCTGCTCAGCTGGCTGGTGCTCGCCTTCGCGGTGGCGATCGGCTGGGGGCCGGCGTGAGCCGAAAACGGTCGGACCAGATCGCCGAGGGGCTGCGCCAGCGCATTCTCTCCGGCGAGCTGCCGCCTGGCGCCCGGCTGGAGAGCGAGGCCGCCTTGAGCGCACGCCTGGCCACCAGCAAATGGACCCTGCGCGAAGCGCTGAAGTCGCTCGAGACCCAAGGCCTGATTCGGATCCGCAGCGGTCCCGGTGGCGGTGCCAGTATCACCGAGGTGAGTGCATCCACCGCCAACGAGCTTTTGTGGAACTTCTGCTTCAGCCGCGACCTGTCGGTGGCGGACATCTACGCCCTGCGCAAACTGCTGGAGCCGATGCTCGCCCGCGAAGTCACCCCGCTGCTCGACGCGCCCACCCTGGCTCGCCTGAGCGCCACCGCCGGGCGCTGCTGCAGCCAGCGCCAGGCGGGGCGTGGTGTCGCCGAACGCGAGGACGAGCTCGATTTTCACAACCTGCTCGCCGCGGTCTCGCCCAACCCGCTGCTGCGGTTTCTGATCGAGTTCCTGAACGGCCTGTTGCTGAAAGTGGTGGCAGCCCAGCACCACGACCCGGCGCTGGCGGGGATCGATATCAACTACCACGGCCACGACTATCATCTGGAACTGATCGACGCTTTTCACGCCCGCGACGCCGAACGCGCCGAGGCCGTGATGTATGCCCACATGCAGGCCGCCGAGCGCTACATGGGCGAGCTGACTGCGCTCAGCCAGCGCGCCGGCGGCCACCAGAACGAGGAGACGAGAGACCTATGACGACACCTTCCGCGGATAACAACCACGCCCCGCGCACCCACTACACCGCGACCGAGATGCTCGCCGAACTGGTCGCCTTCGATACTGTCTCGCGCCACTCCAACCTGGCGCTGATCGAGTTCATCGAGCGTTATCTCACCGCCCACGGCGTGGAGAGCTGGCGCGTCGCTAACGACGATGGCAGCAAGTCCAACCTGCTCGCGCGTATCGGCCCGGCGGTCGAGGGCGGCGTGGTGCTCTCCGGGCATACCGACGTGGTGCCGGTGGATGGCCAGCCGTGGAGCACTGACCCATTCACCCTGACTGCCCATGACGGCAAGCTCTACGCCCGCGGCAGCTGCGACATGAAGGGGTTCATCGCCTGCGCCCTGGCAGCGGTGCCGCAGTGGACGGCGACAGAGCTATCCAAGCCGATATGGTTGGCATTCTCCTACGACGAGGAGATCGGCTGCCTCGGCGCACCGCGCATGATCGAGCGCCTGGTGGCGGACTTCCCGCGACCGGCAGTGGTGATAGTCGGCGAGCCGACGCTGATGCACCCGGTGACCCAGCAGAAAGGCATCACCTCGCTCAAGACCGTGGTGCACGGCGTGGAGTCGCACTCCAGCCAGGTCGACCAGGGCATCTCGGCGATCCATGTCGCGGCCCGTCTGGTCACGCGGATCGAAGAGATCATGGCCGAGATGGTCAGCGAGGGAGAGACCAATACCGACTTCAACGTCGCCCACTCGAGCCTCCACGTCGGCCGCATCCAGGGCGGCACCGCGATCAACATCATGGCCCGGGAGTGCAGCTTCGAGTGGGAGATCCGCCACCTGCCCGAGCAGGGCTTCGACGCCGTGTTCGCGCGCTTCGACACCTTCAGCCAAAGCCTGGAGCGAGAGCTCAAGGCCCGCGATGCGCGCTTTGCCATCGAGACCACGCCGCTGACGCACACCGTGCCCGGCCTCGCCGGCAGCGACAACCGTGATGCCATCGCTCTGTGCCGGCGCCTGCTGGGCGAGCGCGAGACCCAGGCGGTGGCTTACGCCACCGAAGCGGGCCAGTTCCAGAACGCCGGGCTCGAAGCGATCATCTGCGGCCCCGGCAGCATTACCCAGGCACATCAGCCAGACGAGTTCATCAGTGAAGAGCAGCTCGCCCAGGGCGAAGCTTTCATGCAGCGCCTGGGTGAGTACTTGCAGGCGTGATACGTGAGGCGCGAGCCATCAGGACGCCAAACCAGCACGAGGCGAACGCACAAAATACCGCATGCGGCAGAGAACGAGATCGAACAGTATTGAATAGGGAAAAGATCGAATACCGCGGGGGGAGTTGGTGGCTACGCCCTGATTCGAACAGGGGACCCCATCATTATGAGTGATGTGCTCTAACCAGCTGAGCTACGTAGCCATCCGGGGTGGTTGCCGTAAGGCAACGGTGGCGCACTATACCGGTGTCGGGTCGCGGCCGCAAGCCCTTGATCGCAAACCCTTGCCCGGGTGGCAACCGTTCCCGAACCGCAGCGGTTCGGGAACGGCGTCATCAGCCGCGCTGGCTCAGAGCCCCAGCGACTGCTTGACCGCCGGCAGGCCCGGTTGGCCGTCCACCGCAGTCACGCCTTCGAGCCATGCCGTCAGAGTGTCCGGATGCGCCTTGAGCCAGGCTCGGGCTGCGTCTTTCTCGTTCTGGCCCTCGTCCATGATCGCCCCCATCACCTGGTTCTCCATCGTCAGGGTGAAGCTCAGGTTGTCGAGCAACGGACCGACATTGGTGCACTCGTCGGAATAGCCGGCGCGGGTATTGGTGTAGACCGTGGCGCCGCCGTAGTCCGGCCCGAAATAGTCATCGGCCCCCGATAGATAGCCCATGTCGAAGTTGGTGTTCATCGGGTGCGGCTCCCAGCCGAGGAAGACCATCCACTCCTTGTTGCGGGTGCGCGCCTTCAGCTCGGCGAGCATGCCAGCCTCGCTGGAGTCGACCAGCTGCCAGTCGCCCAGCCCGTAGGCATCGTCGTCGATCATTTTCTGGATGATCATGTTGCCATCGTTACCGGCTTCGATACCGAACAGTTTGTGGCCGAACTGGTCGGCGTGGGCGTCCAGATCCTTGACCGAATTGACGCCGGCATCGAGCACGTACTGCGGTACCGCCAGGGTGTACTTGGCGCCTTCCAGATTGGCCCGCGGGCGCTCGACCTCGCCGCGCTCGATATAAGGGTCGCTGATCGACGCCATCGACGGCATCCAGTTACCCAGAAAGACGTCGAAATCGCCATTTTTCATCCCGGCATAGGCCACCGGCACGGAGACGGTGTCGGAAGACGGCTTATAGCCCAGCCCCTCGAGCACCACGCTGGTGAGCGCGGTGGTGGCCTGGATGTCGGTCCAGCCCACTTCGGCGAAGTGCACGCTCTGGCAGCTTTCCGGCACCGCCGCTTGGGTGGCAGCGCTGAGGCTCAGGCTGACGCCAGCGAAGGCCAGCAGTAGCGACTGTCGTTTCATGCAAGATCTCCCTGATACGAAAATGACACCCGCGCCCAGACTGCATCACCGTTGCGCAGCACCTAAGCACCCCTGCTCCTGGCTGCGCGCAGCGTTGGCGGCGGGCGACTTCCCGACTGTTGTGTGGCTTGCGGTTGAGGATCGGCCGATTCAATAACCAGTGATTATCGAATCATGCCATTTTCATTCAGGATAACAATAGCAGATTTTTTGTTGATTGACCGTTCAATAAAAAAATCGCATAATGCCGCTATCCTGATGTCGAAGAGCGCGTGTCGAGGCGCACGCCCCGGCGCTATTGCCGAGTATCCGCCGTTTCAGACTGCAGTAGGAGAGCCCTATGCCGAAAGTCGGAATGCAGCCCATTCGTCGCCGCCAACTGATCGAAGCAACGCTCGTGGCGATCGACGAGGTCGGTCTGGCGGATGCCACCATCGCTCGCATTGCCAGGCACGCCGGTGTTTCAACCGGCATCATCAGCCACTATTTCGACGGCAAGGATGGGCTGCTGGAAGCCACCATGCGCCATATCCTCGGCGATCTCGGCAGCGCCGTCAGCGAGCGCCGCCGCGCGCTGGGCGAGGCGCCGGCCCAGGCCCACCTGCACGCGATCATCGATGGCAACTTCGATCGTAGCCAGACCAGCCGCTCGGTGATGAAGACCTGGCTGGCGTTCTGGGCCAGCAGCATGCACCACACCAACCTGCAGCGGCTGCAGCGGGTCAACGATCGCCGTCTATATTCAAACCTGAGCAGCCAGTTCCGCCGCGTGCTGCCCAAACGCCAGGCGCGTGACGCGGCCCGCGGCCTGGCAGCACTGATCGATGGGCTGTGGCTGCGCGGCGCCCTGGCCCAGGAGGGGCTCGACGTGGAACGCGCCAGGCAGCTGGCCTACGACTACGTGCGTGAGCAGCTCGATACACCGCAACGCGCTCAGCGCCGCGCCAACGATTACGCCTGAGCCAGTCCCTCGCCCCCGACATCGGACTAGGCATTCGAATCAGACCCGCGAACCAGTCACTCGCATAAGACATTTGCCTCAGACACTCGACTTCGAAGGGAGACCACCATGGCACGACTCGAGACGCAGACACTCTACATCGACGGGCGTCGCACGCCGGCCAGCGGCGAGACCACCTTCGATGCCGTCAACCCGGCCACCGGCGAAGTGATCGCCAGCGTCCAGCAGGCCAGCGCCGCGGACGTCGACAAGGCCGTCGCCAGCGCCGCCCGCGCCCAGCGCGAATGGGCCGCCATGACCGGCATGGAACGCTCGCGCATCCTGCTCAAGGCGGTGGCCATGCTGCGCGAACGCAACGACGAGCTGGCCGAGCTGGAGACCCTCAACACCGGCAAACCGATCAGCGAGACCGCCAGCGTCGACGTGGTCACCGGTGCCGATGCCCTGGAGTACTTCGCCGGCCTGGCGCCCGCCATCGAAGGCAGCCAGATTCCGCTGCGCGAGGACTCCTTCGTCTACACCCGGCGCGAGCCACTGGGCGTGATCGGTGCCATCGGCGCCTGGAACTATCCGATCCAGATCGCCTGCTGGAAAGCCGCGCCGGCGCTGGCCGCAGGTAACGCGGTGGTGTTCAAGCCGAGCGAGGTGACGCCACTGACCGCCATGAAGCTGGCCGAAATCTTCACCGAAGCCGGCCTCCCCGATGGCCTGTTCAACGTGGTGCACGGCGACGGCAGCGTCGGCGCGATGCTGACCGAGCACAGCGGCATTGCCAAGATCAGCTTCACCGGCGAGGTCGGCACCGGCAAGAAGGTGATGTCGGCCGCCGCCGGCTCGACGCTCAAGGACGTCACCATGGAGCTGGGCGGCAAGTCGCCGCTGATCGTGTTCGAAGACGCCGATCTCGATCGCGCCGCCGATGGCGCGATGATGGCCAACTTCTACTCCAGCGGCCAGGTCTGCACCAACGGCACCCGGGTGTTCGTGCAGCGTTCGGTGAAAGAGGCCTTCGAGGCCAAGATCGTCGAGCGCGTCGAGCGCATCAAGGCCGGTGATCCGCTCGACCCGCAGACCAATTTCGGCCCGCTGGTGAGCTTCGAGCACCTGGAGAAGGTGGTCAGCTATCTCGATATCGCCAAGCAGGACGGCGCCCGGCTGCTGATCGGCGGTTCGCGCATGAGCGATGGCGACTTCGCCCAGGGTGCCTGGGTGGCGCCCACGGTCTACACCGACTGCGGCGACGAGATGCGCATCGTGCGCGAAGAGATCTTCGGCCCGCTGATGTCGATCCTGGCCTTCGATGACGAGGAAGAGGTGATCCGCCGCGCCAACGATACCGAGTACGGCCTGGCCGCCGGCCTCTTCACCGAGGGGCTCAACCGCGCTCACCGGGTGATCCATCGCCTCGAGGCGGGCATCTGCTGGGTCAACACCTGGGGCGACTCCCCGGCAGAGATGCCGGTGGGCGGCTACAAGCAGTCCGGCATCGGCCGTGAGAACGGCGTCGAGACGCTGGCGCACTATACTCAAACGAAGTCGGTGCAGATCGAGATGGGGCACTTCGCCTCCGTGTTCTGAGCACGACGTTCCCAGTACAACGTTCCCAGTACAACGTTGTGGACAACACGGGACGACGTCCAGGCGACGATCCAGGCGATGAATAGGCGGGCCATCACGGCCCGCCCTCTCCCCCACCTGCCCCCGCGGCTTCTCTCACCCCTTCGCTGACTCAAGGAGCGTGTGTATGCAACAGGCTCGCGAATACGACTACATCATCATCGGCGCCGGTTCCGCCGGCAACGTGCTGGCCACCCGCTTGACCGAGGACCCCGAGGTCAAGGTCCTGCTGCTCGAGGCCGGCGGCCCTGACTACCGCTTCGACTTCCGCACTCAGATGCCGGCGGCGCTGGCCTTCCCGCTGCAGGGCAAGCGCTACAACTGGGCGTTCGAGACCGACCCGGAGCCGCACATGGACAACCGCCGCATGGAGTGCGGCCGCGGCAAGGGCCTTGGTGGCTCGTCGCTGATCAACGGTATGTGCTACATCCGCGGCAACGCGCTGGACCTGGACAACTGGGCCAAGCGTCCCGGGCTCGAGGACTGGCGCTATCTCGACTGCCTGCCCTACTACAAGAAGTCGGAGACCCGCGACATCGGTCCCAACGACTTCCACGGCGGCGACGGCCCGCTCTCGGTGACCACGCCCAAGGCGGGCAACAATCCGCTCTACCAAGCCTTCATCGATGCGGGCGTGGAAGCGGGCTTCCCGCGCACCGACGACCTCAACGGCGCGCAGCAGGAGGGCTTCGGTCCGATGGACCGGACGACCACCCCCAACGGGCGGCGTTCGTCCACCGCGCGGGGCTATCTCGATATCGCCAAGCAGCGCGACAACCTGACCATCGTCACCCACGCCACCACCGACCGCATCCTGTTCGAGGACAAGCGCGCGGTCGGGGTCAACTACCTGCACAAGAACCAGCCGCAGCAGGCGCTGGCGCGTCGCGAAGTGCTGCTGTGCGGCGGCGCGATCACCTCGCCGCAGATCCTGCAGCGCTCCGGCGTGGGCAACCCGGCGCTGCTCGAGAAGCACGGTATCGAGGTGGTCCACGACCTCAAGGGCGTGGGCGAGAATCTGCAGGATCACCTGGAGATGTACATCCAGTACGAGTGCAAGAAGCCGATCTCGCTCTATCCCGCGCTCAAGTGGTACAACCAGCCGAAAATCGGTGCCGAGTGGATGTTCCTGGGCCAGGGCGTGGGCGCCAGCAACCAGTTCGAGGCCGGGGCGTTCATCCGCACCGACGATCGCGAGGAGTGGCCCAATCTGCAGTATCACTTCCTGCCGATCGCGATCAGCTACAACGGCAAGAGCGCGGTCGAGGCCCACGGCTTCCAGGCGCATGTCGGCTCGATGCGTTCGGAGAGCCGCGGCCGTGTGCAGCTCACCGACCGCGATCCGCGGAGCGCGCCCAGCATCCTGTTCAACTACATGTCCACCGAACGCGACTGGGAAGAGTTCCGCGCCGCGATCCGGGTGACCCGCGAGATCATCAACCAGCCGGCAATGGACGAGTTCCGCGGCCGCGAGATCGCTCCCGGCCCGGACGTGCAGAGCGACGCCGAACTCGATGCCTTCGTGCGCCAACACGCCGAGACCGCCTACCACCCCTGCGGCACCTGCCGCATGGGTACCGGCGATGACGCTGTGGTCGATGGCGAAGGCCGCGTGCACGGCCTGCAAGGGCTGCGGGTGATCGATGCCTCGATCATGCCGATCATCGTCACCGGCAACCTCAACGCCACCACCATCATGATCGCCGAGAAGCTGGCCGACCGCGTGCGCGGCAAGACGCCGCTGCCGCCGGCCGAGGTCGACTACTACGTCGCCAATGGTGCTCCGGCACGCAAGACGCCGGCACGGGCCTCCTGACGCAGCCTGCTGAGCCCGGTCACCGCCTCCCAGCCCGGCCACGATGGTCGGGCTTTTTTGTCGTCGCACGACCACGATTCCGAAGATCGAACCCGTGTGCGCAGGTTGCGCATTTCGTGAACACTGTTCCGTTAGACTGCGAATCTGTTTAGCCTGTCACAGTTTGCGTCTACGCTTCTGGCGCAGGCTCATCACGAACGCCGTCCAAGGATTGCCCCCGCCCATGTCGTCTTCGCCTACTCACCGCCCTCGTCGTCCGCTGCGCTGGTTGCTGCTGATTCTGCTGCTGGTCGTGCTCGCCGGGGTCGCCTATCGCCTGTTCCTGGCTCCGGCGGACAAGGCCACCCCGCCCGCCGGCGCAGGTGCCCCGGCCACCGCGGTGTCGGCGGTCAGCGCCAGCCGCGGTGACCTGCCGCTGCGCCTCAGCGCCTTGGGTACCGTGCGTGCGCTCAATAGCGTCGATATCCGCACCCGGGTCGAGGGCGAGCTGACCGAGGTGACCTTCGACGAAGGCGACCGAGTGGAAAAAGGCCAACTGCTGGCGCGGATCGATCCGCGCGACTACCAGGCAGCGCTGGCCCAGGCCCAGGGCCAGCTACGCCAGAACCAGGCCCAGCTGGCCTCGGCGCGTGAAGACCTGGCGCGCTATCAGAAGCTGATCTCCACCAACTATGTCTCGCGCCAGGAGCTCGAGCAGCAGCGCCAACTGGTGCGCCAATACGAAGGCAGCGTGGCCGCAGACCAAGCGGCGGTCGACAGCGCCCAGGTGCAGTTGGACTACACCGTATCACTGCGCCCTTCAGCGCGGCGTGTGTGGGTATCCGTAATGTCGACCCCGGCAATATCGTGCAGTTGGGTGACAGCGACCCCATCGTCACCCTGACCCAGCTCGATCCGATCTCGGTGATCTTCTCGCTGCCAGCCGCTACGTCGACACCGTGAGGGCACGCCTGGCCGCCGGCGAGCATCCGGCGGTGAGCGTGACCGGCCCCGACGGCCAGACCGTCAATGGCCAGCTGACCAGCGTCGACAGCCGCATCGACAGCGCCACCGGTACCATTCGCCTGCGCGCCATCCTGGACAACCCCAGTGGCGGGCTCTACCCCAACGCCTATGTCGACGTCAGCCTGATCTCGCAGACCCTGCGCGACCGCGTGATCGTGCCCGAGCCGGCGATTCAGACCGGCCAGAACGGCGACTACGTCTACGTGGTCAACGCCGACGACAGCGTCACTCGCCGCGAGGTCGAAGTGAGTGCCAGCGAGGGCCATCAGAGCGCTATCACCAGCGGCCTCGAAGCCGGCGAACGCGTGGTGGTGGATGGCGTCGACAGCCTGCGCGACGGCGCCAAGGTGCGCGTGGTCAGCGATGCCCTGCCGGGAGAGTCCACCGACGAGAGCGATAGCGGTGCGGGCAGTGGTGGAGATAGTAGTGGAAATAGTAGTGGAGATAGCGGCGGAGATAGCGGCGGAGATAGCGGCGGAGATCGTGGTGGAGACAGCGCTGATACCAGCGCCGCTCAGGCAGGGGCGGCCTCGGCCGCGCCGGCGGGAGGCGCGGACGGCAGCGCCTCATGAACCCCTCTCGCCTGTTCATTCTGCGTCCGGTCGCCACGTCACTGATCATGCTGGCGATTCTGATCGCCGGCGCCCTGGCCTACCGCCTGCTGCCGATCTCGTCGCTGCCGGAGGTGGACTTCCCCACCATTCAGGTGACCACGCTCTACCCCGGCGCCGGCCCGGACGTGATGCTCTCCCACGTCACCTCGCCGCTGGAGGATCAATTGGGCGAGATCGCCGGACTCGAGGACATGAGTTCGACCAGCACCGGCGGTGCCTCGCTGATCACCCTGCGCTTCGCCCTCGACTCCGATCTGGGGGTCGCTGAGCAGGAGGTGCAGGCCGCGCTCAGCCAGGCCGAGACCCTGCTGCCGGACGATCTGCCGCGCCCGCCCAGCTACAGCAAGGTCAACCCCGCCGATGTGCCGATCATGACCCTGGCGGTGAGTTCGAAGAGCCTGCCGCTGACCCGGGTCTACGATCTTGTCGATACGCGCATGGCGCAGAAGATCGCCCAGATCAGCGGCGTGGGCCAGGTCAAGCTGGCCGGCGGCCATCAGCCGGCAATAAGGGTCAGCGTCGACGCGCGCCAGTTGGCCGCCCACGGCCTCGATCTAGCCGCGGTGCGCAGCGCCATCGCCGCGGCCAACGTCAATCAGGCCAAGGGCACCCTCTATGGCCCCTACCGCGCCTATACCATCGATGCCAACGATCAGCTGCTCTCCGCCGACGGCTATCGCGATCTGGTGCTCAAGAGCGACGCTAACGGCGTGCTACGTCTGGGCGACGTCGCCGAAGTCAAAGAAGGGGCTGAAAACGCCTATCTCTCGGCGCGTGCCAATCAGGACGGCGCGATCCTGATCGACGTGCTGCGCCAGCCCGGGGCCAACGTGGTTGCGGTCGCCGACAGCATCAAGCGCACCCTGCCGCAGCTCGAACGCACTCTGCCAGGCAGCGTCGACGTGCGCGTGCTCACCGACCGCACCACCACCATCCGCGCCGCGGTCAAGGATGTGCAGTTCGAGCTGATGCTGGCGATCGCGCTGGTGGTCATGGTCACCTTCCTGTTTCTGCGCAACATCCCCGCCACGCTGATCCCCAGCCTGGCGGTGCCGCTGTCGCTGGTGGGCACCTTCGGCGCCATGCAGCTGGCCGGTTTCAGTCTCAACAACCTCACCCTGATGGCGCTGACCATCGCCACCGGCTTCGTCATCGACGACGCCATCGTGGTGCTGGAGAACATCACCCGCTACATCGAGAAGGGCGAACGGCCGCTGGCTGCCGCGCTCAAGGGCTCGCGCCAGATCGCCTTCACCATTCTCTCGCTGACGGTATCGCTGCTGGCGGTGCTGATTCCGCTGGTGTTCATGAGCGGTGTGGTCGGGGTGCTGTTCCGCGAGTTCGCGCTGACCCTGGCGATCTCGATCGTGATCTCGGCCTTTGTCTCGCTGACGCTGACCCCGATGCTCTGCGCGCGCTGGCTCAAGCATCGTCCGGAGGCAGCCGAAGAGAGTGACGACGAGGCGCTGGTACGCGGCCGCCAGGGCCTGTTCGGGCGGGTGACCCGCGGCTACGAGCACGCCCTCGACTGGGTACTGCGCCATCAGGGCCTCACCCTCGGCGTGGCCGTGGCCACCCTGGCGGTGACCGCGCTGCTGTTCGCGTTCACCCCCAAGGGGCTGTTCCCGGTCCAGGACACCGGCGTGATACGCGGCATCACCACCGCCACCCAGTCGACCTCATTCCAGGCCATGTCGGCCCGCCAGCAGCAGCTGATCGATCGCCTGCTCGCCGATCCGGCGGTGGCGAGTCTCTCCTCGAGCATCGGCATCGACGGCACCAACACCACCCTCAACAGCGGCCGGGTGACGATCAACCTGAAGCCACTGGACGCGCGCGACGACCTCCACACCGTGCTTGCGCGGCTGCGCCAGGCGAGCCGCGACATCCCCGGGCTGACGGTGGCGCTGCAGCCGGTCCAGGATCTGACCCTGGAAGACACCATCAGCCGCTACCCCTATCAGTTCGCGCTGACCCAGGGTGACCGCGCCACCCTGGACGCCGACGCCGCCAAGCTGCTCGCCCGGCTGCGTCAGGCGCCGGCGCTGGCCGGCGTCTCCAGCGACGTGCAGAACGCCGGGCGCAAGCTCCAGGTGACCATCGACCGCGCCCGTGCCGGGCGTCTCGGCGTCAGCGTCGCCGATATCGACGATGCCCTCTACGACGCCTTCGGCCAGCGCCTGGTCTCGACCATCTTCACCCAGGCCAGCCTGTATCGGGTGGTACTTGCCGCCAACCACGCCGACAGCGACGGCCCGGCAGCGCTCTCGCGGCTCTACGTGATCAACGCCGACGACGAGCGCATCCCGCTGACCACCCTGGTCAGCCTGCACGAGACCACCACCCCGCTCTCGCTGCAGCGTCAGAACCAGTTCCCCTCGGCGTTGATGTCGTTCGCGGTGGCCGACGGTCACTCACTGTCAGAAGCCTTCGCGGCTGTCGACCAGGCGGCGGCGGACACCCTCAGCGACCAGACCACGCTCTCCTACCGTGGCGCGGCACTGGCCTACAACGACTCTACCGGCGACACCCTGTGGCTGATCCTGGCCGCCATCGTCACCATGTATATCGTGCTGGGGATTCTCTACGAGAGCTTTATCCATCCGTTGACGATCCTCTCGACCCTGCCCTCGGCGGCGATCGGCGCCCTGCTGGCACTGCAACTGAGCGGCGGCGCGCTGGGCCTGGTCGCGGTGATCGGCATCATCCTGCTGATCGGTATCGTCAAGAAGAACGCGATCATGATGATCGACTTCGCCCTCGAGGCGCAGCGCGAGCGCGGCATGGCCCCGGCGCAGGCGATCCACACCGCGGCGCTGCTGCGCTTCCGGCCGATCATGATGACCACCTGTGCCGCCCTGCTCGGGGCGCTGCCGCTGATGTTCGCCAGCGGCTACGGCGCCGAGCTGCGCCAGCCGCTGGGATTGACCATGGTCGGCGGGCTGCTCTTCAGCCAGCTGTTGACGCTGTTCACGACGCCGGTGGTGTATCTGTTCTTCGACCGCCAGGCGGCGCGCTGGCGGCGGGACGCGCCGAACACGGCCGCCGACGAGGCTGAGGCATGAGTCTCTCGGCGCCCTTCGTCCGTCGCCCGGTAGCCACCCTGCTGCTGGCGCTGGCAGTGGTGATGCTGGGCTCGCTGGCCTACCAGCGGCTGCCGGTGGCGCCGCTACCCAACGTCTCCTTCCCCACCATCCTGGTGATCGCCAATCTCACCGGCGCCAACCCGGAGACCATGGCATCGAGCGTGGCGACCCCGCTGGAGCGCTCGCTGGGGCGCATCCCGGGCATCACCCAGATGACCTCCAGCAGCAGCAGCGGATCGAGCCGGATCATCGTCCAGTTCGATCTCGACAAGGACATCAATGTCGCCGCCCAGGAGGTACAGGCAGCGATCAACGATGCCCAGCCGCTGCTGCCCAGCGCCATGACCAGCCGCCCCAGCTACCGCAAGCTCAACCCTTCGGCAGCGCCGGTGCTGATTCTCTCGGTCACCTCCAACACCCTGCCCACCGGCGAACTCTACCGCCTTGCCGATACCCAGATCGCCCCGCCCATCGCCCAGGTCCAGGGCGTTGGTGATGTCAGCGTCGGCGGCAGCTCGTCGCCGGCGGTACGCGTCGCCCTCGACCCGCGCCGGCTCAACCACGCCGGCATCACTCTGGACGCGGTGGCCGGAGCGCTGCGTGCCGCGACCACCCAGTCGCCCACCGGCTTCGTCCAGAACATCGACCACCGCTGGGAGATCGATACCGATTCGCAGCTGCTCGAGGCCAGCGATTACGACCAGGTGGTGATCAAGCGCGGCACGCATGGCGCCACGGTACGCCTGGGCGATGTCGCCACCGTTCGCGACGGGGTCGAGGATCGCTACAACGTCGGCTTCCAGAACGATCGCCCGGCGGTGCTACTGGTGATCAGCGCCGCCAGCGGGGCCAATATCATCGAGACCATCGCCGGGGTGCGCGAACGCCTCGACAGCATCCGTGAAGCGCTGCCGGGGGATGTCGATCTCAGCGTCGAGCTCGACCGCGCGCCGGGTATCCAGGCCTCGCTGCACGAGACCCAGCTGACGCTGCTGCTGGCGATCGCCCTGGTGGTGCTGGTGGTGTTTATCTTCCTGCGCAACGCGCGCGCCACCATCATCCCCAGCGTTGCCATTCCGGTCTCGCTGGTGGGCACCTTCGCCATGATGCGGGTGTTCGACTTCTCCCTCGACACCCTGTCGCTGATGGCGCTGATCGTCTCGATCGGCTTTCTGGTCGACGACGCCATCGTGGTGGTGGAGAACATTGCGCGCCATATCGAACGCGGCGTACCGCCGCTGCGGGCGGCGCTGGACGGCGCCCGCGAGGTGGGTTTCACGGTCACCGCGATGAGCGTCTCGCTGGTGGCGGTGTTCATCCCCCTGCTGCTGCTGGGCGGCTTCATCGGGCGGCTGTTCCACGAGTTCGCGGTCACCCTCTCACTGGCCATCGCCGTATCGCTGCTGGTCTCGCTGACGCTGACGCCGATGCTCTGCGCGCGCTGGCTCAAGCCCGGCCGCGCCCAGGAGCCGCGCTGGTCGCGCGCGATCGCCGGGTTCGGCCGACGCTGTCTCGATCTCTACGCGCGCACGCTGGACATCGCGCTCAAGCACCGTCGGCTGACGCTGCTGTCGCTGCTCGGGGTGATCGTGCTCAATGGTTATCTCTACGTCGCAGTCGACAAAGGGTTCGTTCCGGAGCAGGACACCGGGCGTCTGCTCGGCACCATGCGTGCCGACCAGGCGTTATCGTTCGACGCTGCCTCGGACAAGCTGCGCCAGGTTCGCGAACGCCTCACCGCCGACCCCGCGGTGGCCAGCGTGCTGGGCTTCATGGGCGGTCGCGGCCCAGGTCGCGGCGGCGCCTCGGCGACGCTGTTCATCACCCTCAAGCCGCAGCGCACCCAGTCGACCCAGGCCATCGGCAACCGCCTAATGGCCGGCCTGCAGGGCATGCCCGGGGTCAGCACCTTCATGTTCCCACTGCAGGACATTCGCGTCGGCGGCCGCTCGACCAGCGCCTCGATGTACGAGATCACGCTCAAGAGCGATGACCTGGCCCTGCTCGGCGAGTGGTCGAAGAAGGTGCAGACGGCGATGGAGGGCGTCGACGGTATCACCGCGATCGACAGCGACAACCGCGGCGAAGGGCAGTCGGCCAAGCTGGTGGTGGATCGCGACCTGGCCACGCGCCTGGGCGTCGACATGCGCAGCATCGATACCGCCCTGGGTCAGGCCTTCGCCCAGAGCAAGATCGCCAGCCTTTACGATGCCGACGAACAGCGTTACGTAGTGATGGAGGTGGCGGGGCCCTATCGCCAGGGGCCGGAAGCCATTGGCGATCTCTACGTCAGCGGCAAGGACGATACCCTGGTGCCGATCGCCGCGTTCAGCCACGTCGAACGCAGCACCACGCCGGTCAGCGTCAACCACCAGGGGCAGTTTGCCGCCGCGACGATCTCGTTCAACCTCGAGGACGGTGTCTCCCTCGGCGAGGCCACGGCGCGCATTCGCGCAGCGGTCGATGCGCTGCGCCCGCCCACCGCGGTTCAGGTCGACTTCGAGGGCAGCGCCGGCACCTTCCAGAGCGGCATCGAGGCGATGCCGTGGCTGATCCTGGCGGCGCTGGTCACCGTCTATCTGGTGCTGGGCATTCTCTACGAGAGCTATATCCACCCGCTGACGATTCTCTCGACCCTGCCCTCGGCGGGGGTCGGCGCGCTGCTCGCCCTGATCGCGCTGGATACGCCGTTCACCCTGATCGCGCTGATCGGCATCATCCTGCTGATCGGGGTGGTGAAGAAGAACGCCATCATGCTGATCGACTTCGCCGTGATCTGCGAACGCGAGCAGGGTATGAGCCCGCTGGAGGCGATTCGTCACGCCGCCCTGGTGCGCTTCCGCCCGATCATGATGACCACCCTGGCGGCGATCCTCGGTGCTCTGCCGCTGTTGCTGGGCACGGATGAGAACGCCGCCCTGCGTGCCCCACTGGGGATCACCATCATCGGTGGTCTGGTGGTCAGCCAATTGCTCACGCTCTACACCACGCCGGTGGTCTATCTCTATCTCGACCGTCTGCATCGGCGCCTACGCCCGCGGCAGCTGGCCACCGAGCAATCCGGCTGAGCGCTAGCGAGGAGTAAGACGCGCCGCGTTCAAAGGGTGTTTACAAATTCGACGAGCGAAGGCAAGACAAGGCGAAATCGACCGAAAAAACGGAGTTTACACGAGGTAAATGAGTATTTTGAGGTCGATTTCAACGCCGTATTGTCGAGCGCAGGTATTTTGTAAACACCCTCTCAGCAGGCGTGACGATAGCGCCCCTTGCCCGCGCGCTTGGCCTGATAAAGGGCGGCATCGGCGCGATCGATCAGCTTCACCAGACGCTCGGCGTCCAACTGACGGAGATCGGCCTCGCGCGCAATGCCCATGCTCATCCCCACGCCGGGATAGGTCATGCCGAGCGCCTTGACGCTAGTCAGCAGGCGCTCGGCGATATCCGCCGCCAGGAACTCGCTGGCACCGGGCAGCAACAGCAAGAACTCATCCCCACCCCAGCGCACGACGATATCCTGCTGACGCAGTACCTGCTGAAATAACCTCGCCACGTCAACCAGCAGGGCATCGCCGGCCTCGTGCCCCTGATGGTCATTGATCTGCTTGAATCCGTCGAGATCGATATAGTAAAGCGTCGCCGGCAGTACCCCTGCGACACTCCGGCGCAATTCATCGACCCGGCGATAGAAGCCGGGGCGATTGTGGAGGCCGGTCAGATGATCGTGTTCCGCCTGGAAGCGGCTACGGCTCTCCCCTAACAGAGCCCGCTCGGCGAAGCCGTTGAGATAACAGCTGAACCACAGTGTGGCCAGCCAGTAGATCGGCCCCTGCGCGACGAAGATCCAGTAGGCACTCTCCGCCTGGAATGGCACCGCCAGCTTGAGCGGCACATCGGCGAGCAGCACCAGCAGGACCGACAGCCGCGGCCGGCCGATGCACAGCGCCGGATACGAGCTGGACACCACCAGCAAGGTACCGATGGCGACCAGCTTCAGCGCCGGTGGCGCCGCAACGAGGGCATAGGCGCCGAGCCCGCCCAGCGACAGCGCCCACAGCAGCGCGAGGATGAGAACCCCATCCACCGGCGTGCTCTGGCCACGCTGCGCGCGCTTGAGGCGCCAGCGATACTCGAGGACTCGACCGACCATCAGCGCCAAGATCAGTGTCACCCAGGCCAGCATGAACGGCGAGGGAGCGTCGATCAGCATGGCCACGCCGGCGATCAAGGTGCAGGTCATCCCCGCCAACAGCAGCGGCAGGTGCATGATGGCCCCGCCGCTGAGTCGTACCATCACCTCTTCCGGCAGCGTACGGTCACAGCCGCTGAGCCAGCGCAGGAATCGATACCGGGGCAAGGCGTGTTCCACACTGTACGCACGCCGGCCAAGGGTCACGAGACGCAGAAAGAGCTTCATTCGGGCTTCCGTTGGAGATCGCGCGCGATCGATGGATGATGACCGCTGATCGATGACGGGCATCGCGTCGTGTGTCTCTGCGCCCCTGGTCTGCTCATGGCTCGTCTATAGAGCCTATCGGCAGATGGCAGGGGGCCTGAAGCAGGCTCGCCTAGCCCAAAAGGATAAGAGCCACGACGCTAGCCAGCCGGCCTGCGATCCGCTAGTCTGAAAACCAAATTCAAACGCTCGTCTGAATTTGTGGGAGCGTCCCCCGCAGCAGTGTCTGTGGCCGGCACTCCCGATGTCCTCTCCTGTGGAGTTCGCCATGATCACACTGCTGCTTCTCGCCGCCGCCATCGTCGGCTGTCTGGTCGTCATGCGCCGCGAGGCCGGCGCCCTGCCGGCCGTCGCGGTACTCGCCGTTCTCGGCATACTGGGGCTGGTTTTCGATGCCGAGATCATCGGCGTCCTGCTGCTGATCGCCGCCGTCGGCGTCGCTGTCTGCGGGCTCAAGCCGCTGCGTCGGCTGTGGCTGTCGCCGCGCCTGTTCAGCGTGTTCAAGAAGATCGCGCCCAAGGTCTCCGAGACCGAGCGCGTGGCACTGGACGCCGGCACCGTCGCCTGGGATGGCGAGCTGTTCAGCGGCCGCCCGGACTGGAAGCGCCTGTTGGCGTTCGACAACCCCGGCCTGAGTGACGAGGAACAAGCCTTCGTCGATCACCAGTGTGCGGTCGCCGCCGGCATGTGCAATGCCTGGGAGATCGCTCGCGAGCGCGCCGACATGCCCCCCGAGCTTTGGGATTACCTGAAGAAGAACGCTTCTTCGGCATGATCATTCCGGCCTATGGCGGCCTAGAGTTCTCCGCCAAGGCACAGTCGCAGTACTGCAGAAGCTCGCCTTCAACGAGACCCGATGAGCACCGGGGCGTGCCCAACTCGCTCGGCCCGGGCGAGCTGCTGCTCAAGTACGGCACCGAAGAGCAGAAGAACCACTACTTGCCGCGCCTGGCCGACGCCGCGACATTCCTGCTTCGCGCTGACCGGCCCGCGCGCGGGCAGCGACGCGACCTCGATCCCCGACGTGGGTATCGTCTGCCGCGGCATGCACGAAGGCAAGGAAGTGCTCGGCCTCAAGCTCACCTTCGAGAAGCGCTGGATCACCCTGCGCCGATCGCCACCGTGGTCGGTCTGGCCTTCCGCATGTTCGACCCGGACAACCTGCTCGAACGCGGCGAGAGCGATATCGGGATCAGCTGTGCGCTGAGCCCGCGAGAGACCGAAGGCATGCAGATCGGCCGCCGCCACCATCCGATCGGCAGCCCGTTCATGAACGGCCCGATCCGCGGCAAGGACGTGTTCATCCCGCTCGACTACCTGATCGGCGGTCTGGAGATGGCCGGCCAGGGCTGGCGCATGCTGGTCGAGTGCCTCTCTGTGGACGCTGTATCACCCTGCCCTCCGGCGCCGCCGGCACCGGGCGCTACGCGGTGGGCTGGACCGGCGGTTTCGCGCGTATCCGGCGCCAGTTCAACATCGCGTGGCCGACATGGAGGGGGTGCAGGAACCGCTGGCGCGTCTCGCCGCCAAGGCCTACATCTCCCAGGCCGCGGTGATGCAGACCGCCAATACCATCGACCATGGGGTCAAGCCGGCGGTGCCCTCGGCGATTCTCAAGAGCCAGCTGACCGAATTCCAGCGCGAGATGATGATCGACGCCATGGACGTGCATGGCGGGCGTACCGTGACCCTGGGACCGCGCAACTATTCTGGGGATCGGTTTCAGCGCCACGCCGGTGTCGATCACCGTCGAGGGCGCCAAATCATGACCCGCAACCTGATGATCTTCGGTCAGGGCGCGATCCGCTGCCATCCCTACGTGCTCGACGAGCTGGCGGCCAAGGACAACAATGACTTCGCGGCGTTCGACAAGCTCTTCTTCCGCCATACCGGGCTGATCTTCGGCAACGCCGCGCGTGCCTTCACTCAGGCGCTGGGACTCGGCCGCGCCGAGGGTACCGTTCGACTCCCTGGCCAAGCCCTATGCGCAGGAAGTGGCACGCCTCTCCTCCGCCTTCGGCCTGTGCGCCGACGCCGCCCATGGCCAGCCTCGGCGCCAAGCTCAAGCAGCGCGAGATGATCTCGGCGCGTCTGGGTGACGTGCTCTCCAACCTCTATCTACTCTGTCGATGGTGCTCAAGCAGTGGCACGACAGTGACCGGGTGGACGGCGAAGCCGCACTGTTCCACTACAGCTGCCCTCTTCCTGCTCAACCGCGCCGAACAGGCCCTGGTGGAACTCTACGAGAACCTGCCCAACCGCGCCCTGGCTCACCTGCTCGCCGGGGTGACGATGCCGCTGGGACGCCGCTGGCACAAGCCGCAGGACAGCCTGACACGCGATATCGCCAAGGCGATCTCCACCGACACGGCGTTGCGTCACAAGCTCACCCGCAATACCTGGGATAGCTGGGAGGAGGGTCAGCAGGATAACCCGTTGGCGCGCTACAACGCCTTGCTGGCCAACGCCGAGCGCGCCGAGAGAGATCTACCGCACGCTGGCCAAGGCGCGGGCCAAGCGTGAACTGCCGGAAGTCGCACTGCATCCCGAGCAGTGGATCGAAGCGGGTCTCGAGGCGGGCTTGCTGAGCGAAGAGGACGCCGCCTTCATGCGCACCCACGAGGCCGAGGTGCTGGAGATGCTGACGGTCGACGATTTCGACTTCGATGCCTTCACCAACCAGCAGCCGAGTGCCAACCACGCGCGCCAGACCCACACCACGCCGGCGTGAACAGCGGCCGGGGGCGTCGCCCCCGGTCTCTCTCCCCCAAAAACCGCGGCCCCGTTCGAGAACGGGGCCGCGGTTTTTTGTGCGCCCGGGGGCGCACCAGCAGGTCGGGATAACCTCAGAGTTCGGGATCACATCAGATGGACGGGCCAGCTACTGCTCCAGTATCTGCAGCTGGACATCGGCGGTGCCGTCATCGATCAGCCCGAGTTTCTCGGCAGCCCGCTGCGACAGGTCGATGATCCGCCCGGGGACGAATGGCCCGCGGTCGTTGATACGCACGATGGCGCTGTCGCCGGTGCTAAGGTGCGTCACCTTGACCCGGGTACCGAACGGCAGCGTCTTGTGCGCCGCCGTCATCGCCCGCCCATCGTAGGGTTCACCGCTGGCAGTCAGCCGCCCTTCGAAATAGGGCGCGTAGTAGGTCGCCTCGCCGACCCGACGGCGTTGGTTGGGCACCGGCCGTGGCTCACCCTCGTGCGCTACCACCGGCCCCGGCCCCTTGCGCTTGCCGGCAGCCTTGCCGGTGGCGCTGGTCGCGGCCGGCGCGGCGTCAGGCTGGGTGGCCTGGGGCGTGGCGCAGCCGACCAGCAGCAGCCCCATGGCGAACACGGCGAGCAGTGGACGCCATCCGGGCGCAGCACGCCCAGGCGGCACCCGCGGCAGATGAGAGCGGGATGAATCAGCGCCGGGTAGGTGAGCGCGAAAGACGGCGCCCGCCCGAGCGGGCGCCGTGGAAACATCGATGGTGGCCATAAGTTGCAGGTCTCTCGGCAAGCGGGTCGCGATGGCGAATCACGGGACATCACGGCTGACGGAAGCTGCGCTCATGATAGCGGCCAAATGAGCAAGATGAGAGGAATCGCGGTGAGCGTGACCACCACCGACAGCGGCAGCCCCAGCTTCCAGTAGTCGCGGAAACGATAGCCTCCCGGGCCCATGACCAGGGTATTGGACTGATGCCCGATCGGGGTGAGAAAGGCGCAGGAGGCACTCACCGCCACCGCCATCAAAAACGGATCGAGCGAGACCTGCATGCCGCTGGCCAGGTTGGCCGCGATTGGCGCCATCAATAGCGCCGCCGCGGCATTGTTGATGACGTTCGAGAGCAGCAGGGTCAACACGAACAGCGCCGTCAGCGTGACCACCGGCGGCCAGCCGCTGCCCGCCGACATCATGGTGTCAGCGATCATCTGCGCCCCGCCACTGGTCTCCAGCGCCTTGCCCACCGGCAGCATCGCCGCCAGCAGTACGATGACCGAGCCCTCGATCGCGTCATACCCTTCACGCAGCGGCAACACCCCCAGCGCCAGGGTGATCAGCGCCGCCAGCGACATGGCGATGGCCGCGGGCAGCAGATCGAACACCATGGCAGCGATCGCCAATGCGAAGATGCCCACCGACAGCCACAGCTGGCGCGGCTGCCCCAGCGCCAGCTTGCGACTGGCCAGCGGTAGGCAACCCAGCGTCGACAGGCTCTCGCTCAGGTTGTTCTCGTCGCCCTGCAGCAGCAGGACATCGCCGGGCTGGAAGCGCACCTCGCGCAGGCGCTGCTTGAGCCGGGTGCCGTCGCGGGATACCGCCACCAGATGCAGGCCGTGCTGGTTGAGCAGGCGCAGCTGGGAGACGGTACGATTGATCATCATCGAGTCGTTGCGCACCACCACCTCGACCAGTTGCAGCTCATCGGCATCGAGCCGCGGTCGCTCGGCGTCGCTGTCATCCTCGCCGCTGGCGCTGATACTCAACCCGGCCTTGTCCTCGAGCAGCTTGAGATCGTCCGGGCCCGCCTCCAGCAGCAGGATGTCGCCGGCGGCCAGGGGGCCGAAGAAGCGGTGGCCGGAGTAGCGCTCGTCGCCGCGCAGCACCGCCAGCACCACACCGGGTCGCCGCACACCTCCTGCAGCTCGCGCAGACGCCAACCCACCGCCTTGGCGTCCTCGTTGACATGCAGTTCGCTGAGATAGGCCGAGGTCTCGAACAGCTCGTCGGCAGAGGCCTGGCCCTGACGCTGCGGGGTCAGCCGCCCACCCAGCAGGATCATGAAGGCGAACCCCGCCAGCGCCACGGCGCCGCCCACCGGGGCGAAGTCGAACATGCTGAAAGGGCCCTCACCCTGCCCCGCGCGGAAGGCACTGATGATGATATTGGGCGGCGTGCCGATGAGCGTGATCAGCCCGCCCAGCAGCGAGCCGAAGGCCAGCGGCATCAGCAGCAGCGAGGGTGAGGTATCGTGCTCGCGGGCGACGCGCACCGCCACCGGCAGCAGCAGCGCCAGCGCACCGACGTTGTTCATCATTGCCGAGAGCAGGATCACCGTCGCTGTGAGCACCGAGAGCTGCCAGATCGGGCGACTGCCGGCCTTGAGCGTCTTCTCGGCGATCCAGTCCACCACGCCGGCATGCTCGAAGCCGCGGCTCAGGATCAGCACTGCGGCGACGGTGATCACCGCCGGATGGCCAAAGCCGGAGAACGCCTCGTCGGCGGGCACCAGCCCCAGCAGCACACTCACCAGCAGCGCCGCCATGGCCACCATGTCGTAACGAAAGCGCCCCCAGACGAAGGCGACCAGGGTCAGAAAGAGTACCGCGAAGACCCAGTAAGCATCCTGCATGGGTATGACTCCTTGTCGTGCACTGCTGCCCTCCCGGCACCAGATTTGGCAGGCAAACGACCTGCCGAGCCTGCCCGCAGCAGCGAAAAAGCCGGCAGCGCCCCGGAGGCGCTGCCGGCTTTTGCAGCATAGGCCATTGCCATGCCGGCGACCGCTCGCCGGCGCTCATGGGAACGGCTCAGGGAATCAGAATCGTCGATCCGGTGGTGCGCCGCGCGGCCAACGCCTCCTGGGCCTTGCCCGCGTCGGCCAGATCGAAGCGCTGGGCGATATCCATCTTGACCTTGCCGCTCTCGAGCAGATCGAACAGATCCAGGCTCATCTCCTCCAGCCGCTCAGGCGTGTCGGCGTAGCCGTTGAGGCTAGGGCGGGTCAGATAGAGCGAGCCCTTCTGGTTGAGAATGCCGATATTGACCCCTTCCACCGCGCCGGAGGCGTTACCGAAGCTCACCATCAGCCCGCGCGGGGCGAGACAGTCGAGCGAGGTGGTGAAGGTGTCCTTGCCCACCGAGTCGTAGACCACCGGCACCATGGCCCCGCCAGTCAGTTCGCGTACCCGCTCGGCCACGTTCTCCTCGCGATAGTTGATCGTCGCCCAGGCGCCGTTGCGCTTGGCCAGTTCGGCCTTCTCGTCAGAGCCCACGGTGCCGATCACCTTGACGTCGAGCGCCCTGGCCCATTGGCAGGCGATAGAGCCGACGCCGCCGGCCGCAGCATGGAACAGGATCGTCTCGCCACCCTCGAGGGGGAAAGTCTGGCGCAGCAGATACTGCACCGTCAGCCCCTTGAGCATCGACGCCGCGGCGATCTCGAAGGAGATATCCTCGGGCAGCTTGACCACTTTCTCCGCCGGCAGCACGTGCAGCTGCGAGTAGGCGCCGAGTGGCCCCTGGGCATAGGCGACGCGGTCACCGACAGCAAGGTGGGTCACGCCTTCGCCCACCGCCTCGACCACCCCGGCCCCTTCGGTGCCCAGCCCGGACGGCAAGCGACGGCGCCGGATAGAGCCCGGTGCGGAAGTAATATCGATGAAGTTGAGGCCGATGGCACGGTTCTCGATGCGCACCTCGCCCGCCTGGGGTGCCGCCGGTTCGAAGTCGACATACTCGAGCACCTCGGGGCCGCCGGTGCGAGAAAACTGAATGCGCTTGACCATGAACTGTCCTTGTGGAGAAACGGGTTGAGCTGGGCGTATTTGGCGTGCGTAGGGGTATCGAACGAGACGAACCGAAACCCTATCGATACCTCAGTCCTGTCCAATACCTCATCCAAGCGCCATTCGCCAGCCGGGTCAAGCCATACGCCGCGAACGGCCCCCGATGTCCCCATGCTCGGCCCGCTCGAAGGGGTCAGATCACACTCTGGGGAAAACGCTCGAGGGCAGCGACGAAGCGCTGCTTGTAGGATTCGAAGGTCTCCGAATCGGCCTTGAAGGTCTTGACGATGCCCTCGCCGTCGAAGCGCACCACGCTGGGCAGTTTGCCCGCCTGCGGCTCCGGATGACGCGGCGCCAGACCCACGCGCATACCGCCCTCGGCATCGATCCAGCGAGTGATGCCGCAGTCACGGAAGAAGCGTTCCGCGTCAGCGTCGCTGGCGAGCACGCGCAGCGGTGCCTTCTCGGCGAGCAGACGGATCAGGCGCGCGCTGTGCTCGCTGTGACCGTCACCCTGGGGCGTCGAGACCATCGCCAACTCCATGCTGCGCCCCTCGGTGTCGGCGGAGACCAGCGCCAGGCTCAGCACTTGGCGGTCATCGTCGGTCAGGGCGAACAGACGTGCCGCTTCCTGCTCGAACAGCACGCCCAGGGTCCCGGCAAAGGTGACCAGCGGTGCCAGCCCCGCCTCACGGCCATAGACATTGGCGCACAGCTGGGCCAGGCACGCCTCGCGGCTCTCGGGATTCTTCACATGAACGACTTTCATCGGACTCTCCGCACGCATCGACTCGGTCCTGCCCGGGCTGACGAGAACGTCAGCGGATAGACACGCCGCTGCGCTGGCGTGCCGCTGGACGCGGGCAGGCAAAAGCGCGCAGCCTAGCATATTCCATCGCCGCGGGCGCGCCACCGGGCCCAGGGAACGGCATCATGCCTCGGTTCGAGACCGGCTCAGCGGACACGACTGGCAGTAGGCCACCGGGCAGGCGGCACGATAATAGAGGCAGCAGCTGCGCCGATAGCGCACTTCGACGCCATCCGCGCGGCGAGTCTTGGCGTGATGGAAACGCGCCAGCGGGTTGACATCGATGCCGAACAGCTCGGGGTCGGCATCGAGCAGGAAACGGTAGTCCGCCTCGCAGCGCTGGCGTGCCGCGGCGTCGACCTGCGTGCTGTCGAGCTCGACCAGGCGGCGTTCGTAGAGCGAGTAGACCCGCACCGCCAGGTTCTCCCACAGCATGCGCGGCGGCACCCCACCCACCTCGCGCAGGGTCTGCCACAGCGGCGTGATCAGCCCCGCGAACAGCTGCGTCAGCAACTGGTGACGCGAGCGCTCCCGCGCCGCCGGCGACCAGGTCTGCAGTCGCAGCGAGCGCAGCGGCAGTGTCGAACGCCACGCCTGGCCATCGTGACGGATATCGACCAGGCAGTTGGCCGGCGCCAGATCGAGCCCGCGATCGCACACCGAGAGCAGATAGAGCGGCGCGCCGGTGAACAGAAAACCCAGGCGCTTCGACAGCAGCGAGGCGGTGGTCCGCCGATCGGGTGAGCCGAGAGTCGGCCCCAGGCGTGCAAGCAGTTCAGCGCAGCGCAGGGGGTCGCAGAACGCCGTCATCGATAGGGCCCCTGCCCCCGCGGCATCCGCCGACTCGAGGCACAAGGCCTCGTGCAGATAGCGATGGTGCTCGGCCGCCACCGGAGCGCACTCCAGGTATCCCAGCGGGCCCCGCGTCGCTGCCGGCATCATTACGCTGCCCCCTTGCCGAACGGAATGCATAGCGGCGTATGGAAGAACGGATCCTCGATCACCCGACACTCGAGCTGGAATATCTCTTTGACCCGCCCTGAGTTATCACCGCCTGAGGCCGGCCCTGGGCGTGAACGCGGCCCTCGCGAATCGCCACGATATGATCGGCATAGCGGCACGCCAGGTTGAGATCGTGCAGGACCATGACAATGGTCTTGCCGGCATCGCGATTGAGGCTGACGAGTAATTCGAGCACCTCCATCTGATGGGTCAGATCGAGGAACGAGGTAGGCTCATCGAGCAGCATCAGCGGCGTGTCCTGAGCTACCGCCATGGCGATCCAGGCACGCTGACGCTGGCCACCGGAAAGCGTCTCGACGCGCTGCTCGGAGAGGTCATCGAGGCCGGTTCTCAACAGTGCCTGCTCGACGGCGCGTTCATCGTCTTCGGACCACTGCGCCAGCCAGCTCTGATGCGGATGGCGGCCCAATCCCACCAGTTGACGCACACTGATGCCCTCCGGCGCCACCGGGTGCTGCGGCAGTAGCGACAACGTCCTGGCCACCGCTTTGGTCGGCCGCTGCCGGATGTCCTGGCCGTCGAGAGCGACCTGACCCTGCCACGGCGTCAGCAGCCGAGCCAGTGCCTTCAATAGCGTGCTCTTGCCGCAGCCGTTGCTGCCGACCAGCACCGAGATGCGCCCTTCCGGCAGATCGAGCGACAGCTCGCGCAGGATGGCCTGACGCTGGTAGCCCAGCGTGAGTCGGTTCGCAGAGAGAGTCGCCATGGCGTCAGCGTGCCTGTTTCATCATCAACCCCAGAAAGAACGGCGTTCCGATGGCCGCCACGAAGAGCCCCGCCGGCAGATCCAACGGCGGAAACAGCAGCCGCCCGGCAAGATCTGCCGCCATCGTCATGCCCGCGCCGACCACGACCGCCATCGCGATCTGCGCCGCGCCCGGCTGGCGCAACAGACGTCTCGCCACATGCGGTGCCACCAGGCCGACGAACGCCATCGCCCCACCCCAAGCCACCGCGATACCCGCCAACCCCGCCGCCAGCAGGATCAACAGCGTGCGTGTCCACTGTACCCGCACTCCGATGCCTACCGCCAAGCCGTCGTCCAGCGGTGCCAGCAAGGCGAGACGCACCCATGGCATCAGCACCACGAGCGCCACGCCGAAGCAAGCCGCCAGCCACCCGACATCGGACCAGTTGCCCCCATAAACGCTGCCGGTCAGCCATACGTAGGCCGACAGTGTGGTGGTGAGCGGACTGGACACCAGTACGAAGGTCGTCACGGCACTCAGCAGCGTCGAGAGTCCGATGCCCATCAGCACCAGCCGCAGTGGCGTCGTCCCGCCCCGCCAGGCTGCCAGCATGACCAGCAGTACCGCGAGCAGCGCCCCCAGTGCTGCCGCCAGCGGCATCCAGGCGGTGCCGACATCGGCGGCCAGAAATGCCAGATAGCCGACCGCCAAGGTCGCGGCGCCGGCGGTCACGCCCAGGGTGTCCGGCGACGCCAGCGGATTGCGCATGACCTGCTGCAGCAACCAGCCAGAGAGTGCCAGGGCCGCCCCCACCAGCGCGCCCAGCAGCGTTCGCGGCAGGCGCAGCTGCCACAGGATCAGGCCAGCGCCGCTATCGGGCGAGCGCAGTGCCGCCAGCCACTGCGGCGCAGACAAGGCGGCCTCGCCGAGAGCCAGCGAGGCCAGCAGAATCAGCAGTACCACCAACAGTGCCGCCACCACCCGGCACCACGCTCGCCAGGCGACGACCCGCGAAAAGCGGCCAAGACGCAGCACGCGAGCCTCACCCATGGCGGCCCCCCTGGCGACGCACCAGTGCCATGAATACCGGCGCCCCGAGTAGTGCCGTCATCACGCCGATGGGCACCTCCCGGGGTGGGATGAGGGTTCGCGACATCACGTCCGCGACGAGCAGCAGCGCAGCACCCAGTAGCGCCGCCAGCGGCAGCCAGTGTCGATGATCCGGCCCCGCCAGACGCCGCGCCAGGTGTGGCACGATCAGCCCGATGAAGACGATATTGCCCGCCATCGCCACCGCCGCGCCCGCCAACAGCACCACACACATGACCGAGATCAGTTGCAGGCGCCGCACCGAGATGCCGGCGCCGACTGCCACCGCCTCGCCCGCCGCCAGCACGTTCCACTGCCGCAGATAAAACCAGCACGCCAGCAGCACCGCCAGCGTGACCAGCATCAGCGGCCAGACCTGCGTCAACGGCCGGGCCGCGACCGACCCCGCCAACCAGAACAGCATCGTATCCAGCCCCTGCTGATCGATCACCAGCAGCGCCTGACTGAAGGCATGGAACAGCGCGCTCAACGCGGCACCGGCCAGGATCAGCCGCAGCGGCCCACTCGGGGCCGCTGGACGCATGGCAATCGCCCAGACCGCCAGTGCCGCCAGCGCCGCGCCTGCGAAGGCCCCGCCGCTCGCCAGCCACCCTGGCAAGCCGCTACCCAGGGTGGCCAGACAGACCACCACCAGCAGCGCACCGGCGTTGACGCCGAGCAGCCCGGGTGAAGCCAGGGGATTGCGGGTCAGGGTCTGCATGATACCGCCGGCCACGCCCAGCCCTGCGCCCACCGTCAGCGCCACCAGGGTGCGGGTCATACGGGGTGGTGCGAATGAGCCAATCATCGACATCGGTCGGCGACGGCGACCACAGCGCGTGCCATACCTGCAGCGGGCTGGACCAGTGACCACCCGCCATCAGGCTCACCACCACGGCGATAGCCAGCCGGCGATAGCCAGCATCGTGCGCAGGCTCATGCCGAGGCCTCGGTGGTATCCAGCCAGGCATCCAGGTCGTCGAGCATGCCGAATACGCCCAGAATGCCCCCGGAGAGACTCCAGGCTACCGGGTCGACCTGCCAGACACGTCCCTGACGCACCGCCGCCAGCCGCTGCCAAAGCGGATGCCCACGCAGACGTCTATAGTGCTCGCGCGCGGGCCGATCACGCGGCTGCAACAGGAAGAAGACGTCGGCATCGATCGCCGGCAGGCTCTCCACGCCGCCCAGTCTCAGCAGCACTCCAGCATGCCCCTCGACCTGCCGGGGCCAACGAAACCCGAGCTGGGTCAGTACCGAGCCGCCGAAGCTCGGCGCCAGGTAGCTGCGAATCTCGCCGGCCCTGATATCGAGCAGCGCTACCGTCAGCGGCCAGCGCGCACCGAAACGCTGCTGCAGTCGTGCGCGCAGTGTTGCCATGCGCGATGCCAGTACCCGCTGCAGAG
This sequence comes from Salinicola tamaricis, assembly GCF_003006155.1. Classification (GTDB taxonomy): domain Bacteria; phylum Pseudomonadota; class Gammaproteobacteria; order Pseudomonadales; family Halomonadaceae; genus Salinicola; species Salinicola tamaricis. Next base: position 3,291,721 of record NZ_CP023559.1, on the reverse strand, counting down.
ACTCGGCCCGAGCCTGGCGGTCGAGTGTCTGCGCCATCGTCTCGAGGGTATATCGATAGTGATAGATATCCTCCAGCAGCGTCAGCGGAGCCAGCGCTGACAGCAGCGGCGCAATACGCTGATGACGGAAACGCGAAGCGACGATCAGATCCGGCTCCAGCAGTGCGATCCGCTCAAGGTTGGGCTGTGTCTCCAACCCCAGGAGCGAAGCCTGGGCCAGCGCCGAGCGCAGATAGGGGTAGATCGGCGGGTCCTGCCATGACAGCACGACCCCGACCGGAACCACCCCGAGCGCCACCGCGGTATCGGTGGCACCCTGGAACAGCGTGACGATCCGCTGCGGACGGCGCGGCCTGCGTGGCTCTTCCTGGCGCGCCATGCCGGCGCGCGCCAGCGTGGGCATGGCACCCAATGCCAGCGTCGGCATGGCGCCCAGCGCCAAGGCCATGAAGTCACGACGTTTCATCGCGGATCCGCTCGCTCACTCGGCACGCCACCGTGGCTGGTACATGGCGACATCAAAAGTCCACGCTGTAGCCCAGGGTCAGAGTCCGCCCTCGCCCGGGAAGTAGCGTTCGTTCATATAGTCTGCATTGGGGCTATCCAGCGCACTCTGCGAGTAGTAGGTGATGTACTGCTTGTCGAACAGATTGGCCACGGCGAATTCAGCTGCCCCACCGGTAGCCGATAGCCGATGGCGGCATCGACCAGGGTGTAGCCGTCGAAGTCGGTGTCCCAGCCGTTGCGGCTGTCGTCGAAATCCTTGTCAAAGGCGTGATCGATCTCGACAAAACGACGTCCAGCGCGAAGACCACGGGCGCTCCAGCTCGCGACCAGCCGATCCGGCGCCACGTTGAGCCCGTTCAGCTTGGCATCCAGGGTGCCATTGTCGTCACTGTCGTAACGCCCCTTCATGTGGGAGTAACCAAGCCGGGCGCTGTGCCGGTCGTTGAATCGATAGCCGACAGACGCCTCGATGCCTTCGATCTCGGTCTTCTCTCGCTGCATCACAAAGGCGTCGTTACGGGTCGTCAGGCGCGTGCCATAGTCGGAAGACGACACGTAATAGCTCAGCTCGGCGTTGAGACGGCCATCGTCATAGCGCACCCCGGTCTCGATATTGTCGGTCACGATGGGACGCAGATTCTCGAAGCTGTCGACCGACTGTCCGGGGGGTGTCGATACCGCGCAGCACGCGGCCGACATCGGGAATGGCAAACCCTTCGGAATAGCTGGTGAACAGGCTCCAGTGTTTCACCGGTCGCCATACCACACCGGCGTTGTAGAGCGTCTCGTCGAAGTCGGGGGAGCCGCCGTCTACCCGCACGCCGTTGTTGGCGGCCACCGTCCGCGGTAACTAGCGACATCGAGCTTGGCGTATTCGTAACGCGCTCCCGCCGAGAAGGTCAGCGACTCGATCGGGCTGAAGTCGATCTGGGCGAACGGTGATAGGTCCGTGTATTTGACCTTCGGCACGTAGGTGCGATCGGTGCCCCACAGATACTGCTCGGTATCGTCGCGCATGGCGTCGAAGCCGAAGGTCAGCTTGACCCGGTCGTCCCACAGCCCCTCCTTGGTCAGCGAGGTCTTGATGCCGTACTTGCGGGTCTCGGCCATAGTCTGGTCGTAGAGCGTCCCGACCGGCGCAATCGCGGGATCCTGGAAGGTGCCGGAGTTGGTGGCCCCGAACAGTGATTCGTAATCCTGATAGAAGCCCAGCACATTGAGATGCATGCCGGCGAGATCGTAATCGTCCCAGGTGACGCCAGTGGTCCAGACACTGTTGAAGGGCGCCGAGCCTTGTGGATCGCCGCGTCGCGAGGTCGTGGGGACACCGGCGTTACGATCGCCAAGCACGCCGACGTAATCGTTCTGCCCCTCGATGCGGTAGCGATTGACACTCAACTGCAGGCGCCGGTCGTCATCGAACCAGTAGGCGATCTTCCCGAAGACATCGTAGGCACGGGAATTCATCAGGTCGCCCTGGGTATTGTCGACGCCGATAGCGTCCCCCTTCCCATCCAGGAACAGCCCCTGATCCTCGTAGCTCAACGAGAACAGGTAGTCGACCGGCCCGCGATTGCCGCTGACAGCGTAGTTGGTGCGGTAGCTGTTGGTATCGCCATCCAGCTTGGAGGTCGGCGTGGTGAGCTGGGCCTCGAAGTGCTGATGAGCGAGCCCGGCTCGGGGCGTTTGGTGATCAGGTTGATCACCCCGCCGGCGGCGCCCAGACCGTTGGTGGCGTTGGCCCCCTTGATCACCTCGATGTGATCGATCATCGAGAAGTCGATGGTATGCAGCTCGCGCCCCGTGGGCCGCAGCGGATTGGACTGCGGTATGCCATCGATCATCACCAGCGGCGTGCGTCCGCGCAGGGTCTCGCCACTTCCGCTCATCTTCTGGCGCGGCGGTGAATAGTCCGGCAGCAGGTTGCTGAGTATCTCGGAGGAGTCGGAAGTGATGCGTCGCTGCTGTTCCAGCTCCTGGCGTGAAATCACCCGGATCACCTGCCAGAGTCCTGCTGTTCGGCACCCGAGCGCGTGGCTGTGACCACCATCGGTTGCTGATCGGTACTGTCTGCCATCACCCCCGCCGACGTCACCAGTGTCGCTAGTGCGCCCCAGGTCATGACGGTTCCCTTTGATCTCATGTCTCGCCTCTTGTTGTCGATCTTGTCGAGTCGTCGCGCGCCCCCGCCAGCACCCCGCCGTGAACGCCGGCGGATTATTGCAAATGAAATGCATAACTATCAACGAATAAGAATCATTTGTTTTTGAGTGAGCCGACATCACCCTCTCCGGCTGTGTAAGCGAGCAACGCGAAAGACCGCCCGGAAATAATCCGCGCGCCGTCTTGACGCCGGCCGCGGCGTGGACGAAGGTCAAGCCTGATTTCGGGGCGCGGCCCTGGTACCTGCACCCGCCCCGCCGGTCGGCCACCGCCCACCTCTCACCGGAGACCCTAGACGCATGACACAGAGTTCATCCCCTCAGCCCGCCCCGGGCGATGGACCCCGCTATATCGCGCACCGTGGTCTCTCCGCGCGCGCGCCGGAGAATACGCTGGCGGCGGTGCAGGCAGCGCACGCGGCCGGGTGCCGGTGGGTAGAGCTGGACGTTCAACTGCTCGGCGACGGCACCCCGGTGCTGTGGCACGATGCCGGTGTCAAGCGCTGCTCCAACGGTCGCGGCAAGCTGTTCCGCTTCGACGCCGCCAGCGCCGCGCGGCTCGACGTGGGCGCCTGGTTCGGCGAGCAGTTCCGTGACGAGCGCATGGCCACGCTCGAAGCGATGCTGGCGCTGCTCAAACGTCTCGACATGGGGCTCAATCTGGAGCTCAAGGTGACCCGCGGGCGCAACGCGATCGAGCTGGTCAAGGCAGCACTGCCGCCGACCCTGGAAGCCCTGGCGCCGGAGAAACTGATCGTCTCCTCGTTCGACCGTCACGCCCTCACCGCAGCGCGGGCGCTGGAGGCGAACCCGGACCGGCTGCGCCTGGGCGTGCTCGACGACAAGGCGCCCAAGCGCTGGTGGCGCGAGACCGAGCGGCTCTCCGCCTACAGCCTGCATCTGGACTGGCGCAAGCTGAAGGTCAAGCGCGCCCGCGAGATCGCCGACGAGGAGATCAAGCTGTTCTGCTATACCGCCAACGACCCGGTGGCCTTCGACAAGCTATGGGAGTGGGGCGTGGACGGCGTGATCAGCGACGACCCGGTGCGCTTCATCGAGCATGCCGGCCAGCAGCAGGCCAATGCCGACCCGAGTGGCGCCAGCACCACCTGACACAGCGCTAGAAAAGCGCCCGTTAGTCGCGTCAGTTAGCCTCTTTGACCGCGACCACCCCGGGCTATGATGCCAATCTGCCCGTTTCCAGGTTGCGAGCCGTCCATGAATCCCTCCACCCTCATCGGCATGGTTGCCAGTGCGCTGCTGCTGATGACCGTCGTGCTCTTCACCGCTCAGGCCCCGAGCAGCTTCTTCAATCTGCCGGGGCTGGCGATCGTGCTCACCGGCACCCTGGCCGCCAGCTTCATCAGCTATCCCCTCGCCGAGATGCAGCGCCTGTGTCGCCAGATCGCGGTGGTGTTCCGGCGCGAATCCCAGCAGAGCGAACTCGATGCCGACCTCGATCAGCTGGTCGAAATGTCGCGCCACTGGAGCCGCGGTAACATCCGCGCCATCGAGAGCGCGCTGGAGGGCGTCACCAACCCCTTTCTGCGCACCGGCATGCAGATGGTGATCGCCAACAGCCGCGAGGAGGAGATTCGCGAGATGCTGCGCTGGCGCATGGTGCGGGTGAAGGCGCGCGAGCGTACCGAGGCGCAGATCCTGCGCACCATGGCGATCTACGCCCCGGCGTTCGGCATGCTCGGTACCCTGGTCGGGCTGATCAACATGCTCGAAGTGATCCAGGCCGGCGATCTGGCGATCATCGGCCCGCGTCTGGCGGTGGCGTTGATGTCCACCTTCTACGGCATTCTGCTCGCCAACCTGGTGTTCAAGCCGATCGCGGTAAAACTGGAGCGGCGCACCGAGGCGAGGCTGATGGCAATGACGATGATCCTCGAAGGCATCATGATGGTGAGCAAGCGTCGCTTGCCCGCGTTCATCGAAGAGGCGCTCAACACCTACCGCATCGAACATCGCGACGAGATGCGTGACCCGCGCCAGGCCGCGGCCACGGATCTCTCGTCCCCGACCTCATGAGTGGCAGCACGGACTACGCCGCGCGGGGGCCCTTCGCCGAGCTGCTGTTCGACGATGACGCCCTGGCCGAGGGGGGGCGTGGCAGCGAGAGCGACTCCTGGCTGATGAGCTATCTCGACCTGCTGCTGCTGCTGGTCACCTTTTTCGTGCTGATGCTGGCGCTCTACGGCGGGCAGCTGTCCACGCCAGAGCAAGCCGCTACGCCCCAGGTCGCGCTGGCGCTCAAGGTGCCGGCGCCCGTACCTCCAAAGGCCGCCCCGAGCGCCGCGCAGATCGGTTTCTATCGGCCGCCGCGCCAGCTGACGGCCGCCCCCGTGGCCAGCGATGTCGGCTTCTACGCGCCGCGCCCGGCGCCGCCGCCGCTGGTACCGATGACACCGCTGCTGTTCGCGGTGCCGCTGTTCGACCTGCCCGACCCGGTGGACGAGACGCTGCCGCAGATCGACGGGGTCCAGGTGACCGCGATCCCGCACGGCTTCAATCTGCGCATCCAGGACCATCTACTGTTCGACTCCAGTGCCGTGGATGTCAGCGACAAGGGGCGCGCGCTGATCGAGAAGATGATCCCGCTACTGCAGGAATTCCAGGGCACCATCTCGGTCGAGGGGCATACCGACAGCGTGCCGATCTCGACCCAGCAGTTCCCTTCCAACTGGGAGCTCTCCGCAGCCCGCGCCGCCGCCGTGGTACGCGCACTGCGTCTGGACGGCATCGACGGCGCTCGCCTACGCGCCATCGGCTACGCCTCCACCGAGCCGCTGGCCGATAACGACACCCCTGCGGGCCGGGCACGTAACCGCCGAGTGGAACTGGTACTACAGGAGACCGGCGGCGACGGCTCGTGAGTGGCGCGCGACGCGCCATTTCCCTGGCCGCCGAGAAGCTGCGACAATCCGCGCGTCGAGAGCGACGTGTTCGGGAAACGGGTGAGAGCCCCGTACTGCCCCCGCAACGGTAATCGTGTCAAACACCGGTGGACTTTCTGTGTCCAGCCACTGTGAGCGGCGGTGCCCACCGCTATCCCTCATGGGAAGGCCCGGTGTCGGGTGATCGAAGATCACCGCGCGTGAGTCCGGAGACCGGCGTCGTTCTCTTCACTGGTTGATGCGGAGGGCTCGAACCAGTGACGACATCGCACGTCGGCCGCCCAAGATGGCCGGCGTATTTCGTCACGCCATTCCCTCCCATCGCGTCATCGCAACACAAGGAACCGCCGCCGCAGCGCCACAGCGCCGCGCACGAGAACGGTTCCGATACGCGTTTGGGGATCATCTTTCATGGGTTACCGTCCTACCACCATGGCCCACGGCGTCGCCATGGCCCTGCTGCTGCAAAGCCTCAGCGCCGCAGCCCAGCAGCTCGAAGACGTACAGGTCACCGCCAACCGGCTGCCGCAGTCGCAGGCCGACGTGCTCGCCAGCACCACCATCATCGACCGCGCGGAGATCGAGCGCAGCCAGGCCGATAGCGTGATCGACCTGCTGCAGAACCGCGCCGGATCGAAATCACGCAGAACGGCGCGCACGGCACCGTCACCAGCCTGTTCATGCGCGGCACCGAATCCGACCACACCCTGGTGCTGGTCGACGGCGTGCGCATCAACGCCGCCACCAGCGGCGGCGCCAGCCTGGAGTTCCTGCCGGTCGAGGCGATCCAGCGCATCGAGATCGTGCGCGGCCCGCGCGCCGCCGCCTACGGCGCCGATGCCATCGGCGGCGTGATCCAGATATTCACCCGGCGTGGCGGCGAGGGTACCCAGGCAGCCTTGTCACTGCGTGCCGGCGACCAGCACACCCAGAAACAGAACCTGTTCGTCTCTACCGGCGATGCCGAGACCCGTCTCAACGCCAGTCTGTTCCGGCGCGACGGCGACGGCTTCAACGCCCTCGCCAGCGACGCCAGCGGCGAGCGCGATGGCTTCAAGCGCGGCGGGGCTCAGTTGGGGCTGTCGCACCGCTTCGGCGCCAACGCCAGCCTGAGCCTCAATGCGCTGCGTCAGGATACCGACGCCGACTACGACGACTGTTTCCCGCTGAATGCCACTGCCGCCAGCAACGACTGCCGCACCGACGGCTATCTGCAGACCTTCGGCGGCCGCTACGATCTGGCCCTGGCCCCCGACTGGGACATGGCGATCACCGCCGGACACTTCGACGAGCGCCGCGAGGAGCGCTACGCCGGCGAGCGCTACAGCGTCACCGAATCGCATCGCAACGAACTCGGCATCCAGCACAGCTTCACCCGTGCCAACGGCGTCGACACCCTGGGGGTGGACTACCGCCAGGAGCATGTCGACTTCGACTCGGCCAGCCCGTTCGCCGGGCGCTACGCCAAGGACAGCCGCGAGAACTACGGCCTCTACGGCATGCTGCAGCGCGAGTACGGGCGCCATGAGCTGAGCGGCTCGCTGCGCTACGACGACGATTCGCGCTTCGGCGACGAAACCACCGGGAGTGCCGGCTACGCCTACCGTCTGACACCGGCACAGCGCCTCGGGCTGGTCTACTCGACCGCATTCAAGGCGCCCAACCTGATCGATCTCTACGGGCCCTACGGCAGCAACCCCGACCTCGACGCCGAGACTTCGCGCAACCTGGAGGCGTTCTGGGCCATCGAGCATGACGCCTGGAATGCACGCGTCAGCGCCTTCGAGAATCGCATCGACGATCTGATCGCCTTCGATCCGGCCTTCGTACCCTACAACGTCGACCGGGCGCGTATTCGCGGTGTCGAGCTGAGCGGTGGCTGGCAGTCCGCCGGTCTCTCGCTGCGCGCCAGCCTGACCCACCAGAACCCGGAGGACCGCGACAGCGGCGAGCGCCTGAAGCGCCGGGCCAGAACCTTCGGCCGCGTGGACGCCGACTACGCCCTCGGCGACTGGCGCTACGGCGCCACCCTGCGCGCCGCCGGCGACCGTCGTGACACCCGCTACACCGCCCCGTACGGCGACACCACCGTCGGCGGCTACGGTATCGTCGATCTGCGCACCGCGTGGCAGGTGACACCGCAGGTCGAACTGTCGGCCAAGCTGGATAACGCCTTCGACCGCGACTATACCCTGGCCGAGGGCTACGACACCCAGGGCCGCTACGTCGAGGCCGGCGTCAAGCTGACGCTGTAACAGCCCATCCCGATGGCACCCTTATCCGTTGGCGGCCACTGCCGGGTAAGGGTGTGCTGACGCCACGACCCGCGCTATGCCTCGACGACACATGCTTTGCGTCGTGACGACCCCGTGATACTGTATGTTTGAACAGCATCCAATCACGGAGTCGTCATGTCGTCTCCCACCCCGCCACGCAATCCCTACGCCGCGTCACCGGGCCCGCTCAAGGGCCGCGGCGCGACCTTCAATCCGCACAATCGCTTTCAGCCAAGCCATACCGAAGCCTTCGACGATGGCTGGTGGCAGGAGGCGCTGCCTCAACGCATACCCACCCAGATCCAGCACGAGACGCCACGCAGCGCGCTCTCCTGGAACCACTCCCCGGACCTGGGCTTCGACCGCTCGCTCAACCCTTATCGCGGCTGCGAGCACGGCTGCATCTACTGCTATGCCCGCCCCAGCCATGCCTACTGGGATCTGTCACCGGGCATCGACTTCGAAACCCGGCTGATTGCCAAGCAAGGGATGGCGGCGCGGCTGCGCGAGGAGCTGTGCAAGCCCGGCTATCGCTGCCAGCCGATCAACCTCTCCGGCAATACTGACTGCTACCAGCCGATCGAGGCCGAATACGGCACCACCCGCGAGCTGCTGACGCTGCTGCTCGAGTGCCGCCATCCGGTCACCCTGGTGACCAAGAGCGCGCTGATCCTGCGGGACCGCGACCTGCTGGCCGCACTCGCCGAGCAGCGCCTGGTGCGCGTCTTCATCAGCCTCACCAGCCTGGACAACGAGCTCAAGCGCACGCTGGAGCCGCGTACCGCCTCACCGGCCGCCCGGCTCAAGACACTGGGCGAACTCGCTGCCGCGGGGGTTCCGGTAGGCGCCCTGCTGGCACCGGTGATTCCGGCGATCAACGACCATGAGATAGAGACACTGCTCGAACGCGCAGCCGAGGCCGGCGCCACCAGTGCCAGTTGGACCCTATTGCGTCTACCGCGAGAGGTGGCACCGCTGTTCGAGGCGTGGTTGGAGGCGCACTACCCCGAGCGCGCCGGCAAGGTGATGAGTCTGATCCGCCAGTCGCGCGGCGGCGCCAGCAACGACAGCCGCTTCGGCCACCGTATGCGCGGCGACGGGATCTTCGTCGACATGATCGATCAGCGCTTTCGCCGTGCCGCCGGCCGCCTGGGCCTGCAGCGGCGCCCCGACCAGGGGCTCGATATCCGCCACTTTCGGCCACCCCACCGCCAGCAGGATCTGTTCCGCTGAGGGTTTGATCATGCCGCTACTTTGGCGCGACGCGTCACTCGTCTTAAGATTCCTTTAAGTCGCGGCCTCGATCATGTCGATATTCGCATCGATGGTCGCAAGAGATACGCCATCGTTTGCCTTTTGCTCACTCTCCTTTCATAAAGGGCGGGTCTCAAGCGCACGGCCGGGGTGCCCGCTTGCCAGGAGCGGCAGGCGTGGCGTCGCGGAGCGTCCAATAAAAGTCCCATCGCCAGGAACTCAGCGTCAATGCATTCTCCACAGCTCTCGATTCTCATTCCCGCCAAGGACGAAGTCGGCAACCTGCCGGGGCTCCTCGACGAAATCTCCCGCGCCCTGCAGGAGATAGCGCACGAAGTGATCGTGGTCGACGATGCCTCCAGCGACGGTTCCTGGGAGATGCTGACGCGCCGCGCCGCGGCCGATTCGCGCCTGCGCCCGATGCGCCATGCACAGAGCGCCGGCCAGAGCACCTCGGTATGGCAGGCGGCCTGGGCCGCCCGTGGCACTTGGCTGGCGACCCTCGACGGTGATGGCCAGAACGACCCCGCCGATCTGCCGCGACTGTTCGAGCGCGCCTGTCGGGGCGATGTAGTGATGGTCGCCGGCCATCGCACCAATCGCCGCGATGACTGGCTCAAGCGGGTCTCTTCGAAGGTCGCCAACCGGGTTCGCTCGGCGCTGCTCAACGACGCCACCCCGGATACCGGCTGCGGGCTGAAGATCGTGCGCCGCGACGCCTTCCTCAATCTGCCCTACTTCGATCATATGCATCGCTTCCTGCCGGCGCTGGTGCGGGCTCAGGGCGGCGAGTGCGTATCGCTGCCGGTCAACCACCGCCCGCGCGGCACCGGCGCCTCGCACTACGGGCTCAATAACCGCCTGTGGGTCGGTCTGGTCGATATGGTCGGGGTGATGTGGCTGCGCCGGCGCAGCCGCCTGCCGGCGGCGATCGAGCCGCTGGCCGTGGCCGAGCGCCCGGCACAGGAAGCGGTAACTACACCGATCGAGGGGGAGGCCCGCGCATGAGTGCCGAGTGGGTATGGGTAGCGATCGGGTTCGTCGGTCAGGCGCTGTTTTCGGCGCGCTTCATCGTCCAGTGGCTGGCCAGCGAGCGCGCCCGGCGCAGCATCGTGCCGGTCGCTTTCTGGTTCTTCAGCCTGGGTGGCGGCGCCACGCTGCTCGCCTATGCCCTGTATCGGCGCGATCCGGTGTTCATCGCCGGCCAGGGCGCCGGGCTGATCATCTATGTCCGCAATCTGATGCTGATTCGCCGCGAGAAGCGCGAAAGCGCCGCCCCCAGCCAATCCTCGTCCTGAGCGGATATTCAAGGCCATGCGATCTTTCCTCGACGACCCCTCCCAGGCGCACTATCGGCGCGCCTGGCTGCTGCTGTTACTGCTGGCGATCGTGCTGCTGGGTATCGGTATCGGGCTACGCGACCCCTGGCCCGCCGACGAGCCGCGCTTCGCCCTCAACGCGCTGGAGATGCTGCGTACCGGCCAGTTCTGGTTCCCCCATCGCGGCGGCGAGCTCTACCCCGACAAGCCGCCGGTGTTCATGTGGGCCTCGGCGCTCTCGATCTGGCTGACCGGCTCGGTGCGCCTCGGTTTCCTGATCCCGACCACGCTCAGCGCCCTTGGCGCCCTGCTGCTGGTGGTCGATCTCGGCCGGCGCCTGCATGGGCGGCGTGTCGCCCTGCTCTCGGGCCTGGCACTACTGACCGCGTTCCAGTTCGTACTGCAGGCCAAGACCGCGCAGATCGACATGATGCTGACCTTCTTCACCACCCTCGGCGCCTACGGGCTGCTGCGCCATGCCCTGCTCGGCCCGGCCCGACGCTGGTGGCTGATCGGCTGGGCGGCAATGGGTATCGGGGTGATCACCAAGGGCGTGGGTATCCTGCCGCTGGCGCTGCTGCCGGCATGGCTATGGTTCGGCTATCGTGGCCGTGCGCTGCGCCTCGGCCTCAAGGAGCTGCTGCTGGGACTGGCGGTGATGCTCGCCTGCATCGCTGCCTGGGCCATCCCGATGATGCTGATGGCCAGCTTCAGCGGCGACCCGGCGCTCGCCGCTTACCGCGACAACATCCTGTTCAAGCAGACCGGACAACGCTATGCCGACTCCTGGACTCACCTGGAGCCGTGGTATTACTACGTCGTCAAGGTGCTGCCGTGGGCCTGGATGCCGCTGGTGCTGGCACTGCCGTGGGCACTGCCGGCCTGGTGGCATCGGCTCAAGCGCAGCGATGCGAGAGTCTGGCTGCCACTCAGCGCGGTCATCCTGATCGTGGTGTTCTTCTCGCTCTCGCCGGGCAAGCGCGGCGTCTATATGTTGCCCACATTGCCACTGCTGGTGATGGCGCTGGCGCCGCTGCTGCCCGGGCTGATCCGCCGCCGCGGCCTGCACCGCGCCGCTTTCGTGGTGCTGGCGCTGCTCGCCGGTCTACTGCTGCTCGCCGGCATCCTTGGCGCGTTCGGCCTGCCGGCGCTGGCGCGGGTGGCCGAGCGTCATCAGGTCGACCCCTGGGCCTGGTGGATCGTGATCGGCGCGCTGGGGATCGGTCTGCTGGCCTGGACCCGCCCGGCCCGCGGGCTGTGGGCGCTATGCGGCTGGCTGGTGCTGTTCTGGCTCAGTTGGTCCACCTGGGGCTATGCGCTGCAGGATCACGCCCGCTCGCCGCGCGACATGATGACCCAGGTCGCTGAGATCACCGGGCCCCAGGCGTGGTTGGCCCTCCCCGACTTCGACGAGGAGTTCCTGCTCCAGGCGCGCCAGCCCAGCGTCCAGTTCGGTGACAAGACCCCGGCCGGTGAGCAGTTCCAGCGCGCCTTCGCCTGGCTCAAGCAGGGCGATGACCGCTGGCTGTTCGCGATGGAGCGCCAGGCCAAGGACTATTCGTGCATCGCGCGCGATCAGATCACCGACATGGGCGTACAGAATGGTGACGACTGGTGGCTGATCCCGGCCCGCGCCGCGATCCAGTGCCAGGGTGACCCCAACGCCGCCCCAGTGTTCGTCGCCCCACCACCCTGCCCGATCCCGACGGCGACGCCCCGAGCTTATGAGTCCCGCTCCCCGGCCCCATAGCCGGGGAGATCATCCGCAACGGCTCGCGAAGGGGGCGAGCACCGAGTTAGCCTCGCCACAACGTCGTTCCCTCACAACGCATCCGACGCGCGAGGCGCAATCACCGGCTGCTGCCATACCAACCGCACTTCCAGGCCGCCTTCGGGCCGGTTGGACAGCCTCATGTTCAACTGCTGGCGCTCGGCGATCTCGACCGCGATGGAGAGCCCCAGGCCGCTACCGCTGATGCGCTGGTCGGCGGCGCGCTGGAAGCGCTGGGTCACCGCCTCGAGCAGCGCCTCGGGAATTCCCGGGCCGCTGTCGCGGATCGACAGCCACGGCCTGTGCTCTGGGGTCTGGCCCATGGCCACCTCGACTCGCCCCCCGCCGGGGTATAGCGCAGGGCGTTATCGAGTAGGTTGCGGATGAGAATGCCCAGCTCGGTGGCATTGCCCTCGAGACTCAGCGCCGGGTTTTCGGTGATCTCCAGCGTCTGCTGCTGCGACTCCGCCAGCGGCCACAGCTCGGCGGCCAGATCGAGCACCAGCGAAGAGAGCTCCACCTTTTCCGCCACCGCGCCCTGATCATCCAGCTCCAGGCGCGCCAACAGCAGCAGTTGTTCGACCACTCGCTGCAGCCGCTCGATGCCGTTGTAGGCCTTGTCCAGAGCACTGGGTTCGCCGAAACGCGCGTTATCGAGATGAATCTTCAGCGCCGCCAACGGGGTGCGCAGCTCGTGGGCCGCGTCCGCGGTAAAGCGGCGCTCGCGTTCCAGGGTCTGCCCCAGCCGCTCGATGAAGTCGTTGAGCGCACCGCGCAGCGCCTGCAGCTCCTGAGGTACTGCGACTCGGATCGGGCGCAGGTCCTTCTCGTCCCGCGCCTCGACCTGACGCGACAGCTCCTCGATCGGCGCCAGGCCGCGCCGGATCAGACGCGCCATCAGCCACAAAAGGATCGGCAGCGTCAGCAGCAGCGGTACGAAATTGCCCAGGGCGACCTTGTTGAACAGCTCGCTCTGGAAGGCGTCGCGCAGGCCGATACTGAGCCAGCGTCCGCCGGCGATCGGCATGCTGAAGGTGCGCCAGCGATGATCCTGATAGCTGACCCAGCGATGCCCCTCGTGATGGGGCGCCGGGAAGCTGGTGCCGTCGGCATCGTCGTGCCAGCGCGCACCCATCAGAATAGGCCGGCCGCTATCGCTCCACACCCCCAGCGAGATCATCTTCTCTTCGTGATCGTAGAGCACCGGCGCGGCCAGATCGGTGAGCAGATTGCCGGTGCTGCCGTACCAGCGCGCGAAGTGGCCCGGCTGGGAGAGCTGGGCGGCGATCCTGGCATACTCGTCCGCGGTGGAGCGCTCGGTCACCAGGCCGGCAACGATACGCCCCTGCAGGCTCAGTTGAGCGTCGAAGATCTCTTCCATCTCGTGGCGGGTGACGAAATAGGCCGCGGTCACCGCCAGCGACATGACCACCAGCAGCAGCGTGGCCAGCGCCCAGTTCAGATAACGTCGAATCGAGGTCATGCCACGCGGCTGTCCAACCGATAGCCGATGCCGCGCACGGTAGTGATCAGTTGCTTGTCGAGCTTGCGCCGCAAGTGGTGCACATGCACCTCCAGCGCATTGGAGCCGACCTCCTCCCCCCAGCCGTAGAGCAGGCTTTCGAGCTTGGGTCGCGACATCACCTTGTCGCGATGGCGCGCCAGTTCGAGCAGCAGCGCAAACTCGCGCCGCCCCAGGATGACCGGCTCACCCTTCCAGGTGACCTCGTGCTGGGATTCGTCGATGGAGAGCCGCCCGATGGTCAAGAGCTGGGTCGAACGCCCCTCGGCACGCCGAGTCACCACGCGCATGCGGGCGAGCAGCTCCTGTAGGTCGAAGGGCTTGAGCACATAGTCGTCGGCGCCCGCGTCGAGACCCTCGATGCGCTGCTCGACGGCATCCCGGGCGGTCAGGATCAAAACCGGCAGCGCAGACTGGCGACGAACTTCCTTGAGGACGGCCAGGCCGTCGATATCCGGCAGGCCCAGGTCGAGCACCACCAGCGAGAAGGGTTCGATCTTGACCGCCTCGAGCGCCTCGCGCCCGCGGGTGAGCCAGTCCACCACGTAGCCTTCGCGAATCAGGGCCGTGCGAATGCCATCCCCCAACAGCGGATCATCCTCCACCAACAGTACGCGCATCGTCGTCGTCCACTTCCTTTTCGTTGTCTGGCGAGCGTTGTCCGCCCGGCGTGCCGTACGAATTCGCGCCGATGAATCGCCGGCCAGCGCCCGGCGACGCTATCACGCGCTCATTGAGTCACAGCCAGCTTAACGCTTCCTTAGCCTGCCGCGGGCCCGGCGCGCCGGAAACCGCCCGCGCCCCAGAACGCCACGACAGTAATATTGCGTTAAGACTCAGCGTACACAGTAGCCGCCGAGTCAGGTAGAGAACCCAGAGCCGTGATGACGACCTTGAAGAAAAGCCTAAGCCTTCCCGCCCTGTGCTGGGACGCCCGCTACCGCGATACGCTGGCTATCGCTCTGCTATGGACGCTGGCCGTCATCGGCGCGCTGTCGCGCCCGCTGATGCCGATCGACGAGACCCGCTACGTCTCGGTCGCCTGGGAAATGTGGCACGCCCACTCCTGGGTGCTGCCATTGATGAACGGCGAGCCCTACTCGGACAAGCCGCCGCTGCTGTTCTGGCTGATCCAGGCCGGCTGGGGGGTGTTCGGCGTCAACGCCTGGTGGCCCAAACTGATCGCGCCGCTGGCGGCACTGGTGGCGATGCAGCATCTCTACCGCATCGCCCGACGTCTGGGCTATGCCGGCAGCCGCGCCCGCGTGGCACCGATGGTGCTGATGGCGATGCTGATGTGGAACCTCTACAGCGGCGCGCTGATGTTCGACATCCTGCTCACCGCTTGCCTGCTGGGTGCGATCAGTCCGCTGGTGAGCGGCGCCCTGACCCGTCGGCGCGCGCTGCAGTGCGGCGTCTGGCTGGGCCTGGCCCTGCTCGCCAAGGGCCCGGCGGTGTTCGTCACCTTCGGCCCGATCCTGCTCGGCCTGCGCTGGTGGCGCACCGAACCGCTGGGCGCCGGCGGGCGCCGGCGCCTGCTGCTGGCACTGGCCCTGGGCATCGCCATACTCGCCGCCTGGGCGCTGACCGCCGCCGTGATCGGCGGACACGCCTACGCCCGCGAGCTGCTGTGGGGTCAGAGCGTCGATCGCCTGCATGACTCCATGGCTCACGCCCGGCCGCTGTGGTGGTACCTGCCGTGGCTACCGGTGCTGCTGTTCCCGTGGTCGCTGTGGCCGGCAGCCTGGCCACGCCGGCCGCGCCAGCGTCACCAGCGGCTGATGTGGATCTGGGCACTGGTGCCGTTCGTGCTGTTCTCGCTGATCAGCGGCAAGCAGATCCACTACCTGATGCCGCTGCTGCCGGCGCTGGCGCTGATGGTCATGGACCGTCTGGCGCAGCCCGAGGAGGAGCGTCCGCGCCGAGTGCGCGCCGTGGCCGCGGCGATCATCGCCCTGGGGTCGCTGGGGCTTGGCCTTGCGCTGTTCGGTCATGGCGTGCTGGATGCCACCACGCTGTCGCTCTTCGGCAGCCTGGCGCTGATTGCCTGGGGGGCGATCGTGTGGCGCTGGCGACCCGCCAAACGCAGTATCGCCGCACGCGGGCTGGCACTGGGCAGCGGCATCGCGCTGCTGATCCTGGCCCAGCTGATGCTGGCGCCGCTGTGGCCGCGCTATGACGTGACCCGCCCCGGCGAGCTGATCGCCCAACTACAGCTGGACGCCAAGCCGGTGGCCTTCGACGGCGACTACCAGGCCACGTTCCAGTTCGCCGGACGCCTGGAACATCCGCTGGCGATCCTCAGCTCGCCCGAGGACGCCTGTGCCCTCCATCAGGCACATCCGAATGCCTGGATCGTCGGCCGCGACCGTGACTGGCGGCGCTATATCGCCGACGCCAGCGCCGTGCACAGTTTCGACTACCGCGGCGGCACGCTGGATATCCTGCCGACCCGGGCACTCTTCCACGCCGACCAGTCGGCGCTCTGCACCGCCACCACGCCGGCGCCTTGAGCGCCGGCGGGACCAGTCTTCTCTCCCAAGACCCAGCTCAGGACCCCGCATGAACATTCTCGTCACCGGCGCCGCTGGCTTCATCGGCTTTCATCTCACCCGGCGCCTCGCCGCCGAGGGTCATAGCGTCGTCGCGCTGGACAATCTCAACGACTATTACGCGGTGGCGCTCAAGCAGGCGCGTCTCGAGCGCCTGGGCAAGGTGCGCTTCGTGCGCCAGGATATCGCCGACCTCGCCGCGCTGGATGGGCTGTTCGCGCGGGAGCGCTTCACCCACGTGATGCACCTGGCAGCCCAGGCCGGGGTGCGTCACTCGGTTAGCCACCCGCACCAGTACGGCCACAGCAATCTCACCGGCTTTCTCAATCTGCTCGACGTGTGCCAGCGCCATGCAGTCGAGCATCTGCTCTACGCCTCTTCCAGCTCCGTCTACGGGCGTCAGCAGCGACTGCCGTTCTGCGAAAGCGACCCGGTCGATACGCCGGCCTCGCTCTACGCCGCGACCAAGCGCGCCAATGAGATGATGGCCTACAGCTACGCCGACCTGCACCGTCTGCCCGCCACCGGCCTGCGTTTCTTCACCGTCTACGGCCCCTGGGGGCGCCCGGACATGGCGCCATGCCTGTTCGCCGAGCGCCTGCTGCGCGGCGATCCCATCGCGGTGTTCAACCATGGCCGCATGGCGCGGGATTTCACCTATATCGACGACATCGTCGAGAGCCTGGTGCGGCTGCTGCCCCGAGCGCCCGCCGGCGACACCGGCGCACCGCACGCGCTCTATAACGTCGGCCGCGGCGACCCGGTGGCCCTGCTCGACTTCATCGACTCCCTGGAAAGCGCCCTGGGCGCCCAGGCCCCACGCGACTTCCAGCCGATGCAGCCGGGCGACATCGAACGCACCTGGGCCGATACCACGCGCCTGCGCGAGGCCACCGGCCATGTGCCGCAGGTGCCACTGGAGACCGGCATCGAGCGCTTCGCCGCCTGGTACCGCGAGCAGCGGCCGCTGATGCAGCAGGTGATGGCGGGCTGAGCCACGCCGCGACGGGCTCGTCGTCGCTGCGCGCATATCGTAGGATGAGCGCCCAGCCAGCAGCCAGAGCCCTGCGCATGTCGCTCAGCAAGACTCGCACCAGCTTCTATCGCCGCCTCTACGTCGCCCACCTGATCGACGCGGGGCTGGCCACCAGCGTCCCGGCGCTGGTGGCAGCCACCGGCATGCCGCGGCGCACCGCCCAGGACACCCTCGCCGCCCTGGGCGAGCTCGACATCCGCTGCGAGTTCGAGCAGACCCCCGGCGCGCGCCACCTCAGCGGGCGCTACGTGATCCACGACTGGGGCCCGCTATCGGCCGACTGGATCGCCAACCACGCCGCCGCCCTGGCCCAGACCCTGGGCTATCCGCCGCCACCCACCACGCCCGCCGAGTAACGCGACGCCCGCGCGCGTCTCACCGCCAGCCAGGCATCGCCAGACAGGAGCCAGCATGACCGACCGCCAGCAGCGCCATCAGCGCGCGATGCAGAAACTCAAGGCCCATGTCGATGACAAGGTCGCCGCCGCCGACCAGCAGCGCGGCCTGCTGCTGGTGTTCACCGGCAACGGCAAGGGCAAGACCACCGCCGCCTGGGGCACGGTGACCCGCGCCCTGGGTTACGGCTATCGCGTCGGCGTAGTGCAGTTCATCAAGGGGCTGTGGGAGTGCGGTGAGCGCGAGCGGCTGGCCGATGACCCCCATCTCGAGGTGTCGATCATGGCCACCGGCTTCACCTGGGAGACCCAGAACCGGGAGAGCGATACCGCCGCCTGCCAGGCGGTATGGCAGGACGCCGAGCGCCTGCTCGCCGACCCCGAGGTCTATCTGGTGGTACTCGACGAGATCACCTACATGCTCAAGTTCGGCTATCTCGACATCGACACCGTGCGCCAGGCGATCGCCGCCAGGCCGCCGGAGCAGAGCGTGATCGTCACCGGACGCAACGCCCATCGCGAGCTGATCGAGATGGCCGATACGGTAAGCGAGATGCAGGACGTCAAGCACGCCTTCGATGCCGGCATCCAGGCCCGCCGCGGCATCGACTATTGATCACGGCATCGACTATTGATCACAGCATCGATGAGCGATCACAGCGACGACTGAGCGTGTCGTCTACTGACCCTGCCCTTCACTGGGGCTGGAGGATGCCAGCCGCGCGGCGGCGTCGGCCAGATCCGCGCACATCTGGCGTGCGCCTGCGCCAGCCGCGGCCCGGGGCGGCTGACCGCGTCGGGATCGAGGCTGTAAAGGGTGCCGCTAGCCACCGCCGGCAGCGCCTCGTGCCCGGCCCAGAACGCCTGCCAGGCGTCGTCTTTCGCAGCGGCGACAATCACCTGGGGGCGCGCCAGCAGCAGCGCCTCCCAGCCGATCTCCGGCACCAGCACCGGGGCATCGGCGAACAGCGGCTCGCCGCCACAGTGCTGGATCACCCGGGTCACGATCTGACCGCCGGCCAGGGTGGTCAGCGGTGCCTGCCCCAACTGATAGAACACCCGGGGCGCCGGCGTGAGCTGCTGACGACTCTCCAGCAGGGCACGTTCGAAGCGCGCTGCGGCACGCTCCCCCGCCGCCGGATGGCCGCTCAGCAGGCCAATATCGCGCAGGTTGCCGGCAATGTCGGCAAGTCGCCGCGGCTCACTGCGGTAGACCGGAATCCCCAACGCCTGGAGCTGGCGCACCAGGTCATCCGGGGTGCCACTCCCCACGCCAGTACCAGGTCCGGCTGCGCCGAGACCACCGCTTCCAGCGCAATGCCGCGATAGCTACCGACCCGAGGCAGCTCGCGGGCCGCCGCCGGGTAGTCACTGCCGGCGATCACTCCGACCAGCTGCGCGCCGGCCCCGGCGGCAAAGGCGTCCTCGACCAGATGCGGCGCCAGCGCGACGATGCGCTTAGCAGGCGCGGCGAGCGTCAGCGCTTCGCCATGATCGTCGACCACCCGTATCTCGGCCTGGGCCGGGAGCGCCACCAGGTTCAGCGCTACCAGACTGAGTAGTGCGAGGCTCAGTGCTAAACGCGAGAAGCCTTGGGCCTGACATAGACTTCGTGAACGAGACAGACGTTGCGCCTGATACAAGCCGCCAAGCCAGGGCAGATGTCTGGTGCCAAGGCGAATGATTAGGGAAAAAGCGCGCATGGCGACCCTTCTCGCTTGGGACATGGGCACCAGCGAGCATAGCATGAGAGGCTAAGCCCAGCGTGCGTCAGCGATGGCAGTTGCTGCCATCGACGGCATGATCTCTGGAAGTCAGCCACGACAGCAAGGAAACGCCATGATTCGCTATCGCCCGAACGCCGTCCGTCCGCTCACGCGCCGTCTACCGCGCACCCTCGGCCTGGGGGCCGTCGGCCTGCTGGCGGGCCTGAGCCTGGCCACCCGGCGCTGGCCGACAAGACCCCGCACGAGCTGCGCGTCCAGGCCAATGCCACCCTGAGCGTCGCCCCCGATACTGCGACCCTCGATGCACGCTTGTGGGAGCGCACGCCGGCGCAGGCCCAGGGCAGCGAGACCAGCGGCGATGCCGCCGCGCTCAAGCAGGCTCGCGAGCGGCTCGAGCAGCGCACCGGCGAGCTGATCCGCACCCTGGAGAAGGCCGGCATCCCGCGTGACGCCATCCGCGCCGGCTCGCTCAGCGTAAGGCCCGACTATGTGCCGTCACCGCAGCGTGGCGACGACACCCAGCCGCCGCAGGTACGCACCCAGCTGGAGCGCCCGATCACCCTCACGCTGGACGATCTGGAGCGGCTGCCGCGGGTACTCGACGCCCTCACCACGGCCGGGGTCGATGCCCTCGATGGCGTCACCTACGGGCTCAAGGACAGCGACGCCGCCGACGACCGAGCACTGGCTCAGGCGCTCCAGCGCGCCCGGGCCAAGGCCAAGCTGATGGCCAAGACCCTGGACGTGGATCTTGGCGACGTGATCAGCGTCGAGGAGACCACCGCACCCAGCTTCAAGCCGCAGATGATGATGATGCGTGCCGCGCCGAAGATAGCGCCGGCCGTGCACCGGAGTATCGCAGCGGCGAGATCGACATCGACGCCGGGGTCAACGTGACCTGGTCGATCGACGACTGACACTGCCGGTCGAGCCCGCTCTCTGCGCCGCGAGCCCCGCGGCGCAGAGAGCTTCTCAAGAGATCTGCCCCACTCGATTTGTCTTACGACGCCTGACGCTGCGTCGCGCGGCCCAGCGCGATCTCGCCGATCAGCGCCACCAGCAGGATCGCCGCGACCCAGCGCAGGTCGAAGCCGGCGCCCAGCCAGCCCAGCGCATCCAGGAACACCACCAGGATCGCCAGCGGGCTGACATAGCGGATCACGAACTGCCACAGCGCGAACGCGCCGCCAGGCAGCCCCAGCTCCTCGCGCACCACTTCACGCCGCAGCACGAAACCGGCCAGCAGCGCCGTGCCCAGCCCGCCGAGCGGCATCATCAGGCGTGAGGTGAGGAAGTCGAGCCAGTCGAACACGGTCTTGCCCGCCAGGGTCCAGTCGGCACCGATGTTGAACGACAGCATCGCCAGCGTGCTCACCAGCCACAGCACGATCCCCACGCCCCAGGCGGCACGTCGCCGGGCCATGCCATGGCTCTGGTTGAGCCAGGCCACGGTCGCCTCGATCATCGAGATCGCCGAGGTCAGCGCCGCCACCGCCAGCATCAGGAAGAACACCACTTCCACCACGCCGCCGAACGGCATCTGCGCGAACGCCAGCGGCAGGCTCATGAAGATCAGCTCTGGCCGGAGGCCGGGTCCATGCCGTTGGCGAAGATCACCGGGAAGATCGCCAGTCCCGCCATCAGCGCGACCAGGGTGTCGCAGAGCGCCACCGTCAGGGTGGTACGGCCGATCGACTGCTGCGCCGGCAGGTAGGCGCCATAGGTCAGGATCGCTCCGGAGGCCAGCGACAGGGTGAAGAAAGCGTGTCCCATCGCCGCGAGTACCGCAGGCCCGGTCAGCTTCTGCGGATCGAAGGCGAAGAGGAAGTGGAAGCCCGCGCCGAAGCCGCCGCTGAACAGCGCATAGACGATCATGATCGCCAGCATCACCACCAGCCCGGGCATCATCCAGCGCACGCTGCGCTCGATCCCCGCCTGCACACCCTTGCCGACGATCGCCATGGTGGCGATCGTCACCAGGGTGCTCCAGAAGCCCAGGTTCCAGGGGTTGGCGTTGTTGTCGGCGAAGATCGCCGCCATACCGTCGACGCTATCCGCCTGCAGCCCACCGGTGACCGCCTTCCACAGATAAGAGACCGACCAGCCGGCGACCACCACGTAGAACGACAGCACCATGAAGCCGCACAGCATCGCCATCCAGCCGAAAGCCGACCACAGCCCGCTGCGACCCGACTCCCGTGCTACCCGGCGGATCGCATCCACCGGGCTGCCGCGGCCACGACGGCCGAGGGCGATCTCGGCCATCATCACCGGGACGCCGATGGCAGCGATGCACAGCAGATAGACCAGCACGAAAGCGCCGCCGCCGTACTCGCCGGTCATGTAGGGGAATTTCCAGATGTTGCCCAGGCCCACGGAGGAGCCGGTGGCGGCGAGCACGAAACCCCAACGGCCGAGCCAGAGGGTCTTGGTGGGTGCGGTGTCGGTCATGATTCCTCGAACGCAAAGCGCGCCTGACGGACCAGGCAGCGAATGGAGCGCGATGACACGGTCCCGATGGCCGCGCCTGCGAAAATGCGGCGGGGATTGTACCGTCGGCTCGGCGCCGATGCGACAGCCGTGCCTCTCGGCGCTCGGGATCACCTATCAGAGCTTGGCAGTGCCTGCCGCGGTTTGGCCGATGTCGCGGCTTGTGCCAAGCTGCGGGTCTGCGTCCGCACCGTGGCGGACGATACGAGGAGTGATCGATGTCCCGGCAATTCGCCATTCTCGGCCTGGGCTATTTCGGCAGCACCGTGGCCCGCGAGCTCAAGCGTCATCAGAACCAGATTCTCGGCGTCGATCGCGACGAAACGCGGGTCGACGCGCTCTCGGACCTGCTCGACCACGCCGTGATCGCCGATCTCACCGACGAAAAGGCGCTCGCCGAGCTGTCGCTGGAGTCCTACGACGCGGTGGTGATCGATGTCGACGGCAACCTCGAGGCGAGTGTGATCTGCACCCTGCACGTCAAGGAGCTGGGGGCCAAGGAGATCTGGGCCAAGGCGCACAGCGACGCCCACTACAAGCTGCTCAAGCGTCTCGGCGCCGACCGCGTCATCTACCCGGAATACGACGCCGGCGTGCGCGTGGCGGAGAGCCTCAACTACCACGCCATGGTCGATTTCATCCGTCTCGGTGAGCGCCAGTTCATCGTCGAGGTCGAGACCACCGAACGGCTGGTCGACAACTGCAAGAGCGTGGCCGAACTGGCGATCGACCGGGACTCGCTGTTCCTGGTGGCGATCAAGCGCGGCGAAGAGGTGATCCAGAACCCCGCCGACGACACCACGCTGCAGGCCGGCGACAACCTGGTACTGATGGGCGATCTCGACGCCCTGCGCGAAATCGGCAAACAGATATGAGCGGCGTGCCGCGGGCTACCGTCCGCCACATGGGGGTACGCCGATGAGACGCTGGCAACGCCTGCGCAAACCGCTGCGCCGGGCCCCCCACGGTAGCGTTCTGCGCCTGTCACCGCCCGAGGTGCTGCTGCTCGGCTTCGCCCTGCTGTGCGCGCTGGGAGCGCTGCTGCTGTGGCTGCCGGGCAGCGCGGTGCGCCCGCTGGCCTGGCACGAGGCGCTGTTCACCGCGACCTCGGCGGTCACCGTGACCGGTCTCAGCGTGATCGACGTCGGCCACGATCTCACCTTCACCGGCCAGGCGGTGCTGCTGGTCCTGATCCAGATCGGTGGCCTCGGCTTCATGACCTTCGCCGCACTGACGGTACTGCTGATCGGCGCGCGCCTGCCGATCCAGCAGCAGAACCTGGTGCGCGAAGCCCTCGGCGAGATCGCCTTCAGCGACGTGCGCCATCTGGTCAATCTGGTGATCCTGTTCGCGCTGCTGGTGGAGAGCCTGGGCACCGCGCTGCTGGCCGCTCACTGGGTGCCCGAGTACGGCTGGCGCCTGGGCCTGTGGAACAGCCTGTTCCACGCCGTCTCGGCGTTCAACAACGCCGGCTTCTCGACCTGGTCCGACAGTCTCATGGGCGAGGTCGACGACCCGCTGGTCAACGGCGTGATCACGCTGCTGTTCATTGTCGGCGGCCTGGGCTTCGTGGTGGTCAGCGATATCTACCGCCAGCGCCGCTGGTCGCGCCTGGCAATGCAGACCAAGGTGGTACTGCTGGCCACGCTGTGGCTCAACCTGATCGCCACCGCCATCCTGCTCGGGCTGAGTGGTCGAATCCCAAGACGCTGGGCGCCATCGGCGATATCTTCGGCCGGGTCCAGGCTGCTGGTTCCAGGCCGTCACCCCGCGTACCGCGGGCTTCAATACCCTCGATACCGGGTCGCTCACCAACGCCTCGACGCTGCTGACCATGGTGCTGATGTTCATCGGTGCCGGTTCCAGCTCCACCGCCAGCGGGATCAAGATCACCACCTTCGTGGTGCTGCTGCTGACCGCCCGCGCCTTCTACCGCAACACCGAGCAGCCCACGGCGTTCGGCCGCTCGATCCCCCAGGAGACGGTGATCAAGGCGATCACCGTGGCCCTGGCGGGGGTACTGCTGGTGGTGCTGGCACTGTTCGGGCTGACCATCACCGACGCCGACAAACCGTTTCTGGATCTCGCCTTCGAGACCGTCTCGCGCCTTCGGCACCGTGGGGCTGTCGCGCGGCGTCACCAGCGATCTCTCGCTGCCGGGTCAATTCCTGCTCGGGCTGACCATGCTGCTGGGGCGTGTGGGGCCACTCTCGGTAGGTTACTTCCTGGCCACGCGGCGGGCCCGCGGCGTGCGCTACGCGCGCGGCGATATCCAGATCGGCTGAGGTGCGGCGGCGGACGGCATGGGGCGAGGCCTCGCTGCCGGCCGTGCCGTCAGCCCAGCGCCAGATGCAGCGCCACCCACAGCATCACCAGCGCCACGCCGAGGTCGATGCCGCGCCACCAGCGCGGGTCGCGCAGGCGTGGCGCCAACCACTGGGCCAACCCCACCACCAGACAGAGAACCAGACCAGCGAGGCCATGGCAGCACCGGCGACGAAGGCCGGCGGGCTCGCCTGCTGGCTGCCGATCAATCCCAGCATTACCAGAGTATCGAGATAGACATGCGGGTTCAGCAGCGTCACGCCGAGGGTCGCCAGCACCACCGGCGTGCATGTCGCCGCCCCCTGCCGCCGGCGACAGCACCTGCGGACGGCGCGCGCGCCCCAGCGCCAGCCACGCCTGAGCAGAGCCAGGCGACCCCACCCCAGCGCGCCAGCTGCATCAAAGCGGGTTTCGTGCCAGCAGCGGCGCGAACCCCGCCACGCCGACGGCGATCAACGCCAGATCGCACAGCGCGCAGATCGCCGCCACCCGTAGCGCGTACTCCTGGCGCAACCCCTGACGCAGAAACGAAGGCGTTCTGGGCACCGATCGCCACGATCAACCCGGCCCGATCAACCCCTGCAGCAGTGAGACGACAAGCGGCGCAGCAGGGGCGTGCCAGGGGTGAATCCGGCGTCGAGGGAGAGGTTCATGTCACGGGTCCTGAGATGGGCAGAGGCCCGCAGAATGGCGTGCTATGCTCTATTAATTGAAGTAAAACCCTAATGAATCATTAGGAACGCTAATGCTCGACTACAAGCTACTCGAAGCCCTCGCGGCGATCGTCGACCAGGGCGGGTTCGAACGCGGGGCGCAGCAGCTCAATCTGACCCAGTCGGCGGTGTCGCAACGCATCAAGCTGCTCGAGGCGCGTCGGTCAGCCGGTGGTGCGTACACCGCGCCTGCTACCCACGCCGCTGGGCCAGCGCTTGCTCAATCACGCCCAGCAGGTGCGTCTGCTCGAGCACGATCTGCTCGACCGCATCCCTGCCCTGGGCGAGGGCACCCAGCGCCTGCGTCTGGCGATCAACGCCGACAGCCTGGCGACCTGGTGGGCGCCGACCATCGGTGACTTCTGCCACCGCGCGGGGTGCTGCTCGATCTGGTGGTCGACGACCAGGAGGTAGCCCTGCGACGCATGCGCGATGGCGAGGTCGCCGGCTGCATCTGCGCCACCGCGCGTCCGGTCCAGGGCGCCCGTTCGCGCCCGCTGGGGCACATGCGCTACCGGGTCACCGCTAGCCCCGGCTTCGCCGAGCGCTATTTCCCTGAGGGTGTCTCGACCCAGGCGCTGGCGCGGGCACCGGCGATTCTCTATGGCCCCGACGACCGCCTGCAGCAGCGCTACCTCGACAGCCAGGGCTTCAAGGAGCCCTTCCCCCACCATCTGTGCCCGTCATCCGAGGGAGTACTGCACATGGTGCTGGCGGGCATCGGCTATGCGCTGATCCCGGAGTGCCAGGCGCAGACCACCCTCGAGCGCGGCGACCTGGTCGATCTCGATCCCGGCCGGCCGCTGGACGTGCCGCTCTACTGGCACTTTGGCGCCACGGCGGCGAGCTGCTGGACGCGCTCACCGTCCACCTGTTTTCCGCCAGCGACGACTGGCTGCTGCCATGGAGGCGTCGACAAGCGCCAGCGGTTAATCGGTGCGACTCATATCAGCAGCGAAACTTGCGCAACGCCCCTGAAGTGTCGCTATTTGGCAACGTTTTTCCGAGATTTTCCAATGACTTGCGAAGACGGCGCGAGCATCTAGACTCAACCTTATCGGTACCCGGATGAGATACCGTAATTTGTGCACAAGGAGAATGTGATATGACCCTTCCGACTCTCGACAACGTCTGCTGATCGCCCTCGCCGCCGGCCTCTCGCTGACCGCCCTGGCCGGTTGCGCCAGCGACAGCAGCTCACTGGAGAAGGACAGCTCGCAGTACGTGGTCACCGGCCTGGGCGACGATCAGGACGAGGCGCTGGAGAACGCCAAGGAGCGTGCCCTGGAGCAGTGCGAGTCCGAAGATCGTGAGGAGTTCGTGATCGTCAAGCAGCAGATCCTCGGACCCAACGATGGCGCCAGAAAGGCGGCCGAGGTCAATGCCCAGATGGAGGGCGCCACGGTCAACGAAGATACCGAGCTGCAGGCGGCCACCCAGGAAGGCGATGGCTACAAGGCGACCTGGACCATCCGCTGCCGCTGAACGACTGACACCCCCTGAGACTCAGGCCCCGGCGCGCTCGCCCGGGGCCGATTTTTTTGAGCCGCTGCCCGACACCGACCGCTGTCAGTCGCCAGCGTGGCGGGCACGCCGCCAGGCGCTGCCGAGGCTACGTTTTGGAACCGCCCGGGGCAGAGGCGCGCAGGCGCGTCTCGACGCTCGCGACCTTGTCGTCCATGCGCTGCTCGCGGTCGGTGCGGGTACCCAGTTTCAGCGTGGTGGTGATGCGTGGCGCACCCATGGCGTGAACGCGCTCATGGCACGCCTTGACCACTGCCATCACCGCGTCCCAAGGCCCTTCGATATTGGTGCCGTAGGCATGCATGCGGTAGCCGAGCCCCGAGGCCTCGATCACCCGCTGACACGCTGCCACGTACTCGGATACCGAGACACCGACGCCCAGAGGCACCACGCAGAGGTCCACGATCACCTGCATGGACGCCTGGCGCTCGTCGTTCATGTCGCTTTTAATATCGTCACTGCTCATAGTCGTCGCTCGTTCGGATATGCGGATGTCGACGGTCATCATCGCCGGCCCTTTCAGGCCGAGACTAGCACTCGACGCGTGCCCTGCCGATGCCGGTGACGCAGAAGAGAAAGCCTGGCGTCACCAATCCCCAACGAAGAGCTGGAATAATCGTCCAGGCGCGCTACGCTAAGAAGGGTAAAGAAGTTAGCACGCAATGTAATTGCCCGGTGGCACCGGTCGCCACCGGGTAACGCTTAGGGAACAGGCGCCACACCGCTCCTCATCCGCCATCGTTCATCGCTCGGGTCGTTTTAGGCGAATCGAGACGCCAACCGGGATAGGCCGTCACTCGCGTCATCTCATGCCTCTCCCTCTCGGCTTTCATCGCATGTACGCCCTGGCATCGCCGTGCGGCCGGGGGAGCGCCACGCGCTCCATGCGAGGAACGACGATGATCAGTAATTCACCCATGGCCCCCGTGGCACTACCCGATACCCGCGCCCGCCACACCATCGAGAAGATGCTCGAAGGTTCCGGCGTCACCCTCAACGGCAGCCAGCCTTGGGACATTCGTGTCCACCACCCCGATCTGTTCGCGCGCATCGTGCGACAGGGCTCGATCGGCTTCGGCGAAGCCTACATGGATGGCTGGTGGGAGTGCGAACGCATCGACGAGATGATGCACCGCCTGCTGCGCCACGGGCTCGGCGGCGCCGCCCACACGCCCGCGGGGCGGCTGCTCTACCGGCTGCGCTCGAGCTTCATGAACCTGCAGAGCAAGGCGCGCGCCTATATCGTCGGCCGCGAGCACTACGATCTCGGCAACGACCTGTTCACGCGCATGCTCGATGCCACCCTGTGCTACTCCTGCGCCTACTGGAAACAGGCGACCACGCTGCACCAGGCCCAAGTCGCCAAGCTCGACCTGGCCTGCCGCAAGCTGGCGCTCGAACCGGGCATGCGGGTGCTCGACATCGGCTGCGGCTGGGGCAGTTTTGCCGAGCACGCCGCGCGCCACTATGGCGTCGAAGTGACCGGCATCACCATCTCCGAGGAGCAGGCCAAGCTCGCCCGCGAGCGCTGCGCGGCACTACCGGTGGAGATTCTGCTGGAGGATTACCGCGATCTCGACGGCGAATTCGACCGCATCGTCTCGATCGGCATGTTCGAGCACGTCGGCCAGCGCAACTACGCCACCTATTTCGACACCGTCACGCGGCTGCTCAAGCCGGGCGGGCTGTTCATGCTGCACACCATCGGCTCCAACACCAACGAGGTGAGCGCCGACCCCTGGATCAACAAGTACATCTTCCCCAATGGCGTGCTGCCCTCGGTACAGCAGATCAGTGATGCCAGCGAGGGCAAGCTGGTGATGGAGGATTGGCAGAACTTCGGCCCGGATTACGACACCACCCTGATGGCGTGGCAGGAGAACCTGCTCCACCACTGGCACGAGATCGCCGATCACTACAGCGAGCGCGTCAAGCGCATGTTCCTCTACTATCTGGGCGCCTGCGCCGGGGCCTTTCGCGCCCGCGAGCTACAGCTGTGGCAGGTGGTGTTCTCGCACGCGCGCCAGGGCCGCTACGATGCCCCGCGCTGAGCCAGGTGCTGAACTGCGTACTGCGCTGAACCGAGTGTCACGCTGCGCGGCCTCTCGCCGAGGCCGCACAGCCGTCAGTCTCTAGCCACTACTCCGCGGTGGCCGGCGTGACGTGGATGCCGAACAGGCTCGCCTCACCGCTGCCGCGCCCGGTCTCCTCGGGGGCGACCTGGCGCCCGTCGCGCACGATGACGTGCCCACCCTGCCCCTGCTGGCCGCCGATCACGCTGCCCACCAGGTAGGTGGGGAAGATGCTCGGGTCGTTCTCGTAGTTGGGGTTGTGGATCAGCCCGATCATCTGGAAGCGCCCGCGGGTGTTGCGCAACGACTCCAGCGAGTCCTGGATTAGACGCCGGTGGGAGAGCTTGGAGAACAGCCCGTCGAGCAGGATCACGCTCTCGCGGCTGGCCCGCGCGCGGCGCTTGTGGGTTCCCGGCAGCTCGCGCAGCTCGCGCTCGATGGCGAACTCCGAGAGCTTGACCAGCCACATCAGCGATACCGCCTCGCGCTGTCCTTCCGACATGTCCTCGTTGAGCGAGAACAGCCGCCCGTGTGGGCGGATGGCATCGTGCTTGATGCGGATACTCACCGCCTGGAACAGCCCACGATAGATACGCCGGCGAATCTGCCGGGTCAGCTCGTCGTCGCGCCCGCCCTTGTTCTGGGCAGCCTCGCCGGACTGCTCCAGACGCCGCCGCTGCACCGCCAGGTGGGCGTCGATGTCCGCCAGCAGCTGCTGGATCAGCTCGCGCACAGCGTCGTCGGCGATCAGCGCCGCCTTGACCTCGAAGTAGGCACCGCCGTCGCTCGAGCGGCTCGCCACCCGCTTGAGGATCTCGAGATTGCCGGCGGCATCGATGATGATCGAACTCAGACGTTCGACCAGAGTGTCCTCGATCTGCTCACGCGAGGTGTGCAACCGGGCGACCCGAGTACGGTGCTCGTCGAGCTGTCCCTGCAACTGACGGTGGAGACCGCGCAAGGACTCCAGCGCCGCGTGGCTGACCCCTTCCAGGGTGCCCAGACGCGCGCGCTCTGACTCGTTGAACAGCCGGCTGGCGCTGGCCGCTTCCAGCGACAGCGCCAGCGCCTTCTCACGCGCGGTGACATCGCGGGCCTGGCGCTCGCGATTGCGCGCGCGTTCGCCCAGATTGAGCCCGCCCAAGCCGTCGAGCAGGGTCTGCTGGCAAGTTTCGAACGCCACCGGGTCGAAGGCCTCGCTATCTTCAGGGTCGAGCGAGGCGTGCGCCCAGCGCCGCCAGTCGGCCAGCGCGGCGTCGAGGCGTTCGGCCTCGTCGTGGTCCTGCGGCCAGCCGGCGCCGGCATCGGCCAGGGCGCGCTCGGCCCAGCCCTCGGGCAGCTGGCGCAGCACTTCGAGCCAAGCCACGGCGAGCTGGTCGGTGATATTGAGCGCCTGCTGGTGGCGCGCCAGACGGCTCTCCAGCGTTTCCTGCTCACGGCCGTTGTGGCGGCGCTTGTCGCGGGTCTCCTTGAGCGTCTGCTTGAGCCGCCCAATATCGCGCTCCAGGGTGCGGTTGCCGCCCTTCTCGTCGCGCACGTCAAGGAAGGCGCGAATGCGCTCGAAATCGAAGTCGGCGCGCCGACTGGTCGCGGTCAGAGCGGCCTGCAGCGCGCCTCGCGCTGCTCGGCCTGCTGCCATGAAGCCGGGGCCGCCCTCGGCGACGAACGCCGCCAGGCGGCGCAGACGCTCGCGCTCACCGTCGGCGAACAGCTGGCGCAGTTGCTCGCGATGGCTGTCGCGTCGTGCGTCCAGCGCCTCGCTCTCCAGCGTCAGCTCGGCCAAGGTCTCCTCGAGTTCCGCTGCCTCCTCGGCCACCGCCGCGAGGCTGGCGTCGATCTCCTCCAGACGTTCGACACCGCCGGCACTGGCGAAGCGCTCCGCCGCCAGCCAGCCTTCGCCGTGGGTCTCGAACTCCCGCGCCAGACGTTCGCGCTCGGGGGTGTGCTCGGCCAGGCGCTGCTCGACCTGGGCGCGCGCCTGGCGCGCCGCGGCCAGCGCCGCCTCGCCCCCCTCCTCAAGGAAGCGCTGATAGTCGTCGATCGCCTTCAGCGCGGCCTCGCCGAGGCGTGGCGTCAGCGCCTCCTGTTCGGCGAGGAGGCGGGCCTGGCGCTCCTCCAGGGCAGCCAGTTCCACCGCTGCCTCGCGGCTCACGGCCTCGGCCGCGCGCAGCGCCAGAGCGAAGCGTTCGCCGTGCGGGTCGAGACGCTCGATCTCGGCGCCCAATGCCGCCAGGCGCTGGTGGTCGATCTCGAGGCGCTGCTGGGTCTCGTCGCGCAGCGCGGTGAGATAGGCCGGGTCCAACGCCGCCTTGACCGCCAGCGTCTCCACGCCTTGAATCGCGCCCAGCGGCAGCTCGCCGCGGGCCAGCGTGGCACGCAGCCGCTCTCCTTCGAGCACCGGCACCCCGCAGCCGCCATCGATCAGGCACTGCGCGGCTTCACGCGCTGCCGCCTCGCCCTCGACCACCGGTGCGAACAGCTGCCCCGCGGCCTGGGCCAGCCAGTCGCGGCGTACCTGGGTGTCGGCCTCGGCTGCTGCCAGTACCTCGTGCAGCGGGCGGAAGGCGATCTCGCTTGCCGTCAGCAGGCGCTGCGCGTCGCTCTCCGCCGCCAGCCGCGCCAGCGGGTCCCCACTCAGACTCTGCAGATAGCGCTCGCGGGCTTCGATCGCCTCTTCGAGCCCTTCACGCTCGCGCAGCAGCCGCGGATAGCGCGCCTTGGCATCCTTGAGCCACGCCTCCGGCGACTGCTCGCTGCAGTCGCCGAAGTCCGCCTGCGCCTGCACCAGGCGTTTGAGCTCGCTGCGCTGCTGGCTCAGTTCGTGCAGCCGGTCCTGGCACTCCCGCGACTGGCGATAAAGGGTGTCGCGCAGATGCACCGGCGCGGCATCGGCGTGCCAGTGGCGGTAGCGTTCGGCGGCGTCTTCCAGCGGCGCCAGACGCCCTAGACGCGCGTCGAGATCGGCCAGCTCGCGGCGCGCATCGGCGAGGATCTGCTCGTGCTCGCTCAACGCGCTGCGCCGCGCGTCCCAGAAGCCGATCGCCGAATGCGTAGGCCACTGTTCATTGAACGCCTGCCACGCCTGACGTCCGGCGGCCAGCGGCGCCAGTTCGCCCTCGAGCCGCTGGCGCTGCTCGCGCGCGCTGCACTGCCTGGAGGGTACGCTCGCGCTGGGCGTTGAGATTGGCGGCCTGGGCATCCCACTCGCCGAGTTCCGCTTCCAGCGTCTCCTGTCGCTCCTGCTTGAGGGCAAGCACCGCTTCCGGCGTGGCATCGGGGTGTTCGCGTTCGAAGTCCGCATACCACTGCGCCGGCTGCTTGAGCTCGCCCATGCGCCCGAGGTGCTCGGCATGCTCGCGGCGCGCCTGTTCCAGCGCCTCGCGGGCGACCTCGCGGGTCGCCTCGGGCGTCTCCAGCTCGGCTTCGCTGAACAGCCCCTCGGCGAGCGCTTGGGTGTAGACGCTCTGGTTGTCGATGAAGTCGCGCTGACGCGACTCCAGCTGCTCGCGCTCCTGCTCCAGGCGCTCCAGCGATTCGTCGAGCTGCTCGGCGTCCAGACGCAGTGAGCGGCGATACTCGCGGTCGGCGATCACTTCTTCGCGGAAGCGGTTGCCGTCGAGGCCTTCGAACGCCTCGGCGGCCTCGTCGAGCACACCCAGGGCGCGGTAGCGCGCGGCGTCATCGGCGAAGGCGTGGCTGTCGGCGAGCCAGGCACGCGCCTGATCGAAGGCGACATGGCCGATGTCTCGCGCCACGATCCAGCTCGCCTGGGGCAGATGCACCAGGCGGCGGTGGGTGTCGACCCGCGCCCCGCGCTCGGAGAGCGCCAGGCGCACGTTGCGCTCGGCCTGGCGGCTCAGCTTGGCCAGCAGCCAGGTGGAGACCCGCGGGCGTTCGGTGTCGCCGATCGCCCAGGCCAGTCCGCTCGCCGCCTCGGCGACGCCGGCTTCCAGCGTCTCGGCGCCATCGCGCTGGCCTGGCAGCCCCGGCAGCGGCGCCAGCGCCTGGCCACCGAGCAGACGCTCGGCCTCGAGCAGCGAGGCGTCCAGCGCGGCCAGCTGGCGCCGTGATTCGAGCAGGCTCTCGCCCTCCTCATTGAGGGTGGCGAGCCGCTCGACCTTGTCGTCGGCGCGCTGCTGATCGCTCTCGGCTTCGGCCAGGCGATGGCGCAGCTCGGTGATGCGGGTGCCGGAGTTGAGGATGACGTCCTCGATCAGCTCCTCTTCCTCGTCGGTCTCGCCGCGGGTAGCACCGGAGAGAATCTGCGGCGCCAGCACTTCGTAGAAGAATGCCTGGTCGGCCTTCTCGCCGGCGCGCGGCTTGATCGCGTTGAAGATCTGGCTTGTCGGCGCCGCCCTCCTTCTGGAACGCCGCCAGCTGGGCCAGCTCGCGCCGCGAGATGTGCACCCCGACCGCCTCCAGCCACTCTTCGCGGTTGGTGGCGCGGGTGACCCCGTGGGCGCGCATCAGGCTCTGGAAGTCGGCATTGGCGTAGAGCGCCAGCTTGCCGTCACGGGTGATATGGTGCACCGGCACGTCGGAGAGCTGACCCGGGTAGTGGTAGAACACCAGGCCGCTGCCGTCGCTGTAGCCGTACATGCCGAAGACGAAGGTCTCGCCGGCGACCTCTTCGCCGGCCACCGCGAGCATGTCGTCCTGCTGGGTGCTGCCCTGCTGAGCGCGGAATTCGACCCGCAGATGGGTCCAGCTGCGCGCTTCACCGGCGACCTTGGAGGGCGAGCACTTGCGCCGCGTGCGCGTGAGCAGCTGGCGGTCGCGCGAGAGCATGCCGATCAACGCCTCGGCCATGGTGGTCTTGCCGAAACCGTTCTCCATGCTGATCGCGCTCGACTGCCCGCGCAGATCGATCAGCAGGTGGCGCATCTTGGCTTCCCACGGCGAGGCGATATCACCGTGCTTGTTGAGCAGGTTGGCGATCTCGATGCGATGAATGACGCTCATTGACGCGGCTCCTCGTCTTCCTGGGCACCGGGGGCCTTGCCTTGCGACCCGGCGGCTGCGGCCTCGTCCTCCGCGGCGACGGGCTCGTCCGCTGCCATGGTGTTCGCCTCACCTTCTTCAGC
The DNA here is from genome assembly GCF_003006155.1 of Salinicola tamaricis. Taxonomy (GTDB): domain Bacteria; phylum Pseudomonadota; class Gammaproteobacteria; order Pseudomonadales; family Halomonadaceae; genus Salinicola; species Salinicola tamaricis. The sequence continues at coordinate 3,258,089 of NZ_CP023559.1, read as the reverse complement.
GGCGCTCGACTGGGAGTGTGCCTCAGCGTCGGGCGTTTCCGCCGTCGCCAGCAAACGCTCGCCGTCGCTACCCTCGGCGGCGGTCAGTGCGATCAGATGGGTCAGGTGGTGCACGCCGATCTGCTCGGCTTCGAGGGCCCCCAGCAGGGTCTGCTGCCACACGTCCTCATCGCCGGTCTCGCGCACCAGATCGAGATGCCCGGCGCGCACCAGCAGATCGATGAACGCCTTGACCCTGCGCGGGATATCCTCGCCGCGCTCGTCGAGCAGCACCCGGCTGTTCTCCGGGGCGCTCTCGCCCAGCCCGCGCAGAATCTCGAGCTGATCGCGCACCAGCTCGACCAGCTCGCGGGTGACGAAGGTCGCCTCCTGATAGCGGCTGACATCGGAGAGTGCGCGGTTGAGGCGGGTGTAGATCAGGGTGTGCAGCAGCAGCCACAGCTGCAGATACCACAGTGCCAGCTCGGCGCGGCTCTCCTGGCGCAGCTTGAGCGCCTCGAACACCGCATCGCGGGTATAAAGCGGCGGCTGCTCCAGCTCCGGGTCCGGCAGTAGCGCGAAGAAGCGCGAGCCCGGCGCGATACCGGGATAGTCACCGGCCTCGAACACCTTGAGACGCATGCCCTGGCCGGCAAGGAAGTCGCGCAGCGCCTCGCGCTCGCTCTCCTGAGCGTCATCGATCAGCGCGCAGACATCACGCTCGGAGAGCTGACCCTCGCGCGCGGCACGCCGCTTGCGGCCGCCGCTGGGGACGCGCTCGGCGGTGCGATAGCGCAGCAGGTAGGCGACCACTTCGCCCATTTCCATCATGTTCATAGTCAAACGTCCTGGTCTGGCAGCGTCGTCTCGCGTACGCGCAGCGACGGTGTGACGGCGCCTTCGATCCGGCGCCCGTCGGGCAATTCGATGGCGAAGGGGGTGTCGTCGATCCCCACGCTGAGATGGTCGTCGAGCAGTTGGGTATCGACGAAGGTGTTGAGCAGCTGGGGCAGACAGTCGAGCGCTTCGTCGTCGAAGCGATGCCAACCCTCGCGCAGTGCTTCAGGCAGCGACAGCGGCGCCTGACGCAGACGCTGGCGCAGTGCCGGGCCACGCGCCTTGAGATAGCGCGCCAGCAGCGGGTCGGCACCGGGCCGGTCGCCGGCCTCGTCGAACACCAGCGCGGCACCGCTGCGCTCGGCGCGGCGGGTCTCCACCAGCGGCAGCAGCGTCTCCACCCGGGGCATCGCCACCTGCGTGCCCAGCGGCATCATGCGCGCCACTACCGCGTCCTGCAGACGCTGTGGCGGTGGCGCCAGCAGCAGGCGCTGGGCCAGCCCGGCGAAGTCGATCACACCCATCGACTGGATGCGCCCCTCGGCGATGTCGGAGAGCAGCTCGGAGAGGCGCCGCGAGAGGTTTTCGATGGCGTTGAGCACGCGCCCGATCGCCCCCGAGAGCATGCGCAGGTCCCACTCCGCCTCCTGCTGCTCGGACCAGTGGGCGAAGTGCTCGGCGACGCCGGGCGCGGCGAGCTGAGCGCGGGCGCTGAGCAGAGTGTTCTGGATCGTGCTCAAGGCGTTGTGGTAGTGGCGCTCGTTCTCCTCCAGCGCCGCCAGCTTGCCCTCATGGGTGGGGTTCTCGCGCACCCGGCGCAGCTCTTGGGTCAGTGCGCGGATCGCCATCAGGATCTGCTGGGTGATATCGGGCACACGGGCGTAGTCACCCCGAGACAACGCCGCTACCACCTTGGCCGCGTCATACTCGGAATAGAGCAGATCCTCGACCTGGCTGGCCAGGGTCACCGCCTGGCGTCCGCTCGGGGTGAGGCGCACTTGGCCGGTCTGCCCCTGCTTTTCGATCAGCGCGGTGCGCTTGGTACTGCGCACCCTGCGCTCGCCCGGCGCCAGTTCGTCATCGGCGGGGCCGGCCTGCCATTCGCGATAGTGAACCTCGCTGGGGGTGGCGAGCAGATTGATCACGAAGCTCAGATCGTCCGCCGGCAACGACGGGTATTCGCCGCGCAGATGCGAAAGGCAGCGGCGCTGAGTGACGAAGGCACTGTTGGTGGCGAAATCCACCTCGAGCAGGTAGTCGAGCAGCAGGCAGCCCAGGTCGAGCCAGTAGCCGTCACGCAGGCCGCGCCGCTGCTCCTGGGTGACCTGGACAAAGGGCGACCCCGGCTCATGGGCGCTGTCATGCAGATCGAGCAGCCGCGTCGTCGCGACCAGCAGCTTGTTCCAGGCGGTCATGTCGACTCCAGACAGGAAAAACCGCACCCGCCCATGGCGCTACCGCGGGTGCTCGTGAAGCGCCGCATTATGCCAAGGTTACGGTTTCAGGTCATGACGATCCGGGTAACAGCGAGACACCTGCGGCAAGTCGACAGCACGCTCGGCGCGGGATCTGACGTCGTGCGCCGCGCAACCTCGGCCCCCAGCGCTGCGCCCGATACCCTGATCACCCGAGTGCTGGCCGGCCTGAATCTTGACGGGACTACGTCTCGGCCGACGCACGCCGCAATTTGTTCACCGCCGCCTCGATGGAGCGTTCGTAGCTGACCAGCGGTGGGCGCACGCCATTGGCGAACAGCATCCGCCGCATGTCACTGTGGGTGCCGGTCAGCGCAATGCGGATACCGGCACGCCGCGAGGCGCTCAGCATGCCCTCCAGCGCGCGGCGGCATGACATCGATGAAGGGTACCTCGGTGAAGTCGAGAATCAGCCCGCGGTGGCGGTCGGACACCCGCGAAAGGATCGACTCGATCGAGGTGGCGGCGCCGAAGAACCAGGCGCCGGAGACCGATAGACCACCAGCTCGGGGTCGGCGGGTGACAGCCCTGTGTCACGGTAGTCGAAGCTCGTATCCGCCACGTCCTCCGGCACCCAGGGCACCTGCGCCGCCCCACGGTGCGCGACATGCGCTGGATGAACAGCAGCGCGCCCAGCAGCGTGCCGGCCAGAATACCCTCGGTCAGATCGCGGAAGACCGTCAGTAGCAGCGTGATCAACAGTACCGCGGCATCGCCCCGCGACGCCCGCAGCAGACTGACGAAAGCGTGTTTCTCGATCATGTTCCAGGCCACCACCGCCAGCACCCCGGCGAGGCTCGCCAGCGGGATATAGTCCAGCAGCGGGGCCGCCAACAGAATGAACAGCAACAACAACAGCGCATGCAGCATGCCGGCGATCGGGCTCACGGCGCCGGCCCGCACGTTGGTGGCCGTGCGCGCAATGGTGCCGGTGACACAGATACCGCCGAACAGCGCCGAGGCGACGTTGGCCACCCCCTGCGCCACCAGCTCGCAGTTGGCGCGGTGGCGGCGCCCGCTCATGCCGTCCGCCACCACCGCCGACAGCAGCGATTCGATCGCTCCCAGCAGCGTGAAGGCCACGGCGCTGGGCAGGACCTCGATGACCTTGTGCCAGGAGAGCGCCGGCAGCGATGGCATCGGCAGGGTTTCCGGAATACCGCCGAAAGCGGAGCCGATGGTCGCCACCGGCAGACCCAGCAGCGCCGTCGCCCCTGCGGTCACCGCTATCGCCACCAGCATGCCCGGCCAGCGCGGCCGCACGCGCTTGACCAGCACGATGGTGGCGATGGTCGCCAGGGCCAGCGCCATGGTGACAGGGCTGGCCGTGGGCAGCGCCTGCCAGATCGCCGGCAGCTTCTCCAGCAGCGGGCCGGGCTCCTGCCCGGCGAAGGTCAGCCCCAGTAGCGGCTTGAGCTGGCTGGCGAAGATGATCAGGGCGATCCCGGCGGTGAAGCCGACCGTGACCGGATAGGGGATCAGGCGAATCAGACTGCCCAGCCGCAGCCAGCCGATCATGGCCAGCATCACCCCCGACAACAGGGTGGCGAGTAGCAACCCTGCCATGCCGTGGGCCTGCACGGTCGCCGCCACCAGCACGATGAACGCGCCCGCCGGCCCGCCGATCTGGAAGCGGCTGCCGCCCAGCAGCGAGACCACGAAGCCACCGACGATCGAGGTGTAGAGCCCCTGGGCGGGAGAGGCGCCGGAGGCCATCGCGATGGCCATCGACAGCGGCAGCGCGACGACCGCCACGGTCAGCCCGGCGATCAGATCGGCGCGCAGGCTGGCGAGCCCGTACCCCTCGCGCAGGACGGTCACCAGTTTGGGGGTGAACAGCGCCGCGAAACCCGGCGACTTGGCGGTGCGGACATGCTTCATGACGAGCGAGGCCTTTCGAGTCGAGCGTGGAAGGTGATATCGGCGGGATCAGGGTTCGCCAGGCGCCGTCTTGAGACGCACACCGCGCCCGGTGGCCTGGCTGATCGCCTCATCGCCGATCAGCTCGACACCGGCGCGCTCCAACGCCTCCACGACCTTGGTCAGGCTGCCGATGACGCCGCGCACGGTGCCGGGGCTGGCTTCCATACGCTGAATGGTGGGTACCGAGACGCCCGCCAACGCCGCCAGGGCGCGCTGATCGATGCCCAGCAGGGCGCGGGCGGCACGCATTTGAGGACCAGTGATCATTTCACGCTCCACCCGTTGAGACTTGGCACCCACAGTCTAAAGCATCGATAGTCGTTTCTAAACATCTCAAGTGATATCTCAGATATCAAAAAAGATATTTTTAAATATCACCCAAGGGGCAAAAAGCGCCCGTGCAGGCAGCCGCTTGGCGCGTCTCGCGCGGCGTTCCCTACGCTAACTGCTAAGTTAGAAGGCGTACGCTCATTCTCGGGAGTCGCATCATGCAACTACGTCGCCTCGGCCAGACCGGGCTCAAGGTCTCTCCACTGTGTCTCGGCACCATGACCTACGGCACGCCACGCTGGCGCGACTGGGTCCTCGACGAGGCCCAGAGCCGGCCCTTCATCCAGCAGGCGCTGGAAGCCGGGATCAACTTCTTCGATACCGCCGACATGTACTCCGACGGCGAGTCCGAGCGCGTGGTGGGCAAGGCGCTCAACGACTTCGCCCGGCGCGAGGAGGTCGTGGTGGCGACCAAGGTCTACAACCCCACCGGCAACCGCTCGCCCAACGAGCGCGGGCTTTCGCGCAAGCATATCCACCACGCCATCGACGCCTCGCTCGGCCGGCTGGGGATGGAGTATGTCGATCTCTACCAGACCCATCGCTGGGACTACGACACCCCCATCGAGGAGACCATGGAAGCGCTGCATGAGGTGGTCAAGGCGGGCAAGGCGCGCTATATCGGCGCCTCCAGCATGTACGCCTGGCAGTTCGCCAAGGCCCAGCACGTCGCCGAGCGCAACGGCTGGACGCGCTTCGTCACCATGCAGCCGATGGTCAATCTGATCTATCGCGAGGAGGAGCGCGAGATGCTGCCACTGTGCCGCGACCAGGGCGTGGGCGTGATCCCCTGGAGCCCGCTGGCGCGCGGCATTCTCGCCGGCAGCAAGGCGGTGGGCAGCGAGGGCAGTACCACCCGCGCGCGCAGCGACGAGCAGATGCGCGCCTGGAACCTGGGCCAGGATCGAGACGCCCCGGTGATCGAGGCGCTGACCCAGGTGGCCGCGGAGCGCAACGTGTCGCCGGCTCAGGTCGCGCTGGCGTGGCTGTTGCAGAAACCCGGCATCACCGCGCCGATCGTCGGCGCGAGCAAAGCGCATCATCTCGATCAAGCGCTGGGCGCACTCGATATCACCCTGAGCGAGGACGAGATCGCCGCGCTGGAGGCTCCCTACGTCCCCCACGAGGTGGTCGGCTTCAGCTGAGCCGAGCTCGCCGCTCGACGCCTTGCCGGCAGCGGCGGCTGCGAGTCTCGCGGCGGCGCCAGCGAGTGGCGCGGGCGCAGGCGCGGTGGCATCATGAAACCGGGCGCCCCGCGAGGTCGCCGAACCATACCGGAATTTGTACGACACGCCAGGCCGGTGACGCCACCGGTCTACCACCATGGCCGCCAGAATCGACGAGGTAGTGCACGCCAATGTTTGAGAAGATCGAGCGCGTTCCCGGGGATGCCATTCTCGGGTTGATCGAAGCCTACAACCAGGATAGCAATCCGCAGAAGGTCGATCTCGGCGTCGGCGTCTATCGCGATGCCCACGGCCATACGCCGATCATGCGCGCCGTGAAGCAGGCCGAGGCGTATCTGCTGGAGCACGAGCAGACCAAGAGCTATATCGGCTCGCACGGCGATCCGCGCTACGGCAAGGTGCTGCTGCCACTGGTGCTGGGCGCCGACTCCCCCGTGCTGGCGGCCGATCGTGCCAGCGCCACCCAGTCACCGGGCGGCACCGGCGCGCTGCGGCTGGCGGCGGACTTCATCAAGTCGAACCTGCCGGGCAAGCGCATCTGGCTCTCCGACCCCACCTGGCCCAACCATCTGGGCATCTTCGACGCCGCCGGCATCGAGATGCGCAAGTACCCCTACGTCAGCGCCGACAACCGCCTCGACTTCGACGCCATGCTGGCGACGCTCAAGGAAGTACCGCAGGGTGACGTGGTGCTGCTGCACGCCTGCTGTCACAATCCGTCGGGCTTCGATCTCGACCGCGAGCAGTGGCAACAGGTGCTGGAAGTGGTCAAGTCGCGCGGCCTGCTGCCGCTGGTGGACTTCGCCTACCAGGGCTTCGGCGAGGGACTGGAAGCGGACGCCTACGGCGTGCGACTGATGGCCGAGAACCTCGACGAGGTGCTGATCACCAGCTCCTGCTCGAAGAACTTCGGCCTCTACCGCGAACGTACCGGCTGCCTGATCGTGATCGCCAAGAATGCCGAACAGATGCAGAACGTGCGCTCGCAGATGGCGATCGTGGCGCGCGAGAACTACTCCAACCCGCCCTCCCACGGCGCGGCCATCGTCACCGAGATCCTCGAATCGGCGGAGCTGGCACGGGTGTGGCGCGAGGAGCTGACCGAGATGTGCGACCGCATCAACGGTCTGCGCAGCGACCTGGTCGCCGCACTTGCGCCCTACGGCCTCGATCAGCGCTTCGCCCACGTCGCCGCTCAGCGCGGCATGTTCTCCTACACCGGGTTGAGCGCCGAGCAGGTCAAGCGCCTGCGCGACGAGTTCAGCATCTACATGGTCGGCTCCGGCCGCGCCAACGTGGCCGGCTTCACCAGCGAGAACCTGCCCTACGTGGCCAAGGCGATCGCCGCCGTGGTCGACTGACGGGGCCGAGATAGCAACGGCACCGAGAGCGCACCAACGCAGAACGCCCGGCCACTGGCCGGGCGTTCTGCGTTGTCGGCACGAAAAGCCCGGTACGAAAAGTTCGCTACGGCAAGCGCGCGCCGGGTCAATCGGTGGGCGCGAGGGTGTCCGAACCCATCGCTTCGCGGAAACGCTGATGGGTAATGCCGCCCGCCTCGGGGTCGGCAAGCCGCTCGAACAGCGCCTGCTGATTGGCGCTGACCGCTTCGTCACGGTCGATGACCCCATCGCCGTTGACGTCGAGCTGGTCGAAGCTCAGCGCGTTGGGGCGCTGATCCACCGGCGTCTGGGCACCACCGTCGGTGAAGGCGGCGTTGTCGCGCCCCACCCCGCCGGACTTCTCGATCGACTCACGGTCGACCTGGGAGGCGTTGGCCGGCGGCTGCGGCTGGCCGCTATCAGCCTTCACTCTCAGGCTCGACTCATCGCCGCCTGCGGCGCTGTCGGCCGTTTGCGCCAAAGCCGGCAGCGCACTGCCCGCGGCGAGCAAGCCGATACCCAGACCCAGGGCCCAGGGACGTGTCCAAGAACGCATGGCAGATCCTCTCAAGACGATGTCCTCTTGAGACCGCTGCCGGGCAAAAAAATTCGCGCAGCGTCACCCTCGGGCCCAGCGGCCCGGAGGGGTGTCGCTGTCCAAGGTGAACTTACTCGTCCCAGGTCGGGGCAAAATCAGGATCGGCGATACGCTCGCCGCGGTCGAGCCCATCGATCTCGGCGATCTCGGCGTCGCTCAAGCGAATCTCCAGCGCTTCGAGATTGGCCTTCTGGTGTTCCGGCTTGGTCGACGACGGTATGACGATGATATCGCGGGCGGCGACCCAGGCCAGCGCGATCTGCGCCGGGGTCACTGCGTGATGCTCGGCAATGCGCTTGAGTACCGCATCCTCCATCACCCGCCCCACCGCCAGCGGCATGTAGGCGGTCACCTCGAGCCCCTTGGCCTGGCAGTGCTCGACCAGCGCACGGTTGGCCAGGAAGGGATGGACCTCGATCTGGTTGGTCACCAGATGCTCGCCACCGGGCAGCGCCAGCGCCTGGTCGATCTGCGCGATGGTGAAGTTGGAAACGCCGATATGCCGGGTCAGGCCGCGCTGGCGGCAGGCGTCGAGCGCCCCCAGATAGTCGGCCATGGGCACCTCGTCGTTGGGCGAGGGCCAGTGGATCAGGGCGAGATCGACCTGCTCGAGGCCAAACGCGTCGAGACTCTGTTCCAGGCTGGCGGTGAGCGCCGCCGGCTCGAGCTGATCCCACCAGATCTTGGTGGTAATAAAGAGCTCGTCGCGGGGGATGCCGCTCTGGCGCACCGCCTTGCCCACCGCGGGCTCGTTACCGTACATCTGGGCGCTATCGAGGTGGCGGTAACCGAGGTCGAGCGCCGAGGTCACCGAGTCGATGACCGCCCGCTCCTTGAGACGATAGGTACCCAGACCCGGCTGCGGCAGAAGATGACGTGACATGAAGCTGCTCCTCGAATCGTGCGGGGGGTGAAAAAACCTTCGAAAGGCGGTGCCCGCCTCGCCCGCATTCGGGCACCGTGCCTGTCCATGCTAGACTCAAGTTCGGTTTTCTGCCCGGATCGAGGCATGTCAGACGCCACGCCCCCCTCTCCTCGTCAGCAGCTGCTTCTCGTCGGCAACGGCGATGCCCATCTGCATGTCGCCAGCCACGCGCGCGAGCTGGCCCAGGCGGGTATCGACGTCACCCTGATCACACCGCAGCCGTTCGCTTTCGCCGACTGGCTCGGCGGCATGCTCGGCGGCGAGTGGCAGCTCGACGACGTGCATCTGCCCGCGTCACGCATCGCCGCCCACGGCGCCACCCATGTGACCGCCAGCGTGGTCGCCGCCGACCGCGGCAACCGCCGTGTGACCCTGGATGACGGCCAGCGCCTCGACTACGACTGGCTGTCGATCGATCTGCCAGCGGTGGTCGACGCCCAGGCCATCCCTGGCTTCTACACCGCCCAGGGCGTCTACGGCGCCAGCGCCGATTCCCTGTGGGCGCTGCGCCAGCAGCTCGAGAGCGAACTGGCTGACCCCGCCCGACGCCTGTCCAATGTCGCGGTGCTGGGCGGTGGCGCCCTGGGGGTGGAGCTGGCGGCAAACCTGCTGGCGCTAGGGGAACGCTACGGCCGTCCGCTGCCGGTGGCGCTGATCGGCAACGAGCGCCAGCCGCTGCCCGACGCCTGCGGCCGCGCCAACCGCTGGCTGACCCGGCGCCTGCAGCGGCGTGGCCTGCGCCTCGAGCTGGTGGCGACGGCGGCGCGCTACGAGCGCGACAGCCTGATCCTCGACGACGGTACCGCCGTCGACGCCGACCTGCTGCTGGTGGTCGAAGCGCTGCGCCCACCGCCGGCTTTCGACATCTTCGGATTGGCCCATGATGCCCAGGGGCGGGTCGAGGTGGACCCGCGCCAGCGCTGCCGCGAAGATCCGCGGGTGTTCGTCAACCAACCCAGCGCCCCCGGCGAACCCACCCGTCGCGCCACCCGTGAGCGTGCCGCCGGCCTGCTCTCAGCGCTACTGGCGCTGGGCGATGCCCCCACCCCGGCCACGACCCACGATCGCCACTGGAAGGCGCTCAATCTGGGCGATCTGCGCGATATCGCCTGGCGCGGCTCACTGTGGTGCCGCGGGCGCTGGGTGCGCCGGCTCAAGCATCGCCGCGACCGCCGCGAGGTGGCGCGCTACCTGGACGACGCCTGACCCGATCACGCCCGCGCCGACATCCCCGAAGGATGCCGCACAAAAACACAACCCCGGCACCAGGCCGGGGTCGCGTCAGTGAACAACCATCGCGCGCCGGCGCGGTGGTCTCGAGCCATCGATTACTGGCGGATGCCTTCGAGTACCACGTAGAGATCCACGCTGTGCATCGGCTCCGGGAACTGGCTCATGTCGATATCGAAGTCGGCCAGATTGAGCGTGGTGGTCGCCTCGAAGCCCTGGCGATAGCCGCCCCAAGGGTCGTCACCGCCGCCGATGTGATCGACGTCGAAGGTCACCTTGCGTGTCACCCCGTGCAGGGTCCAGCTCCCCGGTCATCTCTCCTCTTCGCCGTCATCGTCGATCTGGAAGCCGGTGGACTTGAAGCTCGCCTGCGGATACTTGGCTGGCGTCGAGGAAAGTCGCCGCTCAGGATGTGCTTGTCGCGCTCGGCGTGATTGCTGTCGAGGCTGTCGACGTCGACCTTGACCGCAACGCTGGACTCCTCGGGCGCCTCCGGGTCGTAGCTGAAGTCACATTGAACTGCTTGAAGTCACCCAGAATATAGGAGTAGCCGAGTGGCTGATCTTGAACTGGATGAAGGCGTGCTGGCCTTCGCTGTCGATCTTGTAGTCGGCGGCCTGGGCCTGGGTCAGCGGCAGCGCGGCGGCGACCAGGGCAGCCAGGGCGGTCTTCTTCAGCAGCATGCGAAACTCCTCGTGGATTGAGCTCTTGGGGGCGCGAGCACCGGTGGCGACCAGCGCTCGGAAACACTCAGCGACGCCGCGCGGCGCCGCGTCGTCAACATTCGGGTCAAGGTGTCCTGACGGTCGAGCCAGTGGTGCTTGAGCGCGGCCAGGGTGGGCCACAGGCGAGAATCACCAGCGCCCAGGCGGCATACCAGTGGCACGCTACCCGCCACCACCGCCTGGGCCGGCAGCCCCGAGACCAGCGCCGGCACGCTGAACCAGCCGAAGACCGCTGATGCCTTGACCCTCGGCGGTGGAGATCAGATAGCCCGAGAACAGCACCACGAACATTAGCAGATACAGAAGCCCATGGCCGACATGGGCGGCACGCCGCTCGAACGCGCCGCCGTGGGCGCGCGGGGTGGGCTGGGTCAGGCGCCAGGCCACCCGCGCCAGACTCGCCGCCAGCAGCAGGATACCGATCGACTTGTGCCACCAAGGCGCCAGATGGTACCAGGTGTCATAGTAGCCCAGGCCGGTCATCCACCAGCCCAGCGCGAACAGGCCGAACACCGCCAGCGCGCTCAACCAGTGCAGCGCGATGCTGATCCTGCCCCAGCCGCTGTGAGAATTGCGCCACATCACCCTGCCCCTGCTCCCGTTTCACCTCAGCATACGGATAACGGACGGCGGCGACAGCCAGGGTGGTGGAAATCGATTAGTGACGAAAAGGAAATAATAGAGACGAAAAAGCCCGCCTGAGCGGGCTTTTCGGTCAACCGAGCCAGATACTTCACATGAGGGTATCGAGGCCCCGGGCCAGATCCGCCTGTAGATCCTCCAGCGTCTCCAGCCCTACCGCCAGGCGGATCAGACCATCGCTGATCCCCGCCGAGGCGCGCTGAGCGTCGCTCAGACGGCCGTGGGTGGTGGTCCCCGGGTGGGTGATGGTGGTCTTGACGTCACCCAGGTTGCCGGTGATCGACATCACCCGGGTGTGGTCGATCACATGCCAGGCAGCCTCGCGCCCACCGGCGATCTCGACCCCCATCACCGCGCCGAAGCCGAGCTGCTGACGCTGGGCCAAGGCGTGCTGGGGGTGGCTGGCGAGACCGCTGTAGTGGACCCGCGCCACCGCCGGCTGCTGCTCCAGCCACTCGGCCAGGGCCTGGGCATTGCGGCTGTGCGCGTGCATGCGCAGGCTCAGCGTCTCCAGCCCCTTGAGGAAGATCCAGGCATTGAATGGACTCATGCAGGGGCCGCAGGTGCGCACCACGCCGAACAGCTGCTCCAGCTCCTGATCGCGGCCGACCACGGCGCCGCCGATCGCCCGCCCCTGCCCATCGAGATACTTGGTCGCCGAGTGGATCACCAGGTCGGCGCCCAGCGCCAGCGGGCGCTGCAGTGCCGGGGTCAGGAAGCAGTTGTCGATCGCCAGCCAGGCGCCGTGGCGGTGGGCCAGTTCCGCCAGCGCGGCGATATCGACCAGCTCGTTGCGGGTTGGAGGGCGTCTCGGCGAACAGCAGCTTGGTCTTGGGCGTGATCGCCGCTTCCCAGCCGGCGAGATCGTTGAGTTCCACATAGCGCGGCACCACGCCGAACTTGGCCAGATACTTGTCGAACAGCGCGATGGTGGAGCCGAATACCGAACGCGACACGATCACTTCGTCACCGGCCTGCAGCAGCGCCAGCACGGTCGAGGATCGCCGCCATGCCCGAGCTGGTGGCGACACAGCGCTCACCGCCCTCGAGCGCCGCCAGGCGCTGCTCGAAGTTGCGCACGGTGGGGTTGGTGAAGCGCGAGTAGACGTTGCCCGGCTCCTCGCCCTTGAACTTGCGCGCGGCCTCGGCGGCGCTGCCATAGACGAAGCTCGAGGTGGGGAAGATCGGCTCGCCGTGCTCCTGCTCATGGGTGCGCTCATGGCCGGCACGGATCGCCAGGGTCTCGAGACCGAGCGAGAGATCGTCGTCTGGGTCGTCATCTAGGGGCATGCGGGTACACTCCTGAATATCGTCTAGGTCCAGACTGAGGCGGCCCCGCCGGCGGCGAGGCGCACCGGCTCAGTCGTCCGAGCTGTCATTGTGCAGGTCGACCACGGCATTGACCCGCTCGCGCCCCTCTTTGGCCGCATCGCTGCGAGCGGCCTCGAGCGCGGCGAGATAGGCTTCGTCGATATCGCCGGTGACGTAGCTGCCATCGAACACCGAGCAGTCGAAGTCGTCGAGGGCCGGGTTGACCTCGCGGCAGGCCGCCTTGAGATCCTCCAGATCCTGATAGATCAGACGATCGGCGCCGATCAGCTCACCCACCTCGGCGTCGCTGCGGCCATGGGCGATCAGCTCGGAGGCCACCGGCATGTCGATGCCGTAGACGTTGGGGTAACGCACGGCGGGAGCAGCAGAGGCGAAGTAGACCTTGTTGGCGCCGGCGTCCCGGGCCATCTGGATGATCTGCTTGCAGGTGGTGCCGCGCACGATCGAGTCGTCCACCAGCAGCACGTTCTTGCCGGCGAACTCGCTGCCGATGGCGTTGAGCTTCTGGCGCACCGACTTCTTGCGCTGGGTCTGCCCCGGCATGATGAAGGTACGGCCGATGTAGTGGTTCTTCATGAACCCTTCACGGAAGGTCACCCCGATGTGCTGCGCCAGCTCCAGCGCGGTGGTGCGCGAGGTATCGGGGATCGGGATCACTACGTCGATGTCGTGCTGCGGCCATTCGCGCTGGATGCGGTCGCCGAGCTTGCGCCCCATCTGCATGCGGGTGCCGTAGACGTAGGCACCGTCGAGCTTCGAATCCGGGCGCGCCAGGTAGACGTGCTCGAAGATGCACGAGGTCAGCTGGGGTCGATCGGCGCACTGCTGAGTGTGCACATTCTTGTGCATGTCGACGAAGATCGCCTCGCCCGGGGCCAGATCGCGCACCAGCTCGAAGCCGCTGACATCGAGCGCCACCGACTCGGAGGCGATCATCACCTCCTGGCCCGGGCGCCCCTCGGCGTCGACGCCCTCGCGAGTGCCGTAGACCACCGGGCGGATGCCGTGGGGGTCACGGAAGGCGACCAGTCCGAAGCCACTGATGATGGCGACCGCGGCGTAGCCGCCGCGGCAGCGCCGATGCACCCGGCGCACCGCATCGAAGATGTCCTCGGGGGTGAGGTAGAGCCCCTGCTTGCCCAGCTCGTGGGCAAACACGTTGAGCAGCACCTCCGAGTCGGAGCTAGTGTTGATGTGGCGCAGATCGGAGGAGAACAGCTCCTGCTTGAGCTGGTCGGAATTGGTCAGGTTGCCATTGTGCGCCAGGGTGATGCCGTAGGGCGAGTTGACGTAGAACGGCTGCGACTCCGCCTCGCTCGCCGAGCCCGCCGTGGGGTAGCGCACGTGGCCGATCCCCAGGTTGCCCTGGAGACGCTTCATGTGGCGGGTGTGGAAGACATCCCGCACCAGCCCGTTGTTCTTGCGCAGCAGAAACCGACCGTCATCCCAGGTCATCATGCCGGCGGCGTCCTGTCCGCGGTGTTGTAAAACCGTCAGCGCGTCATAGATCGACTGATTGACCGCTTCATTGGCCATGAGGCCCACGATACCGCACATGCCGCCTTACCTCGCTTGATTGCGCCCCTCAGGGCGCCGGTTGCGCAGCCGGCGCGCCACCCGGGGGTGGCGCGGCGCGGCCGCTCTGCTCGACTGTCGAATTCATCGTACCCGGCAGCGTCAACGGCAGACGCCGCATGGCGTCCTCCGCCTGCGATGCGTCCACGTTCCAGTCCTCGAGCTGGACTACCGCCCAGGCCCGCAGCGACTCGAAGGCGGGGCGCAGCTGGGCCTGCTGCCAGGCGCTCAGCTGAGCCAGCGGCGTCAGCCCGATCACCACGGTGGCGATCACCAGGATCGCCGCCCCCCGGGCCAGGCCGAAGCAGGCGCCGGCGACCCGGTTGAAAAACCCCATCCCGACCCACTCGACCGCCGCATTGAGCAGGCGGATGACGAAGCCGCACACCATCACCACGACGAAGATCACCAGGACGAAGCCGAGGACCAGGCGCGCGTCCGGGTGAGAGATGTAGGGTTCGAGCATCTCCCCCAGCGGCTTCGCGAAGACCCGCGCTGCGAGCAGTGCGACGATCCACGCCCCCAGGCCCAGCGCCTCACGGATCAGGCCACGCATGAAACCTGCCAGCATCGAGATCGTCAATACCAGCAGGAAGGCGTAGTCGAGCCAGGTGAGTGTCATCAGCTACCCGGTTTGCGAATCAAGAGTCCCGACAGGTTGGCGGACTGCTTGAGTTCGGCGCGCGCCTTCTCGCCCGCCTCCGAGGAGGCGAAAGGCCCGACGTAGACCGAGGTCAGATTGTTGTCGCGTGGCTGCGAATAGGCGGCGAAGCCTTGTTCCTTGAGCTTGGCCGCGAGCCGCGTGGCGTTGTCCTTCTGTCCGAAACTGCCGACCTGCACCACCCAGCCGCCATCCTTGCTGGCCGCGGTACGCGTGGGGGTGCTGGGTGCCGGTTCGGGCTTGGCAGGTGCCGGCTGAGCGGCCGGCGCCTGGCGTTTGGCCGGCTGGCTGGTATCCGACTGCGCTAGCTCGGCGATCGGGTCGGTGCGCGGCTGGGTCGCCTGCGAACCGCCGCCCGTGTTGTCCGCGCCGCTGCCGCTGCCGCTGCCGCTGCTCTGCCCAGCGCCCGCTCCCTGCCCGAAGCTATCCGCACCGCCGCCCAGCTGGGCGCGGGTGTCGGGCTCGGGCACCGCGCCGGTGTCGCCGCTGCTGTCGCGCTGGGCCACCGAAGCGGGGGGCTGCGGCGCTTCGATGATGCGCTGGCGCGCCTCGCCCCCATCCACCGGCTGCTCGATCACCATCACCGGCTCCGGACCCTGCTGACGCGGCTCGGGATCGTCGAACAGCATCGGCACGAAGATCGCCCCCAAGGCCACCAGAATGACCGCACCACTGATCC
Organism: Salinicola tamaricis; assembly: GCF_003006155.1. Classification (GTDB taxonomy): domain Bacteria; phylum Pseudomonadota; class Gammaproteobacteria; order Pseudomonadales; family Halomonadaceae; genus Salinicola; species Salinicola tamaricis. The sequence continues at coordinate 3,242,609 of NZ_CP023559.1, read as the reverse complement.
GTTCACGCCATCCGTACTTCATAAGACCTCCTCAAGCGGGCCTGTTCGAACCCCGGTCATCCATTGGCCGAGGCGATGAAAAATGCCGATCCGGTGTACCGCGCCCTTCAATCGGCCGCCGCCGTCAGCGCGCCGAGGGCTTCGGCCACGGTCAGGAAGGAGCCGCATACCAGCACCTCCTCGTCAGCGCCGAGTCGCTCGCGCAGCCATGCCACGCCTGCCACTGGCGAATCACAGCAGGCCAGCAGCGGCGCTCCGACGGACTCGATCGCTTCACCCAGCTTGGCCGCCGAGCGCCCGCGCGGGCCGTCGAGCCCGACCGCCACCCAGGCGTCGACCGCCGAGCCGAGCGCCGCGATCAGCGCCTCGGCGTCCTTGTCGCCGAGCACACCGAGCAGCCCGATGCGCCGCGCCGGTTGCGGCCGCGCCGCCAGCCGCTCGGCCACGTAGGCCGCCGCGTGGGGATTGTGCGCCACGTCGAGACACCAGTTGCCCAGCCACTGTAGACGTCCGGGCAGCGATACCGTGGCGAGCGCCTCGCGCACGGCGTCGCCCTGCGGGGTGATGCCGAGCAGCGTCAATACCTGCAGCGCCACCGCGGCATTGTCCAGCGGCAGGCCCGGATCGGGCAAGCTATCGAGTTCATAGCGCGCCCCCTGGGCGTCGCTGCCCTGCCACCGCCAGCCGCCATCGTGTGCCTCGGGTGCGAACGCCTGGCCCAGCCAGTAGGCCGGCGCGGCCAGCGCCTCGAGACGGGCCGAGACGCTGGCAGGCAGCTCGCGGCTGCCGAGCACCGCCGGGCGCTCCTGACGCAGGATGCCGGCCTTCTCGAAGCCGATGCCGTCGAGATCGTCACCCAGGAAGTCGGCATGGTCATGGGCGATGGTGGTGATCACCGCGATATCGGGGTCGACCACATTGACCGCATCGAGTCGCCCGCCCAGCCCGACCTCCAGGATCGCCAGCTGCGGCTGGCGCTGGGCGATCGCCCACAGCGCCGCCAGGGTGCCGGCCTCGAAGTAGGTGAGACTCACCGCCTCACCCGCCAGGCGCGCCCCTCGACCCGCTCGAAGCCTTCGACCAGCAGCGTATCCTCCGCCGGCTCGCCGTCGAGACGCAGGCGCTCGTTGTAGCGCAGCAGATGGGGAGAGGTGTAGCAGGCGGTGGTGAGGCCGTGGGACGCCGCCAGGCGTTCGAGCAGCGCCACCGTCGAGCCTTGCCGTTGGTGCCGGCCACGGTGACCACTGCCCCGCCGCGGCCGCTCGTTCAGCCCCAGGCGCGCGCCACGCTGGCGACCCGCTCGAGGCCGAGCTCGATGGCGACGGGATGCTGGCGCTCGAGTCGCGCCAGCCATGCATCCAGCGCCGCGGACATCTCAGCGCGGCGCCTGGGAGGCGTCGGCCTCGTCCGGCAGCGGCGAGAAATCCGCCTCGGCCTCACCCTCCGCTGACGGCTGATGGGTGAGGTACGCAGCACGCTGCCCAGCCGCGCCCGCAGTTCGGGGCGCGCGACGATCATGTCGACGGTGCCGTGCTCGAGCAGGAACTCGCTGCGCTGGAACCCTTCCGGCAGCTTCTCGCGCACGGTCTGCTCGATCACCCGCGGACCGGCAAAGCCGATCAGCGCATTGGGTTCGGCCACGTTGAGGTCGCCGAGCATCGCCAGCGACGCCGAGACACCGCCGAACACCGGATCGGTCAGCACCGAGATGTAGGGCACCCCAGCCTGCTTGAGTTTCTCCAGCGCGGCGGACGTCTTGGCCATCTGCATCAGCGAGAACAGTGCCTCCTGCATGCGCGCGCCGCCGGAAGCGGCGAAGCACACCAGCGGGATCTCCTGCTCCAGCGCCAGGCTCGCCGCGCGCACGAACTTCTCGCCGACGATCGCGCCCATGGAACCGCCCATGAACGAGAACTCGAATGCCACCGCGACCACCGGCAAACCGTCGAGGGTGCCGCGCATGGCGATCAGGGCGTCGTTCTCGTCGGTCTCCTTCTGCGCCGCCGAGAGGCGATCCTTGTACTTCTTCGAATCGCGGAACTTGAGCCGATCACTCGGCTGCAGGTCGGCGGCGATCTCCTCGCGCCCTTCGGCATCGAGGAACCAGTTGAGCCGCTTGCGTGCCGTGAGTCGCAGGTGGTGCTGGCACTTGGGGCAGACGTTCTGGTGTTTCTCCAGCTCGGGGAGATAGAGCACCGAATCGCAACTCGGGCACTTGCGCCACAGGCCCGTCGGGCACGCTGGCGCGGCGGTCGTTACGCTGGGTGCGGCTCATCGACGGGACGATCTTGTCTAGCCAGCTCATGTCGGGAGAGATTCCATCAGTTTAAGGAAACGGGTCCGCGCCGGCGGTCAGCCACACGCCGGCGCGACACGGAAAGCGCAGATGATACCAGAATGCCCCGCGCGGCTCAGGCGCGCACGTCGCGATCCAGCGCCTCGCGCATCTCGCCGAGGATCTCGCGCAGCGCCTGCGGGATCGTCTCGGGGGTGTCGGCACGCTCGGCGATACGCCCCACCAGGGCGCTGCCGACGATGACCCCGTCGGCGACGCGGCCGATGGCCGCCGCCGTGGCGCCGTCACGGATGCCGAAGCCGACGCACAGCGGTAGCTCGGTGAGCGCACGCAGGCTCGCCAGCTGCGATCCCACAGCCTCGGCATCGAGGGTCGCCGCGCCGGTGACGCCCTTGAGCGAGACATAGTAGAGATAGCCCTGGCCGTGGTGACAGATCGTCGTCGCGCGCTGCTCGGAGGTGGTCGGCGCGAGCAGGAAGATCGACTGCAGACCGTGCTCGGCGAACAGCGCCGCGTTCTCGCCCATCTCCTCCGGCGGCATGTCCACCGCGAGCACGCCGTCGACGCCGGCATCCCGAGCCTGACGCGCGAAGGCCGCATAGCCCATGCGCTCGATCGGGTTGAGATAGCCCATCAGCACCACCGGGGTCTCGGCATCGCGTTCACGGAACGCCGCCACCATCTCCAGCACGTGGCTCAGCCGGGTGCCATGGACGAGCGCGCGCTCGCACGCTTTCTGGATCACCGGGCCGTCGGCCATGGGATCGGAGAACGGTACGCCCAGCTCGATCACATCGGCCCCCGCCTCGACGCAGGCGTGCATGAAATCGACGGTGTGCGCCGGGGCCGGATCGCCGGCGGTGATATAGGGAATCAGCGCCTTGCGCCCCGCTGCCTTGAGCGCGGCGAAGCGCCGGTCGATACGATTCGCGTGTTGGTTCATGTCGGTCCCCGCCGTCAGAATTCGATGCCGTCGATCTTGGCCACGGTATGGATGTCCTTATCACCGCGCCCGGAGAGATTGACCACGATGTGCTTGTCCTGCGGCAGGCTGGCGGCCAGCTTCTTGGCGTGGGCCAGCGCATGGGCCGACTCCAGCGCCGGCATGATGCCCTCGACCCGGGTCAGCTCGCGGAAGGCGGCGAGCACCTCGTGGTCGTCGGCGGCGACGTACTCGACCCGGCCGACATCCTTCCATAGCGCGTGCTCCGGGCCCACGCCGGGATAGTCCAGACCTGCCGAGACCGAATGGGTATCGGCGATCTGACCGCCCTCGTCGGACATCAGATAGGTGCGGTTGCCGTGCAGCACGCCTCGCGGCGCGTTGGCGGTCAGCGGCGCGGCGTGGCGGCCGGTAGCCAGGCCATCGCCGCCGGCTTCGACACCGTACATGGCAACGTCTTCGTCCTCGACGAAGGGATAGAACAGGCCCATGGCGTTGGAGCCACCGCCGACGCAGGCGACCAGCGCGTCCGGCAAGCGCCCGATCTGCTCCAGCGACTGGCGCCGCGCTTCGCGGCCGGCCACGGCGTTGAAGTCACGCACCAGCATCGGATACGGGTGCGGGCCCGCCACGGTGCCGATGATGTAGAAGGTATTGTCGACGTTGGTGACCCAGTCGCGCAGGGCCTCGTTCATGGCGTCCTTGAGCGTGCGCGAGCCGGACTCCACCGGCACCACCTTGGCCCCGAGCAGGCGCATGCGGTAGACGTTGAGCTTTTGACGCTCGACGTCCTCCGCGCCCATGTAGACCTCGCACTCGAGCCCCAGACGCGCGGCCACCGTGGCGGTGGCGACACCGTGCTGGCCGGCACCGGTCTCGGCGATCACCCGCGGCTTGCCCGAGCGCTTGGCCAGCAGCGCCTGGCCGATGGTGTTGTTCACCTTGTGGGCGCCGGTGTGGTTGAGATCCTCGCGCTTGAGCCAGATCTGGGCACCGCCGATCTCCCGCGACCAGCGTTCGGCATGATAGAGCGGCGACGGCCGGCCCACGTAGTGGGTCAGGTCACGGTCGAACTCGGCCTGGAAATCGGGGTCGTGCTTGAGGCTCGCGTAGATCTTGTCGAGCTCTTCCAGCGCGAAGCTCAGCGTCTCGGAGACGAACCGCCCGCCGTAAGGGCCGAAGTGGCCGCTCGCATCGGGCAGTTGCGTCAGGTCAGAAAATCGGCTCACGAGTGGACCCTCATGGTGTCGCTGCGTGGATAGTGGTCGCGCCGGCGGCGCGGACATGCTGGCAGAAGGCTTGCATGCGCTCGGCATCCTTGATGCCGTGGCACGGCGCACCGGTGTTCGAGCGCGCCTCGACGCCACCGGAAACGTCGACCGCATAGGGCGCGACGCGGGCGATGGCGGTGGCGACGTTGTCCGGCGTCAGACCACCGGCAAGGATAACAGGTTTGCCCAGATCACCGGGAATGCGCGACCAGTCGAAAGTCTCGCCGGTGCCTCCCGGCACCCCGGGGCGGTAGGCATCGAGCAGCAGCGCACCGGCACCGGCGTAGGTCTCGACGGCGCGCCTCAGATCGAGATCGTCGCGCATGCGCAGCGCCTTGATCCAGGGTTTGGCGAAGCGCGCGCAGAACGCCGGCGGCTCGTCGCCATGGAACTGCAGCAGGTCGAGATGAGGCAGCGCCGCCTCGATGCTGGCCGCGTCGGCGTCGACGAACAGCCCCACCCGAGTGACGAAGGGCGCCACCTCGGCGCTGAGTTCGGCCAGTCGCGCGGCATCGATGGCGCGGGCGCTGCCCGGCCACAGCACGAACCCCAGGGCGTCGGCGCCGCAGGCCACGGCGGCGTGGATATCCTCGCGCCGGGTCATGCCGCAGATCTTGATTCTCACCTGGCTCATGGGGTCATCTCTCCTGGCGCCCCGGGCAGGGCGTCTCTGCCGCCAGTCGCGCCGCTGATGTCACGGTGCGGATTCGGCCGCGTGGGCGTCGGGGTGGGTATCGACCACGTTGCCATCGGCGTCGATCCATTTCGGCCATACCCGCCGCCGGCGCATCAAGGGGGTGTCGGGGATCAGGTACGGTCACCGGTCCAGTCGCCGCGGAACGCCAGCATCTGCGGGCCCAGCGGCTCCTCGGCAGGTCAAAACGCTCGTCGAAGCGCACGTCGACGAAGTGCAACCCGCGGCCGGCGCGGTGACGTTGCCCAGGGTCCGATCCTTGAGCGCCAGCAGCTCGGCGGGATAGGACTCGGACTGTTCGCCCCGCCCCACCGCCACCAGCACGCCGGCGATATTGCGAATCATATGGTGCAGGAAGGCGTTGGCCTGCACGTCGATCACCACCAGGGTGCCGTAGCGGGCAACCTCGATGGCGTGCAATGGCGGATCGGCGTCTTCGACTGGCACCCCGCCGCGCGATAGCTGGAGAAGTCGTGCTCGCCCACCAGCACCTGGGCGGCACGATGCATGCGCTCGGCATCCAGCGGCTCGCGGCACCAGGTGGCATGGTGGCGCTCCATCACCGGGCGCGTGGGCTGATTGAGAATGACGTAGCGATAGCGCCGGGCCAGTGCCGAGAAGCGGGCGTGGAAATCGTCGTTCACCGGGACCAGCCAGCGCACCGCGATATCCCGCGGCAGGGTGGCGTTGGCGCCGAAAAGCCACGCCTTCTGGGTGCGCGGCGTGGGCGCGTCGAAGTGCACGATCTGGCGCGTGGCATGCACACCGCTGTCTGTACGGCCGCTGCACAGCACCTTGACCGGGGCCGCGGCGATTCGCGACAGCGCGGCCTCCAAGGTGCCCTGAACCGACTCGGCGTGACTCAGCCGCTGCCAGCCGCAGTAGCGGGTACCGTCATACTCCACGCCGAGGGCCAGGCGGCCACTCAGCGTCTGGGTATCGTCCTGCCGGGTAAAAAACGCCATCGAAACCTGCAACGCGGGAAAACTTAGGGCCGACCATTATCCCGATGCAACGGCTCGAATTCCACCTCCTCGACCTCCCAGCCGACGGGTATTCCGCGCTGCAGCGACGTATCCCCCGGGGAGACGGGATGTTGCGGCGACGCCTTGCCACCGGACGGGTGTCCGGGCGCGGTATTTGCGTCGGACGTATTTCCCTTGGACGTATTTCCCTTGGACGTATTTGCCTCGGACGTATTCGAGGAAGACGGACTTTGGGGAGACGTTTTCTCGGGAGATTCATTTTCCGCAGGCCTGTTTTCAGCGGCCGGACTTCCAGGCGCGCTGCCGCGAGCAGAAACGCCGCCAGGGGTGGCCGCGCCAACATCCTGGGAGGGCATCTCGGCGGGCGCCGGCTCCCCCAGCGGACGCCAGGTTTGCGAATCGAGATCGAGCGGTGGCAGCTCGATCTCGGGAGAAGCGTCATGCATCTGAGCGGATGGCGGCGGTGTCGTCTCATCGAGTTCCAGCGTCGGCGCCTGGTAGTCGATACGCAGCGCCTGCGGCGCCGGATCATCGCCCAAGGTCAACGCCGCGGCGGTGGCATCATCGCCGCTCTCCCGGCGCCGTGCGCCGCGCTCTTGCGCGGGCAGGACGGCTGCCGCACCGTCCTGCCACGCACCAGCTTCCAACGTCTCTCCCGTTTCGGATCCGTTTTCCTGCGTACCCGACAACCTTTCACCAGACTCGGCAGCGGCTCGATCTGCCGTGGCTGGCGGCCCCGCCCCGAGCGTCTCCGGTGCCACGTCGAACGCATGCGGCAAGGGCTCGAGCGCCAGCGTCGGTGCGGCATCGCCAGGCGGTTCGCCGTTTTCTGCATCGGAGCCCTCAACGCCAGACGGCGCCGAAGCGCTACCGGTGGTCGCGGAATCGGAGGAAAACGTCTTCTCGGGCGCGGGTGGCACTTCAGGCGCTGGCGTGGTGCCGGACAAGGACGGTGCCTCGGACGAGGCAGCGGTGTCGGGCGGTGATGATCGAGGCAAAGGTGATTGCGGCAAGGGCGACTGGGGCAAGGGCGACGTATCGCCCCCCAGCGCGGCGTCGAACAGCGCATCCACATCCTCGACCCGCGCCAGCGAGAGCGCCCCTTCGTCCTCCGCCAGCAGGGTCGCCGCGGCGGTGTCGGCTGCCGCGGCCTCAGCGTGATCGGTGGCCACCGCCCAGCTCTCATCGACATGGCGGGCGCGGTAGTCGGCGGCCAGCGCTTCCGCGGTGCGCCGCTGCTCGCGGCTGGCGCTGTCGTCGAACTCGGCCAGCACCTGCTCCATGGCCTCGATCTCGCGCAGCTCGCCAAGCGCGCGGATCAGGCTCAGGCGATGGCGCGGATCTTCCGTCAGCCGCGGTTCGAGCCAGTCACGAGCGGCGGCAAAGCGGCCATAGGCGATATAGATATCGGCCTGACTGATCGACGCGGCGCCCGCCTCGGCCTCGGCGGGCTCTTGCTGCCCGCCGCGGCGCGTTACCGCGCGCCCGATGCGCCCCAGGAGCGCCCCCGACGCCCAGCGGCGGGGTTTGCCCGAGGCTTCGACGTGCGTCTCGGGATTGTCGCCACTCGCCTCGACCTCGCCAGTGTGCGGCGTCTGAGCCCGCGAGCGGCGCCGTTGCCACAACAGAAGCCATAGTAGCCCGAGTAGCGCCAGCGCGCCGAGCAGCGGCGCCCAGGACACGGCACGCTGCCATAGACTCGGCGCAGCCGCGCTGTCGTTTGGCGCCGTGGACGCGGAAGACGTCGAGGATGCCGACGGGGGCAACGGTGTGGACTTGGCCAGCGATGTCGCCGCCGCAGACGATGAGGCGGCACTCTCAGCCGCCGCCTCGCCAGCCGTTGGCGTCGACCCCGACACCGCGCCGCCATCATTCGCGCTAGACGCCTCGGCAGTTGTCACAGACGAAGTCGATGACGTCGAGGTCGATGATGTCGGAGTCGATGAAGCGGGTGCCGAGGAAGCCGGGGTCGAGGAAGCCGAGGTCGAGGAAGTAGAGGCATTGCCGGTCGACCCCGCCAACCCCTTGGCCGCCACCACGGCGGCCTCACCCACGCCCTCGCTCACGTCGCCCGTCTCGAGCGGCGTGGCGCGCGCGGCGAGCGCCGCCTGCAATCGCTCGCGCTGGCGTTCCAGATCGGCAATGGTCGCCTGCTGACGCTGGGTCTGCCGAGTCAGCGCTGCGATCTGGCGCGTTACCGCTGCGGTGTCGGCTGATCCTGACGCCTGTGCCGAGCGCTGCTGCCCCAGGCTCTCAGACCCTGCCGGCGAGGCGGCGTCCGTGTCGGTCGCCGCCTCGCGCAGCGCACGAAGTGCCTGTGGCGCCTGATCGGCCAGCGCCTCAACCGTAGCCACCCGCGGCACGTCAAGACGCACGCCGGCGCGCAGCCGGTCGAGATTCCCGCCCTCGAAGGCATGGCGATTGGCACGATAGAGCGCCAGCATGGCCGCCTCCCGAGAAACTCCCTGGTGCGGTGGCAGCGCGGCCGCCAGAGTCGAAAGCGTGGCACCTGGCGCGACCGTCAGCGTCTGCGGCCAGGCAGCGGCGGCAACTTCCGAAGACGCAGCCTCGGCAGCCGCCAGTAGCGGCTGTGTCGCGGCATAATCGGGTGGGTCGAAAAGCAGAGAAACGTCGCGCTGCCACTGCCCCTGGGGCCAGCTCACGGTCAGCAGCAGATCGAGAAAGGGTTCGCGCACGCGCTGGTCGCTGTCGAGCACGATGGCGAGCCCGCCATCACGCTTCTCGACCCGCGCGCTGATGCCATCGCCGAGGGCGTCCGGCGTCAGCCCGGAACGCCGATAGGCCGCCGCATCGGCCAGCGTCACCGTGACCTGGCCCGGCTCCAGCTCGGCACTCGCGGTCAGCGGCAGCACGGCATGCAGCGGCCGATTGAGCGGCGATACCGTCAGCGGCTCACCCACCCCCAACGCCTGGGCGCGAGTGGCCAGCAGCAGTCCGCAACCGCCGATGAAGAGCGTGACCCATGACCGCATGCTGTCTCCGCCTGCACGATGGTTTCAGAGATGTGTTCGCATGCATGATCGGCCGGCGCCACACAATCTTTAACATTGCGTTACGCGAAAACAGCAAAGCCCCGCCCCAAGCCGTTATGCACCCGAACGCAAGAGCCCCGCCGGCGCGGGCGCCGACGGGGCTCTCGGGGCGGCTGACACCGGTCAGCCCATCGGTTCAGGCGTGTTCGCGCACGACTCGCAGCATGCGCTTGAGCGGCTCGGCAGCCCCCCACAGCAGCTGGTCACCGACGCTGAAGGCGGTCAGATACTCACCGCCCATGGCGAGCTTGCGCAGCCGCCCCACCGGGATGCTCAGCGTGCCGCTGATCGCCGCCGGCGTGAGCTGCTCGATGGTCTGATCCTTGTCATTGGGCACGACCTTGACCCACTCGTTGTGCTTGGCCAGACGGTCTTCGATCTCGTCGAGCGGCACGTCCTGGCGCAGCTTGATGGTGAACGCCTGGCTGTGCGAGCGCATGGCGCCGATACGCACACAGAGGCCGTCGATCGGGATCGGCTGGCTGCCGGTGGCGAGGATCTTGTTGGTCTCCACGCCGCCTTTCCACTCTTCCTTGCTCTGCCCGTTCTCCATCGCCTTGTCGATCCACGGCAGCAGGCTGCCGGCGAGCGGCGCGCCGAAGTTGTCGGTGGGGAAAGCGCTGCTGCGCAGGGTCGCGGTGACCTCGCGGTCGATATCCAAAATCGCGCTGGAGGGCGTCGCCAGCTCCTGGGCCACGGCACCGTTGAGCGCTCCCATCTGGGCCAGCAGCTCACGCATGTGCTTGGCGCCGGAGCCGGAGGCCGCCTGATAGGTCATGGAGGTCATCCACTCGACCATATTGGCCTCGAACAGCCCGCCCAGTCCCATCAGCATCAGGCTGACGGTGCAGTTGCCACCGACGAAGGTGCGAGTGCCCTTGGCCAGTTGGGCGTCGATCACGTGGCGGTTGACCGGATCGAGCACGATGACCGAGTCGTCGGCCATGCGCAGGGTGCTGGCGGCGTCGATCCAGTAGCCCTTCCAGCCCGCTTCGCGCAGCGGCTGGTAGACGGCAGTGGTGTAGTCACCGCCCTGGCAGGTCACGATCACATCCATCGCCTTAAGTTCGGCGATATCGTTGGCGTCCTTGAGTGCCGGCACGTCCATGCCGATGTCCGGCCCCGGCTGCCCGGTCTGGGAGGTGGAGAAGAACACCGGCTCGAGACCGGCGAAATCGTTGTCATCCAGCATGCGCTGCATCAGCACGGAACCGACCATACCGCGCCAGCCGACGAATCCGACTTTCAACATAGATTGGTTACCCCGAAGACGGAGGGAGCCACACCCGGACCACGGCAATTATCTCCCGGCCGGCACGGCTCCGCTTCCATGAACGTCTGCCGTGACGCACGCGTCACGGCCCCCTCGAAAGAGTCTCAGTCTAGCAGCCCGCCAGGCGCCAAGCGCGTGAAGGCGACGACGTTGCGTCCGCGCGGGCCCTGGCGAGACGGAATCAGGCGTTGGCGAACGCGGCCACCACGGCATCGCCCATCTCCGCGGTGGAGACCTGGCGGGTACCGGGATAGGCGATGTCCGCGGTGCGCAGACCGGCGTCCAGCACCTGCCCCACCGCGCGCTCGATGCGCTCGGCCAGCGCGCTCTCACCGAGCGAGTAGCGCAGCATCATCGCCACCGACAGAATCGTCGCCAGCGGATTGGCCAACCCTTGACCGGCGATGTCCGGCGCGCTGCCGTGACACGGCTCGTACATGCCCTGCTGGCGCTCGTTGAGCGACGCCGAGGGCAGCATGCCGATGGAGCCTGTGAGCATCGCCGCGGCGTCGGAGAGAATGTCGCCGAACATGTTACCGGTGACCACCACGTCGAACTGCTTGGGCGCGCGCACCAGTTGCATGGCGGCGTTGTCGACGTACATGTGCGACAGTTCGACGTCGGGATACTCGGGCGCCAGCCGGTTCATCACTTCGCGCCAGAGGATGGTGACTTCGAGCACGTTGGCCTTGTCCACCGAACAGAGCTTGCCACCGCGCTTCTGCGCCATCTCGAAGGCGACCCGGCCGATGCGCTCGATCTCCGACTCCGAGTAGACGTAGGTGTTGTAGCCCACGCGCTCGCCGTCACGCGTCTCGATGCCCCGCGGCTGGCCGAAGTAGATCCCCCCGGTCAGCTCGCGCACGATCATGATGTCGAGCCCGGAAACCACTTCCGGCTTCAGCGTCGAGGCCTCGGCGAGCTGCGGGTAGAGCAGCGCCGGACGCAGGTTGGCGAACAGATTGAGGTGCTTGCGCAGCCCCAGCAGGCCCTTCTCGGGGCGCTTGGTGAGATCCTCCAGCGTATCCCACTTGGGCCCACCGACAGCGCCCAGCAGAATGGCGTCGGCGGCCTTGGCCTTGGCCAGGGTCGACTCGGGCAGCGGATGCCCTTCGGCGTCGTAACCCGCGCCACCGACCAATCCCTGTTCGAGCTCGGCGTCGAGCCCGGCGGCACGGCAGGCGTCGAGCACCTTGACCGCTTCGGCGGTGATTTCCGGCCCGATACCGTCACCGGGCAATACCAGAATCTTCTTGCTCATGCGTAATCCTTGAAAACCCGCCTGGAGAGCGGTGTCGATACGGGTGTCAGCGACTCAAGCGTCGCGGAACAGCCACGGCTGCGCCTGGCGATGGCGCTGTTCGAAGTCGCGGATCGACCCCGACTGCGCAAGCGTCAGGCCGATGTCGTCGAGCCCTTCCAGCAGGCAGTGCTTGCGGAACGGGTCGACCTCGAAGGCGATCGTCTCGCCGCTCGGCGTGGTCAGCTGCTGGCGCTCGAGATCGACATCGAGACGGTAGCCTTCGGTCGCCTCGGTCTCCTGGAACAGGCGCTCGACGGTCTCCTCGTCGAGGGTGATCAGCAGGATGCCGTTCTTGAACGAGTTGTTGTAGAAGATATCGGCGAAGCTGGGCGCGATCACCACGCGGAAGCCGAAGTCGTCCAGGGCCCAGGGCGCGTGCTCACGCGAGCTGCCGCACCGAAGTTGCGCCGCGCCAGCAGTACCTGGGCGCGCGGTAGCGCGACTGGTTGAGGACGAAATCGGGGTTAAGCGGACGGCTGGAGGCATCCTGGCCCGGATAGCCCTCGTCGAGATAGCGCAGCTCGTCGAACAGATTGGGGCCAAAGCCGGTGCGCTTGATCGATTTCAGGAACTGCTTGGGAATGATCAGGTCGGTGTCGACATTGACCCGATCGAGCGGCGCCACCAATCCCTGCAGGTGTTCGAATTTCTTCATCGTCGTCACTCCTCGTGAATGGGGCCGGATCTCAGGCGCTGAGCGCGTCGTCACGATCCCGCGCGCTGCCCGGGTCGTAGTCGCGCACGTCGACGAAGTGCCCTTCGATGGCGGCGGCGGCAGCCATCGCCGGACTCACCAGATGGGTGCGCCCGCCGTAGCCCTGGCGCCCCTCGAAGTTGCGGTTCGAGGTCGAGGCGCAGCGCTCGCCGGCGCCCAGCTTGTCGGCATTCATCGCCAGACACATGGAGCAGCCCGGCTCGCGCCACTCGAAGCCGGCCTCGATGAAGATCTTGTCGAGCCCCTCGGCCTCGGCCAGGCGCTTCACCAGGCCGGAACCCGGCACCACCATGGCGAGCTGGATGCTGTCGGCGACCTTGCGCCCCTTGGCCACCTTGGCCGCTTCGCGCAGGTCTTCGATCCGCGAATTGGTACAGGAGCCGATGAACACCTTGTCGAGGCGGATATCGGTGATCTTCTGTCCCGCTTCGAGCCCCATGTACTCGAGCGCACGCTGCATGCCGCGCGCCACCGTCTCGTCGTCGGCGGTGGCCGGGTCGGGCACCTCGGCGGAGACGTTGACCACCATCTCCGGGCTGGTGCCCCAGGTCACCTGCGGCTCGATGGCCGCGGCGTCGAGCTCGACCACCTTGTCGAAGTGGGCGTCAGCATCGGAGACCAGCTCACGCCAGGCCGCGACCGCCGCCGGCCACTGCTCAGCGCTGGGGGCGAAGGGGCGCCCGCGCAGGTACTCGATGGTGTGTCGTCCACCGCCACCAGGCCGACCCGAGCGCCGGCCTCGATCGCCATGTTGCAGATGGTCATGCGGCCTTCCATCGACAGCTCGCGAATCGCACTCCCGGCGAACTCGATGGCGTAGCCGGTGCCGCCGGCGGTGCCGATACGGCCGATGATCGCCAGCACGATATCCTTGGCGGTGACGCCGAGCCCCAGTTGGCCCTCGACGCGCACCTGCATGTCCTTCATCTTCTGCGCGATCAGGCACTGGGTGGCGAGCACGTGCTCGACCTCGGAGGTGCCGATACCGTGGGAGAGTGCGGCGAAGGCGCCGTGGGTGGCGGTGTGCGAGTCGCCGCAGACCACGGTCATGCCGGGCAGCGTGGCGCCCTGCTCCGGCCCCACCACGTGAACGATGCCCTGACGCTCGTCATTGATGCGGAACTCTTCGATATCGAAGCTCTCGCAGTTGGCATCCAGGGTCTCGACCTGAATGCGCGAGACGTCATCGACGATCCCCGCGTTGCCAGCGCTGCGCTCCTTGGTCGTGGTCGGCACATTGTGGTCCGGCGTGGCCAGGTTGGCGTCACGGCGCCACGGCTTGCGCCCGGCCAGACGCAGCCCCTCGAACGCCTGCGGCGAGGTGACTTCGTGCAGCAGATGGCGGTCGATATAGATCAACGCCGAGCCGTCGTCGCGGCTGGTCACCAGATGCTGCGCCCACAGCTTGTCGTAGAGCGTTTGGCCTGCCATGTCTCGATCTCCTCCGTCGCCCGTCTCGACGCGGTTGCGCGACGCTATCGGTATGCCGCGAGTGACCCGGCCACGGGCCGCTCGGGGTTGGGAGAGCCAAGATACGCCCGGGCCATGCATAAAATCAATTCATCTTGATTATGCTTTGAATTCCACACCAGAATAGATGCATCCATCAGCCGCACCGCGAGGGCCACCCCATGGACACCCAGAGCCTGCAGGCCTTCATCGCCGTTGCCGACACCGCCTCCTTCTCGCTGGCCGGCGAGCGCCTGCACCTGACCCAACCGGCGATCAGCAAGCGCATCGCCGCACTCGAGGCGCAGACCGACGCCAAGCTGTTCGACCGCATCAACCGTCGCGTCAGCCTCACTGAGGCCGGCCGCCTGCTGCTGCCGCAGGCGCGCCGGATTCTGCAGCTGGTCGAGGAGAGCCGGCGCCAGCTGCACGACCTCAGCGGGCAGGTCGCCGGCAGTCGACCCTGGCCACCAGCCACCATGTCGGCCTGCACCGCCTGCCCCCGGTGCTCAAGGCCTACACCCGCGCTATCCGGGGGTCGACCTCGATCTGCGCTTTCTCGACTCCGAGCAGGCCTACCAGAGCGTGGTCTCGGGGGCGATCGAACTGGCGGTGGTGACCCTGGCACCGCGGCCCAACCCGCAGGTGGAGTCGGTACCGGTATGGACCGACCACCTGCGCTTCGTCGCCGCCCCCGAGCACCCGCTGGCCGGGCCAGTCGTGTGTCGCTCGGCGAGCTGGCCCGCCATCCGGCGGTGCTGCCCGGCCCGCTCACCTTCACCCGTGACATCGTGGTCGACGCCTTCTCCCGCGCCGGCTTGACGATCAGCGTGGCGCTCTCCACCAACTATCTGGAGACGCTCAAGATGATGGCCGGCATCGGCCTGGGTTGGAGCGTGCTGCCGGAGAGCATGATCGACGCCGAGTGACGGTGCTGGCCGTCGAAACCCGCCGCTGGTGCGCCGCCTGGGCTATCTGGTGCATCGCGAGCGCACCCTCTCCAAGCCGGCCGCGCCATGCTCGCCCAGCTCGAGGCGGCGCGCCCCGACCTCGCCGAGACGCCCGATCACACCTAAGCTTCAGCGGACCGAGCGAGACACGAGGAGCACCCGACATGGCCGCGTCAGCGTCATCCGCGCCCGCAGCGGCGTGCGCGAGCCGGAGCAGGAAAGCCGTGATGAACGGCACGAGCGGGTGCGACTCCAGCCGCCCGCCACAGCGCTTGGGTCTGATTCCAGCCCCCGGAGCTGCCCGAGCGTATCGCCGCCGGGCTCGCCGAGGAGCTGCCGGCGCTGCTCGCGCGCTACACCGACGACCCGCCACGCCTGGCGGGTCGAGTGCGTCACCGACCCGTTGATCGGTGCCGACGGCACCGGTGCCGAGCTCATCCAGCAGGCTGCCCGCCTCAAACGCGAGTACGGCTGGATTACGTGCTGTGCATCACCGATCTGCCACTGTTCCGCGACGGCCGCCTGACCGTGGCCGAGGCCAGCGAAGCATGCGGCGTGGCAGTGATCTCGCAGCCGGCACTGGGCCCTCGCCGCTGCACGACCGGCTGCGCGAGGCCACGCTGCACCTGATCAACGAGATGCACCACGGCAGCGACCCCGGCGACCGCGAGCGCCAGCAGGCGCATGTCGACCGTAACCGCCGGACGCGCCGCGCCCACGGTATCCGCAACGCCAGCGCGCGCCAGTTGATGGGCTCACGTCTCGCCGAGTGGCTGACGCCGATCCGCCGGATCACCCCGGACGAGCGCCAGGAACACGAGGACGATGAGATAGCGGTGAGCAAGACGGGAGAAAACGTCGCGAGGAGCGCGAGGCAAGGAGTCAGGCAGCGTTCGCTGAGACGTGCGATACGGCGCCTGAGCGTCAGATGCCAGCCGCCCTGCCGGCGATGGCGATGGTGATGGTGACGACAGCCGCGGTGACGACGACAGCGACAGCCAGAGCGGCGGGCGTCAGCCGGTGGTCGATGTGCGCTTCGTCTCCGCCGCTCCTGTACGCGGCCATCTGCGCCTGCTGGCGGGGATGGTGCGCGCCAATCGCCCGTGGACCATTCTACCCGCCTTCCGGCGCATCGTCGCGGTGGCCTTCGCCACCGGCGCCTACGGTCTGATCTTCCCCACCCTGTGGCGCCTCAGCGCGGCCTACGAAGGCTATCGCTTCGTGCTGCTGATGATCGCCGCGATCGCCGCCATGGTGATCTGGCTGATTCTCGATCACGGCCTGTGGGAACCGCAGCGCTATACCGGCTCGCCGCGCCTGACCCGGCTCTACAACCTGACCACGCTGATGACCCTGTTGCTGGGGGTGGGCTGCTACTACGCCATTCTCTTCGCGCTGTTTCTGGTGGCGGTGATCCTGTTCGTCCCCGCCAGTCTGCTCGAAGCCACGGTGGAGTCCTCCATCGGCTGGTGGAACTTCCCTGCGCTGGCGTGGCTGGCGACCTCTGTGGCGACCGTGGCCGGCGCCCTGGGCTCGAGCCTGGAGAGCGACGAGACCATTCGCGGCGCCACCTACGGCTACCCCAACAGCTCCGTCAGCGCAAGGTCAAGGAGCGCCAGCAGCAGGCACAGGAGGAGAGCCAAGGCGGCGCGAACAAGGGCAGCGCAGAGACACACGCCACGCACCAGGAAAGTGACAACGGAAATGGTGGGAATGGAGGCTACGAGAATGGCGGTGACGCAGCCGAGGGGCGCAAGGCAGGCCGTGGCGAGCCCCCTGGCGACGAATGATCGCCGCCAGGGTCGAGGCCTTTGCCGAGTCTAGCGCTGGCCCAGACGCGGGGTACCTACCCGCACATCGGCATTTTGACCGCGGTGGCGCAGCCAGTGATCCATCAGCGTCAGCGCCATCATCGCCTCGGCGATCGGCGTGGCGCGAATCCCCACGCAAGGATCGTGACGCCCCTTGGTGATCACCTCCACCGGCGCACCGTCGACATCGATCGAGCGCCCGGGCTGAGTGATGCTGGAGGTCGGCTTGAGCGCCAGATGCGCCACAGCGGCTGGCCGGTAGAGATACCGCCGAGCACGCCGCCGGCGTGATTGGAGAGAAACCCCTCCGGAGTCATCTCGTCACGGTGCTCGCTGCCGCGACTGGCAACCACGCCGAAACCGTCACCGATCTCGACCCCCTTGACCGCATTGAGCCCATCAGGGCATGGGCCAGGTCGGCATCCAGGCGGTCGAAGACCGGCTCACCCAGCCCCACCGGCACGCCCTCGGCAATCACCGTGATCTTGGCGCCGACGCTGTCCTGGTCGCGACGCAACTGATCCATGTAGGCCTCGAGCTCGGGCATTGTCCGGATCGGGGCAGAAGAACGGGTTGTGTCGATCCCCCGTCCCAGCTTTTGAAATCGATCTCGATGGGGCCGAGCTGGCTCATGTAGCCGCGCACGCGCACGCCCTGCTGCGCCAACCAGGCCTTGGCGATGGCCCCGGCAGCGACGCGCATCGCGGTCTCACGCGCGCTGGAACGGCCGCCGCCGCGGTAGTCGCGAATGCCGTACTTGTGGTGATAGGTGTAGTCGGCATGCGCGGGGCGGAACTGCGCCTGGATCTTGGAGTAGTCCTTGGAGCGCTGGTCGGGTTCTCGATCGCCAGCCCGATCGGGGTGCCGGTGGTGCGCCCCTCAAACACCCCGGAGAGGATCTTCACCTGGTCCGGTTCGCGGCGCTGGGTGGTATGGCGCGACGAGCCCGGGCGCCGACGGTCGAGATCGCGCTGCAGATCCGCCTCGCTGAGCGCGAGCCCCGGCGGGCAGCCATCGACGATGGCGCCCAGCGCCGGGCCGTGACTCTCCCCAAAGGTGGTGACGGTGAACAGTTTGCCGAAGGTGTTGCCGGACATGCGGGTTCCTCGGAGAAAAGGGAGCGAAAGCGAAGCGGTCAGGCGGCGGCGAACTGGGCCGCGTGGGCGTCGAGGTCTCGGCGTCGAGCACGAAGACGCCCTCGCCGCCGCTCGAAGTCGAGCCACAAGAACGGCACCTCGGGGAAGGCGGCCTCGAGGTGACGCTGGGAGTTGCCGACCTCGACCACCAGGATGCCGTCATCGCTGAGATAGCCACGCGCCTCGCGCAGGATGCGACGCACGATATCGAGCCCATCACTACCCGCGCCCAGCGCCAGGTCCGGCTCGTGGCGGTACTCCGCCGGCATCGCCGCCAGGTCACGGCTGTCGACATACGGCGGGTTGCTCACGATCAGGTCGTAGGTCTGCCCGGCGACGCATCGAACAGGTCGGAGGCCACCGCACGCACCCGGCGACCGACGTCGTGACGCACGATATTGGCCTTGGCCACCGCCAGCGCCTCGGGGCTGATATCGACCAGATCCACCGCACAGGTGGGCAGGGTCAGCGCGGTGGCGATACCGATGCAGCCGGAGCCGGTGCACAGGTCGAGCACCCGCACCGGCGGCGTGGCCTCGAACCAGGGCGCGAAGCCCGCCTCGATCAGCTCGGCGATCGGCGAGCGTGGAATCAGCACACGCTCGTCGACCTCGAACGGATAGCCGGCGAAGAACGCCTCCCCAGCAGGTAGGGCAGCGGTCGCCGGGTTTCGATGCGCTGCCGCGCCAGGCCCACGATCCGGGCACGCTCGACGCCGAGCAGCCGCGCGTCGAGCACCGCCGGGTCGGCATCCCACGGCAGGTGGAGCGCCCCGAGCACCAGCGCCACCGCTTCGTCCCAGGCGCTGTCGGTGCCGTGGCCAAAGTGCAGGCGGTGGGCGAGAAACTCACTGGTGGCCCAGCGCAGGCAGTCGCGAACGCTGATCAGCTCGCTGGCGAGGGCGTGATCGGTGAGCGTCAGGGTGGTCGCCGGGCTGGACATGGGTCGGGCTCGCAAATGGCTGAAAAACGGACGACGATTGTACCCGCAAGGGTCGACGCTTCACAGCCGGGCATGCGTCCGCGGCGACAATCCTTTACCCTTGCGCCCGCGGCGCGGGCGCGCCAGGCGCGGGCCGATGGCACACCCGGCCGGCATCGACCGAGACAGCAAACAGAGGCAGAGCGGCATGACGCAGATTTCCGGCGACGATCCGTCAGGTGGTGACGACGCCGATCTCGGCGCCTTTCGTCAGGCGCTGGAGGCGGCCGGCGTGAAGAAGCTCGAGCTCAATCGCGCCGATACCGGACGCCGCCGCCGGCACGCGCTCAACGCTACGGCACGCCGTGAGGCCGCCGAACAGGCGCCGCCGCAGGCGCTCTCCAGCCTCTCCGATGGCGGCGTCGAGGCGGTCACCCCGCATCAGTCGCTGGCCTTCGCGATTCCCGACCTGCCGCCGCGCACCTTCGCCCAGCTCAAGCGCGGACGCATTCCGTGGGAGGGCGGGCTCGATCTGCACGGCTATACCCTCGACGAGGCGCGCCTGGAGCTGGAGTCGTTCATCGACGACGCCATCGCCAACCGCCTGCGCTGCGTGCTGGTGGTCCACGGCAAGGCGCGCGGCACCAGCGCCGGCGGCGCCGCCTATCCGGTAATCAAGAGCCACGTCAACACCTGGCTCAGGAACTGGTCGCGGGTGCTCGCCTTCTGCTCCGCCAGCGAGATCGACGGCGGCACCGGCGCGCTCTATGTGCTGCTGCGCACCCGCGGCGGCGAGCCGGCGTAAGCCCCACGGCGTTCACTCCCAGTGTTTCAGGTCTAGCCCTCGCTCCTCGCTCTCACTCCTGGCACTCACTCCTGACGCTTGGGCGACGACAGCGGCAACGGCATCTCCGTGCGCGAGCCACCGCTGGTGAGCGGATGACGGCGCGCATTGACCGGCTCGCCGCTGGCCCGGGTCTGATCGCGCTGCGCCTCATGGCGATCCAGCGCCTGGGCGGCGAGATAGCGGCCGAGTTCGATCAGCGCCTCCGCGCGGTGAAATTCATAGGCCCCGCAAACGCTCTTGGGCACCTCGACAGCACGTCCGGCGGATAGCCGGCGATCTTGTACTTGGCCAGGGCCGCCTGGGTGATATCGAATGACGCCAACATCATGTCGAGCTTGCTCCAGGCGCGCTCGGTCTGGCTCGACCAGGTGTCGCCGGCGCTCTCCTCCTCGTCGCTGAAGGAGGAGATCATGCCCTGGACACGGTTGCGCACGCCCCCCAGCCAGCCGCTGAAGCTCTTGCCTGCGGCCTCGCGCTCGCGCTCGCGCTGCTGCTCCTCGGCGGCACGCTCCGCCGGCAGCATCGCTTCCAGACTGATCGGCCGCGGGGTCTGCGCGGTGGCGTTGACCGCGAGCACGATGTCCGCCGCTACCGATACCGTGGAATGATCGGCAGAGGATTGAGCAGTCCGCCGTCGACAAGCACCTGGCCGTGCTCCTGCACCGGCGTGATGATCCCGGGCACGGCGATGGAGGCCCGGATCGCGCGCAGCAGCGAGCCGCTCTGGAACCACACCTCGCGCTGGCGGGTCAGGTCGGTGGCCACTGCGGTGAACGGCAGCGGCAGCGCTTCGATCTGGATATCGCCGACCAGCGACTTCAGCTTGGTCATCACCTTGCCGGCACGCATCGCGCCCATCGCGCTCCAGGTGATATCGACCAGCCGCAGCACATCGAAGTAGTCGAGCTGACACACCCAGTCGCGGTAGCCCTCGAGCTGGCCGGCGGCGTGAATGCCGCCGATCAGCGCGCCCATCGAACAGCCGGAGATCGAGACGATCTCGTAGCCGCGCGCCTCGAGCTCTTCGATCACGCCGATGTGGGCGTAACCGCGGGCAACCGCCGCTGCCCAGCACCAGTGACACGCGTGGTTTCATCGTCCGCCTCTCCTGGCTGTCGCCTATACGTCTGTTTCTATGCTGGCAGCGCTCGCTGCGGATGCCCGCCTGCGCCCTGCCTTCCTGATCACTCTTCTGGCGTTCTGACCGCTGCCCTGCCGTTCTAATCGCTGCTCTATGCCGAGCGCCACTGCGGCGCCGATACCTCGTCCAGCCGCGCAAAGCGTACGATCTCCGCCGCCACCTGCGCCACCCGTGTACGCTCCAGGTGTAGATGATGGCCACCACTCAGCACCCGTCGCTGCAGCCGGCGCACGCGTTGGCAGCTCTCGGCCAGCAGCGTACGCTCGCCGAGAACCCCGGCGGTGGCCTGGATCAGCAGGGTCGGTGCGGTGATCTCATCGAGCATCGCCAGCATCTGCTCGGGACTCAGACGCAGCAGCGAAGGCCAGACCAGGCGCCGGTCGCTGCGCCAGTAGAACTGGCCATCCTCTCCCCGGCGCAGCGCACGCTCGACGATCGGCCGCGCGGTATCGGCATCCAGCCGCGTGCGGCCGCCGTTGATTCGGGCGTCGAGCGCCGCTTCCAGGGTCGGATATCCGCGCTGGCCGCGCGGTGGCCGCCGGCGCGCCCGCAGCCCTTGGCGCAGCTGCTCCGGCGCTTGTTGCGGCGTGGTGGTCAGCGGGGCAAAGCCATCGATCAACACCAGCCGGGCCACCCGCTCCGGCAGCGCAGCGGCGAGCAGGCTGGACACCCCGGCCCCCATGGAGTGGCCGAGCAGCGTCAGCGGCGCCGGCCCCAGCATCTCGACCACCTCGACCAGCTCGGGCAGATAGCCCCAAGGCGAGTAGTCGCCGCCTTCACCGCGGTGCGGCGAGCGGCCGTGGCCGGGCAGATCCAGCGCTACCACCCGGATACCCAACGCCTCGACCAGCAGCGGCGCCAGGCGTGAGAAGGTCGCGGCGTTATCGAGCCAGCCGTGCAGCGCCAGCCATACCGGAGCGTCGACCGCGCCCCACACCTGCGCCGCCAGCCCGGTCTCACCGAGCGTCGTCTCGATGGCTCTCTCGCTCGTTCTATCGCTCAATGGCATGCCGCGCTCTCCAGCATTCGATCGAGCGTGGCGAGCAGCGCCGCCCGGGTCGCCTCGGGATGCTCGAACGGAAACATATGCCCGCCGGGCACACAATCCAGCGCCACACCCGCACGCGCAAGCTGGCGCCGCCGCGCCTGGGTGAGCAGGGTCGAGGCCTCACCGGCGATCACCGTGAGTGGCACCGTGAGATGCTTGAGCACACCGGAGAGGTGATCGGGCAGATGCCGAAACACTGCAGCTTCATGACGCGGTGCGAACAGCGGCGGGTCGCCCCTTGCTCATCGAGCTGAGTGGCACCGCTGACGTAGTCGGCCAGCGCCGCCTCGGTGAACCCCTTGAACAGCGCGTGCTGACGCAGCGAATGACGCATTGCCTCGCGGCTCGGCCAGCGCTCGGGCGCTTGAGTGTCTTGCCGGCCGGAGTGATACGGTCGATGAATCCGGTCAGTTTGGCCAGCTTGAGCAACAAGGCATCGCGTCCGATCAGCAGCGGCGGGTCGAGCGCAACCACCGCCCGGAAGTGCTCGGGCGCGCGGCAGGCGCCCATGATCGAGAGCACCCCGCCCATCGAATGGCCCACTGCGATCACCGGCCGCCCTACTGCGCGCACCGCATCGAGATACTCATCGCACAGCGAGCGCCAGTTGCGGTCGACCGGAAAGTCGGGGTGGTGGGCCAGGCGCTCGAGGACGTGCAGCTCGAAGCGCTCATCCAGCGGCGCCAGCAGAGTGCGATAGCTGGCGCCGGTAAAGCCATTGGCGTGCGCGAAAACCAGGGGGTGAGGCAGCATCGATCGTCGAATTCCCGTAAACTGACGCCTTTTCGTCGAACGGCCACCGGCATCGGAATGGCACCCTGGCGGGCGCTCTCCGGGCGTTTTCTCCACGCGCCGCGACGCGCCGACGTTCGTACGTTCATTGTCCACACGGGCGCTCATGTCAACTGAGCGCTCGCGCTCCATAGAAGGATTGTACCGTGTCCCGCAAAGGTTCCCACCGCGACACTCGTCTGAGAAACCGGCTGTTCTGGGCCGTCCTCCTCGCCGCCCTGGTGGTTGGCTTCTGGCTGGTTCGCGGCGGAGAGTGACGCATGGGCCTGCTCGCGGCATTCACCCATACCCTCGAGATCACTCTGCCGGTCTTTCTGATGGTATTCCTCGGCCTGGGGCTCAAGCGCCTGGGCTGGATCGATGCCGCCTTCATCAACACCGCCTCGTCGCTGGTGTTTCGGGTGACCATGCCGACGCTGCTGTTCCTCAGCATCATCCAGGCCGATCTCGACAGCGCCCTGCAGCCGCGGCTGATCCTCTACTTCGTCGGCTTCACCCTGGCGAGCTTCTTCCTCGCCTGGCTCTGGGCGATCTGGCGTCACCCCTACGTCGAGCGCGGGATCTTCACCCAGGGCGCCTGCCGCGCCAATAACGGCATCGTCGGTCTGGCCCTGGCGGCCAGCCAGTATGGTGACTATGGGCTATCCGTGGGGGGCATTCTGGCCGGCGCGGTGATCGTAGTCTACAACGTGGTCTCGGTGATCGTGCTCTCGGTCTACAGCGAGGATGTGCCCACCGACCTGCGCTCACTGGCGCGCAACCTGGCCAAGAATCCGCTGATCCTGAGCGTGGTGCTGGCGATCCCGGTGGCACTGCTGGGGCTCGATCTCCCCGCCTGGCTACTCACCTCCGGCGGCTATCTGGGCTCGATGGTCGCTGCCGCTGGGCCTGATCGCTGCATCGGTGGCACGCTCTCGATCACGCGTTCAAGCGCAGCAGCACCACCATCGCCCTGGACGCCAGCCTGTGGAAACTGATGTGGGACCGCTGCTGGGCGTTCTCGGCGCCCTGGCACTGGGCATCCGCGGCCCGGCCCTGGGTATCCTGTTCCTGTTCTTGGGCAGTCCCGGCGCAGCGGCCTCTTTCGTCATGGCCAAGGCGTTCAAGGCCAACGACAAGCTGGCCGCCAATATCATCGTGATCACCACCTTCGGCTCGATGTTCAGCCTGAGTCTGGGGTTGATCGTGCTGAAGTGGCTGGGGCTCGTCTAGGCCCACGCCGGAAACGCCGAGGGCAGGCGCAGCAGCGAGGTCAGCCGCGAGGAATATCCTGATAGGCGGCATAGTTGTCGTACGCGCGCTGGAGATGTCGCAGCATGGCGTCGCGCGCCGCTTGAGGCTGCCCCGCCACGATGGCCGCGAGCACGTCGGCATGCTCACGCGCCACACGCTCGAGGTAGTGGGTCATGGCCGCCGGGTCGAGTTCCACCGCCACCAGCTTGGTCCGCGGAATGGCCCCTTCGTGCAGTTGATCGTAGAGGGCGACAAAGAACGGATTGTGGCTGGCTTCGACGATGGCGCGATGGAAGTGATAATCCTCTTGACGTGCCTGGCCACCTTCACGGCTGGCGGCAACCAGCGCCTCATGAGCGCGGGTCAGCGCCTCGATGTCGGCATCACTGCGCCGCTCGGCGGCCAGCGCCGCGGCCTGGGAATCCAGCACCAAGCGCAGTTCGAGCACGTGGAGAATGTCCTCCACGGTCGTGGCACTGATGCGCCGCGCCGGGAAGGCGCTGGCCGGCGCCGAGCGCAGCACCCGGGTACCGATGCCGCGGCGAGTCTCCACCAGCCCCATCGACTTGAGATGGGCGATCGCCTCGCGCACCGCGGTACGGCTGACCCCGAACATGTCGCACAGCTGGCTCTCGGTGGGCAGCTTGTCGCCCACCGGAATCTTGCCCTCGGTGATCAGGGCTTCGAGCTGGCGCGCGATCTGGCGCGACAGGCTCTCCTGCATCGAGATGCGCTGCACGCTGAAGGCCTGGGTCTGCTCCATCGTTTCTTCTACCTATGCTGTGCCGGATATCGTCGTGCCGTGTCACTACCCTGCGGGCCGCTGGCGCGGCCGCACCTTGACCGTCGATTGGCGCTAGCATACCAGCTCGCAGGTGGTGGACGTCATTCACCCCTCGTCGGGGTGACCAAGGGCGACGAACTTGCCACCCTGGAAGC
Source organism: Salinicola tamaricis (assembly GCF_003006155.1). Lineage (GTDB taxonomy): Bacteria > Pseudomonadota > Gammaproteobacteria > Pseudomonadales > Halomonadaceae > Salinicola > Salinicola tamaricis. The sequence continues at coordinate 3,217,808 of NZ_CP023559.1, read as the reverse complement.
GCACCGCCGGATCATCCGGGTCGAGCCGGCCGTCGGCGGCCTCGACCGCCTCGCGCCAGGGTGCGGAACTCTGGCGCGGGCGCCAGCCGAGGAACTGCGCATGGCGATTGTCCCACCACTGCTCGGCGTTGTCGGACGCCCCATAGACCACGGTGTGCCCCAGTTGCGGCGCGGCGAAGGCACGTGCCAGCAGATCGACGAGGTCCTCCACCCCGAGCCAGGTCGCCAGCATGCGGGTATCCTTGGGCTGGGGGAAACAGGAGCCGATGCGCAGGCTGAGCGTCTCGATGCCGAACTTGTCGTGATAGAGGCTGGCGAGATCCTCACCGAAACACTTGGAGACGCCGTAGAGCGAGTCGGGCCGGTGCGGTACCTGGCTGTCGAGCCGCGTGGTGCGCGGATAGAAGCCGATGGTGTGGTTGGAGCTGGCGAAGACCACCCGCGGCCGGCCGTGGCGTCGCACCGCTTCATAAAGGTTGTAGACGCCGATGATATTGGCCGGGAGGATCTCGGCCCACGGCTTCTCCACCGAGATGCCGCCGAGGTGGATCACCCCATCGCAGCCCGCGACCAGCTCCGCCTGCCTCGGCATCCGCCAGCTCGCAGGTGACGATCTCCTCGTGGGCGGCGGCCACCCCTGGGTCGACGATATCGGAGAGCCGCACCTGATGCGCCAGACGCGCCAGATGGGGGCGAATCGCCTGCCCCACTCCCCCGGCGGCACCGGTCACCAGTAGTCGGTTCAGCATGCTGAAACTCCTTCATGTTCGTTGGCAGAGCGGATGGCGCCCGGCGTACCGGGCGCGAATTCATTGCAGCAGATGAGGCAGCGTCAACGAGATCGCCGGCACATAGGTGACCAGCATCAGCACCGCGAACAGCGCCAGGTAGAACGGCCAGATGGTCTTCACCGTCTGCTCGATCTTGATCCCGCCGATCGCGCTGCCCACGAATAGGCACCCCCCCACCGGCGGCGTACACAGCCCGATGCCCAGGTTCATCATCATCAGGATGCCGAACTGGGTCGGGTCCATGCCGAACTGCTGCGCCACCGGCAGAAAGATCGGGGTGCAAATCAGGATCAGTGGCGCCATATCCATGATCATGCCCAGCGCCAGCAGCAGCAGGTTGAGCATCAGCAGCACCACGATCGGATTGTCGGAGACCGAGGTCAGACCGTTGGCGAGCATCTCGGGCACGCTGTAGAGCGCCAGCAGATAGGAGAACGCCGAGGCGCAGCCGACCAGGATCATCACCAGCGCCGTGGTCTTGACTGCCTGATAGACCGTGGTCTTGAACGCCGCCCAGCGCAGCTCGCGGTAGACCAGGCCGGTGACCACGATGGCGTAGAGCGCGCCGAAGGCGCCGGACTCGGTCACCGTGAGAACCCCGGAGAGCACGCCGCCGACGATGATCACCGCAGTGAGCAGGCCCGGCAGCGAGGCGCAGAAGCTGATCAGCAGCGCCGCCCAGCCGGGAAAGGTTTCGCCGCCGTAGCCGCGCTTCACCGCCACCACGTAGGCGGCCACCGCCAGCGCCAGACACATCAGGATACCCGGCACGATACCCGCCACGAACAGCTGGGTGACCGAGATGCCGCCACCCGCGGCCACCGCATAGAGAATCATGTTATGGCTGGGTGGGATCACCACCCCGGCGATCGACGAGGTGACCGTGACATTGACCGCATAGTCGGTGTCGTAGCCCTTCTCCTTCATCACCGGAATCAGGATCGAGCCCAGCGCCGAGGTATCCGCCACGGCCGAGCCGGAGATACCGCCGAACAGCATCGACGAGGTGACGTTGACCATGCCCAGGCCGCCGCGCATGCGCCCCACCGCCGCCGAGGCGAAGCGCACCAGTCGCCGCGAGATACCCCCGTGGAGCATCAGCTCGCCGGCGAAGATGAAGAACGGGATCGCCAGCAGCGAGAACACCGAGATCCCCGAGACGATGCGCTGGAAGCCGACGAACAGCGGCAGTCCCTCGTAGAGGAAGGTCACCACCGCCGACAGCCCCACCGCGAAGGCGATCGGCGCGCCCACGATCAGGCCCAGCGCGAACACCCCGAACAGAATGATCAGCCCCATGGTCAGTGCCCCTTGCGTGTCGAGATCGCGCGCTGGATCAGCTCAGCGCCTGTGAAGATCACCAGCAGCACCCCGCAGGCCACCAGCGGTGCCGAGCGCCAGCTCTCCGACAGCCCCAGCATGGGGATCGGACGGTCGGCGTTGTTGAGCATCATCAGCCACCCCTGCCAGGCCATGACACCGCCGAAGGCGATCACGAAGGCGTCGGCGATCAGCTGCATCAGCAGGCGCAGCGGGCGTGGCGCACCCTCGCGCAGGAAGTCGATGCTCAGGTGGGAACGGAACCTGACCCCGGCGGCAGCCCCCAGGCAGGTGATGTAGACCACGATCAGCAGCGACGACTGCTCGATCCAGGTCGGAGTGTCATTGAGCACGTAGCGGCCGAAGACCAGCCAGCCGAACGAGAAGATCAGAAATACCAGCAGTACGCCGGCGACGATCAGGCAGAGTCGCGCCAGCGTATCGAGCACCTTGTCACACGCCGAGGTGCCAGCGGCCACGGGCGGCTGGGAGTCGTTCACGGTGAGATCCTGTCAACTGCGGCGAAGAGGCGGCCGGCGCGCCTCCCGGCGGAGACGCGCCGACCTCGCGAGGGCAATCAGGGGGTCTGACGAATCTCGTCGATCAGCGAGGCAAGCTCGGGGTGCTTGTCGATGAATGCCTGGTAGAGCGGCTCCATGCGCTGCTGGAAGGCAGCCTTGTCCTTCACCTCATTGATCTTCACCCCCGCCTTCTCGACGATGGCGCGGCTCTTGGCTACCCGCTCCGCCCATAGCCGGCGCTGCGCCTGGGCGGCGTTCTCGGCGGCGGTGCGCACGGCGCGCTGGTCGTCGGCGGAGAGCGCCTCCCAGCTCGACTTGGCCACGCACAGGCACTCGGGAATGATCAGGTGCTCGGTGAGCGAATAGTACTTGGCCACTTCGTAGTGGTTGCTCGACTCGAACGAGGGAAAGTTGTTCTCGGCACCGTCGATCACACCGGTCTTGAGCGACTGGAACACTTCGCTGTAGGCCATCGGCGTGGCGTTGCCACCCAGGGCATCGACCATCTGCACGTAGAGATCGTTGTTCATCACCCGCAGCTTGAGCCCCTTAACGTCGTCGGGGGTCTCGATCGGGCGTTTGGTGTCGTAGAAGCTGCGCGCGCCGGAACCGAACCAGGAGAGCGCGATCAGGTTCTTCTCGGCCAGGGCGGCGGCAAAGCGCTTGCCAATGTCACCATCCATGACCCGATACATCTGCTCGACATCCTTGAACAGGAACGGCAGCGAGAGCACGTCGGTCTCGGGCACCACCGGGCCCATCGGCCCCATGTTGAAGTTGCCGAAGTCCAGCGCGCCGCTGCGGGCCTGTTCGATCGCATCCGGCTGATCGCCGAGGACGCCGTTGTTGTAGACCTTGGGCTCGACGCGGCCGTCGGTGGTCTTGGCCACCTCCTCGGCGAAAGACTTCAGCGCCAGCGAATTGGGGTAGCCGTCGGGATGGACGTTCCACCCGCGCCAGGTCGCCGCCTGGGCACCCAGGCTGGCGCTCAGCAGCACGCCGGCGGCGGCGAGAGAGAGGCAGGTACGCGAGACACGCGAGGAGAAAAGTGAGGTCATGACGCGCTCCATGTCGAATGGGCGCAGCCGCCGAGGCCGCCGTCCGGCGTCTGCGCCAGACCGATCGCGACACCGCACAGGCCGCAATGTTGTTATCGTCGCCGCCAACATTGCCATACATCATACTTATTCAAATATTAGACTTTGGCATCCTCGCCGCATCGCGTCTTGGCCTCAGCCATCGGCACCCGTGCCAGGCCCACACGCTGCATGCCTCGCCGGGATTGGCGGCCAGACCGGCGTGACTCAACCGGCCGCTCGGGCGACACCTCTCGCCTGATGCATCCTGAGCACGCCGTCCACGCAGAGCGCCACCACGGCCAGCCAGATAGCAACATAGGTCGGCCACTCACCGCTGGCGACCGTCTCCCCTAGACATAGCGCCACGATGAACAGTAGTAGCGGTTCGACATAGACCAGTAGACCAAAGAGGCTCAGGTTGAGCAGCGGCTCCGAGAGTGCCTGAAGCACCAGCGCCAGGGCGCTGAGCACCCGAGGCCCAGTATCAGGGCAATGGATGCCACTGGTGGGTGCGCCGACCACCCCGCCACCCTGCACGATGAAATAGATGCTGGCCGGCAGAGCCAGCAACATGTCGAACCATAGCCCGCCGATATGGTTGGTATCCGTCATCCGGCGCAACCAAAATAGATCGGATAGCCCAGGCAGACCACGAGCGTCGGCCACGCCAGCGCTGGGAAATCAGCAACTGGTTCAAAGCCCCCGCTAGGGCGAACAGACTGGCCAGTTGCTGCCATCGCGACAGCCGGTCCCTGAACGCGAGCCGGCCGACGACGACCATGGTGATCGGCATCAGAAAGTATCCAAGGATACCGCCAGCCCCTGACCATTGACCGGTGCCCACATGAATAGCCATAGCTGTAGGCCGAGCAGTCCCGACCCGAGCAGTCGTGTCACCCAGAAATAGCGCTCGGTTCTCAAGCGTCGGTAAACGCTCGCCACCACCCATAACCCCGCATCAGAATAAACAGTGTCAGGCAGGGAAAGGTGAGCAGCATGCGCCAGCCATAGATTTCCCCGCCGTCCAGCGCACCGAGCAGCGGCGTGTAGGCGAACATGAGAGCGAAGAAAACCGAGGCCGCGACGTTCAAGGCGACGCCAAGGGACTCGTTGGATTCGGTGGGCATGGTGCGCTTCCGAGCTGACGAATATCGCGATATTTTATTGCACACTAGGCGATAAAGGCGCTCGACATGAGGCCTCATCGCGATACATTTTCTCACCAGGTGGCCACCATGGCGCTGGACGACTTCGACCGGGCCTTGCTCAAGCATCTACAGGCCGAGTGCCAGACACCGCTGCGCGAGCTGGCCGAGCGGGTACATCTCTCCACCGCCTCGGTGCAGCGGCGGGTCCAGCGGCTCAAAGCAGGAGATACATCAAGGCGAATGTGGCGGTGCTCGACCCGGACAAGCTGGGCCAGGTGATCACGATCTTTGTGGAGGTGCGCGCGAAAAAGACGCATGCCGCCGACTTGGAGGCGCTGAAAGCGCGCTTTTCCGGCCCCGAGATTCAGCAGTGCTATTACGTCACTGGCGCAGCGGACTTCATGCTGGTGCTGCTGGTGCCGAGCATGAGCCGTTTCCAGCAGCTCTGTGACACGCTGTTCCACGGCAACCCCAACGTCGAGTGGTTTCGCACCCTGGTCGCACTGGATAGAGTCAAGACCACGCTCGAGGTTCTCTGACCGACGGCAGACACTCGCGCCCGTGCCGTCCTATCTTTCGCCATGCCGGCGTCTGCGCTCACTGGCGCCTCTCGCCTCGTGTGGCTCCGCCCACGTCGCGCTGCGCGTGGCTGGCGCCCGGCTCGGCCTCCGCCTGCTGCAGGCACGGCTCGACCAGGGCCGAATAGATCGCCACCGTACTGCGACCGCTGCGCTTGGCGCAGTAGAGTGCTTCGTCGGCCAGTCGCAGCAAGCCGTCAGGGCTTGCACTGTGCATCGGGAAGCTGGCGATGCCAGCCGAGAACGTGACATGCCCCAGGCACATTCCGCCACGTTTGAGTGGTGTCGCCGAGAGCCGCCCCAGCAGCCGCTCGAGACGCGCGGCCAGCGCCGCCGGCGAGGTGTGAGAGAGCAGCGCGAACTCCTCGCCGCCCAGGCGGCAGACACTCTCGCCAGCCGCCTTGCTCGCCTTGAGCAGCGTCGCCACGTCGACCAGCACGCTATCGCCGGCATCGTGCCCGAAACGATCGTTGATGCGCTTGAAGTGGTCGAGATCGACGATCGCCAGGGTCAGACATTCGCCCCCCGCCACTGCTCGCCGGCACGCCTGGGCGTAGGCCGCATCGAAATGGCGCCGGTTGTAGAGCCCGGTCAGGGCATCGCGGTAGGACAAGCCTTCGAGCTCTTCGACCAGCCCCGCAAGCTCCGCAGTGCGTAAGGCCACCTGCTGCTCCAGCGTCTCGTGGGAGCGGGCCAGCTCGCGATGGACCCGGTGGTAGCGATGCAGTGAGATCGCCACGCAAGAGAGCGAGAAGGCCAGCGTGCCGAAGCTCAACGGTATCGGCTGCCACGGGATGAAGCCGTGGGCCACCAGAATGTCGGCCAGCAGCAGCGGTGCGAACACGGCGAAGCTCAGCACCACGGTGCGCTGGGTACCGTCCAGCGCCCGCCACTGCCATAGCGCCAGCGCCAGCATCGTCGGCAGTGTCAGTACCAGCAGCATGTCGAAGATGGGAAAGGTCAGCGAGAGGTTGATCACCCCACCCTGGACCAGGCCGACGACCAGCACCACGTAGGCGAGATGCAGTGCCCATAGCCGCTGCGTCCAGCGCCGCGCGCTGCCCTTGAGCCAGTGGGCGAGAATCAGCCCGGTCGCCACCGGCAGCATGTAGTAACTGAAGGCCCGGATCAGATCCCACCCCAGCGGATTGCCGGCGATCAGCTGCCGCGCCGGCGCCTCGGCCAGCAGCATCAGCCCCGAGGCACCGGCAAACAGCGCGATGGCACCGAAGCTGCGTCGCTCGACGCCGCTGACGGCGAAGATCGCGGCAAATACCGACAGTGCCAGCGCCAGCGCGCTCACGGCTACGTCCCAGGCCGAGCGCCGGATGATCTGACGATAGGCCTCTCCGCGCTCCATCAGGTACACCTGGCCCCACAGACCGATGCTGGTGTAATCGGAGAAGACACGCAGCCAGAGGGTCTTGCCGGCGAAGTCGTGGGGCAGCGCGATCATGTGCCAGGGCCAACCGGCGAAGGTGACATGATCGCCATCACTGAAGTCGCCATGCTGGTAGATCAGCCGGTCGTCGAGATAGACCTGCGCGATCAGATCGATGCTGGAGATGAACAGCACCGGGTCGTGCCATTGATTGTGCGGCAGACGCAGACGAAACCACACCTTGTCGTGGCCGTCACGCTGCGGCGGGTTGGCGGGAAAAGCGATCGGCTGCCAGCCGCTATCGCTGGCGTGGAGCCAGGCCGGCAGCCCGGCGGCATCCCGCGGCGAGTCGCCCCAGCGGTACTCCCAGCCGCTCGGCTCGACGCTCGGCGTCTCGCCGTGGGGCTCGCGCGTGGCCCAGCTCCAGGCCACCCACATCCCGATCAGCAGTACGCAAAGGCCGGTGACGGCGCCGATCACGCGCATGATGAGCTCCCCTCGCTCAAGGAAGCTCATAGTGTCATGAAACCAAGTGTCAAGATAAGTATCCAAAGGTGATTTAACTAGGCTTTCGCCTCTCCTCTGGTGCCCTGCCCTGAGGCCCTCACCCTGACTCGCCTATCTCTGACCCTGACTCGCCTATCCCTGACCCTCTACTGGGCCTCGCACCCGGCTCAGCGCACCAGCGCCGGGCGCTTGGGATCGAAACGCCAGCCATCGATCAGATACTGCATCGCCATGGCGTCGTTGCGGCTGCGTACATCCAACGAGCGATAGAGTGCGTGGGCCTGTTCGAGTTGGGCCATGTCCAGCTCGACGCCCAGTCCGGGCGTGGTGGGCACGCGCAGCTTGCCGTCGCGGATCGCCAATGGTTCGCGGGTGAGGCGCTGGCCATCCTGCCAGATCCAGTGGGTATCGATGGCGGTGATCTCCCCCGGACAGGCGGCGGCGACATGAGTCATCATCGCCAGCGAGATATCGAAGTGGTTGTTGGAGTGCGACCCCCAGGTCATGCCCCATTCGTGACACAGCTCGCCGACCATCACCGCCCCCTGCATTGTCCAGAAGTGGCAGTCCGCCAGCGGAATGTCGACCGCATTGAGCGCCACCGCGTACTGCAGCTGCTTGAAGTCGGTGGCGATCATGTTGGTGGCGGTCTTGAGGCCAGTGCGTTTCTTGAACTCGGCCATCGTCTCGCGGCCGGACCAGCTCGCCTCCTGACCACAGGGGTCCTCGGCATAGCTGAGCAGATGCTTGATCGGCTCGAGCACGCGAACCGCTTCATCGAGCGTCCAGGCGCCGTTGGGATCGAGGGTCAGACGCGCCTCGGGGAAGGCGTCGTGCAGCGCGCGAATACACTCCGCCTCCTCCTCGCCGCGCAACACGCCCCCCTTGAGCTTGAAATCCTTGAAGCCGTAGCGCGCATGGGCGGCCTTGGCCAGCTCGGCGACCGCGTCCGGCGTCAACGCCTCGCGACGTCGCACTTCATCCCAGGCGTCCACCGGGTTGTCGGCTTTCGGGTAGGGCAGATCGGTCTTGGCCGGATCGCCGAGCAGGAACAGATAGCCCAGCGCCTCGACCTCGTCGCGCTGGCGGCCGAAACGCCCCAGCAGGTCCGCCACCGGCTGGCCCAGCGCCTGCCCGTAGAGATCGTAGAGCGCCGACTCGATGGCCGTCAGTACGTGGACCGCCACGCGCAGATCGAAGGTCTGCTGCCCGCGCTCCTCGCGTCCGTTGCCGGCCAGCGCCAGCCGCGCCTGGTTGAGGACCTGCTTGACCTGGTTGATACGCGCGCCTTCGACCAGCGCCCGACACTGCTCCAGCCCGCGCAGGATACCCTCGCTGGAGGGGATCTCCCCCACCCCGCACTGGCCGCTGTCATCCTCCAGGATCAGCACGCAGCGAATGAACCAGGGGGCGTGGCCGCCACTCAGGTTGAGCAGGAAACTGTCGTAGCCGGCCACCGGCACGACCGACATCTTGGTGATCTTGGGGAAACTCATCTCGCACTCCTCGGTATGTGATCGTTGCGGGAACGCTGAAGGCATCGGCGAGCGAGATGAAGCTCGAGGCGCTCGGCGCACAGGATCCGGAGCCTATGGGGTATAGGTGAGGATGCCGCGCACCGGGCAACGCAGCGATTCATCTGCGCAGCCATTGATTCAGTGTTTCCTAGCCGCGTTTGCCGAATTCTGCGCTATCCACTGTCCACTGGCGCGCCTGCTCGGTCAGGGTGAAGCCGAGCCCCGGGCGGTCCGGCACCAGCATACGCCCGTCACGGGTCTCGAGACGCTCGTTGAACAGCGGCTCCAGCCAGTCGAAGTGTTCGACCCAGGGCTCACTGGGATAGGTCGCCGCCAGGTGCAGGTGAATTTCCATGGCGAAGTGCGGTGCCAACTGCAGGCCGGCGCTGCTGGCCAGGGTGGCCAGTTTCAGAAACGGCGTGATACCGCCGATGCGCGGCGCATCCGGCTGGATGATATCGGCGCTGCGATGGTCGATCAGCGCGCGGTGCTCGGCGACGCTGGCGAGCATCTCGCCGGTGGCGATCGGCGTATCCAGGGCACTGGCCAGCGCCGCGTGCCCTTCGACGTCATACGCGTCGAGGGGCTCTTCGATCCACACCAGGTGGTAGGGCTCCATGGCGCGGCCGAAACGCAGTGCGGTGGCGCGATCCCACTGCTGGTTGGCGTCGATCATCAGCGGCACGTCGTCACCCAGGTGGCGGCGCACCGCCTCGACGCGCTGCAGGTCAGCCTTCATGTCGGGCTGGCCGACCTTGATCTTGACCCCCTTGATGCCGCTCTCCAACGAGCGCGTGGCGTTCTCCTTGACCTCCTCGATCGGCGTGTGCAGAAAACCGCCGGAGGTGTTGTAGCACTGCACCGAGTCACGATGCGCGCCGATCAGCTTGGCCAACGGCAACCCCGCGCGCTTGGCCTTGAGATCCCACAGGCCGACATCGACCGCGGCGATGGTCTGGGTCGAGAGGCCACTGCGTCCTACCGAGGCACCGGCCCACACCAGCTTGTGCCACAGCTTGTCAGTGTCGTTGGGGTCCTCGCCGAGGATCGCCGGCGCGATCTCCTTGGCATGCGCGAACTGGCCGTAGCCCCCGGCCCGCTTGGAGTAACTGAAACCGATGCCGCGATGACCGTCACGCGTCTCGATCTCGGCGAACAGAAACGACACCTCGGTCATCGGCTTCTGACGTCCGGTCAGCACCTTGGCATCGCTGATCGGCGTCGCCAGGGGCAACAGTACGTGGGAGAAACGGATCCAGCTGATGGCGTCGTTGTTCATCGAGGCACCTTGTCTCGTGGGGTCGTCGCAGGAGAAATAGCTGGCCGCGGCGACGTTCTCGGGCTCGTCGGCACGCAGAATGATTGCGCTATCATTCAGGCGCCGTCCGAGGTCGTTGGACACGGATAGTAGCGCGGGGCATTTGTATGACAAAGATGCCAACAGCCAAATTACGACCAAAGCACTAGGTAAGGATGCACGCATGAGCGGCGCCGCGCGATGCCTCCGTGCGTCATGGATCGCTGCGGGAGTGAGTCCGTCGAGGGCTCAGGTAGTGGCGCGGTCGACCAGGCTGAAACCGATATCCTCCACCGCCCCGCTGCGCTCGAACTGGGGCCGCGCCATGCGCTCGAGCAGCTGCTCGGCGGCGCGGCGGCCGATGGTGGCACCATCGATACGCACCGTGCTCAGCGCAGGAAAGCTGGCCGCGGCATAGCTGCTGTCGCCGAAGCCCATGATGGCCAGATCATCGGGGATCGCCAGGCCGCGACTCTGGGCCTCGGCGATCACTCCCAGGGCGAGGATATCGGAGCTGCAGACGATCGCCTCGAGGGCATGGTGATCGAGCAGTTCGGCCGCCATCTCCCGCCCCCAGGGCATGCTCGAAGGGGTCCCCACCCGGCGCAAAGGCAGCGCCTGCTGCCCCGCCTCGGCCAGACGCTCGCGCAGGCCATCGATACGCCGCTCGGCGCGGGTGTCGTCGGCACTGATCACGCCGAGACGGCGATAGCCGCGGGCGAGCAGATGATCGGCCACGGCGCGACCCACGGCGTGATGGGAGAACCCGATCAGCATGTCGATGGGGTCGTCGCTCATGTCCCAGATCTCGACCAGCGGCACGCGGCTGGCCGCCAGCCGCTGCCGGGTCAGAGCCGAGTGATGGCAACCGGTGAGCACGATACCGTCGGGGCGGCGGCTGAGCACCGTCTCGACCACGCCCTCCTCTTCGGCGGGGGGTATAGCCGACCAGCCCCAGCAGCACCTGGTAGCCGCGCGGCACCAGCAAGCCGGTGACGGTCTGCACCACCTCGGCGAACAGCGCGTGGGCCACCGTCGGCACCAGCAGTGCCACCAGGCGGCTGCGGCTGGAGGCCAGCGCGCCGGCGACCTGATTGGGCACGTAACCGGTCTCGATGACCGCGCGGCGCACCCGTTCACGGGTCGCCTCGCTGACCAGCTCGGGACGATTGAGCGCCCGCGACACCGTCATCGGCGCCACGCCGGCCACCCGCGCCACGTCAGTCAGACGGGCGCTGCCGGTGGCCCGGGCCGAACGCGGTTTGGCATCATGCTCACTCACTGCGGGGCGCGCGCCTCAGCCATGGGGCGGCGCGATGAAGGCGCCGAGTCGGGCGCAGCCCGCCGCCCACACCTCGGCTTCGAGCAGCGCCACCCCGGCGGTGGGGAAGCCCATGGCGGCAAGCGGCCCGCCATCGACCAGACGCCCGGCCAGGGTACCGACCAGCGGCATGTGACTGACCAGGATCAGCGGCGCCGGCGAGGCCCCCAGCCCACTCAGGCACTCGATCAAGGCGTCGACGTCATCCTCGGGGGTCATGCCATCAGCGGTATCGACGGCGACGCCGAGCGCCGCGGCGATGGGTAACGCGGTCTGCTGGGCGCGCCGATACGGGCTCGCCCACAGGGTCGCTTGCGCCAGCGCCGGGCGGCTGGCGAGCCAGCGCGCCGCCGACTGCGCCTCGCCTTCGCCACGCGCGGTCAGGCGGCGTTCGGCATCGGGTAGGCCAGGCCCCGCCTCACCGTGGCGGACGATCGCCAGCCAACTCATGCGTCACCGTCCGGGGCCAGCTGATGGGCCTGCGACACCGCCTCGCGCGAGAGCATGAACTCGACGTCGCTGCTCTGTTCGTTCTCCATCAGCGCCCGCGCCATGTCGCGTGCCGGCACGCCGTCGAACATCACATGGTGGAGCCCCTGGGCCAGCGGCATGTAGATGCCCTCCTCACGCGCCTTGGCACACACCAGCTTGACCGTGTTGACGCCCTCGGCGACCTGGCCCAGGGCCTCGATCGCCTCGTCGAGGGTGGCACCCTCGCCCAGCGCATAGCCGACGCGGTAATTGCGCGAGAGCTTGGACGAGCAGGTGACGATCAGATCGCCGACGCCGGAGAGCCCGAGGAAAGTCATGGGGTTGGCGCCGAGGGCCACCGCGAAGCGGCTCATCTCCGCCAGCGCCCGGGTCATCAGCATGGCACGAGTGTTCTCACCCATGCCCAGCGCCGCCGCCATGCCCGCGGCGATGGCATAGATGTTCTTGAGCGAGCCGCCCAGCTCGGCGCCATAGCGGTCGTTGCCGGCATAGACACGGAAGTAGCCGCAACCCAGCGCGGCCTGGACATAGGCGCGGGTGACCGCGTCGTCGCGTGGCGATCACCGTCGCGGTAAGCTGCTTCTGGGCGATCTCCGCGGCCAGGTTGGGCCCCGAGAGCACACCGATGTGCGACGAGCCGGTCTCCTCCTCGATCAGCTGGCTCATCAGTTTGAAGCCTTCGGCCTGGATCCCCTTGGTGGTGGTCACCAGGATCTGCTCCGGGCGCAGATGTTCGCGCGCCTGCTCGAGCACGCTGCGAAACGCCTTGGAGGGGATGGCGATGAATACCACCATGGCCTCGGCCACAGTGGCGGCCAGATCGGTGGAAGCCACAACCGCCGGGTTGATCGGGTAGTCGGGCAGATAGCGGCCGTTGCGGTGCTCGTGATTGATCTGGTCGACCAGCGCCGCATCGCGCAGCCACTGGCGTACCGTGGCACCGTTGTCGGCAGCGATGCTGGCGATGGCGGTACCGAAACTGCCGCCGCCGAGCACGGCGACCCGCATGGGCTCCGAGGAGCGGGAAGCTGACTGCGAGGAGGATTCTGACATGGTCGATCCGTGGCCACTGAACGATGCAGACAGTGTAACGAAAATCGTCCCGGACGGGGGTGCCGTCGCGGGACGAAATGCGCTCGGATCAGGGTCGCGCGCGGCGCTGCCTCAGTCGATCATCGGCACCAGGGCGTCGATGCTGCCGCGGGCGTCACCGTAGAGCATGCGCGTGTTCTCCTTGAAGAACAGCGGGTTCTCGATACCCGAGTATCCGGTACCCTGGCCACGCTTGCACACGAACACCTGCTTGGCTTCCCACACCTTGAGTACCGGCATGCCGGCGATCGGGCTGCCCGGGTCCTCCTGGGCCGCGGGATTGACGATATCGTTGGAGCCGATGACGATCACCACGTCGGTACTGGCGAAGTCATCGTTGATCTCGTCCATCTCCATGACGATGTCATAGGGCACCCGCGCCTCCGCCAGCAGCACGTTCATGTGCCCCGGCAGGCGCCCCGCCACCGGGTGGATACCGAAACGCACGTTCTTGCCCGCGGCGCGCAGCTTGCGCACCAGCTCGCTCACCGCGTTCTGGGCCTGAGCCACTGCCATGCCGTAGCCGGGCACGATGATCACGCTGTCGGCGTCGTTGAGCGCACTGGCGACACCGCCGGTGTCGATCGACACCTGCTCGCCCTCGATCTCCGCGGCCTCGCTCTGGGTCGCTCCGAAACCACCCAGAATCACGCTGACGAAGTTGCGATTCATCGCCTTGCACATGATGTAGGAGAGGATCGCGCCGGAGGAGCCGACCAGCGCCCCGGTAACGATCAGCAGATCATTGGAGAGGGTGAAGCCGATCGCCGCCGCGGCCCAGCCCGAGTAGCTGTTGAGCATCGACACCACCACCGGCATGTCGGCGCCGCCGATCCCCATGATCAGGTGCCAGCCGATGAAGAAGGCGAGCAGTGCCAGCAGCACCAGGGTCCAGGCCCCGGCGCCGTTGAAGTAGCCCACTGCCAGCAGCACGCAGAGCAGCGCGGCGCCGGCATTGAGCAGATGCCCACCCGGCAGCTTGTGGGGCTTGCCGCCGATCTGCCGGCCAGCTTGCCGAACGCCACCACCGAACCGGTGAAGGTCACCGCGCCGATAAACACGCCCAGTACCACTTCGATCTGCAGGAAGGTGAGCTCCAGCGGGTCTTGTGGGCCAAGGTCGCGGCGAACGCCGAGAACCCTTCGACATCGATCCCGGCGACGCGGGTGGCCACCACCCGGGCACGCTCCATCTCGGCATTGAAGCCGATGAACACCGCCGCCAGGCCGACCACGCTGTGCAGTGCGGCGACCAGCTGCGGCATCTCGGTCATCTCGACCCGGCCGCCAGCCAGGCGCCGGCCAGCCCGCCGATCAACATCAGTGGAATCAGCCAGCCGAGCCCACCGACGCCGGGGCCGAGTGCGGTGAACACCACCGCGATCGCCATCCCCGATGCCGTACCAGACCGCCCGCTTGGCCTTCTCCTGATTGCTCAGCCCGCCCAGCGACAGGATGAACAGGACACTCGCCGCGATCGCCGCGGCGGAAACGAACTCGTGTTGCAACATCATCTCTCTCCGCGGTCAGGATTTCTGGAACATGGCGAGCATGCGCCGGGTGACCAGGAAGCCCCCGACGATGTTGATCGAGGCGATCAGTACCGAGATACCCGCGAGCAGCCCGACCAGCCAGTTGCCCGAGCCAATCTGCAGAATCGCCCCCAGAATGACGATCCCGGAGATCGCATTGGTCACTGCCATCAGCGGCGTATGCAGCGAGTGGCTGACGTTCCAGATCACCTGGAAGCCAACGAAGCAGGCCAGCGCGAATACGATGAAGTGCTGCATGAACGAGGCCGGTGCGACCATCCCCAAAAGCCACATCAGTACGCCCCCGGCCGCCAGCAGGCCGACCTGACGCTTGGTCTGGGCGAGGAAGGTGGCGTGCTCGGCGGCGCGCTTCTCCTCCGGCGTCGGCTCCTTGGGCTTGGCCTTGGGCTTGGCCGCACCGATCGCCTTCACCTTGGGCGGCGGCGGCGGGAAGGTGATCTCGCCGGCATGGGTGGCAGTGGCGCCGCGGATCACGTCATCCTCCATGTCATGGACGATGACGCCGTCCTTCTCCGGCGTCAGATCGGTGAGCATGTGGCGGATGTTGGTGGCATAGAGCAAGGATGCCTGGGTCGCCATGCGCGAGGGGAAGTCGGTGTAGCCCACCACGATCACACCGTTGTCGGTGACGATCCGCTCGTCCATCACCGTCAGGTCGCAGTTGCCGCCCTTCTCGGCGGCGAGATCGACGATCACCGAGCCCGGCTTCATCGCCGCCACCATCTCCTCGAGCCACAGCTTGGGTGCCGGGCGCCCGGGGATCAGCGCAGTGGTGATGACGATATCGACCTCGGGCGCCTGTTCGCGGAACAGCGCCAGCTGCTTCTCGCGGAACTCCGGGCTCGAGGGCGAGGCGTAGCCACCGCTGCCCGACCCGTCCTGGCTGTCCTCGAAGTCGAGGAACAGGAACTCGGCGCCCATCGACTCGATCTGCTCGGCGACTTCCGGACGCACGTCGAAGGCGCGCACCACCGCCCCCAAGCTGGTGGCGGTACCGATCGCCGCAAGCCCGGCCACGCCGGCGCCGAGCACCAGCACCTTGGCCGGCGGCACCTTGCCGGCGGCGGTGACCTGGCCGGTGAAGAAACGACCGAACTGGTTGCCGGCTTCGATCACCGCGCGATAGCCGGCGATGTTCGCAGTACTCGAGAGCGCATCCATCTTCTGCGCCCGCGAGATACGCGGCACCATGTCCATCGCCACCACGGTGGCGCCCTTCTCACGGCAGCGCGCCAGGCGTGCTTCGTTCTGCGCCGGCCAGAAGAAGGCGATCAGCGTCTGCCCTTCGCGCAGCCGCTCGATCTCGGCATCGAGGGGCTCGCGCACCTTGATCACTACCTCGGCGGTGTCCCACAGCGCCTCGGCGTCGTCGACCAGGGTCACCCCGGCCGCCTGATAGGCGTCATCGCTGAAACCTGCGGCAACACCCGCGCCGCGCTCGAGCAGGCACTCGTGCCCGAGTTTCTGGATCTGCTGCGCGCTCTCCGGGGTCAGCGCGACTCGCGCTTCGCCCTTGGCGATCTCCTTGGGGCTCCAATTTTCATGCCGCCACCTCGCGCACCGACGGCATCACGCCACCGACCAGGCAGGACTCGGCCAAGACGCGCGGGGCTAGCCCCGCGCAGCGCCAAAGCGGACACGGCATCGCTCGATCGGCCATGCGTCGATTCTCCTATGGGGGTCGAGATAAGGGCGCCCTCCCCCGCACCAGCGGTGCCGCCGAACGCCGATCGACGGCCGTCCAGCAACGCCACCCGCGCAAGGGAGAGCGCCTGAGTGAGCCCAAGTGTTCGATAAAGCCGACGGCGGGATCAAGACGAACGCAGAAAAACCAACCCGATCAATATTTTATGATGGCCATAACTGAATCGTTATGCTTAAAAACATGCTCAACCCTTTGATTCAAAAGGCGAAAAACAGACCTTCAGCATGAGTTATCGATGCCATAACGCATCCCTTATTCGCCCTGAAAGGGGCGCTTTGCGCGTCTCTAGCGCGGCGAACGGGTCGAGGCCGACGCGTCGGGGCGGGAAGCCTCTGCGCCAGGCCCCGGGCGGCACCTGGCGGAGGCGGAGTCGAGGTCGGCTCAGGAAAAACTCGAGACAGGCTCAAGAGGAACAGGAGAGGCACCGGCGGCGCGCTGGCCGCTGGCGCTTCGGCCCAGGCGGCCATGCCCGGGCGCGCCTCGAACGGCGACGCCAGCAGCTCGCGGAAGGTACGCAGCGGCTCGGCATCACCGGCCTGGGCCGCTTCGATCACCTGCTGCGCCAGATGGGTGCGCAGCACGTAGAGCGGGTTGACCCGGCGCATCGCCGCCAGCCGCTCGGTCTCGCCCCGCGACTCATGCGCGAGACGCGCACGGTAACGCTTGAGCCACTCATCGAGCTGGGGATCAGCGACCTCTTCACCGAGCACCAGCCCACCGGCGACATCGTTCTCGGACAGGGCGCGGAAGCTGCGGTGGAAATCCGCCTGCGCCCGCCCCAGCATCTCCAGCCAGTCATCGATCAGCGCCCCATCTTCCTCGCGCTCGACCTCCAGCCCCAACCGAGCGCGCATCAG
Organism: Salinicola tamaricis; assembly: GCF_003006155.1. Taxonomy (GTDB): domain Bacteria; phylum Pseudomonadota; class Gammaproteobacteria; order Pseudomonadales; family Halomonadaceae; genus Salinicola; species Salinicola tamaricis. The sequence goes on along the minus strand of NZ_CP023559.1, from coordinate 3,200,650 downwards.
GATGGCGTAGGCCGCCTGCAGCGTTGGCTCGTAGCTGTCGAGGATCTCGCGCAAACGCTCGGGATCGATCAGCGGCGTCAGACACTGGGCCAGCACGGTGAGGTTCCACAGCGCGACCCCGGGCTGCTGGTCGAAAGCGTAGCGCCCGCTGGCATCGGTGTGATTAGGGGTGAGCTGAGGGTCGAAGCGATCCATGAAGGCGTAGGGGCCATAGTCCAGCGTCAGCCCCAGGATCGACATGTTGTCGGTGTTCATCACCGCGTGCACGAAGCCGTAGGCCTGCCAGCGCGCGATCAGCTCAGCGGTGCGTGTCACCACATCCTGATAGAGCGCCTCCAGCGGTGCCGGCTGGGTCGCGAGCTGCGGCCGATGACGCTCGATCACGTGGTGCATCAGATGTTCGATGTCGTCGCTGCGCTTCTGCTGGTAGAGCCACTCGAAGTGGCCGAAGCGCACGTGGCTCTCGGCCACACGCAGCAGGGTGGCACCGGGCTCGACCCGCTCGCGCATCACCTTCTCGCCATTGACCGCGACCGCCAGCGCCAGGGTAGTGGGAATGCGTAGACCGGCCATCGCCTCGCCGGCGAGATACTCGCGGATCGACGAGCGCAGCACCGCGCGGCCGTCGCCGAAACGCGAATACGGCGTCTGGCCGGCGCCCTTGAGATGCAGATCGCAGGGCCCCTGCGGGGTCAGCGCCTCACCCAGCAGCAGCCCACGGCCGTCGCCCAGTGCCGGATTGTAGGTGCCGAACTGGTGCCCGGTGTACTTCTGTGCCAGCGGGTCCATGCCCGGCAGCATGGTCGCGCCGCTCATCAGCGCGGTGAGCCGATCGCGGTCGATCGCCTCGGGGTCGAGGCCGAGCCGCAGCGCCGCGGTCGGGCTCAGATCGAGCAGTCGCGTCTCGGCCCACACACTGGGCGTGACCCGGGTAAAGAAGTCCTCCGGGAAGCGCGACCAGACGTTATCGAAAACCAGCGCGTCGAGACCGTTGTCAGCCGTCATGCCGTCCTCCTCGAAGCGGGGTAAGGTAGTGGCGAGTATCGTGGCGTGATAGTGGCGGGAATGACTCCCTAGCTTACACCCTCACCCCGCGGCCCTGCACACCATGTCATACACACCAGCGTGCATCGCAGGCGGCCCCCGCCGGGCGCTGCCCGAGGGCAGGCGCGAGGCGTGGCATGAAAGGTCGGGAGAGGTGGTCTCAGGCCGGGCTGGCGTCGCTGTCGCCGGCATCCAGACCGTGGTCGCGGATCAGCTCGCCATTGGTGCGCAGCAGCGCCAGCAGCTGTTGCTGATAGTCGGGTGAGGTGGAGTAGTTATGCAGCTTGCCGATCAGCCGCTCGGCCGAGATCGAGCGCCCGCGCGTGGCCAGCGTCATGCGCTCTTGGCGCAGCTGGGTATAGGCACGGTGAGTATTGAGATTGTGTAGATAGGCACGCACCCCGTCGCGCACGCTGTCGAACACCTGAAAGCGCCGCGAGGTGCCGTTCTGGGCGATGCCACAACCGGGCGAGAAGCAGCGCATGCCGAACAGGTTGTTGCTCTCACGGGCGATACGCGAGGTGCCCCAGCCGGACTCCTCGACGGCCTGGATCACCACCATCTCCAGCGGAATGGTATTGACCCGGCTGAGCAACTCCTGGCTCACCTGGCCCGGCTTGCAACTCACCCCGTAGGCGTCGCACAGCCGCGCCAGGCGCGCCTTTTCGTCGTCGCGCAGCGGATTGACCCGGGTGCTGATCGCGAACAGCCAGTTGCGGTCGCGCTGAATCTGCGCATTTTCGGCCTGGACCAGCGGCACCAGCAGACCGAGGAAGGCCGCCTTGCGCTTGGCACCGGCCTTGTACTCGCGCAGATCGGGCAGCTCGCTGACCGGGTCCAAGGCTGGCTGGGTGACGCTACTGTAGAGGGTGGGCGCAGTTTCGGATGCCGGTTCGGCCTGAGCCGACATCGGAAACGGGGCTTGCGCCAGGGTCAGTACGGCAGTCAAGGCCAGGGCGGTGGTACGACGACTGAGCCCCGGCCAGCGGGGCGATCGCCCGCCGGCCGGGGGAAAGGATCGCGACATAGTGGCGCTCCTCGTATGGAAAGATGGCAGCAGGCTAACAGCAATTCGCCGCCAAGTTGAGTAAATAACGTGCAAAATCGTCATCAAGGGTGTGACTTTTCCGGTCCCGGAAAGCACTCGGCCGGCCCCGTGACGGGGCCGGCCGAGCCAGCGGACGTGGTGCCGAGCGAGGTCGGCGTCGGAGCGGTCAGGCGCTCAGCAGCGCATTGAGACGCTTCACGTAGGCGGCCGGATCATCGAGATGACCGCCCTCGGCGATCACCGCCTGATCGAGCAGAATGCGCGACAGATCGCCGAAGCGTTCACCGTCGGCGGACTCCAGTCGGGCGACCAGCGCATGCTCTGGATTGAGCTCGAGGATCGGCTTGACCTCGGGCAGGGTCTGGCCTGCGGCCTCCATCAGCCGGCGCATCTGGAAGCCCATCTCGTGCTCGGGCAGCACCACGCAGGCCGGCGAATCGGTCAGCCGGTGGGTCACACGAACCTCCTGGACATCCTCGCCCAGCGCCTCCTTGACCCGCTTGACCAGATCTTCCTTGGCCTTGGCGGTCTCTTCCTGGGCCTGCTTCTCGGCCTCGTCAGCCATGTCGTCGAGGTCCAGGTCGCCCTTGGCCACGTCGGCCAGCGACTTGCCGTCGAACTCGGTGAGGTGGCTCATCAGCCACTCGTCGATGCGGTCGTGCAGCAGCACCACCTCGATGCCCTTCTTGCGGAAGATCTCCAGGTGCGGGCTGTGGCGCGCGGCGTTGAAGCTATCGGCGACGATGTAATAGATCTTCTGCTGGCCCGCCTTCATGCGCTCGACGTAGTCCGCCAGCGACTGGTCCTGCACGCTGCTGTCGGTATGGGTGGTCGAGAAGCGCAGCAGCTCGGCGATCTTGTCACGGTTGGCGTAGTCCTCCGCCGGCCCCTCCTTGAGCACGCTGCCGAAGGTGTTCCAGAAGGTCTGATAGGCCTCCTTGTCCTTGGCCAGCTTCTTGAGCATGTCCAGCGCACGCTTGGTCAGCGCCGACTTCATCGAATCGACCTGGGGTGACTTCTGCAGCAGCTCGCGCGAGACGTTGAGCGGCAGATCCTTGGAGTCGAGCACGCCCTTGACGAAACGCAGGTAGAGCGGCAGGAAGGCTTCGGCGTCGTCCATGATGAAGACGCGCTGGACATAGAGCTTGAGCCCGCGCACGCCGTCACGCTGATAGAGATCGAACGGGGCGCGCTCGGGCACGTAGAGCAGGCTGGTGTACTCGAGCTTGCCCTCGACCTTGTTATGGCTCCAGGTCAGCGGGTCGCTGAAGTCATGGGCGATGTGCTTGTAGAACGCCTTGTACTCGTCGTCGCTGATCTCGGCCTTGGGCCGCACCACAGCGCGGTCGCCTCGTTGACCGTCTCCCAGCTGACGGTCTCGCTGCCGTCGATCTCGTTGCCCTCTTCGTCACGGGCCTTCTCGACCTTGGGCATGCGCACCGGCACGTCGATATGGTCGGAGTACTTGCGCACCAGATTCTTGAGGCGGAAGTCGTCGGCGAACTCCTTGGCGTCCTCCTTGAGGTGCAGCACGATCTCGGTACCGCGCTCGGGGCGCTCGATATCGGCGATGGTGAACTCGCCCTCGCCCTTGGAGCGCCACTCCACGCCCTGCTCGTTGTCGGCACGGCGGGTGCGCACCACCATCTCATCGGCGACGATGAAGCCGGAGTAGAACCCCACCCGAACTGGCCGATCAGCTTGGCATCCTTCTGCTTTTCGCCGGGAGCTGCTTGAGGAATTCGGCGGTGCCGCTCTTGGCGATGGTGCCGAGATTCTGGATCACCTCGTCGCGGCTCATACCGATGCCGGTGTCGCGCACGGTGACGGTGCCGGCGTCGGCATCGTGTTCGATCTCGATCCTGAGCTCCGGGTCCTGACCGTAGAGCGCGTCGTTCTCCAGCGCTTCGTAACGCAGCTTGTCGCAGGCGTCGGCCGCGTTGGAGATCAGCTCACGCAGGAAGATCTCCCGGTTGGAGTACAGGGAGTGGATCATCAAGTGCAACAGCTGCTTGACCTCGGTCTGGAAACCGAGCGTTTCTTCTTGGGTGGCAGTGGTCATCGGTGAGCCTCTTGACACGGTTGCGAAGTAAAAGACCAAGGAAATGAAGACGATCAGCGATATGGGGGTGGGTAGCGGCTTTTCAACCATCGCCGTTTCAGGCCCCGCGATTCTCAGCCACCGCGTTGGGCGCGGCGGAATCGTCGTCCCAGCCCTTCCAGCGCCGGTAGCCGTCGAGCGCACGATCGACCCGGGTGAGCAGCCAGCCGACGATGAAGACGTCGTCGACCAGGCCGATCACCATCAGGAAGTCGGGAATCAGATCGAGCGGCGAGACCAGATAGACCAGCGCCGCGGCCATCCAGGCGAAGGCCGCCCACGGCACCGGGCGGTAGCGTCCGCGCACCACGTCGGCGGTCATCGGGCCGAATACCCGGAAAGCCCGGCCGATACGCGCCAGCGCGCCACCGCGCTGCTTGAGCCGCGAGAGTTGAGTCAACCAACGCCAAGGTGTCATACGCTCGGCCTCCTTGAGAAAAGCGCCGCTTATCGGGCGATGGGCAATGGCGCCCTGAGGCTATACATGGTTACGATTGTGCCTGGATTCAACGCCGGGGACAGTGGCGCGGCCATGCCGCCCCCGGCGCACGACATCCATGCCGGCGGCCTGCCCCGGCGTGAGAGGCACCGACCCGATGAGAGAGTTCCCAATGCCCGCATTTCTTCAGCGTAGTCTCGGCAAGCGCCAACCCTGGCTGCGCCGCTGTTTCGCCGGTGCCCTGGGGCTGGCGCTGGCCGCCCCGGCCCTGGCCGCCACATCGAGCGACGACCTGGTGATGAAGCAGGCCCTGGACGCCGCGCGCGACCAGCGCTGGGACGCGATCGACCAGGCCGCGATCCAGGATCACGTGCTCGCCGGCTACGTCGAGTACCATCGCCTGCGCGCGCGCCTGAGCACCGCCTCCGCCGCCGAGGTCAACGACTTCATCACCCGCTACGGCGACTCGCCGCTGGCGGGATGGATGCGCGGTACGGCGCAGACGCGCTTCGGTCAGCTGGGCCGTTTCGCCGATCTGCTCGCGATCAGCGACGGCGAGCCCGACGGGGCCATTCGTCAGTGCTACTACTATACCGCCCTGCTCGACCGTGACCCCGCCCGCGCCGCGGCAGGCGGCGAGAAGCTGTGGCATGTCGGCGCCTCCCAGCCGGACGCCTGCGACACCCTGTTTGCCACCCTGACCCAGCGCGGCGTGCTCACCGACGAGGACACCTGGGAGCGCATGATGCTGGCCTGGGAGAACGGCCAGAGCGGCCTGGTGAGCTATCTCGAGCGGAATCTGGGAGATGCCTGGCAGCCCGCCATCACCCAGTTCGAGCGCCTCAGTGCCAACTACGCTGCGGTCACCCAGATCCCCCAGGACCTGGGTCCCGGGAAAGGTGCCGCCGGTGCGCTGACCGCGGCCACCATGCACGCTTTCACCCGCGCCGATACCGAGGCCGCACTGGAGGCATGGCGCAAGATCGCGCCGCACGCCGCACTGAGCGACGCGCAGCGTGAGCGCGTCGAGCACGACCTGGCGTTCTACTCCATGGTCCGCGATGTCGCCAACAATCAGGGCTGGGTCGACGCCAACCTGCCGCGGCTCGCCGACGCCGACCTGATCGAACTGCGCATCCGCAATGCGGTGACCGCGGGCCATTGGCAGAACGTTGTGCGCTGGACCCAGGCGCTGCCCGCCGAGGCGCGCGGCGACGCCCACTGGCAGTACTGGCTGGGACGCGCCCAGGCGGCACTGGGCAACGACGAGGCCGCGCGCCGTGCCTATGCGAACGCGGCCAGCGAGCGCAGCTTCTTCGGCTTCGCCGCCGCCGACCGCCTGGGCCAGCCTTATCATCTGCAGATGAGCGACACTCGTGTCACCACGCTACAGCAGGAGCTGGCCAACATGCTGCCGGTGGTCCAGCGCACCGAAGCGCTGATGCGCATCGGCGAGGAGGGGCTGGCGCGCAGCGAGTGGTATACCGCCGCCGCCCGCGATACCCCGGAGCAGGCCGCGGCCCTGGCCGACTACGCCATCCGCCAGGGCTGGTACGCCATGGCGGTGCAGACCACCATCGCCGCCAAGCAGTGGGACGCCCTGCCGTGGCGCTTCCCGGCCGCCTATCGCGAATCCTTCCTGCACTGGGGCGAGCGCCAGCAGGTCGACCCCTTCCTGCTGATGGGCATTGCCCGCCGCGAGAGCGCCTTCAACCCCGAGGCGATGTCGCCGGTGGGTGCCCGCGGCCTGATGCAGCTGATGCCAGGTACTGCCGACCACGTGGCGCGCCAGCTCGGCATCGCCGCGCCCAGCAGTAGCGAGCTGTTCCAGCCGCAGACCAATATCCGCCTCGGCAGCAGCTATATCCGCAGCATGCTGGAGCGCTATCGCGGCAACCGTATTGCCGCCACCGCCGCCTACAACGCCGGGCCCCAGCGGGTCGACCGCTGGCTGACCAGTGCCCCGCAGGAGTTCGACCGCTTCGTCGAGAGTATCCCGTTCCGCGAGACCCGCGACTACGTGCAAGCGGTGCTCGCCTATCGGGTGATCTTCGAGAGTCTCGCCAAGCAGGGTGATACCCAGGGCGTGGCCATGCTGACGCCGGCCGAGCGCCAGGGGCGCTACGATCCGACCCTGATCGCCCGTAACTGAGGGACTCGTCGTTCTCTGAAGGAGGCTCTGCCGGCCCCCGCGCGTCGCCCGCAGGGTCCGGCAGCAGGGTCTGGCAGAGAGTGTCGAGGGCCCCAGCCTTGCCCAGCAAGACTGGGGCCCTGGGTGAGGGAATTACAGCAACCAGATACCCAGCCCAATGCCTCCACCGAGGGTAATCAACAGCCCCGCCAGCATCATCAGGCCGTCACCGGCGGTCAGCCCCAGTGCCATTACCACGATCGCCAGCGCCGGCAGCGCGGCCGCGAATGGCAGCAACTCCAGCGGCATCATCGACAGCCCCAGCAGGGTCATCAGCAGCGCCAGCAGGCGCTGGGTCAAACTGCCCAGCAGCCACGTCAGGCGCGGCTGCAGCAGGCGATCGATACGCCGGGTCCAGGGCTTGGCGCGTGCGGTGATGCGGTGCCAGCGGTCGTGACTGATACCCCGCTGGGCGAGTCGCCGGGGCAGCCAGGGCGCGCGCCGCCCGAGCACCAGCTGGATCGCCATCAGCGCGATGAAGATTCCGCACAGGCTGGGCACGCCCGGCACGCCGCCGGTGGGCAGCAGCGCGATCAACCCCGGTATCAGCACCACCGGGCCGAAACCGCGTGCATTGAAGGTCTCGACGATGTCACTGAGGGTGATGGTGTCATCCTCGACACGCTCGTCGAGAGTTTCGAAGATAGCGGTGAGCTTCAGCCGCTCCGCCATGCGTCACCTCCCTGTGACGTTGAAACGCTTTAACTTTGAAACCCTGGGACGTTGAAAAGAGATGCGGCCGCATCAGCCAGGGTTAGAGACCGCGGCGCGCGTGCTTGAGCGAGATCTGATCGTTGAGGGTCCAGAAATCGTAGAGCACGCCGAGCAGGAAGAAGCCACCTGTCACCAGATAGAGCAGACCGGTTAGCCACTTGCCCATGTACATGCGGTGGATGCCGAAGACACCCAAAAAGGTGAGCAGTATCCACGCCAGGGTGTAGCTGATCGGGCCGGCGCGGAAACGCAGATCCGCCTGCCGATCCATGGCCGGGATCAGGAACAGATCGATCAGCCAGCCGATGCCGAGCAATCCCAGCGTCAGAAACCATAGGGTACCGGTGACCGGCTTGCCATAATAGAAGCGGTGAGAACCGGTGAAACCGAAGATCCACAACAGGTAGCCGATGATCTTGCTGTGGGTATCGTTGAGTGCGACTTCGCCTCGTGCCACGGAAACAACTCCTGAACTGTCCAAACACAGATACCGCGAGCCAGGCTCGCGGTGAGCGATAGCTTACCCGAGAGCCCCCTCTTCATGCACCCTGCGCTTGCCTAGAGCACTGGCAAGGGTCTCTTGGCGGCAGACGAATGCCAGTCGAATCCTCTAGCCCGCCGCGAACGGTGCAATCCAATCGTCATATACATATGGGTAACTTCTTAAAAAGGGTTAAGAAAACCATACCCGGTGCCGCGATCGCCCCGGAAAAAAGGCGCGGAAGGGCTGTAGACGTGCACGTTTTTTCCATCTATGGTGCTTTAGCGGGGCATGGAGATCACACGACCAAAGTCAAGCCGCAGCGCTTGACGGTCCAGATGACCCCCATGCATCATCCGCTGCGTAGGTTTGCAGGTAGAATGTCGTCAGTTGTCAGTCGCTCGTCGAACTCCTCTTGCGCATTCCCCCCTAGTCTTACCACGCATTTCGAGCTGCCCGTGGGGGGTGCTCGGCTTCACTACTAGCAAGTTAAGGAAATCGACAATGGCAACCGGCACTGTCAAATGGTTTAACGACACCAAAGGCTACGGGTTCATCTCTCCCGATGACGGCGGCGATGACCTGTTCGCGCACTTCTCCGAAATTCAGGCAGAAGGCTTCAAAACCCTGCAAGACGGCCAGAAGGTCACCTTCGACGTCACCCAGGGCAAGAAAGGCCTTCAGGCCGCCAACATCAAGGTCAGCGGCTGAGTTAGCCCGCCCTTGAGAAGAAAGCCCACCTTAGCGGTGGGCTTTTTTATGCGCGCCGTTTGCATGTGCGCCGTGTTCACGGCATCGCATATCTGGGCACCCTTTCATGCCGGTGTCGCCGGCCGCGTCAGCTCTCGCCGATATCTTCGTTCCAGACCTCGGGATGAGCATCGATGAAACGCGTCATCAGCTCGCGGCAAGTGGCGTCGTCGAGCACCTCGACGCTGACGCCGCGCTCGCGCAGCAGCGCCTCCTCGCCGAGGAAGGTGCGGTTCTCCCCCACCACCACCCGCGGTATGCCATAGAGCAGGATCGCCCCGCTGCACATCGAACACGGCGACAGCGTGGTGTAGAGCACACTGTTGCGGTAGACGCTGGCAGGCTGTCGGCCGGCGTTCTCCAGCGCATCCATTTCGCCGTGCAGCACGGCGCTGCCGCGCTGCTGGCGCTGATTGTGGCCGCGCCCGATGATCCGCCCCTCGTGCACCAGCACTGAGCCGATCGGCACGCCGCCCTCTTCCAGACCCAGACGCGCCTGCTCGATAGCCGCCTGCATGAAGTCATCCATATCGTGCTCTCCCGAAGGCTGGGGTCAATGATCGCTCGGTCGTCTCTCAGTCATCTCTCAATAACGGGCAGCGCGACGGCACCACCAGCGGCAACGCCTCACTCTCCAGCGAGGCGCGGAAGCGACGATAGCGACGCGGCTCGCCATCGAGGTTGAGCGGGAAGGCGCCGTCGCTGTCGAACTCCACCCACGGCACCCGCAGATAGCGTACGAACTCGCCGTCGTTGGGCAGATTCTCCAGTTCATCGATGATGCGCTTGAGCTCGCCGAGCGAGCTGAAGTGGCGCACGAACAACAGCTCCAGCAGACCATCGTCGATCCGGGCCGAAGGCGCCAGCCGCTGACCGCCGCCGGCCTGGGCCCCGTTGCCGATCGCCAGCATGAACAGCGGCACCCGCGCCTCACCCTCGGGCCAGCGCAGATGCCCCTCGAACGGCTGGTAGTTCCACGCCTTGAGCATCCCCATCAGCGAGTAGGCCCCGCCGCCGAGCAGGCGTTTGAGCCCGACAGGGGTCGAGGTGGTGATCTCGGCACCGAAGCCCCCGGAGGCGACATTGATGAACGCCTCGTCATCAAGCATGCCGACATCCACACGCCGGGTATCGCCGGTCAGCGCCAGCTCGAGCGCGGCCGTCGGGGTCATCGGCAGTTCGAGACCATGGGCGAAGTCGTTGGCGCTGCCCAGCGGCAGAATACCCAGCGCGGGACGCTGCTCGGCCGGGTGGCGCATCAACCCGGCGACGGTCTCGTTGATCGAGCCATCGCCGCCGCCGGCGATCACCCGGGCGGCGCCCGCCGCCACCGCTTCGTCGACCAGCCGAGTCCCGTCCCCCCCCCCCAGGTGACACGCACCGCCAGGTCGTGCCCCCGCTCACGCAGCGACGTCACCGCGCTGCGAATCTCCGGCTGCTGCGCGGACTTGCCGTTGAGTATCAACCACGTAGTGCCCTCGCCATGACTGGCCATACCGATCGAATCCTTTCCTTGGGGCGACGCTCGCGCCGCGCCTTGATCTTCCGCTGTCACCGCCATGCAGTCTAGGCGTTGTACGCAAAACTGCCTTCATTCGCCGACTTTGATACAAAGCCTAGCAGCACGCCGCCGCGACGGCTGCTCGCCCTGGCTACGCCAGACCGCTATGGGCTGCCTCGCCGCCCTCAGCCCCAGCGCCGCGCCAGGCACCACAGCAGCAGCCCGCCGCCGGTGCACAGCGCGGTGAGCGTGAATTGAGGTGCCAGCGGCGTCATCAGCGCCAGGGTGGCGACGATCGCCCCGCCGCCCAGCTGGATCGCCCCGAGCAGCGCCGCGGCGGTGCCGGCGCGCTCGGGAAACGGCTCCAACGCCAGGCTGGCCGCGGAACCCAATATCATCGAGAAGCCCACCGAGAGTAGCGCCACCGGCGCCATGAAGGTGGCCACGGAGAGCGGCACGCCCAGGTAGAGCGCGGAGACCAGCACGCCACCGCCCACCACCACCACGAGCCCGCGTTTTACCGTGGCTTGGCGCCCCCAGCGATGCATCAAGCGTGGCACGAAGAAGAACGCCAGGGTGCTCACCAGCGCGTTGGCGCCGAACCACAGGCTGAACACCCACTCGGGCTGCCCTAGCCGATCCATCACGATCACCGGGGCGGCCGAGACGTAGACCAGAATCGCCGCCATCATCGTGCTCACCACCAGCGCATAATAGAGAAAGCGCGGGTGGCCGAGCACCGGACGATAGCGTGACCAGCGGTAGAGACGGCGTTCTATCGGGGTATCGGCCGGCCGCGTCTCGCCGAAGCGCCACCAGGCGCCGAAACACAGCAGCGCGGCAAAGGCCATCATGAAAGCGAAGTTGCTGCGCCAGCCGAAAGCCACGGTGAGCGCGCCACCGATCACCGGAGCGAGCGAGGGTACCAGCGTCAGCGAGCCGTTGAGATAGCTGTAGAGCTTGGCCCCGGTCTCTGGCGGATAGCTGTCGCGCACCGCGGCGAAAGCCACCGTGACCGTGGCGCAGGCGCCCAGCCCCTGCAACACGCGGGCGGCATAGAGCCACTCCAGACTTGCGGCACTCAGCCCCATCAGCGCCCCGGCGAAATAGGTCAGGGCGCCGCCGAGCAACACCGGCCGGCGCCCAAAGCGGTCGGCCAGCGGCCCTACCAGTACCTGCCCGACGCCCACGCTGAGCAGGAACAGGGTGATGGTCACCTGGAGCGCGGCGAACGGACGCTCGTACTCGCGCGCCATCGCGGTCAACGCCGGCAGATAGATATCGATGGCCAGGGGCGACAGCATGACTGCGCCCATCAGCACCCAAAACGGCGGTCGTCCTCTGCCCTGCATCGCAACCTCGTCATCCCGTCAAGAGCGCCCACTCTAGCGGCTGGCGCGAGGATGACAAGCATTCCCGTCGCCGCCCGGCGGCGAGCGCGTGGAGGGCCGGACATGACAGTCAGCCGTCGCCTGCGGGCGTCAGCTGGAACTCGCGCAGCGCCGACAGACCACGCAGATGCGTCGCCAGCGGCCCTAGGTGTCCACGATCGTGGGTGCGCAGCAGCAGGCGATACTCGAACTGTGCACCATCGTCGCGGGTGCGATAGCTCAGGCTCTCGACATGCAGGCCATAGCCCTGGACCAGCGCCAGGATATCGCGCTCCTCGGGTACCTCGGCGCTGGCGTAGCGCAGCGTGCAACGGGCGTAGAGCCTGCCGGGCAGACGCGCCTCGACCCGACGGAACAGCGACAGCGTCAGCAGCGTGATCAGGGTCGCCATGATCCCCGGAAACAGAAAGCCGATGCCGTAGAGAATGCCCAGTGCCGCGGTGATCCAGATCGAGGCGGCGGTGGTCAGCCCGCGCACGGTCAGCCCCTCCTTGAAGATCACCCCCGCGCCGAGAAAGCCGATCCCGGTCATGATGCCCTGGGCCATGCGCGTGGGGTCGGTGCGCACCGTGGCCTCGGGCACCGTGTCCCCCAACCACTGCCACTGGTAGACCGTCACCATCATCAGCAGCGCCGAGGCCACGCATACCAGGGCGTGGGTGCGAAACCCCGCCGGTCGGCCATGGAAGGTGCGCTCCAGGCCAATCAGGCTGCCCGCCAGCCAGGCCATGCCCAGGTGAATCAGAATGGTCACACTGACTGCCGACATTCGTGGCTATCTCCCTGCCTCATTTACCGCTATCGTTTCAGCATCAGATACGTTCCAGCATAACCGCCGTCGTGGCCATGACCAGTTCGCGCGCGGCGGTCATGCCGTGCGTCCCGTCCATCGCTCGGAAGGATCCGACCTTGAACAAGCCCAACGACTTGACTCCGCCCAGCCGCGTTCGCGATGAGCAGGAGGAGCACGACCTGCAGCTCGATGGCGACAATCTTCCCTCCCGCGCCGCCGCCGTCCACGAAAAGATCCGCGAAGAGGGCGAGAAGGAGCTCAATCGCACCGTCTCCGCGCTGGCATGGTCAGCGGTGGCCGCCGGCCTGTCGATGAGCTTTTCGATGCTCGCCAAGGGACTGCTGCGGGCTCATCTACCGGATACCGATGTCGGCTTCCTGGTCGAGTCATTCGGCTACACCATCGGCTTTCTGGTGGTGATCATGGCACGTCAGCAGCTGTTCACCGAGAATACCGTCACGGCGGTCCTGCCGGCGATGAGTCAGCCACGCCTGAGCAAGTTCCTGTGCCTGCTGCGGTTGTGGGGCGTGGTGCTGCTCGGCAACCTGGTCGGGGTGGCGGTCTCGGCCTGGGCGATCCTCGCTCTGCCGATCTTCTCCGCGGAGACCCATCAAGCGTTTCTCACCCTGGGCGAGCACATCCTGGAAAACACGCCGATGCAGATGTTCGCCAAGGGCATCGTCGCCGGGTGGATGATCGCCACCATGGTGTGGCTGCTGCCCAGCGCCGGCAGCGCCAAGATCTGGGTGATCCTGATCGTGACCTATCTGGTGGCGATCGGCGAGTTCACGCATATCATCGTCGGCTCCACCGAGGTGATGTATCTGGTCTTCTCCGGCCACGCCAGCTGGTCCGAGTACCTCTTCCACTTCGGCCTGCCGACGCTGCTGGGCAACGTCTTCGGCGGCACCTTCATCTTCGCGCTGATCAGTCACGCGCAGATCCGCAGCGACGGCGAACGCTAGCCGCTGTCAGGCAAGCACTGCGCTCGCCTGACGCGGTTTTCCCCGGCCGCGCTCAAGCCGAGCGCGTGCCCGCCGATACTTTCCGAGAGCCACACACATAAAGACGCCCCGGCGATCGGACAGGAACTCTCTACACATGTCATTGAAACCTTGGGTGCTGCTCTGCGGCCTGCCGCTGCTGAGCGGCTGCTTCGGCGTCAACACCTCCCAGGCACCGCTGGCCACCACCTACCCGGCGACCACCCAGCAGCGCATGCAGGCCGCCTATCACTGGGAAGTACTGGCGCGCCACGAGGCCAAGGCCATCATGGCCGACCGCCGACTCGACCGGCGCGCGCTCTACCTCAAGCCCCCCGAGACCGAGACCGCCTTCAGCCGCGGCTTTCGTTCGCTGCTGACCAGCGAGCTGGTGAGACAGGGCGCCACGGTCAGAACCAGCGATCTCGGCGCGGCCACCGTCACCTTCGACGTACAGGTCGTGGCGCATCGGGATCGCCAGCCGATCCGTCCGCCCCAGGGCGCGCTGACCGCGCTGGCGGCGGGCATCGCGGTGGCGACGATTCCGTTCAACCACTGGTCGGAGCCTTCGCTGGCGCTGATTCCCGCCGCCGGGCTGGTCGACCTGTTCAGCGGCAGCTGGACCTCGGAGAGCGACGAGGAGGTGATCATCACCGTTCAGGCCGATGAGTATCAGACCCTGCTCTACTCCTCCTCCAATCTCTACTACATCAACCCCGGCGATAGCGGCCAGTACGGTCGTGCGCCGGCCGCCACCGCCGAACGCGGCCAGCTCAAGGTATCTTCACAATGGTAAGGCGCAGCACAGAGAGGTCCGCCATGTCCGTATCCTACTGCGCTCGGCTTTCGCTGCTCGTGCTGCTGCTGGCGACACTGGCGGGCTGCTCGATGCTCGACCCCAACGGCCGCCCGCACCAGCTGACCACGCTGGAGCGGGTCGACGCGGCGGCCAAGGCGCTGGTCGAGAACAGCCAGGGGCGGCTCGAAGACAGCGCACCGCTGGTCGCCACCACCTTCGTCGACGTCGACCACCTGGGACAATCCTCGACCCTGGGTCGCACCCTGAGCGAGATGTTCGTCTCGCGGCTGGTCGAATCGGGCCAGAAGGTGATCGAGGTCAAGCTGCGCAACAGCCTCTACATCGAAGAGAACACCGGCGAGCTGATCCTGTCGCGCAACGTGCAGCGGCTGAGTCAGGATTACGACGCCAGCGCGGTGCTGGTGGGCACCTACGCCCAGGCTCAGGACCGGCTGTTCATCAACGCCCGGGTGGTACGTATCTCTGATCGCGCCATCCTCGGCGCGACCAGCTTCGAGCTGCCGCTCAACAACGACCTGCGCACGCTGCTGCCGCCCAGCTACCCCTGAACCGAGCTCACCGGAGACGATCTCGACAACGCAGAAGGGCGCCCAGTGGGCGCCCTTCTCGTCTTGCGTCGCGGCTGTCGATCCAGGCTTCAGTCGACGGTGGTCGCGCGCGCCTCGGTGGTCTGCGGCGCCCCCTGGGCCTCGGCCAGGTTGATCCCGGAAAGGATCGCCTTGAGCGATGCACTGACGGTATCGCTGTCCTCGGCTACCGCGCAGATGCGCTGACCGCCGACATTGAGCTGGACGAAGGCGATGGCGTTGGCGTCGCTGTCACCGCCCAGCGAGTGCTCGCTGTAGTCGATGATCCCTACGCTGGTGCCGGTATGACGCTGCCAAGCATCGGTGAAGGAGGACATCGCACCGTTGCCCTTGCCCGACAGGCGCAGGGTCTCGGCCCCCTGCCACAGGGTCACCTCGATGCCCTCCTCCTGCCCTTTGGAGAGCCGGTAGTCGGCCAGCGACAGCGGCGCTTCACGCTGGAAGTTGTCGAACATCACCTGACGAATGATCTCGCTGGAGAGCTCGCTGGCGCGCACCTCGCTCTCCTTCTGCACGTACGGCGCCAGCGCCAGCATCATCCAGCGCGGCAGGCTGATGCCGTAGTCGCGCTCGAGCAGAAACGCCATGCCGCCCTTGCCGGACTGACTGTTGACGCGGATCACCGCCTGGTAGTCGCGGCCGATGTCGCGCGGATCGATGGGCAGATAGGCCACCTGCCACGGCTCATCGGGGCGCTGCTTCTTGAGCGACTTGCGGATGGCGTCCTGATGGCTGCCGGAGAAGGCGGTGTAGACCATCTCGCCGACCCAGGGGTGGCGCGGATGCATCGCGATACCGGTGCACTCCTGCACCACCTGGATGATCTCGTCCGGGTTGGAGAGATCGAGTTCGGGGTCGATACCCTGGCTGTAGAGGTTCATCGCCAGGGTGACGATATCCATGTTGCCGGTGCGCTCGCCGTTGCCCAGCAGGGTTCCCTCGACGCGCTCGGCGCCCGCCAGCAACGCGAGCTCGGCAGAGGCGGCGGCACCGCCACGGTCGTTATGGGTGTGCACCGAGATGATCACGCTGTCGCGATTCTTGATGTGCTGGCAGAAGTACTCGATCTGATCGGCGTGGGGTGAGGTCCGGCGACCTCGACCGTGGTCGGCAGGTTGAGGATGCACTTATTGTCCGGAGTCGGCTGCCAGACATCCATCACCGCCTCGCAGATCTCCAGCGAGAAATCGATCTCGGTGCTGGAGAAGCTCTCCGGGGTGTACTCGAAGCACCACTCGATCTGCGGATAGCGCGCGGCGTAAGTCTTGACCCAGGTCGCCCCCTGCACCGCGATATCGACGATCCCTGCGCGGTCCATCTCGAACACCCGCTCGCGCTGGGTGGTGGAGGTGGAGTTGTAGAGGTGGACGATCGCCCGCTTGGCCCCGACCAGCGACTCGAAGGTCTTCTCGATCAGGTGCTCGCGGCACTGCACCAATACGGCGATGGTGACATCCTCAGGGATCTGATCCTCTTCGATCAGCCAGCGCACGAAGTCATAGTCCGGCTGGCTCGCCGAGGGGAAGCCGACCATCACTTCCTTGATCCCGACCTTCACGATCTGGTGCCAGAAACGCTGCTTCTGAGCCACGCTCATCGGCTCGAGCAGGGCCTGGTTGCCATCGCGTAGGTCTTCGCTGACCCAGATCGGGGCGTGATCGAGATCACGATCCGGCCACTGGCGGTCGAAGGCGGGTACCCGGGGAGCCGGGCGGTACTTGCGATGATCGAAGGCAGACATGGCAACCATCCTGACGAGGTAAAAGAGCCGACGGATTGTGGGGCGCGCCGTGGGCGCGAGCCCCGCTGTTGAGCCGCCGCGGGTCGCAGCGGAAACGGGGGCCGGCCCCCCGGATGCGGGAGCCGGCCCGAAGCTGCTTGTGGCAGCAGAGACAGTGTACGGCTTTTGTGCCGACAGGACATTGCGAAGATCGATCTTTCTCGACATCAGATGGCATAATCTGCCAACGAAGAACAAACATGAGACAGATATTGCCAATGAACGCCCCACAGCCCCACGCACTCGATCGCTACGACCGACGCATTCTCGAACTGATCCAGCAGGAGGGACGGATCAGCAACCAGGAACTGGCCGAGCGCATCGGCCTTTCGCCCTCGCCCTGCCTGCGCCGCCTGCGCGCGCTGGAGGAGAGCGGCCTGATCCTCGGCTACCGCGCCCTGGTCGACGCGCGACAGCTGGGATACCGGCTAATGGCGCTCGTACACATCTCCATGGATCGCCACACGCCGGAGCGCTTCGCCAACTTCGAGCGTCAGGTGGCGGCGCTGCCCCAGGTCCAGGAGTGTTTGATGATCACCGGCCAGGAGGTCGACTATCAGCTCAAGATCCGGGTCGAGGACATGGATGACTATCAGCAGCTTCTGCTGCAGCACATCACGCCGATCGAGGGCGTCTCAGGCGTTCACTCCAACTTCGTACTGCGGCCGGTGTTCGAAAACCGCGGCGTGCCGGTGGCGCCCTGAGTGCGTACCCGACACCGACCGGCGTCGCCCAAACCGCGACTGGCCACGCCGGCGCCGAGCGTGCTGGAATGACGTGAACGCCGTCTCACGCCTTACGTGAATTCGGCCATACTCATGCATGACACCGCGTGACCGATCACAACACAGGAAAATGCCATGTCTTTGCGCCGTACCCTGCTCGCCTCGCTGCTGCCGCTGGCCGCCGCCATCCTGACGCCGGCTCAGGCCCAGCAGCCGAGCGCACCGCAGGTCGATACTCAGCAGTTCCAATCCTGGGAAGTGCGCTGCCCCAAGGGCGGCGAGCGACAGAGCTGCGTGATGAGCCAGGTGGTCAACAACCCCGACAGCAACGATCCGCTGATGCGCGCCATGGTCGGTCACCCGGCCCAGGCCGATGGCCCGGTCATGGTCTTCCTGCTGCCACTGGGCGTGCGCCTGGCACCGGGCATCCAGCTGCAGGTGGA
Source organism: Salinicola tamaricis (assembly GCF_003006155.1). Lineage (GTDB taxonomy): Bacteria > Pseudomonadota > Gammaproteobacteria > Pseudomonadales > Halomonadaceae > Salinicola > Salinicola tamaricis. The sequence continues at coordinate 3,182,859 of NZ_CP023559.1, read as the reverse complement.
TGACAACGAGCCGGTGGGCATGCCCTATCAGGTCTGCCTGCAGCAGGGCTGCCGCGCCAATCTGGCGCTGTCGCCGCAGCTGCTTACCCAGCTCCGTGGCGGTACCAAGGCCACCGTCAGCGCCATCGCCCCGGACGGCAAGCGCCTCGACATGGATCTCTCGCTGATGGGCTTCACCAGCGCCAGCCAGCGCATCGCTTCGCAGTAAAGAGCCCTCTCCCACACTCGAGATGCCAGGTCCGGCGCCGCGCGCCGGACCGATCTCGGCCACGCCCGCCAGGGCGCCCGCCACTGGCAGGCCCGCTCTTTTATCCACGCTCTTAGACGTTGGCGCAATTGTGCCCACTTCGAGCGCTTGATATGACTTTGTGTGCAAAAGTCATCTCACCCCGTTCCGCGCCGGCACGCCGTCAGCGCTCGAGAGATCCCCCGAGAGGTTCCATGAACGTCAAGCGCACCTTGAAGCTCCTGCTCGCCGCCGCCGTGGTGGCCTCCCCGGCGGCTTGGGCAGAGTATCCCGACAAGCCCATCACCCTGATCGTGCCCTGGGCCGCCGGCGGCGGCACCGATGCCACCGCGCGGATCATCGCCAGCGCGCTGGAGCAGGAGCTGGGGCAGACGATCAACGTGGTCAACCGCACCGGCGGCAGCGGCGTGGTCGGCCACACCGCCATCGCCAACGCCCGCCCGGATGGCTATACCCTGGGCCTGGCCACGGTGGAACTGGACATGATGCACTGGCAGGGGCTCACCAGCCTGACCTATCAGGACTTCACCCCGATCGGCCAAATCAACTTCGACTCGGCCAGCCTCTCGGTGGGCGAGGACTCACCCTTCAAGGACCTCGAGGATTTCGTGGCCCAGGTCAAATCCCATCCGGCGGGCACCTATACCGCCTCGGGCACCGGCCTCGGCGGCATCTGGCACGTGGCCCTGAACGGTTTCCTGATGGATCAGGGCATCGCCGCCGGCAAGCTGACCTGGATTCCCAGCCAGGGGTCGGCACCAGCGATGACCGAACTCGCCTCCGGCAGCATCGACGTGGTCGCCTCCTCGCTGCCGGAAGCGCGCGCCATGATCGAGGCCGGCGAGATTCGTAGCCTTGGCGTGATGACCCCGGAGCGCCTGAGCGGCTTTCCCGATATTCCCACCTTCCACGAGCAGCTCGGCAGCGACTTCAGCCTCGGCGCCTGGCGCGGTGTGGTCGGCCCCAAGGGGCTCGACGAGGCGGTGGTGCAGCGACTCGAGACGGCGCTGAAGACAGCCTACGACAGCGACGCCTATCAGAACTTCATGGCCAAGCAGGGCTACGGCGTGGTATGGCGTGATGCCGACGGCTTCGCCACGCTGATGGCCGAGGACGACGCCAAGTTCGGCGAGATCATGAAACAGATGGGGCTGGCCCACTGAGACCATCACTCTTCCGGCGTCGCCGGACGCCGGATCACCAAGGACCGATACGCATGCAGCTCCCGCACAATCCGTTTCACGCCGCGCTGGATGGGCAGACCCGCTACGGCTGCTGGGCCGGCTTCGGCACCGGCTATGCCACCGAGATCCTCGCCACTACCGGCTTCGACTGGCTGCTGATCGATGGTGAGCACGCACCCAATACCGTGCCCAGCATCCTCGCACAGCTGCAGGCGGTGGCGCCCTACCCCCCTGCCCCCGGTAGTGCGCTGCCGTCAATCACGACCCGGCGCTGCTCAAGCAGCTCCTCGATATCGGTACCCAGACGCTGATGGTGCCGATGGTCGACACCGCCGAGCAGGCGGCGCAGCTGGTCGCAGCGACCCGCTACCCGCCACGTGGCTTCCGTGGTGTAGGCGGCGGCCTCACCCGCGCCACGCGCTGGGACGCGATCCCCGACTATCTCGCCCGCGCCCACGAGACGCTGTGGTCTGATCGTCAGGTCGAATCCCGCGCGGGCGTCGACAACGCCGCGGCGATCGCCGCCACCGAGGGCGTGGATGCGATCTTCGTCGGGCCGATCGATCTCTCCACCGGCGTCGGCCATGTCGGCAACCCCAATCACCCTGACGTCCAGGCGATGATCCGCCATACCCTGGAGGTCACCAAGGCCGCAGGCAAGGCAGCCGGCATCCTGGCGCCGGCCGAAGCGGACGCCAAACGCTACGCCGAGTGGGGGTTCGATTTCATCGCCGTGGGTATCGATATCAGCCTGCTGCGTCAGGCAGCACTCGAGACGGTGTCGCGGTATAAAGAGGACGTTTCCCGGCGTCCTCGAGCCTGGGATATTGATGCCACGCCAGGTCAACGATAAAACGCCCCAAAAAATAAAAAGCCCCGGCCACACCAAGTGGCCGGGGCTTCGCTAAGCCAGCGTTTCTCCACAATATCGACACACTCGCGGCACGGCTTCCGGCGCCTCGGCGGCCGATGCTCTCGGCGTATCAGCAGTTGTCGGCGCCGGCGGTGCGTCGCACTTTATCTCCGTGCTGACTGGCACGATCGTGCCCTGCTCTGCGCGCAGGCCGATATCCCGCAGCATGTGGGCATTGAGATGGGAGAGCGCGCGCCAGTCCTGCCGGCGACGACGGGCGAGAGCCAGGCGGGCCTTGAGCGCATTGATGAGAGTCGTCAGTTTCATGCTTGTCCACTCCGTCAGTCGGAGGCCGGACAAGTATCGCGATGATGGCGGGTAAGACTTTCCACTCTCTATCGGCCGCGATACTCGTCGCGGCCGATAACGATCTGTTACCCCAGGCGCACGACGTGACGACGAACTCGATTATTGTGCTGGCGCACATGGATCGAGAACATCGAAAAGGTCGGGCGATGGAATAGGGTCATGATCGCGTCCAGAGAAAATACCGATATCGGCAGAAATGCCGGCGTGTCTGAATGACACTTGCGGCCCTTTCGATTAAAGCGAGAGCCATTAGACGCGTCAATATTTTTATCGAAAAAAGTGCTCGATATCACGCAATCGTGCGACAGCAAAAAACCGCAACCCCAGATCATCTATCGCCAGGGTCACGGTTCGGTAACGCTGCAGGACAAGACGACATAGATTCATCGTCGCAGCACTTTCATCGCTTTCAGCATCTTGGCGTTGTCACACGCTCAAGGGCCGACCACCGGCCTCGGCCGAGTGACGACCGCATCGTTTCTCAGGCGTAGGTGTTGATCTGGGTGCCAACGGTACCGGTGGCGGCCAGCTTGGGCTCCGGGGCCATCGAGTCCATCAGCTGCGCGACCTGCGCGGACTGATTGTCGAGCGAGCGCTTGAGCAGCGACGCCTGCATGTCCTGATCCTGATTGAACTGCTGCAGCGCGACTCCGGCACCGACGACAGCATTGACTGCACTATCCATAGGAGACTCCCTATTTCCTGTTCTCGGTTGAGAGGGATTACCCTCAGATCTTCTATCGGCGGCTGTCACCTCAGGCTTTAGCTTATAGACTGCCGGTTCGACACTCGGCACGCCACTGCCCATCCCCACGCGGAGATGATACTTCGATGATTCAGTTTTCACGATCGATGTGCAAGCGCATCCCGATGCGCCTCGCTGTGACCTTGGCCGCGACGGGGGCCACGGCGCTGCTGGCCGGCTGTCAGTCCCAGACACAGGACGCCGCCGCCGGCAGCCGCGAGGCGCAGCGCACCTTCCATAGCGCCGAGGCCGGCGTGGCCCTCACCTACCCGGCGACGCTCGAGCGCATCGACGGCAATGCCGACACACAGGCGATCCAGGGCTACTTTGACAACGGCAGCTGGAAGCTCGACGCCTCGGCGCCCGGCGAGGCCTTGATCACCCTCGCCCTGCCCGGCTCGGATGCCATCACCACCGGACTCTGGCGCCTGGGCATCAGCCGCGACCCGGAAGCGGTACGCCAGTGCCAGCGCCCGCCCGCCAACGCCCAGCGCGAGTCGAGCCCGAGCACCCTCGATGGCCACGCTGTCGTCGTCTTCACCCAGAACGATGCCGGCATGAATCACTTCCGCGAGGTCGAAAGCTATCGCAGCGTGATCGCGGCAACCTGCTACGCCATCGACCTGATCGTCGAGGGCAGCAACGGTGACGTCTATGATCCGCCACGTCAGGCCCCCTTCTCGCGTGAAGCAGCGCATCAGGCACTACGCGAGATCAACGCCGGCCTGCGCCTGGACGGATGAGCGGCAGCGGAAAGCCGCCGGCGCTGGCGGCTGCTAAACTCGAGGCCCCGCGACACACGACGAGTGACGAATAGAGAAGCCATGAAGACCATCGGAGCGCACGTCAGCGCCGCAGGCGGCGTCGATCAGGCGGTGATCCGCGCCACCGAGATCGGCGCCAACGCCTTTGCCCTGTTCACCAAGAACCAGCGCCAGTGGCAGGCCAAGCCGCTGGAGGCGAAGACCATCGAGGCGTTCAAGCGCGCCTGTGACACCCACGGCTTCGGTCCCGGCCAGATCCTGCCCCACGACAGCTACCTGATCAATCTGGGCCACCCCGAGCCGGAGGGCCTGGCCAAGTCCCGCGCCGCCTTTGTCGACGAGTGTCAGCGCTGCGAGCAACTGGGGCTCGAGCTTCTGAACTTTCATCCCGGCAGCCATCTCAACAAGATCAGCGAGAGCGACTGCCTGGCGCGGATCGCCGAGTCGATCAACCAGGCCCATGCGGCCACCGAGTTCGTCGTCGCAGTGATCGAGAACACCGCCGGCCAGGGCACCAATCTGGGCTTTCGCTTCGAGCATCTGGCCGAGATCATCGACCAGGTCGAGGACAAGTCCCGGGTCGGCGCCTGCATCGATACCTGCCACGCCTTCGCCGCCGGCTACGAGTTACGCAGCGCCGCCGACGCCACCGCCATGCTCGATACCTTCGAGCGCGTGGTGGGGCGGCGCTATCTGCGTGGCATGCATCTCAACGACGCCAAGAGCGCCTTCAATAGCCGCGTCGACCGCCACCACAGTCTGGGCCAGGGCAATATCGGCAACGAGGGCTTTGCCGCGCTGATGCGTGACCCGCGCACCGACGATATCCCGCTGATTCTGGAGACCATCGAGCCGGCGATCTGGCCCCAGGAGATCCAGTGGCTGCGCGATCAGCAGCTCGGCGCCTGACCCTTACGCTTTGCGCGGCACCCGACGTGCGGCGCCCCTGAATAGGATAATGACCCCATGGATGGATTCTTTCACTGGCTCGGCGATGCCATCGGTCGCGTCATCCGTAGCGTCGTCGGCCTGCTCGATAGCCTGTTCGGCGGCCTGTGGCGGGCGATGGGCGGCTTCGTCGACGGCCTCACTCAGGCCCTGGGCATCAGCGACTCGGTCTTCAGCCTCGGCGTGCTGGTGATCGGCGTGCTGCTGCTGATCAGCGGCGTGCGCGCCCTGCTGCGCGGCGGCGTGGTCGGCGGTGTGATCGGCCTGCTGCTGGGGCTGCTGGTGCTTGGCTGGCTGATCCAGTAGGAGCGGCACCGTCGGCATTATCCTGCTGCCGGCGTGCCCGATCCTGTGACGCTTTGGGGGTGCGGCTTGTCAGCCCGCCCCACCTCTACCACCTTGAGAGTCCGGACATATGAGGCGGCGCCCGCGGGCGCCGCAGGACCGACAAGGAGGCGTCAAGCATGACCCAGTCAATGAAGTCATCCCACGAAGGTGTCGATCTCTACAACCAGTTCATCGACGGTGAGTGGACCACCGGCGGTGGCGAGCCCTTGGATGTGCTCAACCCGGCCACCGGCGAGCTCATCGCCCGTGTCTCCCTGGCCGACGAAGCCCTGGCCAACCGTGCCCTGGAAGCGGCCCAGCGCGCCTTCCCGGCATGGTCGCGCAAGACCGCGGTGGAGCGCGCCGACCATCTCTACCGGCTGGTCGAGCTGATTCTCGAACAGCGCCAGCGTCTGGCGCGGCTGATCACCACCGAGCAGGGCAAGCCGCTGGACGAAGCCGACGCCGATGTCGGCATGTGCGCCAATCTGATCCGCTTCGCCGCCGAGAATACCCGCCGCCTCGAGGGCGACATCATCCCCGCGGACGACCCCGACGAGCAGATCTGGATCCAGAAGGTGCCCCACGGCGTGGTGGTCGGCATCACCGCCTGGAACTTCCCGCCGCGCTGATCGGCCGCAAGCTCGGCCCGGCGCTGGCCGCGGGCAACACCATCGTGCTCAAGCCTTCGGAAGAGACGCCGCTGACCGCGCTCGAGATCGTCGAGCTGGCACGTCAGGCGGGCATTCCCCAGGGCGTGGTCAATCTGGTCAACGGCCGCGGCCGCGATATCGGCAACCAGCTGATCACCAGCCCGATCACCCAACTGGTGAGCATGACCGGCAGCGTGCGCGGCGGCCGCGAGATCAACAAGGCGGCCGCCGAGCATCTCAAGATCGTGCGTCTGGAACTGGGCGGCAAGGCGCCCTTCATCGTGCTCGACGACGCCGATCTCGACCCGGCGGTGGATGCCGCCATCGCCTCGCGCTTCGACAACTGCGGCCAGGGTGTGTACCTGCAACGAGCGCATGTACGTGCAGTCCGGCATCTACGACCGCTTCCTCGAGCGCTTCAAGCAGCGCGTCGAGGCGCTCAAGGTGGGCAACCCGCTGACCGACGAAGACGTCGATATGGGGCCCAAGATCAACGCCGCCGAACTCGACAAGATCCACGCCATGGTCGAGCAGGCCCAGCGTGACGGTGCACAGCTGCTCACCGGCGGCAAGCGCCTGAGCGGTGGCGACTACGACAAGGGCAACTACTACGCCCCGACCATTCTCACCGGTGTCGACAACGACATGCAGATCATGAAGGAGGAGATCTTCGGCCCCGTGGTGCCGATCATGAAGATCGACGACTTCGATCAGGCGATGGCGTATGCCAACGCCTCCGAGTATGGCCTCTCGGCCTATGTGTTCACCCAGAACGTGCGCCATCTGATGGCACTGACCCGAGAGTTAGACTTCGGCGAGATCTACGTCAACCGCGGGGCCGGCGAATCCGTCCAGGGCTTCCACAAGGGCTACCGCAACAGCGGGCTCGGCGGCGAGGATGGCAAGTACGGGCTGGAGGCCTACGTCAAGAGCAAGACGATGTACGTGCACTATTCCTGACCCAAGACGCCTGACCCGCATCGCCTGACAGCCATCGGCGTGGCCTCACGGTCGCGCCATGGGCGCAGCGCATAAAAACGGCCGCTCGATGAGCGGCCGTTTTCTGTTGCAGCGTCGCCGGATCAGGCCTCGGCCAGCGCGCGCTCCACCATCTCGTAGACATTGGGCGAGAGCTTCTCGCCGCGAATGCGTTCGAGCTCGGCCTTCATCAGCACCTGGCGCGCCTCATCGAAGCGCTGCCAGCGGGTCAGCGGGGTGATGATGCGCGCCGCGATCTCCGGATTGAGACGGTTCAGCTCGATCACCACGTCCGCCAGCAGCTTGTAGCCCTGGCCATCCAGACGGTGGAAGTTGACCCGGTTCTGGGCGAAAGCGCCGATCAGCGCGCGCACCTTGTTGGGGTTCTTGAGCGAGAACGCCGGATGCTCCATCAGGAAACGCACCCGCTCGATCACATCGGCTGGGGACGGGTGACCTGGATGGTGAACCACTGATCCATCACCAGCGGGTCGTGGGCCCACTGCTCGCCGAACGCCTTGAGCGCCGGCTCGGCCAGGTCGCTGCGATCGCTGTGGGCGAGCAGCGTCAGCGCGGCGCGCACGTCGGTCATGTTGCCACTGTTTTTGAACTGCGCCTGGGTCAGGCCGATCGCCTCGTCGTCGGCGATGCTCATCAGATAGGCCAGCGCGACGTTCTTGAGCTTGCGCCGGCCGATCTGCTCGGGCGTCGGCGCATAGGGCTCATCGTTCTGGTGTCGCGGTAGACCGCGAGGAAGGCGTCACGCAGCTGCCAGGCCAGCGACTGACGCACGAACTCGCGCGCGGCATGGATGGCGTCGACATCGACCACCGGCTGCTGCTCGGCGATATAGGCTTCCGACGGCAGCGTCAGCATCTCCGCCAGCACCGCCTGGTCGTCACCGGGCTCGTCGAGCAGGCTGCGGTAGGCTTCGACCAGGCGCACGTCCATGACCTTCTCTACCCCGTTGCGGTGGGCGGCGATGAGATCGTCCAGCGCCAGCATGGTCAGGCGCTGACCGGCATCCCAGCGGTTGAAGCCGTCGCTGTCGTGGGTCAGCAGGAAGGCCAGCTCCTCCCGCGAGTAGGGGTAGCGCAGCTTCACCGGGGCGGAGAAACCGCGCAGCAGCGACGGCACCGGCGCCTCCTCGACATCCTGGAAGACGAAGGTCTGTTCCGCCTCGCGCAGATGGATCACCGCATCCTTGCCCAGGGTCTCGCTGCCGCCCTCGGCATCGGCGAGCTTGAGGGTCAGATCGTGCCCCGACTTGGTCCCCACCAGGCCCAGGCGGAGGCGGATCGGCACGTGGAGCGGCAGCTTCTCGCTCTGCCCCGGGGTCGCCGGGGTACGCTGGGAGAGACGCAGATGGTACTCGCCGGTGGCGTAGTCATACTCGCCGTGGGCGTCGATCTCCGGGGTGCCGGCCTGGGCGTACCAGCGCATGAACTGGTCGAGGTCGAGCCCGAGACCTCCGCCATGCAGGCGACGAAATCCTCGATGCGTACTGCCTGGCCATCGAAGCGTGCGAAGTAGAGATCACTGCCGCGGCGGAAATCCTCCCAACCAAGCAGATGGCGCAGCATGCGCACTACCTCGGCGCCCTTCTCGTAGATGGTCAGGGTGTAGAAGTTGGAGATCTCGATGTAGTGATCCGGACGCACCGGGTGGGCGGTGGGACCGGCATCCTCGGCGAACTGGGCGGTCCGGAAGAAGGAGACGTCTTCGATACGCTTGACCGGCGCCGAGTTGACGTCGGCGGAGAAAGTCTGGTCGCGGAAGACGGTGAAGCCCTCCTTGAGCGAGAGCTGGAACCAGTCGCGGCAGGTCACCCGGTTGCCCGACCAGTTGTGGAAGTACTCGTGGGCGACGATCCCCTCGACCCGCTGGAAAGCGGCATCGGTGGCGGTCTGCGGATGGGTCAGCACCGCCGCCGAGTTGAAGATATTGAGCCCCTTGTTCTCCATCGCGCCCATGTTGAAGTCATTGACGGCCACGATCATGAAGCGGTCGAGGTCGTACTCGCGGCCGTAGGTCTCCTCGTCCCAGCGCATCGCACGCTTGAGCGATGCCATGGCATGGTCGGTCTTGTCGAGATTCTCCGGCTCGACCCAGATCTGCAACAGCACCTCACGGCCGCTCTGGGTGGTGAAGTGATCTTCCACCTTCTCCAGGCTGCCGGCGACCAGCGCGAACAGATAGCTCGGCTTGGGGTGCGGGTCCTCCCAGGTGACGAAGTGACGCTGGTCGGGCAGCTCGCCCTGCTCTACCGGATTGCCGTTGGAGAGCAGTACCGGCAGCGACTCGCGGTCACCGATCACCGTGGTCGAGAAGGTCGCCATCACGTCGGGGCGGTCGGGATAGAAGGTGATGCGGCGAAAGCCTTCCGGCTCGCACTGGGTGCAGTACATGCCGTTGGAGCGGTAGAGCCCCTCCAGCGCGGTGTTGGTGTCCGGCGCGATCTGCACCTCGGTATCCAGGCGGAAGCGCTCGGGCACCCGGGCGATAGTGAGGCTGTGAGCGTCGGCCTCGAACTCATCGGCCTCGAGGGGCTGACCGTCGATGGCGACCTGCTTCAGCGTCAGGCCCTCGCCGTCGAGCACCAGCGGCAGCCCCGCCTCGCGCTCGGGATGACGCTCCAGATGCAAGCGCGCCTTCACTCGCGTCGCCGTCGGGTCGAGATCGAAGGTGAGCTCGGTGTGGGTCACGCGATACGCCGGCGGCAGATAATCCTTGAGATAGGTCGCTTGCATCTCAGACATGGCAACGCTCCTGGTCGAAAAAGGCAATCCGTGGACCGATGTCGCAACCGCACATCGGCCGGGATGACACTAGACGAAAAGATGAACAGGCTCGGCACGAAAAGTCGACGCGTGAAGCCGTTTTCGTGCACCGCCTGGGGACGCTGGCCGCGTCCCGAACTGGCCCCATTCTAACCAGTTGGACCAAGCGATATCGAATCGATGCCGTTAGCGCAGAGAAAGCCCACTAGGTGAGACAGCCTTGACCGCCGTCGGTACCGGATCATGGCGGGCGGGGCCGCAGACGATCGTCGAGTGATCAGAGAGGTCGAATGACGGCACCACATGCCGGTAGAGGAAACGAGTCGCGCCCGAGGAAACGAATGCCAAAAGAGGAAGCGAGTGTCGAGGAAGAGAGGAAGATGTGAACACCGCGCGCCGAGCGCGGCGGAGCCTGTCAGCGGCGTTCGGAGACCGATTTCTCCTCCCACAGCTCGCGCACCGGGCACTGCAGACTCGGCAGCGGACGCGTGACGATCCACGCTGCCAGCGCCGCCAAGCCGAGAATCAGCCCGACCTTCAGCGCCAGCAGTGACACCGTGAAGGCGATGATCACACAGGAGACCGTCAGCATGATCACGGCCATGATCTTGGCGTGCTTGGGGATGGCGCGCTCACGCTCCCAGGAGAGGATCGGCGGGCCGAAGCGCGGGTGGTGACGAATCCAGTCGGCGAACCGCGGCGAGCCCTTGGAGGCGAGCCAGACCGCCGCCAGCATGAAACAGGTGGTAGGCATGACCGGCAGGAACAGCCCAATGACGCCAAGTGCAAAGCTGATGGCGGCAAGAGTGACGAAAATGGCGTTGCGCATGCCGGACATCCCCAGGGTCGGCTAACTCGGGGCCTCGGAGCCAGGCGGGAAGCATCGCCTTGCGAAGGCACTGCACACCCTCGAACCGAGGCCAGATCGATATCTAGTGTAAACCAGGCCGCCCGACTCGCTCCAATCCGCCGCCATGGAAAACACCAATGCCGCTGATAGCACCGCACGAGCAGCGAGCCCTCGATGGCGTCGAGATCGATACTGTCGAGATCGATACTGTCGAGATCGATACTGTCGAGATCGATACTCTCGAGATCGATACTCTCGAGATCGATACTGGGGCGCGATCAATGATGACAGCGTGGAAACACGCCATTGGCCCAGAGACGGCTAGTGCCGGCGGCGCATCGGCGTAGGCTGGAAAGCGGAACCAACCCCCCGACCATGCCACGCGCCGAGAGGAGCCTGCCCATGCCCACCGCCCCGATTCTCTATCTTTCCCACGGCGCTCCGGATCTGGCGCTGAGCGCCCACCCGGCCCGCGACTTCCTGCGCCAGTTGGGCCAGCGCCTGCCCCGCCCGCGTGGCGCACTGGTGATCTCCGCCCACTTCGAGACCCAGGAGCTCACCCTGGGCACGGCGACGACGCCCGCCACCTGGCACGATTTCCACGGTTTCCCCGATCAACTCTACGCGATGCGCTATCCGGCCCGCGGGCTGCCGGAAGTCGCCGCGGCGATCGCCGAGACCCTGCGCACAGAGGGCCACTCGGTCGCGCTCGACCCCGCCCGGCCCCTCGACCACGGTATCTGGTCGCCGCTGTCACTGCTGTGGCCGGACGCCGAGGTCGCGCTGATCCCGGTCAGCGTGCCGCTGGCCGTGGACACCCGCACCCAGCTCGCGCTGGGGGCGGCCCTGGCCCGCGCCGCCGCCGACCACGACCTGATGTTGATCGGCTCCGGCGCCGCTACCCACAATCTGGGCGACAGGCACCCGCGCCACGATAGGCCGGACGCCTGGGCGCGCGAATTCCAGGCTTGGGTGATCGACATCGCCGCCCGCGGCGACCTGGACAGCCTCGCCCGCTGGCACGAGCAGGCACCGAACGCGCGCCACGCCCACCCCACACCTGAGCACTTCCTGCCGCTGCTGATGTGCCTCGGGGCCGCCGAGGGCCGGCCGCTTTCGCGCCTGCACGACAGCTTCATGTACGGCAATCTGAGCATGCTGGCGCTGGGCAGCGGTGCGCTCGCCGAGTTGACAGAGACCCACTGAGCGGCGGGCAGGGGCGGGCACTGTCCGGCGTGTTCAGTCGCGGAAGTTGTTGTACTGCAACGCCAGGTCCGGGCCGCTCTCGCCCTTGAGCAGCGCGATGGCCTGCTGCAGGTCGTCGCGCTTCTTGCCGCTGACACGCACCTTGTCGCCCTGAATGGCGGCCTGCACCTTGAGCTTGGCATCCTTGAGCTGCTTGACGATCGCCTTGGCGTCAGCCTGCTCCAGCCCCTGCTTGAGCTTGATCTGCTGGCGCGCCTTGACCCCCGAGGCCTGGGCCTCCTCGATCTCCATGCAGCGCGGATCGATGCCGCGGGCGATCAGCTTCGCGCGCAGCACGTCGATCATCTGCTGTAGCTGGAACTCGGCGTCCGCTTCCAGCGCCACGCTCTCGCCCTCCAGGGTGAAACTGGCATCGACGCCGCGGAAGTCGAAGCGGGTCTGAATTTCACGGTTGGCCTGATCGACCGCGTTGGTCGCTTCGTGACGGTCGAACTCGGAAACGATATCGAAAGACGGCATAGCTTCTCCTCACCAAAAAAGACGGCATGTCATGACACGCCGATAGTCATCAGGTCTGCGACTCGGCGGCGCTGGCCGGCGCCGCGAGATCCTTGTCCATGCGCCAGGCGGCACAGCCGTCGGCGTAGTAATCATCGATCCATTGGTGGGCCATGAATCCCATGCGCCGGTAGAGCCCCATGGCGACCCGGTTGTCCGCGCGCACCTCCAGCACCAGGCGCGTGCATTCGCGCTCACGGGCGGCGGCCTCGAGTGCCGTGAGCAGCTCGCGGCCGAGGCCGCTGCCGCGCGCCTCGGGATCGACACAGAAGGAGTAGAGTCGCGCCATGCGGCTGTTGCGCCGGAACAGCAGCGTGCCGTAGCCGATCACCTGCTCGGAATCGCTCACCGCGAGCAACGAAAAGGCATGGGCCCGGGTCAGCAGATGGGCGAGCTGACGGCGACTGAAACGGTCGCCCTCGAAGCAGCGCTCTTCCAGTTGGAACAGCGCATCGCGATCGTTGGCACGCCCGGGGCGGAGGGTGCGAAGCATGATGGCACTCGAGTCTAAGAGGATAGGCGAACCTGGCGGAACGCGTTGGCGCTCACGCGACGGGCGACCCCGAAGCGCAGCGACGCTATGATGAAATTATTTCACGCTGGCGACGACTTGTCGCCGTTACTCGCGCATCGCATGCTGAGCGCCCACCCGCGACGCCGATGCCTCCCAGCCAGTGTCGCCCGGCCTCACCCTGCCCTCCAGCCATCGAGGAGTTTCCGATTCATGTCACGCCTGCGCATCGTCGTCGACCGGCTGGCCGACTGGCAGCCCTACTACCCTTCCGAGGATCTGATCAGCGCCGAGGACTTCCTCGCCCTGGATGCCGCCGCCAGCGCGGACGACGCCACGCACGTGATCAACCTGTGCGCCAATCTCGACTATCTCGAGACCGGCTACTACGTCTCGCTGCTGGCCCAGGCCCGGGCCCAGCGGGTACTGCCCAGCGTCGAGACGCTCAACCAGCTCTCGCGCAAGGCGCTGATCGACATGCAGCTGGCCGCCCTCGACCCGCTGCTGGCGGAGCTCGACAAGCGCGGTGTCCTGGCCGGCGACAGCCTGACCCTGCGTGTCTTCTTCGGCGAGTGCCAGACCCCGGAGCTGGCGCGTCTGGCACGAAAGTTGTTCGAACGCCTGCCCCACCCGCTGCTGGAGGCCCGTTTCGACAAGCGCCACGGCAGCTGGCGCCTGGCGCGGCTCAAGCCACTGCCGCTGACCGCGCTCAAGAGCGGCGAAGAGGATACCTTCGCCAGCGCCCTCAACCGCCATTCGACCAAGGTATGGCGCACGCCGCGGGCGCGCCGCCGCTACCGCTTCGATCTGGCCATCCTGGTCGACCCGCAGGAGCAGCTACCGCCCAGCAACCGCGGCGCGATCAAGCGCTTCATTCGCGCCGGTCGCCGCCTGGGCATCGATGTCAGCCTGATCACCCACCGCGACGCCGGGCGCCTGGCGGAGTTCGACGCCCTGTTCATCCGCGAGACCACGCGGCTCGACCACCACACCTACCGCATGGCCAAGAAGGCCGAGCACGAGGGTCTGGTGGTGATCGACGACCCGCAGTCGATCCTGCGCTGCACCAACAAGATCTACCTGCACGCCCTGCTCGGCACTCACAAGATCCCGGCCCCGCGGGGCCAGCTGCTGCACCGCAGCGATCTCGGGCGCCTCGACGACAAGCTCTCCAACCTGAGCTATCCGCTGGTGCTCAAGGTGCCGGACGGCGCCTTCTCAAAGGGGGTGGTCAAGATTCGCTCACGCGAGGAGCTGGCCGAGGAAGCCCCGCGCCTGTTCGACTCCTCGGCGCTGCTGCTGCTGCAGGAGTGGCTGCCGACGGAGTTCGACTGGCGCATCGGCGTGCTCGATGGCCAGGTGCTGTTCGCCAGCCGCTACTACATGGCGCGCGGCCACTGGCAGATCTATGACCACTCCAGCGGCAAGACCCGCAGCGGCGGCTTCACCACCCACGACCCGTCGGAGGTGCCCGTTGCCGTGGTCAAGGCGGCGCTCCGCGCCACCAAGCTGATCGGCGACGGCCTCTATGGCGTCGATCTCAAGCAGATCGGCGATCGCGTGGTGGTGATCGAGGTCAACGACAACCCCAACCTGGACGTCGGAGTCGAGGACGTAGTGCTCAAGGATGCGCTCTACGAACGGGTGATGGCGGTCTTTCTGAAGCGCATGGAGCAACAGCTCGAGCACCGGCCGCGCCGCTGAGCGCGGCGGGCTCGCTTTTTCAGAAGGCGTTTACAGATTCGACGACCGCAGCCGTCTCTGTCAACGCCCGCTCAGGCGGCGTCCACGGTGACCTGATAGCCGGCGAACTTGCGCAGGTTGATGACCCCGCTGTCGAGCATCAGGTACTGCCCCTTGATGCCGGTCAGGGTGCCCTCGACCAGCGCCTGCTTGTCGAAGTTGAACGACTGGATCTTGCGCGGCCAGCTCAGCACCGGGTAGTCGATCGAGACCACATCGGGGCGTTCCAGTGCGCGGATCGCCTCGGCGCCGTGGGTCGCGCGCAGAGCGTCGAGCCCCGGCGCCACCGCGTCCAGCAGACGGTCGCGTTCGGCCACCAGATCGAGCGGTTCGACCTCGCCCTTGAGCATGGCGCGCCAGTTGGTGCGATCGGAGACGTGCGCCTTGAACAGCGTCTCCACCAGCCCCGACTGCTGGCGCGTGGCCACCTCGAGGATCGGCAGCGCCTGGATCGCGCCCTGATCGAGCCAGCGCGTCGGGGTATTGGTTCCCCGGGTGATACCGACCTTGAGCCCGGAGGCGTTGGCCAGATAGACGATATGCGGGCGGAAACAGTGCTGCTCGCCCCACTCGGGCTCGCGACAGGTGCCCTGGAAGTAGTGGCAGGTCTCCGGGCGCACCAGACAGAGATCGCACTGGGCGAGCGTGCTGAAACAGGGGTAGCAGTAGCCCTGGCCAAAGCTCTTGCGGGTGTGCCGGCCACAGTGGACACAGTGAATCGCCCCGGCGTAGTGCAGGCGCAGCCGCTGCCCCAGCCGCGCATTGAGCGCCAGCCCCGCCTCCCCCGCCCGCAGGCGATAGTCGGCCAACCCCGTCTCGGGCAGCCGCACGTCCAGCTTGCGCAGTTGCCCGCTGACCCGGGCGTCGCCCTCGGTAAGGATCAGTTGATCCATTTGAGCGCCGCTTCCTCGGCCGTGTCGTGGCCGCCGGAGGCGCACTCGTTGCGTTCCAGATAGCCCACGCGCTGCGCCTCGGGCACTGCGTGGATCACCTCGTACTTGATCACCGCCTCCAGGCACAGCTCGGTCTGCTCGGCGCTGAGCATGCGGCCGTCGGGCCACTTGCGCAGCTGGATCGCCTGCTTGAAGTTCTCGTACATCTCGGGGGTCATCTGCGCGACCATGCGGTCGAAGTTCATCTCGTTCATGCCTGCCTCGTCTTGGCGCCTCACGCCTATCTCTATCCTGGGTCGCTGATTCGTGCCCGCTATCGGCCCCACCGCAGAGCCACGGTCGCTCACGCGCCCGGGTCAGCCGGCGCGCCGTATCAGCCTTGCGCCGACGGCCCCCATCAGCAGCCCTGCCAACAACCCGCCCAGGTGGGCCTCGTTGGCGACGTTGCCGAAGCCGATCGCATCGGCCAGCCCGGTCATGGTAAAGACCATCCAGCCGAGCATGAAGACCACCAGCATCTGCGGCACGAAGTAGCCCTGCGCCGGACGCAGCCGCGACATCAACCAGACGTAGCCGAGCAGCGCATAGTCGACGCCGGACATGCCGCCGAACAGCAGCGTGCCGGTGAAGTACTGCGCCAGGTTGGAGACCACCGCGGCGATCACCACGATCACCGCCAGCCAGCGCGAGCCCTGGAGTGCCTCGACCTGACGCCCGAAATACCACAGCCACAGCATGTTGAAGATCAGATGCATCCAGCCAAAGTGCAGCAGCGCCGGGGTGACCAGGCGCCAGATCTGACCGCTGGCGAGGGCATCGCCCAGAGTGCCGGCGACCAGCCCCTGGCCGGAGGGGTGCACCGGCACGATGATCAGCGCGCGCAGGACCGCATCGCCGAACACGCTCATGCCGAGGAAGATCGCCACGCACAGTGCGATCAGCCCCGCCGCCAATGGCGCCTGTCCGAACGCCTGGCCGGTGACGCTGGGGCGCCGTCGGCGCGGCGCGGCAGCGGCTTCGGCGAGATCGCCGCGCTGCCAGCGCTCGATCAGCCGCACCGCCTCGTCACGCTGCTCGGGGTCGGCCAGCCACAGAATCTGCTGATCCTCCTGCTGGGTGAAGCGGTGCCCGATATGCTGCTGCCACAGCGCCTGACGCAGGGGACGCGTATCCAGATCGCGGGGCATGGCGAGAAGTCTGTACATGCAACCTTCCGAACCACGGGTGGGGGAGTCATACACCGCGCCCTGGGGCCGGCGTATCGCGCCATTCTACCCTGCCCGAGGTGATCTGGGGATGAATGCCGCCGCGGACGACGACGCGAGGCGTGGTGAAAAGAAGCCGGGGGCACAAGAAACGTGATGCACAAAAAGAAAAATCCGGCGGGAGGGCCGCCGGATAAGAGCAAGGGATCATTCAAGGGAACACTGACTCAGAGTGGCGTAGCGCGCGGGAGTTCCCGAGACGCGGCAAAAAAATGCGATTTTTTTCCAGCGATAGCGCGCGCACACCGAAAAAACCAGAAAAATCAGTCACCCAGCGCCAGAAAAAAATCGCAGATCACTGGAGCGTACTGCCGCGTAAATCCACGTAAAGCCAGATCCCTAATCGGCGATGCCCTCACGCGCCACATCCACCCACACGAAACGATCGGCATCGAGCTGCCTCTCGCCATCCCAGCGGTAGGCCACCAGCCGCCCGTATTTCACCGCGCTGTAGTCGAGGCAGGCGATGTTGGCGCGTGGCAGCGCCGGCACGCCCTTGCACCAGTAGTGGCCGACGAACAGCGGCGGCGCCGATTCCGGGTACCAGGTCAGACGATCGCGCTCGGCGTCGCTGAGCGCACGATCCTCGAGCCCATCGGGCAGATTGTCCGGCTGGAACACCACGTCGCCATAGGTGGCCGGCTCGCGACACCAGAAGTGGGTGCGGAAGGCGCGACGGGTGAAGCCATCCCCCGAGCGGATCTCCACCCCCGGCGGCAGCGGCATCTGGGTACCGCGGGTGAGCCGGTCCATCACCCGCTGGGCGAAGGTGCCGGGCTGGGTCGACTCGATCAGGAAATCGCGATCGATGCGGCCGTCGGGGCAGCGCGCCAGGAAGGCGTCGATCAGCGCCTCGTCCCAGCAGGCGTGCACCACCCGCATGCCGTCGAGCTCGAGACACAGCGGCATGTCGAGAAACCACTCGAGGCAGCGCTCCCACTCCAGCGGATGCTGGTGGTACTGGGCCAGGGTGCGCTCGATGATGCGGTTGTTGCGGGGCGAGTAGAACGCAGCCACGCCTGGGTACTCCCCGGCGGTGACGGGTGGCAGTAGGCCAGTGCGTTGTACTCGTGATTGCCCATCACGATGTGCGCCTCGCCGGCCTCGACCATGCGCTTGGCCACCGATACCGCCAGCCGGATCCGCGGCCCGCGGTCGATCAGATCGCCCAGGAACACCACCCGGCGGCGCGGATGGCGGTAGACACCGGCTTCCTCGCGATAGCCCAGCATCTCCAGCAGCCGCACCAGCGTGCGGCCGCAGCCGTGCACGTCGCCGATCAGATCGTAGCCGTCCACCGCATCGCCCAGCGCCGTCATCTCCCAGCCTGCTGCTCCAACCCAGCTTCGAGCGGCACGCCTCGAAGAAGCTGTGCCCGCGCGGGTGGATCAGGGTCAGGCGCTCGGCCTTGCGGCGCACATAGAGAATGTCACCGGGCTTGCACACCACACGGGTCTGGCCGTCACAGCTGACATGCGGGTAGGCCTGGTTGATATCACCGATATGCACCCGAATCTCGCTCGCCGCGTCGATCACGATCGGCCGGCTCGAGAGCGTATGCGGGAACATCGGCACCAGGGTGATCGCCTCCAGCCCCGGGTGGACGATGGGGCCACCGCCGGAGAGCGCATAGGCGGTGGAGCCGGTGGGCGTGGCCATGATCAGGCCGTCGGAGCGCTGGGAGTAGACGAAGCGGTCATCGATGAACAGTTCGAACTCGATCATCCGCGCAGCCTTGCCCGGGTGCACCACCACGTCGTTGAGACTGGTGCCGGCACCGATCAGACGCTCGCCGCGATAGAGTTCGGCGTCGAGCAGGAAGCGCCGTTCGCTGTCGTACTGGCCGTCGAGCACCTCGGCCACCTTCTGCTCGACCTCGTCGGGGGAGATATCGGTGAGAAAGCCCAGCCGCCCGCGATTGATCCCGAGCACTGGGGTGGCGCTGGTGCACAGGGCCCGGGCCGCGCCCAGCAGGCTGCCGTCACCGCCGACTACGATCACCAGGTCGCACAGGGTGCCCAGCTCGCGCCGCCGCGCCTCGCGCTGGCCGTGAGCCTCCAGCAGCGCTGCCGTGCGATCCTCGATCACGATCTCGCAGTCGCGGCGCTCGAGGAAGATCAGCAGACGCTTGAGGGTCTCGACGACCTTGTCGCTGCCCAGGCGGCCGATCAGGCCGATGGTGTTGAACGCACTCATGCAACGGATCTCTGGCGGCGTATCGGCCGGCCATTATGGGGGCTGCCCGAAGAGGCGGCAAACCGCATGCTGCTCGGGTGCCGTCAACCCGGCGGCGTGCGTAAAAAAACGAACATGGCACGGCTCGACACGCTAAAATTGCCTACCCTGTCGACAGGGACCACCACGCCTATCGACGGGGTACCGTCCCCACAAGGGAAGACCGCAAGGGAAATCCGCAGAGGGAACACCTCAGGGAAGGCAGGGCGCGTTCCGTCATCGCCTTTATCGGTGCGTCGCCACGCTCAACGGCCACGCCGCCGTTCGGCAAGGCGCGCCTGACTTCGCCATACAGGGAGATAGGGCAACATGCCATCATCGCAATCCAAACCACTCGGCGCCATCGTGCTGCTGCTGGCCGCGCTCGTCGGTGCGGCAGTCGCCGGTTACGCCTATGTCACCCCGCTGACCGGTGTCAACGGCTCGCTCGGCGCACTGGTCGTCATCTTCGCCTGCCTCGCGCTGGCGCTGATGGCACTGATCCTGATGCCGCTCAAGCATCGCGGCGGTCGCATCTTCTGGCGTCTGCTGGCTCTCATCGGGCTGATCGGCACCGGCTTCGCCGGCCTGCTGCTGCACCAGTGGGGCATCGCTGCCGCCATGGTGCTGGGCCTGATCGGGCTGATCCTCGATCTGCGCCGCCCCACCGCCACCCGCCGCGCCGCACACGCTTGAGGAGCCGTCATATGCCGACTTTCGGAATCACCCCACAACGCCTCGGCACGGCGACAGCTCTGGCCCTGATGCTGGCGCCGCTGCCGCTGCTGGCTCAGGACGCTGACAGCGCCCAGGCCCCCGCCGCGAGCCAGACCCAGGACGCGGCCCAGAGCCAGGACAGTGCCCAGACCCAGGATAGCGTCCAGGCCCAGGGCAACAACCAGAGCCAGGATGCCGCTCAGTCTCAGGATACGGCCCAGGCCCAGCGCGCCGATATCCCGCTGGTCCCGACAAAGCCGACCTGGAACACCTTCCACGGTCAGAACAACGCTCAGAAGTACAGCCCGCTCGACCAGATCAACGTCGACAACGTCGGCCAGCTGGAGAAGGTCTGGGAAGTGCACACCGGTGACGTCTCCGACGGCTCCGGCGACATTCCCGCCACGGTGTGGTCGGCGACGCCGATTTTCGCCAACGACACCCTCTACATCGGTACGCCCTTCTACCGCCTGCTGGCGCTGGACCCGGCCACCGGCGAGCAGAAGTGGAGCTTCGATACCCACTCCAAGCTCGAAGCCCTGACCCAACCGGTGCTCAAGAACCGCGGCGTGGCCTACTGGGAAGCCAAGGATCCAGAGCCCGGCCAGGCGTGCCAGAAGATCGTCTACATGGGCACCATGGACGCACAGCTGTTCGCGCTCGACGCCGACACCGGCAAGCCGTGTCAGGACTTCGCCGACAATGGTGTACTCGACGTCAATCAGTGGAACACCACCCACGCCAAGTGGCCGCTGTCGATCCTGCAGCCGCCGACCGTGGTCGGCGACCACCTGATCTTCGGCTGGGCCGGCAAGGACTGGGCCTTCGAGACCGCGCCTCCGGGCACCGTGTTCTCGATCGACGCGCGCACCGGCAAGCGTGAGTGGACCTTCGAGGCACTGTCGCCGGAGATGCGTGAGAAGAGCGGCACCGCCAACGTCTGGACCCAGATGTCGGTGGACGAGGCTCACGGCCTGATCTATCTGCCGGTCTCCTCGCCCTCTCCCAACTACTGGGGCGGCAACCGCACCGAATCGGCCCCGCTGGCGACCTCGACCACCGCGCTCGACGTCGACACCGGCAAGGTCGTGTGGTCGCGCCAGTGGGTGCATCACGATGTCTGGGACTACGACATCAATGCCGCGCCCACGCTGATGGACATCACCGTCGACGGCAAGCAGATTCCGGCGCTGATCCAGGCCACCAAGATGGGCTTTCTGTTCGTGGTCAACCGCCTCACCGGCGAGGACGTATGGCCGATCGAGGAGCGCCCGGTACCCCAGGGCGACGGCTCGGTGAAAGGCGAGGTCTACGCCAAGACCCAACCGTTCCCGACCAAGCCGGCACCGCTGCTCGACCAGTCGAAGAAACCCAAGATCTGGGAACTCGCCGACATGGTCGGTGGCGGTCAGTGTTCGCGGCTGTGGGACAACCTCTACTACGAGGGCATGTACACCCCGCCGACCACTCAAGGCGAAGGCACCCTGGCCTACCCGGACAGCGCCGGCGGCGTGCAGTGGGGCGGCGTCGCCTTCGATCCGCAGAGCCAGACCGCGATCGTCAACGTCTCGCACATCGTGCAGACGATCAAACTCTACGACCGCGAGGCTTACAAGAAGGCGGACAGCGGCTCCGGCAACGAGAGCGGGTTCTCGCCGCAGGAAGGCGCGCCCTACGGCATGCGTCTGAACGTCGCCAGCAACTGGCTCGGCATGCCGTGCTGGGAGCCGCCGTTCGGTGAACTGGTGGCGCTGGACATGCACACCGGTGACGTCAAGTGGCGGCGTCCGGTCGGCGCCTCGCAGCAGTACGGCTTCTTCATGCCGGAACGCTGGGGTTCGCCGACCATCGGCGGGCCGGCAGTCACCGCCGGCGGGCTGATCTTCATCGGCGCCTCTATGGATGCCAAGCTGCGCGCCTACTCGCTGGAGAGCGGCAAGGAGCTGTGGTCCGACCAGGCCCAGGCGCCGGCCGTCGCCAACCCGGCGGTATACGAGTACAAGGGACGTGAATACGTCGCCTTCGTCGCCGGTGGCAACACCATCCTCAAGGATCAGGTGGGCGACCAGGTCGTGGTCTACGCACTGCCGCAAGACAAGCAGTAAGCGTTAGCCACACCGCGGGATACGGGGGAGCTCAATGCTCCCCCTTTTTGTGCCTGCCATCCCTGGCAGGCCCCCTTCGGGCCGCCTTCGGCGTCCAAAATCGCTCCCGACGATTTTGCGTGCCTGCCACCCCTGGCAGGCCCCCTTCGGGCCGCCTTCGGCGTCCAAAACCGCTCCCGACGATTTTTGGTACCCCACATACCCCGATCTCCTCCCTATCACCCTATTTTCCACGCTATCTGCCAACCGCTGTCGCCACTGATTGCGGCTCGTACTGTCCTTATTAGCCCTTCGTCGCATCGTAAAAATCAGAACACCTGCCGACTTTCATTAGAGCACCCTCTGTTCCGATACTCGATCGGGCGTCTGCGACACACCCGAGGTGTGAGTGCGCGGATGCGCCCCCATCCAATAACAACGAGGTCGCGGCCATGTCTCTACACCGACTGCTCGACTGGCGCCTGCATCTGATCGTGGTCATCGTGTCCCTGATCAGCGAGGCGATCGGTATTCTCAAGATTCCGCTGGGTCCCGGCACCCTGCTGCTGCTACCGCTGTTCTATGCCTTCATTCTCGGCGTGCTGCTCAACCCGCACCTGTTCACCGCCACCCGGCGCTACGTGCCGGAGAGCGTCAGTCAGGCGGCCACGCCGCTGATTCTGATCTCGATCATGCCGTTCATCGCGCGCTTCGGCTCGACCATCGGCCCGGCCATCGACCAGATCATCAGTGCCGGCCCGGCACTGATCCTTCAGGAGCTGGGCAACCTCGGCACCATGCTGGTGGCGCTGCCGGTGGCGGTCGTGGTTCTGAAGATGGGTCGCGAGGCGGTGGGCGCCACCTACTCGATCGCGCGCGAGCCGAATATCGCCATCATCTCCGATAAGTACGGTCTCAAGGGGCCGGAGGGTGTCGGCGTGATGGGGGTCTACGTGGTCGGCACCATGTTCGGCACCCTGTGGTTCGCGCTGATGGCGGGCTATCTCGCCTCGCTCGGCGTGTTCGATCCGCGCGCCCTGGCCATGGCCTGCGGGGTCGGCAGCGGCAGCATGGTCGCGGCCTGCTCCGGCGCCCTCGCCGGTGCTCTGCCGGGCATGGCCGACGATCTGCTCGCCTTCGCCGGAGCCAGCAACCTGCTGACCTACGCCACCGGGCTCTATGTCTCGCTGTTCATCGCCCTGCCGGTGGCGGAGTGGCTCTATCGGCGTCTGGCCGGCAAGCGCCGCAGCGCCACCGAAGCAGCACCGGATGCCGGGATGGCCGCGGCCGACGTCGCCCCCGACGAGCGCCCCGAACAGCATTTGGGCAAGACCGCTGCGGTGCTCGCGGCAGCCTGTGCCGTGGGCTGGATCGCCAACACCGTCAACGTCAGTTCGCTGCTGACCGCGCTGCCGGGCATGGCGATTCTCTATGTGATGACGCTGATCGGCCTGGTGCTGACCCGCATCGTACCCTTCTATCTACCCGGCGTGGCCTGGGTCTCGCTGGTCAGCATCGTGATGACGCTGCCCTTCTTCCCCGGCAGCGCTTGGGTCGTCGAGCGCCTGGCGGCGGTCAACTTCCTCGCTATCGTCACCCCGGTGCTGGCGTATGCCGGCCTGGCCCTGAGCCGGCGAGAGTTCAGCATGTTCCGGCGTACCGGCTGGAAGCTGATCGTAGTCTCGCTGCTGGTCTTCACCGGCACCTACGTCGGCTCCGCGGTCGTCGCGCAAGTGCTGCTCTGAGCCGCACCGCCAATCGTCCGCCACCCACCCGTCTCTCGCACTCAACGCGCCGGTTCGCAACTTCGCCCCGGCGCCTGCCCCACAACCCAGGAGATGCGCATGAACCAGCCCGCCGCCTTTCCCGACGCTGCCACCCTGAAGGCCTGGCGTCACGACTTCCACCGCCACCCCGAGATCGCCTTCGAGGAGCACCGCACCCACGACCGGATCGTCACCATCCTGCGCGAGCACGGCCTCGAGCCGGTCACCGGCCTGGGCGGCGGTACCGGCGTGGTGGTGACCATCGAGGGCCGCCGCGGCCCCGGCCCCAGCATCGGCCTGCGCGCCGACATCGATGCGCTGCCGATCGAGGAGACCAGCGACCTCGACTACCGCTCGACGTTCCCCGGACGCATGCACGCCTGCGGCCACGACGGCCACACCACCATGCTGCTGGGCGCCGCCTGTGCCCTGGCCCGTGACCCGGATTTCGCCGGCACCCTGCACTGCATCTTCCAGCCCGCCGAGGAAAACGAGGGTGGCGCCCGGGTAATGGTCGAGGAGGGGCTGTTCACACGCTTCCCCATGGACGCAGTCTATGGTCTGCACAACTGGCCCGGGCTGCCGGTGGGCGAAGCCGCGGTGCACGACACCGCAGTGATGGCCGCCTTCGACGTCTTCACGCTGACGCTCAAGGGGCGCGGCTGCCATGCCGCCATGCCCCACCTGGGCGACGATACCCTGCTCGCCGCCTGCCAGCTGGCGACCCAGCTGCAGGGCGTGATCAGCCGCGAGACCCCGGCCCACCAGTCCGCAGTGCTCAGCATCACCCAGTTCCACGCCGGCGATGCCTTCAACGTGGTCCCCGGCACGGTGGAGCTGCGAGGCACCGTGCGCTGCTTCGACGCCACGCTCAAGGCGCGTCTGGAGCAGCGCCTGCGTGACGCCGTGGCGGCCTGCGCGACCTTCCACGGGCTCACCGCCAAGCTCGACTACCAGGCGCGCTACCCGGCCACGCTCAACGCCCCCGAGCACGCCGCGCGCTGCGCCGAGGTGCTGGAAGGCCTGCCACAGATCACCCGGGTCCACCGCGATCTGCCGCCGAGCATGGGCTCGGAGGATTTCGCCTTCATGCTGGCCGAGCGCCCAGGCGCCTATATCTGGCTCGGCAACGGCGACAGTGCCGCATTGCACAACCCGGCCTACGACTTCAACGACGCCCTGGCGCCGCTCGGCGTGGCCTATTGGCAGGCCCTGGCCCGGGCGCTGCTCGCCAGCTGAACCCCATCCGCACAGACCATCCCGAGCGCAGCCCGGCGGCAGCGCTCGGCGCAGGAGACCTGCGCTGCGTGTCACCGCGACAAGAGGTTATCGATATGAAAATCACCGTCATCGGCCTCGGCCAGATGGGCGGCAACATGGCCCTGACTCTGCACAAGGCTGGCTTCGACGTCACCGGCAGCGATGTTTTCGACACCGCACGTGAGCGCCTGGCGGGCCTGGGGCTGGCAGTGGCCGCTCCCGCCGAGCTGCCCGCCAGCGACGTCTACCTGCTGTCGCTGCCGACCTCCGCGCAGGTGCGCGAGGTGATCGAGCAGACCCCTAACCTGCTCGCCACAGCGCCCCGTGGCAGCGTTATCGTCGACACCTCCACCAGCGATCCGGTGATCAGCCGCGAGCTCGCCGCCAAGGTGCTCGGCGCCGGCCTCGAATGGCTCGATGCCCCGGTCAGCGGCGGCCCCAAGGGGGCGGCCAGCGGCCGACTCGGCATGCTGCTGGGCGGCGACCCGGCAACGGTGGCACGCCTGGAACCGATGCTCGCGGCGATGTCGGCCAAGCGTACCCATGTCGGTGGCCCAGGCAGCGGCCACGTGGTCAAGCTGGCCAACAACTATCTCTGCGCCACCAACCTGCTCGCCACCGCCGAGGCGGTGACGCTGGCCGCCAAGGCCGGGGTCGACCCGGCGGCCTGCCTGGCCGGACTCAACAGCGGTTCCGGGCGTAGTGCGGTGAGCGAGGTCAACTTCCCGGAGTGGATTCTCTCCGGGCGCTTCGACTCCGGCTTCACCTGCGGCCTGATGCGCAAGGATCTGCGCCTGGCCCGCGATGCCGCCGCCGGTCTGGCACTCGATCTCGGCCTGCTCGAACAGGTGGTCGCCGGCTGGCATGCCGACCCCGAGCACCCCGCAGACAGCGACGACTTCAACCACATCGCCGCCCCCCTGCTGGCGCAGGCGGGACTCGATTTCACCACCTCTGACCCGCGCGAGGAGCCTGCCCGATGAATGCCCTGGAGATCCAAGCTCGTGACCGCCTGGCCGATCTGCTGATGCGCTTCGGCCTGTCGCTGGAGCGCGGCGACACCCCCTGCAGCAACTGGATCGACGGCGAACTGGTCAGCGGCGAGGGGGAAGCCATCGCCCTGATCCACCCTGCCACCGGCGGCGCGCTGATCGACTACCGCGACGCCGATGCGGCGTTGGTGGACCGGGCCGTCGCCGCCGCAACCCGGGCCCAGACCGAATGGATGGCGCTCACGGCCAGTGAGCGCGGCCGCCGCATGCTGACCGCGGTGCGCCGCCTGGAGGGCCACGAGGAGTCGCTGGCTCAGCTCGAGAGCGTGGTCGCCGGCAAGCCGATCCGCGACTGCCGCGGAGAGGTAGGCAAAGTGCGCGAGATGTTCGAGTACTACGCCGGCTGGTGCGACAAGCAGCATGGCGAGGTGATCCCGGTGCCCACCAGCCATCTCAACTACGTGCGCCATGTGCCGTTCGGCGTGGTAGGTCAGATCACGCCGTGGAACGCGCCGATGTTCACCTGCGCTTGGCAGCTGGCGCCGGCGCTCGCGGCAGGTAACGGTGTGGTGCTCAAGCCCTCGGAGCTGACCCCGTTCTCGTCGGTGGTGGTCGCTCGCCTGCTCGAATCCGGCGGCCTGCCGCGAGGGCTGATCAATATCGTCAACGGTCTCGGCCCCACCACCGGCGCGGCGCTCACCGGGCACGACGGTATCAGCAAGCTGGTGTTCGTCGGCTCGCCCGCCAGCGGCCGGGTGATCGCCGAGGCCGGCGCCCGGCGCCTGGTACCCAGCGTGCTCGAACTGGGTGGCAAGTCGGCCAATATCGTGTTCGCCGATGCCAAGCTCGACGATGCCGTGGCCGGCGCCCAGGCGGCGATCTTTGCGGCGGCCGGACAAAGCTGCGTGGCCGGTTCGCGCCTGCTGATCCAGCGCGAGATCTATGCCGAGGTAGTCGAGCGGGTGGCCCGCGCCGCTAGCCAGATCGCGGTCGGCCTGCCGGAAGACGAGGCCACGCGCATGGGGCCGCTACAGAACGCGCGCCAGTTCGAGCATGTCAGCGCCATGCTCGAACGCGCCCGTGCCGCCGGCGCCCGAGTGGTCACCGGTGGCACGCGGCCAGACGGACTGCCCGCAGGTGCCGACGGCTACTACCTGGCGCCGACCCTGCTCGCCGATGTCAGCCCGGAGATGGAGATCGCCTGCGAAGAGGTATTCGGCCCGGTGCTGGTGGCCCTGCCCTTCGACGACGAGGCAGATGCCATCCGCCTGGCCAACGCCACCCGCTTCGGCCTGGCCGGCGCGGTCTGGACCCAGGACCCGGCCCGCGCACATCGCGTCGCCGCGCAGCTGCGCGCCGGTACGGTGTGGATCAACAGCTATAAGGCGATCAACGTGATGTCGCCGTTCGGTGGCTTCCGCGACAGCGGCTTCGGCCGCTCCAGCGGACTCGACGGCCTGCGCGAGTACAGCGTGCCCCAGAGCGTCTGGGTCGAGACCGCCAGCGAGGCCAGCGTCGCCATGGGCTACGGCGACGGCAAGGGGTGAGCGCCGCGCACGCTGAGTGCCATCGCGGCTCAGCGTGCGCCTGGCTCCCGACCTCGGGCGGAGGAGATACCCCGCACAAAAGGCAACCGGCATCTCAACAGGCGCTGGCGCCGCTCACGTTTCCACGTCAGGATAGCTCGACCCCCCGAGCTACCGCTGGAGCCCCGTGATGCGCGACACACTTCGCTATCTCAACAACGCCTCGGTGGGCCTCACCAGCCCCGGCGTGTCGGCGCGGCTGCGCCAATGGCTGGAAGCGGAGGCGGCAGCCTGGCCGCAACAGCGGATCGAGAGCGCGGACTGGGACCTGCAGGCGACGCGTGAACGCGCCGCCGCGCTGATCGGCGCTCAGGCGACGCAGCTGGCACTGGCTGAGAGTACCTCGCTGGCGATGGCGCGCGCCCTCGCCACCCTCCCACTGCGCGGCAAGCGTGTGCTCGTCGCGCCGGGGACCTGGGCCTCCGATATCGTCATGCTCAAGCGTTTCGGCGGCGAACCGCCGCGGGCGCTGGAGCTGCTCGCCACCCAGGCCGACGGTAGCCTCGACCTGGCCGCGATCAGCACCCAGCTCGGCGAGGACGTGGCCGCGATCCTCGTCCCGCTGGTGACCAGTATCGAGGGCCGGCGCTACGACGTAGAGGGTCTGGGCGCGCTGGCGCGTCCGGCCCACTGCCCGCTGATCGTGGATGCCGCCCAGGGCCTGGGGCAGACCCCGATCGACGTGCGTCGGCTCGGCTGTGACGTGCTGGTGGCGACCACGCGCAAGTGGCTGCGCGGCCCGCGTGGCATGGCGCTGGCCTACTTCAGCCCGGCGGCGCTGGCGTCGATGCGCCCCAACCCGCTGGCCGAGATGGCAGGCTTGCGTCTGGATGCCGCCAGCCAGCGCTTTCTCGATCAGCCCCAGGCGCGCCGCTTCGATGCTTCCGATGTCTCGATCCTCAATCAGCTGAGCCTGACCGCCGCGATCGATGAACTGACGGCGATCGGTGTGGCAGCCCTGCGCGAGCACGTACTGGGGCTCGCCGGGCTGACCTACGAGCTGGCCCGAGCGCAGGGGCTGACACCGCTGCTGACGACTCCCGAGAGTGGTATCGCCACCCTGCACCTGCCCGAGGCGCAGCCGCTGGTGGTGGCGCAGCGCCTGAGCACCGCCGGTATTGCCGCCAAGGTGTGCAACATTGCCGCCGAGCCGCTCAACGTGCGTCTGCCGATGACCGGCGCCTTGGTTCGGCTGGCGCCGCACTGGCACAACGACGCCGCCGATATTCACGCCGCCCTGGCCGCGCTGGCGGGTACCAGACCAGACACCACGACCACCGCCGCGCAGCCGGTATCGCTGCCATGAACGGCGTATATCAGGGCAAAGCCGGATATACTCGAGCCATCACCGCATCCTCTTGCCGTCACCCTGCCCAGTACAGGAGCCCGCCATGAGTTTCGGCATCGATCACCCTCTCATCGCCGTCGGCGATCTCGACCATGCCGCGGCTGCCGCGCGCAAGCTCGGCTTCAACGTCAATGCACGCCACCAACACCCCTGGGGCACCGACAACCACCTGCTCTTCTTCAGCAATAACTTCATCGAGCTGATCGGTATCGGCCGCCCCGAGTGCCTCGACTATCAGGATGACAACGGCTTCCAGTTCGGGCGCCTGATCGAGGCGCGGCTCACCAGCATCGGCGACGGTATCGCCATGCTCGCCCTCGACAGCGATAGCATCCAGCGCGACCACGCCCTGGTCGCCTCGCGCGGCTTCGCCGAAGCGCGCCCGATCATCTTCCGACGCCAGGCGCACCTGCCCAGTGGCGGCGACACCGAGGTGAGCGTCGCACTGGATATCCTGCACGATATCGAGCGGCCGTTCCTGACCCAGTTTCTGTGCCAGCAGCTGCGCCCGGAACTGTTCCACCTCGACCCGACGTTGGAGAGCCACCCCAACGGCGCCACCTCGATCACCGATGTCTGGTATGTGAGCGACGACCCCACCCACGATATTGGCCATTTCGCGCGCATTCACGGCTGCGAGGCGATTCGCGGAGACGCCCGCCACTACGTGATCCATACCCACAAGGGCGACTGTCATCTGCTCGACCCGGCCACCCTCGAGGCGACCTTTCCGCTACTGGGCGAGGTCGACGCCGAGCCACCCCGCGCCGTGGCGTTGACCCTGGCCTGCCGCGATCTCGCCGCGACCCAGGTGGGGTGGGACGCGGCCGGCGTCGAGTACCACACCCACGACGCCAGCCAGACCGACATCGCGCCCCAGGCGCTGGGCACGCTGCTGCGCTTTGCCCAGCAGTGAGGAGAAACTCCAAGTAGCGTAAGGAAACTGGCGCTTCAGCGCCGCGGGTCGTGGTGACGAAACGCGTGCATCCAGGCGCTCAGATGGCGCAGCAACTTGAGACTCGCCAGCGGCTGGCGCCGTCCGACCCGGGTGATCATGTGCGCCTGGGAGTGCTGGAACGACGCGCAGGCGACCCGCCGCGCGACCACGCTCTGGCTGCCGAGCTCATCCGCTACTGCAAAGCTGGGCAGCAGGGTGATCGCCATGCCGGCCACCACCGCACGCCGCAGTACCGCCATGGAGTTGGTCTCCATCGCCACCCGCGGGCGCAGTCGTGCCTGCTGGAAGGCCTCGTCGACCAGCCGGCGTACACCGTGTCCGACTTTCCACAACGCCATCGGCGCCTCGCTCAGGGTCTCCAGCGAGAGCGGCTCGGGAAGCGTGGCCAGTGGATGGTCGCGGGGACAGATCGCCAACAGCGGCTGACCGCTGGAGACCCAGAAGCGAATCTGGGGATGGACCCGCTCGTGGAACATCAGCCCGATGTGGGCGCGGTCCTCGACGATCGACTCGATGATCTCGTCGGTCCCGGCCTGCTGGATATCCAGGCGCACACCGCGATAGCGCTCGGCGAAGGCCTTTAGCGGGGCCGCGATCAGATCGTCGATGAAGCCCTCTCCCACCACCAGTGAAATGGTACCGGTCTCCAGGCGCTGATGCGCCTCCAGGCTGGCAATGAATTGCTCGTCCAGCGCACCGCGCTGGCGGCAGTAGTCGAGCACCATGTCACCCACCGCGGTGGGGCGAATGCCGCGCGGCGTGCGCTCGAGCAGCGGCGCCTCGAAGGCGGTTTCGAGCAGTGCGATCTGGCGGCTCACCGCCGACGGTGCGATATCGAGCCGCGCGGCGGCCTTGCGCAGGGAGCCGGATTCGACCGTCACGCGAAAATAGACCAGCCGCTGATGGGGAATGTCCATGGCGTATCATGGGCGCCGGGCGCGCCGTTCACCTCGCATGACAGAAATGACGAAGTCAGTGTTGCCTCGATTAGGGCACCCGCCGGCATCATTCGTCAACGCACCAGGCCCGGCCAGCGCCGGGTCGGGCACACCTCGCTTTTCACGTAGAGTGCTGGCATGGTGAACGCTGCCGGCGTCAGGTCGATCGGGCCGGACGCAGCGCGCTACTGTCATCACGCGCGCCCTTTACCTTTACCCCCGTTTTCCGCATGGAGCCACGCATCCGATGTTCATCGCCATGAACCGTTTCCGCGTCAATCCCGAGCGCACCGAGGAGTTCGAGACCCTGTGGCTCGAACGCGAAACCCATCTTCAGGGACTGCCGGGATTCGTCGAGTTCCACATGCTGCGTGGTCCCGCCGAAGAGGATCACGTGCTCTACGCCTCGCACACCATCTGGCGTTCGCGGGCCGACTTCGAGGCCTGGACCCATTCGGAAGCGTTCCGCGCCGCCCACGCCAACGCCGGCCAGAGCCGCCGCGAGGGGCTCTATCTGGGGCCGCCCAAGTTCGAGGGCTTCGAGGTGATCCAGACCCTCGGCGCCGACTGACGCCAGCGGCCACCGTGATGCGTACGTCACCGACGCCCGCGCGCCAAGGTCTCGCCCAGGCCCTCACACCCCGTACCTGGGTGATGGCCCTGGTGATGCTGCTGGGTGTGATCGCACTCGCCGCCCCACTGCTCGCCGCCGAGCCACCAACGGCCCAACGCGCGCTCGACAAGGCCGAGCAGCTGGAGCAGCGAGTCGTCGATAACACGCGCGCCAGCCCCGCGCCACCGGCACTACGGGTAACGCCGGAGGGGGCGCGTGCGGTCGATCCGCGCGGCCAGGCCCCGCTGGATGACGCGCTCACCTGCCTGGCACGGTCGATCTACTGGGAGGCCAAGGGTGCGGGCGTGGTGGAGATGGAGGCAGTGGCCAACGTGGTGATGAATCGGCTGGGCAATCCGGCCTTCCCGCCGACCCTGTGCGGCGTGGTACAGCAGGGCTCGGAGACCGGCAGCTGCCAGTTCTCGTGGTGGTGCGATGGCCGCCCCGACGAGGCGCGTGAGCCGCTGGAGTACGCCGCGGCACGCGAGATCGCACGCCGAGCGCTCAACGGCACGCTCAAGGATCGCACCCACGGCGCGGTGTTCTTCCACCAGCGCAGCATCACACCGTCCTGGGCCTCGCACATGGTCAAGACGGTGCAGACCCGCGAGTTCGATTTCTATCGTCTCCCCGGTTGACCCCGGCGAGTCATGTGAGGAGGCAGCGCACATGTCCGAGGCATGGACGGAACTGAGCAGTGACACCCTGTGGCCGACGCTGGTCGAGTCCGCACGCAGCGCTGCCAGACGCCATCGCGATGCTGACACCGCTCTACCGCCGCTGCCTGCTCGAGTCGACGACCTCGCCGGCGCGCTGGTAGAGATCGTCAGCGAAGACCTCGCTACCGCCGAAGTGCCCTTCGCCGAGTGCCACGCCACGGTGGCGGCGTGCCTCGCCGCCCACCCCGAGATCGCCGCGGCCGCGGCGCGCGATCTGCTGGTGCTGCTGCGCGAGGATGCCGCGATTCCCGAGCCCTTCACCCGCTGCTGTTCTTCCCCGGCTACCGTGCGCTGCAGTGTCATCGCGTCGCCCACGCCTGGTGGGGGGCGGGTCTCACCGATCTCGCCAGCTTCGCCCAGTACCGCGCCGCACACGGCTTCGCTGCCGATATCCATCCGGCGGCGCAGCTCGGCGCTGGGCTGTTCATCGACCACGGGTCGGGGATCGTGATCGGCGAGACCGCGGTGGTCGAGGACGACGTCACCCTGTTTCACGGTGTCACCCTAGGCAGTAGCGGCAAACTGAGCGGCGACCGCCACCCCAAGATTCGCCGCGGCGCTTTCCTCGGCGCCGGCTGCTGCGTGCTCGGTAACATCGAGGTGGGTGAGCGGGCACGCGTCGGCGCCGGTGCCGTGGTCACCCGCCCGGTGGCTGCCGACAGCACGGTGCTGGGGCCACGTGCCCAGCCGCGCTGAGCCCGCTCCGGTGGCGCCCACCGATCCGACCTGGGCGCTGCGACCCTGCGCGCCAGCGCTGCGCGAGGATCTGGCCTGCCTCAGCGCGCCCTGGCTGCGTGATATCGCCTGGCTGCTGCACGCCCCGGACATGGCACGGCTGGGCGTGGCCGGCCGCCCCACCCTTGACGAGCTCGGCCTCGCGGACGACGCCTTCCGGCGGCGCTGGCTGGCGTCCCTGGCACCGCGACGGCAGGCCTTTCTGCAGCATCTCGATCAGCGCCGTTCGCAGCGCCTGGGGATCTATCACGAAGCGCTGTGGCAGTGGATCCTCGGCGAAGCGCCGCGCAGCGCACTGCTCGGCCACAACCTGACCCTGCGCGAGGGCAAGCGAATCACGGGTGAGCTCGATCTGCTCTACCGCTATCGCGGCGTCGAGCCTGCGACGATCGAGCACGCCGAACTGGCAATCAAGTTCTTCCTCGGGCTGGCGCAGGGACCAGGGAATCGCCACGCCGCCGCCCGCTGGATCGGCACCGGCAGCTTCGACTCCCTGGCGATCAAGTGCCATCGACTGGCGCAGTGCCAACTGCCCGCCGCCCGCGACGAGCCCGGGCAGGCCGTGCGCGAGACACTGACACCGGGCGCCGCGCTACACCAGCGCATCATCATGCCGGGGTTTCTCTACCACCCCTGGCACCAGCGCCTGGCACTGCCGGATCTGGCCAATCCGGATGTCTACCAGGGCCTGTGGTGCCATCACCGGGCGTGGCCGGCGCTCTGCGCGGCGCTACCAACGGCGACCCGCGGCCAGGTGCTGCGTAAACCGCACTGGCTGGCACCGCCACGCGGCGCCGGCCCCCCCATGGTGGCACTAGGTGAGCTGCTGGAGCGCCACTTTGCGGCCACCTCATCACCGCTGCATCTGCGCCTGACGCTGCCGGACGGCCGCGGCTGCCGCCTGTTCGTGGTCACGGATGGCTGGCCGCCGGCGCTGCCGTTACCGCCCCTCGACGCGCCCAGCGCGCATTGAGCCAGAGTGTGACGAGCAGGATCGCCGCCCCCGCACTCAGGCGCAGCAGATCGGCATCGCGGTTCCAGATCACCAGATTGACCACCAGCCCGGCAGGGATCAGCGCGTTGTTCATGATCGCCAGGGTACCGGCGTCGACCCGACAGGCGCCCTTGTTCCAAAGGAAATAGCCGAGCCCGGACGCCATGACCCCAAGCCAGCCGAGCACGCCCCACTGCAGCCCGGTGGTGGGCAGCTTGTGCGCGTCGCCGAGCAGCAGAAACGCCGGCAGTGCCACGCACAGCGCGCCGAGGTAGAACCAGCCGAAGAGATGGCGATGGGCGACGCCGGCAGGCAGCCCGCGGGCCAGATGACGATAGCCGACCTGCCCCAGGGCGAAGCAGAGATTGGCTCCCTGCACGACCAGAAAGCCCAGCCAGTAGCCGGCATTGACGCCGTCGTAGCGGATCACCGCCGCTCCGGCCACAGCCAGCGCCGCCATCAGCAGATAGCGCGGCGAGAAGCGCCGCGCCAGCAGATCGTCGATCAGGGTGATATAGAGCGGCGTAAAGATGGTGAAGAGCAGCACCTCGGGCACGCTCAGCAGCAGGAAGGCGTGATAGAAGAACAGATACATCACGCCGAGCTGCAGCGCGCCGACACTCATCAGACCCAGACGGCTGGTGCCGGAGATCGCCCGCGGGCGCAGCATGGGCAGGAAGATCAGCGTCGCCAGCACGATCCGAGTGGCCACCGCAAAATAGCTATCCACTTGCCCCGACAGGTAGACACCGATCAGACTGAACGAGAAGGCCCACAGCAGCGTGACGCCGACGAGATAAGACATTTAAGGTCAACCTTTTGATGACAGACGAGTTGACAGCCATTATACGGCTGCAGACCCTGCTGCCCCAAGTCACGCGTTTCGCGTTCACCGCCGAAGCCGGCGCCGGCTCGCGCACCGGCTGGTCCGGACACGGTCAAGGCAGTGTGCAGGCGGCCGTCAATGGGGACGAGATACGCTTTCACGAGAGTGGCCACTTCACCCTTGCCGGACAGCAGCCGGTAGTGATGCGCAACCTGTACTGCTGGCGCCTGCAGCCCGAGCGCGTGGCGCTCGCCCACGAACGCCGCGGCCGCGATGCGGCGGTGGCACTGTTCGACCTGGTCGCCGCTGACGCCGACACCCTGGTCAGCGAGCACCATCACCAGTGTGCCGCCGATGCCTACAGCGCCCGACTGCATCTGCTGCCTGAAGGCTTCGATCTCGCCTGGCGCATCCTGGGACCGCGCAAGGACGAGACGCTGCACTATCGCTATCGGCTGGCCTGAGGCCTGCGTCATGCCCACGATGATCTCGTGACGTGCTCATGGCGCGCGCGAAAAGACTCCAAAAACGCCAGAGGGCCGGTCGAAACCGGCCCTCTGCGCTCTTCATACGCGTTCTGCTTTCGTTCCTCACCGCGACTCAGCGTGTGGCGATGATCCAGACCGCGTGGATGATACCCGGGATATAGCCCAGCAGTGTCAACACGATGTTAATCCAGAACTGCAGGCCCAAGCCTACCTGCAGGAATACGCCCACCGGGGGCAGAATGATGGCGAAGATGATACGGATGATATCCATGTAGCCTCCTTTTTTGTGGCCACGTTCACGCTCTCCAGCGCTAACGCCCACATTGATAAAACAGTCCCTTGCGGCGCCTTTTCATCACCGCCATCGTCACCTCAGCCGACCGACACGCAACGGCGCCTGGACACCCGCGTGACTGACACCAGAGCGTCGATCCGCTCGGCTGCTCACCAGCATAGCTGGCCTTGCGCAATCCTGCTGTCTAGCGGCGGTAACGAGACGAGGCCCCGTCGTCTCCGACGCTCTCGCCAGCGTTCGAGTCAATCTCTTCAGCCCCGCCGTCACGCGGCCGATGCTTGCCCTTTATCTCGGCGGCACCACTTGCCAGCGCCTCGTGATAGCGCTCCCAATCCTCCCAATCGTGCGGCGTGCCGCTACGTGGGCCGTGTTCGGCAGCCTCACGCGCCCGGGCCCAGGCTTTCTCCTCGAGCGACTGCGGCTTCTCCTCCTCCTTGTCCAGCGCAATGCCCTGCTTGGCCAGATAATCGCGCGCGTTCATGACTCTCTCCTGCCCTGTCGGGCGCTGTCCAGCCACTGGTGACGTCAACTGAGCGTTGTCCAATCACCCAATAGGTGACTGTCTTGATTTAGCGTTGTCTTACTAATGGCGAACGCTGATTCACCTAACCATTATAGATGACGCCATGCCCGATCGAGTTCAAGCCCTCGCCAGGAACGCCCACGCGGCGAGCATGGCTCTGGCGGGAAATACGCGGATCACCGCTTCATCCTCATCGGCAGACAGAGGCGCAAGCTGGAAATCATGCTCAAAGCTCCGCCTTACGTGCCGAAAAGTCCGTTAGTGAGGCAACTGAACGCATATCTTGATTGCAAAGCAGCTACAGTGTGATGGCGTGTTAGCCCACTGGCTATCGCTCCCTCTTCTTCCTCAGCACAAAAGGAATTTGGCATGAGAAAATCACTCGCGACTATCGCCTTCGCCGCCCTCACGCTGGGTCTCGCAACGACTGCGCTCGCCGATAGCGCCGCACTCAAGGATGCACAGCAGGCCAACCAGGAACCGTTGGCGCCCGGCTCCGGCGTCACCGCCAGCGGTGAGCAGGATGCCTCATCCTTCTCCGGCGGCAGCGCTGCCACCAATCAGTCGCTGGACGCGATGGAGTCCGGAGACCGACGGTGCGACCAACATCGAAGATTCGAAGTCACTCGACGAGATCAACGCGGAAGGCCACAGCGTCGAAGCTGGCGATGCCAATCAAGAGCCAGTGACAGGCGCCGTGCGTCGCTGACGAAAGGGGCCTATGGGCCCCTTTTTTCGTGGCCGCTGTCCACCGTTGCCCAGTCATTGAGCGAGATGGCTGCTCGGTCATGAACTCGTTCAGCCGTGAGACGGCAGCAATCAAGATCTTCCCCGTGACAGGAGAGAACATGAAGAACGCGCTTCTCGCCGCCATCGCCAACTGGTTGCGCAAACCGGAAAATCGCGCCAAAGCCAAGCGCACCGCAAAGCAGCTGCAGACCCGCTACCAAGCACGCAAGGCCAGTAAACGCACCAGCCCCAGACGCTGAGCGAGGCCGAGCACCGCCGCTCGCGCCAGGGATCGCTTTACGGCATCGAGCGTCGCCAACTATACTGTAATAAACCATACCCAGGTGAGAGACGTCATGATTCTCGCTTTTCCCTCGCCCTACGAGCGGCTGTCACGCCGTGTCTCACGCGCTATCCAGACGGCCACCTGCCATCGGCGCCAGCAGCTGGTCATCATGCGCCAGCCCGGCGAAACGCAGGACGACTGGTCTCGGCTGATGGCACGCCTGGCGCGTGAGGCGGCGGTTAGCGTCATTTCGATCACCGCCGACGACGTCCTGCTGAGCTGGCGCGCTCGAGCCACGGAGAGCGCCTGAACGCGCGTCGCTCATCATGCCTCGAGCTAGCGATACTCGATGGCACCAGGACAAGACCCGAGCTCGGCGAGCCACTTAGAGCTCGTTTCCAAACCCTCTGACAATGGGTACCGGGGCCAGGGCAAAGCGGGGATTCTTTGCCAGGGAGGGCAAAGGAGGTAGCGCCAGAGAGGGGTTCGCAGCGCCCTCGCGACGCCCTGCCGCCGGATAAGCCCATGTCGTCTAGCGGTTATGAAAGGCCTTCTTATCCATCAGCGAGCAGCACTCGACCTCGTCGCGTGATGGCTGCGTGTAGGGCTGACGGTCAACCAGGCAATAGGCCATTCAAGACGGGCGATGCTATCATAACTGTCCCTGGAGGCGCTTGAACGAGAGAGCGGGCGTGGCGGGGCTGCGGGAGATGGCGGGCGTGTCTGGACGTGTTTGAACACTGGATTGGAGCGGGTGAAGGGAATCGAACCCTCGTCTTAGCTTGGGAAGCTTCTGCTCTACCATTGAGCTACACCCGCAAGGCTTTCGATAATAATTCCAATCACTTAGGTTTGGCAAGCGAAGCGCGCAAGAAAGCGTAGGCTACGGCCGGCGGCGCCCTGCTGCAGCGGCATGGTAGACGCACCTGTGGTACACCGAGGATGGCGCGTGTCAGCTCGATCTCTCGCCCACCGATGGCACGTCGAGATCGACCGTGGCTGTCGCGATTGGCCACGATCGTGGCGACCGACCATGATCGCGACTGACTGACACGACATAAGAGAAAGCCCGAGCGCGCTGCGATAGCGCTCGGGCTTTCAATCAGCATATGCCTATCCTGCTGAAAGACTGCGGTAAATCCGCATCCCTGGCATCGTCATCCGTGACCGACTCCAGTTGCATCCTTGCTCGCAGAGAATAACGCCGAGTCCTAATACTGTCTAATCTAATGTGTGAAATATCTATCCTGGATAGATTAGATGTCTGGTATTGATGCCGCTATCATCAAGGAAAAAAAGGCCGATCCTGAGATCGGGCCGACTAGCGCTGACTCCCTTCCGTACCTACCGGAGGCCTCCTGCCCCCGCATCCCTGGCGAAGCCTCCCTGGCCGGCTCCCGGAGATCCGCCCTGATCTCGCATTCACTATCTTGCGCCTATCCAAGAGCTACTGAACTCAACTCAGGTTAAACAAGCGTCTACAAAACGTAGTATTTTGTTATCGACATGTTGTGTTTCATGCTGTCGCGCGCGGCCCGACAAGCGGCTGCGGGAGAAAGCCCGACATGAGGCGGCGAAACTCAGGCAAAAAATCCCCGGCCAAAAGACCGGGGACCAAGGATCTACAACGAATGCCCATATTATCAATTCACGAATGACGGATACAGGTCGATATCGCTCAATTTTGGTAGGACATCTCTTACAAATCAAGCCAGTCCCGGCGACATCGGCAGTATTCGGCACCCGATGTGGCGCTAGCGGCGCCATAGAACGACGCCAGCTTCGCGCCGCCGGCATACGCGCCAGCGCCTGCCAGCAAGACGTTCGACGGCGGCACTGGTGACCTCTGAGTCGGCGACGGGAGTCGTCTTGGGGAAAGAAGAAAGCGTAGGAAAAGAAAAATCGTGGGCAAAAAAAGACCCGGCCCGTAGGCCGGGTAAGTACGCAGGGGATGTCCCCGCGCCATTATCGATTTCGTGGCGAAACCAAGGGGCTGAATTCACTACCGAAAGAGGTCTAGATCATCGCCTGACACGACTTCAGCGTGCGCCACGGCGCCTAAGAACGCATTTCCCAACCGCTAGACGACGTGAGCTCATCCGGCGGCAGGGCGTCGCGAGGGCGCTGTGAACCCTTCCCTGGGCGCTACCTTTGCCATCCCTGGCAAAGGACCCTCGCTTTGCCCTGCCCCCGGCGCCCATCGTCAGAGAGTTTGGGAATGGGCTCTAATCCATCGCCGCTAGCGGCTTTCGCCGGCCAGCAGTACCTTGATCTGCCCCCGCAGCCAGCGACGGAGACGATCTTCGTGGGTGCGCTGATGCCAGGTCTGGATCACCGCCACGTCATCCAGCGCAATGGGCAGGGGTGCACCGCCAATCCCGGTATATGCGTCTCGGCTTGACGCGCCACGCTCTCCAGGCAGGTCAACAGCAGATCGCTGTCGACCACCGAGAGCGGCGGCGCGAGAAAGCTCGATAGCCCCGCCACCACCCGTCGCGAGCGCCCCATCTCGCGCAGCCGCCGATCGACGAGTCCATCCAGATCACCGGTCAACGTCGTGACCAAGTGCTCACATGCCAGATAACTCTCGAGATCCAGCGTCGCCCCGAGGCGCGGATTGTCGGCCGCCGCCAGTACACGAACCCCTCGGCATGAACCCGCTGCTGGTAGTAGCTGGCAGGTAGGTCGGCGTAGAAGCCCGCGATGGCGATATCGCACTCGCCACTCTCCAGCTCGGCCCGGGGCAGGCGCCCGCGGGTATTGTGGGTCACCAGCTGCAGTCGCGGTGCCTCGCGCCGAATCAGCGGCAACAGTCGCGGCAGCAGTAGCTGCTCCATGTAGTCGGTGGTGTAGAGATGCACCCGGCCTCCCGGGTGAGAAAGTCACTGCCCTCACAGAAGTCGAAGAAACTCTCCAGTCCGGCCACCAACTGCTGGACCCGCGGCGCAAGCTCATGCGCCCGTGGTGTCGGCGTCAGCCCCCGCGGCGCCCGCACGAACAGCGCATCGCCGAAGTCGTGGCGCAGCCGCGCCAGCTTGTGACTGAGCGCCGGTTGGCTGAGCCCCAGACGCATGGCGGCCGCAGAGACGCTACCCTCGGTGTAGAGCACGTGGAACGTGAGCAGCGTTGAGATCCTTGCCCGCAATATTCATATATCGAATGCCTGATATCCAAAAACGTCATTTCCCGAATATTACGCCAGCGCCTACCTTGGTACCCAGTGGCCGCCACGTGATCGGCGGCGCCAGACTAGAATGGATCGAGAGACCTTCAGCCATCCGCAAGGAGCCCTTCATGTCACCGCGTATTCTCATCGTTCTGACCTCCCACGACCGCCTCGGCGACACCGGTGAAAAAACCGGCTTCTGGCTCGAAGAGCTGGCCGCGCCGTACTACGCCTTCAAGGATGCCGGGGCCGAACTCACCCTCGCCTCACCCAAGGGTGGCCAGCCGCCGCTCGATCCCAAGAGCGACGCCGAGGAGAGCCAGACCGAGGCGACCCGCCGCTTCCAGCAGGACGACGCTGCCAAGGCGCAGCTCGCACACACCCAACGCCTGTCCGAGGTGAGCGCCGATGACTTCGACGCTGTCTTCTATCCCGGTGGCCATGGCCCGCTGTGGGACCTGGTCGATGACGCCGACTCGATCCGCCTGATCGAAACCTTCTGGGCCCAGCAGAAGCCGGTGGCGGCGGTATGCCACGCGCCCATCGTGCTGATCCACGCCAAGGATGCCGAGGGCCAGCCGCTGGTCAAAGGGCGCGAGGTGACCGGCTTCACCAATGGCGAGGAGGATGCGGTGGGGCTGACCGAGATCGTGCCACAGTTGGTCGAGGAGGCGCTGATCGCCAGCGGCGGACGCTACTCCAAGGCCGACGACTTCGCCCTACACCCGCCAGGATGGGCGCCTGATCACCGGTCAAAACCCGCCCTCCTCGGCGCCGGTCGCCCAGTGCCTGCTCGACGCTCTGCGCGGCTGAGGCAAGCGCTACCCGGGCTCTACCCGGACATTCGCACCTCCCATGCAGCACCCGCAGACCGGCCTCGCGCCGGTCTTTTCGTGTGTGGCAGATACCTCTGGTATGTCAGCCGCCACGCCACCCACGCCCCGCGATGTCGCCTCCCAACGGCTAGGTCAATGACGCTTCGATCAACTATAAATGCGCCATAGATTCCTAAAGGAAATCCATAGAATAAAAAACATGAATTTTATTCATTGATGAATTTTCCTTAAGCTCTGCCTCGAGCTCGCCATTATCGCTCGATCTCCTTATCGATACCTTCCGCCCACGGGGACGCCGATGTCGCGACATAGCACTGCCTGGAAAACCAACCTGTGGGTCACAGGGTCAGGGTCTTTCATCAATATCGTCGCCATGACGATCATGCTGCCCTTTCTGCCACACTACCTCGCCAGCCTCGGTGAGCATTCGCCAGAAGGGACCTGGATCTGGTCCAGCCTGGTGTACGCGGCAACCTTTATCAGCGCCGCACTCTTCGCGCCGCTCTGGGGTCACCTGTCCGACCGTTACGGCTGCAAGATCAACCTGGTCCGCGCCAGCGTCGGGATGCTGATCTGCATGACCCTGATGGGGGCGGCGACCAGCGCCTGGCAAATGCTCGTGCTGCGGCTGCTGGCCGGCGTGGCCGGCGGCTACACCTCGGGGGCGACCATCCTCATGGCGAAAGAGGCACCCGAGGCGCGGGCAGGACAGGCCCAAGGTGTGCTCTTCGCCTGTATCCTGGGCGGCAGCCTGGCTGGCCCCATGCTGGGTGGGTTCCTTTCCGCTCCACGTCGGTATGCGTGACGTGTTTTTTCTCTCCGGCGGCATGATCCTGTTCAATGTCGTCGCGACCTGCCTGCTGGTCAGGGAAAAGCACGAGCGGCGGGAGTCAAACGCCGAGCCGATGCGCGTCGCTGCGCCTGTCGACTCAAGGATATGGGTCCTGCTGATCGCGACTACGGGTCTGCTGGTGGCCAATCTATCGATCGATCCCATCATCTACAGCATCGTCGCCAGCATGGACCATCACCCGCTCGAGACGGCCTCGGCCGCCGGCATCGTGCTGTCCGTCACCGCGCTGGGCAGCCTGCTCTCCGCGCTGGCGCTGGGCCGGCTGGCCGACCGCTACGGCGCCATGCGTATCGCCGCCTGCGGTTTTGCCGCAGGGGCCGTTCTGATCGTGCCCCAGGCCTTCGTGACGAGTGTCTATCTGCTGATGGGTCTGCGCTTCGCGATGGGTCTGGCGCTGGGCGGTGTGCTGCCCTGTCTGAAGTCGGCGCTCAAGCATGCCTATCGCGATGGCCGCAGCCTCGGCCGGATCATGGGCCTGTCGACCTCGTTTCAGTACCTGGGTCAGGTGCTGGGCCCACTGCTGGGGGGACTGGTGGCTGCTATCTGGGGCACGAGCTACACCTTTCATGTCACGGCTGCGGTGGCCCTGGCCTGTGCGCTGCTGATGACGCTCGGCCTGCGCCACTCGAGCGCGTCTGATCCATCGTGATGGGCGGGGAGGGGGGGGGGCGCCAAATGCCAGACACAAAAAAAACCGGCTATTAAAGCCGGTTCTTTTCAATTCGTGGCGGAGAGGGAGGGATTCGAACCCTCGAAGCCTTTCGACTTACACACTTTCCAGGCGTGCTCCTTCGACCACTCGGACACCTCTCCGCATTGTCATCCTGCCCGTTTCGGCGTTGCCGCTTCGTTCAGAACGGCGCACATCTTATCCGCCTAACTCCGTGATCGCAAGCCATTTTTTCTCTCATCTAGCTTTTTCTGCCTCACTGCCAACGCTCGACGTACGCCTGCGGATCGCGCACCGGCGGTTGTGGGTAGCGGCCACCCGGCTGGCCGAGATAGAGATAGCCGATCAGCTCTTCGTGCTCGGCCAGGCCGAGCCCGCGCCATACGGTCTTGTCATGGGCATAGGTGCCGGTGCGCCACATCGCCCCCAGCCCTTGCGCGAAAGCCG
Source organism: Salinicola tamaricis (assembly GCF_003006155.1). Taxonomy (GTDB): domain Bacteria; phylum Pseudomonadota; class Gammaproteobacteria; order Pseudomonadales; family Halomonadaceae; genus Salinicola; species Salinicola tamaricis. Next base: position 3,139,942 of record NZ_CP023559.1, on the reverse strand, counting down.
CGTAGAGCATCGCATGCGCGGCGCAACCCGCAGAGATGATCTGCTCGACCGGCGGCACCTTGGGCAGGTCCGGCGTGATGCGCGCGATCACCGCGATGATCATCGGCGCCCGCCTGGGCTTCTTGCGCGCGGCATCGAGATTGCCGTCATCGATATGCGGATTGGCCTGATAGTCGGAGCGGGCGAACAGCTCACCCAGGCGGTCAAGCCCTTCACCGCTGATCTCGATGAAGCGGTACGGGGTCATTTCCTTGTGATCAGGCGCCCGCAGTGCCGCACGGTAGAGCGCGTCGAGCTGCTCGGCGGTGGGCGCCGGACCGGCCAGTTTGCCCATCGAACGACGCTGATGCAGTAGCGTCATGGCATCCATGTCTGACTCCTCTGAGACATCGTTGATAACACGCAAAGGATCGCTCGACTCTACGTCAAAAGCGCTACTGCCGCAGCAGACGTGGCGGTAACTCCGGCGTCCAACCCGGCGTGGCCCGCCACGGGTTGATATCGAGCCCGCCGCGGCGCACATAACGCGCCATCACCAGCAGCCGCTCGGGACGGCAGCGTGACATCAGATCGACGAAGATATGCTCGACGCAGTGCTCGTGAAAATCCTGGTGCTGGCGATAGGAGATGAGATAGCGCAGCAGCGACGCGCGCTCGATCCGCGGCCCGCGGTACTGAACGAGCACGCTGCCCCAATCGGGCTGGCCGGTCACCGGACAGTTGGACTTGAGCAGGTGCGAGTGCAGCGTCTCTTCGACGATATCGTCCTCGTCGCAGGCGAGCAGCGCCGGCGCCGGCGTATAACGATCGATTTCGACCTCGAGCTCGTCGATCCCTTCGCCAGGCAGCGGCGCCGGCGCGAGTGCGGTGTCATCGACACCGAACAGCTCCACCGTGACCTCGCCACCCGCTGCCGCGCTCAGATCGCGCACCAGTGTATCGATCACCTGGTCGCGACCGCTGAAGGTGGTCTGATTGAAGCTGTTGAGATAGAGCTTCCACGACTTGGATTCGATCAAGCAGGGCGAATCCGCCGGCAGGCGGAAGCGCGCCACCGCGACCACCGGCTTGCCGCGCGGGTCGAGCCAGGAGAGCTCGAAGGCCCACCACTCGTCACCGCCGACGAACGGCAACGACGTGGCCTCGATTCCCAGCGGGGCCCGATTGGCGGCACGCTCGATGGGGAACAGCAAGCCGACGTCGTAGCGCTCGGGATAGGCGGACTCGCGGCCCAGCGGCGCATCAACGAGGGTCTCCGGGCGCGGTGTACTCATGAGCGAATCCCCTTGCCACGGTTGAGCATCCACAGCGCCAGGCACCAGAACACGACGATGAAGGCGGCGATAGCGATCAGCGCCCCACTCACCGGAATGTCGGAAATGCCCAGAATGCCGTAGCGGAAAGCGTTAACCATATACAGGATCGGGTTGATCATGGTCACCTTCTGCCAGAACTCGGGCAGCAGGTCGATCGAGTAGAACACGCCTCCCAGGTAGGTCAGCGGCGTCAGCACGAAGATCGGAATGATCGAGATATCGTCGAACTTCTTGGCCAGCAGCGCATTGATGAAGCCGCCGATCGAGAACAGCAAGGCGGTCATGACCACTACCATCAGGGTCAGGAACGGATGGTGCAGATCGAGATGGGTAAAGAACAGCGAAACCAGCGTCACGATCAGCCCGACACCGAGCCCGCGCGCCGCCCCACCGATCACGAAGCCGCCCAGGATGACCCAGTTGGGCATCGGCGAGACCATCATCTCCTCCACGCTGCGCTGGAACTTGTTGGAGAAGAACGATGACGCCACGTTGGAGTAGCTGTTGGTGATCACCGACATCATGATCAGGCCCGGCACGATGTAGGACATGTAAGAGATACCGTGCATCTCGCCCACACGTGAACCGATCAGGTTGCCGAAGATGATGAAGTACATGGTCATGGTGATGGAGGGCGGCACCAGGGTCTGGGGCCAGATCCGCACGAAGCGGCGTACCTCTTTCACCACCATGGTCCAGAGCGAAATCAGCAGTTGCCGGGTATTCAAGATGCCGTCTCCTTGGCCGGTGTCGAGTTGGCGCTGTCGATACCGCTGCCGGCATCCGGCTGCGAGGTCATCGAGACGAACAGCTCTTCCAGACGATTGGCTCGGTTACGCATGGACAGCACGCGCACGCCCTGACGGGTCAATTGCTGGAAGGCATCGTTGAGATCGGTGCCCTTGCGCACGGAGAGTGCCAGCTGGTGCGAGTCCACCCGCTCGACCTCAAAGCCTTCCACCTGGGGGGCGGCCTCCAGCGGCTCGGCCAGATCGAGCAGAAAGGTCTCGGTGTCCAGCTCGGTCAGCAGGCCGCGCATCGAGGTATTCTTGATGATCTCGCCCCGATTGATGATGGCGATATTGCGGCACAGGCTCTCGGCTTCCTCGAGATAGTGCGTGGTCAGGATGATCGAGGTGCCCTCCTCCTCGTTGATCCGGCGCATGTACTCCCACATGCTGCGGCGCAGCTCGATATCGACCCCGGCGGTGGGCTCGTCGAGAATCAGCAGGCGCGGGCGATGAATCAGGGCACGCGCGATCATCAGCCGCCGTTTCATGCCGCCGGAGAGCATGCGCGCGGCACCGTTGCGCTTGTCCCACAGGCCGAGATCCTTGAGCAGACGCTCACAGCGCGGCTTGGCCTCCTTCATCGGCATGCCGTAGTAGCCCGCCTGGGTGAGGATGATGTCCTCGACCTTCTCGAACTGGCTGAAGTTGAACTCCTGCGGCACCACGCCGAGGTTGTATTTCGCCTTGGCGAAGTCATGGTCGATATCGATACCGAAGATCTTCACCTGACCCGCGCTCTTCTGCACCAATGAGCAGACGATGCCCAGGGTGGTGGACTTGCCCGCGCCGTTGGGGCCGAGCAGCGCGAAAAAGTCGCCCTGCTCGACATCGAGATCGATGCCTTTGAGGGCTTCGAATCCATTACCGTAGACTTTGGTCAGCCCGCGGATGGACAGTGCCGGTTCTGCCATCAGGGATTCCTGTCGAGTACGTAGAAGAAGAAGTGCCGCCACATATGGGGCCGATCGATGGAAAATCAATCTTTAGCAGACGAATAGACACCATCGTCATCACTATCGTCGGCCCTCGGCGTCACCACGCTACCGTGTCAGCGTAGTCGGGAAGCCGGCCGGCGGCAGAGAAGGCGGGATCGTACTGCGCGATGCGCGTCAGGCACCCACAGCCGATGCGATATCGTCAGCCCCAGGACGATGGCAACAGACGACAACATCTCGACACGTCGGACGAGGTGAGGAGAGCTATCGATTACGCGTCAGATACCACAAAACTGGAGCGGGAAAGGAGATTCGAACTCCCGACCCTCGCCTTGGCAAGGCGATGCTCTACCACTGAGCTATTCCCGCTTGTCGGTCGAAGCCTGGCTTCGACGGGATGATCGAGCGATCATCGAAGTGGCGTCCCATAGGGGGTTCGAACCCCTGTTACCGCCGTGAAAGGGCGGTGTCCTGGACCACTAGACGAATGGGACGCAAGACCGGCGCGTGACAGCCAGGCGGAGCCTTCGATCACCTGCCGGGTACCACAAAACTGGAGCGGGAAAGGAGATCGATCGGACCGGCGTTCCGGCTCACGACCCTCGATCACGCTTCAGATACCACAAAACTGGAGCGGGAAAGGAGATTCGAACTCCCGACCCTCGCCTTGGCAAGGCGATGCTCTACCACTGAGCTATTCCCGCTTGTCGTGTCGAAGACTGGCTTCGACAGGATGATCGAGCGATCATCGAAGTGGCGTCCCATAGGGGGTTCGAACCCCTTTACCGCCGTGAAAGGGCGGTGTCCTAGACCACTAGACGAATGGGACGCATTGTTGGAGCGGGAAAGAAGATCGACCGGGCTGGCGTTCCAGCTCACGACCCTTTGCCACACTACCGATACCACAAGCTTGGAGCGGGAAAGGAGATTCGAACTCCCGACCCTCGCCTTGGCAAGGCGATGCTCTACCACTGAGCTATTCCCGCTTCCTGACTGACGAACCAAGCCGGCTTCGACAGTATCTTCGAAAGAGTCGAGTGGCGTCCCATAGGGGGTTCGAACCCCTGTTACCGCCGTGAAAGGGCGGTGTCCTAGACCACTAGACGAATGGGACGCAATGTCTCGTCTCCGTCGAGATGGCGCGCATATTACTGAGGCCGCCCAAAGCTGTCAAGCAATTGATTTCACCGCTGTTCATCGCCACCTAAAACGCGCTGGCGAGAGCGCCGCAAATGGCCTGTAATGCAGACAGGTGACGAGGCACGAGGAGACCCGCCATGAGTAGAATCAAGAAGAGCGACGCCGAGTGGCGCGAACAGCTGACCCCGGAGCAGTACCACGTCACCCGGGAAAAAGGCACCGAGCCACCGTTCAGCGGCGACTACCAGGTGGAGCCGGTCCAGGGCATCTATCACTGCGTCTGCTGCGGCGCCCCGCTGTTCGAGAACGAGCACAAGTTCGAAGCACACTGCGGCTGGCCCAGCTTCGACCGCCCGCTGGCCGCCGCCTCGGTGGAAGAGCACACGGACACCAGCCACGGCATGCGCCGCATCGAAGTGACCTGCCGCCGCTGCGATGCCCACCTGGGCCATGTCTTCCCCGACGGCCCGACGGAGACCACCGGCCAGCGCTACTGCATCAACTCGGTGGCCATCACCTTCCATGCCGGCGAATGATTGCGCCCGTGGCCACCCCCCAAGGCCACGCTGCATTGGGCCAGGGTAGCGCCAGGACCCTAGTCCCAAGACCGTAGCGCCAGGACAGCAACGTCGAAACGCAAGCCCGCACACTTCCAACACGACAGCGCCCCGACCTCGGTCGGGGCGCTGTCATTGTGACTGTCGCCGCTTATCCGACCAGGCTCAGCTGCCGCGGTAGGTAGAATAAGCGTAGGGGCTCAGCAGCAGCGGGATATGGTAGTGCTGCTGCGTGTCGACGACCTCGAACGGGACGGTGATTTCGGGAAAGAAGGTCTCGGTGCCGCGGTCACGGTACCAGTCACCGGTAGCGAAGACGGCGCGATAGACACCGGCTTCGAACGTCTCATCTTCGGGATAGAGCGCTGAGATCCGCCCGTCTTCGGAGGTGGTCCCGGTGGCGATGGTCTCCCACTGGCCGTCGGCCCGATGCTCCAGCGTGACCTCGACGCCCGCCGAGGGTTTGCCGCTCTGAGTATTCAGGACATGTACGCTGATCGGATTGCCGGCGGCCAACGAGACGCTGGCAACGCTGGTGAGCAGCAGGCCGGCGGCGATGGATACGAGAGGTTTCATGCGGGGCTCCTTTCCCTGCGATTGATGGACCATACCTCTACGCCGCACGCCGGCGACTGGATGCACGAGGGTGTCATCACCGGCCGGGCGCACGCGCCGTCCCCCACCACCCTGCAGCCGCTGAGGGCCGCATCCTGCTAGACTGTCCGCCCGCTTGGCGTCGGGCATCCCCCCGACAGGCATGACATTGGCAGGAGAGACGTATGCTCGGCTGGTATCCCGGTCACATGAACAAGGCGCGCCGCCAGATCACCGAGGCGCTGCCGGAGATCGACGTGGTCATCGAGGTGCTCGATGCGCGTCTACCCTACTCCAGCGGCAACCCGATGCTGGCCGATCTGACCGAGCACAAGCCGGTGCTCAAGATCCTGTCGCGGGCCGATCTCGCCGACCCCGAGGCGACCCAGGCTTGGATCGCGCACTTCGATGCCCAGCCCGACAGCCGCGCCATCGCAGTGACCACCACACAGGCCCGCGAGCTGAAGCAGATTCCAGCGCTGTGCCATGAGCTGGCCGGCCAGGTCCGCGCCGACCGCGATGTGCGGGTCATGGTGATGGGTATCCCCAACGTGGGGAAATCGACGCTGATCAACGGCCTCGCCGGGCGCAAGATCGCCAAGACCGGTAACGAGCCGGCGGTGACCAAGCGCCAGCAGAAGATCCGGATCGACGGCCGCGTGGCGCTGATCGATACCCCCGGCGTGCTATGGCCCAAGATCGAAGATCAGGCCAGCGCCTATCGGCTCGCCGCCAGCGGCGCCATTCGTGACACCGCAATCGAGTACGTGGACGTGGCCATCGTCTGCGCCGCCGAGCTGGCCAGACGCTACCCAGAGGCCCTGCGCGAGCGCTACAAGCTCGACGACTTGCCGGCTTACGTCGCCCCGGTGGCGGCGGAGAGCGTCGATGCCGACGGTCCCAAGCTGATCGATCTGCAGGCGCGTGCCGGTTTCGACGGCCATGCGATCATGAACGAGATCGCGCGCAAGCGCGGCGGGTTGAAGGCCGGCGGCGTGATCAATCTGCACCGCGGCGCCGAGGTGCTGCTGCACGAGCTGCGCGATGGCAAGCTCGGGCGGGTCACCCTGGAGCTGCCGACGGACATCCCCGCCCCGGAACCGGATCACGAAGACGCCGCCGACATGCCGACGACCTGAACGAGCCGACGCCGGCGAGCATGACAGATCGCGCTGGCAGCCTTGCGCTTCTGCCCCTTGCGCCGCGTCCGCGCGGCGTTATGCTGGGCGTCGGCGATGCAGCCCGCCACCCGCTCGCGGCGCCCCAGACGCCGCCTGATCTCTTCGGTTGTGCAGCATACGGAAACCTCATGACCCGCCCCATTCGGAAATCGCACAAGCTCGACAACGTCTGTTACGACATCCGCGGGCCGGTCCTCGAACACGCCAAGCGCCTCGAGGACGAAGGCCATCGCATTCTCAAGCTGAACATCGGCAACCCTGCACCCTTCGGCTTCGAAGCGCCCGAGGAGATTCTGCAGGACGTGATGCGCAACCTGCCGACGGCTCAGGGTTACTGCGACTCCAAGGGGCTTTACTCGGCGCGCAAGGCGATCATGCAGGAGTGCCAGCGCAAGGGCATTCCGCAGGTCGGCATCGAGGACATCTTCATCGGCAACGGCGTCTCCGAGCTGATCGTGATGGCGATGCAGGCGCTGCTCAACGACGGCGACGAAGTGCTGATCCCGGCGCCGGACTATCCACTGTGGACCGCCGCCGCCAATCTCTCCGGCGGCCACCCGGTGCACTACCTGTGCGACGAGGCCAACGACTGGGCGCCGGATATCGCCGATATCCGCGACAAGATCACCGCCCGCACCCGCGCGATCGTGCTGATCAACCCCAACAATCCCACCGGCGGTCTATCCGCCCGGCGGTTGGTCAAGGAAATCCTCGGCGTGGCCCGCCAGCACGGGCTGGTGGTGTTCCCGACGAGATCTACGACAAGATCCTCTATGACGGCGTCGAGCATGTCTCCACCGGAGCCCTGGCCGAGGACGACCAGCTGGTGGTGACCATGAACGGGCTCTCCAAGAGCTACCGCTGCGCCGCTTTCGCTCCGGCTGGATTATCCTCTCCGGCGGCCTGGGCAAGCAAACGCCGAGGACTTCATTCAGGGGCTCAACATGCTGGCGTCGATGCGGCTTTGCGCCAACGTGCCGGCCCAGCATGCGATCCAGACCGGACTCGGCGGCTATCAGTCGATCAACGATCTGATCCTGCCCGGCGGACGTCTACTGGCACAGCGTGACGTGGTGTACGACAAGCTCAACGCCATCCCTGGCGTCTCCTGCGTCAAGCCCAAGGGGGCGCTCTACGCCTTCCCCCGGCTCGATCCGGAGATCTACCCGATCCACGACGATGCCCAGATGGTCCTCGATCTGCTGCTGCAGGAGCGTATCCTGCTGGTCCAGGGCACGGCCTTCAACTGGCCCCACCCCGACCACGTGCGCATCGTCACCCTGCCCTGGGCGGACCAGTTGGGTGACGCGATCGACCGTTTCGCCCGCGCTTCCTCTCGCGCTACCGCCAGTGATCCGCGGCGGTGGCCCACCACCGCCATACCCAAAGGCCGCGCGCGACGTGCGGCCTTCCCCTCTTGAAACCTATCGCCTAACGTCGTATCTAACAGGCCATAACCATCTGATTAGCCGGTGATAACGCATAACAGGCTAAGCAATCGCCGAGGGCCATCCGGCCATCGACAACGCAGGTTTTCCACGACTGAGGGTAGAAACCGATGATGCGAATCATCCTGTTCCTGGCAACCAACCTGGCGGTGGTTCTCGTCGCCAGCATCACGTTGCGCGTGCTGGGCGTCGAGCCCTATCTGAATGCCAACGGGCTGAACATGAACAGCCTGCTGATCTTCTGCTTCGTCTTCGGCATGGCCGGCTCGCTGGTGTCGCTGTTCATCTCCAAATGGATGGCGAAGATGAGCACCAAGGCCAAGGTGATCGACCAGCCGCGCAACTCCACCGAGCAGTGGCTACTGGATACCGTGCGCGAACTCTCCCAGCAGGCCAATATCCAGATGCCGGAAGTGGCGATCTTCCCGGCCCAGCAGTCCAACGCCTTCGCCACCGGCTGGAACAAGAACGACGCGCTGGTGGCGGTCTCCCAGGGGCTGCTCGAACGCATGCGCCCGGAAGAGGTACGCGCAGTCCTGGCTCATGAGATCGGCCATGTGGCCAATGGTGACATGGTCACCCTGGCGCTGATCCAGGGCGTGCTCAATACCTTCGTGATGTTCTTCGCCCGCGTGGTGGCGCAGGTGGTCGATAGTTTCCTGCGCGGCCGCGACAACGGCGGCGGCCTCGGCTTCATGGGGTATTTCGCCGTCGTCATCGTCGCCGAGATCGTTTTCGGCCTGGTGGCATCGATCATCGTCGCCTGGTTCTCGCGCTTCCGCGAGTATCGGGCCGATGCCGCCGGCGCCAAGTACGCCGGCGCCGGATCCATGATCAATGCGCTCTCCCGCCTCAAGGCGGAGACCCAGCAGCCGGATCAGATGCCGGACTCATTGACCGCCTTCGCCATCACCACCGGCCAGACGCGCAAGCTGATGGAGAAGCTGTTCGCCAGCCACCCGCCGCTGGACGACCGCATCCGCGCGCTGAAAGAGTCCGCCTATCGCGATTGAGTGCCATCGTGATTGAGCATCCCCGCGTCTTTTCGCGCTCGACCCTACGACGCCCCGCCCCATCGGCGGGGCGTTGCTGTTTTAAGGCTCGATCAAAAAAAATGTTCCCATCCCTGCATCCGTCACCTGGCTTCACGGGTAAGCCGTGGGCGAGACATCCGGTTTCGCATTCTCATGCCACGGAGAGACGTCGATGAAGATTTCCACGCTAGCCACCGCCAGCCTGACCGCCGCCCTGCTCGCCAGCTTCGCGACCCCCGCCCTGGCCGCCGACGTGCCCAGCGCGGTCAAGGTGCCCGACGGCAATCGGGTCGCCATGGAGACCGTGGGCGTGGGCCAGATCACCTACGCCTGCGAAGCCAAGGACGGCGGCTACGCCTGGGTGTTCAAGGGCCCCGATGCCAAGCTCAACGACGCCGATGGCAAGACGCTCGGCCGCTACTACGGCCCGCCGGCGACCTGGGAAGCCAACGACGGCTCCAAGATCACCGGTACGCAGCTGGCCACAGCCCCTGGCGGCGAGGGCAACATTCCACTGCAGCTGGTCCAGGCCAACCCCGCCATGGGCGAAGGCGAGATGGTCGGCGTGACCTATGTCCAGCGTCTTGCCACCCAGGGCGGCGTCGCCCCGGACATGACCTGCAACAGCGACAACCTGGGCGCCGAAGAGATCGTCGACTACCAGGCCGACTACCTGTTCTGGAAAGCCAGCTGAGGCGCGGGCGACCCTCTGCACTGATGCCACTCGGCCCGCCATCGTCGTGCCCCGGCCCGGCGATGGCGGGTCACTCGTGTCGGCGCCCCGCTCCGGGCCCCCCCGGCCCGTGCCGATACTTTTCGTGGCAACACGCAAGGCACCGAGCGTAGTATGGGCGGAGTGGACGTGGCCAGGGTGCCGCGTTCACGGTCTGTAGCCCCGCGCCTTGGCGCGACGCTCGTGGATGCCGTCAAGGAGGACACGCTGACGACGCTCGATCACGCCACACTGATCACGGCCTGTGCTGGCGGCGATCACCAGGCGCTGCGCCAGCTTTACGATCATGAGGGGGCACGCCTGCTCGGCGTGGTTCAGCGTATCGTCGGCGACCGCGCGCTGGCCGAAGACATCATCCACGATACCTTCGTACGGGTCTGGACGCGTGCCCACACCTTCGATGCTACGCGCGGCTCGGGCAAGACCTGGCTGTTCAGCGTGGCCCGCCATCTGGCGCTCAATCACATTCGTGACCATCAGCGCGAAATCAGCGTCGACGAGCAGACCGCGGAAGCGCTCGACGCCGAGCGCGCGTCCGCGCCTGCCGAAGCATCGGATCACTTCGCCTGGCATGGCCGCGGCGAGCTCGACCGCTGCCTGGCGGCGCTGGACGCCGACCGCCGCAACTGCCTGTTCCACGCCTATGTCGATGGCTTCAGCCATCAGGAGATCGCCACGCGTATGGACCGGCCACTGGGTACCGTCAAGGCGTGGATCAAACGCAGCCTGCAGAGCCTGCGCGAGTGTCTGTCATGAATGACCGCTCACCCGGGAACGCTCGCCCCACAGCCTCCGACGATATCGACACCCTCGCCGGCGAGTACGTGCTCGGCACCCTGAGCGCGGCCGAGCGCTACGCGGTCGAACGCCGTGCCACGCGGGAGCCGGCGCTGCGCGAGGCGATCGATGCCTGGGAGTCGCGGCTACAGCCGTATACCGAGCTGGCGCCGCCGCTCACACCCTCGCCCGGGCTGTGGTCACGTATCGAGCGCAGCCTGCAGCCGGTGCCCAAAGAGCGTCGTTCGCTCTGGCAGCGCGCATGGCACAGTCTCCACCTGTGGCGCGGCGTTGGCCTCGCCACCGCCGCCGCATCACTGGCACTGAGCGTGCTGCTGCTGGCCACCCCCGAGAGCGCTGCCCCGCGCTACCTGGTCGTGCTGACGACTCCGCAGCATACCCAGGCGGGCTGGGTGGTGAAGGCCGCCTCGGCCCACGATATCGCGCTGGTGCCCCTGGGCACCTTCGAGCTGCCCCAGGGCAAGGCCCTTGAGTTCTGGACCAAGGCCGACGACTGGTCGGGGCCGGTGTCGCTGGGTCTGGTCCGCCCCGGCCAGACGCTACATCTGAGCCCCGAGGATCTGCCGCCACTGCAGCCCAACCAGCTCTTCGAACTGACGCTGGAGAACGCCGGCGGCTCACCGCTCGGCCGCCCCACCGGCCCGATCCAGTTCATCGGCCGCGCGATCACGCTATAGGCCAGACCAGGCAGCGTCCGCAGCCTGGGCGTGAACTCCCCGCACGCAGATGAGAATGGTTGACATTCATATGTAATCGACGTTCAATTAGTTGACTTTATCAACCAATAAATCGAGAGATCGATGTCTCAAGCACTTGCCGGCGACACCCTCCACCGCCTGCTGCACGCCTACAAGCGCGCGCTGCGCCGCGCCTACGCCGATGAGCAGCTCGAACTCGGCGTCGCTCAGATCCGCACGCTCAAAGCGATCCGCGGGCTATCGCCATGCAGTGCCAGCGCGATCGCCCACAGGCTGCAGTGGGACAAGGCCCAGCTCGCACGCCTGCTGGGCGATCTCGACAGCCGCGGGCTGGTGTACCGGCGCCCGGCGCCGGATGACGGCCGACGCCAGCAGTTGACGCTCAGCAACGCCGGCCAGGCCATGCTGGCGCGGGTCGATGCCTGTGAGCAACGCGCCCATGAGCGCCTCGCCAAGGACTTGAGCGAGGCCGAGCTCGCCGCCTTCGAGGCGCTGGCGCAGCGTCTGATCGACAATCTCGAACGTCCCACGCCCTCTGCTGACTGACAGGAGTCCCACATGCCCAAGACGCCACCACGTGCCTTCACCGTGCTCGCCCGGCAGCCACTGACGCCCCATATGCTGCGCCTCACCCTTGGCGGCGAGGCGATGCGCACCTTCCCCGCCGACCAGTCAAGCGCCTACATCAAGCTGGTGCTGCCCGGGGAAGGCGATACGCCAGCGCGGCTGCGCACCTACAGCGTGCGCCAGCAGCGTGAGGACGCCATCGACGTCGACTTCGTGCTCCACGCCGACGGCGGGCCGGCTGCCAACTGGGCACGCCACGCCCGCCCGGGGGATGTCATCGACGTCGCCGGCCCCGGGCCGGTCAAGCGGGTGGCAGAGGACGCCGACTGGTATTTACTGGTAGGCGACATGACCGCCCTGCCGGCGATCGCTGCCAATCTCGAACGACTGCCGCCGCAGGCGGCCGGAGAGGTAATTCTCGAGGTGATCAGCGAAGCCGATATCCAGCCGCTGGCGGCACCGCCCGACATGCGCATCAGATGGCTCGTTCAAGCACACCCGGGCAGCGATAGTGCAGGGCTGCTCGAGGCCGTGCGCGAACTGTCCTGGCGGCCAGGCAAGGCGGGCATCTGGGTCGCCTGCGAGTTCTCGGCAATGCGCCGCCTACGTCGCCATTTGATCGACGAGCGCGGCGTCGACAAGCGCCAGATGTATCTTTCGAGCTACTGGAAGTATGGCGCCAGCGAAGACGGCCATCGCCTCAGCAAGCGCGAGGATGCCGAGCGCGAAGGCGCCTGACCCCGCCGCCGTCACTGGGTCGGCGTGGCTCTTGGAGCCCATGTTTAAACCCGCTGACGATGGGCGCCGGGGGCAGGGCAAAGCGAGGGTCCTTTGCCAGGAATGGCAAAGGTAGCGCCCAGGGAGGGGTTCACAGCGCCCTCGCGACGCTCTGCCTCCGGATAAGCCCACGTCGCCTAGCGGTTGTGAAAAGCGCTCTCAATCAGACGTGGCTCTTGATCAGACGTGGCCTTGGGTCATGAGTCGCACTCAGTCCGGCGTGGCGACACGAAAGCCGAAACCGCGCAGGGACGCTTCGAGCTCGGGGGCCGCCGCGGTGAGCGCCACCTCGAGGGTTTGGAACTCGCGGCGTACCGGATAGTCACGGCGGTAGGCATCGAAGCCCTGGGCCATGCCCTGGCGTCGGCGATAACGCTCCAGGCCCATGGCGTCACGGCGCGGGTCGTAGCAGGCCCGTGCGCACAGCCGCAGCGCATCGTCACGCGGCGTGGCAGCGTCGAGCACCAGCCGCGGCAGCCACGGCGCCGGCGTCAGCCGAGCCAGGCTCTGCCGCGCGGGCAGACCTAGCTGGCGCGACAGCGCCTGATAGATCATCTCGGTGCCGCGCAGCTTGCCGTCGACGCTATGGCCAGCGATATGCGGTGTGGCGAGATCGACACGGGCATAGAGCGCCTCGTCGATTCCCGGCTCGTGCTCCCACACGTCGAGCACGCAGCGTAGATCGGCGTCGCGGGCCAGCCGTTCGTTCAAGGCGCCGCCGTCGAGGCAGTCGCCACGCCCGGCGTTGAGCAGCACGGTCCCCGGGGTCAGCGCCTCGATCCGCTGCCGGTCGAGCAGATGCCAGGTGGCATGCGCTCCGGCGGCCACCAGCGGCGTGTGCAGACAGATGACATCGGCGCGCGCGATCAGTGCGTCGAGAGCCACGAAACCCGCGTCGCCCTCGGCCTTGGCGCGCGGTGGATCGCAGATCAGATGGGGTATGCCCAGCGCCGCCAGGCGCGCGGCAAGGCGCCCGCCGACGTTGCCGGCGCCGACGATGCCCACGGTCTTGGCGAACAGGTCCTCGCCGTCGCGCTCGCACAGCAGCAGCAGACTGGAGAGCACGTAGTCGACCACCGCCTCGGCGTTGCAGCCGGGGGCATTGGCAAAACCGATCCCCTGCTCGCGCAGCGCCGCCAGCTCGACATGGTCGGTACCGATGGTGCAGGTACCCACGAACTTGAGGCGTGACCCCGCCACCAGCGCCGCATTGACCGGCGTGATCGAGCGCACCACCAGGGCGTCGTGATCGCGCACGCTGGCCGCGGTCATCTCACGCCCAGGCTGGCGCGTCACCTCACCCAGCTCGCCGAAGAAGGCCTCGGCCAGCGGTACGTTCTCATCCACCAGAATTCGCATGTCTACCGCTTCTCCCTGTCGGCCTGGCGGGCTTGTGCAGTACGCGTCGATTTCTGCCGCGCTTGCTTTACAATGAGCCCGATACGAGCCGCGGCGGCGCGGCCGCACCACCCGGCGCAGCCATCTTAGGCGGGCCACCCGGCGGGGACAAGCCGGGGCGCACAACCACGAAAGGAGTTCGCGTGATCGTTCGTTGGGAGAGTGAACACGACTATGTGCTGGTGCACCTGCATCAGGACATGTTCGGTGACTGGATCTTCAGCCGCGCCTGGGGCCAGATCGGCACCCAGTATGGTGGCCTCAAGCATGCCGTGGCCGAGAGCCGCGAGCAGGCCATGCTGTGGCTCGACGATCTCGCGCACATCCAACTGGCGCGTGGCCTGCGCAAGGTGCTGGAAGCCGACGACGACAGCCCCGAGGGGCGCCGCGCCATGGCTCAGCTGTCGTTGCTCGACTGAGCCTCAGGCCAAGACGACTCTCCGAGGCGCGCGAACCGCCGACGCCACCGACATCCTGTTTCGCCCCGCTGGCTCGCTCGCCCACCGCGCGAGCGTCGGCCGTCTGGCGCCCTGAAGGAGCGCCAGGGGCGTGCCTCAACGTCATTCGCGATGACGGATGCTGAAGCAGTGGTGCAGATTGGCACGTCGGCTGAAGTCCGGGTCGAAGGTCTGCGCGGTGATCTCGGTCACCGCGAAGCGCGACGACAACGCCGGATCGAGCTTGAAGCGCTGCTGGTTATTGGAGAAGACCAGCTCCCCGCCCGGCGCCAGGCGCGCCATCGCCAGCTCGACCAGACGCACGTGATCGCGCTGGATATCCAGCGTGCCGGCCATCTTCTTCGAATTGGAGAAGGTCGGCGGATCGAGGAAGATCAGGTCGAAGCTGCCGCCGGCAGTCTCGAGCCAGCGGAAACAGTCGTCGCGCACCACCCGGTGGCGACCGGGATCGAGCTGGTTGAGGGCCAGATTGTCCCGCGCCCAGTCGAGATAGGTATTCGAGAGATCCACGCTCAAGCTGTCGCTGGCCCCGCCCAGGGCGGCGTGTACCGTCGCCGTGCCGGTGTAGCAGAACAGATTGAGAAAACGCTTGCCCGCGGCCCGCTCACGCAGCAGCCGGCGCACTGGGCGATGATCGAGGAACAGCCCGGTATCGAGATAGTCGGTGAGGTTGATCCACAGCTTGGCCGGCCCCTCCTCGACCACGAAGCGCTCGCCGCTGTCACCCTGCTTGCGGTACTGCGCCTTGCCGCTCTGCCGCTCGCGCTGCTTGTAGTGGATCTGCTCGGGGCGCACGTCTAGCGCCACCGGGATCGCGCTCAGCGCATCGAGCAGCCGCCGCTTGGCCTTGTCGGCGTCGACCGAACGTGGCGCGGCGTACTCCTGCACGTGTACGCGGTGACCATAGACGTCGATCGCCAGCGCGTACTCCGGCATGTCGGCATCGTAGAGCCGGTAACAGCGCTCCCCCGACTGCTTGAGCCACTTGGACAGACGCTTGCGGTTCTTCTGCAGGCGGTTGGCGAACATCCGCGCGCCCTCGCTCAGCGGCGCCGTGTCGCTGGCCGAGGGCGTCTGCGCGCTCGACACGGTATCGGGTTTATCACTATCGCGGGCATCGCGATCGCCGCTATCGGCATCACGGGCCGTGACATCGGCCAGCAGCAGTTTGCAGTCGAGCGGTCCGTTCTTGAACGCATACTGCTTGTGCGCGCGCAGGCCCAGTCGATGGCCGAGATCCGGATTGCCGGTGAACAGCGCCAACTGCCAGCCGCCGAAGTGCTGCTTCAGCCGCTGCCCCAGATCGCCGTAGAGCGCCACCAGCTCGGGCAACTCGCCGAGACGCTCGCCGTAGGGCGGATTGGTGATCACCAGCCCCGGCGCGGCGGCCTCGGCGGGCGGTGTCAGCCCCTTCACCGCAGCACCGTCCAGTTCGATCAGCGCCGGAATCCCTGCGCGCATGGCATTGCTGCGCGCCGCGGCAATCGCCTGCGGGCTCTGGTCGAAGCCCCATAGCCGCGAACGGGCGCGTCGCCGACCGAGATCGGCACGCACCTTGGCCTCGCGCGCCAGGGTCTGCCACAGCGCCGGATCGAAGCCGGCCAGACGCTCGAAGCCGAAGCGCTCGCGGGTGAGCTGGGGCGCGATATCGGCGGCCATCATCGCCGCCTCGATCAGCAGCGTGCCGGCACCGCACATTGGGTCCACCAGCGGCTCTCCGCGCTTGGCCCGGGCCGGCCAGCCGGCGCGCACCAGCAGCGCCGCCGCCAGATTCTCCTTGAGCGGGGCATGGCCGACATCACGTCGGTAGCCGCGCTGGTGCAGGCTGGCGCCGACCAGGTCGATACCCACCAGCAGCTGCCCCTTGTTCAGATTGGCGTAGACGCGCACGTCGGGCTGGCCGAGGTCGACCTGCGGGCGCGCACGCCCGGCGGCTGCCAGCGCCTCGACGACCCCATCCTTGATCACCTGGGCGCCGAAGCGTGTATGGCGGATCGCCGCCGACTGACCGTGGAAGTCCACCGCCAGGGTGTGGCCGTCGCGCAGTGTCTCGGCCCAAGACAGTTGGCTCACCGCGGCGACGATCGCCTCCGGCGTATCACAGCCGCTCTCGCGCCCCAAGGTCAGGATCACCCGATTGGCCAGGCGTGACCACAGGCACAGGCGATAGGCGGTGGCGAGATCGGCACGCGCATGCAGCCCGGCGACGGTAGTTTTTTGTATCTCCGCGCCCAGTTCGGCGACCTCTTCCGCGAGCAGCGGTTCGACGCCCCAGGGGCAGGTGATATAAAGGCTCAACAGCGAGTTATCGTCTTTCATGGTGGCGTCACCGAACCGTCTCGGCCCAGTCATATTCCTGTGAGTGCATTTTCAATCTGGCCTTATGACAAAACGCTCATCGACATCGTTTCTCATTTCCGCTAAAGCTAGAGGTGTAGCTACGAAACAACGCATGCGTATGCCTGTCCGGACATTTTCTCGGGCGGAGTCTTCTTTCGGCGAACCAGACGCCGTGGAGTCTCTGTGTTTTCCCAAAGGTGATGCACTTGTTCCGACAAGAGGCCATACGATGAAACGACAGAAACGTGATCGCAACCAGCGGGCATATCTGCACGGCTACAAGGCGGGGGTCGCCGGTCGCTCACGCGACGAATGTCCGAGCCAGGATATCAACCTGCGCGAAAACTGGATGAGCGGTTGGCGTGAAGGTCGCGGGGACCAGTGGGATGGCATGACCGGCGTGTCCGGTATCCACAAAAACCCCATGGTGATGACTTGAGTCACGGCGCACGCCGCTGACGAGCATCGCCTCATCACACTCAAGGCCCGCACCGCGCGGGCCTTTTTGTTGCCACCGCCAGGGGCGCATCGACACGCCCACCCGGTCAGGGCATCTGACCCGTGCACTCAGGCAGATGCCGCGCTGCTGTTTC
Source organism: Salinicola tamaricis (assembly GCF_003006155.1). Taxonomy (GTDB): domain Bacteria; phylum Pseudomonadota; class Gammaproteobacteria; order Pseudomonadales; family Halomonadaceae; genus Salinicola; species Salinicola tamaricis. The sequence goes on along the minus strand of NZ_CP023559.1, from coordinate 3,122,584 downwards.
CGGTCGCGCGAATACACTCCCCGATCAGCTCCGGCCCGCGATAGATGAAGCCGGTGTAGAGCTGCACCAGATCCGCGCCTGCCTGACACTTCTCGCTCGCCCGAACGCCGCTATCGATGCCACCGGCACCGATGATCGGCAGAGTCGGCAGCAGCCGACGCAGTTCGCGCACTACCGCGGTCGAGCTGGCGAACAGCGGCGCCCCGGAGAGCCCGCCCGCTTCGTGGGCATGCGGCATGCCGGTCACGTTCTCACGCGACACCGTCGTATTGGTGGCAATCACCGCATCGATCTCGTTGTCGGTGAGCGTGCGTGCGACCAGTGCGATCTCCTCGCGGGTCATGTCCGGGGCGATCTTCACCGCCAGCGGCACGTGGCGCCCCTGCTCCGCGTCCAGCCGCACGGCCTCCTCCTTGAGCGCCCCGAGCAGACCGTCGAGATGCTCACCGAACTGCAGATTGCGCAACCCCGGGGTGTTGGGCGAAGAGATATTGACGGTAACGTAATGCGCCGCAGCGTGGACCTTGCGCAGACAGGTCACATAGTCGTCGACCGCACGCTCCACAGGCGTGGTCAGGTTCTTGCCGATATTGATGCCGATGATGCCGCGATAGCGACTCTTGCGCACGTTGGCGACCAACTGGTCGACCCCGGTGTTGTTGAACCCCATGCGATTGATGATCGCCTGGGGGCCGGTGAGCCGGAACAGCCGTGGGCGCGGATTGCCCGACTGCGGCTTGGGCGTGGTCGTGCCCACCTCGACAAAGCCGAACCCCAGCGCTCCCAGGGCATCCAGATGCTCGGCGTTCTTGTCCAGCCCCGCCGCCAGCCCGATACGGTTGGCGAAGGAAAGCCCCATTACCTCCACCGGTTCACCCGAGCTGTCGGCATCGCCGAGCAGTCCCGACAGGCGCAGCCGATGCGCCGCATCCAGAGCAGTCAGCGTGACACGATGCGCGGTCTCCGGCTCGAGCCGGAACAGCAGAGAACGAACGACGGGGTACATGGAGAGGTCTCGTCGGTGGCAAAAGGGATCGACAGCGGCGAGCGAGTATATCCCAACTGGGGGTGGCGAGACGAACCGCGCACGCCCGGCGGCCAGAAGACATGGCCCACCGCCGCCACCCCATCACGCCGAAACCCGGCACAGGGCCGGGTTTCGCAAGCGAGGTGGGGGAACGGGGACGGGCCCGCCTCCCGAGTGTCGCTCAGCGCGCGTCGAGCTGCTGTACGCGCAGGGTGTAGTTGTTGACCGAGTTCATCGCCGAGCCGAACCGTTGACCCTTGACCCAGACCCGATAGCGGCCGGGCTGGAGCACGGTCTCGATAGCGAAGTTGCCATCGGCCAGCGACCCCTCGTCGGCCACCGTGCGCCCATCGGCATCGAGCACCTTGGCCTGAAGGCGGAAGCTGCCTTCATGACCGGGGAAGGTCGAGCTGGTGACAGAAACCGTGCCGGCCTGGGCGACATCGAAGGTGAGTACCTCACCCTCCTGCAGCACCTTGATGTCGGCGACGATCTCGTCGAAGCTGCTCGGCAGCGGCGCCTGCTGACGCTCGCGGGCGGAGGCGCCGGTCGGCGCGCTGGCCTGCCCTGCAGTCGCCGGCTTGGCCGCCGAGCCGGTATTGGCGGTGCCGAAGTCGGGGCCCTTGGGCGCGGCTTCGCTGGCGCCAGCGGCCGCGCCACCGGCAACCGCACTGGCCGCTTCACGTCCCGGCGCGCTGAGCGTCGCCACGTCGTCCTTGTCGTCGACGAAGGCGGTGGTACGGCCGCTGCTGCCGGGGCCACCAAACATGATGCCACCGCCATTATCGACGCCGCCCTGGTCGGCGGCGATCACCTTGCCGCTGGCATCCAGCGCGTCGACCTGGATGTTGAAGCTGTTACCGCCAGTCTTGGTACTGCCGAACTTCTGCCCCGAGACCTGCAGCGTGTAGTTGCCCGGTTCGAGCCGCTGCTCCATCTCCAGCCCCCCGGTGTTGCCGAGCCCGCTGCTCTTGGCCAGGACATTACCGTTGACGTCGATCAGCGTGGCCTTGATGCGATAATCCTGGGATTCGCCCGGCAGGGTCGAGCTGGTGAAGCGGTAGCGGCCGGCCTCGTCGACGGTGAACGGGTGCTGCTGCACGCCACCGAAGAAGAAGCTCTGGCTGCGGGCGTCGGAGCTGGACTTGAAGAAGCTGGTCAGGTCGACCTTGGCGGCCGCGGCCTGCGCCTGCTTGAGCGCCTCGCTCTGCGCCATGGCGGGCATGGCGGTGGCGACACCGACGGCCACGATAAGGGTGGAAAACGCGCGATACTTCATGGGGCCTCTCTGCGTTGACTGCCTGCGGATGGCTGCAGCATAACAGAGGCGCTTGCCAGAACACCTTAGGCAGGTCTGAAAAGTACTGCGCTCGTCCATACTGCGTAAAAAATTGGCTCACTGAACCTCGTGCAGAACGTCCGTAGGACGGCCCGAAGGGCGAGAGCAGCGAGTCACATGCTCATTTACACCGTGTAAACTCCGCCCTTTCGCCAATTTTTGCCTTGTCTGGACTTCGCGCGCCGACTTCTCAAACCATGCCTAAAAAGGTTTTCCGGCAAGCGCCTGTGACGATGCGTGATGGCTGGCGGGGAGATCGACCAGCGCCCCGTTCAGCTCACTTTTTCAAACCGCTTTTTCAAACCATTTTTCAAGTCGGGAGCCGGCGCGTACTGGCGCGCGCCGGCCCGCTGCCACCTTAGCCGTCGCTCTCGCTCTCGGCAAGATCGACCAGCTCGCGGATCGCCACCGCAATCAGCGCGAAGCTCACCTGGGTGCCGGCATTGATCTCACCCAGCAGCGCATTCCAGCGCTCGAACAGGGACGCGTGCTGCTCCTCCCAACGGGTCACCCGCGCCTCCACCTCGCGCGGCGCGTCGCTCATGCTCAGCACCTTCACCGTCAGCGCCAGCTGCTGACGGTCGAGGTCGTCGCGAAACGTTTCCCGCGCCTGCATCTGCCAACTGTCACGCACCTCGAGGGCGTTGATCTGGCGCGTCATCCACGGCAGCTCCAGCTGGTGACCGATGGCGTAGTAGACCTCGGCCACGCGCTTGAGCTTCTCGCCACTGACGCGTGCCGCCTGGATGATACCCAGCCCGGCATAAAGGCTTGGCGCGGCGGCCACTACCGCGGCCTGAGCCTTGGGTACACCGGCCTCGATCAGCTCGTCGCGGCGACCTTCCCAGGCCTCGCGCTCGTCGCCCTTGAGCCGGTTGCCGATATCCTCCTGCAACTGGGTCAACTGGGGCGCGAACTGCTCCACGCACTCCTTGACGCTGAGCGCACCGCGATGGCGCAGGAACCAGCGCGTGGCACGCCGCATCAGGCGCATCAGGTCGAGCATCATGCGGTACTGGACCTGGCTCTCGACGCGGTAGTCGAGTGCCTCGATCTGCTCCCACAAGCGGTTGAAGCCAAAGCTGTCGCGGGCGATCACGTAGGCCTGGGCGATCTCGACCCTGGATGCGCCGGTGGAGTCGCGCAGCTGACGCACGAAGGTGATGCCCATGTGGTCGACCAGGTCATTGGCGATCTGGGTGGCGACGATTTCACGCTTCAGGCGGTGCTGGGAGAGATCGTCGGCAAACCGCTCGGTCAATGTCACCGGGAACGCCTTGGCCACGTGCTGCTGCAGCTGCGGGTCGTTGGGCAGCTCGGCGGCGATCAGATCGCTCTTCAGCGTGCTCTTGGCGTAGGAGATCAGCACGCTCAGCTCGGGCAGAGTGAGCCCGCCGTCGGCGTTGCTGCGCTCGCCGAGCTGTTCGTCACTGGGCAGGAACTCGAGCTCGCGGTCGAGACTACCGGCCGCTTCGAGTTCGTTGATGAAGCGCCGATATGGCCCCATCCCCTCCAGCGACTGCAGCTCGGCAAGCGACAGCGCCTGGGTCTGGCGGTAGTTGTCGCGCACCACCAGCTCGCCAACCTCGTCGGTCATCTCCACCAGCAGCTGGTTGCGCTGCTTCTCGGTCATGTCGCCGCGCTGGACGATCCCGTCGAGCAGGATCTTGATATTGACCTCATGGTCGGAGCAGTTGACGCCGCCGGCGTTGTCGATGAAGTCGGTGTTGACCCGAATCCCCTTGGCCGCAGCTTCCATGCGCCCGCGCTGGGTCAGGCCCAAGTTGCCGCCCTCGCCGACCACGCGACAGTTGAGCTCGCGGCCATCGATGCGCAGGCCATCGTTGGCCTTGTCACCGACGTCGGCATGGCTCTCGTCATGAGCTTTCACATAGGTGCCGATGCCGCCGTTCCAGATCAGATCCACCGACGACTTGAGCATGGCGTTGATCAGATCGTTGGGTGACAACTTGTCGGCCTGAATGCCAAAGGTCTTTTTCATCGGCGCCGAGATGGCGATCGACTTGGCATCGCGCGAGAAGACCCCGCCGCCTTCCGAGATCAGCTGCTCGTCGTAGTCCGACCAGCTCGAGCGCGGCGTCTCGAACAGGCGCTTGCGTTCGGCGAACGACTTGGCCGCATCCGGCGTCGGGTCGACGAAGATATGGCGGTGGTTGAAGGCAGCGACCAGACGGATCTTATCGGAGAGCAGCATGCCGTTGCCGAATACGTCACCGGCCATGTCGCCGATACCGAGCACGCTGAACTCGTCCTTCTGAGTGTTGAGGCCCATCTCGCGGAAGTGGCGCTTGACCGACTCCCAGGCGCCGCGAGCGGTAATCGCCATACCCTTGTGGTCATAGCCCTGGGCGCCCCCGGAGGCGAAGGCGTCACGCAGCCAGAAGTCATACTCCAGCGAGATCGCGTTGGCGTAGTCGGAGAAGGTCGCGGTGCCCTTGTCCGCGGCGACCACCAGGTAGGGGTCGTCAGGATCGTGGCGCACCACCGCCTGCGGCGGCACCACCTCGGTGCCATCGAGGTTGTCGGTGATATCGAGCAGGCCGCGGATCAGCAGGCGGTAGCACTCGATGCCCTCGGCCTGGATGGCGTCGCGGTCACCATTCTCGGGCATGCGCTTGCAGATGAAGCCACCCTTGGCGCCGACCGGCACGATCACCGAGTTCTTGACCTGCTGCGCCTTCATCAGGCCCAGAATCTCGGTGCGGAAATCCTCGTTGCGGTCGGACCAGCGCAGACCGCCGCGGGCGACCTTGCCGCCGCGCAGGTGCACCCCTTCCATCCGCGGCGAGTAGACGAATACTTCGAACATCGGCCGCGGCTTGGGCATGCCCGGCACCTTGCTCGGCTCGAGCTTGAACGAGATGTACGCCTTGGGGCTACCGTCTTCGCGCGGCTGGAAGTAGTTGGTGCGTACAGTGGCCTGGATCAGGTCGACATAGCGCCGCAGCAAGAGGTCGTCGTTGAGGCTGGCGACCTGATCGAGCAGCGCATTGAGGTCGTCGACCGCCCCCTGGCAGCGGGCGTCGCGGTCGCCGTCGAGGTTCGGGGCGAAGCGCTGCTCGAAAAGCCGCGACAGGCCGCGGGTGATGTCGGCATGCGCTGCCAGGGTGTTGGCGATGTAATCCTGCGACAGCCCGATGCGCAGCTGCTTGAGATAGCGCGCGTAGGCGCGCAGCACCGCTACCTGCCGCCAGTCGAGACCGGCGCCGATGATCAGCCGGTTGTAGGCGTCGTTCTCGGCGTCACCCACCCAGATCCGCGAGAAGGCGTCGATGAAGTTGTCGCGCATTGCGCGTAGATCGACCTCACCGACACCGCGATACTCGAAGGTAAAGTCATGAATCCAGTAGGTCTGGTGCTCGGTATCGATATGATAAGGGCGCTCGCTGATCACCCGCAGACCCAGATTCTCGAGCACCGGCAGCATATCGGAGAGCGGAATCGGCGAGTCGGCGTGATAGAGCTTGAGATTGACGCTGTCGGCGCTGTTCTCGGCCAGATGATAGAGGCTGACGCCGATCGGCGCGCCGTCGTCGAGCGCACTCAGGTGGCGGATGTCATTGGCCGCGGTGCGCGCCGAGAAGTCGTCGCGGTAGCTGCCGGGGAAGGCGTCGCGGAATACCTGTGCCTGGCGGTTGCCCTCTTCTTCTCCCAGGCTCTCGATCAGCGCACCGTGCAGATCCTCGCGCCAGTTGCGCGCCAGGAAGATGACCTTCTTCTCCAGCGCGCGGCGATCGAAGTCCACCGGCTCGTCGCCGTTGAAGCGCAGGGTGAACTGGATACGCGCCAGCACCGACTCCGAGAGATAGGGATTGAAGTCACCGAAGGTGGCATCGAGCTCCTCGCACAGCAGGTTCTGAATGCGCAGACGCAGATCGGTGGAGAAGATGTCACGCGGGACGAATACCAGGCAGGAGTAGAACTGGCCGCAGCGGTCCTCACGGATGAACAGCCGCACGCGGCGGCGCTCACGGATATTGAGAATGCCGAAAGCGGTCTGGCTCAACTCTTCGATGGTGCTCTGGAACAGGTCGTCGCGCGGGTGCACCTCGAGAATCTGCAGCAGCAGCTTGCCGTTGTGGCCCTTGGGGTTGACCCCGGCGGCATCGATCACCGCCTGCACCTTGCGCCGCAGTACCGGCACCGAGCGCGGCGACTCGTTGTAGACCAGCGAGGTGAACAGCCCGAAGAAGCGCCACTCGCCGATCACCTTGCCCTGCTTGTCATGGCGGGTGATGGCGATATGGTCAGGATAGGTCGGCCGGTGCACGCGCGCGTGATGTGAACTCTTGGCGAAGCGTAGCAGCGCCGGCATGGGACCCGGCTCCTCGTCGAGTTCGAAACGCACCGACTCCTGGTAGCGCGGCTGGTCGAGCTTGAGCACCCCCAGCTCGCTGCCCTCGACCCGCGTCTCGCGCGCCTTGGCGCCGCTGCCGGAGAGCCGGCTCTCGGCGAAACCGAGGAAGGTGAAGTGCTCGTCGAGCAGCCACTTGAGGAAAGCCACCGTCTCCTTCTGATCCGCCGCGCTCACTGACGCCGGACGCTGGGCCTCGAGCTCGGCGATCACCTCGCGCAGCTTGTCGCACATCGGCTCGAAATCGGTGACCGCGGTACGCACGTCGCGCAGCACATCGTGCAGGCTCTGCTCCAGGTCATCCAGTGTCGCCGTATCGGTATGGCGGTCGATCTCGATCAGAATCAGCGACTCGCGCGACGCCGGCGCCGCCTTGGCCCGCGGCCCGGTGATCTTCAACGCGTGGTGGCGAGCGTCGCGCTCGACCGCCAACACTGCATTGTGGATCGCATGCAGGGTCAGGCCGCGACGATTGAGCTCCATGCGCACCGAATCGACCAGAAACGGCATGTCCGGGTGCAACACTGCGACTACGGTGTGTGGCGACTGCCAGCCATGCTCTTCGAAGTTGGGATTGAAGATACGGACCTTGGCATCGCTGGGATCGAAGGTGCGCATGAAGTGCCACGCAGCCAGCGTGGCACCGTAGACATCGTCCAGCTGGCGGTCGGCCGCCTCCTCGAAGGGCGCCGTGGCGTAGAGATCCTCGGCGAAGGCGGTGATCCGCTTCACCTTCTCCTCGGGAAGTCGCTTCGCCAGCTTCTCCCGCAACTGCTCAAGAAACTCCGTCTTTCCTTCGATCGCGACGTGTTGCATCTATCACCTCGGCTGGCACCGGCCGTCGATATGGCGGCCGCATTCACATGGGGCGAAGCTTACGCCAGCGCCCGGGGGCGCCCTATCCACTTGAAGCTTCGTTATGACGCATGTCGCTTACGCATCATGACACCCACCATACGATACCGGTGCGACTTGACAAATTCAGGCCGTCTCGCGGCGCTCGAGCACGACCCCACACTCGCAGTGGTCGGTCCAGGGAAACTGATCGAACAGCGCCATCCGCGTGATCCGGTGCGTCTGGGTGAGCTGCGCCAGATTGACCGCCAAACTGTCGGGGTTGCAGGAAATATAGACGATTCGCGGATACTCCATCAGCGGCGCACAGCTGGCGGCATCGAGCCCGGCCCGCGGCGGGTCGACCAGTACGGTGGAGAAGTCGCACGCATCGAGCGCCATCGCCGCCACCCGGCGCCCCTGCTTCTCGCCGGTCAGCGCCTGGGCGAACTCCTCCGCCGACATCCGCGCCACATGCACGTTGTCGATGCCGTTGGCGGCGAGGTTGGCCTGGGCCGAGGCCACCGAGGTCCGCGAGATCTCGGTGGCGACCACGCGGCGGAAGTTCTCCGCCAGCGCCACGGTGAAGTTGCCGTTGCCGCAGTAGAGCTCGACCAGATCGCCTGTGCTGTGGCGCGTGGCATCCCGCGCCCAGCCGAGCATGGCGCGACAGATCTCGGCGTTGGGCTGGGTAAAGCTGTTCTCCACCTGCTGATAGTGGAACTCGCGCCCTTCGACCATCAGACGCTCCCACACGTGATCACGTTCGAGCACCAGACGCTGCTTGCGCGAGCGCCCGATCAGCGCCACCCCCAGCGTCGCCTGCAACTCGCGGGCACGCTGCTCCCACTCGGCATCCAGCGGCTTGTGGTAGATCAGCGTCACCAGCGCCTCACCGCTGAGCGTGGTCAGAAACTCGACCTGGAACAGCTTGCGCCGCAGTGTGGTGTCATCGCGAATGGCGTCCAGCAGCTGGGGCATCAGCGCATTGATGCGCTCGCCGGCGACCGGAAATTGATCGACACGGACCACCTTCTGGGCCACCCGCCCCTTGTGAAGCGGCGCATCCGGGTCGGGTTCGAACATGGCGTAGTAGAGATCGTCTCCCTCGTGCCAGAGGCGGAACTCGGCGCGCATGCGGTAGTGCATCGGCGGCGAGGCGAAGACCTCCAGCGGCGGCGGGTCGAATGCGGCGAACTGCTGCTCGATCCGCGCGCGCTTGGCCGCGAGCTGGGCGTCATAGCGCGCCGGGTCGATGGTGGTGATGACCACGAAAAACTCCTCAATCGATAGCGGAAATAGCAGTGTCGGCGGGCACCGCGGCGACCGTCGGTAGAGGCCGCGGCGGTGCGAAGCCGAAGCCGGCCAGCGCCGTGGCCAGCCCGGTGGCGTCGGCGCCGGTCGCCCAGCTGGTGCCGGTCGTCACCGCGGGCAGCGTGGCCGCCGGCGCGGCCAGGGGCGCGACATCCAGCACCTGCCCCAGGCGGCGCGCGATCGCAGCACCCGAGTCGATCCAGCGGATCGGACGTGGCGCCTGCGCTTCGAGCTCGGCACGCAGCAGCGGAAAGTGGGTACACCCCAGCACCACCGTGTCCAGAGCCGGCTCGCGCCACAGCGGCATCAGCGCCGCGGCCAGCGCCTCGGGGTCGAGCTCGCCGCCGGCCAGCTTGCGCTCGGCGGCGACCACCAGGGTATCCGCCGCGACGCCGACAAGGCGGCAGTCAGCAGCGAAGTCGGTCACCAGCCGCTGCAGATAGGAGCGCTTGAGTGTGGCGCTGGTCGCCAGCAGGCCGATCACCCGCGAGCGGCTGGCCTCCCCGGCGGTCTTGATCGCCGGCACCGTGCCCACCACCGGGACCGTCAGCCGCGCGCGCAGCGCCTCCAGCGCCAGCGTACTGGCGGTGTTGCAGGCGATCACCAGTGCCCGCGGTCGGCTCTCGGCACACGCCGCCAGGCACACCTCGACGGTACGCGCCACCAGCCAGGCATCGGGCTTGGTGCCGTAGGGCAAGGCGGCGTTGTCGCAGACGTAGTCGAGGCCGAGCTGAGGCAACCAACGGCGGATCTCGGCACTCACCGAGAGCCCGCCGACACCGGAGTCGAAGATCAGCGCATCACGCATGGGTCGCGCTCCCGGCGAAGTGGTTCAACAGCGTTTCGATCAGCGCGCGCAGGCGCGCCGGCATGAAGTCGCGCTCGGCGTAGAGCAGATGCACGTCGAGCGCAGGAATCGGAAACGTCTCGAGCAGACGCACCAGGCGCCCTGCCGCCACTTCGGGCTCGCCCAGGAAGGCGGGCTTGACCACCAGTCCCATGCCCAGCGCCGCGGCCTCGACCAGCGCGCGGCCGTTGTTGCACGCAAGCGCCGGGCGAAAGCGCACCCGCTGGAGCTCGCCGTCGACCTCAAAGGTCCACTGCGGCCCCTGGCGTGCCAGCGTGTAATGGAGGCAGCGGTGGTGCTTGAGCGCCTGCGGATGATCGGGGGTGCCGTGGCGGCGCAGGTAGTCGGGGGCGCCATATAAGTAGCAAGGCATGCGCATCAGCGGCCGGGCGATCAGACTCGAATCCTCGAGTGCACCAATCCGCACCACCAGATCGTAATCCTCGGCCAGCAGGTCGACGTGGCGGTCCTCGAGCACCAGCTCCAGGGTAACCGCAGGGTGTGCCTGCTCGAAGGCATCGAGCACCACCATCAGTGCCTGAGCGCCGAAATCCATGGGCGCCGACAAGCGCAGGCGGCCGCGAATCTCGCCGCGCTGCTCGCCCAGCCCCGCCTCCAGCTCATCGAGTTCGTCGAGCAGCCGCGCGGTGGTGGTCAGATAGCGCTCGCCCTCCGCCGTCAGCTGTAGCCGCCGCGTGGTACGTGCCAGCAGGCGCACCCCGAGACTCTCCTCGAGGCGCGATATCTGCTTGCTGACCATCGCGTTGGATACGCCCAGCCGGCGGGCGCCGCCGGCAAAGCTGCCGGCCTCGACCACGGCCCGGAACACCTGCATCGCCTGTAGCCGATCCATCCCGGCTCCCTCTCGCTCTGTCGGGCGCCCATTCTACGCAAAGCGACGACGATCGCGCAGTGCGATCGTCGTCGGGTCATCACGCAGGGCGGGCCAGCGGCCCGCCACCATCAGGATTCGAGGGGCGAAGGCGCGTCGCGAAACTCGGAATAGAGCTCCGGGTAGGCCTCCTGCAGACGCGACAGCTCGGACTCCGCCTGGGGCGGCATCTCGGCGGCCAGACGCGCCAGATCGTCATCGTCGAAGTGCTCGCGAATCAGCGGGAACAGCTCCTCGCGCTCGGCGCGCAGATAGCCGCGGTGGGCGTCGAGATAGGCACGCAGGTCCTCGGCGAACTTGTCCATTGGCATCACCCCATCCATCAGGATCATGTCGATGTCGGCCGAGAGACGCATCAGCTGCTCGTGCAGATGCTGGTAGTCCTCCGCCAGCCGTGCGAACAGCGCATCAGTGTCACTGGCCCGGCTGGAGAGTTGCTCACGGCAAATGCGCTCCAGCGGAATGGTGAAGCCGCTCATATAGTCGAGAATATAGTCCACCACCTCCCGAATCAGGCGGAAGTTGGGGCGTTCGCCATCGGCGAGCGTCTTGTGCTTGAGCTGCAGCACGTGGAGCAGACGCGCCATGTTGGCGTGATCCTGGCGCAGTTGAGTCAGCATGGGCATGGGAGTTCTCCTGTCCGTGCGGCGGCTATGGCGACGAGCGTAAAGCGGCGAGACTGATAACCAGCGTGCCGAGACCTCGGGTTTTTCGTTCAAATCCTAGTGTAGCGGCACTCGAAGGCCAGCGTGTAGTGCCTTGGCCGGCCATACTGTGTCGGGGCGCACTTGGGTAGAATCGACCACAGGCCGTTCGTCGTACCCCGCGCCACCGGGCATGGGTCGCGGGCACACAAGCGAGCTGCGCCGCGAGCGGCCCCTGACTGTCTTACCCTAGCGGGTTTGGAAGAGAAAGCCCTACGCCTTAAGTCGCGATTGGCGTAGTGAAATGTACCCGCTCGTTGCCGAGCGCAAACCGGAAGTACGCTGATGGACCTCTTTGCCGATAGCGCCCCCCAGGACAATGTGCCGCTCGCCTACCGCATGCGGCCGAAAAGTCTCGACGACTATGTCGGCCAGGAAGCGCTGGTCGGCCCGGGCAAACCACTGCGGCGCATGGCCGAGAGCGGCAGCGTGCGCTCGATGATCCTGTGGGGCCCGCCGGGGGTAGGCAAGACCACCCTGGCCGATATCCTCGCCGAGGCCTCAGGCTCACGGCTCGAAAAGCTCTCGGCGGTGATGGCCGGGGTCAAGGAGATCCGCGCCGCGGTGGAGCGGGCCCAGGAGGCACGGCTGCGCGAGCGTCAGACACTGCTGTTTCTCGACGAGATCCACCGCCTCAACAAGAGTCAGCAGGATGCCCTGCTGCCGCACGTGGAGTCGGGCCTGTTGACGCTGATCGGCGCCACCACCGAAAACCCCTCGTTCGAGGTCAACTCCGCGCTGCTGTCGCGGGCCCGGGTCTACGTGCTCAAGGCACTCGACGAGCAGGCGCTGATCACGGTGATCAAGCGCGCCCTGGGTGACGCCGAGCGTGGCCTGGGCCAGCGTGACATCCGCGCCAGCGACGAAGCCCTGGCGATCCTCGCCCGCGCCGCGGCGGGTGATGCACGGCGCGCACTGGGTCTGCTCGAGACTGCCTGCGACTTCACCGGTCGCGACGACCATGGCGAGACCCTGGAGCGCGATGCCGTGGTCGAGGTGATCGGCCATCAGGCGGCGGCCTTCGACAAGCAGGGCGAGCACTACTACGACCTGCTCTCGGCGATCCACAAGTCGATACGCTCATCGCGGCCCGACGCCGCGCTGCTCTACATGGCGCAGTTCATGCGCGGTGGTGGCGATCCACTCGACGTGGTGCGCCGGCTCACCGCGATCGCCTCGGAGGACGTCGGCAACGCCGACCCGCGCGCCCTGCCCCTGGTCATCGCCGCCTGGGACGCCTACCTGCGCCTGGGCGACTATGAAGGCCAGCGCGCCATCGCCCACGCTGCCATCCATCTCGCCACCGCGCCCAAGAGCAACCGGGTCGATCAGGCCTGGGCCCAGGCCAAGGCGTTCGTGGCCGAGCATGCCGATCTCGAGGTCCCGGTCTATCTGCGCAATGCGCCGACCCAATTGATGGCCTCACTGGGCTACGGCGAGGGCTACCGCTACGCCCACAGCGAGCCCAACGGCTACCCCGCCGGCAGTGCCCACGACTGCTGGCCATCGGCGCTACCCAAGGCCAGCTTCTACGTGCCCAGCGAATTCGGTCAGGAGAAGCGCTACCAGCAGATGCAGGCGTGGCGTGACGAGCTCGACCGTGAGGCCGACCGTCAGGCTTGAGAGGGTGTCTGCAAAATGCCTGCGCTCGGCCATACGGCGGCAGTGGGTCAGACATGAGCGCAGCGGCGAGCAAGCGGCCCGGGGGACGGGCCGCAACGAAGCTCAGGGGGACAAAGCTCAGGGGGAGGCGGGTGACTGCTCGCGGATGACATCGGCGCCAGCGGGGATCTGGAAGCGGAACTTGGCCGGGTCGATGCTGCCGTTGACCTCGGCGTTATCGAACTTGATCGCGGTGCGCTGGCCGGTGCTGTCGGTCATCTGCAGCATGCCCAGCTTCTCGCTGTAGAAGGTCAGCTTGAGCTGCTCGAACAGGGTGTCGTTGGCCTTGGGCTTGAGCGTAAAGGTCTCGCCAGTGCCCTGCTGCTGGCCGGTCACCTCATAGTTCTGCGCCAGCTCCGAGGCACTGCCGGAGAGCAGCAGCGCGGGCGTGTGGGTGACGCGATCGTCGAGCGGCTGGATCGTGGCCTGCTCGAGGTCGGGGTCGTAGAGCGTCACCTCCTGACCGTTGGAGACCACGATCTGGCGATAGGGCTCGTTCACCTCCCAGCGAAAGTGGCCGGGACGCGACAGCCACATGTGGCCACTGGTGTCCTGCAGGCTGGAGCCCGAGGCATCCAGTATCTGCTGGTCGAAATCCGCCGAGTAGGTCTTGAGCGGTTCGAGCAGCCGGGTCAGGCGGTCGACCGAGGCCGGGTCGGCGTGTGCCGCCTGGGTCGCCAGCAGCAGCGCGCCGGCTGCGGCCAGGCTCTTCATCATACGCATGGGCATTCCTTGTCTGAGTGCAGAGAACATGATCCTTGGACAGCGGGATGGCGGCTCAGTTGCCCACCGGCGGCGGCGCCAGCACTTCGCGCGAGCCATTGTTGCCCATCGACGAGACGACGCCGGCCTGCTCCATCGCCTCCACCAGCCGCGCGGCACGGTTATAGCCGATCTTGAAGCGACGCTGGACCGCCGAGATGGAGGCGCGCCGGCTCTCGGTGACGAACTGCACCGCCTCGTCATAGAGCGCATCCTGCTCGGCGTCCTCGCCGTCACCGCCCTCGGCCTCGAGTCCGGCCAGGGCGTCGGCGGAGACACCGCCGGAAAGAATCTCCTCGATGTACTCGGGCTCACCGCGCCGCTTCCAGTCCTCGACAATGCGGTGGACCTCGTCATCGTCGACGAACGCACCATGAACGCGCTGCGGCATCCCCGCCCCCGCCGGCAAATAGAGCATGTCGCCATGGCCAAGCAGATTCTCGGCACCACCCTGGTCGAGGATGGTGCGCGAATCGATCTTCGACGACACCTGGAACGCCATGCGGGTGGGGATGTTGGCCTTGATCAGGCCGGTGACCACATCCACCGATGGCCGCTGGGTGGCGAGAATCAGGTGGATACCCGCGGCACGCGCCTTCTGCGCCAGCCGCGCGATCAGCTCCTCGACCTTCTTGCCGACGATCATGAACATGTCGGCGAATTCGTCGATCACCACCACGATATAAGGCAGCTTGGCCAGCGTCGGTGGCTGCTGGTGCATCTCCCACGGCTGGGGCTCCCACAGCGGGTCCTGGACCTGGGCACCGTGGCGCTCGGCCTCGTCGAGCTTGGCGTTGAAGCCGGCGATGTTGCGCACGCCCATGGCCGCCATCAGCTTGTAGCGCCGCTCCATCTCGGCCACACACCAGCGCAGGGCGTTGGCCGCCTCTTTCATGTCGGTGACCACCGGCGCCAGCAGATGCGGGATGCCGTCGTAGACCGACAGCTCGAGCATCTTGGGGTCGACCATGATCATGCGCACTTCGTCCGGGGTCGCCTTGAGCAGCATCGACACCAGCATGGTGTTGATCCCCACTGACTTGCCCGAGCCGGTGGTACCGGCCACCAGCAGGTGCGGCATCTTGTTGAGGTTGGCCACCACCGGCTTGCCGCCGATGTCCTGACCCAGCGCCAGGGTCACCGGCGAGTCGGCCTGCTGGTAGACGTCGGAGTCGAGCACCTGACGAATACGGATCATCGCCCGGTTCGGGTTGGGGATCTCGATCCCCACCGTGGGCTTGCCGGGAATGACCTCGACTACGCGTACGCTCTTGACCATCAGCGAGCGCGCCAGATCCTTGGCCAGGTTGCTGATCTTGGAGACCTTCACCCCCGCCGCCGGGCGAATCTCGAAGCGCGTGATCACCGGCCCCGGCCAGGTCTCGACCACCTCCGCCTTGACCCCGTACTCGCGCAGACGCATCTCCAGCAGCTCGGCCATGTCGGCGAGCTGCTCGGGGGTATAGTTGGGCTGCTCCGGATCAGCCGGCGTGGTCAGTCGGATCGAGGGCAGATCGCCGGTGGGCTCGGGCATGTCATCGAACGCCGGGCGCTGGCTCTGCAGATGCTCGACGGTCCACAGGGTCGGTTGATCATCCGCCGCTGCCCGCGCCTGCTCGGCAGTAGCCAGATCGCCCCGCTGCGCGGCACTGGCCGGTGCCGGTGCCGGTGCCGGTGCCGGTGCCGGTGCCGGTGGGTGCGTCGGCATGATACCTGGCAGCCTCCCCGGCCATACCGGAGTCATCGTCCCAAGCCGCTTCTGCGGCATCGTCACGCCACGGCGCCTGGGTGTCATCGACGTGACTGCCGGCAGCGCTAGCACCCGGCAGCGACGGGCGTTCGAGCGGTGCGTCTTGCGCCTCGACCGGTGGCTCATCGGCCTGTGTCTCTTCGTACCCCTCACCCAGCCCCCGATGCGTGGGCTCGCGCCGGGTCGGCGCGGTAACGTGCGGCCCGTCCGCATCGCCGCGCGCCCAGTCGAGGCTCGGCTCACGCGCGTCGGCGTCGGACAGATCGCTGTCCGGGCCAGCCGCGAACGCGCCCAGCGTCGGCTCGGCGGGCCCGGGGCGTACCATGGCACCACCCGCGACGGCACCATCGTCATCCCGACGCGGCATCTCAGCGCCGCTGCCGTCAGAACCGCTTTCGTTGGCGGCCCGGGCATGCCGCCAGCCGGCCGGTGCCTCATGGCGCTCGGCACGCAGCCCCCACTGCGCGGTGGGCATCTCGTCTTCTGTCGCTGAGAGTCGGCCGCTATCGGTGGATGCCCCACGGGGGGTCGACATCTCGGCGCCAGACTCGGAGGCTGCGCCGTGCTCACCGGCCCCCGTCCCGACTTCCTCGGACGCCATCGACGACGCCTGGAACGCCTCGGGGATACGCCGGCGAGTGACATCGGCGCGGAACGGCGTGCGCGCGGCATCCTCGTCGAGCATTTCTTGAGTCGGCGACGCTGGTGACTCGGGCGTGCCCACATCATTGCCATGGAACGAGGGCGGCCTTGCAGCCGCCGCCTCCGGCTTCGCCGCATCGTCGGTCGAGCTACCCGGGGCGGGTTCGCGCGAAGCCAACGTCGGCTCGCGTGGGCTCAACGTCGGTTCACGTGGGCTGAGGCTGGGTTCGCGCGGGGAGTCGTCATGGCGCCGCGGCGCTGGGGCGGCCGAACGCGCGGGCCGCCATTCGCTATCGCCGCGGGGCGCAGAGACGGCGCCAGCGGGCGTGCGCTCGTGCAGGGTGGGTTCCCGGGCCTCTTCCCGCTGCTGGCGGCTGGCGTAGGCGGCCTCGGGTTGCTTGGCCGAGGGCGTGCGCTCGGGCACCTCCCAGGGGATATCGGTGCTACCGTCATGGCGCCAGCGCGACTGGCGCTGCCCGCTGCCAGCCTCGCCACCAGCCCCTTCCCACGCCGGCTCCGACTGCAGCGCCGCACCCAGCGAGGGCTCCTCCTCCCACTGCTCGAGATCCGGCGCGCGCTGCCACGGCAACCAGCGCGACCACCAACGCGGCTTGCCCACAGCGGTAGTCGCCGCCTCGTCAACGCCGTCGCTCTCCTCGGCTGCGCTCTGCTCCCGCTCGATCTGTTCACGCTCGGCCTGCTGCTCAGCGCGGCGGCTATCGCGAACCTCGCGGCGCTCGGCGCTGTATGTCCTCGCCCACTGGAACAGGCGATGGCACGAACTGCCCAGCTCGTCCATCACGGTCAGCCAGGACATGCCAGTGAACAGGGTGAAACCGCACATGAAGGCAGCGATAGCGATCAGGGTCGTGCCATGCACGCCGACCAGTTGCGACAGCGCGCCGGCGATCCCCATCCCGAGAATGCCCACCGCCTGGTTGGGCAGGTCGCTGGCGGGGTTGTAGAAATGCAGGTCGCCCAGCGTGGTGGTACTCATCAACAGCAGCACCAGACCACCGGTGTGCACGGCGAGCGCGACCGGGTCCCAGGCGATCTGAACCTGGTGCTGACGCATGATGCGCCACGCCGCCAGGCCGAACATGCCCGGCCACCAAAGCGCGCTGGCCCCGAACAGCGAATAGAGGACATCGGATAGCCAGGCCCCGATCTGGCCCATCCAATTGGCGATATCCTGGTCGGGCCCGCTATGTGACCAGCCGGGGTCGCCGGGGTGATAGCTGAACAGCGCCAGCAACAGAAACACGCAGACCGCGAGCAGCAGAATCACGGCGCCTTCGCGGGTCACGCCCTGGAGCTGCATGATCACACGACGTGCCTGTTCCTTGGCTTGCGCAGATGAACGACGGCCCTTCTTGGCCGAACTCTTGGCACTCAAACGCTCAACCCCCTCGCGCCTGCTTCCGGCAGGACGCATCAACGGCCGCGTTCCCGTGGGCTTTCCGTGGCGCCCGGGTCGGCGGCGATGCACCACCGGCCCGCAACGGCGAGCCGGTTTCCTCGACCCGCCATCATACCGGGGCCCGCGTCGACATCACAGGGGGGCACCGCACCCGGTGCGGATGCGGCGCTAGGGAGGGGATCAGTCTGGCGTGTGTCCCGGCAACGTCGGGGCGACAGGCGCACCCGGTGCGGCGTCATCGGCGTCCCTGCCCGCACGCAGCCGGAACAGCGCCACGGTCTCGCTCAGGCGCCGGCTCTGCTCGCTCAACTGCTGGGTCGAGCGGCTCGACTGACGCACCAGGGCGGCGTTGCTCTGGGTGGTCTCATCGATCTGCGACACCGCGACGTTGATCTGCTCGATACCGTGGGACTGCTCTTCGGAGGCCAGACGGATCTCGGCCATCAGCGTGCTGATACGCTCGATCTGGGAGACGATCGCGGCGACCTGCTCGCCCGCTTCCGCGGCCTGCAGATTGCCGTTCTCGACCTCCTCGACCGTACGCCCGATCAACCCCTTGATCTCGCGCGCCGAGTTGGCGCAGCGCTCGGCCAGACTGCGCACTTCCTGCGCCACTACCGCGAAGCCGCGGCCCTGCTCGCCGGCGCGGGCGGCCTCGACCGAGGCATTGAGCGCCAGCAGATTGGTCTGGAAAGCGATACTGTCGATGACCCCGACGACATCGGCGATCTGCTTGGCCATCTCGTCGATACGGCGCATGGCTTCGACCGTCGAGTCGACGGTCTTCTGCGCATCCCCGGCGGCTTCAGCGGTGCGGCTCGCCTGAGCGTCGCTTTCTTGGGCGCGCTCTGCGTTCTGGCGCACGGTGGCATTGAGCTGCTCGGTGCTGGCGGCAGTCTGCTCCAGGCTCGAGGCCTGGGATTCGGTGCGTGCCGAAAGGTCCGCGTTGCCCGCGGCCAGCTCCTGGGTGTGCCCATCGGTCTCCTCGATCGCCGAGCGTACCTGTCGCACGATCCGCTCGAGGCCGTCGCCGATGCCATTCATCGCCAGCACCAGTTGACCGATCTCATCGCGCCGATGGCTGTCGATGCGCTGCGACAGATCGCCCTCGGCAAGCGCCCGAGCCAGCTCGACAGTGCGCTGCATGGGACGCGAGACCAATCGCTTGAAAATGACATAGAGCAGCAGACTGAGCAGGATCGCGATCCCCACCGCGATCAGCAGGAAGCGGTCGCGGGCAGCCATCACGCCGGCGTTGATCTCGTCCATCGACACCGAACCGGCGATAACCCACTGCCAGTCCGGATAGCGGGTAAACGCCAGCAGCCGCTGCTCCCCATCGGGGTGTAATCGATCTCGCCGGAGGCCTTGTCGAACAGCGGCGCGAAGATAGCGGCGCGCTCACCCTGGCGCAGATCGGCCCCTCGTAGGGGCCGCCCGCGAGCACCTCCCCTTCGCGCTTGCCACCGGCAGCGATAGCATGGTGTAGCCCTGCTGACCGATCTTCATGCCACGAATCTGCGCCTTCACTTTCTCCATCTCGGCGCTGATGTCGACGCCCACGAAAAGACGCGCCGATCACTTTGCCGTCACTGTCGTGAATCGGCTGATACTTGGTGACATAGGCGGTGCCGAACAGCGGTGCGAGGCCAATGTAGGGCTTGTCCGCCATCAGGTTGGCATAGCTGCTGAGCCGCGATCGAGCAGCGTGCCCATGGCGCGCTTGCCGTCGGCGTCCTTGAGCGACGTCGCCACGCGCACGAAATCGTCGCCTTCACGGGCGAAGATGGTCGCCGGCGCGGTGGTTTGCTCGGTGAAGCGATCGAGTCCAGGTGTTGTCGTTGATCACCTCGAGCCCATCCTTGAGCATCGGGGTCTGGCGCCCGGCTACCTCGACCTGCTGGTCGGGCAGCAGCACGAAGCGCCCCATGTACTGGTCGGAGAAGATGTCGAGAAAGCGATCGGCCTGCTGCTGCAGGCTATAGTCGAAGAGCGATAGCATATCGGCGATGGATGCCTGTTGCGTCGCCAGTTCATGCTGGGTGGCCTTGCGTAGCTGGCTACTGCTGGTCTGCGCCATGGCAAAGGCCAGACCCAGCAATACCACGACCTGAAGCAGGCCGACGATCAGCGCCAATTTGGTACCGATACCCGCCTGGCGCAGCCGCTGTCGAATTGCCGCCATCGATTGTTCTACCTTGTCGTCAGAAAGATCGGAGTTGTCAGAAGATCACGATTGTCAGAGGATCAGGCGGATTATCGGCAGCGAATGCACGAACCTTAATATACGGCAATGCGGGTCGCCGCTCCGCGGCCGCAAGCCCCACGGCAAGACCTACAGGAATGGATGGCATGCTGCGCTGGCTCCCCCCCGCCCCCGTCGCGTTTCCCGACGTCAGCCAGGCGCTCGACGAGCCCAACGGCCTGCTCGCCGCCGGCGGCGCCCTGACCCCGGAATGGCTGCTGGCCGCCTACCGCCGCGGCATCTTCCCCTGGTATGGCGAGGGTGGCCCGCTGCTGTGGTGGTCGCCCGCGCCGCGCATGGTGCTGTTCCCGGCAGAGGTTCGTGTGCGCCGCAGCCTGGCCAAGCGCCTGCGCAACGGCGGCTTCACCACCACCTTCGATCGTGCCTTCGGCGCGGTCATCGACGCCTGCGCGGCTGAGCGTGCGGACAGCGGCGGCACCTGGATCGACGCCGAGATGACCCTCGCCTATCGTCGCCTGCACGCACTGGGCCACGCGCATAGCGTCGAAACCTGGCACCACGGCGAGCTGGTCGGCGGGCTCTACGGGATAGCGCTGGGGCAGGCGTTCTTCGGTGAATCGATGTTCAGCCGCTGCGCCGATGCGTCCAAGGTGGCGCTGGTGACGCTGGCACGCCATCTCGAGGCCCACGACTTCCAACTGATCGATTGCCAGATGCATACCGCGCATCTGGCCAGCATGGGCGCCAGGGAGATCGCCCGTGCGACGTTCATCGACTACCTTGAGAAGAGCGTGGACCAACCCACCCCAGCCGGCCTCTGGCCCTCGGAGCCCCCGTGAGCAGCGACAATGCGAACCGCAGCACAGCGCAGCGTCAGGCACGCGATCTCCGTTTCTTCCTGACGGTGCCGCACCCCTGCAGCTATCTTCCCGGACGCGAGGCGACAACACTGTTCCTCGACCCCCAGGAGCCGCCCACCGCGGATGTCTACGACGCCCTGACCCTACTGGGGTTCAGGCGCAGCGGCGCCAACCTCTATCGGCCCCACTGCGGTGCGTGCAGTGCCTGCGTCTCCGTGCGTATCCCGGTGGAAGACTTCACCCCCTCGCGCACCCAGCGCAAGCTGATGCAGCGCAATCGTGACATCACCACGCGCCTGCGCCCGACGCTGTTCGACGAGCGCCACTATGCGTTATACGCAGACTATATCCAGGCCCGTCACGCCGATGGCGACATGTTTCCGCCCAGCCGCGAGCAGTACCGACAGTTTCTGGCCCAGACCCAGCCATTCGCCAAGCTGCTCGAGTTCTGGCTCGATGAGCGGCTGATCGCGGTCGCCGCCACCGACCTGCTGGGCCATGGACTCTCGGCGATCTACACCTTCTTCGATCCCGACCCGGCGCTGCAGCGGCGTTCGCTGGGGGTCTTCGCAGTGCTCAGCCAGATCGAGCTGGCAAGCCGACGAGGCCTGCCCCATGTCTACCTGGGCTACTGGATTCGCGAGAGCCAGAAGATGCGCTACAAGCAGGCGTATCAGCCACTGGAGTACCTCGACGGCGGCCGCTGGCAGCGGCGGGTGCCGGTGACGGCGTTGACCTGAGCCGCTTTTTGCCTTCGCGTCGAGATGGCTCATAATATCGCGCACTTCAGAGGCCCGGGTCGGGCTCGTCGCTGACCGTGGATGGCACCGCTGCCGTTCGCGGTGGTGCGCGTCGACGGCCGACCGAGCGGTCCGCCAACCAATACCCAAGAGGGATCGCCTATATGGCACGAGAAGATCATATCGAAATGGAGGGTGTCGTCGTCGACACGCTGCCCAACACCATGTTCCGCGTCGAGCTGGAAAATGGCCACGTCGTCACCGCCCATATTTCCGGCAAGATGCGCAAGAACTACATTCGCATCCTGACCGGCGACAAGGTCAAGGTCGAACTCACCCCTACGACCTTTCCAAGGGCCGCATCGTCTACCGCTCGCGCTGAGCCCTGCCCTTCGGCACCGCTGACGGGAATTCACTTTCCGCCTGTTTTTGCGCCCTGAGCCACCGTTGTCACGGGCGTCAGCCGTCGCCAGCACCCAGAATCGAAAACGCCTCGCCATGTTGCCATGGCGAGGCGTTGTCGTTTCGAGGCGTAGCCGTCTAAAGACGCTGTGAATTCGAGACCGGATCGTTGCAACGTTCTGCCGTATCGAGAGCGCCCGTCAGGACACCGAGTGGCTGGCGGCTCGGCCAGCCACTCGAGCAACCCGACTAGGCCACTTCGGCCTCGGTCTCCAGCTGCAGCTCGTCGTTCTCCACGGTGACGTGGACCACGCCGCCGTTCTCGGCCAGATCGCCGAACAGGATCATCTCGGCCAGCGGTTTCTTCAGCTTCTCCTGGATCACGCGAGCCATCGGTCGCGCTCCCATCTCCGGATCGTAGCCCTTCTCGGCCAGCCAGCGGCGAGCGTCCTCGTCGACATCCAGCTGCACCCGCTTCTCGTCGAGCTGAGCCTGGAGCTCGACCAGGAACTTGTCGACCACGTTACGCACGATCGACGGTTCGAGGCCATGGAACTGGATGATCCCGTCGAGGCGGTTGCGAAACTCCGGTGAGAAGGTCCGGCGAATCACCTCCATGCCATCGGTCGAGTGATCCTGGGTCTGGAACCCGATCGAGCGACGCGAGATCTGCTCGGCGCCAGCGTTCGAGGTCATGATGATGATCACATGACGGAAGTCCGCCTCGCGGCCGTTGTTGTCGGTCACGGCCCATGGTCCATCACCTGCAGCAGCAGGTTGAAGACCTCCGGGTGCGCCTTCTCGATCTCATCGAGCAGCAGCACGCAGTGCGGCTGCTTGTTGATCGCCTCGGTCAGCAGACCACCCTGGTCGTAGCCGACATAGCCGGGGGGCGCCCCGATCAGGCGCGACACCGTGTGGCGCTCCATGTACTCGGACATGTCGAAGCGGACCAGTTCGATCCCCATCAGGTGCGAGAGCTGACGCGCCACTTCGGTCTTGCCGACCCCGGTGGGCCCGGCAAACAGGAAGCTGCCGACCGGCTTGTCGGCGACTTGAGCCCGGCCCGCGAGAGTTTGATCGCCGCCGACAGGCTGGTAATCGCCTCGTCCTGACCGAATACCAGCATCTTGAGATCGCGCTCAAGATTGGAGAGCAGCTTGCGATCGGAGCTGGAGACGCTCTTCGGCGGAATCCGCGCGATCGACGCCACTACCGCCTCAACCTGATCGACATCGATAGTCGCGACCCGCGCCTCGGGCGGCAGCAGCCGTTGGTGCGCACCGGCCTCGTCGATGACGTCGATCGCCTTGTCCGGCAGGTGGCGGTCGTTGATATAGCGATCCGCCAGACGCGCCGCACTTTCCAGCGCACCGTCGGTGTACTTGAGCTGGTGGTGCTCCTCGAAGCGCCCGCGCAGCCCCTTGAGGATGCGAATGGTGTCGTCCACCGAGGGCTCGGGCACGTCGACCTTCTGGAAGCGGCGAGCCAGGGCGCGATCCTTCTCGAAGATACCGCGAAATCCTGGAAGGTGGTCGAGCCGATGCAGCGCAGCTCGCCCGAGGAGAGCAGCGGCTTGAGCAGGTTCGAGGCATCCATGACCCCACCCGAGGCGGCGCCGGCGCCGATCACGGTATGGATTTCGTCGATGAACAGGATCGAGTTCTCCTGCTTGCGCAGCTCCGCCAGCAGCCCCTTGAGGCGCTTCTCGAAATCGCCGCGATATTTGGTGCCCGCCAGCAGCGCACCCATGTCGAGTGAATAGACCACCGCATCGGAGATCACATCGGGCACATCTTCCTCGACGATACGCTTGGCCAGACCTTCGGCGATAGCGGTCTTGCCGACACCGGCCTCACCCACCAGCAGCGGGTTGTTCTTGCGCCGGCGCGCCAGGATCTGCACCACGCGCTCGAGCTCGTGATCGCGTCCGATCAGCGGGTCGATCTTGCCCAGCCGGGCCTGATCGTTGAGGTTGGTAGCGTAGCTGGTGAGCGGATGCTGGCCATTCTCGGCGGCGGCCTCTTCACCCTCCTCGGACTCCTGAGAGGGCTGCTGCGACTGGCCGTGGCCAGCCACCTTGGAGATGCCGTGAGCAATGTAGTTGACCGCGTCAACGCGAGCCACGCTCTGCTGCTTGAGGAAATAGACCGCCTGGCTTTCCTGTTCGGAGAAGATCGCGACCAGCACGTTGGCGCCGGTGACTTCGCTCTTACCGGATGACTGGACATGGAACACTGCGCGTTGCAGCACGCGCTGGAAGCCCAGCGTAGGCTGGGTTTCGCGATCGTCCTGATCCTCGGGGATCAGCGGCGTGGTGGAATTGATGAAATCCTGCAGATCGGCACGAAGCTTCTCCAGATTCGCCCCACAGGCATTCAGCACGTCGGCTGCCGAAGCATTATCGAGAAGCGCCAGCAGCAAGTGCTCCACGGTCATGAACTCGTGTCGCTTGGAGCGCGCCACGGTGAAGGCCGTGTTCAGGGTGAGTTCAAGTTCTTTACTCAACATGGCAGTCCCCTTTTAGCCACTGAGGGCGTCGGTCGGCACTTTCACAATCGGGCACAAACAGCGGTTTCGCAAGTCCCCGACGCACAAAGCGTCACGGACCGCCCCACCACCCCTACTCGACGGCATCCACATCGCACATCAGCGGATGTTCGCACTCGCGCGCATACTCGTTGACCAGATGACACTTGGTCTCCGCCACGTCACGGGTGAAGATGCCGCAGGTCGCCTTCCCCTGGGTGTGCACGGCGAGCATGATCTGCACCGCCTTCTCACTGTCCATGGCGAAGAAACGTTGAAGTATCTCGACGACGAACTCCATCGGGGTGTAGTCGTCGTTATAGAGTACGACCTTGTACATCGGCGGCGGCGCCAGCTGCGGCTCCGACGCCTGTTCGGCAACGTCTCCCTGCTCGTGGTGATCAGGGTCGGGAGGGCGCGTCATGCCGAGACGCGCCGGCTCCCCATGGGAATCAGACGACACGCTATTTACGATCTCTAACATGGTAAGGATGAATTCCTGAGTGCACGGGCCGGGGTCGTCCATCGTCGCACAGGTGTTGCAGCGAGTGCAGCTGGCAACCGGTACCGGTACCCTGTGCCTCGCCTGGCGCCGGCACCTGGATTGCCTCGCACGAGTGCGAATCGAGCCGTCTCTCAGTGAGGTGTTGGATACCGTTGAAGACCCGAGGTTCCCTTGAAGATGCGGCCGATATCGCCATGATGCAAGCCCGAACAAAAAATAGTTAGCCGTGAGCCCTGGCGTCAGCCCCGCCGCGGTCACCACCCGCGCCCGGCCACTCGCTGGCCACGCCCTGTCACGCTGCCCACTCACCTCTCCAGGAGCCGCTTCGACGCGAACGCCAT
Organism: Salinicola tamaricis; assembly: GCF_003006155.1. Taxonomy (GTDB): domain Bacteria; phylum Pseudomonadota; class Gammaproteobacteria; order Pseudomonadales; family Halomonadaceae; genus Salinicola; species Salinicola tamaricis. Next base: position 3,097,433 of record NZ_CP023559.1, on the reverse strand, counting down.
GGGTCGAATCTATCTGCTGCACAAACCTTATCAGGTGCTCTGCCAGTTCACTGACGACCGCGGTCGCGCCACGCTGGCCGACCATCTGGCGGTGCCCGACGTCTACGCCGCCGGCCGTCTCGACTACGACTCGGAGGGCCTGCTGCTGCTCACCGACGACGGCGGTTTGATCCATCGCATCAGCGACCCACGCCACAAGCTGGCCAAACGCTACTGGGTGCAGGTCGAAGGGGCACCCGATGACGCCGCCCTGACGACACTCGCCCGCGGGGTGACACTCAAGGATGGCCCGACGCGACCGGCCCGGGTTCGCCGGCTGGCTGGCCCGCCACCAGCGCCGCGCGACCCGCCGGTACGCTTTCGCCGCGACATTCCCACCACTTGGCTGGAGATCGAGCTGCGCGAGGGACGCAACCGCCAGGTCCGGCGCATGACCGCCCATATCGGCCACCCAACGCTACGCCTGATGCGGGTGGCGATCGGCCCCTGGCAGCTGGGGGATCTGGCTCCCGGGGCGTGGCGTAGTGAACCGCTCAACCTGCCGACGGCACCTGTCCCGGGACGCGCGCGGACGCGCCGACGCCGCTGAGCGCAGGCCTCGGGTTGGGCCGCGCGGGCTGTGCCGCGACGCCAGACCCGGTATGATCATAGCCAGCCCGGTAGCCAGAAGAGTGCGCCGTGGAAGCGTTCGAGTGGGGAGAGAGATGACATGAATCGCTGGACACCACGCGTGACCGTGGCCGTCGTGGTGGAACGCGCCGGCCGCTACCTGATGGTCGAGGAGGATCGTGGCGGCCCATTCAGCCTCTACAATCAGCCCGCCGGCCACCTCGAGCGCGGCGAGCGGCTGGTCTCTGCAGCCGAACGCGAAGTGCGCGAGGAGGCGGCCTGGCAGGTGGCGATCACCGACTATCTCGGCCTTTATATCCACCACACCCAGGACGGGCTCACCTTTCATAGCCACGCCTTTCTGGGACTACCGCTGGCGCACCTGGGCAATCCACTCGACAAGGGGATCGTCAGCGCCCACTGGCTGACCTTCGACGAGATCGATGACCTCGAGCGCGCCCGCCGTCTGCGCAGCCCGGTGGTGATGCAGCGTCTGCGCGACGTGCGCGAGGGCCGCCGTTTCCCGCTGGACGCGATTCGCGAGCGCTGACAACCGCGCAGCCAGACGCTCGCGACCAGACTCTCGCCGCCAAGTCCTCGTCGCCAAACTCGCCATGCCCGCGCCACCGCCACGCGAGCCGACAGCGCGGTGCACTCGATGCTGCCCCGCGCTTTCGGCTATAATCCCGGGTCATTTATTCCGCGGCCCGTGCCGGTGCCGGGGGTTGCGCCCCGCTCGCCACGGACCCTGTCGGCCAGAGATTCGCCATGACGCTTGCCACACCTCCATCCGAGACTCCCGAGGGCCCGACCGCGACCGGTGCCACCACCGTGATCGTGGGCATGTCCGGTGGCGTCGACTCCTCGGTCACCGCGCTGCGCCTGCTCGAACAGGGTTACCGCGTCGAGGGCCTGTTCATGAAGAACTGGGACGAGGACGACGGCACCGAGTACTGCACCGCGATGGCGGATCTGGCCGATGCCCAGGCGGTCTGCGACAGCCTCGGCATCAAGTTGCACACGGCCAACTTCGCTGCCGAGTACTGGGACAACGTCTTCGAACACTTCCTCGCCGAGTACCAGGCCGGACGCACGCCCAATCCTGACATCCTGTGCAACCGCGAGATCAAGTTCAAAGTCTTTCTCGACTATGCCGAGATGCTCGGCGCGGACCTGATCGCCACCGGCCACTACGTGCGCCGGCGCCTCACCGCGGACGGCCGCGCCGAGCTGCTCAAGGGTCGCGATGCCAACAAGGACCAGAGCTACTTCCTGCACGCGGTGCCGGGGGCGGCGATCGCCAAGACCCTGTTCCCGGTGGGTGAGCTGGAGAAGTCCGAAGTTCGCGCCCTGGCCGAGCGCCACGGCCTGGCCACCGCGCGCAAGAAGGATTCGACCGGGATCTGCTTCATCGGCGAACGCCGCTTCAGCGACTTCCTCAAGCAGTACCTGCCGGCCCAGCCGGGACGTATCGAGACGCCCGAGGGTGAAGTGGTCGGCGAGCACACGGGCCTGATGTACTACACCCTGGGCCAGCGCCGCGGCCTGGGTATCGGCGGGCTCAAGGCGCACAGCGAAGATCCGTGGTTCGTTGCCACCAAGGATCTCGAGCGCAATGTACTGGTGGTGGTTCAGGGCGAGCATCCGCTGCTCTACAGCGACACTGCCTACTGCGAACCCGCCGCCTGGATCGCCGGCACCCCGCCCGAGGCCGCGCGCCTGCGCGCCAAGACTCGCTACCGTCAGCAGGACGAACCGTGCCAGGTGCAGGTGCTCGACGATGGCGGCCTGGCAGTGCACTTCGACACGCCGCAGCGCGCGGTCACCCCGGGTCAGTCGCTGGTGCTCTACGCCGACGACGTCTGCCTCGGCGGTGCGGTGATCCGCGCCACCGCAACCACCGCTACCGGCGCGGCCGAGCCCACCTCACTCATAGGGAGCGCGCGTTCGGCATGAACCCAACGCCCATCCAGTCAGCCCCACTGGGCGCCAGCGGTCGTCAGGCACTGGCCCTCGCCGGCGTGTTTCAGGCCGCTACGGTGGTCGACCAGCTCGCGCGCACCGGCCACTGTGACGAGCGCGCCTGGAACACGCTGGTGCGCGCCACGCTCGACACCGACCCGCCCACCTTCGAGTCGATCTATGGCGGCCACCACAACAACCTGCGCCAGGGTATCGACACGCTGCTGGCGGTGATGTCACGCCAGCAGGCAGACCCAGCGGTGATGCGCTACGGCTTCTCGATGGTGCTGCTGATGCAGAAGCTGCGCAAGAATCAGGCCATGATGCGCACCCTGGGCGAGCGTCTGGGGCGCATCCAAGGTCAGGCCGAACACTTCGGTAACACCCACGACAACGTGATCGCCAGCCTCGGTGAGCTGTATCAGGAGACGCTTTCGACCTTCCGCTACCGCATCGTGGTGCAGGGCGAGCCGAGCCTGCTACAGAGCCCGGGCATGCCTCCGCGCATCCGCACCGCGCTGCTCGGCGGCGTGCGCTTTGCCCTGCTGTGGCACCAGCAGGGCGGCCGACGCTGGAGCCTGATCTTCCAGCGCGGCGCGCTCAAGCGTGCCCTGCGCGAGCTCGACGGCCACTGAGCGCGGGCCGCCCACGCCTGCTTTTTCGCTTCTTCCAACGCGAGCCGCCCGCTCGCGCGACGCTTCGGGAACCCAAGATGAACGACCTCTCTGCTCTCACCGCCCTCTCTCCCGTCGACGGGCGCTACGCCGACAAGACAGCCGCCCTGCGCCAGCATTTCAGCGAGTTCGGCCTGATCCGTGCCCGTGTCACCGTCGAGGTGCGCTGGCTCGAGTGCCTGGCCGCACATCCCGGCATCGCCGAGGTGCCGGCGCTCTCCGCCGAGGCCCAGGCCTTTCTCGACCAGCTGGTGAAGCGTTTCTCGGTGAGCGACGCCGAGCGCGTCAAGACCATCGAGCGCACCACCAACCACGACGTCAAGGCGGTGGAGTACTTCATCAAGGAGGCGATCGCCGAACAGCCCGAACTGCACGCGATCAGCGAGTTCGTGCATTTCGCCTGCACCAGTGAAGACATCAACAACCTCTCCTATGCGCTGATGCTGCGTGACGGCCTCGGCGCACTGCTGCCCAGCATGCGCGAGATCCACGCTGCCATCGCACGCCTGGCCGCTGAGCACGCCGAGCAGCCGATGCTGTCGCGCACCCACGGACAGACCGCCAGTCCGACCACCCTGGGCAAGGAAATGGCCAACGTCGCCTACCGTCTGGCGCGCCAGCTCAAGCAGGTCGAAGCGGTGGAGTTCCTGGGCAAGATCAATGGCGCCGTGGGCAACTACAACGCCCACCTGGCAACCTACCCGGAAGTCGACTGGGCCGACAACGCCCAGCGCTTCGTCGAGTCGCTGGGGCTGACCTTCAACCCCTACACCACCCAGATCGAGCCGCATGATTATGTCGCCGAGCTGTTCGATGCGATCAGCCGCTTCAACACCATCCTGATCGACTTCGACCGCGACGTCTGGGGCTATATCTCGCTGGGCTACTTCAAGCAGCGCACGGTGGCCGGCGAGATCGGCTCTTCGACCATGCCACACAAGGTCAACCCGATCGACTTCGAAAATTCCGAGGGCAACCTGGGGCTGGCCAACGCCCTGCTCGATCATCTGGCGCGCAAGCTGCCCATCTCGCGCTGGCAACGCGACCTGACCGACTCCACCGTGCTGCGTAATCTGGGCGTGGGCCTGGCCTACGGCCTGATCGCCTACCACGCCTCGCTCAAGGGTATCGGCAAACTCGAGGCCAACCCCCAGCGTCTCGACGACGATCTCGATCAGAGCTGGGAAGTGCTGGCCGAACCGATTCAGACCGTGATGCGTCGCTATGGTATCGAGCAGCCCTACGAAAAGCTCAAGACGCTGACCCGCGGCAAGCGTATCGATCAGGCGGGCTTCGCCGCCTTCATCGACACCCTGGCACTGCCGGACGAGGTCAAGCGTGAGCTCAAGGCCCTGACCCCGGGTACCTACACCGGCAACGCCGCCGCCCAGGCCAAGGCGCTGGGCGCCTGAACGCGCTCGCACCACCGCAGGAGGATGCCATGACCGCCGCCAATACCCCGCGCACGCTGCTGGGCGGCCTGACCCCCGCCCAGTTCCTGGGCCGCCACTGGCAGAAATCGCCGCTGCTGATTCGCGGCGCACTGCCCGACTTCGTCTCGCCCCTGGACCCGGACGATCTCGCCGGCCTGGCCTGCGAGCCCGAGGTCGAGTCGCGCCTGGTCGAGGAGCAGGGCCCGGACAAGGCGTGGCAGGTGAGCCAAGGCCCGTTCGACGACGTCACCTTCGCGCGCCTGCCCGAGAGCGGCTGGTCACTGCTGGTGCAGGCGGTCGACCACTACGTGCCCGAGGTCGCCGCGCTGCTCGCCCAGTTCGACTTCCTGCCGCAGTGGCGGCTCGACGACATCATGGTCAGCTACGCCCCTACCGGCGGCAGCGTGGGTCCGCACGTCGACCAGTACGATGTCTTCCTGCTGCAGGCCAGTGGACGGCGCCACTGGCAGTTGGGTGGCAATCCCGGCGACGACGCGCCGCTGATTGCCGGGATCGATCTGCGCATCCTCGATACCTTCGAGGTCCAGCCCGATCAGGACTGGGTCCTGGAACCCGGCGACATGCTCTACCTGCCGCCGGGCGTGGCCCATCACGGGGTCAGCGCCTCGGATGACTGCATGACCTTCTCGATCGGCTTTCGCGCGCCCTCGGTCGACGAAACCGTCACCGCCTTCGCCGACTACATCGGTGAGCAGCTCGGCGACAGCCAGCGCTACACCGATGCCGATCTGCAGCCGCCGCAGCACCCCGGTGAGCTGGATGACGCCGCGGTGGACCGTGTGCGCACGCTGCTACTGGCCGCTATCGATCGCCCGGATCAGATGGCGCAATGGTTCGGCCGCGCCATGACCCAGCCCAAGTATCTCGATCAGCTGGTACCCAGCGACAGCCCCAGCGATCCAGCCGAGGTGGAGGCAGCGCTCAGCGCCGGCGAACGCCTGCTGCACAGCCCCGGCTCGCGCTTCGCCTGGCGGGGGCAGACGCCGACCCAGGCGACGCTGTTCGCCGATGGCGATGCCTTAGGCTGCGACCCGGCGCTGGCGCGCCGCCTGTGCGACGCCGAACCGCTGGACCAGAAGAGCCTGGCACATCCCGAAGCGGCCACCGTGCTGGCCGCGCTGCTCGACGCCGGTAGCCTGTGCTGGGATGAGGATGACGAAGAGGACGACGAGGCGTGAGCGTGGAGTGGCGGCAAGTTCGCCACAGGCTGCCTACACTGAGTCGGGCCGGCCGCGGCAGAAATGCTGGACGAGTTCGGAAACACTGTTTTAATATCCTTGGCACAAAACCTTGCTACTAGGTTCAGGAGGAGTGAACATGAAGAAACTGCTTATCCCCGCGCTGGCTATGAGCGTGCTGGCCCTGGCCGGCTGCACCAATACCTCGACCTATTCGGGTGACGTCTACCGCGGCAATCAGGCCGAGACCGCACAGTCGGTCAGCTACGGCACCATTCAATCGGTGCGCCCGGTACAGATCCAGGGTGGCAACGGCGAAAGCGTGCTGGGAAGCCTCGGCGGCGCGGTGATCGGCGGCCTCCTCGGCAACCAGGTGGGCGGCGGCTCCGGCAAGACCCTGGCTACCGCGGCGGGCGCGATCGGCGGCACCATCGCCGGCAGCAAGGTCCAGCAGGCGACCGATCGCGTCGACGCCTACGAGCTGGAGATCCGCCAGGACAGCGGCCAGAACGTGGTGGTCGTGCAGAAGGCCGATCGCAACTGGCAGGTCGGCCAGCGTGTGCGCCTGATCGCCAGCGGCTCCAGCGTCAGCGTCGCCCCCTACTGACGCCTGTCGGCGCCCACCCCGCGCCGATCTCAGGTCAGCAGTCACGAAACGGTGCCCTACGAGGCACCGTTTCTACGTTCGGGCTCCCCGATCGGCACGCATCGTTAGCCTGATACTATTTTCGCCTGTCGCCCGCACTTTACATACGCTATCGTATGTTCTGTGGTTAAGACTCTTAAGGGAATGACAGGGACATGAAGGGACGCATAATGGCCACGGCCGGCCTGGCTGCCGCCGCGGCGCTGCTGTCGGGTGCCGCTGCTGCCGATGGCCTGCTGACACTCAAAGCGGAAAACGACCTGTTCGCCAGCGGCGGCGACGGTCACTACACCAACGGCCTCGAGATCGGCTGGTCCTTCGCGCCGAGTGCCGACCACTGGACGCGCCAGCTCGCCGATATCCTGCCCGGCTGGAGCGGTGCCACGCTGGACGGCGCCGCCTATCGCTTCGGCCAGCAGATCTACACCCCCGAGGACATCGACCAGCGCAGCCTGATCGAAGACGACCGCCCCTACGCTGGCGTCCTCTACGCCGGGCTCTCGCTGTTCGACGAGTCGCGCACGCCCGGCTGGCGCCGCAGCAGTGGCCTGTTCTTCGATGCAGGTCTGGTCGGCCCCGGCTCGGGTGCACGTACGGTGCAGAAGAACTTCCACCACTGGATCGGCAGCGACGAGCCCGAAGGCTGGCACAACCAGCTTCACAACGAGCCCTTTGTCAATGTGGCTTACGAGACCGCCTGGTGGAAGACTGCCCGCCTCGGCGGCCTGGAAACCGAATTCGGTCCCTCGGTGGGCTTCGCCGTGGGTAATCTCTATACCTATGCCGCCAGTGGCCTGGGCCTGCGCCTCGGCCAGGGGCTCGACCAGAGCTTCGGCGTGCCGGCGGTGGCACCGTCACAGGGGAGCCGGGTCTACTTCCGCGAGAACAGCGGTTTCAACTGGTATCTCTTCGCCAATCTTGAGGGCCGGCTCATGGCCCACAACATGCTGCTCGACGGCAACACCTTCGAAGATAGCCACTCGGTGGATCGTCGCCCTTGGGTCGGCGAAGCCCAGCTCGGCCTGGCACTGTCCTGGGACCGCTGGCAGCTCTCCTACAGCTCGGTGTGGCGGACCAAGGAGTTCGACGAGCAGGACGGCGGTGATCGGTTCGGCTCGATCACCCTCTCCACTTGGCTCTGAGCCCGGCGACTCCCAAGCCTGAAACACGACGGGCGCTGTACTCGCGACAGCGCCCGTCGTCACTCTGGCTGGTGGTATCGCCGAAATCCTGCTCAGTGCAGCTTGGCCTTGCGCAACGCCCAGCAGGCCAGGCGCTTACCGACCCATACCAGCAGTGCCAGCAGAATCAGCGTCAGCAGCATCGAGATCGGCTTGACGATGAACGTCGCCCCCAGGATCGCCAGCGCCACCGACACCATCCAGCGATCCTGCGCCGGATCCCCTCTGAGCTGCGCCGGCAGCCAGCGTTCGACCAAGCCACCCAGCGTGCCCTCCCACGCCTTGAGCGCCAGGAACAGCAGCACGGCAAAGGCGACGAGCCATACGATAAACACGGTCATGCAACACCTCTCCTCACCCCAGAGATCACGATATCAATGCCTTCCGCAGGGTACTCACAGCCTCGATCCGGCGCAACTGCCGGTGAATGCCGGGCGAGAGGCACGGTTTTCACCCATGACAGCCGCTCACCACCTGACACGGAAGCCATGGCACGTTACGATATTGGAGACATGCACAAACGCAAAGTTCCCAGATGCAGATTGCCCAGAACTCCGTGGTCGCTTTTCACTATACCCTGACCAACGACGCGGGCGAGGTCCTGGACAGCTCGGAAGGCCGCGATCCGCTGACCTATCTTCACGGCGCGGGCAACATCATCCCGGGGCTGGAGAAGCAGCTCGAAGGTCGCACCAATGGTGACAAGCTCACGGTCGCCGTCGAGCCGAACGAAGGCTACGGTGAAGTGCAGCCGGCGCTGGTACAGGAAGTGCCGCGCGATGCCTTCCAGGGTGTCGAGGAAGTCCAGCCGGGCATGCAGTTCCAGGCCCAGACCCAGGAAGGCCCGTTGATGGTCACCGTGACCAAGGTCGAAGGCGACACCGTCACCGTCGACGGCAACCATCCCCTGGCCGGTGAAAAACTCAACTTCGACGTCGAGATCACCGAAGTGCGTGAAGCGACCGAAGACGAAGTCCCACGGCCACGTCCACGGTGAAGGCGGCCACGAGCACTGAGCCGCACACCGCGGCGCTCCGCTCTCGCGGGCGCAACGACAAAGGGCAGCCTATCGGCTGCCCTTTTTTTGTCTGCGTTCATCGCGACTGGTTTTGTCTGCGTCCATCGTGGCACGTGACTGTACGTACGAGGCGCGCCTGGCGCAGTACATAAGCTGTCGCGTCACACCTCAGCCCTCGCTGGCCAGGACCACCCGCTGCGCCAGCTGGGTGCGCTCCATCGGGCGCCGCGCTTGCCAGTAGTAGCGTCCCCAGTAGACATTGTCGAGCCGCGACAGTTTGACACCCTGCGAGGTCGAGGCGTGCAGGAAGTAGCCATCGCCGACATAGACACCGACATGGTTGTAGGGCCCCGGCGGGCGAAAGAAGACCAGATCACCGGCCTTGAGATCGCTGCGCGAGACGCGGCTACCCTCCTGGACCTGCTCCTCGGTGGTGCGCGGCAGCTCAAGCGAGAAAGCCTCGGTGAACACATGCTGCATCAGCGCCGAGCAGTCGATGCCGTGGCGGCCATTGCCGCCGAGTGCATAGGGGGTGCCAACCCAGCGCTGGTGCTCGTCGAGCAGCGCTTCACGAATGATAGTGGGCGAGACAGGTGAAGGCTGGCGGTAGTCACGCACCTGGCGTGCCTGCTGATGCGTCCGGGGAGGTGATGCCGCCGGCGTCTGCTGGGCGACGACGAAACGCGACTTGGCCACCGGAAGCGCGTACTGCGCGTGAACCTGTTGTTGTTGTGCGGGAGTCGAACAGCCACTCACGACAAAGGCGATGGCCAACCCCAGGGCCGTGCGTTTGAGCATTCAGCGCAACCTCATTCACCGGTGAGCCACCACGGGCATGCCTCGATACACGCCGCGGGTGTCTCACGACCGGGCAAGCGCCATCGGGCGAATTGAGTCGCTGTGGTGGTGACACCGGTGGGGGTATCACCGCCAAAGCGGCCAGTATTCGGCTCGAATCATCGACAGTCAGGATCAAAAAAACCACGCGCCGTCTGGCCGACGGGCGTAGCACACCGCGGATGATATGTCATCGATAGGGCTTTGACGAGCCCTATCGTGATGAAAGCGAGACTCGATCGCGGCGGCGCATTCAGTGCAGCCGATGCGGCCCACCCACCAGCACGTCGACGTGCAGCGGCGTCGAGTGGCGTCCCGGGCGGCCGGGGAAGTCGAGACTCGCCCAGCTACCGGCGAGCAGCGGCGAGGCGCCGAGCCAGGCAGTCAGCGCCTCGCGGAAGCGACGCAAGAAATCGTCACGCTCCGGGGTGTCGTCCATGAAGAAGCCGAAACCGCTGAAGAGCCCTTCCGCGTAGGCTTGCCAACTGCTGTAGTGGCGCTCGGCGAGCCCCCCCGCCGCCTCGAGATAGCGCGTCAGCGCGGCATCGTCGAGCCAGTCGAGCTGGCGCCCAGCGAGACTCAGATCGACCAGCTGGGCGATATCCCAGGCAGTCATGTCCTCGTCGTTGCAGCCGCAGGCGTTGTCGCGCACGTGGCGTAGCCGCAGCAGATGCACCCGCTCCTCCTCACCGCAGTCGCCGGACTCGAGAATCGCGATCTCCTCGGCCAGGCGGCGCGGGTTGAGCGTATAGGGGGCGTAGTTGATCTGATACTCCTGACGATCCCCTGCCTCGAGCAGGTAATCGAGAAACTCGGCGAGTCCGGTCGCCCCCTGCAGCGCGTATTGATGCTCCAGCCACTCCTGCAGTGCGCGCCGATCCTCCGCCGCCAGCGGCAGCGGCCACTGCCATGCCGCCTCGTTGAGTGGCCCGGCCAGCGACATCGCGGTGAACTGCTCGAGACTCGGACGCGGTCCCGGCTCCTGCCACTGGCTATCGAAGATCGGCGTCAACCAGTGAAAGCGCGAGCCGGGGTCGCGCAGATGCCAGGCGATGTCATCGCCCAGCCCGGTCTCCTCCGGCGCCTCCTCGGGGCTGAGCAGCGTCTCCCACGTCAGCCAGGCCGCGAGCAGCGTCTGCGGCGTGGCATAGAAGCGCCCGAGCGCACCCGCCAGCGAGCGCGCCTGCGTCTGCAGCTCGGCCGGCGCGTAACGTTCGCTGTCCGCCGCCATGAGCAGATAGAAGGCGTACTTCTCGGCCATGAAGATGGTCGCGGCATGGTCAGCGCACGCCTTCAGCGCCTGACGCCGCTCGCCGGCGACACGGCCGCTGACTGCCGCACCGGGGTGACGCGCATCCGCCGCCAGCTGATTGAGATGGTGCGCCTGGGCCGGCATCCAGTAGCGCGCCAGCGCCGCCAGCGGTTCGTCACGGCGCAGCGTCAGCACCTCGTTGAGATAGCGCTCGGCATCCTCGCGCCGCGCCGGCGCCAACGGCTCGCCGAGCTGGTAGCGGGTCGCCAGATCCGGCTCCCGCACCGCCGCCAGCGCCAGCACCCAGGCATCGGCCGAGGCGTGGCGTTCACGCACCACACGCCGCGCCTGCTGACGGCGGTCGTTGTCGAGCGTGTGAGCCAGCGGGGTCTGCCAGGGGCTGCCGGCCGCCCCCAACAGACGGCCCCAATCGGCCTCGAAGTCAGCACACAGATCACGCCCCTCGAACAGGCTGCGGCCGCGCTGGTAGGCGTGCGCCATGGCGGGCCAGTCGGCATAGCGCTGCTGCAACAGATCCAAGCCGTGGGCAGCGAAGGTTTCGGCCTCCTGCGCCGACAGCCAGCCCGCGCCAAAGCCGAGATAAGCCTGATCGATCAGCCGCAGCCAATCCCAGGCCGCCCACTCGAGCGGCTCCGCGCGGGTCACGAAGGCGACCAGTACCTGACCGTATTCGCGCTGTTCGCCGAGCGACGCGAGCCAGGTCTCGGCTTCCACCGAGCCCTCGCGCCCGAGCCGGGCGGCGTCCATATCCCAGCCGTAGCGATAACCCTGGCGCGCCAGCCATTCAAGACCCGCGAGCAGCGCATCGCGTCCGGCGATGTCGAGCTCTTCACGCAGCAGGCGCTGCCACCCCAGGCGCTCGTCGGGATCGGGAGTGAACGGCCAGCGGAGCACCGGGGCGAAGGTCGCACGCGCACCCCACAGCGGCTCGGCCCACAGCGACTCGGCGGATGCTCGTGCACCCTCGAGCTGACGCGCCAGCGCCGGCCAGTCGACCCCGCGACCCTGACGTTCGCGCTTGGCCAGCGCGCGCCCAGCGGCATCGAGCAGCGGATCGCTCCACGGCGCCCGCGCGCGCCAGCGGTTCGCGAGGGTGGCGGTGACGATCTCCGCCGCCAGCCAGGCGAGCCAGGCGGCCTGGCGCTCGCCCTCGAGCCATCCCACCGCACCGCCCAGCGCCAGCAGCTCGAGCGCCGCTAGACGCGACGGGCGGAGGCTGCTGCCCATCGACCGTACTCTCCACAGGCGCCAGGCGAACTCGTCGCGATCCGTGATCGCAGCGTCTGCAGGCGATCACGCGCCTGCACCGGCGACAGCGCCTGGCGGGGATCGGCGCCCTCGGGCCAACCGCAGAGTGTCAATGCTGAGCCCACACTGGACGAGGAAGTTCGCGCAAAGAGAGACTCGTGAAACGCCGAAGACAGGACGCCCGCCGAACGATCGAGGAGACCGCCACGGACGCGGCGGCACAGTACCGGAAAGCGAACGCCCCGCCGACCGCCAGGTCGTCGGGGCGTCACGCTTGTCGCGACGTCAGCTCATCTTGTCGACGTGCGTGCGCGTCGTCTTGTGCAGCAGATGGCGCAGCAGCCAGCGCCGGACCCGCACCACGAACTGCTCCTGGAACAGGTACAGAACAGCACCGTGAGCAGCAGGAACACGGGATAGAGCCACAGATGCACGTCGCCGGCCGCGGCCAGGCAACCGCGGAAGTCGCTCAGACACAGCCCCGGATCACCCGACAGCACCTTTCGACGCGCGAGAACACTGCGTACAGCGGCACATGGAGCGCGCACATCGGCAGCGAGGCGCCGCCCAGACGCGAGGCCAGGCGCTTGACCCGCCGGCTCCTGGGCTCACCCCACTGCGCGGCCACGTAGACCAGCGTCAACTGCGCCGGGCAGCAGCAGCCCATCGTGCAGCAGGTAGTACCAGGCGTGTCCGCGTCCGAGCAGGAACAGCGCCGCCGCGATGCTGGCGGCCACACCGAGCAACGCCAGCAGCTGCCGGCTCGGCGACATCGAACGTCCGGCGTCCCGCTGCTGTGCATAGAAGGTATAGAGCAGAATGCCGGCGGCGAACTCCGGTAGCCGGATCAGCGGATTGCGGTGCAGGATACCGGTCTCCGGCACGCCGTAATGGGTGGTGAAGACCACGATCAGCGGGGGGATCAGATAGATCAGATTGACCCACAGCATGGCGCGCCGCGGGTGCAGGACCCGACGCAGGCGTGGCGCCAGCCACGGAAAGGTCAGATAGAAGAAGAACAGCGCCGAGATCGACCATGAGGGCGGATTGAAGGTCAGGTAGAGCGGGTTCCAGGCGTGCAGCAGGGTCAGGTTGAGCAGCAGATTGATGCCCGTTCCAGCGGCGACATGGTGTGGTTGAGGCTTTTCCAGTCGAGCTGGCCGATGTCATTGTTGACGTCGTAGACCACGAAGCGCAGCGAGATGTCGCTGTCGCCCGGGGCAATGGCGAGATAGCCGACCAGCGCCGACACGCTCATCGCCAGGATCAACGAGCCGATATGAATCGGATAGAGATTCGAGAAGCGCTTGAGCAGGAAACTCTTGACCGGTTCGCGCATGCGATGCGCATCGTCGAGATAGACGTGGGTCAGCAAAAAACCCGAGAGCACGAAGAGAACGCGCTGGTCGAGAAGAAGCCGATATCGGTCACATAGTGCGACCAACTGCTGATCGAGGGATAGGTGTGCAGCGTGTGGAATATGACGATGTACAGGCCGAGAAAGAAGCGCAGCCACTCCAGGCCGATGAAACGCTCCTTCTGGCCGGCGCTTTGCGTGCCGGACACGGCGGTCTTTGAATCAGGCATTCCTTGCAGATCTCTGGCCGTCGAAAGGCCTCATTCTACCCGATTCGCACCGCCGGGCACGCCCCAAGGCGCGACGTACCCGACGCAAGGCGCCAGACCCGGCCAAAAGACCATCACACGGGCGCTTCTTCCAGCCTGCTCAGCGCTACGCCTTCTTGATCTTGGCCACCACCCACAGCAGGATGATGGCACACCGATCGTGGCCACCACCAGCGACCCGATCAGCCCGTTGGAGGAGAGGCCCAGCAGACTGAAGATGAAGCCACCGATCACGGCACCGACGATACCCACGCCGATATTGCCGAGAATGCCGAAGCCACCGCCGCGCATCACCTTACCCGCGATCCAGCCGGCGATACCCCGATGATCAGCCACAAGATAAAGCCCATAGAGTCACTCCTTGATTCCGATGAGGGGTGTCGAGGCGGCGCTTGCCGCCGTCGCCTCAAGGATAGACACCCCGGGCACAATCTTCACGGCCGCGACCACCCATAAACGCGATGGGCCGACGATCGTCGGCCCATCCTGGCGTTCGCCGCACAGCCGCAGCTCAGCCGAACACCGGCACCCGGGTCGACTCACGCGACGGCATGCCGGATTCGAACCACTCCCGGTGCGCCTGCGCATCGCTCCACACACGGAAGTGCAGCTGCGACATCATCACCGGATCGTCGAGAAACGCCAGCCGTTCGAGATTGCCCATCGCCGCCGGCCCGCGGGTCGCCGCTGCCGCCACGCGCTCTGCGCGGCGCCGGCGCAGCGGTTCCGCCGTGGCATGGCGCGAGGTACCCAGCGCCGTGGCCAGCGCGTTGGCGACCGGATCGACCACCACCTGCACGAAGTGCGGGGTGGCCGCCGCCGCGTTCATCCGCCCCAGATGACGCACCATTCGCCGCAGCACGCGTGGCGGATGGGTCTCCTCGGGGATCCGGAACAGCCGCGCGCGGAAGCAGGCGCTGCCCAGGCCCACCCGGCTCGACAGCGCCGAGACCGGGATCGACAGCATCATCGCGCCGACGATCGGCGACAACCACCACAGGAAGGTCGGCTCCATGAAGTAGACCCCGGTCGCCCACACCGCGCCGATCAGGGTTTGACTCCAGTGGTTGCGGATCGCGTCACCCCAGGTGGTGTCGCTATTCTCGCGCGACGGCGAGCGCCACTGGATCGCCCAGCCCATCAGCGAGGTGAGCACGAAGCGGGTATGGAACAGCATCCGCACCGGCGCCAGCGCCATCGAGAACAGCGACTCCAGCACCATGCTGACGAAGACCTTGAACGGCCCGCCGAACTGCCGGCTGCCCTGGATCCACACCAGCACCACGCTCAGCACCTTGGGCAGGAACAAAAGCGTCGCGGTGGCACCGAACAGGCCTACGGCCAGGGTCGGATTCCACTGCGGCCAGACCGGGAACATCATCCCCGGTTCGGGGAAGTAGTTCGGTGTGCTCAGGGTGTGCACGGCCAGCAGCGCCGTCGACAGCACCAGGAACAGACACCACAGCGGCGCCGAGATATAGGACATCAGGCCCGTCAGGAAGACCGCGCGATGAACCGGGTGAATCCCCTTGGAGAGGAACAACCGGAAGTTCATCAGGTTGCCGTGACACCAGCGGCGGTCACGGTTGAGCTCGTCGAGCAGGTTGGGCGGCATCTCCTCGTAGCTGCCCTCGAGCTCGTAGGCGATCCAGACACCCCAGCCGGCACGCCGCATCAGCGCCGCCTCGACGAAGTCGTGGGAAAGAATCTCCCCCGACATCGAGCCCTTGCCGGGCAGTGGCGCGAGCATGCAGTGGCGCATGAACGGCGCCATGCGGATGATCGCGTTGTGCCCCCAGTAGTGCGATTCGCCCAGCTGCCAGAAGTGCAACCCGGCAGTGAACAGCGGGCCGTAAACACGGGTCGCGAACTGCTGCATGCGCGCATAGAGATTGAGACGCCCCGAGGCGCGCGGCGCGGTCTGCACGATGCCGGCATCCGGGTGTGCCTCCATCATCTGCACCAGACGCGTCAGGCAGGCGCCGCTCATCACGCTGTCGGCATCGAGCACCAGCATGTAGCGGTAGAGCGCGCCCCAGCGGCGACAGAAGTCGTCGAGGTTGCCGCTCTTGCGCTTGACCCGGCGCTGGCGCCGGCGATAGAAGACCTGGCCGAAGGCATCGAGATCACGGCACAGCGCCAGCCAGGCATGGGTCTCGGCGATCGCCGTGTCGGGGTCGAAGGTGTCGCTCAGGATGAACAGATCGAAGTGACGGTCATTGCCGCTCTGGCGCAACGACTCCAGGGTCGCGCGCACCCCGGCGAATACCCGCGGCACGTCCTCGTTGCAGATCGGCACCAGCAGCGCGGTGCGCGCGCTGGGATCGATCGGCTCGTCACCCACTTCCGAATCGATGGCGTAGCGGTCGCGCCCGCGCAAAAGCTGGAAAAAGCCCATCAGCGCAGTCCAGAAACCCGCCGAGACCCAGGCGAACAGCAGCACGAACAACCCTAGAATGGTCATCTCCAGCCACTGCGCGCCCTGCCCCGGCAGCACCGTGCGCATCTGGTTGGCAGCGATCACGCTCTGCCCGAAGATCAGGACCAGCAGCACCCAGCGACGCCCGGTGGCGACCCACTGCCAGCGCGGCTTGGGCTTGGCCGGGCGCACCCGACGGCGGAAGCCGCGCCCCACCCAGTTGCGAAAGCGCTGCCCGAAACGCACGAACGGGTTGGTCGACCACGCCTCCGGCGCCAGCGGCGTGCGCTGCATCGGCGGCGCAGTCTCGAGGCGGGTGATCCCTGCCGCGTCGGTGGTGAGCACCTCAGGCGGTGCCAGCGGCGGCTCGGCGTAGGCCAGCGCCAGCCGCCGCCCTACCGATTGCGCCGCAGGATCCTCGGGGTCCGGCTCGTGCCCGCCCAAGGCGGCGTGCAGCGCCGCCATGTCGTGGGTATCCAGATCGCTCGCCAGCAAGCGCCGACGCGCCTCCCGGTCCTGGGCCTCGAGCGCCAGGCGCTCGAGATACTGGTCAGGCGATGCGATCCGCTGTGAGGGAGTCGCATCAGCCATTGGCGGGCAGCCTGTAGTACCAGGTTTCGGAGAGACGCTGGTCGCCCTTGTTGAGGTAGGCGCGGATATCCAGCGGCTTGCTGTTGTCGCTGCGCTTGACCTTGACGAACACACGCCAGCCGCCGGTGGCCGGGTTGGGCTCGGCGCGGCTGCCGACCAGTTCGCCGTTGTCGCCGACACTGGCCTGAACGCTGATATTGGCGTCGGCACCGAGACCGGACAGCGCGGCACCGTCGAAATCGATCACGAACGCCAGCGAGCCGTCAGACTCACGCACCAGGTTGTCCTTGAGCACCTCACCGCGCGAACGGCGGGTCTGCTCGACCCAGGCCAGCGACGGATCGGCGTAGCGGCTCTCGTTCTTGGTCACGGTGAAACGGTAGTCGTAGTCCAGCGGCGTGCCCGGCTCGGGCGCGGTCTCCGGCAGCCACATCGAGACAATGTTGTCGTTGGTCTCGTTGGGGGTCGGAATCTGGATCAGCTCGATTTTGCCCGCGCCCCACTCGTTCTGCGGCTCGACCCAGGCACTGGGGCGCAGATCGTAGCGGTTAGCGATATCCTGATAGGCGGAAAAGTCGTGGTTGCGCTGCATCAGGCCGTAGCCACGCAGCCGCGGGGTCGCCTGCTCGTTGATCATCAGCTTGGCCGGGTTGGCCAGGGCACGCCAGGTCCAGCCGTTCTGCGAGTCGCTGATCAAAAGGCCGTTGGAGTCATGGATGGCGGGGCGATAGTTGAGCTCGGTGGAGGGCTGCGCCGGGCCAAAGAGATACATGCTGGTGAGCGGCGCGATGCCCAGCTTTTCGATCGGACGGCGTAGATAGAGCCGGGACTTGACGTCGACCACGGTGTCGGCGCCGGGGCGCAGCACGAAACGGTAAGCGCCGGTGACGCTGGCCGAGTCGAGCAGTGCGAAAATGGTCAGGTACTGGCTGCTCTTGCTCGGTTTGACGACCCAGAACTCCTTGAAGCGCGGGAACTCTTCACCCGAGGAGAGTCCGGTGTCGACCGCCAGGCCGCGCCCGGAAACGCCGTAGACCTGATCCTTGCCGACCACGCGGAAGTAGCTCGCGCCGAGGAAGACCATGGTCTCGTCCTTGCGCGGGTTGTCATTGAGCGCGTAGTTCACCTTGAAGCCGGCGATGCCCAGGTCGGTACTGGTCTTGACCTTGTCAGAGAGCTTCAGGTCGCCGTAGGTGAAATCGTCGGGCTTGTAGGCGAAGTCGTGCACCTCTCCCTGATCGTCGATGCTGTGCAGCTTGATCGCGCTGTCGTAATGCATGCCTTCGTGGAAGAAGCTCAGCGTGAACGGCACTCCATCCCCACTCCAGACATCGCGATCGCGCTTGAACTGGATCTGCTCATACTGGGCGAAGTTCAGGTTGCGCAGCTCGTCGGGCAGATTGCGTTCCGGTTCGCTGTAACCCTGCTGGGAGAGCTCTTCGGCCTGCTTGGCGACGTCGTCGAAGCCGAAGGCCAGTACGTTCTGGGCGATGCCGCTGAGCAGCAGCCCAGCCAGGGCCGCCGCGGGTATCAGCCCCTTGCGTCGTTCAAGGTTACCTTGCCGGATCGATGCACTCACACTCACACTCCTTTCAAAACTATCTTGTCCGGTAACAACACGCTCATCCGGTACCATCACTGACACCGGGCCGAGCCTGCCGCGGCAGGCGGCAACGAAGCGCGCCGACAACACCTCGCCTTGCCATGGCAAGGACAATGCGATGATAACTTGCGACGAAATACGACGGGATAGCGAAGCATCCGTGCTTCTGTGACAGCCGCAGTCTAGCATAGGCGCCGCCGCCAAGCCGTGTCGGCGTCTCGAGCGCGCCGCGCCTCGGGCACACGGCGCAGTCACTGCCACCAGCCCCGGCTATGGTACGAATGAAGACCGGCGCCTGGCGTCATACCGCCATCCCGGCGATGCCGCTGGCTGCGCATAATGGCGTATCTGGCCCCTTTCAGCTACCCCCGAGGCCATCCCGTCGGGGGCGCGAGCCGCTTGCCGCTGCCCTTGCCGGTCGCTTTTCCGCGCTGATCGCGCCGCTCGACTCACCGCGCTCTTTTCCAGTACAGCCCTGCGTCGGGCATCGATCTGGGCGAGCCCGATACCATGCCTAGACATTGCACAGGCTATGTCAGACAAATGGCGAATAGCGCTTCGCGCCCACTTACCCGACACTCCG
Source organism: Salinicola tamaricis (assembly GCF_003006155.1). GTDB lineage: Bacteria > Pseudomonadota > Gammaproteobacteria > Pseudomonadales > Halomonadaceae > Salinicola > Salinicola tamaricis. The sequence continues at coordinate 3,078,531 of NZ_CP023559.1, read as the reverse complement.
CAGCGTAATGCGGCATGCCCGAGACGGCGCCGCCGGGACGCATTCAACCAGGAACTGCCCCAATGCATGCATGGACTCTGATCTCGTTTCTCTTTTTCACGGGGCTGGTCGCCTTGATCACATGGCGCATCACCCACCGTGACGATCTCAGCAATACCCGCGGCTATTTTCTCGCCGGACGCAGCCTGACCTTCCCGCTGATCGCCGGTTCGCTGCTGATGACCAACCTCTCCACCGAGCAGATGGTGGGCCTCAACGGCGCAGCCTTCGCTGATGGTCTCAGCGTGATGGCGTGGGAAGTGGTCGCCGTGGTCGCGCTGGTGCTACTGGCACTGTTCTTCCTGCCGCGCTTTCTGCGCAGCGGTATCACCACCGTGCCACAGCTGCTGCTGGAGCGCTTCGGCCCGACCACCCAGTTGATCTGCAACGTGATCTTCCTGATCGCCTACGCGGTGATCCTGCTGCCGATCATTCTCTACTCCGGCGCCGTGGGCCTGCAGGGGATGCTCGACCTGCCGGTGCTGACCGGCATCGATTCGAGCACCACCCTGCTGTGGCTGACGGTATGGGGGGTGGGCCTGATCGGTGCGGTCTATGCGCTGTTCGGCGGCCTGCGCACGGTCGCGGTGTCCGACACCATCAACGCCATCGGCCTGCTGGTGGGCGGCCTGCTGATCGTCTACCTAGGGCTCGACGCGGTGGGTGACGGCAATGGCATCGCCGCCGGCTGGCACGCGATCCAAGAAGCTCAGCCAGAGCGTCTGAACTCCCTCGGCGGGCCGGACCAGCAGGTCCCCTGGCCGACGCTGTTCACCGGGGTCTTCCTGATCAACCTGTTCTACTGGTCCACCAACCAGCAGATCATCCAGCGTACCTTCGCCGCGCGCAGCCTCGCCGAGGGCCAGAAAGGGGTGCTGCTGACCGGCTTCCTCAAGCTGCTCGGCCCGCTCTATCTGGTGCTGCCGGGGATCATCGCCTTCCAGCTCTACGCCGGCGACGGTATCGCCCCGGATCAGGCCTACGGCCATCTGGTGTTCCACCTGCTGCCGCCGTGGCTAACCGGCTTCTTCGCCGCGGTGATGGTCGGTGCCATCCTCTCCTCGTTCAACTCAGCGCTCAACAGCACCACCACGCTGTTCAGCCTGGGGCTCTACAAGGGCGTGTTCCGCAAGGACGCCAGCGAAGCCGAGGTGGTCAAGTCGGGCAAGGTGTTCGGCTGGATCATGGCAGTGGCATCGATGGCGATCGCGCCGCTGCTGGCCGGGCAGGAGAGCCTGTTCGACTATCTGCAGACGATGAACGCGATCTACTTCATCCCCATCCTGGCGGTGGTGATCGTCGGCCTGCTGACCAAGCGTGTCCCCGAGAGCGCCGCCATCTTCGGCCTGATCGGCGGTATCGTGCTGATCGCGCTGGGTTACTTCGTGCCGCCTTTCAACGCCATCCTCGACCTGACCAACCAGTACCACTTCGTTGCCGGGGTGTTCGTGCTGCTGATCCTCGGCATGCTGCTGATCGGCAAGATCGCACCGCGGCGTGAAGCCTGGATCCAGGAGGACGTCAAGGCAGTCGACCTGACCCCATGGAAAGGCGCGGTGCCGGTGGGCATCCTGCTGCTGGTGCTGGTGTTCGCGATCTATCTCACCTTCGCCAACTGAGTGCGCCGAGATCGGCCGCGTTCAGCGCCCGACGACGACACGGACTCATCCAGAACGCCCCGCCCTATGCGGGGCGTTCGCGTATCCGAGCGCACTTTTTCCGCGGGGCCCTTGCCTGAACAGCGGTTTACCCACACATTTCAGCTACCCTGACGGCGAATGCGTGCGGATAACGAGGCGATGCCCCGAGACCTGACCCAAGAGATTCACAACCTGATCGAGCGCGGCCGCGATCGCCAACTGCGCCTGGCGGTGACCGGGCTCTCCCGCGCCGGCAAGACCGCGTTTCTGACCTCGCTGGTCATCAGTTGCGCCACGCCGGCATCGATGCCCGGCTGGACCTGCTCAAGCCGGCCCGCGAAGGCCGCCTGCTGGGTGCCCAGCGGATGTCGCAGCCCGATCTGGGCATTCCGCGCTTCCCCTACGACGAGGCGCTCGCCAGCCTGTCCGGCGAGCCACCGCGCTGGCCCGAACCGACCCGCGGGATCAGCGAGCTGCGCCTCAAGCGCGCTTCAAGACCGACGCGCCCGCGGCCTGCTGGGCGATACCGCCAATCTGACCCTGGATCTGATCGACTATCCCGGCGAGTGGCTGCTGGACCTGCCGCTGCTCGGCCACGACTTCCTCGGCTGGAGCGAGAACCAGCTCGCGGCCATGGGCCCCGAGCGCCAGCGCTTCGCCGAGCCGTGGCGCCGCGCAGTCGCCGCCCATCGCCCCGACGAGACGCTCGACGAGACCCGCCTGGCCGAACTCGCGGGGCTTTATGCCGACACCCTCAGGCAAGCCCGCGAGGCCGGCTTCTCGCACCTGCAGCCGGGGCGCTTCCTGCTCCCCGGCGAGCTCGAGGGCGCGCCGGTGCTGCAGTTCTTTCCCCTGCCCGGCATCGCCGATGCGGACCGGCGCCAACTCGAAGCGCTGCCCGCCGAGAGCCTCTACAAGACCCTGACGCGACGCTTTCGCCACTATCAGCAGCACGTGGTCAAGCCGTTCTACCGCGAGCACTTTCGCCGCTTCGATCGTCAGATCGTGCTGGTCGACGTACTTGGCGCGCTCAATGCCGGCCCCGAACGCTTCGAGGATCTCGCCAGCGCCCTGACCACACTGATGCAGAGCTTCGACTACGGCAAGCGCGGCCTGATCAACCGACTGTTCGCACCGCGTATCGACCGGCTGGCGATCGCCGCCACCAAGGCCGATCACGTCACGCCGGATCAGCACCCGCACCTGGTCGCGCTGCTCGAGTCGCTGCTGGCCGAACCGCTCAAGGACCTGCGCTACCGCCGACGTCCCGGTGCGCGCCTTTTCGCTCGCGGCGATCCGCGCCACCGAGAATCGCGAGGTGGAGAGCGACGGCCAGCGCCAGCCAGCGCTGCGCGGCCACGGCCTCGACGACGCCCCGCTGCTGCTCTATCCCGGCGACGTCCCCGCGCGGCTGCCCGACGCCGGCTTCTGGCAGCGTCAGGGCTTCACCTTCACCGCCTTTCGCCCGCCGCGGGCCGATGGCGGTGCGCTGCCGCACATCCGCATGGATGCAGCGCTCGACTGGCTCCTGGGAGACAAACTGCGATGAGTGATCCCCGCCCTGGCCGGCGCTTCGACGAGCCCACTGCCACCACTGACGACCCTACCGGCGATGCCACGCCACTGCGCGGTGCACACGCCTATCTGCCCGAGCAGCCCTCGATCCCGGCACCCGAAGAGGAGATGCCCTCGCCGGCGCTGGATGCCGCCCTGGCGCCGCCGCGCAAGCGTCGCTGGGGGCTGCTGGTGCTGTTCACTGCCAGCCTGGGACTGGGCACGCTGGAGGCGGGCCAGACGCTCTACCACGCCACCCTCGGCGGAGACTGGCTGGCCGGCGCCTGGAGCGCGCTGGGACTCCTGGCCATCGGCCTCGGCGGCAAGGCGCTGCTGGGTGAGCTGTGGCGACTGCGCAAGCTGCGCCGCCACGCCCGCCTGCGCGAGCGTCTCGACGACACCTGGCCGGCGAGCGGCGAAGGCGCCCAGGAGAACGCCGAACCACTAGCACTGGCCGAGGCGCTGCGCACCCAGATGGGGCTCGCGCAGGGGCATCCGCACTGGCAATCCTTCATCGCCGCGCACGAGGCGCATCACAGCGCCGCCGAGACCCGTGAACTGCTCGCCTGGCACCTACTGCGCCCGCGGGATCAGGCCGCGCGCCGGCTGATCACACGAATGTCGGGAGAGACCGCAGTGATGGTCGCGGTGAGCCCGCTGACCCTGGTCGACATGGCGCTGATGGCCTGGCGCAACATCGCCATGCTCGATCGTATCGCCGCGCTCTATGGCTTGCAGCTCGGCTACGCCAGCCGCCTGCGCCTGTTCCGCGAGGTGCTGCGCAACATGGCCTTCGCCGGCGCCAGCGAGATGGTCACCGATGCCGGCATGGACCTGCTGTCGATGAATCTTGCCGCCAAGCTCTCCACTCGCGCGGGTCAGGGGCTGGGCGCAGGCCTGCTGACCGCGAGGCTCGGCCTGCGTGCCATCGCCACCACCCGCCCGATCGCCTTTACCGCCGACGAGCGCCCGCGTCTGGCCGATCTCCGTCGCGAGGTATGGCAGCAGCTGCGCCGGCTGGACGACTCGGCCCAGAGCGGACGCGAACCGCCCGCCCGCTGACACCCACCGCACCGACCGCCAGCGTCGAGCGCGGGCCGGCACGCGCCAGGGTACCCTCAGAGGGCGAAGAAACGCCGCAGCGTATGCGCCACCGCCGCCTCGTGATGGGCGCCGATGCGCTCCGCCCGGGGGAGCCGGGCGATCACCTCGGGATGGGCATTGGCAACGACGAAGGCATTACCGGCCAGCGTCAGCATCTCAATGTCGTTGAAGTTGTCGCCGAAGGCCAGCGCCCGGGAGGCGGGCATCGCCAGCGCCGCCAGCGTCTGCGCCAGCGCGCTGCCCTTGTCCACCCCGCGCTGCATCACCTCCAGTGAATTGGCCGCCGAATAGGTGATATGCAGGGCCTCGCCGTAGCGCTCGCGCAGCGTGCGCTCGAGCGGTGCAAGCAGCGCCGGTCGCCCGATATAGAGCACCTTGCTCACGGCCTCCTGACGCAAATCGCGCAGCTCATCGACCTGGTAGGTGAAGCCGGTCATGGCGTGCAGCGGCAACAGCTCCGGTGCCTCGGCGTCGATCAGCCAGCGTTCACGGGTATACAGATTGAGCCGCACCGCCGCCGGCCGCGGCAGCTCCACCAGCGCCTCCACCAGCGCCGGCGGCACCGGGCGTTCGCTGACCACCCGGTCGTCGGTATCGAAGACGCAGGCACCGTTGCTGCTGATGATCCAGGCGGGGAGTTCGAGCTGGCGCCGGATCGCGGCGATATCGAGGTGGTGACGCCCGGAGGCCAGCGCCAGGGTGTGGCCACGCGCGACCAGTTGCGCCAGGGTCTCGCGGGTCAACGCAGCGACACGGTGCTCGGCATCGAGCAGGGTACTGTCGAGATCGCTGGCAATCAGGTAGGGGGGCATGAGCGCTCCTGTGGCTCTGGCGGATGGGACTGGGTGCGTCGCGTTGACGCTGCGCCGCACCTGAAGCGCGGACGACGCAGGCGTCTTTCGCGCTTCAAGATACCACTGTCGCGCCGCGCGTGAGGCTCAGTCAGCCAGACTCTTGGCGACTGCCGCCGCCTGTGGCCCCATCACCACATGCAGAGTACCGTCGGCAAAACGCTGTACCCCCGCGGCACCCAGCCCGCGCAGCGTGGCCTCGTCCAGCTGCCGACGGTCGGCCAGTTCGAGGCGCAGCCGGGTCGTGGCGACGACATTCACCTGGCGCAGGTTGTCGTGCCCGCCCACGACTGCCAGCCACGCCGCCTGTGAGTCGGCATCGAGCTCGGCGGCGGCCAACTCGGCACGCTCCGCTTCCCCCGTTGCCGGCACCGGCGCGGCATCGACCGCAGCGCCCTGCTGGCGCAGCGCACCGCGGATGTCGTCGGCCACGGCGTCGGCGATCGGCCCCAGGATCACCTGCAGCCCACCGCCGCGCAGCCGCAGAATGCCACGCGCGCCCAGTGCCTTGAGCGTCGCCTCGTCGATGGCGTCCGCGTCTTTCGTCACCAGCCGCAGCCGCGTGGTGCAGGCGCCCACGCTGACCAGATTGGCTGCCCCACCGAGCGCCTCGACGAACGCCGGTCCGCGCGGGCCGGCGAGCGTCGTCGCGGTGGTCGTCGCCGTCTCGGGCTCACGCCCCGGCGTGGGCAGGTCGAAGCGCGCGATGGCCCAGCGGAACACCAGATAGTAAAGCGCGAAGTAGGCCAACCCCACTGGAATCATCATCCAGCCGTGGGTCGAAAGCCCGTAGGAGAGCGCGTAGTCGAAGGCACCGGCGGAGAAGGTGAAGCCGAGCTTGACCCCGAGCAGATCCATCAGCGCCATCGACAGGCCGGTCATCAGCGCATGGAAGGCATAGAGCAGCGGTGCCAGGAACATGAACGAGAACTCGATCGGCTCGGTCACCCCAGTGAGAAAGGCGGTCAGCGCCAACGACAGCAGCAGCCCGCCGACCTGGGCGCGGCGGCCCCGCGGCGCGGCGTGGTACATCGCCAGCGCCGCTGCCGGCAGCCCGAACATCATCACCGGAAAGAACCCCGCCATGAAACCACCCGCACTGGGGTCGCCGGCAAAGAAGCGGTTGAGATCGCCGGTCGCGCCATCGTAGCTGCCGAACACGAACCACACGAAGCTGTTGAGCACATGGTGGAGACCGGTGACGATCAGAATGCGATTGAGCACGCCATAGACGAACAGGCCCAGATCGCCGGCGTCGATCAGCCACTGGCCGAGCTGGTCGATGGCGTGCTGGATCGGCGGCCAGATCACCCCGAAAAGCCCGCCAAGCGCCACGGCGGAGAGCCCGGTGACGATGGGGATGAAGCGTCGTCCGCCGAAGAACGCCAGATAGTCCGGCAGCTTGATCGCCTTGTAGCGGTTGTAGAGCAGCCCGGCCACGCTGCCGATGATGATACCGCCGAGCACGCCCATGTTGATCTCGGGGTTGAGCGTCTTGAGCACCGCCTCCAGCACCAGGTAACCGACCACCCCGGCCAGCCCAGCGGCACCGTTGTCGTCATCGGCGAACCCCACCGCCACGCCGATGGCGAAGATCAGCGCCAGGTGGGAAAAGACCGCGTTGCCGGCATTGGCGACGAACCCGATGTCGAGCAGGTCGGGCTGGCCCAGGCGCAGCAGCAATCCCGCCACCGGCAGCACGGCAATGGGCAGCATCAACGAGCGCCCGAGTTTCTGCAGTCCGGCCATCAGCCGGGTACCCATCGTCTGGAGCATGACCCTCTCCTGGCTATTGTGCTTGTACTACTGTTTGTTGTGAGTATGACCTCGGCGCTCGCTCATCACGCCGAAGCCGCGGGGTGCCGAGGCATCGAGCCACGCCGCCAGCACCGCGCGCACCGCGGCACCGTCGTCGAGTGCCAGCAGTTCCGGCACCCGGGCAGCCAGGGCCGCAGCGTCGAGTTCGCGCAGCCACGCCTTGAGAGCGGCGATGCCGGCGGGTTCCAGCGACAGCTCGTCGACCCCCATCGCCACCAGCAGCGCCGCCGCCAGTGGATCGCCGGCGGCCGCCCCGCACACCCCGACCGGGCAGCGGCCTCGAGCCCCCTCGAGGGTGGCCTGGATCAGCCGCAGCACGCCGGGATGGAGCACGTCACAGTGCGCCGCCAACCCCGCCACCTCGCGATCCATCGCCAGGACGTACTGGGTCAGGTCGTTGGTGCCGATAGAGAAGAAGTCGGCCTCCCGGGCCAGGCTCACGGCGCACAACGCCGCCGACGGCACCTCGATCATCACCCCGAGGGCCGGCAGCCGGGTGATGCCAAGCTCGGCGGCGCGCGCCGCCAGGCGCTGGCGCACCCAGCGCAGCTCGCCGACATCGCTCACCATCGGCAGCATCAGCTGCAGCGGCGTCGCCGCGTCCGCCACCGGCGCCTCGTTGCCTGCCAGCAGCAGTGCATCGAGCTGGGTCTCGAACAGCTCGGGAAAGGTCTGCCACAGGCGGATACCGCGCTCGCCCAGGGCCGGATTGGGCGCCGCCGGCAGGCTCAGATAGTCGAGCTGCTTGTCGGCGCCGATATCGAGCAGGCGCACGATCACCGGCTTGCCATCGAGCGCGGCCAGCGCCGCGGCATACTCGCGGCGCTGGACTTCGCGGGTCGGCGCCGCGGCACGCCCCAGGAACAGAAATTCACTGCGCAGCAGGCCCACGCCATCGGCACCCGCCCGCGCGGCCGCCTGCGCCTCCGCCGCCGAACCGACATTGGCCGCAACCTGTACCTGGCGGCCGTCGCGGGTGATCACCGCCGCACAGGCCTGCTCGGCCGCGCTACGCGCCTGCGCCTGTCGGCGTTCACGTTCGGCCACAAGCGCCGCCAGACGCTCGGCATCGGGCGCGCTCTCGAGCACGCCATGGGTAGCGTCGAGCACGGCACGTTCGGCAGTGAGCGAGAGCAGCGCCTCGCCCAACCCCATCACGCAGGGCACCCCCCGCGCGCGGGCCAGGATGGCCAGATGCGAAGTGGCACCCCCGGCGGCCAGACACAATCCCTGGATACGCCCGGCCACGGCCACGAACTGTGACGGCGTCATCTCGCGGGCGATCAATATCGCCCCGTCGAGATCGTCATCCGCGGCTTCGGCGGCGCCGGCGTCCGCTGCCAGCGGCGCCATCACCCGCCGCTGCAGGTCGCGCAGATCGTCGACGCGCGCCGCCAGCAGCGCGCTCTCGCTCTGCCGCAGGCGCTCGATCTCGGCCTGCAGCGCGGCGTACCAGCCCTGCCCGGCGCTGGACCCGGCGGCGATATGATGCTCGGCCGCCTCGCGCAGCGCCGGGTCCTCCAGCCAGGCCAAGTGGGCGTCGAAGATCTCCGCCTCTTCCTGTTGACCCTGGGCGTCGGCCGAATGCCGAGCGCTTTCCAGCGTCGCGGCAACCGTTTCCAGCGCTGCCGCCAGCGCCTGTCGCTCTGCCGCCGGGTCGGCTGCCGTCTCAGCGACCCGCGGTAGTGGCAGCTCGTAGCGGCGAAGCGGACCGATCGCCATCCCGGCGCTGGCGCTGATACCCCGCAGCAAGTCCTCTTCCCTATGGCGGGCACCGCTCACTGGCGGCGCGGTCTCGGGCACCGCGGACACAGCTTCGGGCGCTGTGGACACATCAGACGCCTCCTCGGTGCCCAGCAGCGCGCTGGCGGCGGCGAGTGCAGCCTGACGCTGCGCACCCCGGGCCACCAGGGTCACCCGACTACCCTGAACCAGCCCCAGGTTGAGCAGCGCGCTGACGCTCGCGGCGTCGCCTCGCGGCCATCCGCCGCCACCAGCCGCAGGGAGACGTCATGCGCCCGGGCGATGGCACGCAGACGCGCCGCCGGGCGTGCATGGATACCGGGCAGCGGCGACAGTCGTCTCGCAGCGGGCCTCAGCGCCTTCGCTAGTACATTCGTCGGTGCTACTTGTCGCATCACGCCCCGCATCGCTCAACGTCTCGGTGCGGCTCGCGCCGTCTGCCCCCCCACCAACCTCGCCATGGCAAAGCAGCAGCGGCTCTCCGCGCTCGACCACCTGCCCCGGAGCCACCAGCAGCTCGAGGCGCTGATCCACGACGTTGGTCAGCACGATCGGTGTCAGCAGCGCCTTGGCCTGGCTCGCCACCCGATCGGCGTCGAAGCGCAGTAGCGGCGTGCCGGCGATGACCCGCTCACCCTCGGCGACCATCAGGGAAAAGCCGTCGCCGGCCAGATCGACGGTATCGAGCCCCAGGTGCAGCAGCCACTCACCACCGGTGTCGTCACGCAGGGTCAGCGCATGGCGCGTCCGCGCACACTGGATCACCTCGCCGTCGCAGGGGGCGTGAAGGGTGTCATCGAGCGGATCGAGCGCGATCCCGGGCCCCAGGGCCTCGGACGCGAAGACCGGATCGGGTAGATCGCCGAGCGCCACCACCAGGCCTCGCAGGGGCGCACTGAGCATGTGGGGAGAAGCAGCCATGAGACCTCCGGCGGCGGATAAAAGCGTGATGGAGAGAGCCCTGCCCTCGCCCCCACCCGAGATAGTGAGTGGGGGCGACGGGGAGCGGCCGAGCGTAAAATTAGGTTCTGTGCGAAAAGTCAGCGAGCGAAGGCAAGACAAGGCAAAAATTGGCGAAAACGCGGAGTTTACGGGGTGTAAATGAGCATTTTGAGCCGATTTTTAACGCCGTATTGCCAAGCGCAGGTAGTTTTCGTACATAACCTAGAGTGTTCGGGTCACCTTCTGCAGATGCGCGCGGGCAGTCGGGATCCCCGCCCCGGGCCACCGCCAGACGTGCCGCCATGACGTAGAAGCTCTGGATCACCGCCAGCGGCTGGAGATCGTCGTGACCGGCGTCATTGACGTCCAGCTCGCGCCCGGCGACGCTGGCGTCCGCCGCCAGCAGTACCCGCGCGCCGACCCCGCGCAGCCATGTCGCCAGATCGAGCAGGCCGGCCTGATCCGGCCCCGGCGGCGCCAGTACCAGCACCGGGTAGCCGGGTTCGATCAGCGCCATCGGGCCATGCTTGACCTCGGCGGCGCTGAACGCCTCGGCCTGAATGCCGCAGGTCTCCTTGAACTTGAGCGCCGCCTCCTGGGCGACGGCGAGCCCCACCCCGCGCCCGATCACCAGCAGCCGGTCGGCGCCACTCAGCGCCTCCACGGCGGCTTGCCAATCGCAGGCGGCGGCGCTTTCCAGCCGCTCGGGTAGCCGCTCGAGGGCACTCAGCAGCTCGGGGTCGCCCTGCCAGGCCGCGATCAGATGCGCCGCTGCGGCCAGGGTCGCGAGATAACTCTTGGTCGCGGCCACGCTATGCTCGACCCCGGCGTGCAGGCCCAGGTTGTGCTGCGAGGCCGCCGCCAGCTCGGAGTCGGGCGCGTTGACCAGCGCCAGCGTGCGCGCCCCGCCCGCCGCCAGCGCGCGCTGGGTAGCGATCAGATCGGGGCTCGCCCCGGACTGCGAGATCGCCAACGCCAACTGCCCGGAGACCCGCCAAGGCGTCCCGGCGAGGGTGGTCAGCGAAGGCGGAATCGAGGCGATCGGCAGACCGAGACGCTTCATGCCGAGGTAGGCAAAATAGGCCGCCGCATGATCGGAGCTGCCACGTGCCACGGTCACCGCGCCGCGCAGACCGGCTTCCCGCAGCTCGCCCCCCAACGCGGCCATCGCGGCAGCATTGGCCTGCCACTGTTCGCGCAGGCGTTGCGGGGCGCTCAGTGCCTCTTCCAGCATCAGCGACATGGGTCTGTCTCCGTGGTAGACGCCGCGTCGCGGCGGTGGACACACTCCCCGCCGACATAGACGGCGTCGAGATCGAGATCGGCACTCATCACCGCAACGTCGGCGTGGGCGCCGGGTGCGAGCCGGCCGATCTCCTGCTCGCCGAGGAACTCCGCGGGAAAACGCGACAGCCGCTGGGCCGCATCGGCCAGATCGAGACCGATGGCGACCAGATTGCGCAGCGCCTGATCCATGGTCAGGGTGCTGCCGGCGAGCGTGCCATCGGCCAGGCGCACGCCGCCCAGGCACTTGGTGACCTGCTGCGCGCCGAGCCGATACTCACCATCGGGCATGCCCGCCGCCGCGGTGGAGTCGGTCACCGCGTAGAGCCGCGGAATGCAGCGCAGCGCAGCGCGGATCGCCCCCGGGTGCACGTGTAGCAGGTCAGGGATGATCTCGGCGTACTCGGCGTGGGCCAGGGCGGCGCCGACCATGCCCGGCTTGCGATGGTGCAGGCCACTCATGGCGTTGAACAGGTGCGTGAAACCGCGGGCACCGTGGGCAAGCCCCGCTACCCCCTCTTCGTAGCTGCCCAGCGAGTGCCCCATCTGCACCCGCACGCCGCGCCCATCCAGATGGCGGATCAGCTCGGCATGCCCGGAGAGTTCCGGGGCCAGGGTCAACAGCCGGATCGGTGCCAGCGCCAAAAGCGCCTCGACCTCCGCGATCACTCCGGGGCGCGCATGCGGCGGCTGGGCGCCGAGCTTGCCGGGATTGATATAGGGGCCTTCTAGATGCACGCCGAGCAGCCGCGCGGCGCGTTCGGGGGGCGCGGCGATCCACGCCGCGGCATCGCGCAGGCACGTTCGATCTCCGCCGGCGGCGCGGTCATGGTCGTGACCAGCAGGCTGGTGGTGCCGAAGCGCATGTGGGTGCGTGCCAGCGTCGCCGCGGCCTCGCCCCCCTCCATGGCATCGGCACCGCCGCCGCCATGCACGTGCAGGTCGACGAACCCCGGTAGCAGCCGCGGGTGATCGTTGGCGGTCGGGTCGACCGCCTCACCGTCGATCGACGTCACCCGCCCTGCCTGCCAGCGCAGCCAGCCCAGGCGCCAGCCCTCCGGGGTCAGGATGTTGCCGTACAGCATGTACTCTCCTCGGGTGATGCCGCCGCCGGCATCACTGCGTCAGTTCCACCATGAAGTCGTAGTAGTCGGTCCGGCAGTAGGTGACGGTCAGCTCCGCCGCCCTTCCGTCCGCCAGATAGCCCAGACGCGTCATCACCAGCAGCGCCTGGGACTCGGCGACCTCGGCCAGCGCCGCCAGCTCAGCGTCCGCGTTACACGCCGAGACGTGCTGCAGCGCCCGCACCACCGGGGTGCCCTGATTCTCGAGATAGCGGTAGAGCGAGTGCTCGACCGCCTGCGGGTCGGCCACCACGCTCACCGGCAGGCAGCTCTCCTCCACCGCCACCACCACCTCGTCAGCCAGGCGCAGGCGTTTCAACCGCGCTACCCGGCTGTCCGCGGTCAGCCCCAGGCGCAATCCCTCTTCTGCCGTGGGCACGCCCAGGCGCCGCTCGAGCCAGCGTGAGCTGGGGCGATGCCCGCGCTGCACCAGCAGCTCGGTGAAACTGGTGAGCCGGGTCAGCGACTGATTGAGCCTAGGAGCGATGAAGGTGCCCGAGCCGCGGCTGCGCTGGATGAGCCCCAGCGCCACCAGTCGGTCGAGCGCCTTGCGCGCGGTGATGCGCGAAATATCCAGCGTCTCCGCCAGCACCCGCTCGGAGGGCAGCGCCTCGCCCGCCTCCCAGTCCCCCGACTCGATCGCCTCGATCAACTGCTGCGCCAATTGCCGATAGAGCGGCGTGGCGCGCGAAGCATCGAGTTGCAGGCGGGAGAGTGACGACGGCATGGCGTGGTTCCCCGAGGTTAGGCGTCAGAAATAGATACCAGTTCAATACCACTAACATAACCACTGCAATACCACTTCACCAGCCCCCACTTTGGTCGTATCCCGCATCCTCTGCCATGCTCTCAGATAGACCCGATACGTCATCAAGACAGTAAGGAGACAGAAGAGATGAGCAAGACACTGGTCATCGGTGCCAACGGCCAGATCGGTCGCCGCTTCTGCCAGCAGGCCGCCGCCCAGGGGACGCCGGTGCGGGCCATGCTCCGCGACACCTCTCAGCAGGCATTCTTCGACGAGCTGGGCGTCGAGAGCGTGATCGGCGATCTCGCCGGCGACATGGCAGACGCCTTCGAGGGCTGCGATGCGGTGCTGTTCACCGCCGGATCCGGCGCGTCCACCGGCCTCGACCGCACCCTGATGATCGATCTCAATGGCGCCATGCGCGCGGTGGACGAGGCACGCGAAGCCGGCATCCGACGCTTCGTGATGGTCTCCACGCTGCACGTCGATCCGCTGACGGGGCCCGAGAAGCTGCAGCCCTATCTGGTCGCCAAGCGCGCTGCCGACGCCTACCTGATGGCCAGCGAGCTCGACTGGACGGTGCTGCGACCGGGGCGCCTCACCGATGAACCGGGTAGCGGCCGCGTCGCACTGTCGCAGGCGGCTGCGACCAGCGGCGAGATATCACGCGACGACGTCGCCAGCGTTGCCCTGGCGGTGCTCGGGCATCCCGCCCCAGCGCGCGAGTATGTGCTGTTGGCAGGCGAGACACCGATCGCCGAGGCCGTGACGTCGGTCTGACGCGGCGGCCACGCTGATCAGGAGCCGGCGCGGCGGGTTGGCGTGAAAAGGCGGGAATCCGTATAGTGGCGCTCTCGCCCAACGACCGATTCGATACGATGCTGCAGAACAACGCTCTTCTGGCCCAGCTGAAGCAAACATCCGCGCCCAGACCCCGCGTGCCCAAGGCACGATCAAAGCCACCGACAAGGGCTTCGGTTTCCTCGAGACCGAGGACGGGACCTCCTACTTCATTCCCCCGCCCGCCATGAAGCAGGTTCTGCACGGCGACCGTATCGAGGCCGCGATCAAGGAGGATGGCGACAAGAAGCAGGCCGAGCCGGAGAAGCTGATCGAAGCCTCTCTCGATCGCTTCATCGCCCGCGTGCAGCTGCGCGAGGGCCGCCTGGCGGTAATCCCCGACCACCCCTCGATCAACCAGCCGCTCAAGGCGCGCATCAAGCGCTCCCTCGACGAGGCCAGCATCGCCGACGGCGACTGGTGTGTGGCACGTCTGGTGCGCCATCCGCTGCGTGCCGACGACCGCGGCTTTTTCACCCAGATCGACGAGCTGGTGGTCAAGCGCGACGACCCTGCCGTGCCGTGGCGGGTGACCCTGGCGCGCCATGCGCTGGAGCAGGAGTGCCCGCCGGCGGCGGAGTCCTGGCCGCTGCAGGAAGAGGGGCTCGAGCGCGAAGACCTCACCGCCGAGCCGTTCTTCACCATCGACGGTGAGAAGACCCGCGACATGGACGACGCCCTGCGCGTCGAGACCCGCGACGACGGCTGGACCCTGACCGTCGCCATCGCCGACCCCACCGCCTATGTCGACGAATCTCATCCGGCCGACCAGGAAGCGCGCACCCGCGCCTTCACCGTCTACCTGCCGGGTCAGAACGTGACCATGCTGCCGGAGGCGCTGGCCGACGATCTGTGCTCGCTCAAGCCCGACGTCGAGCGTCCGGTGCTTGCCTGCCGTCTGCAGGTGGGCCGCGACGGCACCCTTGGCGAGTATCGCTTCTTCGCCGCGACCATCCGCTCCCAGGCGCGGCTGGTCTACGATGTATCCGACTGGCTCGAAGGCGTCGATAACGCCGCGACACCGGCAGCGGCGATCGCGCCCCAGCTCGAGGCCCTGCGCGACCTGGCCCAGGCCCGGGCAGCCTGGCGCGAACAGAACACCCTAGTGTTCAAGGATCGCCCCGACTACGTCTTCGATCTCGACGACGCCGGCAACGTGCTCGCTATCCGTACCGAAACCCGCCGCACCGGCCAGCGCATGATCGAAGAGGCGATGATCGTCGCCAACGCCTGCTGCGCCGATTTGCTGTCGCGGGAGGTGGGGCACGGCATCTTCAACGTCCACCACGCTTTCGAGCCGGAGAAGCTCGACCCGGCGCTGGAGTTCCTCGCCGCCCAGGGGATCGAGGTGGAGCGCGAGCAGCTCAGCGAGCTGCCGCGCTACCGCGAGCTGCGCCGGGCGCTGGACAGCCGCGAGGATGCTTGGCTCGACGCCCGCCTGCGCCGCTTCCAGGGTTACACCAACATGTCGGCCCGCCCCGGCCCCCACTTTGGTCTGGGCCTGCCTGCCTACGCCACCTGGACCTCGCCGATCCGCAAGTACGGCGACATGGTCAATCATCGTCTGATCAAGCGCGTGCTCAAGGGTGAAGCGGCGCCGGCCGAGGCCAGCCAGCGGCTGACCGAGCAGTTGACCGAACGCCGCCGACTGAACCGAATGGCCGAACGTGACGTCAAAGACTGGCTATACGTGCGTTATCTGGGTCAATACCTGGATCAAGGCACGGTGTACGACGCCGATATCATCGATATCCGCCGCGGCGGCATGCGCGTGCGGCTGAGCGCCAACGGCGCCACCGCCTTCATCCCCGCGCCGATGCTGCACAGCGACCGCAATCAGGTGGCGATCGACGACAAGGAAGGCCGCATCCAGATCGCCGGCGAGCCGCGCTATCAATTGGGCGGAACACTGCGCGTCAAGCTCGTCGAGGCGCGCGAAGCGACCCGCTCGCTGGTGGCGACACCCGCCGAGTGACATGAACCGAGCCGCGTGCGCCAGGGATGGCGCACGCAGGCTACCACCATGGTGTGAACACCCTGTGACAGCGACGCGATATACTGCTGTCCAGGAAAGACCTTCAACGCGCGGCGCGAGCGATCCGCCGACACTCCGTCATCCGGTCTTTTCTGGCGTCATCGCCGTTCTCGGGAATGCGCCATATCGACAGGGATCGTTTTTTAGAGGAGCGGCTCGTTGCATATTGCCGACGTCACGATGTTCTATGCCCCTGCCAGTGGCGGGGTCCGTACCTACCTCGACGCCAAGCACCGGCGCCTGGCCAAGCTTCCCGGGGTCACCTGCAGCCTGCTGATTCCCGGCGCCGAGCGCGTCTCCACGGCGGCGTCTACGAAGTGCCTCGCCGCCGCTGCCGTTCAGTCAGGGCTATCGCTTTCCGCTGCGCCGTCGCGGCTGGGAACGCGAGTTGCTGCGCGTCAAGCCGGATATCATCGAAGCGGGCGACCCCTACGTCACCGGATGGGCCGCGCTCGATGCCGGGCGCAAGCTCGACGTGCCAGTGGTCGGCTTTTACCACTCGGACCTGCCGCGCCTGATCAGCAATCGCCTCGGTAGCGGCACCGACCGCCTGGTCGAGCGCTACGTCTACCGCCTCTACCGCCGTTTCGACCAGGTGCTGGCGCCCAGCCGAGTGATGGCCGAGCGCCTGACCCGACTGGGGATCGAGCATGTCGCGGTACAGCCGCTGGGGGTGGACCTCGAGAGCTTCCACCCGCGGTTCCGCGATCCAGCACTGCGCACCAAGCTCGGCCTCGACGACGACACCAAGCTTCTGATCTTCGTCGGCCGCGGTTCGCGCGAGAAGAACCTGCACCACCTGCTGGAGATGGCCCGTCAACTGGGCAAGGGCTATCACCTGCTGCTGGTCGGTCCCAGCATGCCCAGCCAGACGCCGGACAACGTCAGCGTGATCGACCGCTACACCCGACCGAGGAGGTCGCCGGCTGGCTCGCCTCCAGCGACGCCCTGGTTCACGCCGGCACCCAAGAGACCTTCGGGCTGGTCGCGCTGGAAGCGATGGCGTGCGGCATTCCGGTGATCGCTGCGCGCGCCGGCGCGCTGGGCGGAGAACGTACCGCTGGGTTGCGGCCTGCTCAGCGAGCCGCACTCCCCTGCCGATATGCGCGCGGCGTACGCGAACTGTTCACCCAGCACGATGCCGAACAGGCCGGACGCCGTGCACGTCGCTACGTCGAGCGCCACACGACTGGGACATCGTCATCGATGGTCTGCTCACGCACTATCGCCGCCTGACCAATGCCACCGCCAGCGCCACGGCAGCGCAGCATGGGTCGCAGCATGGTTTGAACGGCATTTTTCACTGGTCCTGCATGATATCGCCCCGGAAACCTGGCCCGACTACCAAGGTTTCGTCGCGGCGATCGACCGCCTGAGCGAGCGTCTCGGCCCGATCCCCATTACCTGGCTGGTGGTGCCCGACTTCCACGGTCGCGGCGAGTGCCGCCATAGCGATGCGCTGCGCCGGGTCCTGGACAGCCGCCTCGCCCGCGGCGACGAATTGGTGCTGCACGGCTACTTCACCGTGACGATGCGCCCCGGCCACGTACCCTTCACGACTTCTACATGCGCCGCATCTACACTTGGGAGGGTGAGTTCTACACCCTCGACCAGGCCACCGCCGGCGCCCTGCTCGACGACGGCATGGCCCAGTTCGACACCTGCGGCTGGCCCCACGGTGGCTTCGTAGCGCCGGCCTGGCTGATGAGCCAGGGCACCCGGGCCGCGCTGCGCCAGCGCCCGTTCACCTACACCAGTGACCCGCAGCAGCTCTACCGCCTGCCCGGTTTCGAGCCGATCAAGGCGCCGAGCATCGTGTGGAGCGCGCGCAGCGCCTGGCGACGCGGCATGTCACGGGTGGTCAGTGCCGTCCAGCAGGCGCGCTTTAAGCAGGCTGCACTGCTGCGCCTGGCCCTGCATCCGGTCGACATGCGCTACCGCGTCTCCTACGACTACTGGTATCGGCTGGTGGAGCAGCTCATGGGCGAGGGGCGCCAGGCAGTGACCAAGCAGCACTGGCTGGAGCATCACGCGCCCGACCTCGCCACGCGCAAGGATCGTTCGGCGGCATGAAACGGATCATCTGGTGCCTGGTGCTGGGCCTGGTGGCGGCACTGGCGATTCCCCTGCTGATCGGCGGGCGCGGTATCGTCACCGAACTGCGCGGCTTCCCCACTTCTCAGCTACTGCTGATGCTGGGCATGATCTTCGTGTGCTGGAATCTCAACGCCCTGCGCCTGCGCCTACTGCTGGCCGGGCGCGCCGCAAGCTATCACAGGCGCGCGCCTTTTCGATCGTGATGGCCACCGAATTCGCCATCTGTGCCACCCCGGGTGGCACCGGCGGGCCGCTGACCCTGCTCGGCCTGCTCGCCCGGCGCGGGGTGCGCCCGGCGCAATCCTCGGCGATCTTCGCCGTCGACCAGCTCACCGACCTGCTGTTCTTCCTCTCCGGTCTAGTCGGCGTCGCCGCCTATGTGCTGATCGAGGCGGTCGATCTACAGCTGGGCTGGCTGGTAGGGCTACCCACGACCCTTCTGGTCAGCGCGCTGGCGATCCTGTGGCTGACCCTGAGCCACTACAACCGGGTGATGCAGGTGACCGGGCGCTGGCTCGAGAAGCTCAATGTCACGCCGCTCGCGCTTCGGCCTGGCGCGGCGTCTGCGCACTTTCGCAACTCGCTGGTCGAGACCCTGCGCCTGCCGCGCTGGCTGCTGTTCGCCATCTTCCTGCTCTGCTGCGCCCATTGGCTGGTGCGCTACAGCGTGCTGTTCCTGGTGGTTCAGGGGCTGGGACAGCATATCGACTGGGCCTGGACCTTCCTGGTGCAGATGGTGTCGATGGCCGCCGGTCAGTTGAGCTTTTTGCCCGGGGGCGCCGGCGGTGCCGAACTCACCTCTCGGCGCTACTGACGCCACTGATCGGCGCCCAGGCGGCAGCCGCCTCGGTGCTGATCTGGCGCTTCGTCACCTACTACTTCTATCTGCTGGCCGGCTTCCCGATCTTTCTCGCCACCGCCGGCCGCGCCTTCCTGCGCATGATGGCTCGGCGCCAGCAGCGGGGCTGATGACCAGTACCGCGCCACTTCTCTGAACCACCTTCCAGTATCGCAATGGCGACAGCGCCGCCGGCTCAACGCCTGATATAGCCAGCCAGAACGCAAACGGCCCGCCAGGCAGTGCCTGGCGGGCCGTCGTTGCAGCGCAAGTATCGCGCCGTGAAGCGCTTACCAGCCGGTAACGGCTTTCAGCGCATCACCGATCTCGGCGAGCGAACGCACGGTCTTGACCCCGGCGTCTTCCAGCGCGGCGAATTTCTCGTCCGCGGTGCCCTTGCCACCGGAGATGATCGCACCGGCATGGCCCATGCGCTTGCCCGGAGGCGCGGTGACACCGGCGATGTAAGAGACCACCGGCTTGGAGACGTTGGCCTTGATGTAAGCCGCGGCTTCCTCTTCGGCGGTACCGCCGATCTCACCAATCATCACGATCGCTTCGGTCTGCGGATCCTTCTCGAACATCTCGAGGATGTCGATGAAGGTGGACCCCGGAATCGGGTCGCCGCCGATGCCCACGCAGGTGGACTGCCGAAGCCGTGATCGGTGGTCTGCTTGACCGCTTCGTAGGTCAGGGTGCCGGAGCGCGACACGATACCGACCTTGCCCGGCTTGTGGATGTGACCCGGCATGATGCCGATCTTGGTCTCACCCGGGGTGATCACGCCGGGGCAGTTGGGGCCGATCAGGCGCACGCCCAGCTCGTCACACTTGACCTTGACGTCGAGCATGTCCAGCGTCGGGATACCTTCGGTGATGCACACGATCAGCTTGATGCCGGCGTTGGCGGCTTCGAGGATCGAGTCCTTGCAGAAGGCAGCGGGCACGTAGATCACGCTGGCCTCGGCGCCGGTCTGCTCGACCGCTTCCTTGACGGTATTGAACACCGGCAGGCCCAGGTGCTCCTGGCCGCCCTTGCCCGGGGTGACGCCGCCGACCATGTTGGTGCCGTAGGCGATCGCTTGCTCGGAGTGGAAGGTCCCCTGGCCACCGGTGAAGCCCTGGCAGATGACCTTGGTGCTCTTGTCGATCAGGATACTCATTACTTGCCCTCCGCCGCTTTGACGACCTGCTGAGCCGCGTCAGTCAGGCTGGTAGCAGCGATGATGTTCAGACCGCTGGAGGCCAGCTTCTCGGCACCCAGCTCGGCGTTGTTACCTTCCAGACGCACCACGACCGGCACGTTGACGCCGACCTGCTCGACGGCACCGATGATGCCTTCGGCGATCATGTCGCAACGCACGATGCCGCCGAAGATGTTGACCAGCACGGCCTTGACGTTGGTGTCGGAGAGAATGATCTTGAACGCTTCCGCCACCCGCTCCTTGGTCGCGCCGCCACCGACGTCGAGGAAGTTGGCCGGACTGCCGCCGTTCAGGTTGACGATGTCCATGGTGCCCATGGCCAGACCGGCACCGTTGACCATGCAGCCGATGTTACCGTCGAGGGCGACGTAGTTGAGTTCCCACTCTTGGGCGTGGGCTTCACGCTCGTCTTCCTGCGACGGATCGCGCATCGCCTGCAGGTCCGGGTGACGGTAGAGGGCGTTGGCGTCCAGGTTGATCTTGGCGTCGAGGCAGTGGAGATTGCCTTCGTCGGTGATCACCAGCGGGTTGATCTCCAGCAGGGCCAGATCCTTGTCGTGGAACAGCTTGGAGAGACCCAGGAAGATCTTGGTGAACTGCTTGATCTGGTCCTTGTTCAGACCCAGCTGGAAAGCCAGCTCACGCGCCTGGTAAGGCTGTGCGCCGACCAGCGGATCGATCTCGGCCTTGAGGATCTTCTCGGGCGTCTCTTCGGCGACCTTCTCGATCTCGACACCGCCCTCGGTGGAGGCCATGAAGACCACACGACGGGTGGCGCGATCGACCACGGCACCCAGGTAGAGCTCGCTGGCGATGTCGGTGCAGTTCTCGACCAGAATCTTGGCGACCGGCTGACCTTTTTCGTCGGTCTGGTAGGTCACCAGGTTCTTGCCCAGCCACTGCTCGGCGAATGCCTTGGCTTCTTCCGGGCTCTTGATCAGCTTGACGCCACCGGCCTTGCCGCGGCCGCCCGCGTGAACCTGGGCCTTGACGACCCACTTGTCGCCACCGATTTTCTTGCAGGCCTGTGCCGCTTCTTCGGGGGTGTCGACGGCGAAGCCTTTGGACACCGGAAGACCGTAATCGGCAAACAGTTGCTTGCCCTGATACTCGTGAAGGTTCATCGATTCATGCCATTAGGTTGCATGTGACTCGAATGGCAGGGGCCGCTGAAAGGCCCCCGCCCCCGTGCCGCTCCGAAACCAGAACGGCACCTCTAGCAAGATGCGCGAAGCGTGTGACTTACTTGCGTTTCTTGCGGTTGGCCATGTGAATGGCGTGACCGTCGACGGCCAGCGCCGCTTCGTGGACCGCTTCGGAAAGTGTCGGGTGAGCGAAGCAGGTCAGGGCCAGATCCTCGGCGCTGGAGCCGAACTCCATGGCAATGACGCCCTGGGCGATCAGCTCGCCGGCGTGCTGACCGAGGATGTGCACACCGAGAATGCGGTCGGTCTTGGCGTCGGCGACGACCTTGACCATGCCTTCCGGGGCGTTGTTGGCGAGCGCACGACCGCTGGCGGAGAACGGGAAGGTGCCGGTGCTGACGTCGATCCCCTGCTCCTTGGCCTGCTGCTCGTTCATGCCGACCCAGGCCACTTCCGGCGCGGTGTAGATGACGCTGGGGATGGTGTCGTAGTTCATCTCCGGCTTCTGCCCGGCGATGATGTCGGCGACCATCACGCCCTCTTCCGAGGCCTTGTGCGCCAGCATCGGCCCGCGCACCACGTCACCGATGGCATAGACGCCGGAGACGCTGGTGCGGCACTGGTCGTCGACGCGGATGAAGCCGCGCTCGTCGAGCTTCACGCCGGCGCCATCGTCGAGCAGCTTGTCGGTGTAGGGCTTGCGGCCGACACAAACGATCAGCTTGTCGAAGGTCTGCTCCTGCTCGCCGCGTCGCTGTCGGTGTACTGGACCACGACTTCGCGCTTGTCGCCCTTACCCTTGACCTCGGAGCCGGTGACGCGAGCGCCCAGCTTGATGTCCAGGCCCTGCTTCTTGAGCAGTCAGGGTCTCCTTGGAGATCGCCTGGTCGACCATCGGCAGGAAGCTGTCGAGCGCTTCGAGCACGGTCACTTCACTGCCCAGACGGCTCCATACGCTGCCCAGCTCGAGACCGATGACGCCGGCCCCGATCACGCCCAGACGCTTGGGCGCTTCACTGAAACTCGAGCGCACCGGCGGAGTCGCGATGATGTCATCGGTCATCGGTGCCGGCGGAATGTTCACCGGCACCGAGCCGGAAGCGATGATGACGTTGTCGGCGGCGTAGGTCTGGCTCTTGCCATCGTGGCCGGTCACTTCGACCTGCTTACCGTCGAGCAGCTTGCCGGTACCTTCCAGCGCGGTGACGCCGTTGGACTTGAACAGCATGCTGATACCGCCGGTGTTCTTGGCGATGACGCTGTTCTTGAACTCCCATCATCTTCTTGACGTCGGTGGCGACGTCGCCGACGTTGATGCCGATCTCGGCATAGTGGTCACGCGTCTCGACGAACTTGTGCGAGGTCTCGAGCAGCGCCTTGGACGGGATACAGCCCACGTTGAGGCAGGTGCCGCCGTGGACGGTCTTGCCTTCCTTGTTCACCCACTTCTCGACACAGGCCGTCTTGAGGCCCCAGTTGCGCGGCGCGGATCGCGGCCACGTAGCCACCAGGGCCGGCGCCAATGACGATCACATCGAATTTATCGGCCATGAAAGATTTCCTGTTCGTCTCGTGTGCCATCCGCCGAGGCGGCCCCGGCGGATCCGAATGTCGGGCGGTCGATGTCCAGCAGCAGACGCGCCGGGTCCTCGAGCAGCGACTTGATCGCCACCAGGAACTGGACCGCATCCTTGCCGTCGATCATGCGGTGATCGTAGGAGACCGCCAGATACATCATCGGGCGGATCTCGACCTTGCCGTTGACCGCCATCGGACGCTCCTGGATCTTGTGCATGCCCAGGATCGCGGTCTGCGGCGGATTGAGGATCGGCGTCGACATCAGCGAGCCGAAGATACCGCCGTTGGTGATGGTGAAGGTGCCGCCCTGCATGTCTTCGATGCCGAGCTTGCCATCGCGGCCGCGGCTACCGAAGTCGCCGATCGCCTTCTCGATATCGGCCAGCTTCATGCTGTCGGTATCACGCAGGACCGGCACCACCAGACCCCGCGGGGTGGAGACGGCGACGCCGATGTCCTGGTAGCCGTGATAGACGATGTCGGTACCGTCGATCGAGGCGTTGACGTCGGGGAAGCGCTTGAGCGCCTCGGTCGCCGCCTTGACGAAGAAGCCCATGAAACCGAGCTTGACGTCGTGGGCCTTCTGGAAGGTGTCCTTGTACTGGCTGCGCAGCGCCATCACCGCGCTCATGTCCACCTCGTTGTAGGTGGTGAGCATGGCCGCGGTCTGCTGGGCCTGGACCAGGCGCTTGGCGATGGTCTGACGCAGGCGGCTCATCGGCACGCGCTGCTCGGGCCGCTCGCCCTCGACCGCGGGAGCGGCCTTGGGTGCAGCAGCCGACTTGTCGGCCTTGGGCGCGGCGGACTTCTTGGCCGAACCGCTGTCGATGGCCTTCTGAACGTCTTCCTTCAGGACGCGACCGCCCTTACCGGTGCCTTCGATCTTGGCCACGTCGAGATCGTTCTCGGCTGCCAGCTTGCGCGCTGCCGGTGCGAGGATCTTGCCGTCGACCTTGGCATCCGCCTCGCCGTCGTCGTCGCTGGCGGCCTGCTCGGCGAGTGCATCATCGCTGTCAGCACCCTCGGCACCTTCGCTGAACACCGCCAGCAGCGCCTCGGATTCTACCTGCTCGCCCTCCTGGACCTTGATCTCGGCCAGGGCGCCATCGGCCGGCGCGACCACTTCCAGCACGACCTTGTCGGTCTCGATCTCGGCCAGCACCTCGTCGCGCTTGACCGCTTCGCCGACCTTCTTGGTCCAGCTGGCGACGGTGCCTTCCTGCACCGACTCCGGGAAGCTCGGCGCCTTGACCTCGTGCTGCTTGCCACCACCGGCCGGCTTCTTGGCAGACGACTTCTTGTCGGCCTTGGCGTCATCGGACTTGGCATCGCCACCCTTGGCGTCACCCGACTTGGCATCGTCGGCACTGGTGTCGCCGGTCTTGGCGTCGCCACCCTTGCCACCTTCGCCGGCGGCGCCGAGCACGCCCAGCACCTGCTCGGACTCGCAGGTATCACCCTCTTCGATCTTGATCTCGGAGAGCGTGCCGGCTTCCGGCGCCACCACTTCCAGAACCACCTTGTCGGTCTCGATCTCGACGATCAGTTCATCGCGCTCGACGCTGTCGCCCACCTTCTTGTGCCAGGTGGCAACGGTTCCCTCGGCAACGGATTCGGGGAAAGTCGGCGCTTTGATATCAGTAGCCATGTTGTATCCTTAATCTCTTCTCTGTCGCGTCTGTTCCGGCAGCATGGCGCCTCAGGCGTTGAAGGCGTCGTCGACCAGCTGGCTCTGTTGTGCCACGTGGACCGACATGTAGCCTGCGGCGGGCGCGGCGGATGCCGGACGACCCGCGAACTTGAGGCTGTGGTCCAACCCTTCGCGCACCATGCTCGCCACCAGGCGAAGATGATGCTGGCTCTGATACCAGGCGCCCTGGTTGAGCGGCTCTTCCTGACACCAGACGACCTGTTCCAGGTTCGGAAAGGCCTTGAGCGCGTCGAACAGCTCTTCCTTGGGGAAGGGGTAGAGCTGCTCGACACGAATGATCGCGGTATCGTCACGCTGATTCTCGGCGCGGTAGCTGGCCAGATCGTAGTAGACCTTGCCCGAGCAGATGACTGCCCGCTTGACCGCCTGCGGATCGCGCTCGCCGATGTCCGGGATGACCATCTGGAAGCGGCCGTCGGACAGCTCTTCCATGGTCGACGTGGCATCCTTGTGACGCAGCAGACTCTTGGGCGACATCACGATCAGCGGCTTGCGCAGCGGACGGATCACCTGGCGCCGCAGCAGATGGAAGATCTGCGCCGGAGTAGTCGGCACGCACACCTGCATGTTGTGCTCGGCGCACAGCTGCAGGAAGCGCTCGAGACGCGCGGAGGAGTGCTCCGGCCCCTGGCCTTCGTAACCGTGCGGCAGCAGCAGCGTCAGCCCGCACAGACGTGCCCACTTCGACTCGCCCGAGGAGATGAACTGGTCGACCACGACCTGAGCGCCGTTGAAGAAGTCCCCGAACTGGGCCTCCCAGATGATCGCGCATTGGCGTAGTGGTAGCGTAGCGTACTCGAACGCCAGCACCGCCTCCTCAGAGAGGAAGGAGTCGTGGATGGTGAAGTTCGGCTGCCCTTCCTTGATGCTGCAGCGGAATGTAGGTCGAGCCGTCTTCCTGGTTGTGGACCACGGCGTGGCGGTGGGAGAAGGTCCCGCGGCCGGCGTCCTGGCCGGTCAGTCGCACCGGATGGTCGGCGTCGACCAGGGTGGCGTAGGCCAGGGTCTCGGCGAAGCCCCAGTTGAGCGGCTGGTTGCCGGCGAGCATCTTGCGACGCTCTTCGTAGACCCGTGATACCTGGCGCTGAACCTCGACCCCGTTGGGAATCTCGCTCATCTTCTGCGCCAGCTGACGCAGGTGTTCGAGATCGCAGCTGGTATCGGTGTCACCGCTCCACTCGTGGCCCAGGTACGGGGTCCAGTCGACGAACAGGCCGGTGTTGGGCTGTTTCACCAGCGCATTGGCGACGTGATTGCCGGCCAGCAGATCGTCGCGATACTGCTCGCCCATCTGCTTGGCCTGCTCCTCGGTGAGCACGCCCTCCTCGATCAGCTGCTCGACGTAGAGCGTGCGCGTCGACTTGTGCGACTTGATCTTGGCGTACATCAGCGGCTGAGTGCCGGAGGGCTCGTCGGCCTCGTTGTGACCGCGCGGCGGTAGCAGACCAGGTCGATGACCACGTCGCGCTTGAACGCCTTGCGATAGTCCACCGCCACCTGGGTCGCATGCAGCACGGCTTCCGGGTCGTCGCCGTTGACGTGGAAGATCGGCGCCTGAACCATCTTGGCGATGTCGGTGCAGTATTCGGTGGAGCGCGCGTCGTCGGGGCGCGACGTGGTGAAACCGACCTGGTTGTTGATCACGATGTGCAGCGTGCCGCCGGTCTTGTAACCGCGGGTCTGCGACATCTGGAAGGTCTCCATGACCACGCCCTGACCGGCGAAGGCGGCATCGCCGTGGATCACCACCGGCAGCACCTGCTCGCCATCGACGTCGTCGCGACGGTCCTGACGCGCGCGCACCGACCCCTCGACCACCGGAGAGACGATCTCCAGGTGGGAGGGGTTGAAGGCCAGTGCCAGGTGCACTTCGCCGCCCGGCGTCATGACGTTGGAGCTGAAGCCCTGGTGATACTTGACGTCACCGGAACCGCGCTCGAGCTGCTTCTTGCCGTCGAACTCGTCGATCAGCTCCGACGGGCTCTTGCCGAGGATATTGACCAGCAGATTGAGACGGCCCCGGTGGGCCATGCCGATGACCACTTCCTTGACGCCGTAGGTACCGCTGCGCTGGATCACCTCGTCCATCATCGGAATGAAGGATTCGCCACCTTCCAGGCCGAAACGCTTGGTACCCGGATACTTGGAGGCGAGGTAGCTTCCAGCCCCTCGGCGGCGGTGAGTCGCTCGAGCAGATGCTCGCGATCGCTCTGGCTGTACTTGGGCTTCGAGCGTACCGACTCGAAGCGCTGCTGCAGCCAGCGCTTCTCCTCGGTGTTGACGATGTGCATGAACTCGCAGCCGATCGCCCGGCAGTAGGTCTGATCCAGCGCCTCGACGATCTCCTTGAGCGGCGCCTCATCCTTGCCCAGGAAGAACGAACCGGTCTGGAACACGGTGTTCATGTCGGCCTGGGTGAGGTCGTGGAAAGAGAGATCGAGGTCGGGCACGGTCTCGGCCTGGCGCAGACCGAGGGGGTCGATGTCGGCGCGCTGATGGCCGCGGAAGCGGTAGGCGTTGATCAGCTGCAGTACCTTGACCTGCTTGCGATTCTCGCTGCTGCCGGCGGTGCTGGGGGCGGCCTGCCCCGGACGACGCTCGCGCGCCAGCTGGTAGAACTGCTCCCGGATGGGGCTCAGGGGGACATCATGAGCGGGGGTACCTTCCAACCGGGCAACTGATCGAAGGCCTGGCGCCACTCGTCGGGCACAGTCGAGGGATCGTTCAGATACTGCTCGTAGAGCGCTTCCACGTAGTGAGCGTTACCGCCGCTCATGTGGGAAGTGCGCCACATCAACTCCATTATGCCTTCTTGCATATCTCGTTCACCCTGCACTGATGGGGTGTTGTCGGCGCCGGTCGCGATCTGCGTCACGGCGTCACTCCGTCACCGTCGCGAGACGGCGTTACGACCATGTAGGCGAAGCGGCGTCATGATCGTTAAAAGCCGGTGCACGAGGCACCGGCCAGCATTCTGATAGTCGGCTCGACTGCGACACGGTGTCGCAGCCGGCGAGCGCGGCACATGATAACAAGCCGCGCGCTACGATTTAAGTCGTAGATGCCCGCGCCCGTGCTCAGGTGGCGTTGGACAGCAGCATTTCCCGAATCTTGCCGATGGCCCGGGTCGGATTGAGACCCTTGGGGCATACCGAGACGCAGTTCATGATGCCGCGGCAGCGGAACAGGCTGAACGGGTCCTCGAGCTCGGCCAGACGCGCCTGGGTGGCGTTGTCGCGCGAGTCGGCGAGGAAACGGTAGGCCTGGAGCAGGCCGGCCGGGCCGACGAACTTGTCCGGGTTCCACCAGAACGACGGGCACGAGGTCGAACAACAAGCGCACAGGATGCACTCGTAGAGGCCGTCGAGCTTGTCGCGCTCCTCCGGCGACTGCAGCCGCTCGATCGCCGGTGCCGCAGTGTCGTTCTGCAGATACGGCTGCATGCGCTCGTACTGCTTGTAGAACAGCCCCATGTCGACCACCAGATCGCGCATGACCGGCAGACCCGGCAGCGGACGCAGCACCAGCTTGTTGTCCTTGACCACCTCGGACAGCGCGGTGATGCAGGCCAGACCGTTCTTGCCGTTCATGTTCATGCCGTCGGAGCCGCAGACCCCTTCGCGGCAGCTACGACGAAAGGCCAGAGAGCTGTCCTGATCCTTGATCATGGTCAGCACGTTGAGAACCATCAGATCGCGCCCCTGGGTGTCGATCTGAAACTCCTGCATATAGGGCGCGGAGTCGGTCTCGGGGTTGTAGCGATATACGGAAACCTGAAGACTGGACATGCGTGACAACCCCCTCAGTAGGTACGGATTTTCGGCTCGAAGGTATCGACCGTCTTCGGCGTGAAGTTGACCTCACGCTTGGTCACGCGCTTGTCACCCGGATGGAACAGCGAGTGCTTGAGCCAGTTGACGTCGTCACGATCCGGATAGTCGTAGCGCGAGTGAGCACCGCGGCTCTCCTTGCGCTCCAGCGCCGCGATGGCGGTCGCTTCGGCCACTTCGAGCAGGTTGTCGAGCTCGAGCGCTTCGACCCGCGCGGTGTTGAAGGCGTTGGACTTGTCACTCAGGTGCGCTTCGGCGATCCGCCCGCGCAGCTCGGCCAGCTTGCTCACGCCCTCCTGCATGTTGTCTTCCTGGCGGAAGACCCCGAAGGCGTTCTGCATGGTGCTCTGCAGCTCGGCCTTGAGCTCGGAGACCGACTCGCCACCGCTGGATTCGTTCCAGCGCGACAGGCGCGCCATGGCGCTGTCGACGTCCGACTGCGAAGCGTCGAGGTAGTCGATACCTTCGTTGAGCGCCTTCTCGATGTAGATGCCCGCAGCGCGACCGAAGACCACCAGGTCGAGCAGCGAGTTACCGCCCAGACGGTTGGCGCCGTGAACCGAGACGCAGGCCGCCTCGCCACACGCGAACAGACCATTGATGATGGCGTCGTTGCCGTCCTTGTCCTGGGTCAGCGCCTGGCCGTGAACGTTGGTCGGAATACCGCCCATCATGTAGTGGCAGGTCGGGGTGACCGGGATCGGCTCCTTGACCGGATCGACGTGAGCGAAAGTCTTGGAGAGTTCGACGATGCCCGGCAGGCGCTTCATCAGCACCTCTTCGCCCAGGTGGTCGAGCTTGAGCATGACGTGGTCGGCGTTCTCGCCACAGCCGCGCCCTTCCAGCACTTCCATGACCATGGCACGGGCGACCACGTCGCGGCCAGCCAGATCCTTGGCGTTGGGCGCGTAGCGCTCCATGAAACGCTCGCCATCCTTGTTGATCAGGTAGCCGCCCTCGCCGCGACAGCCCTCGGTCACCAGACAGCCGGCACCGTGGATACCGGTCGGGTGGAACTGCCACATCTCGATGTCCTGCACCGGGAAGCCGGCGCGCAGCGCCATGCCGATACCGTCACCGGTGTTGATCAGGGCGTTGGTGGTGGAGGCGTAGATACGGCCCGCGCCGCCGGTGGCCAGCACGGTGGCCTTGGACTTGACGTGCACGATTTCACCGGTCTCGATGCACAGCGCGATGCAGCCGACCACGTCGCCATTGGCATTCTTGACCAGATCGATGGCATACCACTCGTCGAGGAACACCGTGTTGTTCTTCAGGTTGTTTTGGTACAGCGTGTGCAGCAGCGCATGGCCGGTACGGTCGGCCGCGGCACAGGTACGTGCCGCCTGGCCGCCCTTGCCGAAATCCTTGGACTGACCGCCGAACGGGCGCTGATAGATGCGGCCGTTGTCGAAGCGCGAGAACGGCAGCCCCATGTGCTCGAGCTCGAAGACCGCCTTGGGGCCCTCGGTGCACATGTATTCGGCAGCGTCCTGGTCAGTGATGTAGTCACCGCCCTTGACGGTGTCGTACATGTGCCAGCGCCAGTCATCGTTGGGGTCGGCAGAGGCAATGGCACAGGTGATGCCACCCTGGGCGGAGACCGTGTGCGAGCGGGTCGGGAAGACCTTGGACAGCACCGCCGTCTTCTTGCCGGACTTGGCCAGCTCGAGCGCCGCGCGCAGGCCGGAACCGCCACCGCCGATGATGATGGCGTCGAATGTCAGGTTTCGCATGGTAGACATGGATCAGGCTCCCCAGAGGACTTGTACGCCCCACACCAGAAAAACGAAGATGGCGAGAATCACGACGGCCTGGAAACCGAAACGCGCGCCGGTGTGCTTGAGGTAGTCGGTGGAGATGGTCCACAGACCGACCCAGGCGTGTGCGGCCATCGAGATGAAGGCCAGCAGCGAGAAGATACGCATCCAGGTCTGCGCGAACAGACCACTCCAGGTGACGTAGTCGAGATTGGGGTGGAACAGCAGATAGGCGACCAGAAACAGCGCGTAGACCGCCAGGACGAGCGCCGAGACGCGCTGGATCAGCCAGTCGGAGAGGCCGCTGCGACCGAGATTCGTGATGTTGGTTACCATACCCAGACTCCTGCCAGAACCACCAGAACAGCGCTGACCACGACCGTGATCTGCGCCTTACGCGTACCGCCTTCGAGATCGACGCCGTAGCCGGCATCCATCAGCAGGTGCTTGATACCGGCCACGAAGTGAAATCCGAGCGCCGAGAGCAGACCCCAGGCGACCAGCTTGGCCAGTACGTTGTGCGCCAGCACATCGCTCACTGTCTCGAACCCCTGCGGCGAGGAGAGCGACTTATCCAGGGCCCAAAAGCCGAAGATCAGCCCGACGAACAGGATGACGCCGGTAACGCGGTGAGTAATGGAGGTCAGTGCGGGGAGTGGAAAGTGGATGGTAGACAGGTCGAGGTTTACTGGACGTTTGCTATTCACGGCTGTTCAACACTCTCTTGACCCAGACGGGTCTGGCCCGTTTGGGCTGTGGTTTTTAGAAGCAGGATCTCGGTCGCGGAACTGGTTTCCCTGCGGCCCAGGCCGAGCTGACGATGCCATATCGCGCGGGAGAAGATTATAGGGTTTGAGGGCCGGCATGACAAACGACTACAACTTTCGTCATGCCCAGAACGACCCCAGACTGCCTGCCCGCGGCACCCGCCAGAAGCGCTGCCCTGCGCCATGACTCCACCCTCTCCGCGGCGGGCCGCCGACGCCACGGCGACACCTCACCTCAGCGACTACACTCCAGATCCCGGCCGCAAGAAGACGCAGCACGGAATCTTCCGCCTGCCGCCCCGGCAGAGCCGCCTCGGCCGAGGCGGCTCTGCCTGTATCAGTATAGCGACAATCCTGGCGGCGTCCGGCATCTCGCCGCGACACATTTAACCGCTGGACGCGGGCAGGCGCGCTGGGCAAGAAACAGGTCACGAGACGCATTGTCAACGCAAAGTGTCGACAATGTGCGAACCCGCTTATAGAAGCCGTTGTCAAACCTGCTTGGCGAATTGACAAACCCTTACGGAAACCTATAGTGGGCGGACTCTTTTTGCCCGCACAGCAGGAAAGACAAAGGGTTATGTCACGATAGGGAGGCCTTACATGGCTGACAGAAAAGCGAAACTTTCCGTCGATGGTGTCGACAAGACGATTGAATTTCCGGTCTATTCCGGCACGCTCGGACCGGATGTCGTCGATGTGCGCAGCCTGACCGGCGAAGGGCTGTTCACCTACGACCCGGGCTTCGTCGCCACCGCCGCCTGCGAGTCGGGCATCACCTACATCGATGGCGCAGCCGGCGTACTGCTTCACCGTGGCTACCCCATCGAGCAGTTGGCCGACAAACTCCAACTATTTGGAACTCAGCTACCTGCTGATGTTCGGCGAACTTCCCACCGCCGAGCAGTACCGCGACTTCTCCGAGACGGTCAGCCGTCACACCATGGTTCACGAGCAGATCGTCAACTTCTACAAGGGCTTCCGTCGCGACGCCATCCGATGGCGATCCTGTGTGGCGTGGTCGGCGGGCTGGCCGCGTTCTACCACGACAACCTCGACATCAACGACGCCGAGCAGCGCCACGTCAGCGCCATCCGCCTGATCGCCAAGATGCCGACGCTGGCCGCCATGTGCCACAAGTACAATATCGGCCAGCCGTTCATGTACCCGCGCAACGACCTCAACTACGCGGAAAACTTCCTCCACATGATGTTCGGCAATCCGTGTGAGAGCTACGAGGTCAATCCGATCATGGCCAAGGCGATGGATCGCATCTTCATGCTCCACGCCGACCACGAGCAGAACGCCTCGACCTCGACGGTACGCCTGACCGGCTCCACCGGCGCCAACCCCTTCGCCTGCATCAGCGCCGGTATCGCCGCACTCTGGGGCCCGGCTCACGGTGGCGCCAACGAGGCGGTACTGGCGATGCTCGACGAGATCGGCGACGACTCCGAAGAGAACATCCAGCGCTTCATCGACAAGGCCAAGGACAAGAACGATCCGTTCAAGCTGATGGGCTTCGGCCACCGGGTCTATCGCAACTTCGACCCGCGCGCCAAGGTGATGAAAGAGACCTGCGACGAGGTGCTCAAAGAACTCGGCATCGCCGACGATCCGCAGCTCAAGATCGCCAAGCGTCTCGAACAGATTGCCCTGGAAGACGAGTACTTCATCGAGCGCAAGCTCTACCCCAACGTCGATTTCTACTCCGGCATCATTCTCAAGGCGATCGGTATTCCGACCAACATGTTCACCGTGATCTTCGCGATGGCGCGTACCGTCGGCTGGATCTCCACTGGAACGAGATGATCAGCAACGGCTATCGCATCGGTCGCCCGCGCCAGCTCTATACCGGCCACGCCAAGCGCGACTACTCCAGCTCGCGCTGACATCCGCGCCCGGGCAGCACTCGCTCAACCGTAACCGCCGATACTATCGGCGGTTTTTTTTGGCCGCAGCAGATGTCCACACATTCTGTGGATAACCCTGTTCAAAACCACCAGATAATGTCACGCAGGCCCCCTGACAGGCGCCCTGAAGACAGATCGATCAAATTTTGATCAACCGCAAAACACTGATTTATAAGGAAAAAGCAGGTTCTACACGCATTTCAGCCGCTTACCCGCGGGTATCGACGACACCATCGGACACAGTGGACAATCAGCCACGTTGTCAAGCGTTATAGAGCGATCGGAAAGGAGTTATCAACAGCCAGCCACGCAGGTTGACGGTCGAAAGGGAGCAGGATGTGGAAAAACAGAAGTGGCGTCCCATAGGGGGTTCGAACCCCTGTTACCGCCGTGAAAGGGCGGTGTCCTAGACCACTAGACGAATGGGACGCAAAGATGCGACATCGGTCGCGATGTTCCTTGGTGGAGCCTAGCGGGATCGAACCGCTGACCTCGACACTGCCAGTGTCGCGCTCTCCCAGCTGAGCTAAGGCCCCGTCTCAGGAACGGGGCGAACTATACGGGTATCTAACTGATCCGTCAACACTTTATTTGAGCGTCGACGGATCTGCCCAAGACCCGTCTCAGAGCTCTCGGTAGCGTTTCTCGAGTCGCTTGGCCTGCTTCTTGGAGACCCCGCCGAGCACCTCGATGGCGTGACGCAGGCGCGCCCGCGTCATGTCGGAGCCGATGATCGCCATGGCATCGAGCACCGAGGTAGAGTGCGCGCTACCGGTAACGGCGATGAACACCGGGGCCAGGAACGCCTTCATCTTCAGCTCGAGCGCTGCCGAGAGTGACTGGCACACGTCGAGCAACGCCGCCTTCTCCCAGCGTCCGACCGCTTCGAGGCGCCAGGTCAGAAACTGAAGCAGCTCGACCAGCGACTCCCGCTCCAGGGCCACACCATCGAAACTCTCGGCGCTGATCGACGGCAGCCCCGAGAAAAAGTGCCCGGCGAGCGGAATGGCGTCGGACAGGGTCGAGATTCGCGGACGAATCTGCGGCAGGATCTGGCCCACGTATTCTTCATTGAAAGCCCAGCTGCGCAGCGCCTCGAGCAGCCCGGCGTCGTCCAGATCCTCACGGATATAGACGCCGTTGAGCCAGGTGAGCTTGTCGAGATCGAACACCGGCCCACCCAGCGACACCCGCTGGATATCGAAGCTGGCCATCATCTCGTCGAGCGAGAACTTCTCGCGCTCGTCCGGCATCGACCAGCCCATGCGGCCCAGATAGTTGGTCAACGCCTGGGGCAGATAGCCCATGCGCCGATAGTAATTGATCGAGGTCGGATTCTTGCGCTTGGACAGCTTCGACTTGTCGGGGTTGCGCAGCAGCGGCATGTGGCACAGCACCGGCATCTCCCAACCGAAATAGGCGTAGAGCAGCTGGTGCTTGGGCGCCGAGTTGATCCACTCCTCACCGCGCAGCACATGGGTGATCCCCATGAGATGGTCATCGACCACGTTGGCCAGATGGTAGGTGGGCATGCCGTCGGACTTGAGCAGAATCTGGGCGTCGACCTGGGTCCAGTCGACCTCGATCCGACCCCGCAGCATGTCGTCGACCTCGCAGGTCCCGCTGTCCGGCACGTGCATGCGAATCACGTAGGGATAGCCCTCCGCTTCACGGCGTGCACGCTCGTCCTCGTCCAGGGCCAGATCGCCGGACTTGAGCGCCAGATGTTGCCCCGCCTCACGCCGCGCTTCGCGCAGCGCGTCCAGCTCCTCGCTGGTGCGATAGCACTTGAAGGCGTGGCCGGCATCCAGCAGCTGCTGGGCATGCTCGGCGTAGATCTCGCCGCGCTCGCTCTGGCGATAGGGGCCGTGAGGGCCACCCACGTCCGGGCCCTCGTCCCAGCTCAGCCCCATCCAGCTCAGCGAATCGAGGATCATCTGTTCCGATTCCAGCGTCGAGCGCTGGCGGTCGGTATCTTCGATCCGCAGGATGAACTGCCCACCGTGCTGGCGCGCAAAGCAGAGGTTGAAGAGCGCAATATAGGCCGTCCCGACATGGGGGTCACCGGTCGGAGAAGGCGCGATACGCGTGCGTACAGTCATGAATCCAATCCGTTGATGAAAGAGCAGGCCTGGGCCTGTAAAGATGCCCCATGCGGCTCGCGCAGGGGCCTCACGACACCCCTAGTATACGCGCCCTCATCGGCTGCCTGCAGGCACAACCGGTCACTGCGACGCGGAGAAACTTCGACACGAATTGTTCAAGCGGCACGAAAGGCACTAAGATTCATTATCGTGCAGAACGATCGCCCTGCTCCAAGCGTCTCGTCCAACGCTCGGGGCAGAGCGATCCGAAACTTTCCGGCAACCCCTCGACAGCCGGAATTTTTCTTACATTCCGACACGTTACGATAAATGTCGAGAACCTCGTTCCAACCAACCCGAAACAAACTTCGGTGATGAGTGGATATGCTAACGCATCATTATGCAGGCGAGATGGACGGATGGACGGGCTAGGACCAAGAATCAAACAACTTCGACTCCAGGCCGGACTGAGCAAAGCCGCGTTGGCGCGCCGGGTTGGAGTTTCCGACGTCACGATCTCCTACTGGGAATCCGGCACCATCAAGCAGATCGGGCATGCGCGCCTGGTCGCTCTCACCTCCGCGCTCGACTGTTCGATTCGTCAACTGCTCGACGACGACTCCCTCAACGCCCTGGCGGTGGATGCACCGGCCAAGCCACAAGGGCTGTTGGCGCTGCGCTCGCGCGTCTGCGCGCCCTGGGAGTCCGCCGCCGGTAACGACGAGCTCGATGTCGAGCTGTCGACGGCGCAGCTACTGACCCGCGACTGCTTTCTGGTCACCCCCGCCGAGGGTGAGACCTTCGACTTTCTCTACGAGGGTGATCTGGCAGCGGTGCACCCGAGCGAGCGCTTTCAGCAGGATGGGCTCTATCTGATCGAACGCGAGGGACGCCTGCAGATCCAGTATCTGGAGCGCCTCACCTCCGGGCGCATCCGCGTCAGCGGCGAGCAGCTCCAGAGCGTCAGCGTGGAGAACATGCGCACCCCGCCGTTCCGCGTCGTGGGCTATCTGCGCGCCCGCTGGAGTCGTCAGTAGAGACCCGAACCGGACGCAGCCTAGGCACGCCACTATTCAGCCACGCCACTATTCAGGCGCGGCAAGATGTCGACCGCGCCCCCTTTCGAAATATCGTTGGGGCCATCCGGTGCCGCGCTCGCGGCCCGGTATTCCCTCTTTCGCGCTGCCCGGTGCCGCCTCTTTCGCCCGGCCCAGTGCCGCCTCGGCATACCACAGCACAGGCTCTTGCCTGCCCCGCAGCCACTTCGACATATAAGACCAAAGTCGCATTTCGCTGCGCTTTCCCGTTAGACTCCTAACCGTACTCTGGATAATCCCGATGAGGAGACGAACAATGGACATGTTCACCCTGACGCAGACGAACAACCGTTGGATCGCCTGCTGCCGCGCCTGCGGCCATGAACAGGCACTATCGGAAGCCGGCGCCGCCCAGATACCCGCCGAGGGCATCGCCATTCAGTGCGAACGCTGTCCTAGCCAGGAGCCCTGTGTCTATCCCGAGGCGTCCGCCGCCGCGCCGACCCCATGACGCGGCGTCGCTACCCGATCGAGACGCCCCCCCGCGCGGGGGCGTCTGTCGTTCAGGCCTCGCCAGAGGCGCGGCTCGGCTCCTGCCAGCGCGCCAGCGCATAGATAACAAGACCACCCAGCGCCATGACTGCGCCGACGATCCCGGTGGAGGTCCAGCCGTAACCCGCGGTGATGGCCAGGCCACCGAGCCAGGGACCGAGCGCATTGGCCACGTTGAAAGCGGCATGATTGGAAGCCGCGGCCAGCGTCTGTGCGTCCTTGGCCACATCCATCAACCGAATCTGCAGCGGCGGCGACAGTGCCACCATGCCGCCGACCGCCAGTACCGGCCAGCCACACCGTCCATACCGAATGCGCAGCCAGTGGGAACAGCAGCAGAACGATCGCGCTGAACCCCAGAATCCATCCCACCGAACGGAACTGCAGGCGGTCGAACAGCCAGCCGCCGGCCATGTTGCCGAGGATCGCCCCCACGCCGAACGCGGCCAGGATCACCGGCACCCATGTTCTTCAAGGCCGGTGACCTGGATCAGCGTCGGCGCGAGATAGCTGAACACACAGAACATGCCGGCAAAGCCGATCGCGCCGATGCCCAATGTCAGCCAGACCTGGCGGCGGCGCAGTGCGGTCAGCTCGCGCAGCGGGCTGTTGCGCACCTCATCGCGATTGAACGGCAG
Source organism: Salinicola tamaricis (assembly GCF_003006155.1). Classification (GTDB taxonomy): domain Bacteria; phylum Pseudomonadota; class Gammaproteobacteria; order Pseudomonadales; family Halomonadaceae; genus Salinicola; species Salinicola tamaricis. The sequence goes on along the minus strand of NZ_CP023559.1, from coordinate 3,041,655 downwards.
ATAGATGAAGACCAGCACCACAGTGACCAGACCGATCGTCCCCACCAGGCCGAAAGCGTAGCGCCAGCTCAGCAATTGACCCAGCCAGGTCGCCAGCGGGTTGCCGATCAGCATGGCGGTGGTGATGCCGAGCATCACCCGGCTGACCGCCTTGGCACGCTTGTGCGGCGGCACCATCGACGCTGCCACCAGCGCAGCGACCCCGAAGTAGCCCCGTGGGGCAATCCCGAGATGAAGCGGAACAGCATCAGCGAGGCGTAACCCGGGGCCATGGCACTGGCGAAGTTGCCGATGGCGAAGAATGCCATCAGCAGCAGCAGCAGATGACGCCGATAGAGATAGGCGCCGAAGACCGCGATCAATGGCGCGCCCACTACCACGCCCAGCGCATAGGCGCTGATCAGATGGCCGACCTGGGTCTCGCCGACGCCGAGTGCCTGGGCGACGTTCGGCATCAGCCCCATGATGGCGAATTCACCAGTACCGATCGCGAACCCGCCGACGGCCAGCGCCAGCTCGATGAGTATCGCGACGCGGGCGGCGGGACGTCCGTCCGTAGCTGCGTTCATAGCGCCCTCTTTATACTTTCGTCTAATAACCAGGAATCGCGCCATTATTCCTGCTCCTTGCTGCCTTGGGAACCGCCGATGTCGGTCAATTTCCTACCTCCGGGAGGTTGGCGTCAGCTCAGGCGACATCGAACAGGCGGCGAGGAACTTTTTACGCAACCCGGACTCATACAGGACATGAGATTCCTGCGATGGGATCTCTAGCTTACTGTTAGCGATCGTGTCGCCGCGCTCACTGCGCGGCGACTTTTTTTGGTGGCCACTTTCCCTGGCAGTCACCCTTCGGGCCGTCGGCGGCGCCGACATCAAAAATTGTTTCCCGCGGTTTCTTGTGCTCTCGACACGCCCTTCCGTGCCGCCCGACATTTCCCTGCCCAGGCGGACCGATGGCGTAACGCTGGGGCTGACAGCGGCGGGCGTGATAGACTGCTGCCCTGGTCGCAGGTCTTGGGAATTCCGCCGCCGGGAGCATCCTCGTGCAGCTTTTCTTTATTGTCTTCGCCGTTTGTCTAGTGGTGAGCCTGGGCACAGTGGCCGCGCTGATGCTATCGCGCACGCCGCGCTATCGCACCGGCGCCGAGGATCTGATCGCGCTGTTCGACGCCGTGCTCGACAACCGTGCCGATCAGGCGCGCTGGGACAGTGTCATCGGTTACCCCATCCGCCACGATGCCTATCTGGAAAATCTGCGCCGCCGCTGTCAGCACCTGATGGAAACCCATGGCCGCCCCTGGCAGGTGGCTCAGGGTGGTTCGCTGTTCTCGCGTCAGGGTCGCGAAGGCTGAGCGCGCTGCGCGCCATCTCGCCGCCCATCAGGCCCTGAACCAGGGCGAGTACTCGGCGTGAGCCGGCGGAGCGCAGTATGACCGATACCATCCGCCTGGCCCCGCTGGACAACGCGATCCAGCATCACCACCACGACTACCATCAGATCGTGATCGGACTTTCCGGCTATGCCGAGTTCGAGGTCGGCGGCCATGGCGGCGTGGTGGCTCCACTATCAGGGTGCCTGGTGCCGGCCAACGTCGAGCACTACTACGAAGGCATCGGCGATAACCGGCAACTGATCATCGATCTGCCCGACGACGCCGCCTCGCTCACTGGCAGCCAACGCGAGCTGCGGCGGCTATTCGATCGCCCCGGCTACTTCAGCCTCGACGAGTCGTTGCAGCACTTCATTCAGTTTCTGCTCCACGAAATGGCGCGCCCGCAGCATGCCCCGGGTGAGCTGTTGATCACTACCCTGCTGAGCTCCCTCGAGGCGCGGCGTGATCCAGCCGAGTCGGTCTCTTCGCGCCTGGCGCGCACGCTCGACGTGGCGCGTCTGGAGCGTTTCGTGCATGCCCATCTCGACCGACGCATCAGCGTCGCCGAGCTGGCTCGGGTCGCTTGTCTCAGTGAGGCCCATTTCAGCGAGCGCTTCCGCCAGCCAGCAGACCGGTCTTTCACCCTATCAGTTCGTCATGCGCCAACGCCTGGAAGCGGCGCGGCACCTGGTCACCACGTCGGACACGCCGCTGTCGGAGATCGCCGAGCGTACCGGGTTCGCCAATCAGAGCGGCCTGAGCCACGCCTTTCGCCGCCACTTCGGCTATCCGCCGGTCACGCTGCGCCGTCAGACTTTGGTCTAACGTCGTCGACTGCAGCGCGGTCGACGACCTCCTCGAGGGTTCGCCACCCCGGATTTGTGACAAATCTCTCCGCGGAATTGGCAAGTCGCCGCGCTCTGTTTCACGCTAGAGTCACCCACCATCCTTCCCTCCGTGCCGGAGACGCTCGCCTGGTGACAGGCGATCACACGTCCCGCCGATGTCCATTCAGGGGTTGAACAATGTTAAAAGCCGATCAGATGTTGAAGCCCGAAACGTGGCAGACCTCGCTCGACGAGCTGTTCGCCCGGATCAGCGAACACTATATCGTCGCCGAGGACGCCTACGTTGCGGAACTGGTCACCCTGCTGGGGGCCGACCAGGCCGAGTTCAAGCGCATCGGCGACAAGACCGCCGAGCTGGTGCACGACGTGCGCGAGATGGACACGGCGGTCGACTCGATCGACGAGCTGCTGCAGCAGTACAGCCTCGACACCCAGGAGGGGGTGCTGCTGATGTGTCTGGCCGAAGCGCTGCTGCGCGTGCCCGACAAGGCAACCGCCGATGCGCTGATCGAAGACAAGCTCGGAGTCGCGGACTGGAAGCGCTATGTCGGCCAGAGCGAGTCGTGGTTCGTCAACGCCTCCACCTGGGGCCTGCTGATGACCGGCAACGTGATCCAGCTCGACAAGCCCCGCGACGGCAAGCCGGCCAACTTCATCAATCGCATGGTCAACCGCATGGGCGAGCCGGTGATTCGCAGCGCCATGTATCAGGCGATGAAGATCATGGGCCAGCAGTTCGTGCTGGGACGCACTATCGATGAAGCGCTGAAGCGCTCCAAACCGCTGTTCAACAAGGGCTACACCTACTCCTACGATATGCTCGGCGAGGCCGCGCGCACGCGTGCGACGCCCGGCGCTACTTCGACGACTACGCTGCGGCCATCCGCCAGGTCGGCGAGACCAGCGCCGCCTGGACGCCAAGACGCCGGCGCCTCGGTCTCGATCAAGCGTCTCGGCACTGCATCCGCGCTATGAGTTCGGTCGCCGCACCCAGGTGCTCGAGGAGTTGGTCGGTACGGTCAAGCAACTGGTCGAGATGGCCCGCGAGCGGCAGGTGGCACGACCATCGATGCCGAGGAGGTCGACCGCCTGGAGCTTTCGCTGGAGGTCTTCCGCGCGTCTTCGAAAGCGACGCGTGTCGCGGCTGGGGCCATTTCGGTCTGGTCGTGCAGGCCTACTCCAAGCGCTGCCTCACGGTGCTCCACTACGTCAATCAGCTGGCCGACCAGCAGGGCGACGAGATCCCGCTGCGGCTGGTCAAGGGCGCCTACTGGGATACCGAGATCAAGGAGTCGCAGAAGCTCGGCGTGGCCGGCTATCCGGTCTACACGCGCAAGGCGTGTACCGACGTGGCCTACCTCGCCTGCGCCAAGTTCCTGCTCTCCGAGAACACCCGCGGGCGGATCTTCCCGCAGTTCGCGACGCACAACGCCCACACCATCACGCAATTCTGGAGCTGGCCAACGAGGCGATCGCGCGTTCGAGTTCCAGCGTCTGCATGGCATGGGCGAAGCGCTCTACGAGGCGGCGCTCAAGCGCGCCCCCGAGGGCACCTACTGCCGCATCTACGCCCCGGTCGGCGCGCACAAGGATCTGCTGCCGTATCTGGTACGCCGGCTGCTGGAGAACGGCGCCAACTCCTCGTTCGTGCACCAGCTGTCGATCCACGCGTGCCGGTGGAGTCGCTGTGCGTCCACCCGGTCGCCACCCTGGCCTATCACGACACCATGCCACCCGCGCATTGCGCTGCCCCAGGACATCTATGGCCCGGCCCGCAAGAACTCCAAAGGCGTGAACTTGAACATCAACAGTGAATACCAGCCGCTGATCGCGCGCATGAACGATTTCATGGATCGCGACTACCACGCCAAGCCGCTGCTCGGGGTCGAGGTCAGCGATGACGACGCCCAGCGCCAGCGCGTCACCAGCCCCTTCGACCGGCGCCAGGTAGTGGGCAGCGTGCAGTGGGCGACCCGCGACCAGGCCGAGCAGGCAGTAGAGATCGCCTGGCAGGCCTTCCCGCGCTGGAGCGAGACCCCGGTCGAAGAGCGTGCCGCAATCCTCGAGCGTCATGCCGACCTGATGGAGACGCACCTGGCGGAGCTGATGACACTGTGCTCGCGCGAGGGTGGTAAACTGCTCACCGACGGCGTCGACGAGATTCGCGAGGCGGTCGACTTCTGCCGCTACTATGCTGCCCGCGCCCGCAAGCTGTTTGCCGAACCCACCAGCCTGCCCGGACCGACCGGCGAGTCCAACGAGCTGATGCTCGGCGGCAAGGGCGTGTTCGCGGCGATCAGCCCGTGGAACTTCCCGGTGGCGATCTTCACCGGACAACTGGTGGCGGCCGCGGTCGCCGGCAACACCGTGGTGGCCAAGCCGGCGGAGCAGACCTCGCTGGTCGCCAACCGCGTGATCGAGCTGCTGTACGAGGCCGGTATGCCACGTGACGTGGTCCAACTGCTGCCGGGAGACGGGCCCACCGTGGGCAGCGTACTGAGCAGCGATCCGCGCATCACTGGCGTGGTCTTCACCGGCTCCACCGGCACCGCGCAGATCATCAATCGCGCCCTGGCGGCGCGCGACAATGCGCCCCTGCCCACGCTGATCGCCGAGACCGGCGGCATGAACGCCATGATCGTCGACTCCACCGCACTGCCCGAACAGGTCGTCGCGGACGTCGTCCATTCCGCCTTCCAGAGCGCGGGCCAGCGCTGCTCGGCGCTGCGCGTGCTCTATCTGCAGGATGACATCGCCGATCGCGTGATCGAGATTCTGCGCGGGGCGATGGCGGAGCTGCGTATCGGCGACCCGCGCGACCTGGGTACCGATGTCGGCCCGGTGATCGACGAAGAGGCCCGCGAGGGGCTGCTCGCGCATGTCGAGAAGATGAAGGCCGAAGGTCGCCTGCTGGCCGAGGCCGAGCTCGATCCGGCACACACCGACAACGGCACCTTCGTCGCGCCGATGGCGTTTCGGATCGACGGCATCGCGTCGATGGAGAGCGAGCAGTTCGGTCCGCTGCTGCACATCGCCCGCTACCCTGCCGACAAGCTCGATGCGGTCATCGACGCCATCAACGCCAAGGGCTTCGGTTTGACCTTCGGTGTCCACAGCCGCAACGAGAGCTTCACCGACTATGTCGCCAGTCGCATTCGCGTCGGCAACGTCTACGTCAACCGTGACATCATCGGTGCAGTGGTCGGCGTGCAGCCCTTCGGCGGTCAGGGCTTCTCGGGTACCGGCCCCAAGGCCGGCGGCCCGCACTACCTGCTGCGCTTTGCCACCGAGAAGACACGCACCATCAATACCGCGGCGCTGGGCGGCAATGCCTCGCTGCTGGCCATGGGCGACGACTGAACCCGGCGCCCCGGGTGATCAACCGAGAAGGAAATCGCTCATGCTCGACCGCACTCGGCCGTCCCCGACAACAACAGCAACCGATATACTCCCCCCGCGACGCGCGCGGGTGGGAGGCGTGCTCACCCGAGGACGTCGCTGCGCGCCTGCTGATGCGACGGCGACCCGAGTGACGATCGCTGAGCTGCCGGAGCCGCGCTCCGGCCTAGCGCCCGTCGATCGCGGAGACCGAAGCAAGCCGCGTCGGCGTCCTCGATCGACTTCTATCCCCTCCAGCCTAATAACTACGTAACAGGAGACGCTTCTATGGCTATCGGTGTCTGGATCAGCCTGTGTGCCTACTTCGTGCTCATGATCGCCATTGGCCTCTACGCCATGCGCACGTCCACTGCCACTTCCGAAGACTACATGCTCGGGGGACGTACCCTGAGCCCGCAGGTCGCCGCGCTCTCGGCCGGCGCCTCGGACATGAGCGGCTGGCTGCTGCTGGGCCTGCCCGGAGCGATGTTCGTCTCCGGTCTGGCCTCGGCATGGATCGGTATCGGCCTGTTCGTCGGCGCCTTCTTCAACTGGCTGCTGGTGGCCCCCAGGCTACGCGAGCAGACCGTGCACTACGGCAACGCCATCACCATTCCGGCGTTTCTGGCCAACCGTTTCCCGACCCGTGCGCTGTCGCTGCGAACGGTCTCGGCCATCGTCATCGTGGTGTTCTTCTCGGTCTACACCGCTTCGGGTCTCGTGGCCGGTGGCAAGCTGTTCGAGAGCGCCTTTGCCGGCGTCATCGACATCGGTGGGCTGAGCGACTACGCCACCGGGGTGATCCTCACCCTCGGGGTGGTGCTGATCTATACCGTGGTCGGCGGTTTCCTGGCGGTGAGCATGACCGACTTCGTCCAGGGCTGCATCATGATGCTGGCGCTGGTGATCATGCCCGCAGTAGTGCTCTTCGGCGAGGGCGGCGGCGGCTTCAGCCAGGCCCAGCAGACGCTCAACCAGGTCGATCCCACGCTGCTTTCCTGGACCGACGGTCTAACCATCGTCGGCTGGCTCTCCGCAGTGACCTGGGGCCTGGGCTACTTCGGGCAGCCGCACATCATTGTGCGCTTCATGGCGATCCGCTCGGTCAAGGACGTGCCCACGGCGCGTAACATCGGCATGAGCTGGATGTTCATCTCGCTGGTCGGCGCGATCTCGGTCGGTATCTTCGGCCGCGCCTATGCGATTCGTAACGGCCTCGACGTGCAGGACCCGGAGACGATCTTCATCATCCTCTCCAACCTGCTGTTCCATCCGCTGATCACCGGCTTCCTCTACGCGGCATTGCTGGCGGCGATCATGAGCACCATCTCCAGCCAACTGCTGGTGGCCTCCTCGTCGCTCACCGAGGACTTCTACCGACTGTTCCTGCGCAAGGAGGCGAGCGAGAAAGAGACCGTCACCATTGGCCGCCTGAGCGTGGTCGCGGTGGGCGTGGTGGCAGCGATCATCGCCTCCAACCCCGACTCCCAGGTACTGGGTCTGGTCAGCAACGCCTGGGCCGGGTTCGGCGCCGCCTTCGGCCCGCTGATCCTGCTCTCGCTGATGTGGTCGCGGACCAACGGCGCCGGCGCCATCGCCGGCATGGTGGTAGGCGCGCTGACGGTGATCGTGTGGATCGCGCTGGGCTTCAGCAGCTCGTTCCTGGGGGGGCCGGGCGTCTACGAGATCATTCCCGGCTTCATCGCCTCCTTCCTCGCCATCGTGCTGGTGAGCCGCATGACCAGCGACGCCGGCGAGTACCGTCAGATCACGCGCTGAGCGTGCTCGACCGCCAAGATCAAGGGCTCCTGCGGGGGCCCTTTTTCGTGCCCGCACGTCAACGCCTGGTCAGCGCAGAAGAGGCGTCGCGACGAGACGCTGGCGTAACCTTCGCACAGCTACTAGGTTTACTGAGAGGACACGCGGGACAAGCGCGTGCCCTTCGTCCGGTTAACAAGAAAACACTGTTTCAAAATTTTACTGGACTTATAGAACAGCGTTTCCTATCATCTCCCCCGTTGTCTCATAGAATGTGAAGGCCGGTAATACGGCTGCATGATGTAAAGAAAGGAGTCCTTGATCATGACCAAGACCAAACTGTTCTCTGCCATGGTTGTTGCCGGCGCTTGCGCATTCGGAACCCAGGCTGCATTCGCCTACGGCGCTGGTGATTTCTTCGCCCGTGCCGGCGTTGCCAAGACCGACGTCGACACCGGCTACGCCGACAGCGACACCGGCGCCTACCTGGGTCTCGGCTACATGTTCCACGACAAGCTGGGCGTAGAGCTGAGCTCCATGACCGAAACCAAGATCCACGCCGAAGGCGGCACCTTCAAGCAGGTTCCGGTCAACCTGATGGCGCAGTACTACCCGCTGGGTGGCATGGATTCCCGCGTGCAGCCGTACGCAGGCGTCGGCGTCAACTACACCACGTTCTCCAGCGAGAGCGGCGTGGGTAGCGTCGACGACTCCTGGGGCGCCACGGGCGAACTGGGTGTCGACCTCAACGTGACCCAGAACTTCGGCTTCAACGCCTTCGCCCAGTACACCGACGTCAGCGCCGACATCAGCGGCGGCCGCGACATCGACCTCGACCCGGTCACCGTGGGTGCCGGCGCGATGCTGCGCTTCTAAGCGTCACCAGAGCGACAAAAACCGGGCCAATGGCCCGGTTTTTTTATGCCCGCTCGTCTTGCAGGGTAACGGGCATCACCCTTCGGTGACGAGCCGATCCACTCTCTGCAGCGCCTCAACCACCACCGTCTTGTGTGGTCCCGAGACGTCCTTCAGCCATACTTCCAGTGCCGGCGCCACCTCGCACTTGGCGGGCAGTGGCGCGCGCGCGTCCACCAGCGCCTGGAGTCGTGCCACGAACACATAGCGCAGCCACTGAGGCAGCGTCATGCTATCGACGCAAAATGGCTGCTGGCTATCGAAGGCGCCTGCCGGTGGCGCGGATACCTCCCACAGCTCGGCCTCGTCCAGTGCACTCTCCAGCTGGCGCAGCGCCTGCGCCAGCGCATCATGTGAAGTCATTCGGGCTCCTTGCTTGCCGGGGTCCGAGGCGGTTCGCCGTCAGCGCCCGTGGCCGCTGCTGCGATGGCGGACCTATCGCGCGCTCCGGCAGCACCGCCCCGGTGTCGTTGCACACCTATTGTGACCCATTCGGGTTGCTCACAGATACCTTGAAAGAGACTGTGGATAAACTCTGAACAGATCGCCCTTGGCGGCTCACCACGAGATATCCCGAGGCATGCTCAATTTTTGGCCAGCCTCTGTTCACTCCCGGGCAGGCGCGTTACAGTGCGCGCCTCTCTTCACTGGCTAGCGACGATCGATGCAGACGCTGAGCGACTTTTTCGCCCAGAGCGGCGCCGAGGTGGCGCTCGCGAGCCTGGGCCGGCGCGTGGCGCCGCTGACCCACGATACCTTCGAGGCGTTCGAGCGCGAGCGCCAGGCCTGGCCGCTGCCGTGGAACGCCCAGGCGCAGTTCGCCTGCGCCCTGCGCTGGCCGGCGGCGGGCGCCGATCCGGTGGTCTGGTTCCTGACCTTGCCGTTGGACGAGCAGGGCATGCTCAGCCCGGCGTCACGGGATGCTTTTCTCGAGCGCCTGCTGCTGACCCTGGGCGCCAGCGGCGAGGCCCTGGATACGTCGGCGCCGGATAACCTGATGCAGAACAACCCGGTGGCGCTGGAGCCCGAGCTGCATCAGCGCGCCCTGCTCCACGCCCGGCTGTCGCGCCACTTTGCGCAGCCGCCCTCGCCCCAGCGTGATCTGGCCGCACGCTACCTGGCCGGCGACGCCGAGGTCCACTGGCAGCTGCTAGGGCTGCAAGGGCTGGCGGACGGGTCGTCGACCCCGACCCTGCGACCTGCGCCGCCCTCGCCCCCGGCTGGATCGGCTACCGCGGGAGGTGCTGATCCCGCTGTGCTATCTGATGGAGCCGGCGACCTGCCGGCCTCGCTGCACGCGCCGCTGATCGGCTGCCTGGCGCATGCCCACGCCGACCAGGATCTGGAGCGCTACTGCGCCCTGCCGGTGCGCCCTGCTGGGCAGTCGCGATGCCACGGTGAGCACCTGGCGGAGCAGTGGCTCGAATACGACGAGCTGATGGCGGCCGACTGTCTGGTCGCAGTGGCGGCACGTGGCTGGCACCATCTGGAAGATGAAGGACGGCTGACGCGGTTCCTCGATCGTCGGGCGGCGAGCGAGCAGCTTCACTTTCGTCGTGTGGTGCGCGATCTGGCATTGATCCCGCGCCTGAGACTGCCAATATTGATGATGTTGCGCCAGGCGCCGCGGGACTCTGCCCTCGGCCGGCGCGTTCAGAGTGGAACGTCTGAGCTCATGAAAGCACTGCCCTACCAGGCCAAGGCGTGATCGGGCGGCGCGAGATGGTCGCGCTGCCCGATCTCGACCTGACCTTTTCTGCAAGGCGGATACCGGCGCCCGTACCTCGGCGCTGCACGCCGAGCTGATCGAACCGTTCGAGGCAAGGCCACCCCTGGGTGCGCTTCGTCACCCGCACCAGCGGCCACGCCACGCCGGCCCACGAGTGCCTGCAGCCGCTGCACGACCGGCGCAAGGTCAGAAGCTCCAACGGCCAGGAGGAGTGGCGCTACGTGATTCGTACGCGACTGGTGCTGGGTAACCTGGATTTCCCCATCGAACTCACCCTGACCGACCGCAGCGACATGCGGCATCCATGTTGCTGGGACGGCGCGCCATGCGGCGACTGCTGGTCGCCCCCGGTGCCGCTTTTCTCCACGGCGAGCCCTGACTCGCCGGTCCGTTCACTCTGGAGCCCTCGCTCATGCACATCGGCATCCTGTCACGCAATCGCAATCTCTATTCGACGCGCCGTCTGATCGAGGCCGCCGAGACGCGGGGCCATACGGTCAGGGTCGTCGACACCCTGCGCTGCTACATGAACATCGCCTCGCACCGCCCTTCGATCCACTACAAGGGGCAGGAGCTGGAGGCCTTCGACGCCATCGTGCCGCGGATCGCGCCTCGGTGACCTTCTACGGCTGCGCGGTGCTGCGCCAGTTCGAGATGATGAGCACCTACGTGCTCAACGACTCGGTGGCGATCACCCGCTCGCGGGACAAGCTGCGCTCGCTGCAGCTGCTGTCGCGCAAGGGGCTGGGGCTACCGGTGACCGGGTTCGCCCACTCACCGGACGACATCCCCGATCTGATCACCATGGTCAAGGGCGCACCGCTGGTGATCAAGCTGCTGGAGGGTACCCAGGGCATCGGCGTGGTGCTGGCCGAGACCAACCAGGCGGCAGAGTCGGTGATCCAGGCTTTCATGGGCATGAAAGCCAATATCATGGTGCAGGAGTACATCAAGGAGGCCAAGGGCGCCGATATCCGCTGCTTCGTGATCGGCGACAAGGTGGTGGCGGCGATGAAACGCCAGGCCGCCGAGGGCGAATTCCGCTCCAATCTGCATCGCGGCGGCACCGCCAGCGTCATTCGTATCACCCCGAGGAGCGCTCCACCGCGATCCGCGCGGCCAAGGCGATGGGCTTGCGGGTGGCGGGGGTCGACCTGCTGCGCTCCAACCATGGACCGGTGATCATGGAGGTCAACTCCTCGCCCGGGCTCCAGGGCATCGAGACCGCCACCGGCAAGGATATTGCCGGGCAGATCATCGAGCATCTGGAAAAGAACGCCGCGACACCGCGCAAGGCACCGCCCAAACCCAATGGCTGACGCGTAAATCTCAACAAATAGCCGGAAAACCTAAAAAATTATCCCCGCAGGGGTAGAAAAACAGTGTTTCCGGCCGCACAATTTGTGTCACCTCAGGAGGTGACCGCACATGTTCTCGACAATCGCCAGGTGGCGATGGACAGCGTCCTGGAGGCGCTGGCCGACAGTCTCGACTATTTTCAGGACAATCTCGATCGCCTGCGCCCGGCGCTGCGCAATGCCCTGAAACCCCATTACGAGGAACGTGGTGCGGCGATGCGCGAGCTGCAGGACCTGGTTCGCGAACACCTTGCCATGCTACCCCGCGACGCCGACGTCGAGCGCGACGACTATCTGTGGCTATGGAGCCGCATCAAGAGCTTCGTCGGCAATGACAGTGCGGTGCTGCTGGGTGAGCTATTGGAACAGGAGCGCGTGCTGATGCAGGCGCTGGGCAACGCCTTCACCCATCCCCTGCCAGACCCGCTGGAGCCCGCGCTGGAGCGCTGCTGGAAGAATTGCCGCGCGCTGATCCGCGAGATCACCAAACTGCAGCAGCGTCAGCGCTGACCCGTGAGCCGCCGCCAGCGGCGGCTCGACCTCCTGCCTTCAATGCCCCTACTCGACTGACGCCTTCCTTGCGACACAGGCCGGCCTACCGACCCTAGACCGTTCTGGTCAGAGGATGGCCCCGGCTCACGGCGATAGCTGGATCGGCTCCAGCGGACCGAGAAAATAGGGCTCGCGTCCCCATAGATAGAGATCGCCGAAGGTCGCCGCCCGCGCCAGCCACTCACGCAGCCTGAGCTGCCACTCGCCGGCGATCCCTTCGTCAGGCACCGCGCAACCGGTGGCTTCGAGCCCCAACGCATCAGCGATGAACAGCGCCCGCGGCGGCAGATGCCACGCCTGCGAGATCAGCATCAGGCGCTTGGCCCCGAATACCTCCTTGGCCCGTACCACGCTATCGAAGGTGCTGAATCCGGCGTAGTCGAGGGTCATGTGAGTGTCCTCGACGTTACGGTGACGCAGCGAACGCCACATGCTCACCGGCTCGTTATAGTAGCGGGTGCGGTTATCGCCGGAGAGCAGCAGGTGCTGCACGCGATTGAGGCGCAACAGCTCCGCGGCGGTCTCCATACGTGCCCGGTAGTAGGGGTTGGGCCCACCCGCCCGCAGCCATTGGGCAGTGCCGAAGACCAGCCCCACCGGCTGCGACCGGCACAGCAGCACGTCGTGCTCGATCCGCGACTGGGTCTGGTGCAGCACCCACAGGTTGATCGCGACGACACCGAGAACGAGCAGCAAAAGCCCGGCCAGCAGCGTCTTGAGCAGGCCCTTCAGTAACCGCAGCATAGTGCGCCGCGGCCACATAGACAGCGAAGCGACCGTCGACGGTCGCCTCTATGAGAAGATAGCAGGGTCGGAAACAGCAGGCTAAGCGGCGAGAGTCGGTGTCGATCTGCATCTTGCGTTCGTCTTGCGGTCGTTGCCTTGTCGGAAAGTCGACACGTCTGCGCGAGCGCGCCACCCTCGCACGCTCAAGGCCAATCGTGGTGCCCGCGCCAGGCCAGTTCAGAACATGCCCAGTTCCAGCGCGCCTCTTCGCTCATCATCTCACGGCTCCAAGGGGATCGAAAACGATTTCCACGTGCACTTTGGAGAACTGCGGCGCGCCCAGGATCTTGCGCCGGGCATCCTCGGCGATCACGTCGCCCATCCCGCAGCCGGGCGCGGTCAGGGTCATGCGGATGGTCACCATGCGCTCGCCGTTGAGCAGACGCTCGATACGGCAGCCATAGACCAGCCCCAGCTCGACGATATTGACCGGAATCTCGGGATCGAAGCAGGTGCGCAGCTGCTCCCACACGAAGGCCTCCATCTCCTCCTCGGAGGCCTCCGGGTCGAGCGTCGGCCGCGGTGTCGGTGTCAATCCCAGGGCATCGAGATCCTGGCCCTCGATCAGATAGAGCCGTCCCTCGAAGGAGACGCTCACCGAACTCCCTTTGGCCTGCATCACCGCCACCACGCTGTCCTCGGGCAGCGTGATAGTCTTGCCAAAGGGAATCGAGATCACCTCGACATCCCGCTGCAGGGGCATCTCCTGCCCCTTGTAGAGTCCGTGCTTCGTCTCTATCGCCATCAGCGCAGCATCCCCAGCACCCGCTGCAATGCCTCGACGAAAGCGTCGACCTCCTCCGGCGTGTTGTACACCGCCAGCGAGGCGCGACAGGTCGCCTCGACCCCGAAGTGCTGAAGCAGCGGCTGGGCGCAGTGGTGGCCGGTACGGATCGCCACGCCCAGTTGATCGATCAGCAGCCCGATGTCCTGAGCGTGGGCGCCATCGACGACGAACGAGATCACGCTCGCCTTGTCCGGCGCGGTGCCGATGATCCGCAGCCCATCGATACCCTCGAGCTTCTGGGTGGCGTGTGCCAGCAGCCACTGTTCCCACGCCGCCAGACGCTCGATACCGACGCCGTCGATCCAGTCGAGCGCCGCGCCCAGAGCGATCGCCTCGGGTACCGCCGGCGTCCCCGCCTCGAAACGATGGGGGATGGCAGCGAACTCGGTGCCACGGTCGAAGGAGACCCGCGAAATCATCTCGCCGCCGCCCTGCCATGGGGGCATCGCCTCCAGCAGCGACGCCCGGGCGTAGAGCGCGCCGATGCCCATGGGACCGTAGACCTTGTGCCCGGAGAAGGCGTAGAAATCGACATCCAGGGCCTGCACGTCAACCCGCTGATGTGGCAGCGCCTGAGCACCGTCGACCAGGATCAGGGCACCGTGGGCGTGGGCGTCGCGTGCCATCTCGGCCACTGGGTTGACCGTACCCAAGGCGTTGGAGACATGGTTGACGCAGACCAGTCGGGTACGCTCGCCGAGCAGATCACGGTAGGCGGCGAGGTCGAGCACGCCGCGCTCGTCCACCGGAATCACCCGCACCACGATCCCCAGCGCCTGCGCCAGTAGCTGCCACGGCACGATATTGGAGTGGTGCTCCATCAGCGATACCAGCACCTCGTCACCCGGCTGGAGGTTGGCGCGCCCCCAGCTGTTGGCGACCAGGTTGATCGCTTCGGTGGTGCCGCGGGTGAACGATCTCGCGCGGCTCGAAGGCGTTGAGGTGGGTCTGGATCCGCGCCCGTGCGCCCTCGTAGGCAGCGGTCGCCTCGTCGGCCAGGGTGTGCAGCCCACGGTGGATGTTGGCATTGTAGCGGCGATAGTAGTCGCTCAAACTCTCGATCACCGCCGTGGGTGTCTGGCTGGTCGCCGCGTTATCGAGATAGATCAGCGGCTTGCCGTGAACTTCCCGCTCCAGGATGGGGAAGTCACGGCGCACCGCGGCCAGATCCAGGGTCAAATCGGTGATCGCGGTCATCAAGCCTCCTGTACCGCCTCGGCGGTCTCGACCAGATCGGCCAGATTGAAGCGTTCCGGCAGGCGCCCAGCCACCGCGCGCTCGACGCGCTCGGCAATCTCGCTGAGCTTGACCTGCTCCATCACCTCGCCGGCGAAGGCCAGGGTCAGCAGGCCCCGCGCCATCGCTGCGTCGATACCGCGGGTACGCAGCGCATAGACCGCGTCCTCGTCGAGCTGACCGGTGGTGGCACCATGGGAGCACTTGACGTCGTCGGCGTAGATCACCAGCTCCGGCTTGGTATCGATCTCGGCGCGATCCGACAGCAGCAGGTTGGCGTTGTTCTGGTACGCCTCGATCTGCTGGGCGTCCTTCTTGACGTACACCTTGCCGTTGAATACGCCGTGGGAGCGGTCGTCGAGGATGCCCTTGTAGCTCTCGTTGGAGAAGGTCCGCGGCGCGTTGTGGTTGACCAGGGTGTGGTTGTCGACGTGCTGACGCCCCTGCAGGAAGAACAGCCCGTAGTAGGCCGCCTCGGCACCCTCGGCGTTGAGATCGGTGACCAGATCGGTACGTACCAGGCTGCCGCCCAGATTCAGATTGAACGAGTTGAAGCGGCTGTCGCGGCCCTGGTCGGCATGGATGCTGGCCACGTGCAGGTCCGGAAGCGGCCTCCTGCAGCTTGTAGTGATTGACGATGGCACCGCGTTCGAGCAGCGCCTCGGTCACCACGTTGGTGAAGTTGGCCGCGCCCTCTTCGCCGGTGTAGTGCTCGATCACCGTCGCTTCGCTGCGCGCGCCGGCCTCGATCAGCACCCGCGGATGGCTCATCACCGCTTGCTCGTTGGCGCGCGAAATCAGCACCACGTAGATCGGCTTGTCGACCACCGTGCCCGGTGCCAGACGCACTACCGCGCCTTCGTCGGCAAACGCGGTATTGAGCGCGGTGAAGGCGGAGAAGTCGACCCCGGCCAGACGCCCAAGGCTACCACCGACCTGCTCATGATTACTTTCCAGTGCCTGCGACAGCGGCGTCACGCTGACGCCGGCGGGCAGCGCGTCGAGCGACGACAGCTCGGCGTTGAAGCGGCCATCGACCAGTACCAGGCGGTGGGCGTCGAGTTCGAGCGCGCAGGCGGCCAGGCGCTCGGCCGAGAACTCGGCGTCCGTGGCCAGGGCGAAATCACCCTCGGCAATAGCACGTACGTCAGTGTACTTCCACGCCTCGTCGCGCCGAGTCGGGAAACCGACCGCCGCGAAGCGCGCCGCGCCGGCCTGGCGCCGCGCCGCCACCCAGCTCGGATCGTTCTCGCGACGCGCGTTCAGACGCTCGAGAAAGCGTTCCGGTGCACTCATGCGACGGACTCCTCCAGTACCCAGTCGTAACCGCGCGCTTCGAGTTCGAGCGCCAGACTCTTGTCGCCGCTCTTGACGATACGGCCGTCGACCAGCACGTGGACCCGATCCGGCTCGATATGGTTGAGCAGACGCTGGTAGTGGGTCACCAGCAGGATCGCGCGATCGGCGCTGCGCAACGAGTTGACGCCCTTGGCGACCACCTTCATGGCGTCGATGTCGAGACCCGAGTCGATCTCGTCGAGCATCGCCAGTTTGGGCTGCAGCACCAGCATCTGCAGGATCTCGTTGCGCTTCTTCTCACCGCCGGAGAAGCCTTCGTTGACCGCGCGCTGCAGAAAGCTGGGGTCCATCTGCATCTCGGCGCTCTTCTCGCGCACCAGCTTCATGAACTCCGGCGCCGGGATCTCGCCCTCGCCACGCGCTTCACGCGCGGCGTTGAGCGCGGCCTTGAGCAGATAGATGTTCTTCACCCCGGGAATCTCGATCGGGTACTGGAAACCCAGCAGCAGGCCGGCGCGGGCGCGCTCCTCGATCTCCATCTCGAGCACGTCCTGGCCTTCGAACAGGATGCTGCCCTGGGTGACTTCGTAGCCATCCTTGCCCGCGATGACCGCGGACAGGGTGGACTTGCCAGCGCCGTTGGGGCCCATGATGGCGTGGACTTCGCCGGGCTGTACCGTCAGGTTGAGACCCTTGAGGATGGCCTTGTCTTCGACCGTGACGTGAAGATCCTTGACTTCGAGCATGAAAAAACCCTTGAAACGATGAGCGCCGCCGCGCGGCCGCTCGATGATGACGATAAACGGCTCGTATGACGCGGCCTCAGCCGACCGACCCCTCGAGGGTCACGTTGAGCAGCGCCTCGGCCTCGACGGCGAACTCCATCGGCAGCTCCTGGAAGACGTCCTTGCAGAAGCCGTTGACGATCATGCTGACGGCGTCCTCCTCGTCGATCCCGCGGGCGCGACAGTAGAACAGCTGATCGTCGGCGATCTTGGAGGTGGTCGCCTCGTGCTCGACGGTGGCGCTGGAGTTGCCGATTTCCTGATACGGGAAGGTGTGTGCGCCGCACTGGTCACCGATCAGCAGCGAGTCGCACTGGGTGTAGTTGCGCGCCCCCTTGGCCCGCGGGCCGATCTTGACCAGACCGCGATAGGACTGGTCACTGCGACCAGCGGCGATGCCCTTGGCGACGATGGTCGAACGCGTACCCTCACCGATATGGATCATCTTGGTGCCGGTGTCGGCCTGCTGGCGGCCGTTGGTCACCGCCACCGAGTAGAACTCGCCGATACTCTCCTTGCCGCGCAGCATGCACGAGGGGTACTTCCAGGTGATCGCGGAGCCGGTCTCGACCTGGGTCCAGCTGATGCGCGAGCGGTCGCCACGGCAGTCACCACGCTTGGTGACGAAGTTGTAGATACCGCCCTTGCCCTCTTCGTCACCGGGATACCAGTTCTGCACCGTGGAGTACTTGATGTAGGCGTCTTCCAGCGCCACCAGCTCGACCACCGCCGCGTGCAACTGGTTCTCGTCGCGCTGAGGCGCGGTGCAGCCCTCGAGGTAGGAGACCTGGGCCTTGTTGTCACACACGATCAGGGTGCGCTCGAACTGCCCGGTATTGGCGGCGTTGATGCGGAAGTAGGTGGAGAGCTCCATCGGACAGGTCACGCCCTCGGGGACGTAGACGAAGGAGCCATCGGTGAAAACCGCCGAGTTGAGCGCGGCGAAGTAGTTGTCGCTGCGCGGCACCACGGTGCCCAGGTACTGACGCACCAGCTCGGGGTAGTCGCGAATCGCTTCCGAGATCGAGCAGAAGATCACCCCCGCCTCGAACAGCTTCTCCTTGAAGGTGGTGGTCACCGACACCGAGTCGAACACCGCGTCCACCGCGACGCCGGCCAGTGCGGCCCGCTCGTGCAGCGGAATGCCCAGCTTCTCGTAGGTTTCGAGCAGCTTGGGATCGACCTCATCCAGGCTCTGCGGCCGATCCTCGGGCTTCTTCGGCGCACTGAAGTAGGAGATCGCCTGATAGTCGATCGGCGGATAGTCCAGGTGCGCCCAGGACGGTGGCGTCATCTTCAGCCACTGCCGATAGGCTTCCAGGCGCCACTCGAGCATCCACTCGGGCTCACCCTTCTTCTGGGAAATGAACGCGATCACGCTCTCGTCCAGGCCGGGCGGCACGGTCTCGCTCTCGATGTCGGTCACGAATCCCTGCTTGTATTCGCGACGGACCAACTGCTCCATCTCTTCGCTAGCCATGGTCTCCTCTCCTCTCTATCGAGAGTCTTGTCGCGCCAGCCTCTTCTCCACGATGCGCCCTTGCGGTCGCGCCACGGGCCCCGGGGAGTCGTGCTGACTGTTCTAGCGCCGGCCCTCGCTCACGCTGGGCAGCGTGACGCTCTGGATCGGCATCAGTACGGGTAACTTGATCGGCGCTTCCTGGGCCAGATGCGCAAGCGTCACGCCATCGAGCAGCGTGCGGATCGCCTGCGACACCCGCTGCCAGTTGTCGGCCACCCCGCAGGTGCCGATCAACTCGCACTCGCCGTCGACATGGCTGCACTCGGTCATGCCGATCGGCCCCTCGATCGCCGCGATGATATCGCTGGCGGCGATCTCTACCGCCGGGCGCGCCAACACATAGCCGCCGTGGGAGCCGCGCCGCGATATCAACAGTCCCTCTTTGGCCAGCATCTTGAGCGTCTTGCCCACGGTCGGATGTGGCAGATGCAGACGCTGAGCCAGTTCGGAAGCCGTGTGGGCCTCCTCGGGTGCCCGCGCGATCTGCGCCATGATCATCGCGGCGTAGTCCGTCAGCTTGGAGAGTTTCAGCATGCGCCGGGCCTGCACTCGACGACTCGACGGGCGCGAGTCGCTTTGGGTGAATCGGTCCGATCGTCGCCCCGCCTATCGAGACGATGCGGGCATCCGCGCCCGCGAGATCATATAGGACCATTTTAGTCCCCTTTGGCGAGGGTGTGAACCCTAGCCATGGAGCAAACGCCTGCGTTGACGGGCCCGCCAGCGCAGCCTGATAGCGCCGCCGGCGATCATCTATGCCCCGGGGTTCGCTCCGGCCCCAGCCCGCACCGCCCGCGGCCTCACGTCGGGCAGCGACAAGACGTCGGCAGGCCCTGAATGCACGGCAGCAACACGATGCCAGGGCGCCGCCCGCGGAAAACAGTCTTTGCCTATCACCGGGATTGAAAGAATTGTGGGCAATAAAAAGCCCGCTGCCGAGGCAGCGGGCCGAGAGGACGGAAGGTATCGCGACTCAGTCGAACGGATTGCGCAACACGATCGTCTCGTTGCGATCAGGGCCGGTGGAGATGATATCGATCGGCGTGCCCACTTCCTGCTCCAGGAAGGCGATATAGGCGCGCGCATTGGCCGGCAGCTCCTCGACGCGCTTGACGCCCAGAGTCGATTCGTTCCAACCCGGCAGATCGTGATAGAGCGGCTCGATCACCTCGTAGCCCTCGGAGTCCACCGGGTTGTCGATGGTCTCGCCATCCTTGCTGCGGTAACCGACACAGACGCGAATGTTCTCGAGCCCATCGAGCACGTCGAGCTTGGTCAGACAGATGCCCGAGACCGAGTTGATCTGCACCGCGTGGCGCAGCGCCACCGCGTCGAACCAGCCGCAGCGGCGCGCACGCCCGGTGGTCGCGCCGAACTCGTGGCCCTTCTCGGCCAGATGGCGGCCGAACTCGTCGAACAGCTCCGTCGGGAAAGGACCGGAGCCGACACGAGTAGTGTAGGCCTTGGTGATCCCCAGCACGTAGTCGAGATAGAGCGGCCCCACACCGGAACCGGTGGCGGTACCGCCAGCGGTGGTGTTGGAGCTGGTCACGAACGGGTAGGTGCCGTGGTCGATATCCAGCAGTGAGCCCTGGGCGCCCTCGAACAGGATGTTCTCGCCCGACTTGCGAATATCATGCACCAGGGTCACCGCGTCGCACACCATCGGACGCAGCTCTTCGGCGAACGCCATGGCCTGATCCAGCACCTCCTGGAAGTCCACCGCCGGCTCGCCATGGTAACGGGTCAACACGAAGTTGTGATAATCGAGCACTTCGCCCAGCTTGGAGGCGAAACGCTCGCGATGCAGCATGTCGCCCAGGCGCAGGCCACGACGCGCCACCTTGTCCTCGTAGGCAGGGCCGATGCCGCGACCGGTGGTGCCGATCTTGGCCACGCCGCGGGCCTTCTCGCGGGCCTGATCGAGGCGCACGTGATAAGGCAAGATCAGCGGACACGCCGGCGACAGACGCAGACGCTCGCGCACCGGCACCCCCTTGGCCTCGAGCTCCTTGATCTCGTCGATCAGCGCTTCCGGCGAGAGCACCACGCCGTTGCCGATCACGCAGATCTTGTCATCACGCAGCACCCCGGAAGGGATCAGGTGGAGTACGGTCTTCTGACCATCGATCACCAGCGTGTGACCGGCATTGTGCCCGCCCTGGAAGCGCACCACCGCCGCGGCGGACTCGGTCAGCAGGTCGACGACCTTGCCCTTGCCCTCGTCACCCCACTGGGTACCCAATACGACTACGTTCTTGCCCATTGCTCTCGTCTCTCGCTCGACTCGTTGCGACGCGTGCGTCGGAATCCCGTTGGTCTCAGTTCAACGGCGCGATGCGCCACTCGCCCGCCTCGAACGCCAGTTGACGATCGCAGCGGTGAGCGCCCGGACCGGTGTGCTGTCCGGGCAGTGCCTGAATCACGCGCTCTCCCTGAGCGCGCAGATGATTGATGGTCTCGGTGAGCGCAGCGCTGTCGTCATCGGGCGCCCAGATGCCATTCACCGGCGGTTCGCGCTCGGCCAGCGTCGCCAGCTGCTTGAGATCCATGGAGAAGCCGGTCGCCGGTCGGGCCCGGCCGAAGGCGCGACCGGTGTCATCGTAGCGCCCGCCCTTGGCCAGCGCCTGGCCATAGCCGGGCACATAGGCGGCAAAGACCATGCCGGTGTGGTACTGATAGCCACGCAGCTCGGCCAGATCGAAGTAGATCGACACCTCGGGGTGCTCGGCGGCCACCCCACGATGCAGCCGCACCAGCTGTGCCAGCGCCTCGGCTACCGCCGCCGGCGCCCCGGCGAGCGCGTCGCGCGCGGCCTCGAGCACTTCGGCGCCGCCGTGCAACCGCGGCAGTTCGCCGAGCATGCGCGCCAGGGCCGGATCGCTGACGTGCGCCGCCACCAGCGCATCGACCCGATTGAACGCCTTGCGCTCGATGGCGTCGAACAGCGCCCGCTCCACCTCGTCGTTACACGCCGCCGCCTGGGTCAGCGCGCGATAAATGGCGATGTGACTGAGCGCCAGATGGACCTCGCCGGCGCCCGCCGCCTCGAGGCTGGAGAGCGCCAGTCGCAGCACCTCGATGTCCGCCTCGAGGCCGGCGTGGCCGAACAGCTCGACCCCCACCTGCATCGGGCTGCGCCCGCCCTGATGCTTGTCCGCCTGGGCGCGCAGCACGGTCGTGCAGTAGCACAGCCGCACCGGGCCCTGGCGCTTGAGCGAGTGAGCGTCCATCCGCGCCACCTGCGGGGTGACGTCGGCGCTCGCCCCCATCATACGTCCGGTGAGCTGGTCGGTGAGTTTGAACGTCTGCAGATCGAGATCGGTGCCGGTGCCGGTCAGCAGCGAATCGAGGAACTCGACCGGTGGCGGCATGACCAGGTCATAGCCCCAGCGGTCGTACAGGTCGAGCAGCGTCCGACGCAGCTCCTCCATACGGGTTGCCTGCGGCGGCAGGATCTCATCCATGCCGTCGGGAAGCAGCCAGCGGTCAGCGATCGTCATGAGCCTGTCCTGCCAAGCGGTAAGTCGTTAGGGTCGAGGGCACCGGCGCGCGGCGCAGCCCGACAACGTCATCTGAATGCGGCCGTGTCCACGCCCCGCACACCCCTTGCGGCGTCCGGCGGCACGAACCTCTCGCACAAAAAAGCCGGGCAAGACCCGGCGACGAAAATGGTACCACGAAACGCCCGCGGAGAAATCCCGCGGGCGCGGGTTTCTCATGCGCTCACTGCGCCGCACCCGGTTGCGGGTTCTTCAGGTAGCGGAAGAACTGGCTGTTCTCGGGGCTCAGCACCAGCAGATCCTTGCCTTCACCGTTGAAGCTGTCACGGTAGGCCTGCATCGAGCGATAGAAGGCGTAGAAGTCCGGATCCTTCTGGTAGGCGCTGGCGTAGATCTTGGCCGCCTGAGCGTCGCCCTCACCGCGGGTGGTCTCGGACTCCTGGCGCCCGCTGGCGAGAATCTCCTGGCGCTGACGGTCGGCGTCGGCACGAATCGCTTCGGCCTGCTGCGAACCCTCGGCGCGGTAGGTGCGCGCGGCCTGTTCACGCTCGGAGTTCATGCGCTCGTAGACCGCCTGGGTCACTTCGGTGGGTAGCTCGATGCGCTTCACCCGGATATCCAGGATATGCACGCCGAGCTCCTTGCGCATGGCCGCATCGAGCTGCTGCACCGGTTCGACCATCAGCTCTTCGCGGGCACCCTCGACCGTATCCGGCCCCTTGCTCTTGCCGGCCAGATCCTCCTTCTTGCTCTCGGCGGCGATGCGCTCCTGGATGATGTCGGACATCTGGGTCTGACCGAACTTGTTGCGCAGCGCCTCGTCGGTCCGCGGCGCGATCAGGTTCTCGGCGACCTGGATGTTACCCCGGGTGGCTTCGTAGAACTGCTTCGGATCGGCGATCTTCCACTTAACGAAGGAGTCGACGATCACCGCCTTGGAGTCGGCGGTCAGGGTAGCGCGTGGCGACGGAGTCGACCGTCTGTACGCGCACGTCGAAGATACGCACGGTATTGAACACCGGTAGCTTGAAGTGCAGCCCGGGACCGATATTGTTCTCGATCACCTCGCCGAAGCGCAGCTTGATGGCGCGCTGGGTCTCGTTGACGACGTAGAAGCTCGCGCTGGCGAACCACGCCAGCAGCGCCAGGACGATGACGCCGATCAGGGCACGATTGTTAAACATTAACGGCCCTCCCGCAGGCTGGAACTACGCGTCTGCTGCTGCGAGTTGCTGCTGTTCATGTGATCGACCACCTCACGTGAAATCTGTTCGAGTTGCTGCATGCTCATCTTGGTCGCATCGCTGCTGCCGTTGCCGCCGGCCTGCATCTGGTTGAGCGGCAGCACGGTGACTGCGCTGCTGTCACCGAGATCGACCAGCGCCTTGGGCGTCTGGCTCAGCACCTGGCTGATCGTCTCCAGATAGAGACGCTCGCGGGTCACTTTCGGTGCCTGCTGGTATTCGCCCAGCAGCGAGTTGAAACGATTGGTCTGACCGGTGGCATCGGCCACAGCGGCGGCCTTGTAGCCCTGAGCTTCTTCGACCAGGCGCTGTTTCTGACCCTTGGCCTCGAGTACCACCGCCTGGCTGTAGGCATTGGCCTGGTTGATCGAACGCTGACGCTCTTCCCGTGCACGGATGACGTCGTCGAAGGCGTTCTGGACCTGGTCCGGCGGCGCCGTCGACTCGACGTTGACGGTCTGCAGGCGCAGGCCTGTGCCGTAGGCCTCCATATAGGCGCTGAGACGATCGAAAACGCGCTGCCCCAGGCGATCACGTCCGGTGGTCAGGATCTGCTGCAGCTTCATGTTGCCGACTTCCTGACGCAGGGCCGAATCCATCGCGTTCTGCAGCGTCATTTCCGGCTCTTTGACGTTGACCAGGAAGGCATGCGCATCGCTGACCACGTACTGGGTAGAGACGCTGACCCGGACGATGTTCTCGTCGCTGGTGAGCATCGAGTCGGTCTGATTGGCCGAGCGGATGCTGGTCACATTGACGTTCTCGACCTGATCCACGATCGGCGGGTTCCAGTGCAACCCGGGATTGAGGGTGGTGGTGTACTTGCCGAAGCGGAACACCACGCCGCGCTCGGACTGGTCGATCAGATGGAAGCCGGAACCGGCCCACACCACCGCCGCGACGATCACCACCAGCAGCGGCAGCACGAACGGATTGCGCTTGCCGCCACCACTGCCATCGCCACCACCGGCACCGCCGCGCTTGCCGCGACCGCCGAACAGACGATTGATCTTGTCCTGAAACTTCTTCAGCGCTTCATCGAGGTCCGGCGGCCCCTGATTGTTGCCGCCGCCACGATTATTGCCGCCATTGTCGCCACCATTCCCGCTCGGGCGGCGGCCCCCCCCGCCGCTCCAAGGGTCCTGCTGGTTATTGCCACCACCTGGCTCGTTCCAAGCCATACCTAAGTCTCCACTCGATGCGATCAAAGCGTTGCGTCAGGCGTGGGGAGTACGAGCCGCCGAGGCGGTTGGCGTCGGCGCGCTGGGCATGTTCGGCCTGATGTCGAATCGTCTCGCCCTGTGCGAATCGGGCCCGCGGGCCACGAAGCTCCCCTGCGTAATCGGTTCCCGCGTCAGACCCGTTCCCAGTCGTCGATCGGGGTCTGCTCGTGTACGGGCAAGTAGTTATCGGCGCTTTCGCCCAAGCGGGCCATCATCTGCATAAACTCCCGCGGGGCAAGCGAATCTCGAGAATCGTCCGACCACCCTCGTCGAACGACTCTTCGCGTACCGCCTGCAGTTCATGCAGCGCTGCCCGTAGTCGACCTTGCTCCGGCGTCAGCGTCAAGCGGATGTCGAGAATGTCCTCCGCCAACCACTCGCCGATCGCCTCACGCAGCAGTTCGAGACCCTGGCCGTCACGCGCCGAGAGCCACACCACCTGCGGGCGCCCCTGACCGTCGCGCTCGATGCGCGGCGCGGTGTCCATCAGGTCGATTGTTCATCACCAGCAGGCGCGGCACCGCTTCGGCGTCGATCTCGGCCAGCACGCTGTCGACCTGGGCCACGTTGAGCTCGCGGTCGGGATCGGCGGCATCGATCACATGCACCAGCAGGCTCGCCTCGGTGGCCTCCTGCAGAGTGGCCTGGAACGCCTCCACCAGCTTGTGGCGGCAAGTGGCGGATGAAGCCCACGGTATCCGCCAGCACCACCTCACCCACATCGGGCACATCGAGGCGTCTAAGGGTCGGGTCGAGCGTGGCGAAGAGCTGATCGGCAGCGTAGACCTCGGCCGCGGTGATGGCGTTGAACAGCGTCGACTTGCCGGCGTTGGTGTAGCCCACCAGCGAGACGCTGGGCACCTCGGCCCGGGCCCGCGCCCGGCGGTTCTGATCGCGCTGCTTGCGCACTTTCTCGAGGCGCTTGTGAATCGACTTGATGCGAGCGCGCAGCAGCCTGCGGTCGGTCTCGAGCTGGGTCTCGCCCGGACCGCGCAAGCCGATACCGCCCTTCTGACGCTCCAAGTGGGTCCAGCCGCGCACCAGCCGGGTCGACATGTACTCGAGCTGAGCCAGTTCGACCTGCAGTTTGCCTTCGTGGGTCCGCGCGCGCTGCGCGAAGATATCCAGGATCAGCCCCGTGCGATCGAGCACACGGCAGTTGAGGCTGCGCTCGAGATTGCGCTCCTGGGAGGGAGACAGAGCGTGGTTTGAAGATGACCAGTTCGCGTGTGGGCTGCGAGGGCATGCTTGACCTCGTCGAGCTTGCCATGCCGATGAAGGAGCGAGGGTCGGGACGGCGCCGGCTGCCCTGGATCAGGGTCGCCGGCACCGCACCAGCGGATCGCACCAATTCCAGGAGTTCACCTGGATCTTCGCGATCCTGCTCGTCCTGAAAGTCCACATGGACCAGAATCGCCGTTTCGCCGGCGTCGGGACGTTCGAAAAACAATCACTACCTCTCGATCAATTGTCGAGCCCGGGCGCTGCGCTGGGGTCCTGCGGCGGCAACCGGACGTTACGGGAGGGCACGACCGTGGAGATGGCGTGCTTGTAGACCATCTGACTCACGGTGTTGCGCAGCAGGATGACGAACTGATCGAAGGACTCGATCTGACCCTGCAGCTTGATGCCGTTGACGAGGAAGATGGAAAACCGGGATGCGCTCCTTGCGCAGGATGTTCAGGTACGGGTCCTGAAGGGACTGCCCTTGGACATGTTGCTCTCCCATAATGTGAAAACTCATCGCTTTGGCGAGATGAGCCATACTGTTTTGACTTGCTGTTCTGTTGTCGGCGACGCCGCACTCGGTTCCGGCAGCGGGCGCGGCAGCGACCGCCGCTCGCCATCGTCGTGACGAAGCTTCCTATTTTACGCTAACTCCCATGGGCACGCACGATTTTCACGACCTGCGCCAGGGCGTCAGAAGCGCTGCTGTCGATCCAGACGAGCCCGGGCCAGCGCCGCAACCAGGTCAACTGACGCTTGGCCAGCTGGCGGGTGGCGGCCACGCCTCGGGACTGCAGGCCGTCGCGATCGTAAGCGCCGTCGAGATGCTCCCACGCCTGACGATAACCGACACTGCGCATGGAGGGCAGATCGAGATGCAGGTCACCCCGCTGTTTTTCAATGTAGCCACTTCCTCGATGAATCCGCCATCCAGCATCGCCTCGAATCGCGCCGCGATGCGCCGGTGAAGCTCACCACGATCGGCAGGCGCGAGAGCAATGGACAACAGTCGCCACGGAAAGTTTTCCCGCTGCTGCCGACGCCAGTGCTCGCTCAACGCGATGCCGCTCACCCGCTTCACCTCCAGCGCCCGAATCAGACGCTGGCGATTGTGCGGATGGATCGCCGCCGCGGCCTCGGGATCTACCGCCGCCAGCTCGGCGTGCAGCGCCGCGTAGCCGTGCGCTTCACCGCGCTGGCGCAACGTCTCGCGCAGCTCGGGGTCCGCCGCCGGCATCTCGGCCACGCCCTCCACCAGACGCTTGGCGTACATCATGGTGCCACCGACCAGCAGCGGCGTTTGCCGCAGGCAGAGATCGACGCCATGGCGGCCAGGGCATCCTCGCGGAAGTCCGCCGCCGAAATAGCGCTCGGCCGGATCACGGATATCGATCAGCCGGTGCGGCGCGCGTGCCAGCTCCTCGGCACTGGGCTTGGCGGTGCCGATATCCATGCCGCGATAGACCATCGCCGAGTCGACGCTGATCAGCTCACAGCCGCAGCGCTCGTGGAGCGCGATCGCGGTATCGGTCTTGCCGGCGGCGGTGGGCCCCAGCAGCAGGATCGCCGTCGGGCGGTCATCTCGGGTCACGTGTGTGTCTCTAATTCGGGGCACGTGTGTTCTCTAGAACGCGTCTCACTGGCCGCGCAAGAACAGCTTGTCCAACTGCGCCATCGACATCTCGGTCCAGGCGGGCGGCCGTGGTTGCACTGGCCGCTGCGCTCGGTGCGCCTCCATGTCACGCAGCAGCGCATTCATCTCGGGTAGCGTCAGCGCACGGTTGGCGCGCACGCTGCCGTGGCAGGCCATGGTACCAAGCAGCTGGTTGATATGCGTCTCGAAGCGGTCGGAGCGCCCGTAACGCTCGAGATCGCCGAGCATGTCGCGGATCAGCGGCTCGATATCGGCATCGGCGAGTAGCGCCGGCACCTGGCGTACCAGCAGCGTATCCGGCCCGGCGGCATCGAGCTCGACACCCAGCCGCGAAAAACGCTTCACGCTCGCGCTCGGCGGTCTCCGCCTCGGCCGCGCTTACCGCGATCGAGACCGGCACCAGCAGCGCTGGGCGTCCAGGGCGCCGGCGTGGATCTGCTGTTCATGCGCTCATAGACGATGCGTTCATGGGCGGCGTGCATGTCGACGACCACCATGCCGCGCGCTCGCTCTGGGCCAGGATATAGACCCCGTGCAGCTGCGCCACCGCATAGCCAGCGGCGGTGCCTGGGTATCGTCGGGGCTGCCAGCGTGGCGAGGTCCGGCGCCGGGCGCTCTCTCGGCTGGCGACCGCGGCGGCGCTGCCACCGGGCCCCTCTGCGCCCGGTGTCGTCTCTACCCCGCCCTCATCCGCCGCCTGGCGCGGTGTCAGCAGGGTCGACTCATGATCCGGGTGCAGGGCGTGATAGCCGGCCATGAATTCGCGGATACGCTGGGCCGGCGGCCGCGGGCTGCCATCCTGGCGCGGGGCATAGCCGCCGGCCGCACCGCTGCGCTCGTGCTGGCCCGAGAGCGGCATACGCTGCTGCTGCCACGCCGGCAGCGCGGCCTCATCGCCCCCTGCGGGCGCGCTCTGCGAGGGCCGTGCCTCTCCGCCATCCACGCCCTCAGGCGCTTGCGCACCGGTGTCGTCCACGCCCTGAGAGTTGGGTCGCACCTCGGCCAGTGCCCGATGCAGGCTCGAGAACAGAAAGTCGTGGACCAGACGCCCGTCGCGGAAGCGCAACCTCGTGCTTGGTCGGGTGCACATTGACGTCGACCACCCGGGGGTCGAGTTCGAGATAGAGCACGAACACCGGGTGGCGACCGTGGAACAGCACGTCGCGGTAGGCCTGACGGATAGCGTGGGCCACCAGGCGGTCGCGCACCACGCGCCCATTGACGAAGAAGTACTGCTGATCGGCCTGGGCCCGCGAGTGGGTGGGCAGCCCCACCCAGCCCCACAGGCGCAGGCCGGATGCCTCGATATCGAGATGCAGCGACTCGTCGATGAAGCGCTTGCCCAGCAGCGCGGCGATGCGTCGCTCGTGGCCGCGCTGATCGTCCGCTGCCGCCGGCAGCTGGTGGACCACCTTCTGATTGTGGCGCAGCAGCCAGGCGATATCGAAGCGCGACAGCGCCAGGCGGCGGAAGGCTTCCTCGACATGACCGAACTCGGTCTTCTCGGTGCGCAGGAACTTGCGCCGCGCTGGCGTGTTGAAGAACAGATCACGCACCAGCACCGAGGTCCCTCGGGGATGCGGTGCCGGCGTCACCCTTGGGGCCATCTCGCGACCCTCGGCGACCACCCGCCAACCTCCGGTGGGGTCGTCGGCGGCGTTGGAGATCAGCTCCAGCCGCGACACCGCGCTGATCGAGGCCAGCGCCTCACCGCGGAAGCCGAGGCTGGCGACATCCTCGAGATCATCGAGCGAGGCGATCTTACTGGTGGCATGGCGCGACAACGCCAGCGGCAGATCCTCTTCGCCGATGCCGCTACCGTCATCACGCACTCGGATCAGGCGCGTGCCGCCGGACTCCAGTTCGATCTCGATACGCCGCCCACCGGCGTCGATGGCGTTCTCGACGATCTCCTTGACCACCGAGGCCGGCCGTTCGACCACCTCACCTGCCGCGATCTGGTTGGCCAGGCGCGGGTCGAGAACGCGGATACGTGACGCCTCACTCATCTATCAGCTCTCCTCGTCCGATATCGCCTGTTCACGGAATCGTCAGCACCTGACCCACGCGCAGGATGTCGCTGTCGAGGCCATTGGCCTGCTTCAGTGCGCGCATGCTGATGCCGTGGCCCGCCGCCACCTGCGACAGCGTATCGCCGGCGCGCACCCGGTATTCGTTGCTGGCGCTGCCGCGACCCTGATCGCGCTGCCACGCCAGCAGGCTGGCGGGCGGCGGATGCTGACGGAAGTGCGCCACGATCCCGGCGTAGATCGC
Organism: Salinicola tamaricis; assembly: GCF_003006155.1. Taxonomy (GTDB): domain Bacteria; phylum Pseudomonadota; class Gammaproteobacteria; order Pseudomonadales; family Halomonadaceae; genus Salinicola; species Salinicola tamaricis. Next base: position 3,012,202 of record NZ_CP023559.1, on the reverse strand, counting down.
CTGGGCGAGCTCGGCCTGATGCTTCGAGGAGCGCAGCGCCGCCTCCTCCTTGGGGTTGGAGATGAAGCCGGTCTCCACCAGCAGCGAGGGGATATCCGGCGACTTCAGTACCACGAAGCCCGCCTGCTCCACCTTGGACTTGTGCAGCTTGTTGATCCGCCCCAGCTTGTCGAGCACCTGACCACCGGTGGCCAGCGAGTCGTTCATGGTCGCGGTCATGGTCAGATCGAGCAGCACGCCGCGCAGCACCTCGTCCTTGTCGTCGAGGCTCAGATTGCCGTCGACGCCGCCGATCAGGTCCGACTGATTCTCGCTCGCCGCCAGCCAGCGCGCGGTCTCGGAGGTCGCCCCGCCCTGGGAGAGCGCATACACCGAGCTGCCCGAGGGCTGCCGGCTGCGCACCGCATCGGCGTGGATCGAGACGAAGAAGTCCGCCTTCTGCTGGCGCGCCAATAGGGTGCGCTGGCGCAGGCCGACATAGTAGTCGCTGTCACGGGTCATGAAGGCCTTGAACCCTGGGGTCTGGTCGAAGCGCTGCTTGAGCTTGCGCGCGATCCCCAGCACCACGTCCTTCTCGCGGGTGCCGTTGGGGCCGATCGCCCCCGGATCCTCGCCACCGTGGCCGGGGTCGACGGCGATGATGATGTCGCGCTTGGGATGCGGCTGCGCCTCCACCGTAGCGGCGACCGCATCGGCCTGCTCCGGATCGCCCTCGGCCACCGCCTCCTTCTGCGCCCGCTGCGCGGCGATCTCCTGATCGCGGATCATCGCCTCGATCGGATCGATCGGATCGGCCACGGCACTGGCCCCGGGGTAGTCGAGATCGACCACCAGACGGTCGCTGTACTGCTTGTTGGGCGGCAGGGTGAAGCTCTTGGGCACCACCGCACGATTGACGTCGAGCACCACGCGCAGCCCGCCGCTCTCGCGCACGCCGGTACGCACCTTGTCGATGGCACTGGCGTCAAGATCGAGCTTGTCGATGTCGACATCGAGCTGGGTGCTGTCGAGATCGATCACCACCCGGCGCGGGATTGTCCAGGGTAAAGACGTTGGCCTGCACCGGCCCTGAGAGATCGAACACCAAGCGCACGTGATCGGGCGCCGACCACAACCGCAGATTATTGACCTTGGCCGCCTGCGCCGCCGAGGTCGGCAGCAGACAGCCGAGTGCCAGCAGCAAACAGCAGAGCGCCAGGGCGCCGCCGCGGCGATACCAGCCGCGCGCCCCCGCACCAGCTACCGCGCCCGCTGACGCTGTGTCCCTGTGTGCCACATCCTTCAGCATGCCTCTTCCTTGTCGCTCAACGCCGCCGGCAGCGAGGCCAGCACGTCACGTCCATGTTGAGTGTGCGCTACCGCCGCGACCCGGCGCCCGCTCTCGACCAGGCTCAGGTGCAGTTCGAGATCGGGTCGCGGCAGCCATCCTGCGCCGCGGCTGGGCCACTCGATCACGCTGAGAACGCTGTCGTCCAGCATGTCGCGTGCGCCCATGAACTCGAGTTCCTCGGGATCGCCGAGGCGGTAGAGGTCGAAATGGTAGACCCGGTAACGGCCCAGTTCGTAGGGCTCGACCAGGGTATAGGTAGGGCTCTTGACCGCCCCCGCATGACCATGGGCGCGCAGGATACCGCGCGTCAGCGTGGTCTTGCCGGCGCCCAGCTCACCGATCAGATGAATCTGGCCGCGCCCGGCAAGGGCGTGTCCCAGGGATTCGCCGAAGGCCACCTGAGCGGCTTCGTCTTGCAGTAGGATCGGCATGGTTGCACTAACTTCGTCAAAGTTCGGGCCGCATCACGGATCGGCCACGAGTCAAGAAACGGCCGCGGCAGAGCGGCGGCAGCAGCGTGGCTGCGGCATAGCCGCCAGGGCTCACGCTGCCGGCCGTCAGGGGTTGGCCAAGCGTCGCGCATAGGATGCCAGATCGCTCGCCAGCAGACCACGCTGACCGCCGTCGGCGGCCGCCGCGTCCGCGGCCAGGGCATGGATCAGCACCCCCAGCCGCGCCGCTCGGGCGGGGTCACCGAGCTGACCCAGCAGGCCGGCGACGATTCCGGTCAGGGCATCGCCCATTCCGCCACTGGCCATTCCCGGGTTGCCGTAGGGGCACAGGTCGAGTCGTTCGCCGTCATAGATCAGCGTACCGGGACCCTTGAGCACCACGCAGCCGCCCCAGCGCTGTTGCAGCGCGATCACCGCACCACGCCGATCACGCTGCACCGCCGCAGTGGTCCAGCCGAGCAGTCGCCCGGCCTCGCCAGGATGCGGCGTCAGCACCCAGTCGTCACGCCGGGTCTCTGCCGCGTGGCTGGCAAGCAGATTGAGACCATCGGCATCGACCACGCAGGGCTTGCCGACGGCCAGTACCTGCTGCAGCGCGGCCTGTCCCCAGGCGCCGGTACCGATACCCGGCCCCACCGCGAGCACATCGGCGGCCGTCACCAGCGCGGCGAGATCGGCGCCACCGCGCACGCCGTGGGCCATGATCTCGGGAAAGCGGGTGAGACTCGCCGCCACGTGGGCGGCATCGGTCGCCAGGCTCACCTTGCCGGCACCGACCCGCGCCACCATTTCGCTGGTCATCAGCGCCGCCCCGCCCATGCCCGGCGCGCCCGCGACCACCAGCACGTGGCCCTGGGTGCCCTTGTGGGCGCTGGGCCGACGCCGCGGCAGGGATGCCGCCAGCTGCTGCGCATCCTGACGCCACCCCATCGGGACCAGATCGGTGAAGGCGCTTGCCTCGACCCCCAGGTCGGCCAGGGTCAGCTCCCCCACATGATCCAGCGCGGCGCCGGTATGCAGGCCGAGCTTGTCGGCGATGAAGGTGAGCGTGAGCGTAGCGTGCACCGCCGCGCCCTCAACATGACCGCTGTCGACATCGACGCCGGAGGGAACGTCCAGCGCCATCACCGGCCTGCCGGCGGCGTTGAGCTGGGCGATCGCGCTGGCGACGTCGCCACGCGGCGCGCCCCGGGCGCCGGTGCCGAGCATGGCGTCGACCATCACCTCGCCATCCAGGGTCAACTCATCACGCCAGCCGAGCACATCGAGCCCGGCTTCCGCGGCCAGTTCGAAGGCCCGTCGCGCATCGCCCGCGAGTTTATCCGGCGAGGTCAGCGCGATCAGCTGTACAGTCAGGCCGTCGGCGGCGGCCAGCGCCGCCAGCACATAGCCGTCGCCGCCGTTGTTGCCGCCACCGCAGAGCACGCACAGTCGACGCGCCCTGGGCCAGCGCGCACGCAGCAGCGCATAGGCGGCCTCACCGGCCTGGCGCATCAGCCAGAAGCCCTCGCCCCCCTCGGCGATGACGCGTCGATCCATGTCGCGCACCTGGGCCGCGAGATAGAGCGGCCTCGCCTCGATCCGTGTCTGCATGTCGCCTCCTGAAGAGCCCATGGCGGCGCGCGGCCTGCCGTTGCTGTTCGATCTGGTGTAGGGTAGCGCACCCGAGCACCGCTCGCGGCCCGAGCCCACCCGAGACGAGCAGGAAGACGCATGAGCGAGCAGCGCCCGTGCTCCGCGCGCACCCCGCCCACCGAGATCGACACCACCGCTCTCGCCACCCAGATCAAGCAGTGGGGGCGCGAACTCGGCTTCCAGGCGGTGGGGATCACCGATACCGATCTCGCCACCCATGAGCGCTATCTGGCACGCTGGCTGGAGGCCGGCCACCACGGCGAGATGGCCTACATGGCCAAGCACGGCACCAAGCGTACCGTCCCGCCGAACTGGTCCCCGGCACCCTGCGCGTGATCAGCGCGCGCATGGACTATCTACCACCGGAGATTGAGACCACCCGCGTGCTGGGGCAGCCGCAGCGGGCCTATATCTCGCGCTACGCCCTCGGCCGCGATTACCACAAGCTGATCCGCAAGCGCCTCGACCAGTTGGCGCGGCAGATCCAAACGGCTGTAGGGCCCTTCGGCTACCGCGCCTTCGTCGACTCGGCCCCGGTGATGGAGCGCGCCCTGGCGCAGAAGGCCGGTATCGGCTGGTTCGGCAAGAACGCCATGTTGCTCGATCCCAAGGCCGGCTCTGTTCTTCCTCGGCGAGCTCTACACCGACCTGCCGCTACCGGTCGATGCGCCGTTCGAACGCGAGCACTGTGGCTCCTGCTCGAGCTGTCGGAGCGCCTGCCCCACCGACGCCATCGTCGAGGACAAGGTGATCGACGCCCGGCGCTGCATCTCATATCTGACCATCGAGCTGCACGGCGCCATTCCCGTCGAATACCGCCGCGCCATGGGCAATCGCGTCTACGGCTGCGACGACTGCCAGCTGTTCTGCCCCTTCACCCGCTTCACCCGCGCCAGCGACGAGCCCGACTTCGCCCCGCGCCACGACCTCGATCGTGCCGAGCTGGTGGCGCTGTTCGCCTGGAGCGAAACGGAGTTTCTCAAGCGCACCGAGGGCAGCCCGATCCGACGCATCGGCTACGAGCGCTGGCTGCGCAATCTCGCCGTGGGGCTGGGCAACGCTCCCTGGAGCGAGCGTGTCGAAGGCGCCCTGCGCGCGCGGCTGGCCTACCCTTCGGATCTGGTGCGCGAGCACGTGCGCTGGGCGCTCGCCGAGCAGCGCCACAAGCGTCAGGCGCGGATCGTCAGCGCCTAGGAGCTGTTGGAAAAGTCGACGAGCGACGCTGGCTTATTCGGCCAGCTTGAGGAAGGTCTGGCGATAGTGCTTGAGCTCGGCCAGGGATTCGCGGATGTCATCCAACGCCTGGTGAGTGTTGCGCTTGCTGAAACCGCTGGCCGCGGCCGGATTCCAGCGCTTGGCCAGCTCCTTGAGCGTCGACACGTCGAGATTGCGGTAGTGGAAGAAATCATTGAGCCGGCATCTCGCGCTCGAGAAAACGGCGATCTTGATGGATGCTGTTACCACACACCGGCGAGGTGCCCGGCGCCACGTAGCGGCGGAGGAAGTCGAGAGTCCGCTGCTCGGCCTCGGCGGTGTCGATCTCGCTGCGCTTCACCCGCTCGATCAGCCCGGAGTCGCCGTGGGTCTTCTGATTCCAGGCGTCCATGCCGTCGCAGTGCCTCGGGCTGGTGCACCGCGAGTACGGGGCCCTCGGCAATCAGTTCGAGGTCGCCATCGGTGATCAGCGTCGCCACCTCGATGATGCGCTCGCGGTTGGGATCGAGCCCGGTCATCTCGAGATCGATCCAGACCAGCAGGTCGCTGCGCGGGGAGGCTTCGGGGGTCGCCGACATGACTATCTCCAGTGGGGTCCGCCCTGGTGCCGACCGAGATGGGCGGACATGACGGACAGGGATGGCTACAATGCCCGCCATTGTAAGCCCGCGCCGCCCCAGCGGCCATGACCCGAGGACCGACGCCACCGATGAGCCGACGCAAACTGACCCGACAGCAACGCTGGCGCGTGGAAAAGGTCCAGGCCGAACGCGCCGCCCGTGCCGATCGCCGCGCGGCGCGCGACGAGCGCACCCTCGAGGGGGGTGAGTACGGCGCCGAGCGCCCGGGACGCGTGGCCGCCCACTTCGGCCGCACGCTGGAGGTCGAAGCCGTCGACGGTGAACAGACCTCGCGCCACCGCTGCCATCTGCGCGCCAATCTCGAGGGGCTGGTCACCGGCGACCGCGTGATCTGGCGCGAAGCCCAGGACGGCAGCGGCGTAGTGGTCGCCCGCGGCGAACGCGACAGCGTGCTCGAACGCCCTGACGCCCACGGCCAGCTACGCCCGGTGGCCGCCAACATCGATCAGATCCTGGTGGTGATCGCCGCCGAGCCCACACCCTACGCCAATCTCGTCGACCGCTATCTGGTCGCCGCGGAGAGCACCGGCATCGCCCCGGTGCTGGTACTCAACAAGAGCGACCTGCTGCCGGCGCAGGCGGGTGACGTACGCGCCATGCTGGCGCGCTATATCGATCTCGGCTATCCGCTGATCGAAGCCTCGGCCAAGCGCGACCACGGGCTCGACGCCCTGCACGCACGGCTCAAGGGGTGCACCTCGGTGTTCGTCGGCCAGAGCGGGGTGGGCAAGTCGTCGCTGATCGATCGCCTGCTGCCGGACGAGAGCCTGCGCATCGGCGCCCTATCGGAAGAGACGCGCAAGGGCAAGCACACCACCACCACCGCACGCCTCTATCCGCTGCCGGAGGATGGCGAGAGCGGCCGGCCACGCGAGGGCGACCTGATCGACTCGCCGGGCATCCGCGAATTCGGCCTCTGGCACCTCGACGAGCGCGAGCTGGCCGAGGGCTTCATCGAGTTCCGCCCTCTGCTCGGCCGCTGCCGCTTCCGCGACTGTCGCCATCGCGAGGAGCCGGGCTGCGCCCTGCTCGAGGCGGTCGAACGCGGCGAGATCCACCCCGAGCGCTTCGCCAGTTTTCAGCGCATCCGCGACGACATCGCCGCGGCCCGATGATGGGGTTGTCAAGGCGTTCTTCGAGCCGCTTTTTAACCAAGCGTGATCGAGCGCAGGCAGTCTAGATCAGCCCTCGAACAGCATCAGAATCGAGAGCAGGAACAGCACCCACATCGCCGGGCGCACTTCGTTCGCCTTACCCACGCCGACCTTGACCACCACGTAGGTGAGGAAGCCGAACACCACCCCGTGGGTGATCGAGTAGGTGAGCGGAATCAGCATCATCGCCACGAACGCCGGGATGGCATCGTCGTACTGCTGCCAGTCGATGGTGCGGATCGGCGAGAGCATGAACACCCCGACCATGATCAGCGCCGGCGCGGTGGCAATGGCCGGCACCAGCGCCAGCAACGGTGACAGGAACAGAAACGGCAGGAACAGCAGCCCCGAAACCACCGCCACCAACCCCGAGCGGCCGCCCTGACTGATACCGGCAGCGGACTCGACGTAAGCGTTGGCCGGGCTGGTGCCCAGCGGCGCCGAGATCAGCGCCGAGAAGGCGTCGACCATCATCGAGCGACGGATATTGCGCGGCTCGCCGTTTTCGTCGAGCAGGTTGCCCGCCTGGCACACGCCGATGAAGGTCGACATGGCATCGAAGAAGGTGGTGAACAGGATGACGAAGATGAACGGCCAGTAGGCCACCGCCAGCGCACCGCTGAAGTCGACCTGCCACAGCGCACTGAAGTCGGGCCAGGCGAAGATACCCTGGAAGTTGACCAGTGTCGGGGTGGCGATCGCCTCAGGGAAATAGACACTGCCGTCGCCCCACAACCGCCCGATCGGCACCGCTGCCAGCGTGGTGAAGACGATACCCAGGATCAGCGCGCCCTGAATGCGTCGTGCCACCAGCACCGCGGTCACCCCGAGGCCGATCAGAAAGGTCACCAGCGCCGGCGTCATCTCGCCCAGGCCGACTACGGTGGCAGGGTTGGAGACCAGCAGCCGCGCATTGACCAGCCCGATCACGGTGATGAACAGCCCGATACCGCAGGCGATGGCATGGCGCAGCGTCGCCGGAATGGCGTCGACCACGTAGCGGCGCACGTTGAACAGGGCCAGCACCGCGAACAGCACCCCGGACCAGAACACACAACCCAGCGCGGTCTGCCATGGGATGCCCGCGCCCATCACCATGGTGTAGGTGAACAGCGCGTTGATCCCCATCCCCGGTGCCACCAGGATCGGGTTGCGCGCGTAGAGGCCCATCATCACGCTGCCGAAGAAGCTGATCAGCACGGTGGCGGTCAGCGCCCCGGCGAAAGGCACGCCGGCCGCGGAGAGAATCGACGGATTGACCACGATGATGTACATCGCCGCCAGGAAGGTGGCCACGCCCGCCAGCACCTCGGTCTTGAGGCTGGTTCCCAGCGAGCGCAGAGAGAAGTATTTGTCGAGCACGCAGCAATCTCCTGGCAGAGTCGATTCTTGTTGGCACGCGAGCGCATCGCGTCTGACAACTTGTATACACAAAGCGGGGGCTTGAAAAGCCGTGAAGGGCTCGGGCGGCGGCCGAGCGGGGCGCAGTATATCGAATCCACCGCACAGCGCCATCCGCCGAGGCTGGCAGCTATACCAGGGTCCGACAGCTATGCCACATTCCGGCAGCTATGCCAGGGTCCGGCGGCTATGCCATGATGAAGAGGTCTAGGCGTTCCGCGTGCCGCTCGACCCGGGCGCTGTTCTGCCAGAGACAGGCCCCCTCTCAGCCAGGAGTCCCCATGAGCTCGGAAAAACCGCAGCTACCGCTGATTCTGGAACCGGACACCCTCGCCGCTCACCTTGGCGAGGCGCATCTGCTGATCGTCGACGTGCCGCTCAAGGCCGAGAGCTATCGCGACGGCCACGTTCCCGGCGCCTGCTTTCTCGATCATCGCCGGCTGCTCGCCGGCAGCGGCGACGTCCCCAACGACGTGCCCTCCCCCGAGGCCCTCAGCGCGCTCTTCTCGGCGCTGGGGCTGACGCCGGAAACCCATGTGGTGGCCTATGACGACGAAGGCGGCGGCTGGGCTGGGCGCCTGCTGTGGACGCTGGAACTGATCGGCCACCCGCGCTACTCCTATCTCAACGGTGGTATCCACGCCTGGCGCGCCGATGGCCACCCTGTGGAGACCACGCCCAGCACCCCGACACCCAGCGACTACCAGGCCGAATATCTCAACCCCGGGGTACAGATTCGCCGCGAAGAGCTGCTCGAGCGTCTAGGCTCCCGCGACCTGGCGATCTGGGACGCTCGCTCCGATGCCGAGTATCGCGGCCTCAAGGGCGACAACCGCAAGCTCGGCCACCTGCCGGGGGCAGTCAATTTCGACTGGCTGGAGGTCATGGACAGCCAGCGCGACCTGCGCCTGCGCGACTATGCCGAGCTGGTGGCGGAGCTCGAAGCCCGCGGTATCACGCCGGACAAGGAGATCGTCACCCACTGCCAGAGCCATCACCGCAGTGGGCTGACCTGGCTCGCCGCGCGCGCACTGGGCTACGACAAGGTGCGCGCCTACCCCGGTTCGTGGAAGGAGTGGGGGAATCGGGACGATACGCCGGTCGAGCGCTAAGCTCACCTGAACGCGGCCGTGCGGTCAGTGCAGCGGGCTATTGCGCCCACGCGGTACGGCCGCTACCTTGTGCGCCTTTCCGACTCGAGGGGCAGTCATACCGTGGATCGCCAGGAACTCTTCGCCAAAATTCAGTATCCGCTGCCCCAGCACGCGATCTCGCGCCTGATCGGCAAGCTCGCCGAGAGCCGCATCGGCTGGATCAAGGATCCCTTCATCCGCCACTTCATCAAGCACTACGGTGTCGACATGAGCCAGGCCCAGGAGCCCGATCCCGGCGCCTATGCCTGCTTCAACGACTTCTTCACCCGCGCGCTCAAACCCGACGCTCGCCCCCTCGGCGAGGGGCTGATCTCGCCCGCCGACGGTACGCTTTCGCGCTTCGGCCGCATCAATCACGGCACGCTGATCCAGGCCAAGGGCCAGGCCTACTCGCTCAATGCCCTGCTCGGAGGCGACAGCGCCCGCGCGGCGCCATTTCGTCAGGGCAGCTTCGCCACCGTCTATCTCTCCCCCAAGGACTACCACCGCGTGCACATGCCGCTCACCGGCACCCTGCGCGAGATGACCTACGTGCCGGGCCGGCTGTTCTCGGTCAACCAGGCGACCGCCAACCACGTGCCGGGGCTGTTTGCGCGCAACGAGCGGCTGGTTTGTGTGTTCGACACCGAGCGCGGCCCGCTGGCGATGGTGCTGGTGGGCGCGATGATCGTCGCCGCCATCGAGACCGTCTGGGCGGGCCAGATCACGCCACTCAGCGGCCGTGTGCAGACCACGTATTTCGATACGCCGGTGGTGATCGAGAAAGGCGCCGAGATGGGCCGTTTCAAGCTCGGCTCCACGGTAGTGATGTGCCTGGGCCGCGAGGCTCAATTCCACGACTTCGACCCTACCGGCACACCGGTCAGCATGGGCCAGAGCCTCGGCGCCTGACCCTCGGCATCTGATTGTCAGCACATCGCCGAGACGAAGAACGCCGCGGTCTGCAGGCCGCGGCGTTCGTCGTCTATCTCTTAGTTCTAACCGCCTACCTCTTGATTCTCACTACCCATCTCTGGGCGCTCGCCACCTACCTCTGGGCTCTCGCCCTCGCGGCGCTCACTCTATCGGCTCAACCCGCGCCTTCGCTCAGATAAGGGCCGAGCACGCGCATCACCACGGTCTCGACGAAGTCACGATCGATCTCGCTGAACGACACCGAAAGCCGGTAGTAGATAGCCCCATAGATCAGATCCATGCTCAACCCGGGATCGATCTCGGCGGCTAGCTCCCCACGCGCCACCGCGTGCTCGATCGCTTCGCGCCCCATCTGCCGGCGCGGGCCAATCCAGCGCTCGACGAAGGCACGGCTGAGCTCGGGATCCGACTGGGCAGCCCCCAGCAAATGCTGCAGTAGGCGTCCATAGGGGCCGTTGAGCACCTCCGAGAGCCCGGCCACGCTGCGCCGGAAATTGGCCAGGATCGGCAAGCTATCGTCATAGGCGATGGCCGGACCGACGACATCGAGGACGGCGTCCATGAGGATGGCGCCCGCATTGGGCCAACGCCGGTAGATGGTCGACTTGGCAACCCCGGAGACGCTGGCGATACGCTCGATGGTGGCATAGGGCAGCCCACCCTCCAGCGCCAGTTCTAGGGCAGCACGCGTCACCTTGGCAGAGGCCGCGGCACTGCGCGGACGCCCGGGGCGAGCAGGTGAATCGGTAGATGTAGACATAGACGATGTAGACGCAGACATGGGAGACATCCTTGTCAAAAACAGCTCCTGGAAAATACGATACTATCTGATACGCAGCGGCTCGTATCACTTTTTAGTCAGGAATTGTAAAACACTACCATGAAACGGTGTACGCCACCCTCAATGAAGCGGCACTCTACACTAGGTGTCGACTCTTTCCATCTTTCGCCACCGAGCGACTGGAGGCTCCAGTGACACACTACGATAGCGTCATTGTCGGCGCAGGCCCTGCCGGACTCGCCGCCGCCAGTCGTCTTGCGCATCGCGGGTTGCGCGTACTGCTCGTCGACCAGGGCCACGCGATCAGCAACCGTGACCACCAAGCCGAGGCCGAGCTGACCCAGGGCCACGGCGGTGCCGGCCTTTACTCCGACGGCAAGTTCTCGTTCTACCCCTCCGCCACCGAGCTGTGGCGTTTGCCACGCCGGGCGCCGCTGCACCAGGCCTATGCCTGGACCCGCGAGCTGCTGAATAGCCACGGGATGAAGACCCCGCCGTTTCCGGACCGCGCCGATGTCTACACGCCGTGCCATGACGCCTGGTCGCTCAAGCACTACCCCTCCTACTATCTGCCGCTGGCCCAGCGCGAGGCGATGATCGCCGAGCTGATCGCCGCGCTCGATGTCGATATCGTCAGCGACACTCAAGTGATCAGCCAGCGCTACGACGAAGACGAAACGTGCCACCATCTCGAACTGCGCGCCGCCGATGGCACGCCGAGCGCGCTCACCGCGACCACCTTGGTCTGGGCCGGGGCGCTTCGGGCCACTGGCGCTGGGCGACGGCCTCGCCAAGCGCTTCCGCCGGCTGGAAGTGGGCTTCCGTATCGAGCAGCCCAGTGAGCGCGCCTTCTTTCAAGATTTTGTCGATCTCGATCCCAAGCTGACGCTGCACGCCGCCGACAAGGCGACCGAGTGGCGTACTTTCTGCGCCTGTCGCCACGGACGCACGGTATTGACGCAAACCCAGGGGCTATGGACGGTCTCAGGGCACTCGGACGGCCCCCCGACCGAGCGCTCCAACGTCGGCTTCAATACGCGCATTCTCGACGAGGCGCTGGCCCGCGAGACCATCACTGCGCTGACCCGCACGCTGGGCCGCGCGGATTCGCATTTCAATCTCCCGCTCAGCGCCTGGCTCGCCGACGATCCCGACGTCACGGCGACCATGGAGCGGATCTATGGCGCGCCGCTGGCACAGGCGATGCAGCGCGGGCTACGCCAGTTGGTCGACAATTTCCCAAGGCTAGAGGACGACACCACACGCCTGATCGGCCCCACCCTCGAAGGCGTCGGCTGGTATCCGGAGGTCGATGACAGCCTGCGGCTGGTCGACCGACCCACTTGGGTGGTGGGTGACGCCTGCGGGCTGTTCCGCGGCATCGTCGCCGCCTTCGTCAGCGGCCACTACGCCGCCAGCGCCGTGGCCGAGGCACTGACCCAGCCGGCACGTCTCCAGGAGCGCGCCTGATGCCGGCCCCCATGTCGAGAATCGGTGTCGGTCTGATACTCACCCGCGGCGCTGGCGAGATCCTGCTGGGCTATCGCATCAAGGCGGGCGAGACGCCCTGCTGGTGCCTGCCCGGCGGCCATGTCGAACCGAATGAAACCTTCGCCGCCGCGGCGCGGCGTGAACTGCACGAGGAGACCGGCATCCTCACCGAGGCAAACATCGAGATCAGCGCCTTCCTGCATCAGCTGAATCCCGAATGCACCGCCATCACCGTCGCCGCGCAGCTCCATCTGCAAGATCCCCCCATACCACGGGTCACCGAACCGGAGGTCTTCGACCAGTGGCGCTGGTTCCCCCGCGATGCCCTGCCCCGGCCGCTGTTCCCTGCCAGCGCGGCACTGCTGGCGCAGGCTGCGGGCCAGCCCCTGCCGGATGACTGGCACGCCTATCCGCTGGAGACTTCCTGATCCGGCCTCGATAACGGCCCCCCCAGCGTCGAGTTCACACTTTCTGCAGCACTCGGTGTTGCGCAGTCGCCTCTTCTATTGCACTCAGCGGGCGGTGCCGCTACCTTGTCTCGCCCCTCATACTGGGGGGCGAGATCATCATGGCGCATCAGCGCCGCTTCGTCAGATACCCATTCCCGCTGCCACGCCGTGCGATCTCGCCCCTCTCATTATTTCTCGCGACACGTGAGGTCCCGTGAATGGCACTAGAGATTTCGCGCAACGTCTCGATCCCCGACCACGAGATCGAACTCATCGCCGTGCGCGCCCAGGGCGCCGGCGGCCAGAACGTCAACAAGGTCTCCTCGGCGATTCATCTGCGCTTCGACATCCGCGCCTCCAGCCTGCACCCCGGGTTCAAGGAGAAACTGCTGGCCTTGAGTGACAAACGCATCACCCGCGACGGCATCATCGTGATCAAGTCGCAGGAACACCGCACTCAGGAGCTCAACCGGGAGGCGGCACGCGTCCGGCTGAAACAGCTGATCAAACCCGTGCTCTACGGTGACAAGCCACGCCAGGCGACCAAGCCGAGCCGCAGCGCCAAACGCAAACGGGTCGATCAAAAGACCAAGCACGGCCAGAAGAAACGCCTGCGCGGGCGGGTCGGTGATTGAAGCGCTGTCTGTCTCGGGGGGGTGCTGGTGCGTCGCGCCGGTTGCCTTGCCATTGCAGCCGCTACCGGCGGCGTCGTGATAGCGCCATGGCCGGTCAGCAGCGCGGCGTCGGGAACGCCATGACCTCGGCAACCGACGCCTTGCCCAGCGCCAGCTGGATCAAGCGGTCGATCCCCAGCGCCACCCCGCTGCCCGCGGGCATACCGTGGGCCAGAGCAGCGATCAGCCGGCGGTCGACATCCACGGCCGGCTTGTGAAGCGCCGCGCGTTGGCGATTGTCATCCTGAAAACGGGCGGCCTGCTCCCGGGCATCGGTCAGCTCGTCATAGCCGTTGGCGAGTTCGATACCCTGCAGGTAGATCTCGAAGCGAGACGCGACCTCGGTGCCCTCCTCATCGACCCGCTTGCGCGCCAGCGCCGCCTGGCTGGCGGGATAGTCCACCACCACATCGATACCCTCGCGCCCCAGTGTCGGCTCGATGACCAGACTCATCAGCAGGTCGAGACAGCCATCGCGATCGCTGTCGGCCATATCGAGCCCGCCGCGCTCGCCCGCCATCCGCTGCAGCTCGGTCAATGGCGTGGTGAAGGGGTCGAGCGCCAGCGCCTCGCGAAACAGCTCGCGGTAGCGTCGCCGACGGGCCGCGCCGGCCGCCGGTATCAGCGTGCGGATCAGCGCCTCGCACTCATCGATCAGCGCCGCCAGCGAGAAGCCGGGGCGATACCACTCGAGCATGGTGAACTCGATATTGTGGCGCCGCCCTACTTCGCCATCGCGAAAGCTGCGGGCGAGCTGGAAGATCGGCCCGCTGCCCGCCGCCAGCAGGCGCTTCATATGGAACTCCGGCGAGGTCTGCAGCCACAGCGTCTCGCGTCCGGCGGGGGTGGTCGCGCGCAGCGACAGCGAGTCGAGGTGCGGGTCGGTACTCCCGGCATGACCGAGAATCGGGGTCTCCACCTCGAGCACGTCGCGGGCAGCGAAGAAGGCGCGTACCGCCGCCAGCAGCCGCGCCCGCTGGCGCAGCGTCTCGCGCGTTGCCGAGGGCTGCCAGTCGTCTGGGCTGGGCGTCATCGTCACGTGTGATAGACCTGGCTGCGGCCGCCGTCGATCAGGATATCGGTGGCATTGATGAAACGCGCCTCGTCGCTGGCCAGGAACAAGGCGGTGTTGGCCACCTCCTCCGCCTCGCCGATGCGCTGGCACGGCAGCAGCGCAATCTGGCGCTGGCGCTCGCTGTCGTCGAGGCCATCCAGCCACGCCTTGGCCGAGGGGGTACGAATCAGCCCCGGCGAGATCGAGTTGAAGCGCAGCCCGCGGGCGGCGTACTCGATGCCGAGTGCGCGGGTCAGCCCAATCAGACCATGCTTGGCCACCGGGTAGGGAAAGGCACCGGGAATGATCTTGTGACCGTGCACCGAGGCGATATTGACCACGTGGCCATAGCCGCGCGCCAGCATCTCCGGCAGCAGCGCCTGGATCACATGCCAGGCGCCTTCCAGATTGATCGCCAGGCAGCGCCGCCAGCTCGCCTCGTCGGTGGTCAGCGGATCGCTGAAGACGTTGACCCCGGCGGCATTGACCAGCAGTTCGAGCGGCCCGAGCGCCGCCGCGGCCTCGGCCACAGCGCGGGCGACGTTATCGGCCTCGGCGACGTCAGCCTCGACGCTCATCACCCGGCGGCCGCTCTCCTGTTCGACACGCTCGCAGGCGCGCGTCAGCGCCGCCCGGTCGCGGTCGAGCAGCGCCAGGTCCGCACCCTCTACGGCAAAACGCAGCGCTGTGGCCAGGCCTATGCCGCTGGCCGCGCCGGTGATCAGGGCGGTCCGCCCCGTCAGTCTGCCCATCCCGATCGCCTCCAATGGCGCCGCAGCATTCAACGGCTCGAGCACGCTGGCCATTCCGCCCCGCTGCCGGTAGAAGAACGCAGAAGGCCACGCCGAAGCGTGGCCAATCTGGCTGACACCCAACCTGCACCAGCGCGACTTCGAGGCCGGCGCCAGCCTCAGGCGCGGGAGACGTACTCGCCGCTGCGCGTATCGATCCTGAGCACTTCGCCCTGGTTGATGAACAGCGGGACACGAACCACCGCACCGGAGGAGAGCGTTGCCGGCTTGGAACCGCCCTGGGCGGTGTCACCCTTGAGACCCGGGTCGGTCTCGACCACTTCGAGCTCGAGGAAGTTGGGCGGGCTGACGGCAATGGCGTTATCGTTCCACAGGGTGACGGTATAGACCGCCTGCTCCTTGAGCCACTTCTCGACGTCGCCGATCGCCTTGCGGTCGACCGCGTACTGCTCGAACGAGCCGTCGGTCTTCATGAAGTGCCACATGTCACCGTCGGTGTAGAGGTACTCCATGTCGAGGTCCATGACGTCGGCGCCCTCGAGCGATTCGCCCGACTTGAAGGTCCGCTCCCAGACCCGACCGGTGATCAGGTTGCGCAGCTTGACGCGGTTGAACGCCTGGCCCTTGCCGGGTTTGACGAATTCGTTCTCGAGAATGTTACACGGGTCGCCATCCAGCATGACTTTCAGGCCGCCCTTGAATTCGTTGGTAGAATAGTTCGCCATGTTTCCTCACTAATGAACGATCGCGGGGCGTCCGCGACGAGAATTCCGTAACAGCGCTGCCAGGGCGCGTTCTAACTCAGGTGGTCCGCATGATAACCCGAACCCCGATCGCCGTGCATCGTGAAGCCGAATCGCGCGCTCCCGCGGCTTGGCAGCACCAGCTGCGCGAGGTGATCCGCGACCCGCGGGTGCTGTGCCAGCGCCTCGGCCTCGACCCGGCGCTGCTGCCCGGCGCCAGTGCGGGTCACGCGCTGTTCCCGGTACGGGTGCCCGAAGCCTACCTGGCGCGTATCCGCCACGCCGACCCCGACGACCCGCTGCTGCGTCAGGTGCTGCCGCTGGCAGCGGAGCAGGATGCCGTCGGCGGCTTCGTCGCCGACCCGCTGGCCGAGCGCGAGCATACCCCGCGCCCCGGGCTGATCCACAAATATGCCGGGAGAGTGCTGCTGATCGCCAGCCCAACCTGCGCGATCAACTGCCGCTACTGCTTCCGGCGCCACTTTCCCTACGCCGAGCACGCCCCCTCGATGCGCGAGTGGGACGCCAGCCTCGACTATCTGCGCGGCGACGCCTCGATCCGTGAGGTGATCCTCTCCGGCGGCGATCCGCTGGCCTCGCCGGACCGGCGCCTTGCCGAACTGGTCGCGCGGCTGGAGACGATCCCCCACCTTCAGCGCCTGCGCATCCACTCACGCCTGCCGGTGGTGATTCCCGACCGGGTCGATGCCGCCCTGCTCGATTGGCTCGGCGGCACACGCCTGCAGAAGGTCATGGTACTGCACATCAACCACGCCCAGGAGATCGACGCCGCGGTGGTCGACGCCTGCCGGCGTCTGGCGGCCGCCGGCGTCACCCTGCTCAACCAGAGCGTGCTGCTGCGCGGCATCAACGATCGCGTGGACACCCTGGCCGAACTGTCGGAACGGCTGTTCGCCGCCGGTGTGCTGCCCTACTACCTGCACGTGCTCGATCCAGTCAGCGGCGCGGCCCACTTCGATGTCGACGACGACAGCGCACGGGCCTTGGTGGCGGCACTGCGCGAGCGTCTACCCGGCTTTTTGATGCCGCGGCTGGTGCGCGAGATTCCCGGCGAGGCGAGCAAGACCCCGCTATGAGGTGCGGCTCGACGCGGCGCGCCAGTCACGCCAACCACGCAGGGTGAGATAGGCCAGCGGCCCGGCCGAGCCGAAGCAGAAGGTAATCACATAGAACACCAGCAAATAGGCCAGCCCGTGCCCCCGACGCCGGGCGTCGAAGAACATCCATACCGCCAGCATTACCAGCGCCAGATAGACGTCGAATACCACCAGCGCCGTGGTCGGCTTGCGCATCAGCTCGCTGGCGAAAGCCCCCAGGCTCTGGTCGCTGGTCGCGATGGCATAGACGGTGTAGGCCGAAAAGGCGATCAGTGCCGTCAGCGGCACCCAGAAACGCAGCATCTCTCATCTCCCGCTTGCGGGCCCGGCGGCCGTTATCGCATCGGCCGCCGCACCACCTTGACTGGTAACGGCGCGCCCCCCCGCAGCGCTACCGCTTACGCTCAGGATAGCGGCAGATAGACGTGAACGCTGAGGCCGCTGGTCGCGGGCAGCGAGGTATCGTCGAGGCGAATCTCGCCCTCCAGACGCTCGACCAGCTCTTTCACGATCGACAGGCCCAATCCCGAGCCGCTGGTCTTCTGCCCCGCCAGACGCACGAAGCGCTCGAATACCCGCTCGCGCTCCTGGGGCGGGATACCGGGGCCAGTGTCGGCGATCTCGATATGCAGCTGCGATGCCTCGGCGGCCATGCGCAGGTGCACCTGGCCGCCGCTGGGGGTATAACGCATGGCGTTGTCGAGCAGGTTGCGCAGCAGTACATAGAGGCCATTCTCGTAGCTCTGCACGCTGAGCCCCTCGGGCAACTGCTGAGTCAAGTGGATGTCGCGCTGCGCGGCCAGTGGCTGGATGTCGCGGACCAGCTCGCCGCCCAGCCGCGCCAGCCGCACCGTCTGGCGAGTGATCGCCTGGCCGCTCTCCAGCCGCGATAGGGTGAGCAGTTGCTCGACCACCCGGGTCATGCGGTCGACGCCGTTGATGATCGACTGTGCCGCGCGTCGCGCGCTCTCGGTGTCGGTCTCGCTGAGCAGATTCTGGGCATGGACCTTGACCGCCGCCAGCGGTGTGCGCAGTTCATGGGCGGCGTTGGCGGTGAAGCGACGCTCCTTCTCCAGGGTCTCGGCCAATCGCGCGAACAGGCCATTGAGCGCGTCGACCATGCCGCGAATCTCCTCCGGTACCTGGCTGGCATCCAGCGGCTCGAGGAAGTTGGGCTGGCGCGCAGTGATCTGCCGGCTGACCCGCAGCAGCGGCGAGAAGCCGCGGGCAATGGCAAACGGGATCAGCAGCGCGATCAGCAGTACCCCGATGACCGGCGGCATCAGATTGCGCAGCGCGATCTGCCAGGTCAGCTCGTCGCGCACATCATCGCGCTGGGCGGCGCTGGCCCATACGCCACGGGCCTCGTCGTGCAGGGTGAAGGTACGCCAGTCGTGGCCACCGCTGCGCGCATGGGAGTAGCCGGGGCGCCGTTCGAGCGCCGGCAGCGCGCCGGTCGGCTGCATGCCGAACAGCGCCCGCCCCTGCTCGTCCCACACCTGGAACCCCAGCTTCTTCTCGTAGGGATGGCCAAGGGCGGTCGGCGCATCGGTGGCATTGTCCGGCACCAGCGGCGCCTCGAGCTGGATATCCACCGGCGCGGCCTGGTCGTTTTCCGACCCGGCACGATAGGCGAAGTAGAGCGCCACCATGGTGCGCGTGGTCTGGGCCAGCTCGGCATCGAACAGCTCATCGATCTGGTCGCGGGTGTCGTAGTAGCTCCACAACGCCGCCACCGCGGTGATCGACGTCACCGAAATCAGCAGCACGCGCCGCAGATAGCGTCTGATCGAAATCAACCGGTCTCCCCCATGCGATAGCCGACATGCCGCACGGTGGCGACGACGCGGCTACCGAACTTGCGTCGCAGATGGTGGACATGCACCTCGATGACGTTGCTCTCGACCTCGGCATTCCAGCCGTAGAGCACCTCCACCAACTGGTCGCGGGAAAACACCTGACCCGGATGGGTCATCAGATAGGCCAGCAGATCGTGCTCTCGCCGCCCCAGGGGGACCAGTTCGCCGGCCAGACGCACCTCATGGGCGGCCGGGTCGAGGCTGAGCAGACCATGGGTCACCTGCGGCGAGGCGCGCCCGGCGCTGCGCCGGACCAGCGCGCGCAGACGCGCCAGCAGCTCGCCACTATCGAACGGCTTGACCAGATAGTCGTCGCAGCCACCGTCGAGCCCGCGGATGCGATCTTCGACACCGTCCCGGGCGGTGAGCATCAGCACCGGTATCTGGCACTGGGCCCCACGCAGCCGTTTGAGCACCTCGAACCCGTCGATATCGGGCAGGCCGACATCGAGGATCAGGGCATCGAAAGCCGAGTTCGCCAGCGCCTCGCATACGCCCTCCCCCTCGCTAAGCCACTCCGGCGTGATGTTCTCGCGCCGCAGCACCTCGACCACCCCCTCACCGAGCAGGGGGTCGTCTTCCACCAGCATTACCCGCATAGCTTTCTCTCTCGTCTTGCCCCGGCTCGGCTCGAGCCGGTATCTCACGTCTGCTACCTCGCCCGACCGCGTGGCTCGGCGCAGCGTCGCAGGCATGGCTTCAGCATACAACGTCGTCTGCTCGCGTGTCCGGCGCAGTCATCACCGAGTCATCGGCAGCGCGCAGCCTGGCGCCGCGGAGGTGGACGAGCACATCCCAGGCCCGTTTCTAAGCCTGAGTTAAGGAAACCCTGTCACAGTCGATCCCGACCGTGGACAGGTCCGTCCAACGACCCGCTGCGCAAGCCACCCATGCCCAGGGAGACCACGATGCTCGCACTGCCCAAGCTCTCGTTGATCGTCTTCGCCACTGCCCCCGCGCCCCAGGTCGCGGCGCTGATCGAAGAAGCTTCGCACGCTCTGGTGCATGCCCGAGCGCTGGAGTTCCTGATCCTCGACGGCAGGCGGGATACCGGTTTCGCACAGGCGCTCGAGACGCTGTCACTCGACCCCGTCCAGGTCAAAGTGCTGCCGTGGACAGGCGATATCGACGCTGCTCTGAGCCAGGCGGCAGACCAGGCCCAGGGCGACTGGCTGGTGACTCTGGACAGCAGCCGCCGTGCCGACCCCCACGACCTTCCCGAGATGCTCTGCATGGCGCGACATCAGGGCTTGGCGCTGGTACAGGGGCGAGCACACCACGCCTCGAGGACACAGCGTTCGCTGGCACGGCTGGCGGCACCTTTCACCACTGGCCACCAGTTCGCCCAAGGGATGTATCTGATCGAGCGCGAGGCGCTGTGCGCCCTGCCACCGCTAAAGGGCCTGATACGTTTTCTGCCGCTGCTGATCCGCCGCGGTGGCGGTCGCGTGGGTCAGCACCCGATCCACTGGCGCACGCCGGTGACGCCATCGCGACATACGCACCGCGACCTTCGTTCGCGACACTCGGCGCGAGACCCTGATGCAGTGGCGACAGGCCCGACGCTGGCGTCCACGCCAGGTCTCGCGCGCCGCCCGGCGTAAGTCTCCTAGCGGTAGCGCCGCCCATGCCACTCGATCCATCCTCCCGGCCGTTCGCCACGCGGGTCGCGGTGGGTCCAGTGCACCACGCCCCCTTGAGCATTCCAGACATACTCGCCGCGAAAGCGCATCTCGTCGCCTTGCGCGAGCTCGTCGAGCCGCGGCGCCAGATCGATGTTGTGAGCCATCAGCAGCGTCTGGCCATCGCCGAGTGCGAGGATGAAGCGCTGATGCCGGCTTCCCTCGTCATCATCGGGCAGTAGACGCTTGACGCGCCCCTCGCCCTCGACCCAGACGGCTTCACGTTGCGTCTCGAAGGCCGCCCGCGGTGTCATCGTCGAGGGTATCGGCGCCTGCCAGTGAGCCAGCATCGGCACCACCAGTGCCGCCAACAGCAGCGCGATGACTACACCGCCGATGCTTCGCCTTGTCATTCGGGTCATGGTCTCTTCCCTTGCCAGGGAGACACTGTGACACCGGGACGACACGCGATAAAGCCTGTGGCTGATCCGCGGCACGTGTGCAGATCTGTATACGCGCCGGGCGCAAAAAAGAGGCCGAACCCCAAAATCGGGCTCGGCCTACGCTGTGTGCCCGTCCTGGGCTACTCAATCAGAGTGCGATATACCAATAGAGTTTCCTGAAAAAGAAAAATAGCCGGTCGCGGTTCAGGTTTCCGGCTCGTCCAGCGCACCGGGGCCGTGCTGCCACAGCCCCACCACGCCGCGCGGTGCCTGTGTCTCATCGAGCGCGCACTGCCAACATTCGGCTTCCGGCTGCTCGAGAAACAGCCGGAAGATACGTCGGTCGGCGCCCGCTACCGGCTCGGCCGGCGCCTGGCGGTCGATCTCGTCTAGCAGCCGCTGGAGTCGTTCGCGCTGGCCCGGGCTGAGCTTGCCGCACTCGATCCGCCGCGGTCGCTCCAGCCCCGGCATGGCAGCGAAGCCCCCTTCGCGCACCACCGCCAGCACCGCCGTCGATGCCAGCCGGGGCACACCCGCGCGCGCTCACCGCAGGACTCCCACATCGACCCAGGCCTGGCGAACGGCATCCATCACCGGGCTGTCGGCGCCGAAACGCTGCTGCGCGCAGCGCACGGTGATCTCGGCGAAGGTGGCGAAATCCGCGTCCCGCGCCAGGCGCGAATCACGCAGCGCATCGAACCATACCGGACCGGCGGCCTCCCAGGAGAAGCCACCGAGACGCGTCGCAGCCAGATAGAAGGCGCGATTGGGAATGCCGGAGTTGATATGCACCCCGCCGTTGTCCGAGGCGGTGTTGACGAAGGCGTCCATGTGCCCCGGCTGCGGATCCTTGCCCAGCACCGGATCGTCGTAAGCGCTGCCAGGGTTGGCCATGGAGCGCAGCGCCCGACCGTTGACCCGCTCGGTAAGCAGCCCCTCGCCGATCAGCCAATCGGCTTCCTCGGCCGCCTGCTCGAAGTGGTGCTGCTTGACCATGACGCCGAACACATCGGCCAGAGACTCATTGAGCGCGCCGGACTGATCCGCGTAGATCAGCCCCGCTTCGCGTTCGATCACGCCGTGGGTCAGTTCGTGGGCGACCACGTCGAGTGCCGCAGTAAACCGATTGAACAGCTCGCCGTCACCATCACCGAAGACCATCTGCGCGCCGTTCCAGAAGGCGTTGTCGTAATCTTCACCGTAGTGAACGGTCCCCAGCAGCGCCATACCCTGGGCATCGATGGAGTCGCGGGAGAAGACCTCCCAGTAAAAGCGGTAGGTCGCACCAGCCAGCGATAGGCCTCGTCGACGGCAACATCGCCGCTCTCGGGGTCGCCCTCGCTGCGTACCCGCTCCCCCGGGAGGATCTCCTGCTGAGCAGCGGTATAAATATACCGGGCCGGTTCGCCGCCACGCTTGCCATCGGCGGGGCGTGCCGCGGGCTGAGCGGCGTTGCGCAAACGAAACTGGGCATCGGCCTTGAGTGTGGCCTGGGCGCAGCGCTGCAAGCGCGCGTTGCCGTGGGAGAGAATACGCTCCAGCACATGTGGGGGCATGAAGCCGGAGAATTGACCTGGGCGCGTCGTCGCTGGCATCGGACACCTCCTGTGATGGGATCGCAGTCACAGTCAGTGTGGATCAGGCCCGGCAGGCATGCCGTTAAGACCCTGTTGCGTTTTGTCACCGCCTCGGATTCGAGCGAGTTCAGCTCGGATGCAGGCCGTAACTCGCCTCGGGCAACACGCCTTCGCACTTGCCGAGCTGGGCGATATCTTCGTCCTTGAGTATCTGATCGAGGCGCCGCTGGGGGCTCTTGGTATTGAGTACCAGATGCACCTGGGCCGGCCGCCCTTGATCATCGATACGCTGCACCCAGGCCAACGCACCGCTGGAGAAGCGTGCCAGCGAGCCCACCGGCGAGGTGCCGAAGCGACGCACGTAACGCTGCGCCCAGGTGGCATCGAACAGCGCCGGATGTCCCAGCACATGACGATAGCGCTCGAGCAGGGGCCAGGCGTCACGATCCGCGCGGGGTTGGCCCAGCGCGTCGATCACATCGACCACCGCCATCATGCGCCCCAGCGCGCTCAACTGTGTGTCGTCCAGGGCCGCCGGATAGCCGCTGCCGTCGCGCCGTTCGTTGGCCTCACCGACGATGGCCCGGGCAATTTCCGGTGACAGCCAGCGACACGTCTCGAGCTGGGCGAGCACTGTCGGCACGTGCTCGGCCAGACGCGCACGCGCCTCGGCATCGAGCGGCTCACGACTCTCCAGAATCGACGTCGGCAGTTGGCACTTGCCCAGGTCATGCACCAGCGCGCTGGCCGCCACCGCCTTGATCACGTCCTCGGGATAGCCCTGCCAGCGAACCAGATCGGTGGCACGTACCGCAACGCCGAGCGAGTGGCGCACCAGCGGCGTTTCCCCGTGCAGGTAACCGAGCGCATAGAGCAGCGCGTCATGACCCTGGCCGCTCAGGGTGACCAGGGTATCGGCGTGGCGCGACAGCAGTGATGACACGATAGAGCCGCCGTTCTGCAGCGTCAGGATCTGCGCACTGAGATAGTCGGCGATCTTCTTGAGCCGCCGCGCGGTGGCGTTGCCGACAGGCAGCGAGGTCGCCTCCGGCTGCCTCGGCGCCGGGCGCTTGCCGTCCGGCCCCCGGAACAACGGCGAGGGCGACAGCGCCTTGTCTCGGGTCGTCACGCTGCGTGCGCTCTCGCGCTCAGCCTCCTTGACGCAGTACCACAGCAGCCGTTCGGTATCGATGCCGGGTTCGTCGAACTCACAGCCGACCAGCGCCTCGCGCCACCCCTCATCGCTGCGCACGTGGCGAATAGACCCGCTGAGGCGCAGCGACTGGCGACTGGGAAAGTGCAGTTCGAGCGGCGCGAAACGCTGATTCTCGGAGAGTGCAACAGCCTGTGCCAGCGGCATCGCCAGCAGGCAGCCCCCAAGGAGAGATTGCGCAGCTCCGCGACCACCGGCATCTCGCGATCTTCCAGGCCCAAACGCGTGTCGACGCCCATCTCGGCGCGAATCGGGGCGCGGAAGCTATTGCGTCGATGCACCGTGCTGAGCCACTCGGGGTAACTGCAGCGCAGACGCCGCCGGGCGCTCTCGACGCCATCGATATCGAGCCACTCGATTAGTGCCAGGGTCGAAGTACGCACCATGGCACCGTTGACATGCCCAAAGAGATGAAAAGCATCGCCTCGCTCGAGCTGCTCGGCCAGCGCGGGAACGGCGCTGATGTCCACGATCAACGCGTGATCGCGCTCGATGTCGTCAAGCAGTCCGGCCACGACGTGCCCCCCTGATCGAACGCCAGATTGACGCTGCCCTGGATACAAAGCGGATCGAGCCACTCCCACTTGGCCAAGGGGTTGACGATATCGGTCGAGGCGGAGTTGCTCATGCGAGATCTCGGGGGTGGCTGCAAATCATGGATACAATCTACAACATTCGGTTGCCTTACGCTGCTGCCGAGACTGGCGCGAGGCAACTTTATTTAATCGCCAACGGCAACTTTATCTGGCCGCCAACGGCAACTTTATCTGGCCGCTAACGGCAACTTTATCTGACCGCTAACGGCAGCAATCTCGGCAACCACTCCGCCGCCCCCCGACGGCCCGCGCGTCACTCTCCGTCCAGCGCTTGCTCGGGGTACTCCAGCAGATAGAGCAGACCATCCAGTCCCAGCGTCGAGACCGAGAGCGCGGCTTCGCGGCGCACCAGCGGCTTGGCATGGAAGGCGACACCCAGCCCCGCACGTGCCAGCATCTGGAGATCGTTGGCGCCGTCACCCACGGCGACGGTCTGGGCCAGATCGAGCCCCTCGCGCTTGGCGATCTGTGCCAGCAGCTGCGCCTTACGTGCGGAGTCGACGATCGGCTCGGCGACCTCGCCGGTCACCTTGCCATCGCGAATCACCAGCTCGTTGGCATGGATCTCGTCGAAGCCCAGTCGCTGCTGCAGGTAGCGTGCAAAGTAGGTGAACCCGCCGGAGAGGATCGCAGTGCGATACCCCAGACGCTTGAGATGGCGCATCAGACGCTCCGCCCCGGGCATCAGCGGTAGCGACTCGGCGATCTCGGCGAGTACCGATTCGTCCAGCCCCTCCAGCTTGCGCATGCGCTCGCGGAAGCTCTGCTGGAAGTCGAGCTCACCGCGCATCGCCCGTGCGGTGATCGCTGCCACCTCGTCGAACACCCCGTGGCGCCGGGCCAGCTCGTCGATCACCTCGGCCTGGATCAGGGTCGAATCCATGTCGAAGCAGACCAGGCGTCGATGCCGCGACCATAGCTCGGCGGACTGCAGGGTGACGTCGACCGCGAAACGCTCGCTCAACGCCAGCATGCGCTCGCGCAGTGCCTGGGGATCGGCGGACTCCCCGCGTAGCCGCCACTGCAGGCAGGCACCGTGGGGCAGCGCCTCGGGCGCGGCATCGAGGCGCGGCGGCGCCGAGAGCCGCTTGATGCGCTCGATGGTCAGCCCCTCGCTGGCGGTCAGCGTGGCCACCTCGGCCACCATCTCGGCGCTGATGCGCGGCCCCAGCACGCTGAGTATCCACCGCGGTGAGGCAGCTTCCTCGGCCCAGCCGAGGGTGATCTCGGGGGTGACCGCCTCGACCCGGCAGTCGAGTCCGCAGATATCACCGGCACTCGGCAGCAGCGCGGCCACGTCGACCTCGTCGTCGGTCTCGACCAGCGCCTCCAGGCGGACCTGACCAAAAGCCACGTGCTGGTCCATGTCCAGTAGCCGCAGCCCCGCCGTTGCCAGCGCGGTACTCAGGGTAGCGGTCTGTCCCGGGCGCGCCGGGCCGGTGGCTCTTATCACGAAACGTCGTGCCATTGTCTCCCCACGGGGCGCCGTCGACGCCCCTTTCGTCAGTAGCGCGGCCGGCAGCACCGGGCCGCATGCTTGTCAGTCGATGTCGTCTTCACAGGGTGGCGCCTGGCGGCGCGCTCAGCCTTCGACCTCGAGCCGGTCGACCTTCTGGAAGCCCCGCGCCAGCTTGCTGCCGCGCCGCCCGCGCTCGCCGGCATAGTAGTCGAGATCGGCCGCCTTGAGCGTCTGCTTGCGCTTGCCGGCGTGCACCACCAGCGCCGCGCCTTCCGGCAGCAGTACCAGATCGCGCACGAATCCTCGCGGTTGGTGGCGCGCTGGCCGGGAATCGCAATCATCTTGTTGCCCTTGCCCTTGGCCATCTCGGGCAGATCGGTGAGCGCGAACACCAGCAGCCGGCCTTCAGTGGAGACCACCGCCACGCGCAGCGTATCACCGGCCGGTATCGGCTGCGGCGGCAGCACGTTGCAGCCCTGGGGCACCGAGAGCACCGCCTTGCCGGCCTTGTTCTTGCCGAGCAGATCCTCGAGCTTGACCACGAAGCCGTAGCCGGCGTCGGTGGCGAGCAGATAGCGCGCCTCGGGCACGTCGAGCATCAACCCGATCATGCTCGCCCCCGCGGCGGATTGATCCGCCCGGTGATCGGCTCGCCCTGCCCGCGCGCCGACGGCAGATTGTGGGCGCTCAGGGTGTAGCTGCGGCCGCTATCGTCGAGCAGCACCAGCGGCTGGTTGGTCTTGCCGCGGGCAGCGAGATGGAACTTGTCGCCAGCCTTGTAGGAGAGCCCCGCCGGGTCGATGTCATGCCCCCGCGCGGCGCGAATCCAGCCCTTCTCGGAGAGCACCACGGTGACCGGATCGGCGCCGAGCAGCTCGACCTCGGAGAGCGCCTTGGCCTCGCTGCGCTCGACCAGCGGCGAACGGCGCTCGTCGCCATAGGTCTTGGCAGCCTCGCGCAGCTCCTTCTCGATCAGCTTGGTCATGGCCGCCTCACTGCCCAGCAGCTTCTGCAGCCGCTGGCGTTCGGCCTCGAGCTCGTCCTGCTCGCCGCGGATCTTCATCTCCTCGAGCTTGGCCAGGTGGCGCAGGCGCAGTTCGAGAATCGCTTCGGCCTGGCGCTCGCTGAGCCCGAACGCCGCCATCAGCGCCGGCTTGGGCTCGTCCTCCTCGCGGATGATGCGGATCACCTCATCGATGTTGAGATAGGCCGCCAGCAAGCCTTCGAGGATATGCAGACGCTCCTCGACCTTGTCGAGACGGTGCTGGCTGCGCCGGCGTACCGTCTCGCGGCGGAAGGTGAGCCACTCGCCAAGCATGTCGTTGAGCGGCATCACCCGCGGCCGGCCGTCGAGGGCGATCACGTTGAGATTGACGCGCACGTTCTTCTCGAGATCGGTGGTGGCGAACAGATGCGCCATCAGCCCCTCGACATCGATGCGGTTGGAACGCGGTTCGATCACCAGCCGGGTCGGCGTCTCATGGGTCGACTCGTCGCGCAGATCGGCCACCATCGGCAGTTTCTTGGCCTGCATTTGGGCGGCGATCTGTTCGAGCACCTTGGCCCCGCTGACCTGATACGGCAGCGCGGTGATGACGATGTTGCCGTCCTCGCGCCCGTAGCGCCCGCGCAGCTTGACCGAACCGCGGCCACTCTCGTAGAGCTTGCGCAGGTCCGCGGCCGGCGAAATGATCTCGGCCTCGGTGGGGAAGTCCGGCGCCGGCACATAGGCCATCAGGTCGGCGACGCTGGCGCCGGGATGGCGCAGCAGGTGGCAGGTGGCATCCACCACTTCGCGCACGTTGTGCGGCGGGATGTCGGTCGCCATGCCCACCGCGATCCCGGTACCGCCGTTGAGCAGTACGTGGGGCAGACGCGAGGGCAGTACCGACGGCTCGTTCAGGGTGCCGTCGAAGTTGGGGGTCCAGTCCACCGTACCCTGCCCCAGCTCGGCGAGCAGGGTCTCGGAGAAGCGCGACAGCCGCGCCTCGGTGTAGCGCATCGCGGCGAATGACTTGGGATCGTCGGGGCTACCCCAGTTGCCCTGGCCGTCGACCAGCGGATAGCGGTAGCTGAACGGCTGCGCCATCAGCACCATCGCTTCGTAGCAGGCGCTGTCGCCGTGGGGGTGGAACTTACCCAGCACGTCGCCGACGGTACGCGCCGACTTCTTGTACTTGGCGTTGGCGGTCAGCGACAGCTCGCGCATGGCGTAGACGATGCGCCGCTGCACCGGCTTCATGCCGTCACCGATGTGCGGCAGGGCGCGGTCGAGAATCACGTACATCGAATAGTCGAGGTACGCCTTCTCGGTGTACTCCTTGAGCGAAAGGCGTTCGACGTCGCCCTCCGCCACCTGGATATCCATGGTCATTTATCGATTCCTATTCAACGATTCGAGCTACCGATCGTTGCCTCTCGACATCCCTCGAGGGCATCGCCGAGCGTGACTCAGACAAGGCGAACGATGAGCGACGAAGCGGAGTTGACTGGGTGTCAATGAGCATTCGGCGCTCAGCGTTCAACGCCGTATGAGCCACGCGCAGGCATGCTCATACTTCGATATCCGCCAGGTTGCCGTAATCCTCTAGCCAGCTCTTGCGATCGCTCGCCCGCTTGCGCGCCAGCAGCATGTCCATCATCTCCAGCGTACCGTCGTCGAGCTCGCGGGTGAGCTGCACCAGCCGCCGCGTGTCCACTGCCATGGTGGTCTCGCGCAGCTGCAGCGGGCTCATCTCGCCCAGGCCCTTGAAGCGCTGGACATTGGGCGTGCCACGCTTGCCCTCCAAGCGCTTGAGGATCGAGGCCTTCTCGCTCTCGTCGAGGGCGTAGTGGACCTCCTTGCCCAGGTCGATGCGGTAGAGCGGCGGCATGGCGACGAAGACGTGGCCGGCATCCACCAGCGCCGGGAAGTGGCGCACGAACAGCGCGCACAGCAGCGTCGCGATGTGCAAGCCGTCGGAGTCGGCGTCGGCGAGGATGCACACCTTGTGGTAGCGCAGCTTGGAGAGGTCGTCGCTGCCGGGGTCGAGACCGATCGCCACGGCGATGTCGTGGACCTCCTGGGAGTGTAGATATCCCCCGCCCGACTCCACTCTCCAGGTGTTGAGGATCTTGCCGCGCAGCGGCAGGATCGCCTGGGTCTCGCGATTGCGCGCCTGCTTGGCGCTGCCGCCGGCGGAGTCGCCCTCGACCAGGAACAGCTCGCTGGCCACCGGGTCCTGGCCCGAGCAGTCGGCCAGCTTGCCCGGCAGCGCAGGGCCGGAGGTGACCTTCTTGCGCGCCACCTTCTTGGCACTTCTTCTGGCGCCGCTGGGCAGCGCTGACCACCAGCTCGGCCAGCGCTTCGGCCTGATCGGTATGGTGGTTGAGCCACAGCGAGAAGGCATCCTTGACCACCCCGGAGACAAAGCCGGCCACGGTCCGCGACGACAGCCGCTCCTTGGTCTGGCCGGCGAACTGCGGGTCGAGCATCTTCACCGAGAGCACGAACGAGACCGCTCCCACAGATCCTCGGGGCTCAGTTTGACCCGCGCGGCAACAGGTTGCGGTACTCGCAGAACTCCCGCACGGCCTCGAGCAGCCCGCTGCGGAAGCCGTTGACGTGGTCCCGCCGAGGGGCGTGGGGATCAAGTTGACGTAGGACTCGAGCAGCGGCTCGCCGCCCTCCGGCAGCCACTGGATGGCCCAGTCGACCGCCTGCTCGTCATCCTCGAAATGGCCGGTGAACGGCGCTGCCGGCAGCACCTCGAAGCCATCGGTGGCCTGGGCCAGATTCGCGCAGGCCGTCGGCGTACTGCCACACGCTCTCGTTGCCGTCACTCTCCTTGAGCGAGACCTTGAGCCCCGGGCAGAGCACCGCCTTGGCCCGCAACAGATGCTTCAACCGCGGCAGCGACAGCTTGGGACTGTCGAAGTAGCCGGCTTCCGGCCAGAAACGCACCACGGTACCGGTGGCGCGCTTGGCGCAGCTACCGATCACCGCCAGCTCCTCGACCTTCTCGCCCTTCTCGAAGGCGATCCGGTAGCGGCTGCCGTCGCGGCACACCTCGACCTCGAGCCGGGTCGACAACGCGTTGACCACCGAGACCCCGACCCCGTGCAGGCCGCCGGAGAAGCGGTAGCTAGACTGCGAGAACTTGCCGCCCGCATGCAGCCGGGTCAGGATCAGCTCCACCCCGGACCCCGTGCTCGGGGTGCAGATCGATCGGCATGCCGCGGCCGTCGTCGGAGACCTCGATGCCGCCGTCGTCGAGCAGCACCACGCGGATATCGTGGGCGTGGCCCGCCAGCGCCTCGTCGACGCTGTTGTCGATCACCTCCTGCGCCAGGTGGTTGGGGCGGGAGGTATCGGTGTACATGCCCGGCCGTTTGCGGACCGGATCGAGCCCCGAGAGGACCTCGATGGAGCTGGCACTGTATTGCGTCATGCAGTGTCTCGCCGTATTTGCAGAAACGAAGGGGTGATGCCGCAGCGGTCCTACGGCCTGGACGCCGCCGATATCGAAAGCGTGACTATCGGCGGTATCCGTCACCGCGGCGGACATCATACACCACTGTTCAAATCATCAGTACCGGGTTGCGCCAGGCGCTGATACCCGAGGTGCCAACGGCCGGGGTCAGACCACCGGCGGCAGCGTCCAGCCGCCGTGCGCGAACAGCGCCGGCAGATAGCGCGCCAACTCGCTGAAGCCGTGGTCGCCACCGGGATGGATCAGCATGCGACAGCCGGCGTAGGCGCGTAGCGCATCGCGGCAGTCGAGCGTCTCGTCGGCGCTACCCAGCAGCAGCAGATAGCGCTGGGGGTGCACCAGACGCGACCACTGCAGCGCCAGCAGTTGCTCGTGGTGGGCAGTGCCGATGGTGAAGGAGTCGCCGGTGTAGGCGTTGACCAGGTGCTGTCCCTGATAATCGGCCACGAAGCGCGCCGGCTGAACCGCAGGGTTGATCAGCACTGCCGGCAGGCCGTGGCGCTCGGCCAGGCAGGTGGCGAGAAAGCCGCCCATGGAGCTGCCTACCAGCAGCGTGGTATCGGGCAGCTCGCCTAGGCACGCCTCGGCGTGGTCGAGGGCGGCCTGGGGGTAGTGCGGCAGGTCCGGCGTGGCACAGGCCAGCTCGCGCCCACCCTGCCCCGCCAGCGTCTCGCAGGCAGCAGCCACCAGCTGCGCCTTGGGCGAGGCACCGGCACTGTTGAAGCCGTGCAGATAGAGTAGCGAATCCACCGGCGTCGAAACACCGGCGGACTCGCTCACCATCACGGCAGAGTGCGCAGGCACCCGCTCACGCCTGCTGCTGGCCGCGCCAGATCGCCTCGATCAGGCCGCGGCTGGAGTCGTCGAGGGCATCGAGCCCGCTCTGGGTCGCGATGATCTCCTCGGTCTCGGTGGCGATCTTCTTGCCCAGCTCCACGCCCCACTGATCGAAGGAGTCGATGTTCCAGATCACGCCCTGGACGAACACCTTGTGCTCGTAGAGCGCGATCAGCGCCCCCAGCGTGGCCGGGTTGAGGCTGTCGAAGAGCATCGTGGTCGAGGGCTGGTTGCCGCGATAGCGCTTGTAGCTCGGCGGTGTGGTCTCCGACTTGATCGCATCGTCACCCAGCATCAGCACCCGCGACTGGGCGAAGCAGTTGGCCAGCGCCAGGCGGTGCTGAGCCATCAGATCGTCACGGAAGCGCACATCCTCGACGTCGTTGTAGCGGTTGATCGGCGCCAGGAAGTCGCACGCCACCGGCTGCGTGCCCTGGTGCAACAGCTGATAGAAGGCGTGCTGGCCGTTGGGGCCGATCTCGCCCCAGATCACCGGACAGGTGGAGTAATCGACCACGGCGTCGTCGTTGGTCACCGACTTGCCGTTGGACTCCATCTCCAACTGCTGGAAATAGCCCGGCAGATGCTTGAGCCGGCCATCGTAGGGCAGCACCGCGTGGGAGCGGATATCGAGGAAGTTGACGTTCCAGATCCCGATCAGCGCCAGCTGCACCGGCAGGTTCTCGGCCAGCGGCGCGGTGCGGAAGTGCTCGTCCATGGCGTGGCGCCGGCGAGCAGACGCCGGAAGTTGTCCATGCCGACACGAATGGCGATCGGCAAGCCGATGGCACTCCACAGCGAGTAGCGCCCGCCGACCCAGTCCCAGAACAAAAGCTGGTTGGCCGGATCGATGCCCCACTCACTCATCTTGTCCGGCTTGGTCGAGACACCGACGAAGTGGAAGCGCTTGATCAGCTTCTCGTCACCGCCCAAGCGCGAGGCGATCCAATCGAGCGCCGTGGAAGCGTTGGAGAGCGTGTCGATGGTGCCGAAAGACTTCGACGACAGGATGAACAGCGTGGTTTCGGGATTGAGCCAGCTGAGGAAATCCGCCAGCTGCGAGCCATCCATAGTGGATGCGAAGTGGGTCGCCACCTCGTGGGCGTGGTCCGGCTCGAAGTCGGCCAGCGCCGAGGTCACCATCAAGGGGCCGAGGTCGGAGCCGCCGACGCCGAGGTTGACCACGTCGGTGATCGGCTTGCCGGTGGCACCGCGCCACTGCCCTTGCAGCAGCTTGCCGACCAGGGTCTCCATCTTGTCGAGGGTCGCGTGCACCTCGCCGACGACATCGACGCCCTCGACCTCCAGCTTGGCCTCCCGCGGCAGCCGCAGCGCACTGTGCAATGCTGGCCGATCCTCGGTCTGGTTGACCCGCTCACCGCTGAGCAGCCGTTGGATGGCCGCGGGGACCCGAGCCTCCTCTGCCAGCGCGATCAGTCGCTCGCGCACTGCCGGGGTCCAGCGCTGCTTGGATAGATCGAGGTGAATGCCCGCCGCCTCGAGGGCGAAGGTCTCGAAACGCGACGGCTGCTGGAACAGGGTCTTGAGGTGGACATCGCGCATGCCATCCTCGAGCTGCTGCTCGAGTGCCTGCCATGCCTGGGTCTCACGGATCGACATCGATTGACTCTCCTTGTATCGGGAACGGGTGTCGCACGCGCAGCGTCGGGGCACAAAGGCACCAAGTAGGCCAACACGAAGCAGGCCGGCGCAAATAAAGCAGGCCGGGGCGCCCTCCCGGCGTGCGCCGGTCACGTGCAGCCCAGGCGCGCAAAACGTACACTACGCCCGGTACTCAGCGTCGTCCGCGACCCGTCGCTCGCGTCACGCGCTCCCGATGAAAATGATCTTCCACGATGAAACGGATCTTCCACGTAGTCTTCCGACAATGACTGACGCATCTTACCGTGACGCCATCTTTTCGACACCCCTCGATCGCGTGGCCAGTTTTTCGTTCGACGAGCAGGTCGTGGCGTGCTTTCCCGACATGGTGCGCCGCTCGATTCCCGGCTACGGCCAGATCCTGGGCATGCTCGGCCTGCTCGCCGAGCGCCACCTGCGCCACGGCGCACACGTCTACGACCTGGGCTGCTCGCTGGGCGCAGTGGGGCTTTCACTGGCCGGGCGCCTGGCGCCGGAGGCGTTCGCGCTGACCGGGGTCGACCTGTCACCGGCGATGCTCGCCCGCGCCCGTGCCACCGCCGAGACCGAGGCCCCACGCCATCAGCTGGCATTCGTCGAGGGCGACATTCGTGAGCTCGACTATCGGGCCAGCGGCATGATCGTGCTCAACTTCACGCTGCAGTTCCTGCCGCCGGCGGATCGCGACGCGGTGATCGCGCGACTCTTCGAGGCGCTCGAACCCGGCGGCATCCTGGTGCTGTCTGAGAAAATCGTTGCCCCCGACGAGCAGGAGAACGCCTGGCTGGTGGAGCGCTATCACGACTTCAAGCGCGCCAACGGCTACAGCGACATGGAGATCAGCCAGAAGCGCACCGCGCTGGAGAACGTGCTGGTGCCCGATACCCTGGCGCAGCATCAGGCACGGCTGCAAGCGGCCGGCTTCGGCCGCGTGACGACCTGGTTCCAGTATCTCAACTTCGCCTCGATGGTCGCCTTCAAGGAGCGCGCGGGCGGCGCCAGGGCAGAGACCGCCGACACTAGCGCAGGTGGCGACCCCCATGAGCCAGCCCTCAAACCTGCCAACAGACAGCCGCGACGCCACCACAACGCTGGCCGAGGCCGAGCGCCGTCTCTATCTGGCCTTTCTCGACCAGGGGCTGACCCGCTGGCTGGCCGCCCTGCCCGAGCAGCTCGCCCGCGGGCTCGACCGCCAACGCCACGGCGATCTGCCCGCATGGGAGAAGGCAGTGGCCAAGCTACCCGCACTGCCCGCGGCGCGCCGGGTCGACCTCGACGCCGACACAGTCAGCGTCGAGGTCGATCTCGATGACGCCGATCGCCGCCGCTGCGAGAACCTGCTGCGTATTCTGATGCCGTGGCGCAAGGGGCCCTATCGGCTCGGCGACCTCACCATCGATACCGAGTGGCGTTCGGACTGGAAGTGGCAGCGCGTGGCGCCGCACCTCTCGCCGCTGGCCGGGCGCCGGGTGCTCGACGTCGGCGGTGGCAGCGGCTACCACGCCTGGCGCATGGCCGGCGCCGGGGCCGCCTTCGTGCTGGTGATCGACCCCTCCCCGCGCTTCTACTACCAGTTCCAGGCAGTGCGTCACTTCGTCGGCGACGCCGACGGCCACCGCACCCACTTCCTGCCGGTGGGCATCGAGGACGTACCGTCGCGCCTCGCCGCCTTCGATACGGTGTTCTCGATGGGCGTGCTCTACCACCGTGCCTCGCCGCTGGAACATCTGCTGCAGCTCAAGGATGCTCTCGTCCCCGGCGGCGAACTGGTGCTGGAGACCCTGGTGGTCGAAGGCGACGAACAGACCGTGTTCATGCCCGGCGAGCGCTACGCCAGCATGCCCAACGTCTACTTCCTGCCATCGTCGCGGGCGCTGGCGCACTGGCTCGCGCGCTGCGGCTTCGAGGCGATCCGCTGCGTCGATGAGACCGTCACCAGCCTCGACGAGCAGCGCACCACCGACTGGATGAGGTTCCACTCGCTGGCCGATTTCCTCGATCCGCAGGACCGCAGCCGGACGATCGAAGGCTACCCCGCGCCGCGTAGGGCGACGCTGATCGCACGTAAGCCGCAACGCTGACCTTAGGGCCTTGTATAGATACCGGGGGCACCCAGCCCGCGCAAAGCCCGCCACAGAAGCGCTCCCCAAAAGAGAACGCCCGCGTGTCAGCGGGCGTTCTCGGTCATGGCGACCAGGTGCATTCAGTCAGTCTGGAGAGCCATTGGGATCTACAGCCTAGCGCTCCTCGAGCTTGTCCAGGTCGCGCACCGCGCCGCGGTCGGCCGAGGTCGCCAGCATGGCGTAGGCCTTGAGCGCCGCGGAGACCTTGCGCTCGCGCTGGATCGTCGGCTTCCACGCCTGGACACCGCGATCCTCCATGGCCTGGCGGCGATGCGCCAACTCCTCGGTGGGGAGAGCAGCACCTCGATGGTGCGATTGGGGATGTCGATACGGATGGTGTCGCCGCTCTCGACCAGCCCGATCGCCCCGCCGGCAGCAGCCTCCGGCGAGACATGGCCGATCGAGAGCCCCGAGGTGCCGCCGGAGAAGCGGCCGTCGGTCATCAGCGCGCAGGCCTTGCCGAGCCCTTTCGACTTCAGGTAGGAGGTCGGATAGAGCATCTCCTGCATGCCCGGGCCGCCCTTCGGCCCCTCGTAGGTGATCACCACCACTTCTCCCGCCTTCACCTGACCGGCGAGAATGCGCTCGACCGCCTGGTCCTGGGACTCGACCACATGGGCCGGCCCCTCGAACACCAGGATGGAGTCGTCAACGCCGGCCGTCTTCACCACGCAGCCGTTCTCGGCGATGTTGCCGTAGAGCACGGCCAGGCCGCCCTCGCGCGAGAAGGCGTGCTCCAGGCTGCGGATGCAACCCTCGGCGCGGTCGCCGTCCAGCGACGGCCAGCGCGCCGCCTGCGAGAACGCCTGCTGGGTCGGCACGCCGCCGGGACCGGCCTTGTAGAACTCGACCACTTCCGGGGTCGGGTTGCGCATGATGTCCCACTCGTCGAGCGCGACGGCCAGCGAGTCGCCATAGACGGTGGGCACCGAGGTATCCAGCACTCCGGCGCGGTCGAGCTCACCCAGAATCCCCATGATGCCGCCGGCGCGGTGGCAATCCTCGACATGGTACTTCTGGGTGTTGGGCGCCAGCTTGCACAGCTGCGGCACCTCCCGCGACAGGCGGTCGATGTCGGCCATGGTGAAGTCGACCTCCGCCTCCTGCGCCGCGGCCAGCAGGTGCAGGATGGTGTTGGTCGAGCCGCCCATGGCGATATCCAGCGTCATCGCGTTGCGGAAAGCGGTCTTGGAGCCGATGGCCCGCGGCAGCAGATGCGCCTCGTCGCCCTCGTAGTAGCGCTTGGCCAGCGAGACGATGCGCTCGCCCGCGGTCTCGAACAGTCGACGGCGGTCGGCGTGGGTCGCCAGCATGGTACCGTTGCCGGGCAGCGCCAGGCCCAGCGCCTCGGTCAGGCAGTTCATCGAGTTGGCGGTGAACATACCCGAGCAGCTGCCACAGGTGGGGCAGGCGCTGCGCTCGATCTCGGCGATCTCGTCGTCACTGTACTTGTCGTCGGCGGCGGAGATCATGGCGTCGATCAAGTCGAGGCCATGGTCGAGCAGCTTGGTCTTGCCGGCCTCCATCGGCCCGCCGGAGACGAAGATGGTGGGCACGTTGAGACGCATGGCCGCCATCAGCATGCCAGGGGTGATCTTGTCGCAGTTGGAGATGCACACCAGCGCATCGGCACAGTGGGCATTGACCATGTACTCGACGCTGTCGGCGATGATGTCACGGCTCGGCAGCGAATAGAGCATGCCGTCGTGGCCCATGGCGATACCATCGTCGACCGCGATGGTATTGAACTCCTTGGCCACCCCGCCGGCTTTTTCGATTTCACGCGCCACCAGTTGGCCCATGTCCTTCAGGTGCACGTGGCCAGGAACGAACTGGGTGAATGAGTTGGCGACGGCGATGATCGGCTTGTGAAAGTCGTCGTCCTTCATCCCGGTGGCGCGCCACAGGGCGCGGGCACCGGCCATGTTGCGGCCCTGGGTGGTGGTTCGCGAGCGATACTCGGGCATGCTGTCCTCATCTGTCTGGGGCGGGGCCGGCCTGGCCGGGCCCGGGTCGTGTCAGGGTCTCAGCGGCGGGCTTAGGGCACCCGCGCAGGACGACGCGGCGGCAGGGGTGCGCGTCGAAAGGTGTCGCCCAAATTCAGGGACACGGACCACTCTGGATGTTTGCCTGAGTGATATTGCTGCCGGGTTCCACGCTGCAGGTGAGCCAGACGTTGCCCCCGATGATCGATCCGCGGCCGACGGTGATACGGCCGAGAATCGTGGCGCCAGCGTAGATCACCACGTCGTCTTCGACGATCGGATGGCGCGGCAGGCCCTTCTCCAGATGCCCCTTCTCGTCGGCCGGGAAGCGCTTGGCGCCGAGGGTCACCATCTGATAGAGGCGCACGCGGTCGCCGATGATCGCAGTCTCGCCGATCACCACGCCGGTGCCGTGATCGATGAAGAAGCCTTCACCGATCTGCGCACCGGGGTGAATGTCGATCCCGGTGTCGGAGTGGGCCAGCTCGGTAATGATCCGTGCCACTAGACCGGCGCCGGCGCGATAGAAGTAGTGCGCGATCCGGTGGTAGATCACCGCGTGCACGCCGGGATAGCAGAGCAGTACCTCGTCGACACTGCGCGCGGCGGGGTCACCGTAGTAAGCCGCCATCACATCGCCATCGAGGCGTCGACGCAGCGCCGGCAGGCTGTCGGCGAAGCCCTGCACGATCTGATTGGCGCGCTCGCTGGGGTCGCTGTCGCGCTCACCGTCCAGACGCGCCATGTAGCGCAGCTCCAGGAGTACCTCTTCGTGCAGCGCGTTGAGCGCCCGGTCGAGGGTGTGACCGACGTAGAAGTCCTCGCTCTCCTTGCGCAGATCCGAGGGCCCCAGGCGCATCGGAAAGAGCGCGCCACTGAGGACATCCAGGGTATCGCGCAGGCGATGTCGCGACGGCAGCTCGCGGCAGCCACGCTCTTTCTCGCGACCGTTCTGGGCGCGCCACTGTTCGCGGGTCGCGCGAAGCTGGGTGACGATGCCATCGAGCTGCCAGTTGACGTGTTGCATCAGCGTGTCCTTTGAATCTGCGCGCGGGCCGGAGCGATATCATACGACTCGACGCCGCATTGACCAACCACGGCGAGGGTCGCGCGCCCGGCGTGGCGGCCTCGCCCACCCGCGCAACGCAAAAAAGGCGGCCCCGCTACCGGGGCCGCCATCGTATATGACAGACGTCACGTGGGCGCGTCTCAGCGCTTGAAAAGCTCCCGCACGTCCTTGGCTTCCCAGTGCGGGAAGTGCTTGCGGATCAGCGCGTTGAACTCGACCTCGAAGGCCTGCCAGTCAACCTCGCCGCTCGCCTCGCGACCCGCCGCCGCGCCGCGGATCAGCCCAGCGCCCACGGTGACGTTGCTCAGCCGGTCGATCACCACGAAGCTGCCGGTCCCCGGGCTGCGCCGATAGTCGTCCAGCGGCACGCTGGCGGTCAGCTCCACTCGGCAGCGCCCGATGGCGTTGAGCGCCAGTTGCTCCGCCGGCATCTGCGCCAGGCTGTTGACGTCGATCTGGTAGTCGATCTCGGCCACCCGTCCGGCCACTTCCTGGGTGCCCAGCTTGAAATCGTAGAGCCGGCCGGGTTCGAGGGCGTTCTCGTGCATCCACACGATGTCCGCTTCCAGCGCGCTGGCCTGGGTCACCTCGGCATCCGCCGCCACCAGCCAGTCACCGCGAGATAGGTCGATCTCGTCTTCCAGGGTCACCGTTACCGCCTGCCCCGGATACGCTTCTTCGAGGTCGCCGTCGAAGGTGACGATGCGTGCTACCCGCGAGCGCTTGCCCGAGGGCAGCGCCTTGATCGCCTGGCCGGGGCGCAGGATGCCGGCTTCGAGCGTACCGCAGTAGCCGCGGAAGTCGAGGTGCGGGCGGTTGACGTACTGCACCGGCAGGCGCAGATCGGAGAGGTTGGCGTCGTGGGCGATCTCGACCGTCTCCAGCAGTTCGAGCAGCGGCGGACCGGCGTACCAATCCATCTGCTCGCTGGGGTTGACGACGTTGTCACCCTCCAGCGCCGAGAGCGGCACGAAGCGGATGTCGCGGGCGTCGAGCTTCTCGGCGAAGGCGCGGTACTCGGCGACGATCTCGTCGAAACGCGCTTCGGCGTAGTCGACCAGGTCCATCTTGTTGACCGCGATCACCAGG
This sequence comes from Salinicola tamaricis, assembly GCF_003006155.1. Taxonomy (GTDB): domain Bacteria; phylum Pseudomonadota; class Gammaproteobacteria; order Pseudomonadales; family Halomonadaceae; genus Salinicola; species Salinicola tamaricis. The sequence goes on along the minus strand of NZ_CP023559.1, from coordinate 2,973,258 downwards.
TGCTGGATACCCAGCAGGTCGGCGATGAAGCTGTGCCGGCGCGTCTGCGTCTGTACCCCGTGGCGGGCGTCGATCAGGATCACCGCGAGGCTGGCAGTGGAGGCCCCGGTGGCCATGTTGCGGGTGTACTGCTCGTGCCCCGGGGTGTCGGCGATGATGAACTTGCGCTTGTCGGTGGAGAAGAAGCGGTAAGCGACATCGATGGTGATGCCCTGCTCGCGCTCCGACTGCAGGCCGTCGACCAGCAGCGCCAGGTCGACCTTGTCACCGGTGGTGCCGCTGGTCTTGGAGTCGCGGGTGATGGCGGCGAGCTGATCCTCGTAGATCATCTTGGAGTCGTGCAGCAGCCGCCCGATCAGGGTCGACTTGCCGTCATCGACGCTGCCGCAGGTAATGAAGCGCAGCAGGTCTTTGTTCTCGTGCTCGTGGAGATACTGCTCGATATTGTCGGCGATGAGCGAAGACTGATGTGACATTTAAAAGTACCCCTCGCGTTTCTTCTTCTCCATCGACCCCGCCTGATCGCGGTCGATGGCCCGGCCCGAGCGCTCGCTGGTGCGGGTCAGCAGCATCTCCTGGATGATCTCGGGCAGCGTCGCCGCCCGCGACTCCACCGCCCCGGTGAGCGGGTAGCAGCCGAGGGTGCGAAAACGCACCCACTTCTCTTCCGGCACTTCACCCGGTGCCAGCGGCAGGCGCTCGTCGTCGACCATCACCTGCATGCCGTCACGCTCGACCACCGGGCGCGGCGCGGCAAAGTAGAGCGGCACGATGGGGATCGATTCGAGGTAGATGTACTGCCAGATATCCAGCTCGGTCCAGTTGGAGAGCGGGAAGACGCGGATCGACTCGCCCTGGTTGACCTTGCCGTTGTAGAGCCGCCACAGCTCCGGGCGCTGGTTCTTGGGGTCCCAGCGGTGGTGCTTGTCACGGAAGGAGTAGACCCGTTCCTTGGCCCGGGACGCTTCTTCATCGCGCCGCGCGCCGCCAAAGGCGGCATCGAAGCCGTACTTGTCCAGCGCCATCTTCAGCGACTGGGTCTTCATGATGTCGGTGTACTTGGCGCTACCGTGATCGAAGGGGTTGATGCCGGCGACGCGCCCCTCCTCGTTGATGTGTTCGATCAGCTCCATGCCCACGCTGGCCGCCATGCGGTCGCGGAACTCGATCATCTCCTTGAACTTCCAGGTGGTGTTGACGTGCATCAGCGGAAACGGCGGCGTCCCCGGATAGAATGCCTTGCGCGCCAGATGCAGCATCACCGAGGAGTCCTTGCCGATCGAGTAGAGCATCACCGGGTTGCGGAACTCGGCCGCGACCTCACGGATGATGTGAATCGACTCCGCCTCGAGCTGCTTGAGGTGGGTTTGACGTTGTGCGCTAACCAATCGATCTGCCATGGGGGAATCTCGCTGTCACGTGCTTCGTGAAGGCACGGCTCGGAATCGTAGAGTCGTCACCCTAGCGAGAGATCGGTAATAACGTCAAAGAATGAAAGCTAATCTCAAAATCTGATTTAGTTATAAAGAAGCGCAGCCGGATGCTGCGCTTCACACCACGAAGGGCGCTGCCGCCGGGCGACGCTACAACTCGACACGCTCGATCCAGGTCGACAGCCGATCGCCTTCGAGGTCGACCACGCGCAGCCCGGGGCGGGCGGCTTCGTCGACACTGAACTCGTGGCTGCCGGGTAGGAACTGATCGGAGGTGGCGGGACATCCATAGACCGCCACCAGCCCCTGCCAGGCAGCAAAGGCCTGGTGAATGTGGCCGCACAGAACCGCCCGCACCTGCGGATAGGGCGCCAGGGTCTGCCAGAAAGCGTCACGATCCTCGAGCCCGATCGCATCCATCCACACCGAACCGATGGCGAGCGGCGGATGATGCATCGCGATCAATGTGGGCCTGTCGTCGTCTTCGAGCTGCGCGGCCAGATGCTGTAGCTGGGTCTGCCCGACCGCCCCGCCCGGCTGCCCGCTGATCCGCGTGTCCAGCAGCAGGATGCGCCAGTGCTCGAGGTCGATCTCGTCCAGCGCCGGCTGCCACTCCGCCATCAGCTCGGGCTGATCGTGATTGCCGGGAATCCAGAACCAGGGGCAACCCAACCGCGCGAAGGCCTCACTGGCCAGACGGTAGGTCGCGGAGGTCTCGTCCTGGGAGACATCACCCGTGACCAACAGCACATCGGGGCGCAGCTGGGCCGCCCGGCGCAATACGGCCTGGAGCTGTCGCAGCGGGAACCCCTTGCGCGAGGTGCCTTGGGGGTCGGCCAGCAGATGGCAATCGGTAATCTGAATCACGCGCATTAGGGGGCTTCCGGGACACCGGCCGCGTGACCATGGGCGAGACCGTGCTGCAGCCACTCCCCCAGAAAGCGGTTGATCTGGAGCTTCTCGTCGGGCTGGTGCATGCGCGGATTGGGATAGCGATAACGCCCCTGGAAGTGGCGCTGACGCTGAAAATCGGTGACCTCGGCCATATTGGCATCGTGATAGAGGTGCACGGTCATGCGTGGCGAGTCGATGAAGCCATCCAGCACGCCGGTCTGCGAAACCCGGGCGATCGTGGTGTAGGGCGCCTGTTCCAGCACTTCGAGCAACAGCGTGCCGAAGCGCGCACGCTCTCCTGCCAGAGGCACTTCGCGCACCTCGCCCGCGGCCATGTCGGCCACCAGCCGGCACAGCCTCACGTAGTTGCTGCTGCACTCCGCCTGCAGTGCCTTGAGATCGGTGACATAGGCGGTCTTGACCATATTTTTCTCCTGCTAGGGCCTGGCGTCGACCGCGATGAAGCCGCTATGACCGTGCTCTCAGCCCTGCGCGCTCGCGCGCCAGCCAGTGAAAACCGATCAACGCCATGGCATTGTCCAAATCACCCGCCATCAGCCGGTCCCAGGCTTCCGGGAACGGCATGACGTGAACCAGAATGTCTTCGTGCTCGACGTCGAGTCCGTGCACGCCGCCTACGCCCGAGCTATCGATCAAACCACAGAACATCGTCACTTGCTCGGTGCAGGCACCTGGACTGGGATAGTACCGGTGTAGCTCGATCAACTCATCAATCTCGCACCCGGCTTCTTCTTTAGCCTCACGGCGTGCCACCTCGGCCGGCGACTCGCCGGCCTCGACCAGCCCCGCCACGGGCTCCAGTTTCCAGGGCGAGCGCGCGTCGTCGAGCGCTCCCGCCCGGATCTGCTCTACCAGCACGACGCGGTCGAGCGCCGGATCGTAGAGTAGTACCCCCACCGCATCGCGGCGAACATGGACCTCGCGGTCCATGGCCTCGCTCCAGCCGCCGTTGAAGAGGCGGTGACGCAGACGGCGCTTCTCCAGCGCAAAGAACCCGTCATAGATCAGCTCGGTTTCCAACCGCTCCACGTCATCGGCGTCGAACCGACCCGGCTCTTGGGGATGCTGCGCCATGCCTGTGCTCCTGTCATCGGTAGCCTCCCTCTATTGAGGCAGATAACCGGGTTTCCAACCACCGCTATCGGCGTGGCCAAGCCACTCGAGGTGATGCTTGCGCGTCAGCCGGGAAGAAAGCGCGCTCGGCCGACGCCAGTACGGCCACGTGCATCAATGGCACCAGCACCTCGCCGACGTTTGTCAGGCTAGAGAAAGCGCCCCACCCAGTTAATAGAAACCTCTATCTCATCTACATGTTTATACAATAACCCTGATCGATTTTATTCAGAAACTACTAATAAGAAGAGGACGAGACTGTTTTTGAAAGAAAAATCCGACCCTTTACAGCCGGTAACACTTATTTACCAATCACACCATTGAAGGGGCCGCACAGACAAACTAAGTGTAATTAGCAGCAACTAATAAGCACGACCTTACGCATTTATAATTCAACCATATAAATCATTATCTCACGCAGGGGTAAGCCACATGACCGTCTCCGCCAGGGTTAGCGCTCGCTCAGAAGATCTGAACCAGGCCCCGTTGATCAACGTCGATAACGGCCACTCTCACTCGAGCAGCCTAGCAACGTGCTGCTAAAGCTCTCTCCTGACCAGATCGGAGAAGTGGTACGCCAAGGCGACGACCTGATCGTAACGCTGTCAGATGGTCAGGTCCCTGCGTATCACCGATTTCTACGGCTACGGCGAAACGGCCACCAGCCAACTTTATCTGCTGGGTGAGGATAACCAGCTCTATCTGGCGGATCTCGGTGTTGCCCAGAGCAATGGTTTACTCGTTGCCGACTATATCCCGCTCGATGACAGTTCGGGCCTTCTCGCGCTCGCCGGCGATACCGCCGGTGGTGGCGGCCTTTCCGCCGCCGGCATCGCGGCCATCGCCGCCGGGGTGGGTGTAGCGGGTGCGGTGGCAGCAGGTAGTGGCGGTGGCGGCGGCGGCGGAGATGCCCCCGACGATGGTGGCAACAATGGCGGTGGTGGCGATGCCCCTGACGATGGTGGCAACGATGGCGGTGAGGGGAATGGCGGCGACACTCTACCGCCGAGCGCCCCGACACTGTCACTGGCCACCGATACCGGCGCAGATACCGATGACGGCATTACCGGGGACCCCACAGTCAACGTTTCGGGCCTTGAAGCCAACGCGACCTGGGAGTATTCCACGGACGGTGGTACGACCTGGACCACAGGAACCGGCACCAGCTTCGAACTGCCGGCGGGAAGCTACGCCGATGGTGCCATTCAGGTACGTCAGACCGATAGCGCTGGCAACACCAGCCCGGTCGGCAATCTAGGCGCCGTTACCATCGATCTCAGCGCGCCCGCGGCGCCGGTCGTCAATCCGACCGACGGCGAGATCGTCACCGGCACGGCCGAAGCCGGCAGCACGGTGACCCTGACCGATGGCGACGGTAATCCCATCGGCTCCACCACCACCGATGCCAACGGCAACTGGTCGTTCCAGCCCGGCACCCCGCTCGCCGACGGCAGTGCGGTCAACGCCGTCGCCACGGATGCCGCCGGCAACGCCAGTGCACCGACCTCGGCCACCGTGGAGGGTGATCTCAACGACACCACCCCGCCGGCCGCGCCGACCCTGACCACCGTCAGCGACGACGTCGCGCCACAGACCGGTGCGCTCGCCAGCGGCGACAGCACCAATGACACCACCCCGCGCTTCACCGGCCGCGCGGAAGCCGGCAGCACAGTGACGGTCTACGCCAATGGCGATGCGATCGGCACGACCAGCACCGATGCCCAGGGCAACTGGAACTTCACGCCGGACGCACTGGCCCAGGGTGATTACGACTTCACCTTTACCGCCACCGATAGCGCCGGCAACGACTCGCCGGCCAGCGCCCCCTTCACCCTGACGGTCGATACACAGCCGCCCGCGGCGCCGGTCGTCGATCCGACCGATGGCGAGATCATCTCCGGCACGGCCGAAGCCGGCAGCACAGTGACCCTGACCGATGGCGATGGTAATCCCATCGGCTCCACCACCACCGATGCCAACGGCAACTGGTCGTTCCAGCCCGGCACCCCGCTCGCCGACGGCAGTGCGGTCAACGCCGTCGCCACGGATGCCGCCGGCAATGCCAGTGCACCGACCTCGGCCACCGTGGAGGGTGATCTCAACGACACCACCCCGCCGGCCGCGCCGACCCTGACCACCGTCAGCGACGACGTCGCGCCACAGACCGGTGCGCTCGCCAGCGGCGACAGCACCAATGACACCACCCCGCGCTTCACCGGCCGCGCGGAAGCCGGCAGCACAGTGACGGTCTACGCCAATGGCGATGCGATCGGCACGACCAGCACCGATGCCCAGGGCAACTGGAACTTCACGCCGGACGCACTGGCCCAGGGTGATTACGACTTCACCTTTACCGCCACCGATAGCGCCGGCAACGACTCGCCGGCCAGCGCCCCCTTCACCCTGACGGTCGATACACAGCCGCCCGCGGCGCCGGTCGTCAATCCGACCGATGGCGAGATCGTCACCGGCACGGCCGAAGCTGGTAGCACGGTGACCCTGACCGATGGCGATGCCAACGAACTCGCCACGGTGAACGTGGACCGCAATGGTAATTGGTCCTACGCACCGGATACGCCACTGGCCGATGGCAGTACCGTCACCGCCGTCGCAACGGATGCCGCCGGCAACGCCAGCGATCCCGGTAGCGCCACCGTCGACTCGGACCTGGTAGATAACCGTCCGCCGGCAGACCCGGTCATCATCACGTCTCTGGATACCGAAGCTCCCATCACCGGCGAAGTCGGAGATGGCGGTACCACCAACGACACCATGCCGCGCTGATTGGCACCGCAGAAGCGACCAACCGCGTACAGCTTTGGGCGGATAGTGGCAGCGGCATGCAAATGTTGGGAGAGACTCAAGCCGATAACTTCGGTAACTGGAGCTTCCGCATCCTTTCGCGGCTGGCCAGCGGCAACACCACTTTCCGGGCACTCTCTTTCGATCCCACGGGACAGACATCCCAGCCCAGCGGCCCCTTCGCCATCAATGTGGACACCACTCCGCCTGACGCGCCCTCTATCGATACCGTGGTCGACGACGTCTCCCCCGCCGGCGACCTGGCCAGTGGTGACATCAGTAATGACAACACACCCGCACTAAGCGGCAGCGCAGAGCCCGGTAGTAGTATCAGCGTGTTCGCCGGCGGCGTGCTGCTGGGCACCACGATGACCGATGCCGAGGGCAACTGGTCGTTTACGCCAGATGCACTGGCTGACGGCAGCTATGACTTCACGGTCACAGCCACTGATGCGGCGGGCAATACATCTCAGGAGAGTGCATCGTTCTCGCTGAACATCGATGCCACGGCCCCAACCGCACCGACGATCTCACTGGCCACTGATACCGGCGCGGATATCGCCGATGGCATCACCAACGATGCCACCGTGACTGTCGACGGCCTCGAAGCCAACGCCACCTGGGAGTACTCCACCGATGGCGGCAACACCTGGAGCGCTGGCACCGGCACCAGCTTCGAGCTGGGTGAAGGGACCTATGCCAACGGGGATGTGCAGGTGCGCCAGACCGATGTCGCCGGTAACACTAGTCCGGTAGATAGTCTGGGCCAGGTCGTCGTGGACCTCAGCGCGCCCACCGCGCCGACGCTCTCGCTGGCCACTGACACCGGCGCGGATATCACCGACGGCATGACTAACGATGCCACCGTGACTGTCGACGGTCTCGAAGCCAACGCCACCTGGGAGTACTCCACCGACGGTGGCACGACCTGGACCACGGGCACCGGCACCAGCTTCGAGCTGGGTGAAGGGTCCTACGCCGACGGTGCCGTGCAGGTCCGCCAGACCGATGTCGCCGGCAACGTCAGCCCGGCCGATGCATTGGGACCAATTACGGTCGACTTGAGCGCACCGACCGCACCGACGCTCTCGCTGGCCACTGACACCGGCGCGGATATCGCCGACGGCATTACCAACGATGCCACCGTGACTGTCGACGGTCTCGAAGCCAACGCCACCTGGGAGTACTCCACCGACGGCGGCACCACCTGGACCACCGGAACCGGCACCAGCTTCGAGCTGGGTGAAGGGACCTACGCCGATGGCGATGTGCAGGTGCGCCAGTCCGACGTCGCCGGCAATGTCAGCCCTGTCGATAGTCTGGGCCCGATAGTCGTGGACCTCAGCGCGCCCACCGCGCCGACGATCTCGCTGGCCATGATACCGGCGCGGATATCGCCGATGGCATTACCAACGATGCCACCGTGACTGTCGACGGCCTGGAAGCCAACGCCACTTGGGAGTATTCCACCGACGGCGGCACCACCTGGACCGCGGGCACCGGCACCAGCTTCGAGCTGGGTGAAGGGGCTTATGCCGATGGCGATGTACAGGTGCGCCAGACCGACGCCGCGGGCAATATCAGTCCGGTCGGCAATCTGGGCTCGGTAGCCGTGGACCTCAGCACACCGGCAGCGCCGACGATCTCTTTGGCCAACGACTCCGGCGCGAATCGCACTGACGGCATCACCAATGACGCCACAGTCAATGTCACTGGCCTCGAAGCCAATGCCACCTGGGAGTACTCCACCGATGGCGGCACCACCTGGACCACCGGAGTCGGCATTAGCTTCGAGCTGAATGAGGCCACCTACGCGGATGGCACTGTGCAGGTGCGCCAGACTGATGTCGCGGGCAATACCAGCCCGGTCGGCAATCTGGGCCCGGTGGGCGTCGACCTTAACGCACCGGCGACGCCCGCGATCTCGTTGGCCAACGATAACGGCTTGGATGTGAACGACGGCGTCACCAATGACGCCACGGTCAATGTCACAGGCCTGGAAGTCGACGCCACTTGGGAGTACTCCACCGATGGCGGTGCCACCTGGACCACCGGCAGTGGCGCCAGCTTCGAACTGGGAGAGCCAGCTACGCCGATGGCGATGTGCAAGTACGCCAGACCGACGTCGCGGGCAATACCAGCCCGGTCGGCAATCTGGGCTCGGTAGCCGTGGACCTCAGCGCACCGGCAGCGCCGACGATCTCTTTGGCCAACGACTCCGGCGCGAATCGCACTGACGGCATCACCAATGACGCCACAGTCAATGTCACTGGCCTCGAACCCGACACCATCTGGGAGTACTCCACCGACGGCGGCACCACCTGGAACATGGGGAGCGGCACCAGCTTCGAGCTGAATGAGGCCACCTACGCCGATGGCGCCGTGCAGGTACGTCAGACTGATCTCGCGGGCAACACCAGCCCGGTCGACAGTCTGGGGCCGATTACCGTCGACCTGAGTGCGCCGACCGCGCCGACGCTCTCGCTAGCCAATGACACCGGCGCGAATATCGCCGATGGCATTACCAATGACGCCACGGTCAATGTCACGGGCCTGGAAGTCGACGCCACTTGGGAGTACTCCACCGATGGCGGCACCACCTGGACCACCGGAACCGGCACCAGTTTCGAGCTGGATGAGGCCACCTATGCCGACGGTGCAGTACAGGTGCGCCAGACCGATGACGCGGGTAACACCAGTCCGGTCGGCAATCTGGGCCCGGTAGTCGTGGACCTTAGCGCGCCCACCGCACCGACGATAGCTCTCCAGACTGATAGCGGTCTCGATGCCAACGACGGCATCACCAGCGATGCCACGGTCAATATCGCTGACCTCGAACCCGACACCATCTGGGAGTACTCCACCGACGGTGGTACCACCTGGACCACCGGAACTGGCACCAGCTTCGAATTGGCTGAAGGGAGCTATGCCGACGGTGATGTGCAGGTACGTCAGACTGATCTCGCGGCAACACCAGCCCGGTCGATAGCCTGGGTCCGATCACCGTAGATCTGAGTGCGCCGACCGCACCGACGATCTCGCTGGCCAACGATACCGGCGCGGATATCACCGATGGCATTACCAATGACGCCACCGTGACTGTCGACGGTCTCGAAGCCAACGCCACCTGGGAATACTCCACCGACGGTGGTTCGATCTGGACCGCAGGAACCGGCACCAGTTTCGAGCTGGATGAGGCCACCTATGCCGACGGTGATGGTGCAGGTACGCAGACCGATGTCGCGGTAACACCAGTCCGGTCGGCAATCTGGGCCCGGTGACCGTGGACCTCAGCGCACCTGTCGCACCAACGATCTCGCTGGCCAGCGATACGGTGCGGATATCGCCGACGACATTACCAATGACGCCACGGTCAATGTCGACGGCCTGGAAGCCAACGCCACCTGGGAGTACTCCACCGACGGTGGTACGACCTGGACCACTGGCACCGGCACCAGCTTCGAGCTAGGTGAAGGACCTATGCCGATGGGGATGTGCAGGTGCGCCAGAGCGATGTCGCGGGCAACACCAGCCTGGTTGGCAACTTGGGCCCGGTAGTCGTGGACCTCAGCGCGCCCACCGCACCGACGCTCTCGCTGGCCAACGACACCGGCGCGGATATCACCGACGGCATCACCAACGATGCCACCGTGACTGTCGACGGTCTGGACCAACGCCACCTGGGAGTACTCCACCGACGGCGGCACCACATGGACCACCGGAACCGGCACCAGCTTCGAGCTGGCTGAAGGCACCTATGCCGATGGGGATGTGCAGGTGCGCCAGAGCGATGTCGCGGGCAATATCAGCCCGGTCGATAGTCTGGGGCCGATCACGGTCGACTTGAGCGCGCCCACCGCACCAACGATCTCACTGGCCACTGACACCGGCGCGGATATCGCCGATGGCATCACCAATGATGCCTCCGTGACTGTCGATGGCTTGGAAGCCAACGCCACCTGGGAGTACTCCACCGACGGCGGCACCACCTGGTCCAGTGGTACCGGCACCAGTTTCGAGCTGGGTGAAGCGACCTACGCCGACGGTGATGTGCAGGTGCGTCAGACCGATGTCGCCGGCAATAGCAGCGTGGGTAATCTCGGCCCCGTCACCGTCGATCTCACACCGCCTCTCGCACCAACCATCGATCCGACCAACGGGCAGATCATCACCGGCTCTGCCGAGCCCAATAGCACAATCACGTTGCGCGATGGCGATGATGCGTTCATTGGAGAGGTCACTGCCAATGCCAACGGTAACTGGTCATTCCAGCCAGCGACTCCCCTCACCGATGCGACGCAGGTGCAGGCGACGGCGACAGATGTGGCAGGCAATGCCGGCGGTGCCGACTCTCGAAATGTGGATGTCAATCTCGACGATACGACGCCACCGCCTACACCCATGATCGACTTCGCGGTCGACGACGTGGACCCTGTCGGAAATCTCGCCAATGGTGACAACACCAACGACACGACGCCCACCTTGAGAGGGAGCGCGGAAGCTAGCAGCACCGTCACGATTTTCTTGGACGGAACTCAGCTAGACACGGTAATCGCTGATGACGCCGGCAACTGGAGCTACACACCGGCAGCGCTTGGCGAAGGCAGCTATGACTTCACGATCACCGCGACCACCCGCGGGCAACACGTCAGCGGAGAGCGCACCATTCTCGCTGAGCGTCGATCTCAGCGCTCCCGACGCCCCGACGATCTCTCTGGCCAACGATACCGGCGCGGATATCGCCGATGGCATCACCAGCGATGCCACGGTCAATGTCAATGATCTGGAAGCCAACGCCACCTGGGAGTACTCCACCGACGGCGGCACCACCTGGACCATGGGCACCGGCGCCAGCTTCGAGCTGGCTGAAGGCACCTATGCCGATGGGGAGTGCAGGTTCGCCAGACCGATATCGCGGGCAATCAGCCCTGTTGATAGTCTGGGGCCAGTAGTCGTAGACCTCAGCGCCCCGACTGCACCAACGATCTCACTGGCCAACGATACCGGCGCGGATATCACCGACGGCATCACCAATGATGCCACCGTGACTGTCGACGGCCTCGAAGCCAACGCCACCTGGGAGTACTCCACCGACGGCGGCACCACCTGGACCACCGGAACCGGCACCAGCTTCGAGTTGGGTGAGTCAAGCTACGCCGATGGTTGTGCAGGTACGCCAGACCGATACCGCGGGCACATAAGCCCTGTCGATAGTCTGGGCCCGATCACGGTCGACCTTAGCGGCCCCCCACACCGACGATCTCGCTGGCCAACGACACCGGCGCGGATATCGCCGACGGCATCACCAATGATGCCACGGTCAATGTCACTGATCTGGAAGCCAACGCCACCTGGGAGTACTCCACCGACGGCGGCACCACCTGGACCGCTGGCACCGGCACCAGCTTTGAGCTGAGTGAAGGGACCTATGCCGATGGGGATGTACAGGTACGCCAGATCGATGTCGCCGGCAACTAGTCCGGTAGAGAGTCTGGGCACGGTAGTCGTGGACCTCAGCGCCCCGACTGCACCAACGATATCGCTGGCCAACGACACCGGCGCAGATATCACCGACGGCATCACCAACGACGCCACCGTGGCCGTCGACGGTCTCGAAGCCAACGCCACCTGGGAGTACTCCACCGACGGTGGCACCACTTGGACCACCGGAACCGGTACCAGCTTCGACCTAGGTGAAGGGACTTATGCCGATGGGGATGTACAAGTTCGTCAGACCGATGTCGCTGGCAACACCAGCTTGGTTGGCAACCTGGGCCCGGTAGTCGTGGACCTTAGCGCACCGACCGCACCGACGATCTCGCTGACCAATGACACCGGCGCAGATATCACCGATGGCATTACCAACGATGCCTCCGTGACTGTCGACGGCCTGGAAGCCAACGCTACCTGGGAGTACTCGACCGACGGTGGTTCGACCTGGATCACTGGCACCGGCACCAGCTTTGAGCTGAGTGAAGGGACCTATTCCGATGGTGATATACAGGTACGCCAGACCGATATCGCGGGCAATATCAGCCCTGTCAATAGTCTGGGAGCAATCACCGTCGATTTGAGCGCACCTGTCGCACCGACGATCTCGCTGGCCAATGATACCGGCGCGGATATCGCCGACGGCATCACCAATGATGCCACCGTGACTGTCGACGGCCTGGAACCCAACGCCACCTGGGAATACTCCACCGACGGCGGCACCACTTGGTCCACTGGCACCGGCACCAGCTTCGAGCTGGCTGAAGGGACTTATGCCGATGGCGATGTGCAAGTTCGTCAGACCGATGTCGCGGGCAATATCAGTCCGGTCGATAGTCTGGGGCCGATCACGGTCGACTTGAGCGCGCCCACCGCACCAACGATCTCACTGGCCAACGACACCGGCGCGGATATCGCCGATGGCATCACCAGCGATGCCACGGTCAATATCACTGATCTGGAAGCCAACGCCACCTGGGAGTACTCCACCGACGGCGGCACCACCTGGACCATGGGCACCGGCGCCAGCTTCGAGCTGGCTGAAGGCACCTATGCCGATGGGGATGTGCAGGTACGTCAGACCGATGTCGCCGGCAATGTCAGCGCGACCGATAGTCTGGGGCCGATCACCATCGACCTGAGCGCACCGACCGCGCCGACGCTCTCGCTGGCCAATGACACCGGCGCGGATATTACCGATGGCATCACCAATGATGCCACCGTGACTGTCGACGCCCTGGAACCCAACGCTACCTGGGAGTACTCCACCGACGGCGGCACCACCTGGTCCAGTGGTACCGGCACCAGTTTCGAGCTGGCTGAAGGGACCTATGCCGATGGGGATGTGCAGGTGCGCCAGAGCGATGTCGCGGGCAACGTCAGCCCGGCCGGTAATCTGGGCCCGGTAGTCGTGGACCTTAGCGAACCCACCGCACCGACAATCTCGCTGGCCAACGACACCGGCGCGGATATCACCGACGGCATCACCAACGATGCCACGGTCAATGTGACTGATCTGGAAGCCAACGCCACCTGGGAGTACTCCACCGACGGCGGCACCACCTGGACCATGGGCACCGGCGCCAGCTTCGAGCTGGCTGAAGGCACCTATGCCGATGGGGATGTGCAGGTACGTCAGACCGATGTCGCCGGCAATGTCAGCGCGACCGATAGTCTGGGGCCGATCACCATCGACATGAGCGCACCGACCGCGCCGACGCTCTCGCTGGCCAACGATACCGGCGCGGATATCACCGATGGCATCACCAATGATGCCACCGTGACTGTCGACGGCCTGGAACCCAACGCTACCTGGGAGTACTCCACCGACGGCGGTACCACCTGGTCCAGTGGTACCGGCACCAGTTTCGAGCTGGGTGAAGCGACCTACGCCGACGGTGATGTGCAGGTGCGTCAGACCGATGTCGCCGGCAATAGCAGCGTGGGTAATCTCGGCCCCGTCACCGTCGATCTCACACCGCCTCCCGCGCCTACCATCGATCCGACCAACGGGCAGATCATCACCGGCTCTGCCGAGCCCAATAGCACAATCACGTTGCGCGATGGCGATGATGCGTTCATTGGAGAGGTCACTGTCAATGCCAACGGTAACTGGTCATTCCAGCCAGCGACTCCCCTCGCCGATGCAACGCAGGTACAGGCCACGGCGACAGACGTGGCAGGCAATGCCGGCGGTACCGACTCTCGAAATGTGGATGTCAACCTCGACGATACGACGCCACCGCCTACACCCATGATCGACTTCGCGGTCGACGACGTGGACCCTGTCGGAAATCTCGCCAATGGCGACAGCACCGACACGACGCCCACCTTGAGAGGGAGCGCGGAAGCTAGCAGCACAGTCACGATTTTCCTGGACGGAACTCAGCTAGACACGGTAATCGCTGATGACACCGGCAACTGGAGCTACACACCGGCAGCGCTTGGCGAAGGCAGCTATGACTTCACGATCACCGCGACCGACGCCGCGGGCAACACGTCAGCGGAGAGCGCACCATTCTCGCTGAGCGTCGATCTCAGCGCTCCCGACGCCCCGACGATCTCTCTGGCCAACGATACCGGCGCGGATATCGCCGATGGCATCACCAGCGATGCCTCGGTCAATGTCGATGACCTGGAAGCCAACGCCACCTGGGAGTACTCCACCGACGGAGGCACCACCTGGACCATGGGCACCGGTGCCAGCTTCGAGCTGGCTGAAGGCACCTATGCCGATGGGGATGTGCAGGTTCGCCAGACCGATATCGCGGGCAATATCAGCCCTGTTGATAGCCTGGGCCCAGTAGTCGTAGACCTCAGCGCCCCGACTGCACCAACGATCTCACTGGCCAACGATACCGGCGCGGATATCACCGACGGCATCACCAATGATGCCACCGTGACTGTCGACGGCCTCGAAGCCAATGCTACCTGGGAGTACTCCACCGACGGCGGCACCACCTGGTCCACTGGCACTGGTACCAGCTTCGAGCTGGCTGAAGGGACCTACGCCGATGGCGATGTGCAGGTTCGCCAGACCGATGTCGCGGGCAACGTCAGCCTGGTCGATAACCTGGGGCCAATCACCGTCGACTTGAGCGAGCCCCTCGCACCGACGATCTCGCTGGCCAATGACACTGGCGCAGATATCACCGATGGCATTACCAGCGATGCCACCGTGACTGTCGACGGCCTGGAACCCAACGCCACTTGGGAGTACTCCACCGACGGCGGCACCACCTGGTCCACTGGCACTGGTACCAGCTTCGAGCTGGCTGAAGGGACCTACGCCGATGGCGATGTGCAGGTTCGCCAGACCGATGTCGCGGGCAACGTCAGCCTGGTCGATAACCTGGGGCCAATCACCGTCGACTTGAGCGAGCCCCTCGCACCGACGATCTCGCTGGCCAA
Organism: Salinicola tamaricis; assembly: GCF_003006155.1. Lineage (GTDB taxonomy): Bacteria > Pseudomonadota > Gammaproteobacteria > Pseudomonadales > Halomonadaceae > Salinicola > Salinicola tamaricis. The sequence goes on along the minus strand of NZ_CP023559.1, from coordinate 2,958,094 downwards.
TGACACTGGCGCGGATATCACCGATGGCATTACCAACGATGCCACCGTGACTGTCGACGGCCTGGAAGCCAACGCCACCTGGGAGTACTCGACCGACGGTGGCACTAGTTGGACTACCGGAACCGGCACCAGCTTCGAGTTGGGTGAAGGGACCTACGCCGACGGTGCTGTGCAGGTCCGCCAGACCGACGTCGCCGGCAATATCAGCCCGGTCGATGCCTTGGGGCCAATTACTGTCGACTTGAGCGAGCCTATTACACCGACGATCTCGCTGGCCAACGACACCGGCGCGGATATCGCCGATGGCATCACCAATGACGCCACCGTGAGTGTTGACGGTCTCGAAGCCAATGCCACTTGGGAATACTCCACTGACGGCGGCACCACTTGGACCACGGGCACCGGCACCAGCTTCGAGCTGGGTGAAGGGACCTATGACGATGGGGATGTGCAGGTGCGCCAGACCGATGTCACGGGCAACGTCAGCCCTGTCGATAGTCTGGGCACGGTAGTCGTGGACCTCAGTGCCCCGACCGCACCGACGATCTCGCTGACCAATGACACCGGCGCAGATATCACCGATGGCATCACCAACGATGCCACCGTGACTATCGATGGCCTGGAAGCCAACGCTATCTGGGAGTACTCCACCGACGGCGGCACCACCTGGACCACCGGAACCGGCACCAGCTTTGAGCTTGGTGAAGGGACCTATGCCGATGGTGACGTGCAGGTGCGCCAGACCGATGTGGCGGGCAACACCAGCCCAGTCGGCAACCTAGACCCAGTAATCGTCGACGTCAGCACACCGACCGCACCGACGATCTCACTGGCCAACGATACCGGCGCGGATATCACCGACGGCATCACCAACGACGCCACCGTGACCGTCGACGGCCTGGAAACCAACGCCACCTGGGAGTACTCGACCGACGGCGGCACCACCTGGACCGCTGGCACCGGCACCCGTTTCGAGCTGGCTGAAGGCACCTATGCCGATGGGGATGTGCAGGTACGCCAGACCGATGTCGCGGGCAACACCAGCCCAGTCGGCAACCTGGGCCCAGTGCAGGTGGATCTCACGGCACCCACCATCGAAGACACCGCGATAGCGACCTCGGAGTCCGAGCTGTTCTTCGTCCCCGCCATCACTACCACCGGCACGCTCGATTTTGCCACTGGCAGCGGCGTGGGTGAGCTGGATATCAGCGCGCCTAGCGGTATCACCAGCGCTGGCGTCAGCGTGAGCTGGAGTCTCACTGAGAACAATGGCACCTACCGACTGACCGGCAGTGCCGGCGGCGCCGAGGTTGCGGTGCTCGAGATCACCAGCGACGGCAGCTACACCTTCACGCAATCGCGTCCGTTCGATCATCTCGCAGCAGGCGCGGACGTGCTCAGCCTTGGCTTCGATATCGCGGTCACCGACCTGGCCGGTAACCTCGGCAGCGGCACGCTGACCTTCGATGTCGAGGACGCCACCCCGACCGCGGCAGCGGATCAGGTCTTCGGCCTGGGCACTGAGAGCACCTCGGCGAGCGGTACCCTGGTGGCCAGTTTCGGCGCCGATGGCGGCTATGTGCAAAGCCTCGGTATCGGCGGCTACACACTGACCTATGACCCGGACAGCGCCAGTGTCACCACCAGCGGTAGCGATACCTTCGCACTGCAGCAGAGCTTCGATGCCGACAGCGGCCAGTTGACCATCGAGATCGGCAACGCCGAGACGCTGATCGTGGACATGACCACCGGCGAGTATCAGTACGGCAGCGTGGCATTGGGTAGCGCACCACAGGTCAGTCTCGATCCGTCGGACGATCTGCTAGGCCTGGTCGGCGTGGATGCGGTCGGCGGACTGGTCTCCAACAGCAGCAACCAGGCCTTCCAGGTATCGGACCCGGACAACGACACCACGCGGGTCGCCATCAATACCGCGACCGGCAGCCTGCTGGGTCTGAACATAGCGGTCGGCAATGCCGGCCTGGCCTTCACCTACTCGCAGACCCTGGCCCAGGCGTTGGGCGTCGATGTCCAGCTGACCAGCAATATCCAGCAGACAACGGTCCTCGGCATACGGATCATTTCGTCGATGAACGCCTCGATCACCCTGACCGGGCTCAATGGCGGCACCATCAGCAACCAGCAGCTCAACGCCCTGCTTTCGACCGTCCGGCTCGAGCAATCCGGGGTCAATATCCTCTCGCTGACCGGCTCCTCGCTGTCGCTCTCCGCCACCGACGCCGTCGGCAATACCAGTACCACCTCCGACACCAGCGGGCTCAACGTCGATCTACTGACCGGTAGTGGGGGTGGGGCCGGCAGCATCATCGACCCGACCGCCACCGCTGGAGACGACGTGCTGGTGGTCGCCAGCGCCAGCGGCAGCCTCTCCGGTGGCGAGGGCAATGACTGGCTGCTGGGCGGTACCGGTGCCAACACCCTGATCGGCGGCGCGGGTAACGATGTGATCATCGGCGGACGTGGCAACGACACCCTGACCGGCGGCGCGGGCAACGACACCTTCCTGTGGCAGTCCGGAGATGCCGGTAGCGTCGGCGCCGCCGCCACCGACACCATCACCGACTTCAGCGCGCAACCCGTGCGCGGTGGCGGTGATCGGCTCGATCTGCGCGGCCTGCTGGAGGGCGGCCGCGCCCGCGGCACCACCGCCGGCAACCTCACCAGCTACCTCTTCTTCGCCCTGGTCGGCGGCACCACCGTGCTCTACGTGAATTCCGAGGGAGCGTTCGCCGACGGCATCACCGAAGCCTCGGCGCAGGCACAGGCGGATCAGGTGATTCGCATCGAAGGTAGCGATCTGGTAGGCGAGTTCGGCGCCAACCAGGCGGCGATCATCAACAATCTGCTGGCCAACGGCAATATGCTGGTCAATCGCGAGACCGTCGATTCCAGCGCCCAGTTGCCGGACCAGACCGTGGTCGACGCGACGGTGGTCGATGGTGACGGCGACACCGACACCACCACCGTGACCGTCGATCGCAACAGCACCGACAGTACCAGCGCCAACGCGCCCATCGTGCAGGCCGACGATGGTTCCCTGCTGGGGCTGCTCGGTGTCGAGGCGCTCGGCATCATCGACCTCGATCAACAGTCGTTCATCGCGCTGGACCCCGATAACGACCTGCGACAGGTGGAGATCACCTATCAGGCACTCGCCGCGCTCTCCCTCGGCAGCGTCGCCTTTACCTACTCGACGGCGATGGCGCAGGCCTTCGGCTATCAGGTGAACGTAGAGACCGGCGCCCTCGCCGGGGTGCTGGTGCCCAATACCACCATCACCATCACTGCGCGCGACGGCGGCACGCTCGACAACCTGGAGATCAACGAATTCCTCGCCACACTGCAGCTCGACACCGGCTCGCTCGATCTAGCCGGGCTGAATCTGGACGCCGGCTTGAGCGCGCTGGGGAGTTTCACCGTCGCCGCCACGGATATCTCCGGCACCACCACCGCAGATGCCGCCGGTAACCTGGTCAGTCTCCAGGCGATCAACCGCCTGCTGGGGCTGGATGGCAGCGACTTCCTGCTCGAAGGTGGCAGCGGCAACGACGTGCTGAACGCCGCTGACAGCGGTCAGCGGCTCTACGGCTACGCCGGCAATGACACCCTCAACGGTGGTGATGGCAATGATCTGCTGAACGCCGGCTCCGGCAATAACGTGCTCAACGGCGGCGCCGGCAACGATCTCCTGATCGGCGGCAACGGCGCCGACACCCTTGATGGCGGCACCGGCGACGACACCATCGTGGTCAGCGGCAACGCCTTCGCCTCGGTCGACGGCGGCGACGGCTTCGACACCCTGGTCCTGGATGGCGGTATCGATCTCGACATGATCGCGGGCGGCATCGGATCGATCGGCAACATCGAGCGGCTCGATCTGGGCAGCGGCGATGGCAGCAGTCGCGCCACGCTCAGCGCTCAGAACGTGCTCGACATGACCGACGACGACAACGTGCTGCAGATCACCGGCGACGAGCAAGACACCCTGAGCGTTCAGGGCGCCACGCTAACCGGCAGCGTAACGCTGGAGGGAACCGCCTATGACCAGTACACCTTTGGCGACGCCACGCTGCAGGTGGAACACAACACCGTCGTCGTGGAGACCTGAATCGGCCGCGTGACTAGCGCAAGGGATCGGGGCGCCAGCCGGCGCCCCGCGAGTCGAATCTGACAGATCGAGAATGCATGCGCAGCTACGCACGACCCCGCGCCATGGCGCCATGCGCGAGACGCGCCCTCGTGGCAGCTCCCCGACACCGGGGACTGTCTTCCGTTTCCACGCTGCTGCTGCTGGCGAGCCTGACACCGCCAGCGGCAGCGGCCAGCCACGCCGGCTGGTGGCAGGCCACGTCGCTGCACTCGGCCACGCCGCCGCGCATCACCCTGCCGGCGCCGGCGTGGTCGGCGTCACCGGTCGCGGCCGGGACGCCGACGCCCCCGCTGGCGGACGTACAGCCGATATCGCCCCCCGCCGGGTTGACCCTGGCCGAGGCGATCCGCCGCGGCCTGGCGATCAACCCATCGGTACGCGCCGCCGTGGCCGATCTCGAGAGCGCGGGTACCGAGGTCGATATCGCCCGCTGGGGCTACTACCCCGAGCTGAGCCTCTCCGCCGGGCCCGAGGACTTCCCCTTCCGCGAGTGGGGTTACGACGCCTCGGCCCGTCAGATGCTCTACGACTGGGGGCGTGTCGAGAGCCAGGTGGAAAATGCCGATGCCGCCGCCCGGGAGGCCCGTCGGGCCCTCGGCGTGGCCGAGGAGAAGGCCGCGCTCGAGATCGCCGAAAACTATCTCGATATTCTCGCCGCCCAGCGTCGGGTGACGCTGACACAGCGCTATATCGACAGCCTCACGGCACTCGACGAGCTGACCCAGGCCCGCGGCCAGCAGGGCTACACCGACCGCAGCGAGCGCGCCCGGGTGGCGCTCGACCTGGCCCAGGCGCGTGATGACCGGATCACCGCCGCCGGCGAGCTGGCCGACGCCCGGCGCCAGTTTCGCGTACTGGTGGGGCTGGCAGCCGACGACCTCACCGCGCCGGACCCGGCCACGCTGACCCGCCGGCTGGAGGCCAGCGGCACCTTGGACGACTGGATCGCCCAGGCGCCCGCCTACCGCCAGGCGCAGGCCAAGGCGGCGCAGGCCAGAGCGACCCTCGATGAAGACCTGGCCGCGCTCAAGCCGCAGCTCAATCTCGAAGGCTCACTGCAGCGGCGCCAGATCGGTGGCGACCTGCAGAACGATTCGGTGATCGGCCTGCGCCTGCGCATGGATACCCTGCAAGGGTTGGCCAGTTTCGAGCGGCCCAAGGCCTCGCGTCAGCGTCTCGAGGCCGCCACCTATCGTATCGAAGAAAGCCGCCGCGAGATTCGGCGCGAAGTCCTGACCCTGATCGAGAACGCCGAGGTCTATCGCCAGCGCCAGCAAGTGCTCGTCGAGCAGGCGCGAGAAGCCGACTCGGTGGGCACGCTCTACCAGGATCAGTTCGGTGTCGGTCTGCGCGATATCAATGACCTGCTGACGATCCGCCAGGAGGCATTCAACGCACGCCGCCAGTTGATCGACGTGGAGAGCCAGCAGAAGCGCATCGAGTATCGCGCCGCCGCCCAGCTCGGCCTGATTCATCCCTTGATCGCCAACGCCCTGCCGCTGCCACCCACCGCCAGCGCGGCAGCCGCCGGGAGTGATGGCGCCATGCGCCGGGAGAGCCTGCCATGACCGCCGATAGCGTCAACGACACCAACAGCACCAACAGCAACAGTAGCGCCGACAGCGACCCGCTGCGCGACGGGTTGGTGCTGCTCTGCGCGCGCCTTGAGCGCCCGACCTCCGTCAGCCAGCTCGGCGATGGCCTGCCGCTGGTCCAGGGCAAGCTGCCGCTGGCAGGTCCCACGCGCGCTACGCCGCGCGGATGTCAGCGCGCGGGTGATGTCGCGCCCGCTGGCCGGTCTCCGGACACCCTGCTGCCGGCGCTGCTGCTGCTCGATGACGGCAGCACGCTGCTGCTGGAAACCCTCGACGACGCCAGCGCCGAGGTCGCCATCCCCGAGACCGGCGGCGGTATCCAGACGCTCAGCCGCGAGACGCTGGAGGCGCGCTACGCCGGCCTGGCGGTCTTCGCCCGCCCGCGCCACCGCCACGACGACCGCGCCGAGGGCTTCGCCAAGGCCACCCCCGAGCACTGGCTCAAGGGGCCGCTGCGCGCCTGCTGGCCAGCCTACGCCGAAGTGGGCATGGCCGCGCTGGCCGCTAATCTGCTGGCGATCTCGACCGCCCTGTTCGCGATGCAGGTCTACGACCGCGTGGTGCCCAACGCGGCCTTCGACACCCTCTGGGTGCTCGCCAGCGGGGTGGCTCTGGCGGTGGTGCTGGAGTTTCGTGCTCAAGGGGCTACGCGCCCACCTGCTCGAGGTGATCGGCAAGCGTCTCGATCTCACCCTCCTCGCGCCTGTTCGCCCAGCGACCCGGCTCAAGCTGGGCGGCCAAACCCGCCTCCACCGTGCCTTCACCAGCCAGGTGCGCGAGTTCGAATCGGTGCGCGAGTTCTTCACCTCGGCCACCGCCGGGGCGATCAGTGACCTGCCCTTCGTGCTGGTCTTCGTACTGCTGATCGCCTGGATCGGTGGGCCCGTAGCCGGGTACCCGTGGCCGCCATCGCGGGATGATTCTTCCCGGGCTGCTGCGCAGCGTCATCGGCGCGTCTGGCGCGGGAGAACCTGCGCGAGGGCGCGGTGCGCAACGGCGTTCTGCTGGAGTCACTGGATCAGCTCGAAACGCTCAAGGCGACCCCGCCCGAAGGGCGCAACCTGGCGCTGTGGGAGTCACTCTCGGCGCAGCTCTCCAGCGCCTCGATCCGCCTGCGCGCCACCCACCAGCTGCTCGGCCACGCCGCCTCGATGCTGCAGCAGCTCGGCTATGTCGGCATCGTCATCGTCGGCGTCATCGCATCAGCGCTGGCGAGATGACCATCGGCGCGCTGATCGCCTGCTCGATCCTGGGCTCACGGGCAATTGCACCGATGGCCCAGACCAGCGCCCTGCTGGCACGCTGGCAGCACGTCAAAGCAGCGATAGAAGGACTGGACGAGATGATGCGGGCGCCCACCGAGAGTGGCAGCGGCCAGCGCGTGCGCAAACCTGCACAGGCGACTACCGTCTGGAGGAGATCGTGGTGCGCCACGGGGAGACGCCCCGCCGGCGCTGCAGATTCCGGAGCTACGCCTGGAAGCGGGCGCCCGAGTGGCGCTGCTCGGCGGTAACGGCGCCGGCAAGTCGACCCTGCTGCGGCTGCTCTCCGGCTTCGCCGAACCGCAGGGTGGCCGGTGTGCTGGACGACGTCAACCTGGCACAGATCGACACCGCCGACCGCGCCGTGCCATCGGCTACCTGCCTCAGGATATCGCGCTGTTCTACTACGGCACCCTACGCGACAACCTCACCCTGGATGGCGGCGGCTACAGCGACGACGAGCTGTTCCAGGCCCTCGACGGGGTCGGCCTGGGCCGTTTCGTACCGCACATCCGCTGGGGCTGGAGCTGCCGATCGCCTCCAGCGGCAGCGTCTCCGGCGGCCAGCGCCAGGCGATCGGGCTGGCGCGACTGATCCTGCAGGATCCGCGTATCGTGCTGCTCGACGAGCCCACCGCCGCCTTCGACCAGGCCAGCGAGAAGCACACCGTGGCGTTTCTGCAGCGCTGGATGAGCGGACGCACGCTGGTCGTCTCGACCCACAAGCGGCCGCTGCTGGCGCTCACCGAGCGGGCTATCGTGCTGCGCGACGGCCGGCTCGCCAACCAGGGCAGCATCGAGCAAATGGTGTCGGGCAACCAGGTCGCGGGTAAACGGGAGGCCAGCTGATGTCGACACACTACGAGGACGCACGCCTGCGCCGCGAACTGGGGGACCCCAGCGAGAGCCTGCGCCACCCGCTGGCGCGCCCCACCCTGTGGGTCGTGCTGCTGGCGCTGGCGAGCTTCATCGGCTGGGCGGCCTGGGCCGAGATCGCCGTGGTCACCCATGGCGAGGGCCGGGTGGTACCGGTCAGCCGCATCCAGACGATCCAGAGCCTGGAGGGCGGCATCATCGCGCGCATCCCGGTCAAGGAGGGGGATATCGTCGACGGGGCCAGTGCTGGTGCAGCTCAACGGCACACGCTTCGAAAGCGCCTACCGCGAGACCCGCAATCAGGTGGTCGCGCTGCAGGCGACCGTAGCGCGGCTGCAGTCGGAGGTGCTCGAACGCGAGGCGATCGAGTTCCCCACCGAGATCGACCCGGACAGCTCGCTGGCCCAGTCAGAGCGCGAGCTGTTTCGCGCCCGGCGCGACAAGCTGCGTGCTGCCACCGCCTCGCTCGAGCATGAGATCGGCATGGCCAACCGCCGGCTCGAGCTGATCGAGCCGCTGGTGGCGCGTCAGGCGGTGAGTCAAATGGAGGCACTACAGCTGCGCCAGGATATCGCCTCGCTGCGCGGCAAGCGCGCCGAAATCCAGAACAGTTACGTGCAGGATGCCTACACCGAGCTGACCGACAAGAAAGGCGAACTCGCCTCCCTCGAGCAGGTGCTGGTGCAGAAGCGCGATCAGTTCGAGCGCACCGAGATCCGCTCACCGGTGCATGGCCGGGTCAACGCCATCAATTACACCACGCGTGGCGGCGTGGTACCGCCGGGAGAGACGATCATGGAGGTGATCCCGCTCGAGGACCGGCTGCTGATCGAAGCCAAGATCCAGCCCAGCGACGTCGCCTTTCTCGCCCCCGGCATGCCCGCCAGCGTCAAGATCACCGCTTACGACTACACCATCTACGGCGACCTGCGCGGCAGCGTGGAGCAGATCAGTGCCGACACCATCGAGGAGGAGACGCCGCGCGGCAAGGAGTCCTACTACAAGGTCTATATTCGCACCGACAGCGGCTCGCTCGATCACGGCCGCGAGGCGCTGCCGATCATCCCCGGCATGATCGCCCAAGTGGATATCCAGACCGGTGTACGCAGCGTGATGGACTATCTGCTCAAGCCACTACTCAAGGCGAAGCTCTACTGACCCGCCCCACACGGTGGCGAACCGGGAGGCGTCGGTAGCGACGGCTCCCGGTTCGGGTAGCGAGGTTTTCAGGGCAGAGATCTTGAAGAACTGGGGTTTTGAAGAGCTGAGCTTTTGAAGAGCTGAGGTTCTGGAAAGGAAGTGCGAGATCGACGCGTCTAGACCCGAGGTGCGAGAGCCGCGGCCAGAGACGCGTGACTCGAACCGCTCAGCCGTGCCGCGCCAGCCATTGCCGCACTTCCTGGCGCAGCGCCTCGTCCGAAGCTCTACCCTTGCGCGCCTGCCCTTCCATAGCCCGTTCGGCGTACAGACGGGCCTCGGCGTGCTGGCCCTGATCTTCCAGGTACTGCGCATAGTAGAAGTTGGTATCGATGCCATCGGGGCGAATCTCCACGGCGCGCTTCAACAGCTCCCCCGCCTTGTCGTCGTCGCCGAAGGCGATGGGCCAGCCCGGCGCGTGCTGATAGAGCGCGCCAAGCGTGACATAGGCCGAGCCATTCTCGCCCTGGGGATCGATCTGGATCGCCCGCTCCAGCGACTTGCGCGCCTGCTTGGCCAGATCCAGCGCCCCCAGGCCACCCTTGGCCTTGGCGTAGGAGGCCAGGACCACGCCCTGCGCTGTCAGCACATGGGCATTATCGGGGTAGCGCTGCGCCAGCGCATCGACCTCCTTGACCAGGCTCTCGAATGCACGCTGCTGGGCATCCCCCTGCATCTCGTACTCGACGTTGCCCCAGCGCTGCATCAGCGGGAAGAGTTCGTTCTGCTGGGCTGCGGCGCTGCCGATCAGCCCCGCGCTAAGCACTACCCCAGCGGTGATGCCCATCATCGTCTTGGCAAAGCGTGGCATGAGTCGTCGCTCCGGTTGCGATCCTGGGAAAAATCTAACGAGCGTTTGAATGCACGGCCATTGTGTTTTAGTCGCATGCGGCGCCGAGGGATCTCACGCGCGTGGTCGCGGCGCCGTTCGATGCGTTAATCTAGATAGCCAGCCACTGTCAGCCCCCTCCAGAGACAACGCATGCAAGGACGCAACATGACCCGCTGGCGCGATCCCAAGACGGATCCGCGCCAGGAGAAAAAGAGCAACCTGATCACACCCCAGGGTTATGCTCGATTGCAGGGTATTCATGACCATCTCTCGCGGGTCAAGCGCCCTCAGCTCTCGGCCAAGGTTGGCGAAGCCGCCGCGCTGGGCGACCGCAGCGAGAATGCCGACTACACCTATAACAAGAAAGAACTCAATCGCGTCATCGCGCGAATCCGCTATCTGCGCAAGCGCCTCGATGAATTGCAGGTGGTCGATCGCTTGCCCGCAGACACTGGCAAGGTCTACTTCGGCGCTTTCGTCACCCTAGAGGACGATGACGGTGAGGCGCTGTCGATCCGTCTGGTCGGGCACGACGAGACCGACACCGACAAGCACTGGATCAGTATCGACGCCCCGCTGGCTCAGGCGGCGCTGGGAAAGGCGCTGGACGACGACGTGGTGGTCGCCGCACCGGGTGGCGAGACCCACTACATCATCACGGCGATCGACTACGCCCCCGGCTGAGTCGGGCCCCTACTAGATAGAGCCGCCTTCAAATTGATCAGCAACGGCCGATATGACGTCCTGCAGGGGCGGCGGCGGCCAGGCCCGACACTCATGAGGAGCTTGCCATGTCAGCGCTCTCCGACCCTCATCAGACCTCGGTGCTGTTCGCGCGTCAGCCTATCTTCGACAGCTCGCGCGAGATCGTCGCCTTCGAGCTGCTGTTCCGCCCCACCGACGGCGGCCCCATGCCGCTGCCGTTCGACGGCAACCGCGCCACCAGCACGGTGCTGCTCAACGCCTTCACCCAGGGCGACCTGAAGACCGTGGGCCAGGGCAAGCAGCTCTATGTCAACTTCACCGCCGATACCCTGGCCGGCGAGATTCCTTTCGACAACGTGCACATGGTGGTGGAGATCCTCGAAGACACGCCCTGCACCGAAGCCGTATGCCAGCGGCTCATCGCCCTGAAGGCCGAGGGCTTCACCCTGGCGCTGGACGACTATACCGAGCACGATGCCACCCACCCCTTCCTGCCGCTGGTGGATGTCGTCAAGCTGGAGTACCCGCACTACTCCAATGAGGAGTTCTACCAGATCATCTCCCTGCTGCGCCGACACCACCCGCATCTCAAGCTGCTGGCCGAGAAGCTCGAGACCGAAGCGGAGCTGGAACACTGCCTGGCCGCCGGCTGCGACTATTTTCAGGGCTACTTCCTGGCACGCCCGCAGATCGTTCACGGCAAGCCGGTGACCACCGCCCGCCTGACCATTCTCAAGCTGATCACCGAGCTCAATCAGCCCGATATCAGTACTCGCCATGTCGCCGCGACGATCGAGCGTGATCCGGCGCTCGGCATGCGCCTGCTGCGCCTGGTCAATACCACGCAGTACCAGCGCGCCGGCGAGATCGACTCGCTGCACCAGGCGGTGACGCTGATCGGCACTCAGCGCGTCCGCAGCCTGGCCACGCTGCTGGCGCTCAGCGAGCTGAACGACAAACCCCACTCGCTGCGCCAGCTGGCGCTGACACGGGCCAGCCTGTGCCGGGAGCTGGCGATCGAGGACCCGCAGCTCTCCGAACGTGCCTTCATCGTCGGCCTGTTCTCCTACCTGGAGGCGTTCTTCGATCGCCCGCTGAAGGACCTGGTCGCCATCCTGCCGCTGCACGCCTCGATCAACGCCGCCCTGCTGCAGCAGGAAGGTCCGCTGGGCGCGCTACTCGACACCGCGATCAAGCTGGAGCACGGCGACTGGAACGACATTCCCTGGACACGCCTGCGCGATCTCGGCATCCGCCCCATCGACGTCAGCGCCGCCAACCAGCGCTCGCTGAAATTCGTCGGCGAACTGCAGGCTAGCGGCGGCTTTTGACCGCACGGTAGACCCGATAGCGGCGATCATCGGCGAGGGTCTCGAACTCGCCGAACGCCGCCGTCAGCCAGTCGGGATAGGGCAGAAAGGCATTGACCACCAGCAGCAGTACCCCGCCAGTCTCGAGATGCGCCGGCGCCTCCTCGATCAGGCGCGCCGCCGGGCCATAGTCGACCGCCCGCTCCTGATGGAACGGCGGATTGCTGACGATCAGCGCAAAGCGCTCCGGCACTGCCTGGAACACGTCGCTCTGGCGTGCCTCCCCCGCAAGCTGATTGAGCGCCAGGGTGCGCTGGGTCGCCGCCACCGCAAAGGCACTGACATCGGTGGCTGTCACCGCCTGGCCACGGCGCGAAAGCCACGCCGCCAGGATGCCGTCGCCGCAGCCGATATCCAGGGTGGGTCCACCGGGCAGCTCACCGCGGTCGGCGAGTGTTTCCAGCGTCTCCAGGAGCAGCCGGGTGCCATCATCGAGCTTGCCATGGCCGAACACCCCAGGGTGGGTAGCCAGCAACAGCCCGTGGGTCTCGAACTGCTCCCAGCCGGCCTCCGGGTCGGGCGCGCCCTCTCCCGCCTCGGTCGCGAACAAGGTACAGCGACGAGCGTTATCCAGCTTGCGGCAGGCGTGCGCCATGGCCGCGAGCACCTTGGGCACACGCTTGATCCCGCCCTGATGCTCACCGACGATCTGGATCGGGGTGCCGGCGGGCAGGGTCGCGCTCAGGGTGCGTAACCACCACTCGCCCAGGGCGTGGCTCTTGGGCCAGAAGAGCACCGCACCGGGGGGCGTCAGCGGCGGCAGCGTCAGCCCCGCATGGGCCTCGCGCCCCGCCGCACGCCACGCGTTCACCACGCCGAGATCGGCGCTCCACACCACGCCCTCGCCGCTCTCCAGCCAGCTATCCCGCGGTGGCGCCACCCACAGCCAGCCGCGGTAGTCCGCGTCCTGGCGCGCCAACAGTTCACACGGGGGCGTTTGTGCCTTCATCGGCTCTCTCCTTGAAGATGCGCGTCTCGGGGGTGTTCGCCCCGCTCAGACGCAGCGGTCAGCCGGCGATCCTCGGCCGACCCCGCGGGGCGAATCAGATAGTGTAGATAGCGGCCCAGACGCCAGTGCGGCTCGGTCTCGCAGTAGCGGCGCTCCAGCGCAATCAGCTTGGTCAGGTCGGCCTCGCTGGGCTCGCGCTCGCGCAGGTAGTCATGGAAGATGCGCACCCCGGCGACACGCTCGATCTCGAGCCCGCAGGCCTCGCACCAGTTCACGATATCGGCATGTGTCAGCGGCGAGATCGGCGTTAGCCGCTGGCGCTGACCGGTGCCGGACAGGCGATCCTCCAGGGCCTTGTCGAGATTGCCCTTGACCACGTTGGAGAAGCGCAGCGCATCGCGGTTGAACACCATCAGCGACAGCCGCCCCTGCGGCGCCAGCAGTGCCGCGAGCTGGCGCAGCCCGGCTTCCGGGTCGGCCAGCCACTCCAGCACCGCATGACACACGACCAGCGGCCACGGCCCAGGGGCAAGCTCGCCGAGCGCCTGCAGCGGCGCCTGCAGAGGCTGCACCGGAATATCCGACGGGGTTTGCGCCAATGTCTCTCGAGCCCGGGCCAGCATCTCGGCGGAGGGCTCCGCCAGGGTAACCCGGTGCCCCCGCGCGGCGAGCCAAGCGCTCATCTGGCCCAGGCCACCGCCCACGTCCAGCGCCGCCGAACCCTCCGCCGGCAGCGCCTGCTCCAGCAGCGGCGTCAGCACCGCCAGGCGGATACGTCCGCGCGCGGTGGCATACAGGCTGGAGGCGAACTTGTCGGCCAGACCATCGAAGATACGGTCCTGGGCCACCGGCACATCGTTGCCATGAAGGCCAACTGCACTATCGGCGCGATCAGACATGAAAAAGGTCGAACATGAACGGGCGAGCCCTGCATCCAGGAAAGCCGGGCATTGTAGCAATGCCCAAGGCGGGCGTCCCGGCGCGGCGGTCATGAGGCTATTGCCAAGGCGTATTTCCCCGCATCGACACGAGCTGGCAAGATAGCGCGCCTTCGATTCCACCCGTGAACCCACACATGGCGATACCTACCCCATGGTGAAGCAATATCTGAGCAAGATGAAAGGCGCCCCGGTCTCGCGCCCTGCCCCCAACTGGCGCGACGCGCTGTGGTCCTGGCTCGGCGCCTTTCTGGGCATGGCCGGCGTGGGCTGGCTCAGCACCCAGGCGGCCCAGGCTCATCCGCTGCTGATGGTCGGCTCATTCGGCGCCACCTCGGTGCTGCTCTACGCCGCGCCGGAGAGCCCGCTGGCCCAGCCGCGCAATGTGCTCGGCGGCAACGTGCTCTCGGCGCTCTGCGGCTTCGTCACCTGGTCTGTACTGGGGGATGGCTGGATCGCCGCCGCGGTCGCGGTCTCCACCGCCATCCTGCTGATGCAGCTCACCCACACCCTGCACCCGCCCGGCGGCGCCACGGCGCTGATCGCGGTGATCGGCTCGGGGGACCTGCACCAGCTCGGCTGGATCTACGCCTTCTTCCCGGTCGGCCTCGGCTGCATCCTGATGCTCAGCGTGGCGGTGGTGATCAATAACCTCGCCCGGCACCGGCGCTATCCGCAGCACTGGTGGTGAGGCAGCCCAGACGTTTCCCAAACCGCAGATGACGAGCGCATCTGCGGATCTCTCTCAAACACCCCACTCTTCGGCGGTGATGGCGTAGCGCTCGTGGTCGCGCCATTCGCCATCGATGCGCAGGTAGCGCGGCGAGAAGCCTTCATGGCGAAAGCCCAGGGATTGCACCAGACCGATCGAGCGGCGGTTGGCAGGTTGAATATTGGCCTCCAGCCGATGCAGGCCGTGCCTATCGAAGGCACGGGTGATCACCTCGCCCAGCGCCTGCTTCATCCATCCCCGGCCCTGGTGCGGCGTAAAGCCGTAATAGCCTAAGTAAGCGGATTGCAGCGCACCGCGGACGATCTCATTCAGATTGACGCAGCCGATCAGGCTGCCATCGGGGGCGATGGCGAGGTAGCTCACGTGGGTCTCCGCCGCGTAGCGGGAGAGAAAATCGGCGTAGGCTTGCGGCGTTGCCGGCGGAAAGACCCAGCCATCCAGCAGTGGCTGGCTGTGCCGAACGGCGGCCAGAAAGGCCGACTGGTGCGCTTGCGTGGGGTGAACGAGTGTCAGCGTCATGGGGGGCGGGCCTTTTCGAGATCCAGCCTGCCCCTGCGGGCGTTATCGAGCCGGTTAGAGGTTTGCGGGGCTGAAACGAAAATACCCGGCCCAAGGGGCCGGGTTCAAACGCAGGCCCAATCGGGCACCCACACAGGATAACGAATCTGACCGCCCGCCATAGGACCAGTTTTCTAAGACTATCTGGTCCAACTTTGTAAGAGATCTCGCACAAGGCGAGGGTCGATGACTACCCTAAGCCGCCTGGGGCCGCTTGCCGAGCGGGGTCTGCGCGCTCGATGGCGCAGTGGGAGCCGGTCAAGGGCGAGCAGTCTGGGAAGGTAGGTGCAGCGTCAGAGAAGGTCGGTAGCCGAATTGCTAAACGCCATCGCTGCTCGGTGTGCATGAGCATTCCGCACATTATTATTGAGCAGACGCCCGATAGGATTCGATTCTTTAAACTAAGCGACTGTTAGAAAAGGAAAAACCCATACAATGACAGCTTTAGCATACCACTTGATATACCGTACATTCTTATACGGCTTCTCATGGGGCTACCTAATTCGTTACAGCGCGATAGGGCTGGCGGCTCACGGCTAGGAGTAGACATTAAGCTGGAGCCGATATAACGCCTGAGTTCCATTTTCGCCCGAAGCGCTCTAGGCGGTCAGCCGCAGCGCCTCGCTATATTTCATACGCCATAAAATTTCGAAATAGCCGAACCAAGAATATTGCATGCTACAGCGATGCCAACGCCCCAACCGCCGCCCGCAGCTTTAGCGACCATCTTGGCGACCCATCCGCTTACTGCTGGCCCAAAGTCGCTACCAGCAGGTGGTCTATCGGGGTCGGAACGAACAGCAACTTCAAATTTCGTCAACATCAGAATCTTCTGACTTCTTGCCCTCGAAGATAGTTGGCTAACGACTCGGAATTACCAGGAGTTACCGTCATGCTCAATTGCTGTAAAACCGAGCTGCCCGTGACGTCACCGAATACTCCTTGAAAACTTTTGATACTTACCGAAGAACTATTGAAATATTTTTGCTTTTCTTCCTGCGCCCCCTTGCCAGGCATGCCTTTTGCATCAATACTAAATGACCAGCCGAGCAGCTTAGCTCGAACTTCCTATAAACTCATGCTATTTGATTAGCACCCAGCACCGTATTGGCTTCAGCTTTGCGGACCCGGGCTGCATTTTCATTATTATTGCTTTTTCTCAGACAAAAAAGGAAAAGTTACTCGACTACCTTTATTGTTGCGCACAACTTAATCAAGAGAATCGACCGGCTCCGATACTTCAGCTTCCGATAACGCGTTGAGCATCTCCGTATCGTTGACAGTGAAGAGGATTATTACATAAAAAGGAATTATCACCCTTAATTCGGCCAAGATTTAAAGGTGAGAGTGAATGCTACTGGGATCACTGTAGCTGTTAAGCTCTAAAGTCACCCAAGCTCAAAATTCGTCAAACCCGAGTTTCAAGGAGATTAGAAGCGCCTTTCGAAGAACGCCAGCAAGGTTATTGCTGCTATCGGACGCTAACTCTTGCAGCTGCAAAGCTATTGGACTAACCATTCGATCTCCCTAATAAAATACCGAAAGCAGCGGCGCGCATTTCGCGCCCGCCACCTTCTACTGTTAACTACTAGTCATCCGCATTGAGAATGAGCATTTTCTCTGTTACCTCGATCGAGACATTTACCTCTCGTGGTGGAACAAAAAAAACACAACCAGCTCCGTGGCCAGATTGAACCTCTGGCAGGAAATGTCCTCCGGCCCAACCATTAAGTTTCGCCTCTGCAGCGAACCAGTCTTTAACGGGCTGAGTTATTCGTCTTTGTGACTTCCCAGTCGATTGATTGTAAAGCGCCAGAATTCTATCTGAAGTACATAAGACCGCGTTGTCTTTCAGCTTGCATGATTCTGGTGTTGGAAATTTATAGCTTGGTGACATACACCCTCCTCGTTTTATAAATTACGTTTAACGTTGTGATTTGGAGCGACTGGAGCGGAGCGCAATCCGTCTCAGCCGCGCAACGGCGACAACACTACCTTACTAGGCCTTACTCCGGGCCTTATAGCTCAGCATAGATCTGCGTCATGTGGCGATCTCCTCGTTTATAGCCCGGAGGATTCGAAAAAAACGTCTTTCCCAATACTTCTAGATTGGTGATTTTACTTAATTCGCATAGATCCCACTCGTGGCCAGGCGTCACATGACCTCCTGCTATTTGATAGCAGCGAAGAACAGAATTACCGGCTCGGGAAACTCCCACGGCTGCTGGTTGTGCTTCGCGTTCCAGCCCACTGTAAGTGAATGATATGTAGTTTCGTCCATTTATTGCTTGAATGAGCAAGTCTCTCATGTGGCCCCTCGCTTTCATTTCTGGTTTATCTCGGCTTAACAGGTACTAGGCAGCGCGCAGGCGAGGGCGAGAGTCGACAGCGCGCCGGCACCGCACGTGGAAACCTTGCGATTGGCACACCAAGTAGCGATCATCGCCGATCCCTTTGTTGCCATACGGTAACATTTAGCACAATTCTGTCTTTATTAGGAACACCCTCGCACCCTGTCATTTGGTCGCATGTCGCAATCAGATATGTCCTTCTCGAAATTGGCTTAGGGAGAAATGTTGCAGATATCTATATAAATTCTTTTCTCCACCCAATATTCGGGACGTCAGTGGTGGCGCATCTTATGGGCTGTCGGAAGTCGCGTAATTGCTGCCTCCTTTAGCGCACGGGCCGGGCGGGGCTCTGATCGTGCGTGGCGGGATGAGATTGGCGCGGGGAGTGGTCGACGCTGGCCAAGGGTAGAGATCGGCCATCAGCGCGGCCCAGGTTTGCCTGGGGCGCGCGCCGAAACTATAACGCCCCGCCCCTATCTCGGGCTGGGCATGGTGAGAGAACCATCACGACGAGCGAAGTGATGCTTACAGACTCAGCAGCTTGGCCGCTATCTGCTTGGCTCTCTCGACCGGTTCGAGATTGCCCTCGCGTAGCACGCCCATAACCGCACCATCGATCAATAGTTGAAAATCGCCGGCGAGTTCTTCGCTCGGTGAGTGGCCGGCTTGCTCGAGCAGGCGAGCGATGATCTCGATCTGAGCCAGCTTGTGCGCTCTGGCGATGCGGTGGGTCTCGCTGCCACGGTCGGCGGCTTCGACCATAGCGTTGATAAAGGCACAGCCCCGAAAGTCGGCCTGCCCGTAGCGCTCGGCGACCACGTCGAACACACCCAGCGGCGAGCCATCGCTGCCGGCAAGAGCTGCCTCGAAGGCGGCCAGGGCCCTCTCATTGCGGTGGCGTAGTACGGCATGCACCAGGGCGTCCTTGCTATCGAAGTGACGGTAGAAGGAGGCACGCCCCACGCCAGAAGCGTCGATCAGTTCGCTGATGCCGACCGCCTGGATGCCGCGTTGATAGAAGAGCGCTTCAGCCGTCGCTATCAGTCGTTCACGCGCCTGTGTCGCCATGGCTTATCCCTTCTGTGAGATTGACACAGGATGGTAATGATCAGTACCGTCTTACGCAAACGGTACTGATCGGTTCCGAACGGCGATGGCATGTCATGGCCGGTGTCGCTGCGAGAGACCGCACTCGGAGATGAAGGCCCATGTCGCCACTCACCACGCTCGCCATGACGGCAATGCTGTTGTTCGGCTCTCCGGGGCCGGGCCCCATGACCATCGTGGCGACATCCGCCACCTTTGGGGTGCGCAAGACGCTCTCGCTCTATGTGGGCATTCTGACCGGGCTGGCGATATCCATGCTGGCCGCTGCCCTGGGTCTGGCGGCGCTACTGGCAGCCTGGCCGAGTGCAAAGCTGACACTACAGATCGTGGGCGGGCTCTATGTGCTCTACCTCGCCTACCGCATTGCGACCACGCCACTCGACACCCGCGCAGCCGAAGGCGCCCGCCTGACGATGCGCGATGGTGTCTTGCTCAACGTACTCAACCCGAAGTCCTACGCGGTGTTACTGGTGATCTACTCGCAGTTTCTACTGCCGATCTCGCCAGCGGCCATCGCTTATGTGGCCACCATGGGGGTGTGCCTGACGGTTGCCGTGTTCACCAATATCTTCTGGATGTGCGTCGGCGGCGCCATCCGGCCCCTTGTGCAGCGCCCTCTCTTCTCCAGACTGTTACGCTTCGCCTTCGCCCTGCTGATGATCGGCGCTGTCTTCTGGGCCTTCATACAGAGTTGAGCCCCATCCGTCTTCCGAGAAAGCCATGGCCGATCCGACTTGGTCGATTCGATCTTTCGGATGCCTAGCGGCACGTGGGTATACGGCTGCGCGTCGAACGGAGAGCCATACCTGACTCCATACCTTGCGTATGCCGAGTCTGGTGGCGCCTAGCGGATAGCAAAAAAGTGGGACAACGAGGAAGGTCACTTGGTGCCCCCGATAGGATTCGAACCTATGACCTGCCCCTTAGGAGGGGGCCGCTCTATCCAGCTGAGCTACGGGGGCGTGGTGGCGAGACGGCATGGCGCCGCTGTTTCCAAGCGGCGCACAGTATAAGCGCCGGATTCTCCGAGATAAACCCGTTGTGGGCCCGAGTGCTACCGGCCCGGGCTGTACGGCAGATGGGTCGGCACTCAGCGAGTGCCGAGCAGGCCGCAAAGTTCACCATCGGTTATCCAGCGATGGCGCGCTCGTAGGCGGCCTCAGCTGGCGTCGCCGGAGATCAGCAGCCGCAGCGCCTCGCGGTTTTCGATCATGTCTGCCAGCACGTAGCCATCCAGCACCTGCATGAAGGCCTGCTGGGCAGACCACAGCACGCGCTTGAGCCGGCAGGCGGGGTCGATCGGGCAGGTCGAGTTGGGCCCGAAGCACTCCAGCAGTTCGAGGTTCTCGGTCTGCCGAATCAGCGCGCCGATATTGATCTCCTCGGGCGGGCGATTCAGGCGCAGGCCACCGCCCCGCCCGCGCAGGCTGGCGACATAGCCTAGCTGCACCAGCGTCTGCGAGACCTTGGCCAGATGGTGCCCAGAGATACCGTAGTGGCCCGCCGCCGATTGCACGGTAGCGGGCATGTCATCGCCTCGGATCGCCAGATAGATCAGCAGCCGCAGCGCGTAGTCGGTGTGCGTGGTGAGTTTCATGATCGCTTGACAGTCATAAAGTGGTAAATGATACTCCAATTTAAATTGGTAGATTGCATACCAATTAAACAACACTGGTGCCAGCCGCCAGCCCTACCCGCCATCGGGGAGTCACCATGCTCAGTCCAGACCAGATCGCCACCGTCAAGCAGACCATTCCCGTGCTCGAGGCTCATGGGGAGACATTGACCCGCCATTTTTACACTCGCATGTTCGCGCACAATCCCGAAGTGAAGCCCTACTTCAATCCCGCGCATCAGCGCGAGGGCGCGCAGCAACGGGCCCTGGCGGGGGCGATCCTGGCCTACGCACGCCATATCGATGATACGGCCGCGCTGGCGCCGGCGGTGGAGGTGATCGCGCATAAGCATGCCTCGCTGACCATCCGCCCGGAGCACTATCCCATCGTGGGTGAGAACCTGATCGCCTCGATCCAGGAGGTTCTGGGCGATGCCGCCACACCGGAGATCCTTGATGCCTGGCAGGCAGCTTACGCCCAGCTGGCAGCGGTATTCATCGGCCGAGAGCATGAACTCTACACTCAGCAGCGCGAGACCCAAGGCTGGGCCGGCTTTTTGGCGTTCACCATCGTACGCCGCCAGATGGAGAGCGAGAATATCGTCTCCCTCTATCTGGCGCCGAGCGACGGCCGCAAGCTACCGACCCACGCAGCTGGTCAATACGTGACCCTGCGGCTGACGGATGCGGCAGGCAACTGGCTCATGCGCCAGTACAGCCTCTCCAATGCCCCCGGTAGCGAGACCTACCGTCTCAGCATCAAGCACGAGACGGGTAACGCCGAGCAGCCAGCAGGCCAGGTATCGCCACAGATTCACGCCACGCTCGCCGAGGGGGATCAGGTCGAGCTCACACCGCCCTATGGCACCTTCGAACTCACGCTGCCGGAAGACCCTGCCCGCCCGGTGGTGCTGATCGGCGGTGGCGTGGGGATCACTCCGCTGATCTCGATGGCGCATGCCGCCCTGGCCGCCTCACCAGAGCGACGCGTGGTGATGATCCAGCTTGCCCGGCACGCCGGTGTACGCGCCTTTGGTGAAGAGCTGGCGGAACTGACTCGGACACACGCCAACTTTTCGCTGCATCTGTGTTACGACGAACCGCGCGCCGGTGTGCCCGCCGACTCGGTGGCCGGAATCAAGCAGGGTCTGCTGGAGGCGGCAGATCTCACCGCCTGGGTGGATGATCCGGCGGCCAGCTACCATGTGTGCGGGCCGCTACCGATGATGCGCGCGCTGGACCGGCTGCTGGCCGAACAGGGGGTGAGTGCGGAGAACCGCCACTACGAGTGCTTCGGCCCAGGGCAGGTGCTGGCGAGCTGATCCCGCCGTGTCTGTTGAAAGACCGGGTAAAAGAGAAAGGCCGGGGAGACGGAAGGACTCAGTGAAGGTAAACGATTCAGCTATATAGGTGACCCGTGAACCCACGATACGCTTCGACACAGGCGCTGTTTCAGGCGCTGGCGCTCCCGCTGCTGCAGGCGCCCATGGCCGGCACGGCCACCCCCGAGTTGGCGGCGGCGGCCTCCAATGCCGGCGCGCTGGGCGGGCTGGGCCTGGGGGCCTCGACCCCAGCAGCGGCTCGTGCGGCGATCCTCCGCACCCAGGCGCTGACCGTACACCCCTTTCAGGTCAACCTGTTCTGCCATGCAGCGCCGGCACGCGACACCGAAGTCGAGTCGCGCTGGATCGAGCGCGCCCGGCCGCTGTTCGAGACCTTCGGCAGCTCGCCGCCGCCAGCGCTGGAGGAGATCTATCGCCCTTTCCAGTTGGACCCGGAGATGCTGGAGATCCTGCTGGAGACCCGCCCTGCCGTGGTCAGTTTCCACTTCGGTCTACCCACGCCAGCGCAGATCGAGGCGCTACACGACGCAGGCTGCCTGCTGCTGGCCACCGCGACATCCCTGGACGAGGCACGCCGGATCGCCGCCAGCGGTCTCGATGCGATCATCGCGCAAGGGTGGTCAGCGGGTGGGCACCGCGGCATCTTCGACCCCGACGCCGAGGATGAACGCCTCTCCACCGAGGTGCTCACGCGTCGGCTGGTCGCGGAATCCACGCTACCGATCCTCGCCGCGGGCGGACTGATGGATGGCATGGATATCGCCCGGGCGCTCTCCTGGGGAGCCAGCGCGGCACAGTTGGGTACGGCCTTTATCGGCTGCCCGGAGAGCGCCGCGGACACGGCCTACCGTGAACGCCTGGCAGCGGGGGGCAAGACCGTGATGACCCGTGCCATTTCCGGACGCCCGGCGCGCTGCCTGGAGAACGGCTTCACGGTCTGGGCGCGGGACGCGCACGCGGGTGAGATACCCGCTTATCCCTGTGCCTATGATTTGGGAAAGGCGCTGAATGCTGCCGCCAAGGCCGACGGCGATGGCACCTACGGCGCCCAGTGGGCGGGCGCCGAGGCTGACCGGGCACGAGCGCTACCGGTGGCGGCCCTGATCGAGACGCTCGCCGCAGAGTGGCGCCGGGCCAGCCGGGGCTAGGCTTTTTCCAGTTCACTGTGCAGCTTCAGCACCCGCGAGCCATCCTCCTGCTTGATCAGGTAGGCCGGGTTGGCCTTGGAGCCCTTGCGCGTGACCTCGCTGCCCTGCAGCTTGCGCGTCACCGACTCGTGAAAACGCTTGGTCACCTGCCCTTCGGCCCAGTTCGGCCCCCATTTCCACTTGACCCATTCACGCTGCTTGAAGGTCGACGTCGACATCGCCAATGCTCCGTTTCCAGCTCTGCACGAATTGTACTCCTAATTATACTTGTACAAGTTTTGGGAGTGTGCCACTCTGCAGTCACGCCGCAAGGATTGTGGCTTCTGGAGTCAGCATCGGATGCTGAAACCGCCTGGCAAGGATTGCCACCTTTGAGTACCGCCGGTCAGGAAGACCGACGGCTGGATGCCGAGGAAGGCCCCAACATGAAACACGATATTGCCTGTCACCGCTGTGGCCATACCCAAGGCCACTCCAATGACGCCGCCCAGGACTGGGATGAGATCATCTGCGTTGGCTGCGGCGAGTTCATCGCCACACGCGACCACAACGCCGCTTTCGGTTCACGCAACCACCGCCTGCACACGCTGAGTCTCTCCGTCGAGACGCTGGTGCGCATGGCGCGTGAGGAGCCGGGCGATGCCAGCCTCATCGGCATGCGAGAAGCGGCATGACAACGGTACGTCTCGATGTCAGGTGCTGGGTCTGCGGCCACGATCGTTTCGATGTGGCGCTCGCACCCGAGCGCGCTGTCTGCGAGCGCTGCAATGCTCACCGCCAGTTAGGGCGCTCGCGATCCGCCGCCGCTTTTGGCGCGAATCGTGCCACTAACGCTCCCCAGACCACCGATGGGCTCCGCAGCGCACAGAGCGCGGGCGCCAGCCGCTGAGCCCCTACGTGGCTTTGAGTCCTTGGTAGGCGATGCGACGTGTGGGGATGTCACTGCCAGCGGCAGCCCTCCCCCTCGCCTCAGCGCGTAGGGGCCTGTGCCGATATTTTCTCGCTTCAGTGAAAATATCGTTTGACACTTCGGCCGCAAGGCCGCACCCTGAGGCAGGTAGGTAGCAAGTCGCATATTGTCAGTCGCAGTCGAGTCAATCGGTAGCCTGGTTATATCCCCTTGTTTTGCCCACTAATTCGGGTATTACCCGGCAACTTTTGAGCGCAAGCTCACGTATTGAGGAATTCGACACATGGCAACTGGCACCGTTAAGTGGTTCAACGACTCCAAGGGCTTTGGCTTCATCACTCCGTCTGAAGGCGGCGACGACCTGTTCGCGCACTTCTCTGAAATCCAAGCGAGCGGCTTCAAGTCGCTGCAGGAAGGCCAGGAAGTCTCCTTCGACGTGACTCAAGGCAAAAAAGGTCTGCAGGCTTCCAACATCAAGCCGCTCTGATCTCGCTAGCCCTGCGCTACGGCGCAAGATAGCATCGACGAAGCCCGCATCTGCGGGCTTCGTTGCGTTTGGGCGGTATATTGCCATCCGCCCACTCTCCCTCTCGAACCTCGCCCTACCCCCTGCCCCGATCGATACCTGCGGTAGTCTCAGGCGTCATCCATACCCTTTCTTCTGATGCCACCCGCTCGCACGATCCTCCACCTCAGTCGAGGCGACGAACCCACTGGCGCACCCGCCAACGCTGCAGCCGGCTGGCATATCGCTTGGTATCGATGGAGACCGGCACGAGTATGCAAACATCTTCGCCCTCCTTCTGCTCCATACGAAAGCGGCGAGCCGCACCAATGGGATGATCCTCGCTGCCATAGATCGCCACCACCCGCACATCGAGATGGTGCAGCTTGGCGCCGTTACTGGTCTGCCCTTGGGCGAAGTCGAGATCATGGTTGCGGCAGATCTGCTGGATGATCGCGCGAAAGGTGCCGATATGGCTGAAGCTGCCGGAGAGCATCGGCCCCTGGCTGGAGACGTGCTGGCTGTCGGACTCCGCCTCTCGCAGATAGCTGACCTCTTCGTCGATCAGATCCTTGGTCAACCAACCTTCACTGGTGTGCAGGGAGACGATCACGTGCTCCAGAAAGATCGGCTCGGAACTCATGTTGCTGATCAAGCAGCGCGCTCCGAGGCCGTTGCCATGTCCTCGGTTGATGATGATCCTGGGCCGCCGAGTGCGCGCGAAATTGCGGTAGAGAATCTGTGCATAAAAGACCCAGACAAACAGCGTGAGCAGGCTGCTCACGGCGGTAATTGCCCGGCTGTTGTGTGCGAACCACTCCATGGATCGGCACCTCCTTATGAAAGTGCCGCCACTCTAGGGCCTCTCCACCGAGCGCCACGATAACCTATGTGGTCCTTTGCCAGGTGCTCGCGCAATATCAGCATCCGCCCCGTCGTACCGGGCTTTCTGGGCTGTCAATGGCCAATGTCCTACAACAACACACGCCATTTACTTACGTTAACTTATATTTACAATAGGCGGTCATTTCATTAAGGTGGCCACCGATCTTCAAGAGCGGCTTTCAATCAGCGCCTGATGAATCGAAGAGACGGCCAATACCGATACGCCGTCAAGAAAAGCAAAAAGGGAACCTTCTACGTGACGCTTAAAGCCACGCTCTCCGCCCTACTCGCACTGGGTACTCTCGCACTGACCGGCTGCGCCTCCATCGTCGGCGACAGCAATCAGACGATCGCCATCTCCAGCACCCCGTCACAGGCGCATATCGCCATCGTCGACGAGACCGGCAAGCAGGTCTTCGAGGGTCAGACACCGACCACCGTGACCCTGGCCAAGAGCGATGGCTCCTACTGGGGCGGCAAGGACTATCGGCTAACTCTCGACAAGCCCGGCTATGCGCCGCTGACGCTTAACATCAGCAGTTCGCCCAACGGCTGGTATCTGGCCGGCAACCTGGTCTTCGGCGGTCTGATCGGCTGGTTCGTGGTCGACCCCTTCTCGGGCAAGATGTATTCGCTCAGCCCGGAAGCGGTGGACGCCACCCTGGGAACCGCGGTCTCCTCCACCAGTGACGACGGGCACAAGCTCAACGTGGTGCTGCTCGAAGACGTACCGCCAGCGCAGCGCGGCAATCTGCGCTACCTGGGCCAGATCTGACAGGCCCACACCGGGGGCAGAGAGCTGCCCCCGGTATTACCCGCGACATTTCGTGCCCACCCGCCACGGCGCTATACTCGTCTGCCCTGTCACTCCCCAGCGACGCCGAGCGCCATGCATTTCGATCTCGCCGATCTTCGTATCTTCGTTCACGTCGCCGAGGCACGCAGCCTGACCGCCGGTGCCAGCCGCGCGCATCTCTCCACCGCCGCGGTCAGCGGGCGGATCAAGACCCTCGAACAGCAGCTCGATAGTCGTCTGTTCTACCGCAGCGCTCAGGGTGTGGAGCTGACGCCCGCCGGAGAACGCCTGCTGCATCATGCACGCCTGATCCTGCGCCAGGTGGAGCGGGTCAAGAGCGACTTTTCCGCCTACGCCGATGGCGCCAGCGGGCATCTGCGCATCTTCGCCAATACCACTGCGGTAATCGAGTTCATGCCCGAGGTACTGGCCGAGTTTCTCGCCACCCGCCCTGGCGTGACCGTGGACCTGCAGGAGCGCATGACCAGCGATATCATTCGCGGCGTGCTCGACGGCACCGCCGACATGGGGGTTCTCGGCATCATGGTGGGCATGGAGGTGCCGCCGCGGCTGCGCTCGCTACCCTTCAGTCGAGACCGGCTGGTTCTGGCCACCCCGTGGGAGCACCCACTGGCGAGCCGCGACGCGGTGACCTTCGAGGATGCACTGGATTTCCCCCACGTCGGGCTCCACGAGGGCAGCACGCTGTTTCATTTTCTGCAGGTGAAAGCGCTCGAGCTCGGTCTGCCGCTGCCGGTGCGTATTCAGGTGTTCGGCTTCGAATCGGCCTGCCGCATGATCGAAGCCGGAGTCGGCGTGGGGATCATTCCGAGTCCTGCGCGCGGCGCTATCAGGCCAGCATGAAGCTGCAGGTACGCCATCTCGGCGATGCCTGGGCCTACCGTGAGCGGACTCTGCTGATTCGTGACGAGGGCGTGCTGCCCGGCTGCGCCCAGGCGCTGTTGGACACCATTCTGAATGGCGAGATGGGCCCACTCGGCGCACCGCCGCCGGCCTCCTGAGGCCGTCTCAGCAGATCGCTTTCAAAGACCTTCTCAACAGATCCTCTTCAGAAACTCTCTCTGAGGGCGCTCGGCCGACTGACACCGGTCTGTCATCGATGTGCAAAGATCGAGCGCTAGCGTGAATGTCACGGCTTACGGCCAGCGCCTCCCGGCCGCAAAGATGCCGTACTGCGCCATGACACAGATCACATAAGCTGACCCAGAGTTGTACCTTAAAAAAACCTTGTACAGTTTTGCGGGTTATGCCAAATTCAGGGTGTCACACACGGACAGGATGTCCCGAAGGCCAGCCTCCCCCGCACTGGCCGGACCGGCAAGGACGCCACCCCCTGGACACCGGAAGTCCACTCTCAGCGCCAAGGAGGGAAGTCATGAAATACCAGATCTCATGCACCCGCTGTGGAAGTCAGCACGCCATCGCCCCGGATACCGCCCACGACTGGGACGAAATCACCTGCACCGATTGCGGTGAATTCATCGACACCTGCGGCCACTACGCCGATACCCACGGTGTCTCCTATCCCATGCATGCGCTCAATCTGTCACGCGGGTTGATCCTGCAGATGGCACGCTCCAGCCGGGCGCTCAACGATTCGACCGCCCGGCGTTCGGCGTGAGCCGCGTCAGTAATGATCAGCCGTGTCTGATCTGCGGCTTCCACGAGTTCTACGTCGCCTCGGGGCCGGGTGAGACGCGCAAGTTGCGCTGCGCTCAATGCACGGCGCACCACTTTGAGCCTCCTCGCTACGAATCGCGGCGTGCCGATACGGCGGTGACTGCAATGAGCGAGAGCCGCTCGGCCCCGGTCGCCGCATAAGCCTCTGGTCCGGTCGCATCGCCAGCTCCCACTGGCTCGCTATGTTCGAACGCTTTGTCCAAGCCCTTTGGCCGCCCCCCCCCCGTCTCGGCGGCCTTTTTTTATGCCCGCTCGCGACTCTCGCTACTTTGCTCGCTATCACCTTTCCACTTTCTCGCTACCCCCCTCTACTTTCTCGCTACCCTCTCGCTACCTTTTCGGCCCCGGTGCCTGGTTCTCAGACATTAAAAAACCCCGCCGAAGCGGGGTTTATCGGATACCACCTGGCGACGCCGGCCTTCAACCCAGGCGCTGGCGATAGTCCTCGTACCCAAAGGTCTTGACCGTGCGCACCTCGCGGCTCTCAGCGTCGACCCGGCAGATCGACGGCAGACGAATGCCGTTGAAGGTGGTGGTCTTGACCATGGTGTAGTGGGCCATGTCGGTGAACACCAGCCGATCGCCGATGGCGAGCGGGGCGTCGAACGCGTAATCGCCGATCACATCACCCGCCAGGCAGGTCGTGCCGCCCAGGCGATAGGTGTATGCCTTCGCGCCTGGCTCGGCCGCGCCGAGAATCTCCGGGCGATACGGCATCTCCAGCACATCGGGCATGTGTGCGGTCGCGGAGGTGTCCAGAATCGCGATGGGGCCATCGTTGTCGACGATATCCAGCACCGTGGCCACCAGGAAGCCGGTATTCAGCGCGATCGCCTCCCCCGGCTCCAGGTAGACCTCGAGATGCGGATACCGGGCACGAAACTCGCGAATCACCCGCACCAGCCGCGCGACGTCGTAGTCGGCCCGGGTGATGTGGTGTCCACCGCCGAAGTTGACCCAGCGCAGCCCACCGAGATACTCGCCGAACCGGGCCTCGAAAGCCGCCAGGGTCGCCTCCAGCGCATCGCTGTTCTGCTGGCACAAGGTGTGGAAGTGGAGCCCTTCCAGCCCTTCCAGATCCCCCGGGCGCAGCTCGGATACCCGCGTGCCGAGACGCGAGCCCGGCGCGCAGGGGTCATAGAGCGCGACTTCGCCGGTGGAGTGCTCCGGATTGACCCGCAGCCCGCAGGAGACCGGCCGTGCCGCCGCCGCGACGGTGTCGCGGAAGTAGCGCCACTGGCCGGGTGAGTTGAAACTGAGGTGGTCGGCGTAGCGCAGCACCACCTCCATCTCCGGCGCGGTGAAAGCAGGCGAGTAGACATGCACCTCGCCGCCGAAGGTCTCCGCGCCGAGACGCGCCTCGTCCTGCCCGCTGGCGGTGGTTCCCACCAGATAGCGGCTCACCAGCGGGAAGGTGTCCCACATGGCGAACCCCTTGAGTGCCAGCAGTATCTTGGCACCGCTCTCGGCCTGGACCCGCGCCAGCAGTTCCAGATTCCGCGTGAGACGCGCATCGTCGACCACGTAGGCCGGCGAGGGGCAGGCGTGGATATCGAAGCCGCAGATCTCCGCCGGCGTCGCGTGCGTGGAGTCGCTCATCGCATCAGCCATGACGCCGGCCCTCAGGCCAGCGGGTCGACGTCGGGATCGAGCTCGACCATCTGCCACGGCAGGCCCATCTCACCGATGCGCTCCATGAACGGGTTGGGGTCGAGCTGCTCGACGTTGAACACGCCTTCGCCCTTCCAGATGCCCTCGAGCATCAGCATGGCGCCGGTCACCGCCGGCACGCCGGTGGTGTAGGAGATCGCCTGGGACTGCACTTCGGCGTAGCACTTCTCGTGGTCGCAGATGTTGTAGATGTACACCTTGCGCCGCTTGCCATCCTTGATGCCGTCGAGGATGACGCCGATGTTGGTCTTGCCCTTGGTGCGCGGGCCGAGCGATGCCGGGTCCGGCAGCACGCGCTTCAAAAACTGCAGCGGCGAGATCTGGGCACCATCGACCTCGATCGGCTCGATGCGGGTCATGCCGACATTCTCGAGCACCTTGAGGTGGGTGATGTACTTCTCGGAGAAGGTCATCCAGAAGCGGATGCGCTCGAGCCCCTTGATGTTCTGGGAGAGCGATTCCAGCTCTTCGTGATAGAGCAGGTAGAGATCTTTCTCGCCGATGCCGTCGAAGTCGAAGGTGCACTTCTCGGCCAGCGGCGCGGTCTCGACCCACTCGCCCTTCTCCCAGTAGCGGCCATTCGCGGTGATCTCGCGAATGTTGATCTCCGGGTTGAAGTTGGTGGCGAACGGATAGCCATGGTCGCCGCCGTTGGCATCCAGGATATCGATGCGATGAATCTCGTCGAACAGGTTCTTCTGGCCGTAGGCGCAGTAGATGTTGGTCATGCCGGGGTCGAAGCCGCAGCCCAGCGTGGCCATGTTGCCGGCCTTCTGGTAGCGCTCCTGGAATGCCCACTGCTCCTTGTACTCGAACTTGGCTTCGTCCGGATGTTCGTAGTTGGCGGTATCCAGATAAGGCACGCCGGTGCGCAGGCACGCCTCCATGATGGTCAGATCCTGATACGGCAGCGCCACGTGAATCAGGACGTCCGGCTTGAACGATTCGATCAGCGCCACGATCGCGTCCACGTCGTCGGCATCGACCTGGGCGGTCTGGATGGGACGCGGCAACTGCTCGGCGATCGCCTTGCACTTGGCTTCGTTGCGGCTGGCGAGGCAGATTTCCGTGAACACCTCGGGATGCTGCGCGCACTTGTGCGTAACGACACCGCCGACGCCACCGGCGCCAATAATCAGGACTTTGCTCATGAGTTCGATTCCAGATCGGGAAAAGTCAACAGTGAAAGGTCTTATCGGTAGTGGGCAACTCATCTGTCGTGCAGATTCAGCGCACCCCGACCCGATGCCACCCCGGTCTTGGTCCTCCGCCGGCCACAGGGACCGAGGGAAGGGCGCAGATAATGGCCTCGACGAAGGCTGGCCTCAAGTATTTTCCGCGTCAAATGTGAAACTGCGTCGACACCCACCCTCTGATGACGAAAACCCCGGCCTGGGCCGGGGCTTTTGTGGTCAGGGCGCGGGTAGCGCACTCGGGCGTGTCAGCGGCGTCCGAGCAGGATTCCCAGGAACACCCCGACACCGCCAGCGATCGCCAGCGCGCTGATCGGATTCTTGACCGTCGCCTCGCGCACGCTGTCGAGCTTCTCGCCGTAGTTGGCCTGCAGCTTGCCCGCGGCGTGACGCGCGCGGCCTTCGTCGCGCATCTCGTCGTCGTCAGTGAAGCGGCCCACGGCTTCTTCCGCCTGGCCCTTGAGGGACTCGGTGCGTCCTTTCATCTGCTCTTCGTACATGCGACCTCCTTGATCGTATAGGGCGCTGGGCGAATCGACGCCCAGACAGCCTCTAGAGCGTAGTCCGCTCATACAGGTCACACAAAGGTCATACCGCTCTCACGCTCGTCGAAAGGCCATCGTGGTGATTGCCGTACCGAATTTATGTCTATATTCTTGGACACATGGACACAAACAACGCGCTCGACGCCTTTGCCGCCCTGTCACAGCCAACCCGGCTGGCGGCCTTTCGCCTACTGACCCGGCACGAACCCGACGGCCTCGCCGCCGGAGAGATAGCGCGTCACCTCGACGTGCCGCATAACACGATGTCGGCGCACCTGGCCGTGCTCAGCCGCGCTGGCCTGATTCACGCCCAGCGCCAGAGCCGCTCGATGATCTATCGTGCCGATCTCGCCGCTGTCGGCGCCCTGGCCGCGTTTCTGGTCAGCGACTGCTGCCACGGTAGCCCCGAAGTTTGCGCGCCACTGGATGCCCTGCTCGGCGGTTGTGTCAGCGCGGCATCACCCCCTCGCCCATCGACTGATCCTGCATGAGAGACGCCATGAACCCCGTGATCTATCACAACCCGGACTGCGGTACCTCGCGCAACGCCCTGGCGATGATCGAAGCCTCAGGGCAGACACCCCAGGTAATCCACTATCTCGAGACCCCGCCGGATCGCGCCCAACTGGTGGCCCTGCTGGCGGCCACGGGGCTGTCGCCGCGCGAACTGCTGCGGCGCAAGGGCACCCCTTACGACACACTCGGCCTGGACGATCCGACCCTCGACGACGAGACGCTGATCACGACGATGCTGGCCCATCCGATTCTGATCAACCGACCGATCGTGGTCACCGCCAAGGGCGCCGCGCTGTGCCGCCCTTCGGAGGTGGTGCTGTCACTGCTGGATCACCCGATTGACACCTTCACCAAGGAAGATGGCGAGGTGGTGCACCCGACGCCGACACCGACGCCCAGCCATCCGCCCGCCGCCGAGTAATCGCCATGTCTGCGTCATTCGACACGCTGCCCCAGCTCGACCCCAGCGCCTTCGCCCCCATCGATGGCGAGGCCCTGGCGGGAGACGCGGGGCCCCACCATCCGCCGCGCATCCTGGTGCTCTATGGCTCGCTGCGCGAACGTGCCTACTCGCGCCTGGTGGCCGAAGAGGCAGGCCGGCTGCTGCAAGCCTTCGGCTGCGAAGTGGCCACCTTCGACCCGCGCGACCTGCCACTGCCGGATGCCGAGGGCCCAGAGCATCCGCGGGTCGCGGCGCTGCGCGAGCTGGCCACTTGGGCCGAAGGCATGGTGTGGGTGAGCCCGGAGCGCCATGGCGCCATGACCGCGGTGATGAAGGCACAGATCGACTGGCTGCCACTGTCGCTGGGCGGTATCCGCCCGACCCAAGGCAAGACCCTGGCGGTGATGCAGGTCTGCGGCGGTAGTCAGAGCTTCAACGCGATCAATCAGATGCGTATTCTTGGCCGCTGGATGCGCATGCTGACCATCCCCAACCAGTCATCGGTACCCAAGGCGTTCAACGAGTTCGATGACGCTGGCCGCATGCGCGCCTCGCCCTACTACCAGCGCATCGTCGATGTCTGCGAGGAGCTGGTGAAGTTCACCTGGCTGACCCGCGGGCGCGCGGCCTATCTGACCGACCGCTACTCGGAGCGCGTGGAGAGCGCAGCCCAGCTCTCCGCCCGAGTCAACCAGCGCGATCTCTGATCGCATTTCCTTATCGATGATCGGGCGCCCGCGCCGGGCGGTGTCTCTCACCGCGCCGCGCCGCCCCTTGTGGAGAATCCTGGCATGCTGGCGCTGGCCATCTTCGTCGTCACCCTGATCCTGGTGATCTGGCAACCCCGCGGCCTGGGTATCGGCTGGAGCGCCGTCGGTGGCGCCGTGCTCGCACTGGCGACCGGCGTCGTCCAACTGGGCGATATCGGCACGGTCTGGGATATCGTCTGGGACGCCACCTTTACCTTCGTCGGTCTGATCGTCATCTCGCTGATCCTCGACGAGGCGGGTTTCTTCGCCTGGGCGGCGCTGCACGTGGCCCGCTGGGGCAACGGCCGCGGACACTGGCTGTTTCCGCTGGTGGTGATGCTCGGCGCAGTGATCTCGGCGTTCTTCGCCAACGACGGTGCGGCGCTTCTGCTGACCCCGATCGTGCTGGCGATTCTGCTGCGTCTGGAATTCTCCCCCCAGGCGGCGCTGGCGTTCATCATCGCCACCGGCTTCGTCGCCGACTCCACCAGCCTGCCGCTGGTGATCTCCAACCTGGTCAATATCGTCAGCGCCAACTTCTTCGGCATTTCGTTCTCGCGCTACGCCTGGGTCATGGTGCCGGTCAATCTGGTCTCGCTGCTGGCGACCCTGGTGGTGCTGTGGCTCGCCTTCGGCCGCCAGGTGCCCAAGCGTTACGCGCTGGAGAAGCTGGACCCGCCGCACACCGCGATCCGCGACCCGCTGGTGTTCCGCGCCGCCTTTCCGCTGCTGATCACCCTGCTGGTGGCCTACTTCGTCACCGCCGCCTGGCACGTCCCGGTAGCCTTCGTCACCGGTGCGGCGGCGCTTTCGCTGATCGCGATCGCCGGGCGCTGGTGGCGCCTGGGCCAGGGCGCGGTGGTATCGGTCGGCCACGCCCTGCGCCACGCACCGTGGCAGATCGTGTGGTTCTCGGTGGGCATGTATCTGGTGGTCTACGGCCTCGGCCATGCCGGGCTCACGCCGCTGGCCGCCGGCGTGCTCGAGTGGCTGGGCCAGCACGGCCCGCTGGTGGCGACAGTCGGCACCGGCTTCTTCAGCGCCCTGCTCGCCTCGGTGATGAACAACCTGCCCTCGACCCTGGTCGGGGCCCTGGCGATCCACCAGGCCGACGTGCCGGCGGTGACCCGCGAACTGATGATCTACGCCAACGTGATCGGCAACGACCTGGGACCCAAGTTCACCCCGATCGGCAGCCTGGCGACGCTGCTGTGGCTCCACGTGCTGGCCAAGAAAGGCTACCGCATCGGCTGGGGTCGCTACATGAAGATCGGGCTGCTGATCACACCACCGGTACTACTGGCGACGCTGATCGCGCTAGCGCTGTGGCTGCCGCTGATCTCACCCTGAGCGAAGTGAGGCTTACTGCCGTGGCCACACGCGCGTCTCGAACACCGCCGCCGTAAATGGCCAGGCGATGCTACCGAACGGGCGTAGACTGCTGAATGTCAGCGCGCCTCGGCCCCGGGCGCGCATCCGGAAGAGATGCCTGGAGGAGCCCCATGCCATTGCCCGCCGTACTGCGCCTGATTTTCCTCTCCTCGCTATGGGGCGCCAGCTTTCTGTTCATGCGCATCGCCACGCCGGCGCTGGGGGTCTTTCCCACCGCCTTCTTTCGCGTCTTCTTCGGCGCTCTCGGCCTGATCGCGGTACTGCTAGTGTGGCGCGTGCGCTGGCGCTTCGATGGCAAGTTCGTCACCACCCTGGTGATCGGCATGATCAACTCGGGGCTACCGTTTGCGCTTTTCTGTGTCGCCGCACGCTTCATCCCGGCGGGCTACTCGGCGCTGCTCAATGCCTCCACGCCGCTGATGGGTGTACTCATCGGCGCCGCCTGCTTTTCCGAGCGGCTGACCCGCGAGCGCTTGGGCGGCGTGGTGGTCGGCATGATGGGGGTGGCTGTACTGGTGGTCAGCGGGCCGGTGGCGCTGAGCAGCGGTCTGATGATCGGCGCCCTGGCCTGCCTTGGGGCGGCGGCCTGCTACGGCATCAGCGGCTTTCTGGTGGGGCGCTGGATCGCCCAACGTGGCGGCCTCGATTCACGCCTGATCGCGCTCGGCTCGCAGCTCGGCGCGACGCTGCTACTGGCGCCGTTGATGCTGGGCCAGGTGACGCTGCAGCCCACGGCGGGAGAGTGGCACGATGTTCACGTCTGGCTGGCGCTGCTGGCACTGGGGCTGGCCTGCACGTCGCTGGCCTATCTACTCTACTTCCGTCTGGTCGAGGAGCTGGGCCCGATCAAACCGCTGACGGTGACACTGCTGGTGCCGCTGTTCGGCGTGCTGTGGGGCGCGCTGTTTCTGGACGAGCAGGTGACCTGGGCCCACGCCGCCGGCGGCGCGCTGATCGCGCTGGCGCTGTGGCTGATTCTATTCAAGCGCCCAGCGAGCCGGGCAGAGACCGCGGAACAGGCGCCGGCAGACGAGCCTGCGGCGGCGGCCACGACCGCAGGGGCAGCCACGGCAGTGGCTCAGGGCGAGGCGGCATCCGCGCGCAGCGAACGGCGCACGTAGAGGTCGTAGCGGCTGGTCTTGCCCTCGATCACGTGCTGGGGCGCTGGGCCTGCGATGGGCGGCGCCTTGCGTGGGCGCTTGACCACCACCCGGTGAGTAGCGAGATCCAGCGCCGCGGCGAGCAGCTGCGGGGCGTCGTCGTCGGCACCGGCCAGCTCGCGAAACAGCCGCATCTCCTTTTTGACCAACGCGGATTTCTCCCGGTGGGGGAACATCGGGTCGAGATGGACCACCTGCGGCGAATGCGGCCAGTCGGCGATGGCGTCCGCCAGCGCCGTGGTGCCATCGGCATGGCGCAGCGCCAGCCGCGCCGCTATCTCGCCAAGTTCGTCGGCAATGGCCAGCCGCGCGAGAGCATCGTCGAGCAGCGCATGGATCGCTGCCACGCGCTCGACCATCAATACCTCGGCGCCCAGCGAAGCGAGCACGAAGGCGTCGCGCCCTAGCCCGGCGGTGGCGTCCACCACCTGTGGCACCACGCCCTTGCCGAAGCCGCACGCCTTGGCCACCAGTTGGCCACGGCCGCCGCCGAAGCGGCGCCGATGGTCGGCAGCGCCACTGACGAAGTCCGCACGCACGGGGTGGCCGTAGAGCGCCGGATCACCGGCGATCTCCAGCCCCGCCGGGCCCTGGCGCAGGGCCAGACCCTCGGCGGGCGGCTCGGCGCGCCACGTCAGCCCGTAGCGCGCCGCCAGCGGGCGCAGCGGCTCGCCCACCACCACCACTTCACCCGCCGGCACAGCGCCGCTCAGGTCGCCCATACGAACAGCACCACACCGAGCAGCAGACGGTAGATCACGAACGGCATCATGCCGATGCGGTCGAGCGCGGCCAGGAACAGCTTGATGCAGAGCCAGGCCGCAACGAAGGAGAAGCCCACGCCGAGGGCGATCTCGTGCCACTGGGTGGCGGTACCCGTCTGCGCCAGCTCGACTCCCTTGAGGGTGCCGGCAGCCAGGATCAGCGGAATCGAGAGCAGAAACGAGAAACGTGCCGCGGCCTGCCGGGTGAAGCCGAGCATGAGCGCGGCGGTCATGGTGATACCCGAGCGTGAGGTGCCGGGAATCAGCGCTACCGCCTGAGCCAGGCCGATCAGCAGCGCACGCTTGAGGGTCATCGCGCCCAGTGGCTCGACCCGGCTGCCGCGGGCGTCGGCGATGCCCAGAAGCACGCCGAAGACGATCGTGGTGGTGGCGATCACCAGCACCGAGCGCCCGGCGGATTCGACCCAGTCATCGACCAGCAGACCGAACACCACTGCCGGTAGCGTGGCGATGATGATCGCCCAGCCCAACCGACTCTCGGGGCTCGGCCCGCGGGCACCGAACTGGCCGAACCAGGCGCAAAGAATCTTGATCACCTCGTGGCGGAAGGCCACCAGCACCGCGCCCAGCGAGCCGATGTGCACGGCGACATCGAACGCCAGCCCCTGATCCGGCCAGCCGAGCAGCTGCGACGGCAGGATCAGGTGAGCAGAGGAAGAGATCGGAAGGAATTCGGTCAGGCCCTGGATCAGTGCCAGCGCCGCGAGATGCAACACATCCATGATGAAGCGTTTCCTTGCAGAGGGGCCAGCCGCCCCGGGATAAGCGTGGAATGGCCACTGCCGCCGCGAGTCATCCTGCCCTGCCAGACTCAGCCCGTCCTGGGCTGGTCACCACGCGTCGACGCAGGCAGTCGTCGCCCTCGGTCTACGCCTTACGCCATGCCACCTCATTGCGCAGATAGACCGGCGTCACCGCATGCGGCGGCGCGCCGCGCTCGCCACGCGCCCAGGCGGCAGCAGCGAGACGCGCAATGTCTTCAGCCGCCGGCAGCTCGTCGGGCAGGGTCTGGGGCAGCACAGCCTGTATTTCCACCGGCATGCGCGCCAGCAGTTGCCAGCCGCTGCCGATGCCCAGCCATTCGCGATCACCG
The DNA here is from genome assembly GCF_003006155.1 of Salinicola tamaricis. Lineage (GTDB taxonomy): Bacteria > Pseudomonadota > Gammaproteobacteria > Pseudomonadales > Halomonadaceae > Salinicola > Salinicola tamaricis. Next base: position 2,921,002 of record NZ_CP023559.1, on the reverse strand, counting down.
CTATCCGCCGGCAGGCGCAGCCGCTCGGGGGCGATCACACGCTCCTCGAGGCAGGGCGTCAGCTCGCCGTCGGCACAGCGATAGGCGCCGACGTAGATCTCGTCCATACGCGCATCCAGGGCCGCGATCACGTGACGCGCATGCCACTTGCGGTGTGCCGCCAGTGCCAGCGCCTCGAGAGTAGACACCCCCATCAGCGGCAGTTCGGCGCCGTAGGCAAGGCCCTGGGCGATACCCGCAGCAATGCGCAACCCGGTGAACGAACCGGGGCCATGACCATAGGCGATGGCATCCAACGCCGCGAGATCGAGATCGGCCTCGGCGAGGAGCTCGTCGATCATCGGCAGCAGCCGGCGGGTATGTTCGCGCGGGGCGATTTCAAAACGATGAATCAGATCGTCGTCCCGCCAGAGCGCGCAGGAGCAGGCGGTCGAGGAGGCGTCTAGGGCCAGCAGCGTCGACATCGGTTTCCCGGGGTGACTACAAAAAGAGGGGCGAGTATAGCGCGTGAACAGCGTGGCGACGACCGCCCCGCCGACTGGCGGGACGGTCACACGGTCTCAGCCCTCGAGGGCGGCGAGCACGCGGGAGCGGATATCGTCGACGCTGCCGACACCCGCGATACGGTGGTAGGCTGGCGCCGCGTCGGGATCTTCAGCGGCCCACTCCTGATAGTAACCGATCAGCGGCGCAGTCTGGTCGTGATAGACCGAAAGGCGATGACGCACGGTCTTCTCGCTGTCGTCGTCACGCTGGATCAGCGGCTCGCCGGTGACATCGTCCTTGCCCGGCTCGCGCGGCGGCTTGTACTCGAGGTGGTAGACGCGCCCGGAATCCGGGTGGACGCGGCGCCCGGCCAGACGCTTGACGATCTCCTCGTCGTCGACCGCGATCTCGACCACGTGATCCAGCTTGATGCCGGCATCCTTCATGGCGTCGGCCTGCGGCAGGGTGCGCGGGAAACCGTCGAACAGAAAGCCGTTGGCGCAATCCGGCTGCGCGATGCGCTCCTTGACCAGGGCGATGATCAGATCGTCCGACACCAGCGAGCCGCTGTTCATGGTCTCCTTGACCTTGATCCCCAGTTCGCTGCCTTCCTTGACGGCGGCACGCAGCATGTCGCCGGTAGAGATCTGCGGGATATGGAAGTGCTCGCAGATGAACTGAGCTTGGGTGCCCTTGCCAGCGCCAGGGGCGCCCAAGAGGATCAAACGCATCGATACAGCTCCTTCATGAATGGCATCGTTCTTATGTGACCTCACGGTCGCCCGAGGCGACGCCGGTGACATCGTCAGTGGCACATGACGATACCTTTCGCCACTCGGGCGCACAAGGCTCGGTTGGGCGTAGAGCGGGCCCGAGGCGGCAAATCCCGGGGATAGGGGCACGAAGATGCCGATGACCATCCCCAAAACGTCGATAGACATCCATAAAAAAACGCCGATGGCCTTCCATAAAAAACGCCGATGGCTCCCGCAGGAGCCATCGGCGCTGGTACTGCCGAACCGCGCGCTTAGACCAGCAGGCGGCGGATGTCGGTGAGCACCTGAGCCAGATAGGCGGTGAAGCGCGCCGCATCGGCCCCATTGACCGCGCGGTGGTCGTAGGAGAGCGACAGCGGGCACATCAGCCGCGGCTTGAACTCCGAGCCGTTCCAGACCGGTTTCATCTGCGACTTGGAGACCCCCAGAATCGCCACTTCCGGCGTGTTGACGATCGGCGTGAAGGCGGTGCCGCCGATCGAGCCCAGGCTGGAGATGGTGAAACAGCCACCCTGCATCTCGTCGCGCTTGAGCTTGCCCTCCTGGGCGCGCCCGGCGAGGTCGATCACCTCCTTGGCCAGCTCGATGATGCCCTTCTGATCCACATTGCGGATCACCGGCACCATCAGGCCGTTGGGGGTGTCCACCGCCACGCCGATGTGGAAGTACTCTTCTGGATGAGCTTGTCGCCATCCGGATGCAGCGAGACGTTGAACTGCGGGAACTTCTCCAGCGCCTTGGCCGCGGCCTTGATCATGAACGGCAGCGGCGTGAGCTTGGCGCCCTGCTGCTGCGCTTCGTCCTTCATCGCCTTGCGGAAGGCTTCCAGCTCGGTGATGTCCGCCTCGTCGAACTGGGTGACGTGGGGCACATTGAGCCAGCTGCGATGCAGGTTGGTCGCCCCTGCCTTCATCAGGCGGCCCATCGGCTTCTCTTCGATCTCGCCGAACTGGCTGAAGTCGACCGCCGGTACCGGCGGGATGCCCGCACCGCCGCTGGCTGCGGGCGCTGCTGCCTGCCCACCGCCCTGCTTGCGTGCCTGCATCACCTGCTTGACGAAGCCATCGACGTCATCCTTGAGGATGCGTCCCTTGGGACCGGAGCCCTTGACTTCGCTCAGCTCGACGCCCAGCTCGCGGGCCATCTTGCGTACCGCGGGGCCAGCGTGCACGTGGGCACCGGCGCTCTTGTCATCGCCGTGCTTGTGCCGCGCTTCCGGGCTCGGCTCGCCGCCCTGCTGCTTCTGCGCGCGCGAGTCGGTCGCGGCCTTGGCATCGTCTTTCTTGGCCGCCGGCGCCTTAGACTCGGCCTTGCCCTTGTCACCACTGGACTTGGCGGCTTTCTTCTTGCCGCCCGACTGGCCGGCGACTTCGACGTAGCCGATCAGGTCGCCCTCGGAGACGCTGTCGCCCTCCTTGACCGCCAGCTCGTACCTTGCCCTTGACCGGGCTGGGCACATCCATGGAGGCCTTGTCGGACTCCAGGGTGATCAGGGTGTCTTCCTTGTCGATCTCGTCGCCTTCGCTGATCGCGACTTCGATGATCTCGACGCCTTCGCTGCCGCCGATATCCGGCACGCGAATCTCCTGACGACCGCCTGCGCTGTCGTCGGTGTCTTCGTCGTCATCGCCGTCTTCGTCGGCGCTGTCTTCTTCGGCATCGGCGCTGTCGTCGGCGCTCGGCGCCTCGGCATCGCCCGCCGCCGGCGCATCGTCTTCGGCGTCGTCGTCGTCGCCCTCACCGGCAATCTCCATGGTGCCGATCAGGTCACCCTCGGAGACGCTGTCGCCCTCCTTGATCGAGAGCGAGACGATCTTGCCGCTGTAGGGGCTGGGCACGTCCATGGAGGCCTTGTCGGACTCCAGGGTGATCAGCGTGTCTTCGGCGCTGATCTCGTCACCCTCGCTCACCGCGACTTCGATGATCTCGACGCCGTCACCACCGCCGATATCCGGCACCTTGACCTCGACGGTGCGCTTGCCGCCACCGCTGGACTTCTTCTTCGGCGCCGCTTCGCTGGCGGAGGACTGCTCGGACTCATCGTCCTGGCTCTCTTCCTGGGCGTCACCCGCTTCGGCGTCGCTTTCGTCCTGCTCGGCGTCGGCGTCACCCTCGCCTTCCGCTTCGAGTTCGAGGATATCGTCGCCTTCGGAGACGGTGTCGCCCTCCTTCACCAGCACCTTGACGACCTTGCCGGCCTTGGGTGCCGGCACGTCCATCGAGGCCTTGTCGGACTCCAGCACGATCATGGTGTCTTCGGCGGCGATAACGTCGCCTGCCTGCACCGAGATCTCGATGATTTCGACACCGTCGCTACCGCCGATGTCGGGAACTTTGATGATTTCGCTACTCAAGGTCGCGCTCCTCTGATCATCCGCCAGCGCGTCACGCACACGCACCGGCTCAACTGGCCGCGGTCACCACCCGTTGGGGTGATGACCCTGCGATGGAAACTGCCGATCAAGACACCAGCGGGCTGGGCTTGGCCGGATCGAGGCCATATTTCTTCATCGCGTCGTTGACGACCTTGCCGTCGATCTCACCGCGTTTGGCCAGGGCACGCAGCGCCTGAACGGTGACGTAGTAGCGGTCGACCTCGAAGAAGTGACGCAGCTGCTCACGCGTATCGGAGCGGCCGAAGCCATCGGTACCCAGAACATGGAAGTCACCCGGCACCCAGGCACGGATCTGGTCGGCATAGAGCTTCATGTAATCGGTCGCGGCGATCACCGGCCCTTCGGTGCCTTCGAGCTGCTGCGACACCCACGGCTTCTCGCGCTTCTCGTCGAAGTCGAGGAACTGCTGACGATCGTATTCCAGCGCTTCGCGACGCAGCTCGTTGAAGCTGGTCACGCTCCAGACATCAGCGACCACACCATGCTCTTCGGCGAGCATCTCGGCGGCGGCTTCGACTTCGCGCAGGATGGTACCGCTGCCCAGCAGCTGGACCCGCGGCTGCTTCTTCTTGGCGGCGGCCTTGCCTTCGCGCAGGCGGTACATACCGCGCACGATGCCCTCTTCGCTGCCTTCCACCATCTCCGGATGCGCGTAGTTCTCGTTCATCACGGTCAGGTAGTAGAAGCAGTTCTCCTTGTCCTGGAACATGCGCTTGAGGCCGTCCTGGACGATCACTGCCACTTCGTGGCCATAGCAGGGGTCGTAGGCGCGGCAGGTGGGCACCGTGGACATCAGGATGTGGCTATGGCCGTCCTGGTGCTGCAGACCTTCACCGTTGATGGTGGTACGCCCGGCGGTGCCGCCGACCATGAAGCCGCGCGCCTGCAGGTCGCCGGCGGCCCACACCAGGTCACCGATACGCTGGTAGCCGAACATCGAGTAGTAGATGTAGAACGGCATCAGCGGCAGGTGATGGTTGGCGTAGGCGGTCGCCGCGGCGATCCACGCCGACATCGAACCGGCTTCGGTGATGCCCTCTTCGAGGATCTGACCCTTCTTGTCCTCGCGGTAGTACATGATCTGGCCGGCATCCATCGGCTCGTACTTCTGGCCTTCGGCGGCGTAGATACCGAGCTGACGGAACATCCCTTCCATACCGAAGGTGCGCGCTTCGTCAGGAATGATCGGCACCACCCGCGAGCCCAGCTGCTTGTGCTTGACCAGACCGTTGAGCACACGCACGAAGGACATGGTGGTGGAGACTTCGCGGTCGCCGGAGCCCTTGAGCTGGGTGGCGAACATCTTGTCGTCGAGCCCCGGAATCTCCAGCGCCTCGAAGTCCGACTTGCGCGCCGGCAGGAAGCCGCCGAGCCTCTCGCGCTGGAGATGCAGGTACTTCATCTCCGGGCTGTCGTCGTCGGGCTTGTAGTAGGGGATGTCGCCGCTCTCGATCTGCTTGTCGGAGACCGGGATGCCGAAGCGGTCACGGAACGCCTTGAGCGCGTCGACGTCCATCGACTTGATCTGGTGCGCTTCCATGTCGGCTTCGCCGTGGCCGCCACCCATGCCGTAGCCCTTGACGGTGTGCGCCAGGATCACGGTTGGACGCCCATTGGCGTTGTTGACCGCCTCATGGTAGGCCGCATAGACCTTCTGCGGGTCGTGGCCACCGCGGTTGAGACGGAAGACCTCCTCGTCGGAGTAATCCTTGACCATCTCGGCAGTCTCTTCGTACTTGCCGAAGAAGTTGTCGCGGGTGTACTTGCCACCCTGGGCCTTGTAATTCTGGTACTCGCCGTCGACCGCCTCGTCCATGCGCTTCTGCAGCATGCCCTTGGTGTCTTTCTCGAACAGCGGGTCCCACAGACCGCCCCAGACCACCTTGATGACGTTCCAGCCGGCACCGCGGAACACGCCTTCGAGCTCGTCGATCACGCGCGAGTTGCCACGCACCGGACCGTCGAGACGCTGCAGGTTGCAGTTGATGACGAAGATCAGGTTGTCGAGCTTCTCGCGGCTGGCCAGATGCAGCGCGCCGAGGGATTCCGGCTCGTCGCACTCGCCGTCGCCGAGGAAGGCCCAGACCTTGCGGTCCTGCATGTCCTCGAGCTCACGCGAGTTGAGATACTTCATCACGTGGGCCTGATAGATCGCCTGGATCGGACCTAGCCCCATGGAGACGGTGGGGAACTGCCAGTAGTCCGGCATCAGGTAGGGGTGCGGATAGGACGGCAGACCTTCGCCATCGACTTCCTGACGGAAGCTGTCCATCTGCGTCTCGTCGAGGACGCCCTTCCAGGAAACGAGCGCGCGTAGATGCCCGGCGTCACGTGGCCCTGGATATAGAGCAGGTCACCCTTGTGGTCACCGTTGTCGGCGCGGAAGAAGTGGTTGAAGCCGACTTCATAGAGGGTCGCGCTGGATTGGTAGCTGGCGATTGTGGCCACCCAGTCCCTTGTGCTTCTTGTTGGCCCGCAGCACCTGGACCATGGCGTTCCAGCGGATCGCCGAGCGGATCTTGCGCTCGATGAACATATCGCCGGGAATCTTGGCTTCACGATGCACCGGAATGGTATTGCGGTGCGGCGTGGTGCCGGAGAACGGCGGCGAAGAGCCGTCACGACGCAGGCGGTCAGCCAGCCGACTCAGGATGTACCGAGCGCGCTCCTCGCCCTCATGCTCGACGACCGACCGGCCAGGGAGTCCAGCCATTCCGTGGTTTCGACCGGATCGAGATCTTCTCGTGTCTCCAGACTCATAGACAACTCTCCGAATGGGAAAAAGGTTTGCCATTCGCCCGGCCGTGGCGGGTAGCCGCAGCGGGGCTTGGGAATATGCGCTCTTCGGTGCAGGTGCAGCTCTTTTGGGGCCGCTTTCCGAGATTGTTCGGCTGTAACTGAATTACAGCGGGCGTGCGTGACGCGGAAAATCCGGCGAAGAAGATACCGCAAAACGCGCACCGCTGCCAATTCATCGCCGCCTCTCCTGGCGTCAAACGCTCGTATAAATCCCGCTTTTTCAAGCACTTGTATTTTGAGCCAGACGACGATCGATGCCCCGCCAGGCGGTAGCGAATTTACCTCGGGGCAAACCAACGCTGAATTGACACACTCACCGCCAAGCCCTGGCCTAAGCCGCTGACCTCCTCACCATAGCAGCCGGCCAGGGTTTGTCAGGCCGGGGGCTGTCAGGCTAGCGGCTGTCAGGCAGTGGCTCTGCTCAGACAGCGACGCAGATAGGCCCAGTCGAAGGCCGGACCGGGATCGCGCTTGCGCAGCGGCGCGATGTGCGCGTGGCCCCCAGCCGCGCCGCGTGATCGCCGGGTAGTGCTGCATCAGGGCAGAGAATACCGTCGCCAGGGCGTGGTACTGCGCCGCCCGATAGGGGCGCTCGTCGGTGCCCTCCAACTCGATACCGATGGCGAAGTCGTTGAGCCCCTCGCGCAGGCGGCCAGAGTCGTCGCGCCAGCGCGAACGCCCGGCGTGCCAGGCGCGGGCATCGAAGGGCACGAACTGCACCAGCTCGCCATCGCGCGGATCAGCAGATGCGCCGAGACCCGCAGCGCAGCGATGGTGGCAAAATACGGGTGCGCCGTAGGTGGCAGCGTATTGGTGAACAGCTGTTCGATCGCCGGCCCGCCGAACTCGCCCGGCGGCAGGCTGATACCGTGCACCACCACCGCCGAGACCTCCCCCGCGGGGCGGGCGTTGGCGTTGGGCGAAGGCACCCGCCGCGCCTGGGTCAGCCAGTGCTGATCGAGCGTCAGCGTCATGCGTCGCCCTCCGGGTCGCGGGCCACCTGCACCAGGCGCTCATCGCGCGGGCTGATGCCGAAGTGGTGACGATAGCTGGTGGAAAAGTGCGCCCCGAGGAGAAGCCGTGAGCCAGGGCGATATCGCCCACCGCCTGATCGCTCTCGCGCAGCAGCCGGCGCGCGCGCTGCAGGCGCAGGTTGAGATAGTAGCGCTGGGCACCGCCTGCAGATGCTTCTTGAACAGCCGCTCCAGCTGACGCCGGGAGATCCCCAGATGCGCCGACAGCTCGTGGGTGGTGAGCGGCTCTTCGATATTCGCCTCCATCAGCGCCACCGCCTCGAGCAGACTCTCCGGGGCGTTACCCAGTCGCGAGCGCAGCGGCAACTGCTGGGGCTCGTCGGCCATACGGATACGCTCGCACACGAAGTGCTCGGAGATGCGTTGGGCCAGCGCCGCCCCCTGCTGCTGCCCGATCAGGGTCATCAGCATGTCCATTGCCGCGGTGCCGCCGCCGCAGGTCAAACGGTCGCGGTCGATCTCGAACAGCTGATGCGAAACGTGGATCGCGGGAAAGGCACGGCTGAAGGATTCGGCGCTGGCGTAGGGGATAGAGGCGCGATAGCCGTCGAGTACCCCGCGCGGGCCAGCCACTGGGTGCCGCCCGCGATACCGCCGAGCGTCACCCCCCGCTGGGCCAGCCGCTTGAGCCAGGCAAGCAGGGTGTCGCTGGCATCGCGTGCCACCTCGACGGCCAGCGGCGGCGCGCACACGAACAGCAGATCGAGATGGCGCGCATCGCTGCCGGCCACGCCCTGGGGTGTCAACGCCAGCTCGGCCACGCTGGCCACCGGGCGGCCATCGATGCCGAAGGTCGTCACCCCTAGAGACGTCGCTCGGCCAGGCCATTGGCAACGATCAGCGGCTCGATGGCGCAGGCCTGGGCCAACAGCGAAAATCCGGGCAGGAGAACGAACCCCACCTGCCGTGGGGCATCGTGGGCCGACGTGGTCACGCTGTCGAGACTCTTGGCATCACGCCCGCGGGCCCCCGCCGCCCTGGCCGCTCAACGCACGCGGATCACATCTGGACGACATCGAACTCGACCATCGGATCGACCTCAGCATCGTAATCGACGTCGTCGCGCTCGAAGCCGAACAGCTTGAGGAACTCGTGCTTGTAGCCGGCGTAGTCGGTGAGCTCGAACAGGTTGTCACTGGTGACCTGCGGCCACAGCGCCTTGCACGCATCCTGGATATCGTCGCGCAGTTCCCAGTCATCCAGACGCAGGCGTCCGGCCTCGTCGAGCGGCGGCTCGCCGTCGGCATACAGGCGCTCGCCGAACAGCCGATTGAGCTGCTCGATGGTGCCCTCGTGGACACCCTGTGCCTTCATCACCTTGTAGACCATGGAGATGTAGAGCGGCATCACCGGAATCGCGGCGCTGGCCTGGGTCACCACCGACTTGAGCACTGCCACGTTGGCGCTGCCGCCCTGCTGACCGAGGCGCGCATCGATCTCGCCGGCGGCGCGATCGAGGTCTTCCTTGGCCTTGCCCAGGGCACCGTGCCAGTAGATCGGCCAGGTGATATCGGTGCCGATATAGCTGAACGCCACCGACTTCGCACCGGGTGCCAGCACGCCGGCCTTGTCCAGGGCGTCGATCCACAGCTCCCAGTCCTGGCCGCCCATGACATCGATGGTATCGGCGACCTCCTGCTCGGTGGCCGGCTCCACCGACGCCTCGATGATGGTGTCCTTGTTGGTGTCGATGGCGGTCGCGGTGTAGGTCTCGCCGATCGGCTTGAGGCTGGAGCGCTTGAGCTCGCCGCTGTCCGGCATCTTGCGCACCGGCGAGGCGAGCGAGTAGATCACCAGATCGATCTGGCCCATGTCTTCACGGATCAGCTCGATCGCTTTCTCGCGGACTTCGTGGGAGAAGGCGTCGCCATTGATCGCCTTGCTGTAGAGTCCTTCGGCCTTGGCGAACTTGTCGAACGCGGCGGCGTTGTACCAGCCCGCAGTCCCCGGCTTCTTCTCGCTGCCGGGCTTTTCGAAGAACACACCCAGGGTGTCGGCACCGTAGCCGAAGGCAGCGGTGATGCGCGGGCGGCCAGGCCGTAACCGCTGGAGGCACCGATGACCAGCACGTTGCGCGGCCCGCCTTCGACGCCATCGAGATGGGCGCGGGTCGCCTCGATCTGTTCGAGCACGTTGCGCTCGCAGCCGAGCGGGTGAGTCGTGGTGCAGATGAAACCGCGGACCTTGGGCTTGATGATCACGTCTAACCTCGTCTTTCAGTACCGAATCGGGACGCTCCAGGAGATGCCTCCCACAGCGATGTTGTGCGCATTCTAACAGGGTGACGAAAACTTGTGCGCAGGCCACGTAGGCTTGTGTCTGCCTGCCCACTGTCCGAAGATGGCGCGCCATATCTCCCCCCGAGCCCCTGCGGCCAGAGAGTCAGCATGAGCGACGAACAGGAAATCGAAACGTTGATCGCCCGTCGCGGCGCGCTGTGGCTGGCGCTGTCAGCGCTGTGGCTGGAGCGCGAGCCGCGCGAGACGGATTTTGCGCGCATGGTGCGCGAGATCGAGGCCAGCGGTCTGACGCTGAAAGAGCTGGAGTGGGTCTATCGGCTGGAGATGTCGCCGGTGATGGTGCGCTATCAGGTGTCGATGGCGGGCGAGTGGCGCGCGTTCGACGAAAACCTGCTGCTCTTGCGCCTGGTTCGCCATAACCGCCGCCTGAGCGGCACACGCAAGGCCGTTGCCACCCTCTTTTCCGGGCTCACCACCATGATGAGCCGGCCGCGCTTCGACGAGCTGGTGTATCGGTTGATGGTGGCGCGCGGCGAACGCCCGCCCACCTGAGCGCCCACCCATCTGAGAAACTCACACGAGGCTCACGCCGAGAACGGCGTATCCAGCGCTTTCTGGATGTCTCGCCGCAGCGAGCGTGGCGACGCCCGCGGGCCGAAGCGGCGGATGATCTGGCCATCGCGGCCAACCAGGAACTTGGTGAAGTTCCACTTGATCGGCGTGCTGCCGAGAAACCCCGGCGCCTGCCGCCTCAACTGCGTGAACAGCGGATGGGCGTCGCGGCCGTTGACCTTGACCTTTTCCATCACCGGGAAGGTCACCGAGTAGCGCTGTTCGCAGAAAGCGCCGAACTGGCTGGCCGACTCCGGCGACTGGCGGCCGAACTGATTGCATGGAAAGGCGAGAATGGTGAAACCCTGGTCGCGGTACTCGCGATAGAGCTTCTCCAACCCCTCCAACTGGGGTGTGAAACCGCACTGGCTGGCGACGTTGACCACCAGCAGCACCTGGCCACGCAGGGCGCGCAGATTGAAGGGTTCGCCGGCATGGGTGCGGCAGTCTTGCGTGTACAGCGACATGGCGGGCCGCTCATCCTGACCTGGAACGCCGTCGCCGCGAAGCGCGACGGGTTCGTTGAACATCGAGGCGACAAGGTTGCCACGCCGGGCAGCGCTTCACCAGCCATCCTGGCGCAATGCCAGTTCCAGCGCGACACGGGTATCCGGCGTGGCGTGCTCCAGGGCCAGCGCCGCTGATGGTGTCATCCAGCTGACCGCCGCCACCTCCTCCGGCTGCAGGCGCAGTGGGCCGGCGTAGCGCACCCCGTAGAGGCTGCCGTAGATGCGCAGGGCGCCGTCGACGAAACGGAATTCGCCCAGTGCGGCCAACGGTACCCGCCGAATGCCCAGCTCCTCCTCCAGCTCGCGCCGCGCCGCCGGCAGCGTCGCCTCCCCCGCTCCGACCACGCCGCCGGCGGCAAGATCGTACCAGCCCGGGTGGGTCTCCTTGATCAGGGTCCGCGTCTGTACGCAGAGCTCACCGGCCGGATTGCGCACCACGATGTAGGTGGCGCGATGCCAGCATCCCAGGCGCCGCAGGGTCACCCGGGAGGTGCTGCCACAGGGGCGGTTGCGAGGATCGACGAGCTGCACCTGCTCGTCGGCGATCACGGTCTCGCTCATGAAACGCTCACGCTCTTTCGGCCAGAAGATGCGCGCCAGCTTAGCACCCTCCATCCTCCTCATCGCCTGCCGCTGCGTCTCAGTGCTTTATGCCATGCCCTTGCCATTCCCCACTGCCGCCTGGGTCGACTATCACACCAACGTCATCGCCCAGCGCTAGGCTCCAGGGTCAAAGCCATCAAGTCTCAGGCTTCGGAGGTCGGGCATGATCGATGACACCCCGCGCACTGAGCTTTCCACCCACCGGGTCGAGGGCCAGATTTCTACGCCCGCCACATGTGATTTCCGTTCCAACAATGCCGCCCTAAGCGGCGCTCGTGCTGCGCGACCTCGGCGCCGGAGGGAGGGCTTTCCAACCCCGCCATTTTTAGGTATACAATGCACCTTTCAATCTGCCTTCATGCATCATGATTCGAACAATAACAAGAACCAATTCATGAGAAAGGAAGAACCACATTGAACGTAAAAGGCACACAAGTGGTTGAGTTCCTGCTATCCAAATACCTCAATATTTCCAAATCCAACGACCAGTACCGCCGCCTAGGCTTGATTCTCATCACGATTCTCTCTTGCACTGCCATATCGGCGTTTTTCACATTCTACAACCTGGTCATTGACTACTACCCACCTCTTTTTTACGTCGATTTGATCGGCACATTACTGGGTGGATTATCGCTATACCTTTCCTGCGTTTTCGCTGGATCTTACTGGCATCATTCATTTTGATACTGATGGTGACAGGTGTCTGCTTCATGGTCATGGTAGACAGAAACAACCTGGACTACTCGCTGGCCTGGGCCTTTGTCGCGCCATTGATCAGCATCTTTTTGCTGGGCTACCTGTATGGCACGCTTTACAGCCTTCTGTATTTAGCGTTTGTCATGTGGCTATCAGGCAGCAACCTGGGCATTTGGCAGCCAGCCCCCTGGGACAGGGACTCTTTCGCCAACATCATCGCCATTTATCTATTGCTTTTCATGCTGTCGTGCTATTACGAAGCCAGCCGTCGCTACGCTCACCAGCTTCTCCAGGAATCCAACGACAAACTGAGGACTCTGGCATCGACTGACGCCTTGACCGGGCTATTCAATCGTCGCCATATGGAAGACCTACTCCTGAACTCAGAGAAAAGCTTATTTATCATCATGGCCGACGTGGACAATTTCAAAAGTATCAATGATGAATTCGGGCACGCGGTCGGCGACGAGGTTCTCGTCAGTCTGGGCAAGGTCATGCAGTCTGTCGCAGGCCCCGATGGCACCGTCGGACGATGGGGTGGTGAAGAGTTCATCATCGCGATCCATGCCGACCACGAAAAAGAAGTGATGAGACTCCCGCAGCGCTTGTTGGAAGCCGTCTCGAGCCATCCGTTCGCTACAGGGCGCCCAGTGACGGTCAGTCTCGGATGTGCATTTCACAACGCCAAAGAGCACCGTGCAACACTACGCTGCGTGGATGAAGCCCTATACAGCGCCAAAACCTCGGGCAAGAATTGTTACAAGCTGGTCAAATATTCTCTCTAATTAAAGATACGGGACCGCCCGCGTCGGTGCGATCCCATATCTGAAACCAGCTACTATCAATCTAAAACCAGCTACTATCAATCTTCGAACAACGGCGCACAAGGCTGCATCATTTCATTGGCCCGCCCATGACTCAATGTCGTCGCCCCCTCACCGGCCACCTTGAGCCGTTTGGTTTCAGTAACCCCCTTGACGTCGAACTCCAGCCCGCCCAAGCGATCTGTAAACAAAAAATAGTAGCGTAGCTGCTGACTGTCAGCCAGGTTCAACCATAGCGTATAGGGGCTATCATCTCCCCCATGATTATCCGCTTGAAAGCCAAGGGGTACGGCGCAAGTATTGATCATCGAACGCACCTGCATAAGCCGATCTACTCGGCCCTCTTGGGTACGATGCATATAACGATAGAAGCAAGCCCGCTGAAAACGCTGAACCGGGGTGTCCCCACCCGGGCAGGTATACACGGGGTTATCATTGATCGCCTCTGACAACCCCCATTGATAAAACCAATACTGCGACATCACCAACTGCGTCTCATAACTGGGCTGGTTGGTCACTACCGTATATTGCGGATTCTCGTAAAAAACCATTTTCCCGTCATGCAATTCGATCACCGCGGAATCGCCTTTTGCATCCGACAACGCAACATGCATTCAGCACCAGAGGACTCGTCACCTGGGACAGACTCACTCACAAGATGAATGTGGTGGCACTTGAAATACTCGAGTACACTACCCACAGTGGCAAAGCCGTCAAGTATGAATTGCCCCCAGCGCAGAACGCTCAGCGCATGAAAGTCGCCACTGGACGGTACCGCACCATAATCGCAGCCAGCGTCGTAGAGAACATTAACAACCAATCCCGCTTCATTGATACCATCATCGGTGCCAAACACCCCCTCTTCTCCCACTTGCGTCGTCACCGACGCATAGCGTGCTTGCCACGTTAAAATATGCGCTTTATCGATTCCCAGCTCGAGCGCTTGCTCCGAACCGAGCCCCTGGCAGTAGCGGTTGGCGGGCTGACAGTAGACATACGCAGGCAACATGAACTCCCAATCCATGCATCGACCGACCGTCACATGGGAGACATCGATATTGTTCAAAACCCTGGTACACATGGACCCTTTCCTTTTTTATACCGGCTGCTGCAGAGACAGCGCCTGGCTCACGTTAGCGCGGGCTGAAAAAAAGCCCGACACATTATCCAGCCCATTCATCACAAGGGAAAAACGCCCCACAAAAAACCGAGACGCGACCCGGAACAGCCTTATCGAGACAGCCAGACGACGCCTATTGATTCAGCATCGAAATTGGCTTTGGACGAAAACCATCCGACTCGACAATACAGCATTCAAGACCGACTGAAGCGCCAGCACGGTCCGTTCTTCACCGATTTTTGCCTTGGCTGAGTGCTAAGACCTAGTCCTCGCTCGCTGACTTTTCACCCCAGCGCAAGCACCCTGCACTCACCTCATCGTCTCCTGCATCACCTTCCCCGCGTGTTTCCCCTCGCTCAGGCCAATGCCTGCCGCATTGGTCGAAGGCTGCGCTCAACCTAGGCGCCGGGCGCTATGCTCAGGAGTCCCCTATCGAATCTCAGGCTTCGGAGACCGCGCATGACCGATTATGCCCCGCGTACCGAGCTTTCCACCCACCGGGTCGAGAATCAGCCTTGCGCGCCCGCCGTCGCCGATCTCTGGGCCAGCGATGCCGCCCTGCGCGATGCCGTCGCCTACGCGGCCCCGGCCTGGGTCAGCGAGCGCTTGGCGCGTCTGGGCAAGCGCCTGGGCCAGCCCGACATCGCCGAGTGGGCCGACCAAGCCAACCGCTATCCCCCCACGCTGCGCGCCTTCGACCGTTACGGCCAACGCCTCGACGAGGTCGACTACCACCCCGCCTACCATGCGCTGATGACGTTGGCGATCGAGGGCGGCTGGCACGCCGTGGCCTGGGAGCGCGAGCATGACGGCGGCCATCAGGCCCACGTCGCCGGGCTCTATCTGCTGACCCAGGCCGAACCCGGCTTCTGCTGCCCGCTCACCATGACCCATGCGGCGATGCCGGTACTGCGCCATCTCGAAGCCGACACGGGCTGGCAACAGCGCCTGCGCGGCTGCCACTACGACCCCCGCGCGCTGCCGGCGTGGCACAAGTCGACCAACACCTTCGGCATGGCGATGACCGAAAAACAGGGCGGCAGCGACGTACGCCGCAACACCACCCGGGCCGAACCGGTCGAAGCCCCGGGCAGCGGCGCCTGGTATCGGCTGAGCGGGCACAAGTGGTTCTGCAGTGCGCCGATGTCGGACGCCTTTCTCACCCTGGCGCAGACCGATGCGGGTCTCTCCTGCTTTCTCGCCCCACGCTTCACCCCGGATGGTGAGCGCAACGCGATCGAGCTCCAGCGGCTGAAAGAGAAGTGCGGCAACCACGCCAACGCCTCCGCCGAGATCGAGTACCGCGGCGCCTGGGCACAACTGGTGGGCGAGCCGGGGCGCGGCGTCGCGGCGATTCTGGAGATGGTGCAGCAGACCCGGCTGGATGCCGCTACCGCACCGGCCGGCATGATGCGCCAGGCACTGCAAGCCGCCCACGCGCATGTCAGCGGACGCGCGGCCTTTGGCGCCCGCCTGGTCGAGCAGCCTCTGATGCAGCGCGTGCTCGCCGACCTGGCACTGGAGACCGAGGCCAGCCTGTGGCTAGCCATGCGCGGCGCCCGGGCCATGGATCGCGCCGCCACCGACGCCCATGAAGCGGCGCTGTCACGACTGCTGCCGGCACTGGCCAAGTTCTGGCACAACAAGCGCGGCCCCGGCTTCATGGCGGAGGCGATGGAGTGCCTGGGCGGGATCGGCTACGTGGAGGAGTCACCGCTGGCGCGTCTCTACCGCGAGGCGCCGGTCAACTCGATCTGGGAGGGTTCGGGCAACGTGATCTGTCTCGACGTGCTGCGCATCCTCGCGCGTCACCCGGAGAGCATTACGGCGTTGCGCCAGGAACTGGCACCGGCACGCGGCGGGCATCCAGCGCTGGATAGCGCCCTGGAAGAGCTCGATACCCTGCTCGCCGCACCCGCCGAGACGCAGGCGGCGCAGGCACGCTGGCTGACCCAGCGCATGGCCCAGGCGCTGCAGGCCGTGCTGCTGCTGCGCCAGGCGCCGACCGCCGTGGCGGAGACCTTCTGTGCCACGCGCCTGGCCGCGCCCACGCCGCAGTATGGCGTGCTGCCGACTGCCGCCCCGGTGGCCGAGATCCTGGCGCGGCTGGGGTGAACGGCCGCTAGCTCAGCCCAGCGCGACCCTCGCTGCCAACCCCAGCAGTAACCACACCGGTAAGGCGGTTGATCCACACCGCACGACGCTGCAGCCACGGTAACACCCGCGAATGCGAAAGCAGCAGCGCCACCAGCACATACCAGCCGCCGTCCCACCAGGGTCGCCGTAGCCACGATCAGCCAGCGCCCGGCGGCACTCATGTCGGCACTCACGAACTGGCTCAACAGCGCGACGAAGAACACGATCAGCTTGGGGTTACCCAGCGCCACCAGCAGGCCATCGCGCATGGCCATCCGGCGGCCACTGGCGACCTGCGCCACCCGCAGCCCTTCGCCACCCCCGGCGCGCAGCGCCTGCACGCCTAACCAGGCCAGATAGAGCGCACCACCCAGCGTCACCAGCCGGAACAGCCAGGGTTGATGCGCGATCACCGTGGCCAGGCCGAGCACGGTCAACCCGGCATAGAGCCCCACCCCAGCGCATGGGTGAGCGCCGCGACCACCCCGGGCGCACGCCCGCCGCTGACGGTGTGGCGCATCACCATGGCCAGACTCGGGCCCGGCGACATCGCCCCCAGGGCACAGATCAGCAACAGCGACAACCAGAGTTCCGGGGACACGCTCAACTCCTTGCATGACTCGATGTGACTAGGCTTTTTATAAAAAGTCGGCGAGCGATGACCATGACAGCCGGCCAGGCCTGGACGAGTGCAGACGTTACTACCCGCGGGCGCACAGAGCCAGCATGCCGATATCGTCCGGTCGCTAGTCACCCGTCGTACGCTATCCAGCGCCAAGCGCCATCTACCAAGCGCCATCCACCAAGCGCCATCCACCGAGCACTATCGCCAGGACACTTTTCCCCGTCTACGCTGTCACAGGTCCAGACACCAAGGAGGTGGACCATGAGCCTATTCAAGCGTGATGACTCGCAAGCGCGAGTCGACCGTATCCGCGACGACATTCACGATATTGGCGATCAGAGCCGGGCGCTGGGACGCGACCTGCGCGACGATACCGCGGACGCCATCGAGGAAGCCCGCCTGCGCAGCGAGGAGCAATATGCCCGCACGGCAGCCGAAGCCCGCCGGCGCCAGCGCCGCCTGAGCCATTCGACCCGCCGCTCTCTCGACGAGTGCGACCGCTATGTACGCGACAACCCGTGGCGGGCCATCGGCGCTGCGGCAGCCGCAGGCGCGGTGATCGGCCTGCTGCTCGGCCGCCGCTGACACAGGTCGCACGTGGAGGCGTCAAGTCGCGAGTGGAGGGGTAGCGAGAATCCGCACGCGGTAACCATAGCTTCAATGATTAACCACGATTAAACTTTCCAATCGAAGCTGTGGAATATTGAGAACGATAGTCGTTTAATCGTGGCACACCCGCTTTCAGGAGATCCGAGATGAGCGCTGACAAGTGGCAGACGATCGACGTGAAACACATCGACAGATCCGCCCGATCCCTACATGCCTGTTCGTTGGACCCGTCGATTCGCTGTCTCGCCGAGCTGCGGGCATCTCAGATCAACGGCTGCCTGACCTGCACCCACTTCCGCCAGGAGCAGGCGGAGGCGCTGGGCATCGCTCCCAGCAAGCTCTCGGCGCTCGACGCCTGGTCCGAATCCGACGAGTTCGACGAGCGTGAAAAGGCCGCACTCGCCTGGTGTGAATCCTTCACCCGCTTCCGCCCGGCCGACCCGGCCATGCGCAAGCTGGCGCTCACCGCGTTCTCGGCGCGTGAACTGGCCGACCTGACCATGGCGATCGAGATGACCAGCGCGCTGAGCCGCGCTTCGCGCCGCGCAGCGATCTGATCGCGTCGTCCGGTCTCTTCAGAGCTCATCCTCGAAGCCCCGCCAAGGCGGGGTTTTCGACCTCTACCGCTAGATACACAGCTCAAAAAAGTAGCATTAGAGGTTCACCTGGCAGAAAGCGTCAGCCACCGTGACGCGGTCACGGACGTGCCCTCACTCCACCCGCTCGATCTCATCATGCAGATGACCCACGATGCTACCCTCGGCCTCCAACGCAGCGGGATCGAGCAGATGCACCCAGCCGCGCAGACGGCGTAGTACCCCCTCCTGACGAAAGGCGGTCAAGGTCCGGCTGACGTGCACCGGAGAGAGCCCCAGCGCATCGGCGAGCTGCTGCTGTGACAGCGGCACGCGGAAGCACTCTCCTATCGAGTCGTCGTTACGCTTGGTGCGCGAATAGAGTTCGAACAGGAGATAAGCGACCCGCTGACGCGCGCTGCGCCGCGACAGGTGAACGAGACGCTCGCTCAATAGCGCCTGCTGGTAGGAAGAGACGGCAAAGCACAATGAGGTCAGACGCGATGAGTCGCGGAAGATTTCGATCAGCCGCCGGTGCGGCGTCAGGCGGATCTCGCCATCCTCCAGCATCGCCACGCTCGACAGCCGCTGCTTGAAAGGGAACTCGCGCAGCCCGATCACATCCCCCGGCATGAACACTTCCAGGATATGGCGGGTGCCATCCTCCAGATCACGGAAAGAGTAGGCCCAGCCCCGGCTCAGTGTACCGAACTCGCGTGCGGCATCGCCCTCACGCCAGAACACCTGCCCCTTGACCATTTCCAGAGCCGGACCTTCCAGTCCATCGAGCCGACGGCACTCGCTCGCGGACAAGCTACCATAATGTTTGAAATGCTGAGATAGACAGCCTTCCTGCTGACCCATGCTTCCTTGCCTTTTGAAATTTTTCAGGCATGACAGCATGTTAGGAAAGCGAGTTATATAACACCGGTTAGATCGGCGAGCGAAATGGCACCCAGAGGATCAGGCTCACCTGCGCTCTGCCGATAAACAATCGAGGCCCTCTTCATCGACGACAGGACGTTACCCCATGCAAGAGAGTGCAGATTTCGACTACGCAGGATTGTGGCAAACCGCACTTCATGGTGCCCTATCCAAGCATGGTCTCGCCCGCTCGGAAGCGAACACCAAAGACCCGGCTTACCGGGAAGCCTTATGCGAAGCCTTCGGCTTCTTCCTGCTCACCTGTTACGCAACCTCGGTTCGCGAACTCCGCGCCACGCCCTGGTGCCCACTGGAGGGGCTGGATGCCGCCAGGCTGGTGGCCATGGAGAAACTCCATCTCCACCCCCACAATGCCCGCTCGATGATCGAACAGGACCTGCTCTGGGCACTGCATCCCGAGCTGTGTGAGTTCACCCTGCCGGAGGCCGCTCAGGACACCTGCCGCCAGACCTTGAACGCCGCCGGCCTTGCCGACTGCCTGGATGCCAAGTCCAGCGACTGAAACACGACGGACAGCCGCGCTCTCGACCATCCGAGCGCGGCGGTGAAGAAATCCCGGGCACTGCCGATAGAACGATGAGATTGCTAACGAAATTTAGCGGTTTTTTTCATGGCTGTGACAAGGAACGCGTCGTGCGCTTGACGAAACACGAACTGGCAAGCCTCCCCGAACGCAAACGCAGCCGGCGTCAACCGGGGAGCCTGGCAAGTCTGGCCGCACAAGCGGGCATGCCGCTGGGAACCCTCAAGAGCCGGGTCAAGACCCTGGTCGACCGGGGCTACGATCGCGACAAGGCGATCAAGCTGGCGCTGGAGACACCGATCGGACCACAAGGAAGACCCCGCAAGGCCTGAATGACCCGCTACCGCAATAGAAGCGGCAAGCCGTGCCGCGGATGGCGCCGAGCAGTCAAGGTTCGTTTACATGCGCTGGCACCATAGCGGGTTCGAACAAGAAAGCTGAGCGCTTTCCAGATGCGAAGCTAATTATACTTAACAATCGACGGCTAGTTACAATTTTCCCATGCTGCGGCGTGAAAAACCGGCGTAGACTGCTTTTGTGAATCACCAGACTGCCCGTGCAAGCGAGCCGGTCTACGTTCGATTCATGACAGACACAGACGACCATGAACGGAAGTGCGCATACAAGCGCACTCGAAGCATGTCATAACGTAATACCGCCCGCGGCCGCCCTCCACCACCATGGAGATCAGCGCGCCACGGGCTTTTCATTTGATCCGTCATAGCCCCTTGACCCTCCAATCCGCTGTGGTCGCACCCCATGGTTATTGACGCTGGCCTACGTGACACTGGCCGATCGCCCTGCACTATCGCAGCGTAAGAAAAAAACATTCAACATTAGAATGCGCTAAATAGTGAAAAATGCGCCATCTTGGCGCATGATTCATGCCATCACGATCCGAAGGCGAGCGACAAGCACCGCCCGCCACATCGCGTTCATGGTCGCTTCTCTGAGCGATCTTTCCGCCCGATGCCAACGCATCGGGCTTTTTTGCGTCGGCGAAATATCAGGATGGCTACGCACGCGTCCGACGATCATCGCGTGCCCCGGCGCATCTTGCGTCTTACTCTCAGGTACCGGTATGAAGCGACATTGGAGCCTTGTGCGCCTCCTGCTCGCCCTCCAGACCGATCATCTCGTCGTACGGGGACTGCTGTACCAGATACAGAGGCACCCCATCGAACCCACCGGCATGGCGCAGACGCTTGCGCGCATCCTGCAGTGAGGCGGGCCGCAGCACCTCGCCCGATTCGTTCTGGACCACCTCGCTGCCCGCCGAGGTCACCGCTCGATAGAGGAAGAGATCGCCTTCGAGCTTTTCGACATGGAGCTCCTCGATAGCGCCCTGCCGAGCGAGTTTCACCAATTCTTGAAATGTCATCGTCGCCTCCCAAGCGTTGCAGCCAGAGCACGGCTAATGCCCACGCCAACCAATGACACAAGTCTTGTACGATATTTTTATTCTGTACAGCTTTTCATTTTTGAAGCCTTCCCGATTCGTCAGAGACGCCAACGCCCCGACTGCGAGGCAATCAGGGCGTTGGTGGTCGAGACCTCGTCAGTCGAGGACTTGTCAGCCGCAGCGTTGTCAGCCACCGGTTGGCGATTGGCGCGCGGCGTGGCGCGACGTCATCGCCAGCAACACAATGGCCAGCACACAGGCGCCGATCAACAGCGCAAAGCCCCCGTCCCAGCCGTAGGCATCTACGGTGTAACCCACCAGCGCACTGGCGGCGACCGAGCCACCCAGATAGCCGAACAGGCCAGTGAACCCCGCCGCGGTGCCGGCCGCCTTCTTGGGCACCAGCTCGAGCGCATGGAGACCGATCAGCATCACTGGGCCATAGATCAGAAAACCGATGGCGATCAGGCTGAACATATCGAGCATGGCGTGCCCGGGGGGTGTCAGCCAGTAGAGCGCGGTGAACAGGGTCACCAGTACCATGAAAGTGATCCCGGTTGCCGCACGGTTGCCCTTGAATAGCCGGTCGGAGAGCCAGCCGCACAGTAGCGTGCCCGGGATGCCCGCCCACTCGTAGAGGAAGTAGGCCCAAGAGGATTTATCGACGGTGAAGCCCTTCACCTCCTGCAGGTAGGTGGGCGCCCAGTCGAGCACGCCGTAGCGCAGCAGGTAGACGAAGACGTTGGCCAGCGCGATGTACCACAGCAGCCGGTTCTTGAGCACGTGCTCGACCAGGATCTCGCGAGTGGAGAACTCCTTCTCGTGGGAGTCGTCGTACCCTTCCGGGTAGTCGTTCTTGTACGCCTCGATCGGTGGTAACCCACAGGTCTGGGGCGTATCGCGCATGGTCAGAAAAGCGAATACCGCCACGCCCACCGCTACCGCTGCGGGCACATAGAATGCCGAGTGCCAGTCGTTGTACCAGGCCATACCCAGGATGAAGAGCGGTCCAATCAACCCGCCGCCGACGTTATGGGCGATGTTCCAGGTCGACACGATGCGCCCGCGCTCCTTTTGCGACCACCAGTGCACCATGGTGCGACCACAGGGCGGCCAGCCCATGCCTTGCACCCAGCCATTGAGGAACGCAGCACGAACATGATCGCCACACTGGACGTGGCCCAGTCGGTAAAGCCGAACAGGAACATGATCAGCGCCGAGAGCAGCAGCCCGGTCGGCAGAAAGAGGCGCGGGTTGGAACGGTCGGAGACCGCGCCCATCAGAAACTTCGAGATACCGTAGGCCACCGAGACCCCGGCCAGCGCCAGCCCAGGTCACCACGCGAGTAGCCCTGCTCCACCAGATGCGGAATCGCCAGGGGTGAAGTTCTTGCGCACCAGATAGTAGCCCGCGTAGCCGAAGAAGATCCCGGCGAAGATCTGCCAGCGCAGCCGCCGATAGACCGGATCGATACGCGCCTCGGGCAGCCGCGCCGCCGCGCCACCCGCCTTGAAGATGCCTAGCATGATTACCTCGTGAACACGGAATGAGTGCCGATACCCCACCGGCCGACTCGCCGACAGGCAGGCGAGCACGATGTTCACTTTCGAAAGAGAACGGACGCGCAAACTGTCATATTTCTGTCATATAAGCTGCTAGGCTTTAGTCTAATGGCGCGCGCGAGACCAGCCGGAAGGCACGAAAGGTCTGGCGTGCAGGGGTATGCGCTACACGAATGGAAGGCGCGACGCTTCTACCGCCGACAGACAGGCACGAGGTCTTGTTTGAGGATACATTCTCGATCAATGTGCAGAAATGAACATCCGGCAGCGGTGGGGGGTAGACATCCAGTGTCGCCCTCACGTCAACAAGGTCAGCGATGATCAAATCCGGCGTAGGCATGCGATTTCTAATTGACGGATTTTGAGTTCGAGCGCGAGAAGTCAGTGGCTGTCTACACCCCAAAAAAACAACTACTTACGCAGACCTGAAACCGTCAACGGACGTCTCTAGTCGTCAACGCCGTTAACAGTTGGTTGACACGTCTACAGATAGGGCCAGCATGATGATAGAGATGCAAACCGGCGGATTTTGGATTAAATATAGAAAGACAATCAATAACCTCTGCAAGTCACAAAGGGGTGCTATTCAACCTTTAGAAATAAAACGCACATCCACTACACAGCAGCAATAACCTTTAAAAACTGCAACACAAATTCCTTTATCTGGGTTTTATCATTATAAAGACTTTCAATTTGGCTTTTGTAAATCTTATCCAACCTATCCCCGTCGTAACCTAAGACAGAATAGATGTATAAGTAGCTTGGATAAATTCCCGCATCCTCAAGAACCTTTCTACTTTCAGGCGCCCTTGGTATATATCCATCCACCCTCCCCTTATTAAAAAAAATCTTTGCCACAACATTGTCATATTGCTCAGAAACTGCAACATTCATGCATTTTTGCGCATTAAAATTGCTCGCAACAGAGGCTATAAAAGCAGCCACGCATACAACCTCATCATCCCATTCCTCCTCCCCCTTAATAATCGCCAATATTTTTATTTTGTTCAGCACTGAATTCACCTCTCTATAAGACAATGACTGTCTGGCTGCATAATAGCCTATAAAACCCGAGAGGAGGACGACCATATCAGCTGGTATTAACCCTGCAAGATCACGACTACATTTTTCTTTTGCATACTGATAAAGAGATGACCTCTGAATTGAAGAGTCATTATAGGCTTCGATCACACGAGACAGCGAAACGGTAGTTGATATAAACTTATCCAGATAGATTTCCGCGGCCTTATTCTCGCAGCCGTATAAATGTTTCACTGCACCATACATCTGCGCCTTATTCATGGAAAGCAGAAAAGTGACATAATCCACTTCAAAGACATGCTTTATTTTCTCTATAATCTCTATAGCAAAATTCGGCCTACACCTATCCAGCTCGTCAACTATAAAAACCAGGCCTTTTTTGTCCCCCGCCGTCGCTAACGACTCAAACTTGGATTTAAGTAGAGCTAGACTTTCTTCTTTTTTGCCATAGTTATCAATGGCCTCGCTCAAATAGGCTTCTGTCGACAGCATCATCTCCTTTGCTGCTTCTTGTGCAACAGCGCTATCCATTTCATCCAAATCTATAATTCCACGACTCGCTCCTTTCAGGGCAGCCTTGGTCACACCTTTTAAAAATGGCTTTCCCCATTTTGAAAAATTACGAACTGTTTCATGCCGCTCCCCTTTATCTTCTAGAGATACCATTTCACCTAATAGAGAAACCAACACATCATCTTGAAAGTCGTTCTTAAAAGCATCAAAATAAAGACACCTATACCCCGCCTTCTCGACTTGCTCCGCAAATTTTTTACAAAAATGAGTTTTGCCTGTGCCCCAGCCACCATCAAGGCATATCACTTCTCCGCCATTAAGTGCTTCGACAATTTTCAGCAAACTGGAGCCAGTGTTTTCTGCCAAGTAATCATGAGAAAACGGTGTTATTGACACTTACCCTCCTGATAATCCATGCCCCACTCTTATCAAAACCACCACTTTTCAAAATTCAAACCACATCCAAGCGACACGATCTTTTCTTAGCACTCACCAGCTCTTTTATTCATCGCCAACATCTCTTTAATCTCCTAAAAAAAGCGCTTCCTTATCTTTGCCTCGACAATAACCCATGAGAACGAAAGTACAAGCATTCCCCCGACAAACAGAAAGAACTCCCCATACAGCTTATGCAACAGCTCTTCAGGCACGAGTCTCCCCTCTGCTGGCTTACACAGATTTATTCAACTATATCAATTGTCATCTGTAGACCCTTGCCAGTGTTGAGCGTCTACGCGCTCTCTCCTTTCGCCCGCCCATCACTGACCCCCTGTTTCCCGGTACCAGCGCGCCGTTACCCGTCTCGCGGCTCGGTATCCGTGCCCTTCTGCTCGAACATCAGGCAAAACGAAGCCCTTCCGAGTGTGGTGTGGCTAATCGGCAACATACCACAGCGACGACTCTCGGCAATCGCTACATTAGGCGGTCTGGACGGTTTGACTTGAGGAGGTAGATGGAGGATACGAAGACAAGCCAGAGCGGCCAGCGACAAAGAGAAGGCGGACAGATTCAGAAGAAGCAGGCGCTATTGGCTGCCACGGGCAGCGCATGCCCAAGTCTCGGGCGAGATGATGGAAAGAACAAATAGACGCCGCTGGATACTCGGGCGCGAGCACACGACCAAAAACGTTAGGGGGGAGGTGTTTCAGGGGGATGTGGCGCTAAGCCACTGATCTCACACATGGTGCCGGCGGTCGGACTCGAACCGACACACTGTTTCCAGCGGCGGATTTTGAATTCTAGTTCGAGAGCGTCAGTGGCTGTCTATGTCTGAGGAAACAGGCGCTTACGCAGTCCTGAAGCCGTCAACGGGTGGCTCTAAGCGTCAACGACGTTGACAGTTGGTTGACATATTCAGTCATTGCGAAAACTCTTAGGCATTATCTCCTTAGCGCGTCTAAGGTCTTGTTCAACAAAGCTCCCCTCTATTGAGAACATAACTAAAAGCCAGATAACCCTAAAAACCGAGAAAGTTAATACACTCATATTTGCTGCCAGGCCCATAAGAAAAAACTGACTTCCAACACCTTCCATGCCGCGCAAATAATCATTTAAAGCAAAAGAACTGAAATCATAAACAGTAAAGTATAGGACTGCGCAATACATTAGGCAAAAAGTTGAAACCAAGGACTTTAACTTTTTACTTTTCTGCCCTATCGCAAAGGCCGCAAACACGATACCGAGCGGTGTCAAAATATCGTAACTGATCTCCGAAAATCGCCCTTCGGCTATCAGCGAGAACATCCCAAAGCCTATATAAAAAGGCTCCAAAATTAAAAGAAGCACGCTCAACGAAACCCACAACCTAAAAGATTGGTGCATCCTCTTCATTTTTTAACTTCCCGAATAAGCGCACTCAGACTTTCCATCACATCGGGCGCATTCCAATCTCGCGTCTCCATTTTTGAAAACAGAAACCTGTAATATTCTGTCTGCGCCAATTGCCTTTCTTCTTTAGAGTCTATTTCGCCTATTCTATTTTCATAAAACGCCGAAACAGCAAGCTTGTGCTCCACTTTGGCTTTAATCTGATCAAACTGGTCAATTCTCTTCAGACAGACCTTTAGCAGAACACTCAACAACCCAAAACCAGCGGCCACCGATATTAAAACCAACCAATTCTGAGGGTACAAAATTTTTAAGCCGACACCGCTTCCTAGCACCAAAACCATGCCAACCACTATACCCCATTTTTCAAGAACCGCACCTCGGCGCCCCTCAATTATCCTCTGGGCATAATTATCGAAGCCTCTATAAAGAGCTGCAAAGCTAGTGTCATTCTTTAGCTCATACAGCAAAGTATTATTTTCTCGAATTTCCTCTACAAGCTTTTCTTTTGTTTCACCCCATTCTCTCTCAAACTTCTCTTTATCTTCTTGAATTTCTAAAAAATGTCTCCGGACAGCATCCTCATCAATTTGTGAAAACTCTCTTCTCAATTTCTCTTCGATAATTGAAAACTTTATAACGGAAAAGTATCTATCTCTCAGTATATGATAGTAAGTGGTTTCAGCCTGACTTCTCTCACGACCTTCGATATTAAAGCACTGGGCTTTGTTAGATTTATATCAGTCATCAAGGAAGATCAACCCCCTTTATTCTGACCTGATCTACAATCATATCCGTTATGACAAACGCGCCATATAGCGAAGAAACCAACTTGGACGGCTCTTTGTTAATGGAAATATCTTCTATCGCGTGAACCCAATAGAAGTTTTCATCCAAATTTATATGCTTTCGATATAACGAGTTTGATCTGTCAGGGCACCAATAAGGCTCGACCTTAATAGCTCAATAAAAGCTGGCATCCCTCTTCAACTCAGAAGCCGCAATACTGATTCTTTCGATCTCCCATACTAACTTATCGATATATTCCACTGTACTGAACATTTTTCTTCTGTCATAGAAAACTCTCTATGCGAGATCTGACATATATAACATACATATAACATCAAATCCTTTGCCCAACATCAACCCTGTTACTCGGTGCCAGCCGCGCAATTACCGCCGCGCGACCCGGTACCCGTATCTGTCTTCCTGACAGTCTATCCTGCTCCTCATCATCGCTTGCGTTTCTTAGAGCTTCTAAAAAAGCGCTTCCTTATCTTCGCCTCGATAATAATCCAAGTGAACGAGAGTACAAGCATTCCCGCGACGAATAGGAAGAACTCCTCGTACCAGCTTGTGCATCAGTTCTTCAGGCATGAACATCCCCCTCTGCTGGTTTCCACAGATTTATTCAACTACATCAATTATTGTCTGTAGACCCTGGCAGTGTTGAGCGTCTAACGCGCTCTCTCCTTCCGCCGCCCATCACTGATTCCCTGTTCCCCGGTACCAGCGCGCAATACCCGTCTCGCGACTCGGTATCCGTGCCTGTCTTCTTGAGCGTCGACGCGCTCTTTCGATCTCCGGGCTCACCTGTCCTGCTTCTTCGCTTACCTGATCAGTCATCAGCCACAGCGTGTACTTGCTGAACGCCTGACTGACCTCAGCCAGCAGCTTTCCCGATGGACCGCTTCGACCCATCTCCACGTTGATCAGTGTCTGCTTGGGCACACCGATCAGGTCGCAGAAAGCCTGACGCCCTAGCCCCTCCGCCTCGCGTATCTCACGCACCTTTTTGCCAAGATCGCTTGACATGTGTTTTTTTCTGCCTATATTCGGATATAGATACTGTGTTCAGATATAGACACCATCTGTCTAACACACCGCATACCGCAAAAAGCCTATCACAGACAAACAAAGGCGGCTTACGACAATGGAACCCAGCAAATCGCCCCAGGTCCCGGCCCTCGTGCCCCTGATGACCAAAGAGCGCTTCGCGGACCTCTCTGGTTTGTCTCTCGACACCATTGAAGGCCACCTGCGTCGTGGTTACCTGCCCTCCTACAAGCTGGGCCGCCACCGCATGATCACATCGCCCTACTCCAGGCCGAGCTGCTGGAAGGGGATGACTTCTCATGATCCAGGTCACGTTCGCCCACCTCATGCCGAACCAGCCCGACCACGGCACCAGCTTTCACCTGGATGGCCGGTACGCGGGCTATATCGGGCAGGACGCTACCGGCGCCGCTTTCGTCTATTTCCATCGTTCGTACTGGCGCCTTACCCGTCTTCGCGAGGCCCGCGGCTATGTCTCCGTCGCTGATCGATCCGCTGCCCTACGTCTTGTGTCTCGGCTTGCTCTACGTCTGGCTTACCGGCAACTGAGGTCTCGCGCTCGGACCACCGTCAACTCGCCCTGCTCCAGCTCCTTCTATCAGCGTGTGCTGGACGACACCGATTTTCAGCGCACGTTGGCCCGCGTGCTGATCGACCAGCGCACCTGGAATGACCCCAGCCAGGGCAACGGCGCCCGCGATCTCGCGTTCACTCCTGAATGCGCATCGCCTGAGCCCGTGCCCGCTGCGCGTTCCCCCAAGCGCGTCTTCAACGTCTACCCGGCGTTGACCTTCAACCTCCTGCACTACACCGACGGCAGCTATCGCCGCGTCACTGCCGCTGACATCCAGGCCGGGGCCGACCCACGCCCCGCCGATACCGCGTTCCCCTTCGCCCAGGTCACCGGTGGCTCGCTCCCCCCGTCGCCTGCCTCTGCCAGTGCCTGGGCGCTTTTATTCCCCCGACCGTACCGCGTTTCTCGGGCGGTCATCGCCACGCAGTCCCCACCACGAGGAACACCCAATGACCACGACCAAGAAACAGCCCGTTCGTGTGTTCCTGGATCAGAGCGACCACTCCCGGTTTCTCGTCCAGGCTGGCACCAACCGCCTGACCCCTTCCGCCCTGGGCGAACGGCTCATGCAATACGGCCTCTCCCTGCTCGAAAGCGGCGACCGCTCGCCGTTGGCAGGCACCACCCCGGCCCGCCCGGACTCCGGGGCTTAAGTCATGTTGCTGCCTGCCCGTCACCCGTCGCCCATCGGTCGCACGGCGTCCCAGGCCGGCACCGCGCCCCCCGTCATACCCTGCGCAGCACGGGTTGACGGGGGGCGCGGGATCGGCCGCCGTGCATCCCGACCGATGGACGACGGGCAGGGGTGGGTAGCCGCCTGCCCGGAGCCCCGAGTCTTGAGGGAGCGGGCCAAGCGGTGCCTCCAGGGCCGTGACTACGGCCACGCCGCCCTGCTCTACGCCCAGGCGGAACACCTCACCCGGATGCTCGACCCCGAGTCGTCCGACCTCACTGAGCTAGTCGTACTCGCTCGCCACTGCCACATCCTGGCAACCCGGTACCAACGCTGAAAGGAACCTCACCATGTCCATGATCAACACCATCATCGCCCGCGTTTCCGGTGCTTCCCGCTACGAATTCGATGGCCGCAAGGGCGGCAAGGTCAGCGTCATTAACGAAGTCGACGCCGACAACGATAACCAAGTCGGTATGCAGTGCTCCGACATGTCCGCCGACTTTTCCATCGTCGATCAGATTCGTAACGCCGGGGTCGAGCTGCCGTGCAACCTCGAACTCGATATCGAGCTGCGCATGGTTCGCGCTGGCCAGAACCGACAGCAAACCACCTCGATGCACGTCATCGCCGTGCGCCGCCCCAAGGGCACCGGTGCCGCACCTTCGAGCGCCAAGGCCGACACGGCCAAGGCCAACTGACGCCCCCGCGTCGACCGTCAACGACTTAGGAGGAACCACAGATGACTGACGACCAATTCGATGCCCTGTGGCTCCTCATCTTTTGTATCGGGCTCGTGCTCGCGTTCGGGCTCGGTGCAATCAAGGGTGGCCAACGATGAGCGGTTCGGAACTCATCGGCTACCTGCTCGGTGCCTACGCCCTCGGTTGGGCGTGGGGCAAAACCACACTCGCGTTCAAGCAATTCGCGGAGAAAACCCTATGAAAACCCAACTGAAAGACGCGCTCATCACCACCCGCAACGCCGCCCGTTCGATCCCCGGCAAGGTCGCCATGATCGGCGTCGGCACCATCGCCACGGCCAGCGCCGCCATGGCCTCCGACTCCGGTGGCTCGGCAGCCTCTGCGGCCTTCTCCGAACTCAGCAGCCAAGCCAGCAGCATGGCCAGCGAAGCGTGGCCGGTGGTCACCGCTATCGTCGGCTCGCTGCTCGCCATCGGGCTGTTCAAGAAGTTCGCCAACAAGGCCACCTGATCGGTGGTTCAACCGGCCCCGCTGTCCGCCCTGGGCGCATACCGGGGCCGGTCTTCAGGGGCCTTCCGAGGCCCCTTTTTCATGGGTGCGTTATGAAATCCTGGCTCTCTTTACTGCTCTTGTCGGCTGCCATCTTCTTGATGCCCCAGGCCCATGCCGACCCTTACTGGTCGGCGGAAGCGTACTGCTGGGAAGGTCCCAATGGGAGTTCCCCAGGCGGGCTGGATAATTGCCGTGAGGCGGCCTCAGCCGGTGACAGCCTGGAGCACAATTACTATTACAACCAGAACACGGGGGAGTTTGAGCATGAAATCGTCTGGTATGTCCTCTATTGCGATAGCTACCCCTGCGACAAGGCCCAGGTGCTGCGGGATCACCCCGAGCTGCTTCGCCCCGGCATTGTCGGTATCGATCTAGATGATCAGCAGTGCGACGCCATCTATGGCAAGCCCAACGAGACTTACAACGGCGTTTTCATCAATGAGCAGGGCCAATATCAGACCCAGATAGGTAACTGCGTCATCGTCGACGATGGCGGTGTGGGGGCCTGCTTCAACAACGCCGACGGCTCCCAGACCTGTTCCGCCGACTGGACATCTCACGCCACCGATAATCGTGTCGATGATCCGCCCGACAGCGATATCGACGACGCTGATCTAGAGCCCTCGGACGACCCCGACGATTGCGGCAATGGCTATGTGTTTCGCCAGGGTCAGCCCTACTGCTACACCGGCAAGGGCTCCTTTTCGGTGATCGACTTCTCCGGGGGCACCGCGGGCGGCAGTTCCGGTTCGGGTTCCGGGGGCACGCCTGCGACCGATACCGGCACCGAGACGGGCACGGACAGCGGCAGCGGTAGCGATACCGGCAGCAGTGGTGGTGGCTCCACATCCGGCGGTGGTGGTGGCGGTGCCTCGTCTGGCGGCGGCTCGTCATCCGGTGGCGGTTCCTCATCGGGCGGCGGCTCATCGACCGGTGGCGGCTCATCATCCGGCGGCGGCTCATCGTCCGGTGGCGGCTCATCGTCCGGTGGCGGCTCATCGTCCGGTGGCGGCTCATCGTCCGGTGGCGGCTCATCATCCGGTGGTGGCTCATCGTCCGGTGGCGGCTCATCGTCCGGTGGCGGCTCATCGTCCGGTGGCGGCTCATCATCCGGCGGCGGCTCATCGTCCGGTGGCGGCTCATCGTCCGGTGGCGGCTCATCGTCCGGTGGCGGCTCATCATCCGGTGGTGGCTCATCGTCCGGTGGCGGCTCATCGTCCGGTGGCGGCTCATCATCCGGTGGCGGCTCATCGTCCGGTGGCGGTTCCACGGGTGGCGGCAGTGACACGCCCACCGATACCGGTGATACCAGCACCCCTGACGAATCGACCGATACACCCGACCAGTCGACCGATACCCCTGACGAGTCGACCGACACACCCGACCAATCGACCGACACACCCGACCCGTCGACGGATAGCCCGGACGAGTCGACCGACAGCGATAACGCCGACAACCCCACCCAAGGCGATACCGGCAGCAGTGACAGCGGCAACAACGACAGCGGCGACGGCGAAGAGAGTGAGGAATCCGGCGACGGCCTCGATGCGGTGCTGGATGCCATCGGCGGTGTACGCAAGGCGATCAACGACGGCTTTTCCAGCCTCGTAGACACCTTCACCAACCAGGACGGCGCCCCTTCCGCCGCCGATGTGGAAAGCGAGTTCGATGGCCAGGGCCTTACCGACGACCTGATGAGCCAGCTCGATACCCAGAACGAAGACGTACAGGGCGAGATCACCCAGCGCTATCGCGACCTGTTCGAGGATGACAGCAGCCTCCTGGGCCAGGGCCTGAGCTACGTCAAAGGCGTGACCACCGCCTGGCTCCCCGAGATTCCCGGTGGCGGCGGCTGCGTCCCGCTCACCTTCAGCTTCCAGGGCCACACCGTCACCATCGAGTGCCGCGTCTTCGACCTGATCAAGGCCGCTCTCTCCTGGCTGCTGTTCTTCTTCACCTGCTACCAAATCACCATGATCGCGCTGTCCTATCGCAGCGCGTCGGAGGGCTGACCATGGGTGCGCTCGTTCGGCTGCTCTTCACCGCCCTGATCCCGCTGGCGCGTAACTTTTTCAAGTACTTCGGGACGTGGTTTCTTCAGTTCTTCTTCTGGCTCAAGGTTGCCCGCTTCGGGCTGTTCCTGATCAAGGTCGGGATTTTCGTCGCCCTGATCACCGGCACCGCCGATGTGATTTCCAGCATCATCGATAGCCTCACCGTGGCCATGCCCCCGCTCCTGGCCGATGGCGTCAACCGCATCCTCCCCGACAACTTCTCCACCTGTGTCTCGGCCATCGTGCTGGCCAAGTTCACGGTCATGGCCCTGCACGTCAAAGACCGCGTGCTAGGCCTTGGGGGTGTGTGATGGCCGTCTATGTCGTCACCGGCAAACTGGGCGCGGGCAAGACGCTCGTGGCCGTCGGCAAGATCAAGGACAAGCTCAACCACGGCTGCGCGGTGGCGACCAACCTCGATCTGCGCCTGCATAAGCTGATCGGCGAACGCGCGCGCAACACCCACGTCTATCGCATCCCAGACAAGCCCCAGCTCGCCGACCTGGAAGCCATCGGGCGCGGCAACGATACCTACGACGAAGCCAAGAACGGCCTCCTGGTGCTTGATGAGTGCGGCACCTGGTTTAACTCCCGCTCCTGGGCCGACAAGTCGCGCCAGGACGTCATCAACTGGTTTCTACACGCGCGCAAGCTCGGCTGGGACATCATCTTCTTGATCCAGGATCTCTCGATCATGGACAAGCAGGCCCGCGTCGCGCTGGCCGAACACGTCGTCTACTGCCGGCGTCTCGATCGCCTGTCGCTGCCGATCATCGGCTCTCTCTGGTCGATGTTCGCCGGCGGCAAGCTGCCGATGCCCAAGCTCCACCTCGGCATCGTCAAGTACGGCGACTCTCCGCAAAGCCTTGTCGTCGAGCGCTGGACCTACACCGGCCGCGCGCTCTACCCGGCCTACGACACCAAGCAAGCCTTCTCCGACGCCTACCCGCACCAGACCTACATGATGCTGCCGCCGTGGCTCACCCATGGCGTGTTCCGCGTCCCCCGCGATGCGAGGTTCTACATGCGCATGACCCGTATCTACTGGAAGCGCTTCAACCGCCCGCTTCTGGTCACCCTGGCTTTTCTCCTGGGCATCGTCCTCACCACGTCCGTGCTCGTCGTCGATCAGGTCGACGCCCGCAACGCCGACCTCGAGGCCACGCCCGATCCTGCGCCCGCCGTCGATCTCTCCCGCTTCGACCGCGCGCGCATCACCGGCTACGCCCAGCTGGGCGACCTCACCACCTACCGCCTCCTGGACGGCGACCACCGGCCCACCACCAGTGACGACCTCGAACGCCTTGGCCTCGAGGTCATCCCGATGGGTGCCTGTCATCTCCGCCTCGGCTCTGGAGCCCACCATGTCGACATCGGTTGCTAACCTCGCCCGCGCCGCCCTGGCCGCCGGCGCCCTGCTGCTCACGTCCACCGCCCACGCCCTGCCCATCGATATGCAGGACGCCGACGTGCGCGACTTCGTGCACTGGTACAGCCAGCAAACCGCCACCCCCATCGCCATCGACCCGCGTGTCCATGGCACCCTGACCGTCTACGCCCCGGACGTGCCGCCCGATCAGCTCCCCGAGTTCTTCCACGGCGTCATGCAGTCCCACGGCTATCAGCTCGTCCCCGGCAACCCGCCGACCCTGGCACCGGCCCGGCGCGACCAGACGTTCATGAGCCGTATCGCGACCCCGCCCCCGCGTGAGCCCAGCGTCTCCCGCGTGCTGCCGATCAACCATCTACGCGCCGACGATCTCGCGCCCCTGGTCGACGCCTTCCTGATACAGAACACCCCCGGTAGCGCGCAGGCCACCCACGCTCAGGTGCTGCACGCCGCTAACGCGCTCCTGGTCAGCGGCCCCGCCGACCGCATCCAGGCGCTCGAACGGCTGCTGCCCCAGATCGACGTTACCCGCGCCCAGGTGCTCATCCGCGCCCTGATCTTCGAGACCACCGACGGCGACACCCTCGACCTCGGCGTCTCGTTTGGCCGCGCCCGCGCTGGCAGCAACCCCGCCGGGGGCTTCAACACCTCGGGGCTCGGTCGCGCGCTCTCGGTGCCCGGTGGCTCGTTCGGCATCTTCGACGGCAACGTCCTCGCGCTCGCGATCTCGGCACTCAAGCGCGACAGCAACGCCCGCATTCTCTCCACGCCGCAAATCCTGGCGCTCTCCGGCCAGCGCGGCACCATCTCGGTCGGCCAGAACGTCCCCTTTATCACCGGTCGCGTGACGGGCTCCGCGGCCAATGTCGAGAACCCGTTCCAGACCATCGAGCGCCGCGACATCGGCATCACCCTCAACGTGCTGCCGGTGGTCACCCCCTCGGGGCTGATCGTCATGGACGTAGGCACCTCTGCCGACAGTCTCACCGACTCGGTGCTGGCGTCCGACATCATCACCAACCAGCGCAGCATCAACACCACGGTACAGATTCAATCGGGCCAGTCGGTGCTCCTGGGCGGCCTCGTCTCCGAAGAGAACCGGCAGCAGCAGAACCGCGTGCCGGTGCTCTCCGACATCCCCGTCATCGGCGCCCTGTTCCGCTCCACCTCGACCAGCCACCAGAGCAGCAACCTCTACGTCCTGCTGCAAGCCACCGTCCTACCGACTCGGGAGGCCGCCTCATGACCCGCACCAACACCTGGGTACCGCTCGCCCAATGGCTCGCGATCCTCGCCATGTCGCAGGAACACGCCATCAAGTTCATCTGGCCCGACTCGCCCGCCGTGCCCTGGGCCATCCTGGTCGGGCGCATCGCCTTCCCGCTGTTCGCCGGCATGGTCGCGTGGCATCTTCTGCACAACACCCGCCACCCGCTGCGCTACGGCTGTCGCCTGCTCCTGGTCGGCCTCGTCGCCCAGCTCCCTTACGCCCTGGTCGTCACCCCGGACAAGCTCAACGTCTGCTTTACCCTGGGCCTGGGTCTGCTCGCCGTGGTGCTGCTGGTACGTCTCGAGGAGCGCACTCTACAGCTCGCCGCCGGGCTCACGCTGGTGATGCTCGCCCTCGCCGCTCATCCCTGGATCGAATACGGCCTCCCTGGCCTGCTGCTGGTGCCCGCGTTCGCCCTGGCGTTCCGCTACCCCCGGCACACCGCCGCCGCTCTCCCGCTCCTGTTCGCCTCGACTCATCAACGCCACCCCGGCCCGGATGGTCGTCAGCCTCGCTACCGCCGTCGTGCTACTCCTGCTGGCCAACGGGTCGCTCTCCTGGCGCATACCGGTCCCAGCCATACCGCGCCCCCTGCGGCTCTCCTGGTACCCGCTGCATCTGCTCGTCATCACCCTGGCCACCGCGGGCATCACGTCATGAGGGGGGCAACACGGACTGCCGGGGACCGACGACTAGTGAGTGGGGGTAGACGAATCTGTCGTCGGGCAACGGTAGTCAACCGGTCCACCCAAGCCAGCCAGGGGGCGAGACCCTCCCTGTAGCACGTCTCGCAGAATGACCAAGAAACCGCTCATAGAACGTCACTAAACGTCAGTAAGGGACACTTCAAAAATGAAGACATGGGAACGTGCGACACTCGACTCACTCGCCAGGGGCGAGATGGACCCCAAGGGCAATCTGTTCTTCAGTCCCAAGGGCCAGCGTGACCACGGCGACATCAAATTGCTCAACGCCGGCGTCGACACCGTGCGCCAGCTCTACGCAGGCAAGCCCTGCTTGGCCCTGTTCGATCAAATCATCGAGGTCTACCACCAGGGACGGGGCGCCACCATCGACCTCTTCGACGCCACCTGGGTAGTCGGTGCCGGCACCTCGACCAGCGGCTTTCGCTACCGGCTACAGAACAATGACCTGGGCGTCATCGTCCTGTTCTACGCCCGTCACACCAAGGTCGAGAACATTGGCACCCACGTGAAAATCGAGCTCTCTCCCCACTTCATCCAGGAGCGGGCCACCGTCGACGTGCAAGCCTACATGGATGGCATCGCCAAGCAGCTCCTCGCCTACGTCGAGCCCATGGGCTGCGCCGTGCACCTCGCGCTGGACGTCCAGGGCTGGCAGCCCCCCAGCGACTTCATGGACCGCTTCGTGACCCGCTCCAAGCGCATTGTCCGCAAGAACGGCATCAGCGACCTCGAGATCACCAGCGGCGAAGTCGCCACCCAATACGCCAACGGGCAAAGCTACCTGTTCGGCTCAGCCGGTGCCCTCCAATCCGCCATCTACAACAAGACCAAAGAGGCACACGCCCGCGACAAGATCCACTTCTGGGAAAGCGTCTGGGGCCGGGCATCCAGCGACGACCCCACCGTCTCCGACTACGACCCCGAGCGCGATGTCTGGCGCGTCGAGATGCGCTTTCACCAGTCGGTGCTGCGTGAGTTCGCCCAGGGCATACCCTGCAACGTCGACACCGGCGAATGCCTCGACATGGACCACGGCTTTCGTCGCTTCCTGGATGTTGTCCCCCACCTCACCGGCCTCTGGCGAACCGCCCTCAAGAGCTACCGCCTGGACCACTCCCGCGGTCTCATCGACAGCGCTTGGCAGCTTTTGCAGGAAAACGCCCGGTTCTACGACCACGAACCCCACTTCTTCTACAAGCGCGCCCGCAAGGCCCCTGGGCTGGGGAATGAACGCAACGTCGCCCTGGTCGTCGGCAACCTGATTTCGCTCTACGCGCGCCAAGGCTTCACCACGCAGCAAGCCATGCACTACCTCACGCAGTGCGGCGCCTGGGACGATATCGCCAACTACTACCGACGACGGGGGATAGGCTCAGGAGAGCTACGACAGCTCATCGCCCAGCGTCTCGTCGAGAGGCGATTACTAGGGAAGGCGGCTTGATGGCGATCAAGAAAACAGCCAGGGGCTGGCAGGTCGATATACAGCCAGGAGGTCGCGGGCACCGGCGCATACGCAAGACGTTCCCGACCAAGCTGGAAGCCCAACGCTTCATGACCCTCACGCTCGGCAAGGCTGCGGCGGGGGAAGACTACTCGCCCAAGAAACGCGACAAGCGGCGGCTGCGTGACCTCATCGACCTCTGGTATGAATTCCATGGCGTCTCGCTCAAGGACGGCAAGCGTCGCTACGCGCAGATGCTCGCCCTCGCCGACATGATGGGCAACCCAATAGCCTCCACCATCACCGCCATGGACGCCGCACGGTTCCGGCAAAAGCGCCTGGCTTCAGGGATCACGCCCACCACCGCCAACCACGATCAGGCCCACCTGCGCGCCGTGCTCAACAAGCTGACCAAGCTCGGCGAGTGGCACCAGGGCAACCCCTTTGCCAGCCTCCAGCCGCTGCGCTTGGACGAAACCGAACTCAGCTACCTCACCGAAGACCAGATAGCCCGGCTGCTTGAGATCCTGGACCGTCGCGCTAACAAGGATGCCGTCCTGATCACCCGGCTCTGCCTAGCCACCGGTGCCCGCTGGTCGGAAGCCCAGTATCTGCGCGCCGAAAACCTCCGCGACGGTCGTGTCACCTTCACCGGCACCAAGAACGGTCGTAACCGCACCATCCCGCTGAATCCGGGGCTCTACCAGACGCTGATCGAACACGCCCCCAAGGTCGGGCGCGTCTTCCCAACGACCGGCTATAACCCGTTTTCGGATGCGATCAAGGAGGCGGGAATTCAGCTCCCCAAGGGGCAGAGAACGCACGTGTTACGCCACACCTTTGCCAGTCATTTCATGATGAATGGCGGGGGACGTATTAACGCTGCAAAAGATCCTGGGACACCAGACCATTACGATGACAATGCGCTACGCACACCTGTCCCCCGACCATCTCGCGGACGCGATCAAATACGCCCCGAAAATCGGTTGACACTGCGTTGACACATCGAGAAAAAAGCAGGAATCAGGCGGAGGGGAAAAACGCTATAAGTGCTTGATTTGCATGGTGCCGGCGGTCGGACTCGAACCGACACACTGTTTCCAGCGGCGGATTTTGAATCCGCTGCGTCTACCAATTCCGCCACGCCGGCAGCGGAGTGGCATTATACGGACCCCGGCCTTTGCGTCAATCACTGCGCTGACTTCGCTCCCCGCCTGCTTTATCATGGCGCCCTCGCGTGGGTCGCCCGCCGGCCCCCGATGCCGCGTCAGCGGCTCGCTTCGAGTGGCCGCGGTCGCCTGCGGTCATGTCATTCCTTTTTCGCCAATTCATGAGTGCCATGCAGCGCGCCGACTTCCATTTCGATCTCCCCGACGAGTTGATCGCTCGCTACCCTTCCGAGCAGCGCACCGATTGCCGCCTGCTGTGCGTCGATGGCCCTTCCGGGGCGCTGGCGCATGAACGCTTCCCCGATCTGCTCGGACATCTCGAACCCGGCGACGTGGTGGTGTTCAACGACACGCGGGTGATCCCGGCACGCCTGTTCGGCCAGAAGGCGAGTGGCGGTAAGGTGGAGATGCTGCTGGAGCGTCCGCTGGATGCCCATCGCGGCCTGGCCCATCTGCGCGCCAGCAAGTCGCCGAAGCCGGGCACCGAGCTGATCTTCGAAGGCGGCATCCACGCTGTGGTCGAAGGCCGGCAGGACGCCCTGTTCGAGCTGCGTTTCCTCGGCGAGACGCCGCTGATCGCACTGCTCGAACAGCACGGCCATATGCCGCTGCCACCCTATATCACCCGCGAGGACGAACTCGCCGATCGTGAGCGCTATCAGACCGTCTACGCCCGCCGCGAAGGCGCGGTCGCCGCGCCCACCGCCGGCCTGCACTTCGACGAGGCGATGATGGCGGCGCTGCGGGCCAAGGGGGTCGAGATCGCCTTCGTCACCCTGCACGTGGGGGCCGGTACCTTTCAGCCGGTACGCGTCGACGATATCCGCGAGCACCATATGCACAGCGAGTGGCTGGAGGTCGACGAGCAGGTCTGCGCCAGCGTCAACCGAGCGCGGGAGGCAGGCAAGCGTGTCGTCGCCATCGGCACCACCAGCGTGCGCTGCCTGGAGAGCGCCAGCCAGGAAGATGGCCGCCTGGCGCCCTACCGCGGCGAGACCGACATCTTCATCTATCCCGGCTATCGCTGGCGCTGCGTGGATGCTCTGGTCACCAACTTCCACCTGCCGGAGTCGACGCTATTGATGCTGGTCTCCGCCTTTGCCGGCTATGAAAGCGTGATGCGCGCCTATGCCGCCGCGTGGAAGCGGAGTACCGCTTCTTCAGCTATGGCGATGCCATGTTCCTCACGCGCCGCGACGCGTGATCGTCCGGGCACGCATCGCGCAAGCGCCGGCGACCTGAGCAAGAGAGAGCCGATCGCTAGCGAGATAGCCAGGTCGCCGAGCGTAGAGAGATAGAAAGAAAGACATCCAGCGGCCCCGAGGGGGCCCGAGCGTGGCGTGCGATTGCCGACGCCCCGAGAGACAGAGAATCCTATGCGACAAGAGTGCTTCATGAAGTTCGAACGCCTGGGTCAGGATGGCCGCGCCCGGCGTGGCCGCCTGACCTTCCCCCGCGGCACGGTGGAAACCCCCGCCTTCATGCCGGTGGGGACCTACGGCACGGTCAAGGGGATGACCCCGCGTGACGTCGAGGCGATCGGCGCCGAGATCATCCTCGGCAATACCTTCCATCTGTGGCTGCGCCCGGGCACCGAGGTGATCGAGGCCCACGGCGACCTGCACGACTTCTCCCAGTGGCAGGGGCCGATTCTCACCGACTCCGGCGGTTTCCAGGTGTTCTCGCTGGGCGCCATGCGCAAGATTACCGAGCAGGGCGTGCACTTCCGCTCGCCGGTGGATGGCGCCAAGGTGTTCATGGGGCCGGAGGAGTCGATGGCGGTCCAGCGCTCGCTGGGCTCGGACATCGTGATGATCTTCGACGAGTGCACCCCCTACCCGGCCACCGAGCAGGAGGCGCAGAAGTCGATGGAGCTCTCGCTGCGCTGGGCCAAGCGCTCGCGCGAGGCCCACGGCGACTCGCCGTCGGCGCTGTTCGGCATCGTCCAGGGTGGCATGTACCCAGAGCTGCGCAAGCGCTCGTTGGAGGGGCTGCTTGAGATCGGCTTCGATGGCCTGGCGATCGGCGGTCTCTCGGTGGGCGAGCCCAAGGAAGAGATGATCGGCGTGCTCGACTATCTGCCCCAGTGGATGCCGGAAGAGCAACCACGCTATCTGATGGGCGTGGGCAAGCCGGAAGACTTGGTCGAGGGCGTGCGCCGCGGGGTCGACATGTTCGACTGCGTGATGCCGACCCGCAACGCGCGCAACGGCCATCTGTTCACCGCCGAAGGTACGGTGAAGATTCGTAACGCCACCCACCGCCACGACACCCGGCCGCTGGAATCGGACTGCGACTGCTACACCTGCCAGCACTTCTCGCGCGGCTATCTGCACCACCTCGACCGGTGCGGCGAAATGCTCGGCTCGATGCTCAACACCATCCACAATCTGCGCTACTACCAGCGCCTGATGGCCGGTTTGCGCGGGGCTATCGAAGCGGGTACATTGGCCGACTTCGTAGCACAATTCTATCGGCGGCGGGGGCTTCCCGTACCGCCCGGGGTCGACTGACAAGAGACGCGCTGGCCGGTGGCGACGCCGGCGGGCCGGATAAGTCTCGTAACGTATCACCCGTTCACATCGCAACTCTCGCGACTTCCATCGCGCAACTTCGGAGAACCATCCATGCTGGACTTTTTCATCCCTGCGGCCCACGCCCAGGATGCAGCCGCACCTGGCGGTGGTGGCATTGCCCAGATCATCATGCTGGTCGGCTTCGTGCTGATCTTCTATTTCCTGCTGTGGCGCCCGCAGTCCAAGCGTGCCAAGCAGCACAAGCAGTTGATCTCCAACCTCTCCAAAGGTGACGAAATCGTCATCGGCGGCGGGCTGATGGGCCGCATCACCGAGGTGACCGACGACTTCATCAGCATGGAAATCGCCGAAGGCACCGTGGTCAACGTGCAGAAGAGCGCCGTGGCCTCCGTGCTGCCCAAGGGTACCCTGAAGTCGCTGTAATCCTTCGGGCCACCGGCATCGTCGCCGGTGGCTCGCCTCATTTCCGCGACAGTCTTCGCACGACGATCCCCCCGATCGTCATTGAATGAAAGGACAGGGCTTCCATGCTCAATCGTTACCCCCTGTGGAAGTATCTGCTGATACTCATCGTCTTCGTCGTCGGTGTCATCTACGCGTTACCCAATCTTTATCCGCAGGACCCCGCCGTTCAGATCAGCACGACCAATGGCACCCTGGACAGCCAGCAGCTAGAGCGTGTGACCCAAGTTCTCGCCGACGACGGCATCGCGGTCAAGTCGGCCAGCATGACCGGCAACTCGACCGCCCTCATTCGTCTCGACAACGCCGAACAGCAGTTACCCGCGCGCGACGCGATCGACAAGGCGCTCGACGACAACTACACCGTGGCGCTCAACCTGGCCGACTCCACCCCCGAGTGGCTGACCAGCCTGGGCGCGACCCCGATGAAACTCGGCCTAGACCTGCGCGGCGGCGTGCACTTCCTGCTCGAAGTGGACATGCAGGCCGCAGTCAAGCAGCGTCTGGAAGCCACTGCCAGCGCCATCCGCGCCGACCTGCGCGACCAGCACATCCGCTACCGCGGCACCGAGATCGACGGCAACGCCCTGCATCTCGAGTTCGCCAACGTCGAGGATCGCAACGCCGCCCGCGACCAGATCCGGCAGAGCTTCCGCGAGTTCCAGCTGCAGAGCCGCGAAGAGGGCCGCCGCGCCTTTCTCGACATGTCGCTCACCGAGCAGTCAAGGACATTCAGGACTACGCCGTCGAGCAGAACCTGACCACGATCCGCAACCGTGTCAACGAGCTGGGCGTCTCCGAGCCGCTGGTCCAGCGCCAGGGGCCCAACCGTATCGTGGTCGAGCTGCCAGGGGTGCAGGACACCGCCGAGGCCAAGCGTATCGTCGGCGCCACCGCCAACCTGGAGTTCCGCCTCGAGGCGCGCCCGGATGCGCCGGCTTCCGAGACCGAGACCTTCCCGTTCCGCAACAACCCGCAGCGCACCGCGACCCTGTCGCGTGACGTGATCATCACCGGTGACCGCGTTTCCAGCGCCAGCCAGGGCTTCGACCAGAACGGCCGCCCCCAGGTCAACATCAACCTGGACGGCACCGGCGGTTCGCTGATGAATCAGGCCACACGCACCAACATCGGCCGCAGCATGGCGGTGCTCTATATCGAGCACAAGACCGACACGCGCACGGTGATGAAGGATGGCAAGCCGGTGGTGGAGCACATCCCCTCCACCGAGCGCAGCATCATCAGCCTGGCGACCATCCAGAGCGCGCTGAGCAACCGCTTCCGCATCACCGGTCTGGACTCCCCGACCGAAGCGCGTGAGCTGGCCCTGCTGCTGCGTTCCGGCTCGCTCGCCGCGCCGATCTACTTCGTGCAGGAGAGCACCATCGGGCCGAGCCTGGGCGCACAGAACATCCAGCGCGGGATCTTCTCGGTGATCGTCGGCGGGCTGCTGGTGGTGGCGTTCATGCTGATCCGCTACAAGGCGTTCGGCGTCATCGCCAACGCCGCCCTGGCGGTCAACCTCACCCTGCTGATCGCGATCATGTCGCTGCTGGGCGCCACCCTCACGCTGCCCGGCATTGCCGGTATCGTGCTCACCCTGGGGATGGCGGTGGATGCCAACGTGCTGATCTACGAGCGCATACGCGAGGAGCTCAGGCGCAAGACACCGGCACAGCAAGCGATTCACGCCGGCTATGGGCGCGCCTTCACCTCGATCGTCGACGCCAACCTGACCACGCTGCTGGTGGCGGTGGTGCTGTTCTCCATCGGCACCGGCCCGGTCAAGGGCTTCGCGGTGACGCTGTCGATCGGCATCCTGACCTCGATGTTCACCGGCATCATGGTGTCGCGTGCCCTCGTCAACCTCTCCATCGGCGGCAAGCCGTTGAAGAAACTCTGGATCTAGGAGACGCGAGCCATGCGCCAATTCGATTTCATGGGCAAACGCCGCATCGCCTTTATCGTCTCGATCGTGCTGACGATCGTCTCGGTCGGTGCCCTCGTGCTGCTCAACCTCAATCTGGGTCTGGATTTCACCGGCGGCACCGTGGTCGAGCTGCACTACGCCGCTGCGCCCTCGCTGGATGACGTGCGCGCCCTGCTCGCCAGCCACGGCTTCGAGAACTTCCAGGTGCAGACCTTCGGCGCCGCCAACGAAGTGCTGGTGCGCCTGCAGCAGACCTTCAACAACGATGTCGGCAATCAGGTGGTCGCCGCGCTCGACGCCAACGGCGCTTCGATCGAGCTGGTCCGGGCCGAGTTCGTCGGCGCCCAGGTCGGCGACCAGCTGCGTGACCAGAGCGGTCTGGGCATGCTGGTGGCCATGGCCGGCGTCGCGGTCTACGTCGCCTTCCGCTTCCAGTACAAGTTCGCCCTGTGCGCGCTGATCTCGCTGGCCCACGACGTGGTGATCGTGCTGGGGCTGTTCGCGC
The DNA here is from genome assembly GCF_003006155.1 of Salinicola tamaricis. Taxonomy (GTDB): domain Bacteria; phylum Pseudomonadota; class Gammaproteobacteria; order Pseudomonadales; family Halomonadaceae; genus Salinicola; species Salinicola tamaricis. The sequence continues at coordinate 2,877,345 of NZ_CP023559.1, read as the reverse complement.
TGTTCCAGTGGGAGTTCGATCTCACCGTGCTGGCCGGGATCATGGCGGTCATCGGCTACTCGCTGAACGACACCATCATCGTCTACGACCGTATCCGCGAGAACATCCGCCTCTCGCGCAGCGACGACATGGCGCAGATCTTCAACGAAGCGATCAACCAGACCCTGTCCCGTACCCTGGCGACCTCGGGCACCACCTTGCTGGTGCTGTTCGCGCTGTTCTTCCTCGGCGGTGACATGATCCACAACTTCTCGATCTCGCTGATCCTGGGGATCGTCGCCGGTACCTTCTCTTCGGTCTATGTCGCCGCAGCGCTGCTGGTGTTCAAGCTGGAACGCCAGGACCTGATCCCGGCGAAGAAGGAGAACGTCGAAGGCGAAGAAGAGCTGCCCTGAGCCGCGCCGAGACCGCTGCTGGACCCAAGGCCTCTCCTCGGAGAGGCCTTTTTCGTGGTCGCCGTCCCGTCCCCGGCGGCCTCATTCCACCGAGATGCGCCCGAGACCGCGCCAGTGCGCTCGGGACTCGACGCCAGCGCGCCGAGCTGGGGTATGATGAGTCGCCCTCCACGCTTGCCATCAGGGAGATCCATGGCTCCTATCTTTGCCGATTCCAGCGTCGCCCGCTGGCTGCTGGTGCTGGTGCTGATCGCCGGCGTCTACTTCTTCATCGACTTCCTGATTCCGGTGCTCGCCGCGCTGATCATCTGTGTCGCCAGCTGGCCGCTCTACCGCTGGCTGCTGGCGCGCTGCGGTCAGCGCCGCACCCTGGCCGCGAGCATCGCCTTGGTGCTGATCATCCTGTGTCTGGTGATCCCCATCGTGATGGCCTGTACCTACGCCTTCCAGGAGCTCAAGGGCTGGATCGGCTGGCTGCTGGCCGCCAACCAGCACGGCATCCCGGTGCCGGGCTGGGCCGCCCAGTTACCCGGGGTCGGCAGTTGGGTCCACGAGCAGTGGCAAACCTATCTGGCCGAGCCCCACGCGCTGGAGTCCTATCTCCAACTGGTGGGTGGCGAGCACATCGGCAATATCTCGCGCTGGGTGCTGGCGCTCGGCAGCAACGCGGTGCATCTCGCGCTCACCCTGCTGTTCATGCTGATCACGCTGTTCTTTCTCTACCGCGATGGGGTGGGCATGGCGCGCCAGCTGGATATCGTCGGCGAGCGCATCCTGCCGGCGCGCTGGCAGCGCTTCTCGCGGGTGGTGCCGGCGACCATCAGCTCGACCGTGGTCGGCATGGGTCTGATCGCCCTCGGCGAGGGGGTGGTGCTGGGTACCGCCTACTGGATCGCCGGGGTGCAGTCGCCGGTGGTGCTCGGTGTGATCACCGCCTTCATGGCGCTGGTCCCCGGCGGCGCCCCGCTCACCTTCACCCTGGTCTCGCTCTACCTTATCGCCACCGGGCATCTGCCCAACGGCATCGGGCTGTTCCTGTGGGGGGCAATCGAGCTGTTCATCGTCGACAAGACGCTGCGCCCGCGGCTGGTCGGCGGGCCGATCAAGCTGCCCTTCCTGCCCACCTTCTTCGGTCTGGTCGGCGGCGTGAAGACCAGGGGCTGGTGGGGCTGTTCGTGGCCCGGTGCTGATGGCCCTGCTGGTCGCCAGCTGGCGCGAGTGGCTGCACGACGACGAGGCCCCGGACGCCCCCAGCGAAGCGGAGCGCTGGGGCTACGGCAACCCGCGGCTGATCGCCCGCTATACCGGTCGCGACCGGACTGATCGCGCCTCAGGGCGATGGCGTAGCGCTTCAGCTTGCGCACCACGCTGGGCTGGCTGATGCCCAGGCGCTCGGCCAGTGCATAGGTGGAACCGTGGGTCTCGGCGAGCTGGGCCAGAATACGCCGCTCATGGGCGGCCAGCGCCGCTTTCAATCCTCCCCCTCGGCCAGTAACGCGCCGCTCGCCGACTCCGTCGGAGGCAGCGACGGCGGCGCCCCGGCGGCGCCCGGCTCGGCCCCCGCCGGGCCGCCGATCACACTGCTGCTCCCCCGCCAGCCAGGCGCGCTCCAGCCAGTTCTCCAGCTCACGCACGTTGCCGGACTCGGCGCTCATCAGCTCGGCCCAGGCCCGCGGGTGGAGCATCTTGTCATCGCCGTAGCGGCGGTTGAGCCGTTCCAGCTGGCGCTCCGCCAGCCCGCGAATCTCTTCGCGGCGCTCACGCAGCGGCGGCAGGGTCACCGGGATGACGTTGAGCCGATAGTAGAGATCGAGCCGGAAGGCGCCCTCCTCCACCTGCCGCGCCAGGTCGCGATTGGTCGCCACCACCAGGCGGAAGTCGACCCGCCGCGAACGGGTATCGCCGAGCCGGGTGAGCGAGCCATCCTGAATCACCTTGAGCAGCTTGGACTGCATGGTCAGCGGGCAGCTCGCCGATCTCGTCGAGGAACAGGGTGCCGTTGTGCGCCTGCTCCAGCAGCCCCGCCTTGCCCTGTCGCGCCGCGCCGCTGAAGGCGCCGGGCTGGTAGCCGAACATCTCCGACTCGAACAGCGACTCGGGAATCGCCGCACAGTTGACGTCGACGAAGGCACCATCGCGGCGACGGCTCCAGCGATGCAGCTGGCGCGCGAAGGCGGTCTTGCCCACCCCCGATTCCCCTAGCATCAGCACTGTGGCATCGGTCGGCGCACTGCGCTTGAGCAGTTGGGTGATCTCGCGCATCAGGCGGCTCTTGACCACCAGCTCGCCGGCCTCGGTGGACGTCTCCGCCGGCGCCTCGTGGTGGCGCTTGAGATGCTCAGTGAAGCGTTGCTGGAGCAGCGCGTACTCATCCTGCAACAGACGCAGATCGGTTAGATCCCGCGAGCGACTGATCACCCGCACCAGGCGCCCACCGACATACACCGGATGCGCCTCGGCGATCACCTGGCGGCCGGTGCCGGTGCGCTGCATCAGCTGCGCCGGCTGGCCGCTGCGGATCACTTCCACGACACCCGAGGGCGAGAGCACGCCGCTGGCCTGCAGCGCCTGCACAGTGGTCGCGCACAGCGCCTCCCGTGGCATGCCGTAGACCGTCGCGGCGCCGGGGCTGACATCGAGGATACGCCCCTCGGCATCGACCACGAACAGATGGTCCTGGGCGGTCTCGACCATCGCCTTCAGGGTGGCGAGGTCCGCTTGGGCCTCAGTCATCGGCATCTCCGATTCGCTTTTGCATCATTGATACGTATTTAAATCAAAAGCTGCAAGTCATCGATACAAAAACGTACGGTACAACAGGTCGACAGGTTCGTAGAATCAATGGGTTACGGTTGGCATGCTTTATGCGTGGTGATAAGTGACCCTTAGACAATCACAATTCAGGAGACGGTATGTCCCACCAGCCTACGGATCGCGCCCCGCTCAACCAGCCGCTGGGCGGTAACGAGATGCCCCGCTTCGGCGGCCCGGCGACCATGATGCGCCTGCCGACCCAGCACAGCGCCGCCGGGCTCGACGCCTGCTTCGTCGGTATCCCGCTGGATATCGGCACCTCCAACCGCCCCGGCACCCGTTTCGGGCCGCGCCAGATCCGTGACGAGTCGCGCATGCTGCGGCCGTTCAACATGGCGACCCGCGCTGCGCCCTTCGAGAGCCTGCAGGTGGCGGATATCGGCGACGTCCCGATCAATACCTTCGATCTCAAGAAGAGCGTCGGCATCATCGAGCGCTTCTACCACGAAATGCTCGGCCACGACGTCATCCCGCTGACCCTGGGCGGCGATCACACCATCGCCCTGCCGATCCTGCGCGCCATGGCCGCCAAGCACGGCCCGGTGGGGCTGATCCACGTCGATGCCCATGCCGACATCAACGACCAGATGTTCGGCGAGCAGATCGCCCACGGCACCCCCTTCCGCCGTGCCGTGGAAGAGGGGCTGCTGGATACCCAGAGGGTGGCGCAGATCGGCCTGCGCGGCACCGGCTACGCCGCCGACGAGTTCGACTGGGGCCGCGACCAGGGCTTCAGAGTGGTGCCGGCGGAGGCGTGCTGGCACCAGAGCCTGACGCCGCTGATGGCGGAGATTCGCGACAAGGTCGGCGGCGGGCCGGTCTATCTGAGCTTCGACATCGACAGCCTCGACCCCGCCTACGCCCCGGGCACCGGCACCGTCGAGATCGGCGGGCTTACCATCCCCCAGGCGCTGGAGATCATCCGCGGCTGTCACGGCCTGGATCTGGTCGGCTGCGACCTGGTCGAGGTCTCGCCGCCCTACGATGCCCACGGCCAGACCGCGGTGGTCGCCGCCAACCTGCTGTTCGAGATGCTCTGCGTGCTGCCCGGCGTGAAGCGCCGCTGACGCCAACCAGCCGCAGGTCATCACCGTTCATATCTGGATTCACAACAACAATCGCCGCCGGCACGGCGGCAGGGTAAAACGTCATGATGCTGGATCTTCTCGTCGTCGCGCTTTACGCGGCGGGCATGCTGCTCCTCGGCTGCTGGGGCATGAAACGCGCCCGCAGCAGCGACGACTATCTGGTGGCGGGCCGCCGCCTGGGCCCGGGGCTCTATCTGGGCACGCTCTCCGCGGTGGTGCTCGGTGGCGCCTCCACCGTGGGTACGGTCAAGCTGGGCTACGTCTACGGTCTCTCCGGGCTGTGGCTGTGCGGCGCCCTGGGCCTGGGGTTGATCGTGCTCAGCCTGGTGCTGGCCAAGCCGCTGGCCAAGCTCAAGCTCTACAACACCCAGCTACTGGAGCGCCGCTATACGCCGGCGGCCAAGACTGTCAGCTCAGCGGTGATGCTCGCCTACGATCTGATGATCGCGGTCACCTCGACCATCGCCATCGGCACCCTGGTAACGGTGCTGTTCGCGCTGCCCTCCTGGGTCGGGGTGGTGATCGGCGGCACCATCGTGATGGTCTACTCCACCCTCGGCGGCATGTGGTCATTGACGCTCACCGACATCGTCCAGTTCGTGATCATGACCGTGGGCATGCTCGGGCTGATGCTGCCACTGACGGTGCACTATGCCGGCGGCTGGGACACGCTGGTCGCCAGCGCCGCGCCGGGGCACTTCTCGCTCACCGGGATCGGCTGGTCGACCATCGTCACCTACTTCGTCATCTACTTCCTGGGCATCCTGATCGGCCAGGACATCTGGCAGCGGGTATTCACCGCACGCTCGACCCGGGTGGCCCGTTTCGCCGGCACCGCCGCGGGAATCTACTGCCTGATCTATGGCGCCATCGGCGCGCTGGTGGGCGTGGCTGCCAGCGTGCTGCTGCCCGATCTCGCCGATGCCAACAACGCCTTCGCCGCGGTCGCCCAACTGGCGCTGCCGGACGGCCTGCGCGGGTTGATCATCGCCGCCGCCATGGCCGCGATGATGTCCACCGCCAGCGCCGGCATGCTTGCCGCCTCGACCCTGATGACCCGCGACCTGCTGCCGGCTATGCGCGGCGGCCGGCAGAGCGAGCGGGTCTCGAGCTACCGCCTGTGGACGCTGCTCATGGGGCTGGTCACCATCGTCATCGCGCTGCTGGTGGATGACGTGATCGGCGCCCTGACCATCGCCTACAACCTGCTGGTCGGCGGCATGCTGGTGCCGATCCTGGGCGCGCTCTACTGGCGCCGGGCCTCCAACAGCGGCGCCATCGCGGCGATGGCGGCCGGCTCGCTGGGGGTGGTGGCGTTCATGCTCAAGGATGGCCTGCTGGCCAATTCGCCGATCTACGCCGGTCTGGTGGCGAGCCTGGCGAGCTTCGTCGTGGTCAGCCTGCTGCGTCCGGATCACAGTCGCCCCGTGGCCACCGAGGCGCAATCGGAGCCGTGCCCATGAGCGTGGCACGCTGGCTGGTGCGGGCGCTGGAAGCGCTCGGCATCGATACCGTCTTCGGCATCCCGGGTGTCCACACCATCGAACTCTACCGTGGCCTCGAGGGCAGCCGGCTGCGCCACGTCACGCCGCGCCACGAGCAGGGCGCGGGCTTCATGGCCGACGGTTACGCCCGCGCCAGCGGACGCCCGGCAGCCTGCTTCATCATCACCGGCCCGGGCATGACCAATATCGCCACGGCGATGGGTCAGGCGCTCGCCGACAGCGTGCCCATGCTGGTGATCTCCAGCGTCAACCGGCGCGCCGAGCTGGGCATGGGCGAAGGCCGGCTGCACGAGCTGCCATCGCAGCAGCAGACCCTGAGCGGGGTCAGCCTGTTCAGCCATACCCTGCTCGACCCGGCCAATCTACCGCGGGTGCTGGCGCGGGCCTGGACGCTGCTGCACACCGCGCGGCCCGGGCCGGTGCACATCGAGATACCGCGCGACCTGCTCGACGCCCCGCTCGACGCCGAACTGCCAGTGCCGGGGCGCTGCCACCCGCCGCAGGCCGCGACGGCGGCACTCGACCAGGCGGCGGCGTGGCTCGACGCTGCCCGGCGCCCGCTGCTGCTGCTGGGCGGTGGCGCGATCGCCGACCCGGCGGCGGCACGCGAGCTGGCCGAGCGTCTGGATGCGCCCACCCTGACCACCATCAACGCCCGCGGCGTGCTGGGGCGCTCACACCCGCTCGATCTCGGGTCCAATGCCACCTGGCCCGAGGTGCGCGCACTGGTGGCCGAGGCCGATGTGGTGCTCGCGATCGGCACCGAGCTGGGAGAGACCGACTACGACGTCACCTTCGACGGCGGCTTCACGCTCCCCGAGCGCTTGATCCGCATCGACATCGACCCGCGCCAGCTGTGCGGCAACCATCTACCGGCGCTGGGCATCGTGGCCGAGGCCGGGGCGGCGATGCGCGATCTGCTGCCCCGGCTGGCATCGGGTTCGCATGACGCGCCCGCGCGCGTGGCTGAGCTGAAGGCTGCGCTGGCGCTGGCCACCCGGCCGGATTTCGCTCCCTTCGTACCGCTGTTCGACGCCTTGGACCGGCACCGCCGCGACGCGGTGCTGGTCGGTGACTCCACCGCGCCGGTCTACGCCGGCAACCATCTGGCCCAGCGCGACGCGACGCGCGGCTGGTTCAACGCCTCCACCGGCTACGGCACGCTCGGCTACGGCCTGCCGGCGGCCATCGGCGCGGCGCTGGCCTGCCCCGAACGCCCGGTGGTGGCACTGGTCGGCGACGGCGGCGTGATGTTCAGCCTGGCCGAACTGGCCACCGCGGTGGAGCTGGCGCTGCCGCTCACCCTGGTGCTGTGGCACAACGCCGGCTACGCGGAGATCCGCCAGGCCATGACCCATGCCGGTATCGCCCCGCTCGGCGTCGACCCCGCGGCGCCGGCGTTCCAGCCGCTGGCGCAGGCCTTCGGCTGCGCCGCCGAGCGCGTGTCGAGCCCGGCGGCACTGGCAGAGGCCCTGGCCGCACCCTGCACGGGACCACGGCTGATCGAGATCGATGCCACGGCGTGGGCGGCGGCCTGCGGCTGAGGCCGGACCACCCCGGACATACAAGCAAGGCAGGCAAGCAATACAGGCAAGACCCAACGAGAAAACGACAAAGACAACGACCGAGGATCTCAACATGGCTTTCTTCGACCGCCTGCTCGGGCAGGACACTCTCGACGAGCACCAGCACAAGAGTCTCGGCGCCTTTGGTACCGTCGCCCTGTGGCTGGGTGCCAATGTCGTCGTCACCACCATTCTCACCGGCATGCTGCTGGTGCCGGATCTCCCCTTCGCCACCGCCATGGGCAGCGTACTGATAGGCTCGCTGATCGGCGCCGTGCCGCTGTTGCTGGTCGGGCTGATGGGCCAGCGCACCGGGCTGCCGTCGATGGCACTGACCCGCCGCGCCTATGGTCCGCTGGGCAGCCGGCTGATCTCGCTGGTCAACATGAGCGTGCTGATCGCCTGGAGCTGGATCCAGGCACTGCTCGCCGGGATGAGTCTCGACTACGCGATCCAGGCGACCACCGGCTACTCCAACCTGGCGCTGATGACCATCCTATGCGAGAGCGTAGTGGTGCTGATCGTGCTGCGCGGCCATTTAGGCATCGAGCGGGTCGAACGCTGGGCGGCGGTGGCCATGGTCGGGCTGGCGGCGGTAGTGCTGTATCAGCTCAACCGCCACTACGACGTCGGCGCGCTACTGGAGATGCCAGTCGAAGCGCGCAACGGCATCACCCTCGGCATCGCCTTCGATATCGTGATCGCCACCGCCTTCTCCTGGATCTCCTCCTCGGCGGACTACAACCGCAACTGCAAGAGCGGCGCCATCGCCGTGTGGGGCACCTATGTCGGCTACGTGCTGGCGGCGCTACTGGCAATGGGGCTGGGTGCCGCAGTATCCGGGCTCTCGGTGCTCAACGGCATGACCCAGACCTACGATCCGACGCGGCTGCTCTCCGGCTTCGGCTTCGGGCTGCCCGCGGCACTGGTGATCTCTTCTCGGTGATGACCACCAACGTCATGGCGGTCTACAGCGCCACACTCTCGTGCATGAACGTCGCCCCCGGCATGGCGTTCTGGAAGCCGGCGCTGGTGATCGGCGTGGTGACGGTGTTCGGCGCATTGATTCCGGGCATTCTGGATCAGTTCCAGAACTTCCTGCTGCTGATCGGCGCGCTGTTCATCCCCGCCTTCTCGGTGATGATCGTCGACTACTACCTGGTCGGGCGCGACGGCTACGGCCGCGAGCTGCTCACCGCCAAACACCAGCTGGGGCGGCCCACGCGCGGCGGTGGCGATCGGCGCCTATCTGATCGGTGCCGCCCTCGCCGCCTACTGGTCGCTGGTCTCACCGCTGGCGTTCGGCGCCTCGCTGCCGGTGTTCGTGATCACCGGCACGCTCTACTGGCTGGGCGCACTGCTACTGACCCGGCCACGCCCGCAGGCCGCCGTCGAGGAGTCCGCGCCATGAGCGGTTTCGCCCTGCCCCGCGGCGATGCCACGAGCTGGTATCGGCTGCAGCCCCTCGCCGATGCCATCACGCTGATCGACGAGCCGGGCATCAAACCGTTCTACCGCTGCAACATCTGGCACGTGCGCGGTCGCGACCGCGATCTGGTGGTCGACTTCGGCCTGGGCGCGGTGCCACTGCGCGAGCGGGTCGCCCTGCTCAGCGAGCGCGATATCGTCGCCGTGGCCAGCCACACCCATTTCGACCATATCGGCAGCGCCCACGGGTTCGACTGCTGCCACGTGCACGCCGCCGAGGCCGATATCCTCGCCGCCCCGGACAACGCGCGCACGCTGGCCGCGCGTTTTCTCGACGACGCCATGTTCGACACCCTGCCCCCGCTGCCCTATGCCCACAGCGGTTATCGTATCCCGGCACCGGCGGCGATCCAGACCCTCGAGGATGGCGACGTGATCGATCTCGGCGACCGCCGCTTCGAGGTGATCCACACCCCCGGCCATTCGCCCGGGGGGATCGCGCTGTGGGAGGCGGCCAGCGCAACCCTCATCGCCGGCGACATCCTCTACGACGGCGAGCTGATCGAGGACGCCTACCACAGTGATCTCGATGACTACGCCGCCAGCCTGCGACGGCTGCGCGCGCTGCCGGTACGCAGCGTCCACGGCGGCCACTTCCCCAGCTTCTCGGGGCAGCGCTGCCACGCCCTGATCGATGCCTGGCTACGCGACCACGACCGTTGAGGATGACCATGCAACGACTCGACCATCAGTTCATCGACAACCGCTGGATCGCCTCGCGGGGCGAACGGCGCCTGCCGGTCATCGACCCTTATCGCCAGACACGGCTCGCCGAGATCACCGCCGGCGACGCCAGTGACGTCGATGCGGCGGTGGTCGCGGCACAGCGCGCGCTGCCCGCCTGGCAGGCCCTCGGCGGTGAACGCCGCGCCGGCTATCTGGAAGCCTTCGCCGACGCTCTGGAAAGACGTCGCGAGACGCTGATGCGCCTGTCCGCCAGCAACAACGGCAAGGCACTGGCCGAGACCGCCATCGACATGGACGACGCTATCGCCTGCTACCGCTACTACGCCGATCAGGCCCACGCCCTGGAAAGCCGCCAGGGCCGGCGCGTCGAGCACGCCCTGGATGGCATCGAGGCGCGGATCTACGAGGACCCCGCCGGCGTAGTGGGTCTGATCACCCCCTGGAACTTCCCCCTGGTGACCAGCGCCTGGAAGATCGCCCCGGCGCTCGCCGCCGGCTGCACGCTGGTGTTCAAGCCCTCGGAGGTGGTGCCGCTGCCGGAGCTGGCCCTGGCCGAGATCGCCGTCGAGACCGGCCTGCCCCCCGGGGTGTTCAATCTGCTGCTCGGCGACGGCGCGGGCATCGGCGCTCCGCTGAGCGCGCACCCCGGCATCGACAAGCTCTCCTTCACCGGCAGCAACGCGGTGGGCGAAGCGGTGATGCGCGCCGCCGCCACCGGCAGCCGCGGAGTCTCGCTGGAGCTCGGCGGCAAGTCGCCAATCCTGGTGCTCGACGACGCCGATATCGACAGCGCCGCCGACTGGGTGATGGCGGGGATCTTCTTCAACAGCGGCCAGATCTGCTCGGCCACCTCGCGGCTGCTGGTGCACCATAGCCTGGCCGAGGCGCTCTACGCCGCCCTCGCCCGGCGCATCGATGCCATTCGCCTGGGCGACCCGCTGGCCGACGACACCGACATGGGGCCGATGACCAGCGCCCGCCAGCGCGAAGCCGTCGAGCGCTATCTGGCCATCGCCAAAGAGGAGGGGCTCGACGCAGTGCGTGACGCACGCCATCGCGAGCTGCCGGCCCAGGGCGAGTTCGTCGCCCCGACCCTGTATCGCGATGTGCCGCTGACCAGCCGGCTGTGGTGCGAGGAGATCTTCGGCCCGGTGCTGTGCGCACGCAGCGTGGCCGACGACGCCGGGGCCATTGCGCTGGCCAACGCCTGCGAATTCGGCCTTGCCGCCACGGTGATCAGTGGCGACGCCGAGCGCGCCCGGCGGGTCGGCCGGGCGTTGCGCGCCGGCAGCGTATGGTTCAACAGCGAGCAGCTGGTGCTGCCCGAGGCCGGCTGGGGCGGCTTCGGGCGCAGCGGCATCGGCCGCGAGCTGGGGCCATGGGGGCTGGCCGGCTACCTGGAAATCAAGCATCTGATCGGCCCGGCGTGAGCGTCGGCCAGTGGGCATGCGACCTTTCTCTTACAGCCGCGGCGGCGGCGCTGTGTCATAACGTAAACGCTCGTTTGAGGACCGCTCGTCGCCCCGCTGCCGGGGCCGGCCTGCACTCCCACGCGCCATGACAACAGCTCACAAGGGATCGACACCATGCCAATGCCGCGCTCTCGGCAACTGGCGCTGGGGGTGATCGTCGGGGCCAGCGCCCTGCCGCTCCCGGCGCTGGCCGCCTCCAGCTTCCATGACACCTTCGACGACACCGTCTTCTTCGGCGATAGCCTGAGCGATAGCGGTTACTACCGTGGCGCCATCGGCAGCGCGCTCTCGCTGACGCCGAGCCAGCAGGCGTTCATCGGCCGTTTCACCACTAACCCCGGGCCGGTATGGGCCGAGCGGGTCGCCGGCCACTACGCCAGCAACGCCCAGCCCAGCAATGTCGGCGGCAACGACTACGCCGCCGGCGGCGCCCGGGTGACCACCCCCGCGGCGACCCCATTCGGCGCCGCACCCGCCCTCAGCGAGCAGGTCGCGACCTACCTCGCCAGCACCGGCGGTGTGGCCGATGGCGATGCCCTCTACGCCGTCTGGGGCGGCGCCAACGATCTATTCGCGGTGGCCGGCGGCGCCGACGCCCAGAGCACCATCACTACGGCGGTCACCGGCACCGCCGGTATTCTCGCCACGCTGGAAGGCGCCGGCGCGCGCCATGTGCTGCTGTTCAACATTCCCGACTTCGGCCTGACGCCGCGCTTCAACGGTGACCCTGTGACCAGCGCGACTGCCACCGCATTGGCGAGCCAGTACAACAGCGCGCTCTACGCCGCGGTGGCCGCCAGTGGCGCCGAGGTGATCCCGGTGATACCTTCGGTCTGCTGCAGGAGGTGGTCGCCGAGCCCGCCGCCTACGGCTTCACCAATGTCACCGACCGCGCCTGTACCCAGACGCTGCCGCTGTGTACCCAATACTCTGGTCGCCCCCGGCGCCGACGAAACCTATGTGTTCGCTGACGACGTCCACCCCACCACCGCCACCCATCGGATCATTGGCGAGTACGTGATCTCGCTGCTCGAAGCCCCGCAGCAGCAGCAGTTGCTGACCCACTCGGCGGTTCTCAGCGGCCGCTCGCGGGCCAATCGGGTCGCCGAGCATCTTGATGCGGTGCCGCTGGCCAACGGCCTGCGCTGGTGGGGCGACCTGCGCGCCGAACATCAGCAGCTCGACTCCGGCGATCTGTATGACGCCAGCATGCCGGCGGGGCTGTTCGGGGTGGACTGGTATCGGGACGGGCTGGTACTGGGTGGATTTGTCGGCTACGGCGATCAGGATGCCGACTTCGGCGACGGCCGCGGCGACTTCCAGCGCAAGGACACCACCGTCGGCCTCTTCTCCGGCTGGTATGCCGAGAGCGCCTGGGTCAACGCCCAATTGAGCTACAGCTGGCTCGACTACGATATCGATCGCGAAGTGCAGCTGGGCAGCGCGACCCGCCACCACCGCGGCTCGCCGGAGGGCAGCAACCTGACCGCCGCGCTCAACGCCGGCTACGAGTTCCGCGCCTTCGCGATTCCCGAGGGCGACGTGCGCACCGGGCCGATCGCCGGAGTGACCTGGCAGCGGGTCAAGCTCGATGGCTATGACGAAGAGGGTCAGGCGTCGACCTCGCTGAGCTATCCCGACCAGGACATCGACTCACTGGTGGGCCGGGTCGGCTGGCAGATCCGCCGCCACGGGCCGACGCTCAACCCCTACCTGCAGCTCACCTATAACCACGAGTTCGAAGAGAGCGAAGGCGTCGCGGCGACCCTGCAGAGCCTGCCGCAGCTGGGCGAGTATCGCGTGCCCAAACTCACCTTCGATCGTGACTATGTCGAGGTCAACGTCGGCGCCCGTGCCACGCTCTGGGGCCTCGATACCCAGCTCGGTGCCAGCGTCGATCCCGACAATGCGCGCACCAGCACGCTGTTCGTGAATCTGGGCAAGCGTATCTAGGTGCAGGGGCGCCCTATCCGGCGCCTCCTCCCCCCAGCGCGGAAAAACTCAGCGCAGGACAGCTCAGCGCAGGACAAGGCAGAAACGCTCTTCTAGCAGCCCGCACCATCGACACGGAACATAAATACCCGCCATAAACAAAGACACCCCACCAGCGAAACCGGCGGGGTGTCTTTATTTCAGCAGCGCTTGGCGCACGGCGGGCGTGGCACTCGAGGCGTCAGACGCTCGCTTTGAGCTGTTGTGCCAGCGCCTTGTAGAGGCGCGGGCCGGCAGCCATCAGGGTGCCGCCCACTTCCACGCTGGGCGAGCCGTCGATGGCACCGGAGAGCGCACCGGCTTCCTTGAGCAGCAGCGAGCCGACCCAGTGATCCTGCTCCTCGAGGCCAAGCACGAAGGCGGCATCGGTACGCCCGGCGGCGAACTCGAGCAGGTCGAGCAGCGCGCAGCCGCTGCCGATCAGCGTATCGATCTGCGGCCCGAGACGCTCGACCACGGTCAGATACTGCGGCAGCCAGCGCGAGCGGTACTCTTCGCTCGGCCAGGAGAGCGCAAGGCGCGCCCCGGGCACGCCGACCGTCTTGGAGACGCGCAGACGCTTGCCGTTGCCCTGGGCACCGCGGCCGCGGCTGATCAGGAACTCGTCGTCGCTGAACGGCGCAACGATCACCGCATGCTCGGGGCGACCCTTGACCAGACAGACCATCGAGATCGCAAACTGGCGGCTGCCCACGCCGAGATTGGATTCGCCGTGAAAGGGCTCGATGTGCCATACGGTGTCGCGCTCCTCGCCCTTGCCTTCGCGGTAAGGGGTGAAGCGTCCGGACACGCCGTGTTTGGGGTAACCGCGGGAGAGCTGATGCACGATCAGCGTTTCGGCGTTACGCGCGGTGTCTTGCAGCAGACCGGAGGTGGCCTGCTCATCGTGGCTGACTTCGAGACGGTCGCGGATGCGAACGAACTGTTCAGCGGCGCTACGTGCGGCACGCAGCGCGAATTGAACCATCGGATGCATGGATCTGGCCTTGGTATCTTCGAGAACGGTATCGAGAGCGGGATCGAAAGCTGTTAAAGAGCGCGGCAGAGTCTAACAGAGCACGGGCATGATAGACTATGCGTTTTCCCGTTTTGCGCCCGATGGCCGACGCGCTCATGCTCGCCAGCCCTGGGCTCGGTATCCCGCTTCTCGACACCCCCAGGCTCGACACACCCATGTTCGACACACCAACGTTCGACACCTCCAGCATGCTCGACCGTATTCGTATCGTTTTGATCGGCACCAGCCACCCCGGCAATATCGGCGGGGCCGCCCGCGCCATGCGCAACATGGGGCTCGACGACCTGGCGCTGGTGGCGCCGCGCTGCGACCCCCAGGATCGCGAGGCCTACTCCCGCGCCTCCGGCGCCAACGCACTGGTGGAAGGCGCCCGCGTCCACGACCAGCTCGAAGAGGCGGTCGCCGACTGCACCCTGGTGGTGGGTGCCAGCGCGCGCTCGCGCCATCTCCCCTGGCCGCTGATCGGCCCGCGGGCCCTGGCGGAGAGCCTGCCCGCGGCGCTGGCACCACGCCAGAGCCGGGTCGCGCTGGTGTTCGGCCGCGAGGATACCGGGCTCACCAATGCCGAGCTACAGCGCTGCCATCGCCACGTGCACATCCCCACCAACCCCGACTTCAGCTCGCTCAACCTCGCCGCGGCGGTGCAGGTGCTGGCCTACGAGTGCCGTCAGGCGTGGCTCGGCGCCAGCGAGCCGGCCCCGGGCGCGGATGACGAAACCGCCCAGCCGTTCGGCGTGGCCTGGGACAACCCGCCGGCCAGCCACGCCGACATGGAGCGTTTCTTCGCCCATCTGGAACGCACCCTGACCACGCTGGAATTCCACGACCCGGAGAACCCGCGCCAGCTCATGGCCCGTCTGCGCCGGCTGTTCCTGCGCGCGCATCTCGACAGCATGGAGATGAACATCCTGCGCGGCATCCTCGGCACCATGGACAAGCGCCTGCGCGAGATCGCGCCATCTCCAAATCGCGACGGCGAGTGAGCAGGCCGGCGGCCTCAACACGATAGATGCCGGGGCGGTGCGGCGCTGCGGGGAATGGTTGACCGTTCTACTCGGGTTTTCCATAATGCCGGCATCTTTGCAGCGACCGCCGACTCCGCCGATGCGTTTGACCACCAAGGGCCGCTACGCCGTCACCGCCATGCTCGATCTGGCGCTCAACGCCGATCAGGGACCGGTATGCCTGGCCGATATCTCCAAGCGCCAGGGCATTTCGCTCTCTTATCTCGAGCAGCTGTTCGCGCGCCTGCGCCGGGCGCAACTGGTGACCAGCGTGCGTGGCCCGGGCGGCGGCTATCGGCTGGCGCGTGCCTCCGAGGCGATCTCGGTCGCCGGGGTGATCGACGCCGTCAACGAGTCGGTGGACGCCACCCGCTGCCACGGCCAGGCCGACTGCCAGCAGGGCAGCAAGTGCATCACCCACCATCTATGGTGCGATCTCTCCGACGAGATCCAGCGCTTTCTCAGCGCGATATCACGCTGCAGGAGCTGGTGCGCCGCGAGGAGGTGCGGGTGATCGCCGAGCGCCAGCGGCAGACGCCAGCCTCGCGCCAGGACGATCCGGCGACGATCACGGTTTCGTCGCACTGAGCAGCTATGATGTTTTAGAGGCACCTTTATGTTTTAGAGGCACCTTGCTTTAGACAGGCGTTGATTGGAAAAGACGTCGCGCCCCTCGACCGACCCTAGGGATTCGCAGTGCCATGAGCGCCCCCATCTATCTCGACTATGCCGCCACCACCCCTGCCGACCCCCGCGTGGTCGAGCAGATGATGCGTCATCTGACGCTCGACGGGGTCTACGCCAACCCCGCCTCGCGCAGCCATATGCCGGGCTGGCTGGCGGAGCAGGCGGTGGAACAGGCCCGCCGCCAGGTCGCCGACCTGATCGGCGCCGATCCGCGCGAGATCGTCTGGACCTCCGGCGCCACGAGGCCGACAACCTGGCCCTGACCGGCCTGATGCGCGCCAACCGCGCCCGCGGCCGCCATCTGGTCACCTCGATCATCGAACACAAGGCGGTGGTCGACACGGCCAAGGCGCTGGAGGCCGAGGGTTTCGAGGTCACCTGGCTGACCCCGACCCGCGAAGGCCTGATCACCCCGCAGGCGCTACGCGAGGCGATGCGCGACGACACCGTGCTGGTGTCGCTGATGGCGGTCAACAACGAGCTCGGCAGCATCAACGATATCGCCGCCCTGGCCGAAGTCGCCCACGCCCACGGCGCGTTCTTCCACAGCGATGCGGCCCAGGCCGCGGGGCGCCTGGCGCTCGACGTCACCGCCATGGGGGTCGACCTGATGTCGCTGTCGGCGCACAAGGCCTACGGCCCCAAGGGGATCGGCGCGCTCTACGTACGCCGCGACCCAAACCTGCGCGTGGAGGCGCTGATCCACGGCGGCGGGCATGAGCGCGGCATGCGCTCCGGCACCCTGCCCACCCATCAGATCGTCGGCATGGGCGCGGCCTTTACGCTGGCCCTGGACGAGCGCGAGCGGGACGACGCCCGCCTGCGCGAGCTGCGCGCCAGCGCTTTCTCGACGGGCTGGCGCCCTGTTCGGGCATTCACAACCACTCGCCGGCGGCGCACAGCGTGCCCAATATCGTCAATCTCGCCTTCGATGGGGTCGACGGCGAGTCGCTGCTGATGGCCCTGCGCGGGCTCGCGGTCTCCACCGGCTCGGCCTGCAACTCCGCCAGCGTCGACCCATCCTACGTGCTCAAGGGGATCGGCGTGCCCCACGCCCAGGCGCTGGCATCGATCCGTTTCAGCTTCGGCCGCTTCACCCGCGCCGACGACATAGACAACGCCGTGGTGGAGATCCGCCGCGCGCTAGACGGCCTGCGCCGACCGGCCAGTGCCGCCATGCATCAACGCGAGGCGAGCCATTGACTCGCCACGAGCAGGGAGAGACAGCCATGCAAAGCATCAGCATCAGTGAAGCCGCCGCCAATCAGATCCGCCACGTGCTCGCCGAACGCGGCAGCGGCCTGGGGCTGCGGGTGGCGGTCAAGCCGAGCGGCTGCTCCGGCTACAGCTACGTCCTCGATATCGCTGACGAAGCGCGCGACGACGAGATCGCCTTCGAGGAGCGCGGGGTCAAGGTGCTGGTCGACCGCGAGGCGCTGGCGATCCTCGATGGCACCGAGGTCGACTACGTCAACGAAGGGCTCAACCGCTTCTTCCGCTTCAACAACCCCAACGTCACCGACGAGTGCGGTTGCGGCGAGAGCTTCAGCGTCTGAACGGAAGCTTCAGCGTCTGAACGGAAGCTTCAACGTCTGACAGCAGCGGGCAGCCGGGGTGCGTCCCTCGGATGCTTAGGCTACAATGGCGCGATTTTTCGGCCCCTTCTCCCAGAGTATCGAGGTAGAAAGCGCCTGGCCGAAGCCGTTTTCGACGACGCGCCACTCCGGTGGCGCGTCGTTTCATCTATCCCAACCGGATACCCGGCCGCCATCGCGGCCGGTTCCATCTTTCTCTACTGATCAGGAGACCGAACTCATGGCTACCGAGCGCACGCTGTCCATCATCAAGCCCGATGCCGTTGCCAAGAACGCGATTGGCGACATCTACAGCCGTTTCGAGAAAGCCGGCCTGCGCATCGTCGCAGCCAAGATGCTGCACCTTTCCCAGGCGCAGGCGGAAGGCTTCTACGCCGAGCACAAAGAGCGCGGTTTCTTTGCCGACCTGGTCGCGTTCATGACCTCCGGTCCGGTCATGGTCCAGGTCCTCGAAGGTGAAGGCGCCGTGGCCAAGAACCGCGAGCTGATGGGTGCCACCAACCCGAAAGAAGCCGAGCCGGGCACCATCCGCGCCGACTTCGCCACCTCCATCGACGCCAACGCGGTACACGGCTCCGACGCCGCCGAATCCGCCGCGCGCGAAATCAGCTACTTCTTCGAAGAGAGCGACATCTGCCCGCGCGGCTGATTTGCCCGACGACCGGCCGCTGCGGCCGGTCGTCGCCCACGTCCCCCGGACACCCCGCCATTCTCGAGCCGGTCCCGTTGCCATGAGCGCTGCCACTGACACCCCGCGTACCAATCTTCTGGGTCTCTCCCCGAACAGATGGAAGCCTTCTTCGTCTCGCTGGGCGAGAAGAAGTTTCGCGCCGCCCAGGTCATGAAATGGATCCACCAGGAAGGCTGCGACGATTTCGAGTCGATGACCAATCTGTCGAAGCCGCTGCGCGCGCGTCTGGCCGAGCACGCCGAGATTCGCGGCCCGGGTGTGGTCTACGAAGGCACCTCCAGCGATGGCACGCGCAAGTGGGTGCTCGAAGTCGAGGACGGCAGCTACGTCGAGACCGTACTGATCCCCGCCGACAACGGTACGCGCCGCACCCTGTGTGTCTCGTCCCAGGTGGGCTGCTCGCTCGACTGCAGTTTCTGCTCCACCGGCAAGCAGGGCTTCCAGCGCAATCTCACCAGCGCCGAGATCATCGGCCAGGTGTGGGTCGCCCAGCAGCGTGCCGGCGGGCGCATGAGCGCTGCCGACGGCCGCCGCGCGATCACCAACGTGGTGATGATGGGCATGGGCGAGCCACTGCTCAATTACGACAACGTGGTGCCGTCGATGAAGCTGATGCTCGACGACAACGCCTACGGTCTGTCCAAGCGCCGGGTGACGCTCTCTACGTCCGGCGTGGTACCGATGATCGACAAGCTCGGCGACGAGCTCGACGTGAGCCTGGCGATCTCGCTGCATGCGGCCAACGACGAGCTGCGCAACGAGCTGGTGCCGCTCAACCGCAAGTACAACATTCGCAAGCTGCTCGACGCCTGCAAGCGTTACCTCGACAAGTGTGGCGACACCCGCCATATCACCATCGAGTACACCTTGATCAAGGACGTCAACGACCAGCAGGCGCACGCCGAACAGCTGGCCAAACTGCTCGACGAGCTGCCGTGCAAGATCAACCTGATCCCGTTCAATCCGTTCCCGCACTCGGGCTACGAGACCCCGTCGCGCAATCAGGTCATGCGCTTCCAGCGCTGGCTCTACGACCTGGGCTACACCGCGCCGGTGCGCTCGACCCGCGGCGACGACATCGACGCCGCCTGCGGCCAGTTGGTCGGCCGGGTCAAGGATCGGACCAAGCGCCACGAACGCTATATTCAGTCGATCCAGCTCGACGCCGACTGAATCGGTTCCGCTGCGTCCCCATCCGGTGCCGATCGTACTCTCGCCGCCTTGACTTCGATCCGGTGCGGCGCTTTGATGGGAGCCCCAAAACCGCTTTGTTTTCAGCCGTTCGGAACAAGGCCAGCACGCAACGCGTGTCCGAGCTGCGGGAGAGCCGTCAATGAGCCGCCAATTCTGTCCACCACCGGTACGCGCTGTCGCTATCGCCGTGGGCCTGGCGTGCCTGATCAACGGCTGCGCCACCCCGGTGGCCTCCAATGCGCCGCGCGCCGAGAGCAAGAGCGACGCGGCCGCCGCCTACACCCGCCTGGGCAAGGCGTATCTGGCCGAGAACAACCTGCCCCGCGCCCAGCAGGCTTTGGAACACGCGCTGAAACTCGATGCGCGTGACGCCGAGGCGCTGGAGGGTCTGGCGCTGCTCTATCAGCGCCAGCGTGAACTCGACCTCGCCGCGCGCTTCTTCGAGCGCGCGCTGGCGGCGGCGCCCGACGCCACCCGTATCCGCAACAACTACGCCGCGCTGCTCTATCAGCGCGAGCGCTATGCGCAGGCGTGTCAGCAACTAACGCTGGCGAGCCGCGACATCACCTATACCAAACGCGCCCAGCTGTTCGCGAATCTGGGCCAGTGCCAGGACATGACGGGCGATGCCCAGGCGGCGCAGGCGAGCTATCGTCGCGCGCTGGACATCGATCCGCGCAACGCGCGCAGCCTGCTTGCCCTGGCACGCATCGATCATACGCAGGGTAATAACGAACGCGCCTGGGAACGCTTGCAGCGTTACTTCACCGTGGCCGGCACCAGCCCCGAGAGCCTGCGCCTGGCGAGCGACATCGCCAGCGCCCAGGGCGATTCGGCGCGGGCGGCCTTCTACCGTCAACAGCTGGGCGGTTCCTGAGGCGCATGGACCCTAGAATGCAGAAGGATTTTCGCGCATGAGCGCCATCGACGAACAGCAGCAAGAGAGCGAGCGCAGCACCCACGCCGAGTCCGCCGGCGAGATGCTGCGGGCAGAACGTGAACGTCAGGGCCTCAGCCTCGACGAGGTGGCGCTGCAGCTCAACCTGCGCCCCAGCGTGGTCGAAGGGCTCGAGCAGGACAACTTCGAGCAGGTGCCCATCGCCGCCTACCGCCGTGGCTACGTGCGCGCCTACGCGCGTCTGCTGGGTATGAACGAGCGCCAGGTGGTGAGCGCCTACAACGCCGCCCACGGCCAGTCCGATATCGAGCGCAAGCTCTCGCCGGTGAACACCACGCGGCCACCGTCACGGGTCGGGGCCTGGATCTTCCGACTGTTCACCCTGCTGGTGATCGTCGGGCTGATCGGTCTCACCCTGCTGTGGTGGCAGAGCCGCGAGGGCAACGATCTGTTCGGTGGCGGCAGTGACGATTCCCCGATCGCGGTCGACTCCCTCGACGGCACGAGCGACGCGGCGCCGGCCGCCGATACCGGCACCCAGCTCGCACCCAACAGTGATACCGCGCTGCCGCCGATGCCCACGGCTGCCGACACCCCGGCCGCCGATAACGCCGCCGTCGGTGGCGATGCCACTGCCGCGCCGGCCAGCGACAGCGCGACACCGGCAGCCGACGAGCGCGAGGCCCAGTCCGTCGCCACCAGCGCCCAGACCGCTGCCCCCCAAGGCAGCGCGAGCGCTGGTGCAGACGCCCAAGGCACTGCCGATCAAGGCGCTGCGGGCCAGAGTGCCGAGACCGCCGCGGCGTCCAGTGACGAGAGCGCCCAAAGCACACCCAGTGCCGACGTCAATACGCTCGCACTGACCTTCAACGAGCAGTCGTGGACCGAGATCTACGACGCCACCGACAAGCGCATCTTCAGCGGTCTGCAGTCCGCCGGCAGTCAGGCGACTGCCCGCGGCAAACCGCCCTTCCGTCTGACCATCGGCAACGCCAGCGGTGTCTCGCTGCGCTACCGCGGCCAGACGGTCGACCTTGGCCAATACACCGGCGGCAACAACGTCGCCCGCTTCACGCTGGGAGACTGAGAAGCAACATGCACATGCACTCTCCGATCACCCGCCGCCTCTCGCGTCAGATCCATGTCGGCAACGTCGCCGTCGGCGGCGGCGCCCCCATCTCCGTGCAGAGCATGACCAACACCGACACGCTCGATGTCGATGCCACGGTCGCACAGATCGAGCGCCTGCAGGTGGCCGGCGCCGATATCGTGCGCGTCTCGGTACCGGATATGGATGCCGCCGAAGCGTTCGGCAAGATCAAGCGTCGGGTCAGCGTGCCGCTGGTCGCCGACATCCACTTCGACTACAAGATCGCCCTGCGCGTGGCCGAACTGGGCGTCGACTGTCTACGCATCAATCCCGGCAACATCGGCCGCGAAGAGCGAGTGCGTGCGGTGGTCGACGCCGCGCGCCATCACGGCATTCCGATCCGTATCGGAGTCAACGCCGGCTCGCTGGAGAAGGATCTGCAAAAGAAATACGGCGAACCGACGCCGGAAGCGCTGGTCGAATCCGCCATGCGCCATATCGACCACCTCGATCGCCTCGACTTCCCCGACTTCAAGGTCAGCGTCAAGGCCAGCGACGTGTTCATGGCGGTGGCCGCCTACCGCCAGCTGGCGACCCAGATCGAGCAGCCGCTGCATCTCGGTATTACCGAGGCGGGCGGTCTGCGCTCGGGTACGGTCAAGTCCTCGATCGGCCTGGGCATGCTGCTGATGGATGGCATCGGCGACACCATCCGGGTCTCGCTGGCCGCCGATCCGGTGGAGGAGATCAAGGTCGGTTACGACATGCTCAAGAGCCTGCGGCTGCGTTCGAAGGGCATCAACTTCATCGCCTGCCCTAGCTGCTCGCGCCAGAACTTCGACGTGATCGGCACCATGAATGCCCTCGAGGAGCGCCTCGACGACATCATGACCCCGCTCGACGTCTCGGTGATCGGCTGCGTGGTCAACGGCCCGGGCGAGGCCAAGGAGAGCGATATCGGGCTCACTGGCGGCAGCCCCGCCAACCTGGTCTATATCGACGGCAAGCCGGCGAGCAAGCTGCGCAACGACCATCTGGTCGACGATCTCGAAGCGCTGATCCGGGCCAAGGCCAAGGAGAAGGAAGCGCGCGACGAGGCCGTGATCGCCCGCGGGGCCTGACCCCTTTCTCTCGAAGAACCATCCAGCGCCGGCGGGCCGGGAGTCCGCGGCGCTTTGCTTTAGGCAGGAGTGTCAGTTGAGCAACAAGATACAAGCCATCCGCGGCATGAACGATCTACTGCCGGATCAGTCGCCCGCGTGGCAGTACCTGGAACACCAGTTGCGCGCGCTGGTGGCGCGTTACGACTACCGCGAGATCCGCACCCCGATCGTCGAACAGACCGGTCTGTTCGCGCGCTCGATCGGCGAAGCCACCGATGTGGTCGAGAAGGAGATGTATACCTTCGACGACCGCAACGGCGAGAGCCTGACCCTGCGCCCGGAGAACACCGCAGCGGTGGTGCGCGCGGCGATGGAGCACGGCCTTTTGCACAACCAGACCCAGCGGCTCTGGTACATGGGCCCGATGTTCCGCTACGAGCGGCCGCAGAAGGGGCGCTACCGCCAGTTCCACCAGATCGGTATCGAAGCCTACGGCATGACCGGGCCGGATATCGACGCCGAAATCATCCTGCTGTCGGCGCGCCTGTGGCGCCAGCTGGGCATGTCCGAATACGTCACGCTCGAACTCAATTCGCTCGGCTCGCCCGAGGCCCGGGCGCGCTACCGCGAGGCGCTGGTGGCCTACTTCGAGGCCCACCGCGAGGTGCTCGACGAGGACTCTCAGCGACGCCTGACCAGCAACCCGCTGCGCATCCTCGACTCCAAGAACCCGGACATGGCCGAGATGCTCGCCGGCGCCCCGCAGCTCTTCGATCATCTCGACGACGAGTCGCGCGAGCACTTCGAGCAGCTCAAGGCGACCCTGGATGCCGCCGGCATCGGCTACCGTCTCAATCCACGCCTGGTACGCGGGCTCGACTACTACTCGCGCACCGTATTCGAGTGGACCACCACGGCGCTGGGCAGCCAGGGTACAGTGTGTGGCGGCGGCCGCTACGATGGGCTGGTCGAGCAGCTCGGCGGCAAGGCCGTGCCGGCGGTGGGCTTCGCCATCGGCCTCGAACGCTTGATGCTGCTGCTGGAGACCCTGGAACTGATCCCCGACGAAGCCATGGGCGGTGTCGACGCCTACCTGCTGGCGATGGGTGACGGCGCCGAGCGCCAGGCCCTGCTGCTCGGCGAGCGCCTGCGCGACACTCTGCCGGCGCTGCGCCTTCAGGTACACTGCGGCGGCGGCAGCTTCAAGAGCCAGATCCGGCGCGCCGACCGCAGCGGCGCCCGGGTCGCGCTGATCCTGGGCGAGGACGAGATCGCCCATGGCCGTCTGACTCTCAAGCCGCTGCGCGATGACGGCGAGCAGCAGACCCTGGACCAGGACGCGGCCATCGCCTGGCTCGCCGAGCGTATCGTCGGCGAGGCGTGACGCCAGCCGCCGTCTCCGGTGCCCGCGGCGCCGGAGACGGCATCCGTGCGACCCAGGAAAAGCCTAGACGGCATCGATAGCGCGCCTGATTGAGCGGGCGCCGAGTCACACAGTGTAAGGAGACCGCCCGTGGCGGAGCTGAGAAGCGAAGAAGAACAGCTGGATGCGATCAAGGAGTGGTGGAAGTCCAATGGCACCGCGCTGCTGGTCGGCATCGTCGTCGCCGTGGCGCTGGTGCTGGGCTGGCACGCCTGGCAGCGGCATCAGGAGAATCAGTCCGCCGAGGCCTCGGTGACCTATCAGCAGCTCATCGCCATCGCCGCCAGCGATAGCATCGATGACAAGGCGCGCGCCCAGGCCTTCGAGCTGGCCGACAAGCTCGAGAGCGATCACGGCGGCACGCTCTATGCCGATCTCGCTGGCCTGATCGAGGCCAAGCTGGCGGTGGGCGCCAACGACGACGCCCGCGCCCGGAAGGCGCTCGAACCGGTGATCGCCGACAGCGAGCGCCCCTACATGCAGGGGCTGGCAAAGCTCGAACTGGCGCGCCTGCAGATCGCCGCCAAGGACGCCGACAGCGCCTTGAAGACCCTCGACGGAAGCTTCCCCGAAGCGCTCGAGGCGCAGCGCCAGGCGGTGCGCGGTGATGCCTTCGTTGCCCTCGACCGCAACGACGACGCCCGTCAGGCGTATCAGGAAGCGCAGAACCTGGCGCAGGCGTCGGACCAGACGCTCTACGGCCTTCAGCTCAAGCTCGACGATCTCGGTGTAGAGGACGCTACCCCATGAAACTGACCCGCCTACTGCTGCCCCTGGGGCTGACCGCGACCTTGCTGGCCGGCTGCGCCGGTAGCGTCGAACCCCAGTATCCGCCCAAGGAGCTCAAGGACTTCCCCGCCACCGTCGAACTCGACGAGCGCTGGAGTCAGGACATCGGCGAGGGTCTGGGCCGCGCCCAGTACCCGCTGACCCCGCTGGTCGACGGCGGTACGATCTACGCCGTCGATCAGACCGGCGATCTGCGTGCGATCGATACCGACAGCGGTGATACCCAGTGGGAAGTGGAGCTCGGCACGCCGATCTCCAGCGGCATTGGCGCCGACCCCGGCCGCCTCTATCTGGGCACTCGCAACGGCGAAGTCCTGGCTGTGGATCGCACCGACGGCAGCATCGCCTGGCGTTCGCGGGTCTCCAGCGAAGTGCTGGCACCGCCGCAGGTCAACAGTCAGTTGGTGATCGCGCAGAGCGTCGACGGCGCGGTGACCGCCCTCGACCGAGCCGATGGCCAGGAGCGGTGGATCTACTCCAGCGCGATCCCGGCGTTGACCCTGCGCGGCACCGGTACCCCGCGGACCATCGAACCGGTCACCTTCGCCGGCTTCGCCAACGGCCGCCTGGTGACCCTCGACAACCGTAGCGGCCAACCGCTGTGGGACATGCGTGTCGCGGTGCCCCAGGGCCGTACCGAAGTCGACCAGCTGGTCGATCTCGACGGCCAGCCGGTGCTGACCCGCGACGGGCGCCTGTTCGTGACCAGCTACAACGGCCGTCTGGTGGCCCTCGAAGCGACCTCCGGCAAGGTGCTGTGGGAGCGCAAGGAGTCGAGCTACCTGACCCCGCTGGTGGTGGGCAATTACCTGTTCACGGTCAATGCCGCCAGCCACGTGCTCGCCATCGAAGCCGACTCCGGCCGCGTGATGTGGGACGCCGACACCCTCGAAGGGCGCTGGCTGACGTCGCCGGCCTTCGTCGACGGCAATATCGCGGTGGGCGACTATGAGGGCTACGTGCACCTGCTCGACGCTACCACCGGCGAGATGAGCGGACGCGCCCATGTCAGCGGCAGCGGCCTCACCCTGCCCCTGCTGACCGGCGACAAGCGTCTCTACGTCTACGCCAACGATGGCCGTCTGGTCGCCTACGACCTCAAGACCGTCAAGCCCTGAAGACGCGCACTAGTTGTTGACGACGGCCCCGCTCAAACGGGGCCGTCGTCGTCTGGGGCCCGCCGTGACACAGCGCATGCCGGCGAAGGATCGTGGTCTGTGCCCGGCGGCGGTCTATGCTAGAATCGCGCCAGAACGCGAGGCGAAGTGCATCTTTGCCCTCGCCCAACCCTGACGTCGCCGTACGCCTATCCCGCGCCGGCGCCATTCTCCCGCTGCTCGTTTGCGAATCGCCATGACCCCCGTTATCGCCCTGGTTGGCCGCCCCAATGTCGGCAAGTCGACGCTGTTCAATCGCCTGACGCGCTCGCGCGACGCGCTGGTGGCCGATTTCCCCGGCCTCACCCGTGACCGCAAGTACGGTAACGGCCAGCTCGGCGACAAGGCCTACACCGTCATCGATACCGGTGGTATCAGTGGCGACGAGCAAGGCATCGATGCCGCTATGGCAGAGCAGTCGCTCACCGCCATCGACGAAGCCGATATCGTGCTGTTCCTGGTCGACGCCCGCGCCGGGCTAATGCCGGCGGACCAGGCGATCGCCAATCACCTGCGGGTGAACCAGAAGAAGACCTGGCTGGTGGTCAACAAGACCGACGGTCTCGACGAACAGATCGGCATGGCCGACTTCTGGGGTCTGGGCCTCGGCGATCCGCGGCCGATCGCCGCTTCCCACGGGCGCAACGTCACCACCCTGATCGACGAAGTGCTCGAGCCCTTCCCCGCCCGCGACCCGCTGGCCGGCCCGCAGGGTGGCCATCCCGGTGTGCACATTGGCGTGATCGGCCGCCCCAACGTGGGCAAGTCGACCCTGGTCAACCGCATGCTGGGCGAAGACCGCGTAGTCGTGTTCGACGAGGCCGGCACCACCCGCGATGCCATCGAGATCCCCTTCGAGCGCCG